>NZ_LS483429.1 GCF_900475885.1 Haemophilus aegyptius
GTGAATCTCTCAAATCTTTGGCAAAGTTGCCTGTTACAACTTCAAGATCAAGTTTCAGCCAGCGATCTTAGCACTTGGCTTCGTCCTTTACAGGCTGATGTGGTGGCGGATAACCACATTGTTTTATATGCTTCTAATATGTTTGTGAAAGGTTGGGTGGAAACCCATTATCTCGCACAAATCCAGCAAATTTGTCAAACACTTGCACAAAATCCTGAACTGCGTATTTCTTTAAAGGAAGGGGTCAAGCCTGCACCTAAAGTAGTAGAAAATGCACCAAGTGACACGCCTAAAACAGAAAGTGCGGTAGATTTTCAAGCTGAATCTAGTGCTTCAGTAAAATTTGAATCTCATCTCAATACTAAACACTTATTTGATAACTTTGTTGAAGGTAAATCGAACCAACTCGCACGCGCAGTCGGTCAAAAACTTGCTCAAGCACCAGGCGAACCATCAGCCAATCCTTTCTTTTTATATGGCGGCACTGGTTTAGGGAAAACTCACTTGTTACACGCTATTGGCAACGGCATTTTAGCCGATAAACCGAATGCGCGAGTGCTTTATATTCACGCCAACAACTTTATGCAACATATGATAAAAGCTGTGCGTGATAATAAAATGGATCAGTTCAAAAAATTCTATCGTTCTCTTGATGCGCTTTTAGTGGATGACATTCAATTTTTCGCTGAAAAAGAAAAAACCCAAGAAGAATTCTTCCATATTTTCAATAACTTGTTTGAAACGGGTCGCCAAATTATCTTAACTTCGGATCGTTATCCTAAAGAAATTGAAAAAATTGAAGAACGTTTAAAATCACGTTTTGGCTGGGGCTTAACAACAGCCATTGAGCCGCCCGATCTTGAAACCCGTGTAGCGATTTTATTGAAAAAAGCGGAAGAACATAATATGAACTTGCCAGAAGAAGTCGCTTTCTTCATTGCTCAACGCTTGCGTACCAACGTGCGTGAACTTGAGGGTGCATTAAATCGAGTGAAAGCAATGCAAGACTTCAAAGGTGGCGATATTGATATTGATTTCGTGCGAGATACCTTAAAAGATATTTTGGCTCTGCAAGAACGCTTGGTTACCATTGAAAATATTCAAAAAGTGGTGGCTGAATATTATCGAATTAAGGTTTCAGATTTAAAATCAAAAAGTCGTGCACGTTCAGTGACTCGTCCACGCCAAATTGCTATGGCCTTAGCAAAAGAATTAACAAATCGCAGTTTGCCTGAAATCGGTCGTGCCTTTGACCGTGATCACACGACCGTATTAAACGCTTGCCGAGAAGTACCAAAATTCCGTGAGCAAGACAATAGCATTCAAGAAGATTGGGCGAATTTGATCCGCACTTTGTCCGCATAAAAGGAGAACGTAATGCAATTTAGTATTTCAAGAGAAAATTTATTAAAACCGTTGCAACAAGTATGTGGCGTATTGAGTAATCGCCCAAATATTCCTGTATTAAACAACGTATTATTGCAAATTGAAGACAATCGTCTGACTATCACAGGGACAGATTTAGAAGTTGAACTCTCTAGTCAAACTCAGCTTTCATCATCTTCTGAAAATGGCACTTTTACCATTCCAGCAAAAAAATTCTTAGATATTTGCCGCACTTTATCTGATGAGTCAGAAATTACAGTGACTTTTGAACAAGATCGTGCATTAGTGCAGTCTGGGCGTAGCCGTTTTACACTAACAACCCAACCTGCCGAAGAATATCCCAACCTCACAGATTGGCAGTCTGAAGTGGATTTTGAACTACCGCAAAATACCTTACGCCGTTTAATTGAAGCCACTCAATTTTCTATGGCAAACCAAGATGCGCGCTATTTCTTAAATGGTATGAAGTTTGAAACAGAGGGCAATTTATTGCGAACTGTGGCAACAGATGGTCATAGACTTGCGGTCTGTACTATCTCACTTGAACAAGAATTACAAAATCATTCTGTGATTTTACCGCGTAAAGGCGTGTTAGAACTTGTTCGTTTATTAGAAACAAACGATGAACCAGCACGTTTACAAATTGGCACCAACAATTTACGTGTCCATTTAAAAAACACAGTATTTACATCAAAATTAATTGATGGTCGCTTTCCTGACTATCGCCGAGTATTGCCTCGTAATGCCACAAAAATTGTCGAAGGCAATTGGGAAATGCTGAAACAGGCTTTTGTTCGTGCGTCTATTTTATCTAATGAACGCGCACGCAGCGTACGTTTAAGTTTAAAGGAAAACCAGCTTAAAATTACTGCCTCAAATACAGAACACGAAGAAGCAGAAGAAATTGTCGATGTCAATTACAATGGCGAAGAATTAGAAGTGGGCTTTAATGTAACCTATATTCTTGATGTGCTGAATACACTTAAATGTAATCAAGTGCGAATGTGCTTAACTGATGCGTTCTCCAGTTGCTTAATTGAAAACTGTGAAGACAGCAGCTGCGAATACGTCATTATGCCAATGCGTTTATAATATGGCGATTTCTCGTTTACTGGTCGAAAAATTTCGTAATTTAACAGCAGTGGATCTTGATTTTGATCCCTGCTTTAACTTTTTAATCGGCAACAACGGCAGCGGAAAAACCAGCTTATTAGAAGCTATTTTTTATCTTGGTCACGGACGTTCATTTAAAAGTGCGGTCACAAATCGCATCATTTCTTACGACGAACCGCACTTTACCCTATTTGGACAAATCCAAGAAAGCCAACATCAATGGTCTGTCGGCTTACAAAAACTTCGTCAAGGCAACACCTTAGTAAAAATTAACGGCGAAGATGGCAATAAAATTTCCGATCTTGCTCATCTTTTGCCAATGCAATTAATCACGCCAGAGGGCTTAACCTTACTCAACGGCGGGCCAAGTTATCGCCGCGCGTTTTTAGATTGGGGATTATTCCATCACCAAACAAGTTTCTATTCCGCTTGGAGCAATCTCAATCGATTACTCAAACAACGAAATGCCGCCCTTGCACAAAATCAGCCTTACTCTGCCATAAAAATTTGGGACGTTGAACTTGCTAAACTTGCCCATCAAGTAAGTCAATGGCGTGCCGAATATGCAGAAGCACTGAGCCCTGAAATTGAGCAAACTTGCCAACTTTTTCTGCCTGAATTAGAAATTAATGTCAGCTTTCATCAAGGGTGGGAAAAAAATGCTGATTATTATGAAATTCTTCAACAAAATTTTGAACGAGATCGTGCCTTAAATTACACCTTTGCTGGCCCTCAAAAAGCGGATTTTCGTTTCAAAGCACAAGGATTGCCTGTTGAAGATGTGCTTTCTCGTGGACAACTTAAACTTTTAATGTGTGCATTAAGACTAGCGCAGGGCGAGCATTTAATGAAAGAAAAGCAACGCCATTGTATTTTTTTGATCGATGATTTTGCCTCGGAATTAGATCAATACAAACGTGCCTTGTTGGCAGAACGATTACAACAAAGCGGTTCACAAGTGTTTGTTACCGCCATTACGCAAAGACAACTAAAAGAAATGCAAGTGGAAAATAAAAAAATGTTTTCTGTTCATAATGGCATCATTAACGCCTTAAATTAGCCAAAAGTGCGGTGGAAAATACGCCAATTTTTTAAAAAATATCAAAAATTATTATCATTACCTCGTAAATGTAATTCAAGTTTTGAGTGATTTATGCTATAAAGCTCGCTCATTATAAAAATGAAGACAACTTGCAAACTATCGACGCAACACAGCCAAGATTTGAATCAACTTGTAACCGTATATCAAATTGTGTCCTATCAAATCTACTTTTTAAACTTAATTAATAAGGACAGCTTCTATGCTAAATAAAAAATTCAAACTCAATTTTATTGCGCTTACTGTCGCCTACGCATTAACCCCTTATACAGAAGCCGCGTTAGTGAGAGACGATGTGGATTATCAAATATTTCGTGATTTTGCAGAAAATAAAGGGAGATTTTCTGTTGGTGCAACAAATGTGGAAGTGAGAGATAAAGATAACCACTCTTTAGGCAATGCTTTACCTAATGGCATTCCGATGATTGATTTTAGTGTTGTGGATGTAGATAAACGCATTGCCACATTGATAAATCCACAATATGTAGTAGGTGTAAAACACGTTAGTAACGGCGTGAGTGAACTACATTTTGGTAACTTAAACGGCAATATGAATAATGGCAATGCCAAGGCACACCGAGATGTATCTTCAGAAGAAAATAGATATTTTTCCGTTGAGAAAAATGAGTATCCAACTAAATTGAATGGAAAAGCAGTAACTACGGAAGATCAAACTCAAAAACGCCGTGAAGACTACTATATGCCACGTCTTGATAAATTTGTTACCGAAGTTGCACCAATAGAGGCTTCAACTGCAAGTAGTGATGCTGGCACATATAATGATCAGAATAAATATCCTGCTTTTGTAAGACTAGGAAGTGGTAGTCAATTTATTTATAAAAAAGGAGATAATTACAGCTTAATTTTAAATAATCATGAGGTTGGAGGCAATAATCTTAAATTGGTGGGCGATGCCTATACCTATGGTATTGCAGGTACGCCTTATAAAGTAAACCACGAAAATAATGGACTAATTGGTTTTGGCAATTCAAAAGAGGAACACAGCGATCCAAAAGGAATATTATCTCAAGATCCTCTTACCAATTATGCTGTTTTAGGCGACAGTGGCTCCCCATTATTTGTATATGATAGAGAAAAAGGAAAATGGCTTTTTCTTGGGTCTTATGATTTTTGGGCAGGTTATAACAAAAAATCTTGGCAAGAATGGAATATTTATAAACCTGAATTTGCAGAAAAAATTTATCAACAATATAGTGCAGGTTCTTTAACTGGTTCTAACACCCAATACAATTGGAATCCTACTGGCAAAACAAGCGTTATTTCTAATGGTTCTGAATCTCTAAATGTTGATTTATTCGATAGTAGTCAGGATACTGACTCTAAGAAGAACAATCACGGAAAAAGTGTGATTCTTAGAGGAAGTGGTACTCTTACCTTAAATAATAATATCGATCAAGGTGCAGGTGGCTTGTTCTTTGAAGGAGATTATGAAGTTAAAGGCACTTCTGATAGTACCACTTGGAAAGGAGCGGGCGTTTCTGTTGCTGATGGAAAAACAGTAACATGGAAAGTACATAACCCACAATCTGATCGTTTAGCTAAAATCGGCAAAGGAACATTAATTGTAGAAGGAAAGGGAGAAAATAAAGGATTGCTTAAAGTAGGTGACGGTACTGTTATCTTAAAACAACAAGCTGATGCCAATAATAAAGTTCAAGCCTTTTCACAAGTAGGTATAGTGAGTGGTCGCTCAACTGTTGTACTTAATGATGATAAGCAAGTAGATCCAAATTCAATTTACTTTGGTTTTAGAGGCGGTCGATTAGATTTAAATGGTAATTCACTTAAATTTGATCACATTAGAAATATTGATGAGGGGGCTAGATTAGTTAATCACAATACCAGTAAATCCTCTACTGTAACAATTACTGGGGATAATTTGATTACAGATCCAAATACGGTTTCTATATATTATGTAAAACCACGAGATGAAGATGCTCCTTATTATACCTTTCGACAAATACAATATGGATACCAACTCTATTTTAATGAAGAAAATAGAACTTATTATGCGTTAAAAAAAGGTGCTAGCATTCGCTCAGAATTTCCTCAAAACAGAGGAGAAAGCAATGATAGTTGGCTATATATGGGAACTGAGAAACTAGACGCTCAAAAAAATGTAATGAACCATATCAACAACGAGCGTATGAATGGCTTTAACGGTTATTTTGGCGAGGAAGAAAATAAGGCAGATCAAAACGGCAAATTAAACGTTACCTTTAGTGGCAAAACCGATCAAAATCGCTTTTTATTAACAGGCGGTACAAACCTTAATGGTGAATTAAAAGTTGAAAAAGGCACCTTATTCCTTTCAGGCAGACCAACACCGCACGCAAGAAATATTGCAGGTATTTCTTCGACAAATAAAGATCCTCACTTTGCTGAAAATAATGAAGTGGTAGTAGAAGATGACTGGATTAACCGCAATTTTAAAGCAACAAATATTAATGTAACCAATAACGCAACCCTTTATTCAGGTCGCAATGTTGCAAACATTACTTCAAATATCACAGCTTCTAATAAAGCACAAGTTCATATCGGCTATAAAACAGGCGATACCGTTTGTGTACGTTCTGACTATACGGGCTATGTGACTTGCCATAATGGTACTTTATCTACAAAAGCACTCAATAGTTTTAATCCAACTAATTTGCGCGGTAATGTAAACTTAACCGAAAGTGCAAGCTTTACCTTAGGCAAAGCTAACTTATTCGGCACAATTAGCAGCACGGGAAATAGCCAAGTGCGTTTAACCGAAAATAGCCATTGGTATTTAACAGGCGATAGCAATGTTAATCAATTAAATTTAGACAAGGGGCATATTCATTTAAATTCAGCAGACAATTCAAACAATGTGACAAAATATAACACGCTCACTCTGAATAGCTTATCAGGTAACGGTTCTTTCTATTATTGGGTTGATTTTACCAATAATAAAAATGACAAAGTTGTTGTAACCAAATCCGCCACAGGTAACTTTACATTACAAGTGGCAGATAAAACTGGCGAACCTACAAAAAATGAACTCACGATTTTTGATGCTTCAAAAGCTACAAGAAATGATTTAAAAGTAACATTAGCAAATGGCAAAGTTGATCGAGGTGCTTGGAGCTACACTTTGAAAGAAACTGATGGACGTTACGATTTGTATAACCCAGAGGTAGAAAAAAGAAACCTAACAACTGTCGATACGCCAAGTATTGCAACACCTAATAATATGCAAGCTGATGCACCTAGCGTACCAAGTAACAATGAAGAAATAGCCCGTGTTGAAGCACCAGTTCCACTACCTGCGCCTGCTACACCATCAGAGACAACTGAAACAGTGTCAGAAAATAGTCCGCAAGAAAGTAAAACAATAGCGAAAAACGAGCAAGACGCAACCGAGACAACAGCTCAAAATGGAGAAGTTGCACAAGAAGCTAAACCAAGTGTAGAAGCTAACACTCAAACAAATGAAGTGGCTCAAAGTGGAAGTGAAACCGAGGAAACTCAAACGACTGAAACTGCTCGCCAACCTGAAATAAATTCTACTGAAGAAACAGCAGTGGAAAATGGTCTGACAAGTAGTGAACCAAGAACAGAAGAAACGGCTACAGTAGAAAAAGATGAAATTCAAGAAGCCCCTCAAATGGCTTCTCAAGCGTCTCCGAAACAAGCAGAACCTGCTCCTGAAAAAGTTTCAACTGATACGAAAGTAGAAGAAACTCAAGTTCAAGCTCAACCGCAAACACAGCCGACAACTGTTGCTGCGGCAGAGGCAACTTCGCCAAACAGTAAACCAGCGGAAGAAACTCAACCAAATGAAAAAACTAACGCTGAACCTGTAACGCCTGTAGTATCAGAAAATCAAGCAGAAAAGAAAGTTTCTCAACCAACAGAAACAGAGAAAACGGCTAAAGTAGAAACAGAGAAAACTCAAGAAGCCCCTAAAGTGACTTCTCAAGTGTCTCCGAAACAGGAACAGTCTGAAACTGTTCAACCGCAAGCAGAGCTTGAAAGTGAAAAGGTTCCGACTGTTAATAATGCAGAAGCTCAACCGCAAACACAACCAAGTGCAACAGTAAGCACTGAACAACCTGCACCAGAGAATTCAATAAATACTGGATCTGCAACCGCAATTAAAGAAACTGCTGAAAAATCCGATAAACCAAAAACGGAAACTGTGGCTACGACCGAAGATGATCGTCAGCCTGAAGCGAATACTGTTGCGGATAATTCTGTAGCAAATAATTCAACATCTGTTAAACCAACAGAGAATTCAAGCACAAAAGCTGAACGACCTGTGACAGAAAGCACAACAGTAAACACTGGAAACTCTGTAGTGGAAAATCCAGAGAATACAACTCAACCTGCGGTTAATTCAAAAAGCAGTGAGCCAAAGAGTAGACGTAAAAGAAGTATTAGCCAGCCTCAAGAGACTTCTACTGAAGAAACAACGGTAACTTCTACTGAAAAAACAACGGTAACTTCTACTGAAAAAACAACAATAGCTGATAATTCAGAAAGCAGTAATAAGCCAAATAATAGACGTAGAAGAAGTATTAGCCAGCCTAAAGTGACTTCTGCTGAAGAAGCAACAGCAACTTCTACTGATGAAACAACAGTAGCTGATAATTCAAAAAGCAGTAAGCCAAATCGTAGAAGTAGAAGAAGTGTTCGCTCGAAACCAACTGTTACAAGTGGCAGCGATCGTTCTGCAATGCCATTGAGCAATCTCACAAGTACAAACACAAATGCGGTAATTTCTGATGCAATGGCAAAAGCACAATTTGTTGCATTAAATGTGGGGAAAGCAGTTTCTCAACATATTAGCCAGTTAGAAATGAATAACGAGGGGCAATATAACGTTTGGGTATCTAATACTTCAATGAACGAAAATTATTCCTCAAGTCAATATCGTCGTTTTAGTTCTAAAAGTACGCAAACTCAACTTGGTTGGGATCAAACAATCTCAAACAATGTTCAGTTAGGTGGCGTGTTTACTTATGTTCGCAATAGTAACAACTTTGATAAGGCAAGCAGTAAAAATACTCTAGCACAAGTTAATTTCTATTCTAAATATTATGCGGATAATCATTGGTATTTAGCGGTGGATTTAGGCTACGGCAAGTTCCAAAGCAACCTACAAACCAATAATAATGCGAAATTTGCTCGCCATACTGCACAATTTGGTTTAACCGCAGGCAAAGCATTTAATCTTGGCAATTTTGGTATTACGCCAATAGTAGGTGTGCGTTATAGCTATTTATCAAACGCTAATTTTGCATTAGATCAAGATCGCATTAAAGTAAATCCAATATCTGTCAAAACAGCCTTTGCTCAAGTTGATTTAAGTTATACTTATCACTTAGGCGAGTTTTCCGTTACGCCAATTTTGTCTGCTCGATATGATGCAAATCAAGGCAGCGGAAAAATTAATGTAAATCAATATGATTTTGCTTACAACGTGGAAAACCAACAGCAATATAACGCAGGACTTAAATTGAAATATCATAATGTGAAATTAAGTCTAATAGGCGGATTAACAAAAGCGAAACAAGCGGAAAAACAAAAAACTGCAGAATTAAAACTAAGTTTTAGTTTTTAATAAGCCTGTTTGAATTAACGTTATAAACAACAAAGCCCTGTGTATTACAGGGCTTTATTTTTGAATGAAATTCAGTGATTAAGTGCGGTGAAAAATCAGCGCATTTTTTATTTTTAACGTAAAAACGCTGGAATATTTTTCTCATATGCTGAGATTTTGTCTTCGTGCTGAAGAGTTAAGCCGATATTATCTAAACCGTTTAGCAAACAATGGCGACGGAATTCATCAAGCTCAAAAGTATAAACTTTATCCCCTACAGTGACCGTCATCGCTTCTAAATCTACGTGGATTTGCTTGCTTTCATTTGCCCATACCCATTGGAAGATTTCTTCTACTTCTTCTTCGCTTAAACGAATCGGTAACATATGATTATTTAAGCTATTGTTATAGAAAATATCTGCAAAACTTGGGGCGATCATTACTTTAAAACCGTAATCGGCTAATGCCCAAGGGGCGTGTTCACGAGAAGAACCACAGCCAAGGTTTTTACGCGCCAACAAAATTGTTGCACCTTGATATTGCGGATAATTTAAGACAAATTCTGGATTTGGCTTGGTGCCGTCCACATCAAGATAACGCCATTCGTGGAATAAGTGTTTGCCGAAACCTACGCGGGTAATGGCTTGTAAAAATTGTTTTGGAATAATTGCATCGGTATCTACATTTGCCGCATCCAATGGTACGACTAAGCCTGAAAGTTGTTTAAATCCTGCCATTTTTCTTTTTCCTCTTTTGAGCCTTAGTTTAATGTTACGTCACGAATATCAACAAATTTACCGAACACTCCTGCTGCCGCTGCCATTGCAGGGCTTACTAAATGGGTACGTCCATTACGACCTTGACGCCCTTCAAAGTTACGGTTTGAAGTGGAAGCACAGCGTTCCCATTCGCCTAAACGGTCGTCGTTCATTCCTAAACACATTGAACAACCTGGATTACGCCATTCTGCACCTGCGGCAATAAAGATTTTATCCAAGCCCTCTTTTTCCGCTTGTTCTTTCACTAAACCAGAACCTGGGACAACTAAAATACGTTTTACGTTATCCGCTTTTTTGCGCCCCTTCATCACTGCCGCTGCTGCACGTAAATCTTCAATGCGCGAGTTGGTGCAAGATCCGATGAACACTTGATCAACTTTAATATCTTTTAAATTAGTACCAGCTTCCAAGCCAATATAATGTAAGGCTTTTTCCGCTGAAGCACGTTGTACAGGATCTGCCATCTCTTGCGGATTTGGTATGGTTTCATTCACAGAAATTACCTGCCCAGGGTTTGTCCCCCAAGTGACTTGTGGTGCGATGTCTTTTGCTTCTAGCGTTACCACAGTGTCAAATTGTGCATCATCGTCAGATTTTAAGGTTTTCCAATAAGCAACGGCATCCTCCCAATCTTTGCCTTTCGGCGCGTGTGGACGATCTTTCAAATATGCAAATGTGGTTTCATCTGGCGCAATCAAGCCTGCTTTTGCACCCATTTCAATTGCCATATTACAGACGGTCATACGCCCCTCCATAGAAAGGTCTTGGATCGCTTCGCCGCAGAATTCTACAACGTGTCCTGTACCGCCTGCCATCGTAGTTTTGCCGATAATGGCAAGAATAATATCTTTTGCCGTAATACCTGATGCGACTTTACCATGCACTTCAATTTTCATACTTTTTGCGCGAGCCTGTTTTAAAGTTTGAGTGGCTAATACGTGCTCTACTTCAGAAGTGCCAATACCAAAAGCCAAGGCACCAAATGCGCCGTGCGTTGCGGTGTGTGAATCGCCACAAACAATTGTCATACCGGGTAAGGTTAAACCTTGTTCTGGCCCCATAACGTGTACAATACCTTGCTCTTTGGTTGTTATATCAAATAATTTAATACCTGTTGCTTTGGTATTTTTATCCAATTCTAACACTTGAATTTTCGCTTGACCTTCAAGTTTATTGACATCTCGTACTTGGGTGGAAATGCTGTGATCCATTGTGCCGAAAGTTTTATTCACTTGGCGCACTTGGCGATTTGCGACGCGTAACCCATCAAAGGCCTGCGGGCTGGTTACTTCGTGAATCAAATGACGGTTAATATACAAAATTGGCGTTTCGCCCTCTGCTTCATACACAATGTGTGAATCAAATAATTTTTCGTAAAGTGTTTTTGCCATAATATTTTTCTCTATTCGTTAAGGGAAGTGCAGTTAAAATTCGATGTGTTTTTCAACCGCACTTTAAATACTTTGTCCCCCCTGTTTATTGGGGATATTTCTAAATAACTAAGGGGGGAGATTGCCCCCTTCCGCGCTTCGGGCATCTTCCCCCGTAAACGGAGGAAGGCAAGTATTAAATTGCTTGTGTAATCAATGTACCCATTTCTGCAGTAGAAACTGGTGTGGAAGTATCAGCTAAATCGGCGGTGCGATGACCACTTGCCAAGACTTTTTGAACCGCACTTTCAATGGCATCTGCTGCTTCGTTTAAGTTGAAGCTATAACGCAACATCATTGCCGCAGAAAGAATTTGTGCGATTGGGTTGGCAATGCCTTTGCCTGCAATATCAGGGGCAGAACCGCCTGCAGGCTCGTATAAACCAAAACCCTCTTCATTTAAGCTGGCAGATGGCAACATTCCCATAGAACCAGTGATCATCGCCGCTTCATCAGAAATAATATCGCCGAAAATATTAGAGCAAAGTAAAACATCAAAAGATTCAGGTGATTTAATTAACTGCATGGTGGCATTGTCGATATAGATATGCTCTAAAGTCACTTCTGGATATTCTTTTGCCATTTCTGTCACAGTTTCACGCCATAAAATAGAAGACTGTAATACGTTCGCTTTATCTACAGAAGTGACTTTTTTATTGCGTTTCATTGCTGCCTCAAAAGCCGCACGTGCAATGCGTTCGATTTCATATTTGTAATACACTTCCGTATCAAATGCTTTGGTTTGTGCGCCATCCCCCTCACGACCTTTAGGCTGACCGAAATAAATCCCGCCCGTTAATTCACGCACCACCACCATATCAAAACCTTTTGCGGCAATATCTGCACGTAATGGACAGAATTTTTCCAAGCCTTTATAAAGGGTTGCAGGACGAAGATTACAGAATAATTTGAAATGTTTACGCAAAGGCAATAATGCGCCGCGTTCTGGCTGTTGATCTGGTGGTAAATTTGTCCATTTAGGACCACCTACAGAACCAAATAAAATGGCATCCGCTTGATCACAGCCTTTTAAGGTTTCTGCTGGTAACGGATAACCACAATGATCAATAGCCGCACCGCCCACATAAAACTCGTTAAAGTTAAGTTTAAAACCAAATTTTTCTTGAACTCTGTTTAATACCTTAATGGCTTCCGCCATGACTTCGGGGCCAATACCATCGCCTGCTAATACTGCTATATTGTATGATTGCATATTGTTTTTCCTATTTTTTACTTCAAAAGTGCGGTTAGTTTTTTTGTATTTTTCCCCTCTTTGCTAAAAAGGGGAACTCGATAAATTAATGCTGTTTATGATTCTTAATATCTGCCACTTTATGCGCTCGATAAATGGCATTGATGGCGTGGACTAAAGCAAGTGCGGAAGATTCAACAATGTCTGTCGCTAAACCGACGCCGTGGAATTTACGCCCTTTGTGTTCTACCACAATATCCACTTGCCCTAATGCTTCTGCGCCCTCGCCTTTAGCAGTTAAGTTATAGTGAGACATTTTGATTTCTAAACCCGTTAAATTTAAGATGGCGTTATAAACCGCATCCACTGGGCCATTACCGCCAATTGAAGACGTACTTAATTTTTCGCCATCCAACTTCAATTGAACAAACGCAGTTGCTGGATATTCTTTGGTGGAGTGTGCCGAAAGTTTATCTAATACCAAACGATCTTCATCCCCTTGCTGCATATCGATAAACGCCAATGCTTCCAAATCATAATCAAACACTTGACCTTTTTTATCCGCCAATTTTAAGAACTCGTCATACAATTTATCCAAATCGTAATCTTGTTCGTTATAGCCCATATCTGCCATATGACCTTTCACAGCTGCACGACCAGAACGTGCGGTTAAATTCAATTTTTCTTTTTTCAAACCGATGGTTTCCGGAGACATAATTTCGTAGGTATTTTTGTTTTTCAACATACCATCTTGATGGATACCAGAAGAATGGGCAAAAGCATTTGAACCCACAATGGCTTTATTCGGCTGAATCGGCATATTGCAAAGTTGGCTTACCATTTGGCTGACACGGTGAATTTCTTGGGTATTAATACGGGTATCCACACCCATAAAATCCTGACGCACTTTCATTGCCATAACCACTTCTTCAAGGGAAGTATTGCCCGCACGTTCGCCAATTCCATTAATGGTACATTCAATTTGGCGCGCACCATTTTGTACTGCCGTTAAAGAATTAGCGGTTGCCATACCTAAGTCATTGTGGCAATGCACGGAAATCACTGCTTTATCAATATTCGGTACGCAATTACGCACTTGAGCAATGATATTGCCGTATTCATTTGGTAAGCAAAAACCGACTGTATCGGGAATATTTACCGTAGTTGCCCCCGCATTAATTGCCGCTTCAACAATACGACAGATATTGTCAATGCCTGTACGGCCTGCATCTTCGCAAGAAAACTCAACATCATCCGTATAATTACGTGCTCGTTTCACTGCTGCAACTGCCATTCCTACCACATCATCAAAAGAACGTTTTAATTTCGCTTCAACGTGCAATGCGGAACTTGCAATAAACGTATGAATACGGAATGCTTCTGCCACTTTTAAGGCTTCGTATGCGGCATCAATGTCTTTATCTACGGCTCGAGATAACGCGGCAACACGAGCGTTTTTAATATGGCGCGCAATGGTTTGAACAGATTCAAAATCCCCTTGAGAAGAAACAGGAAACCCCACTTCCATTACATCCACACCTAAGCGTTCAAGTGCTAAAGCGATCTGTAATTTTTCTTTTACCGTCAAACTTGCTTTTAACGCCTGTTCCCCATCACGCAAAGTGGTATCAAAAATAATAACGCGATCTGTCATAACAATGTCCTTACTAAATGTCCTTACTAAAAGTTCCTCTAAAATCACGCCAAAAGTGCGGTGCGTTTTTCCTGTATTTTTTAGATAAAAAACCCGCAACTTATAAAGTGCGGGTTTAAAATTGGGTATTTACATCTGACTGTTTTTTTATCCACAACTTAGCCGCACACAAAATGTGAGAGCAGTAGGTTGAGAGATAAGGAAACAATACGAAACATAAATAAAAATCCTTCTGTGTAAAACGTTTTCCATATTACGAATAAAAAAACTGGCTGTCAAACTATTTTTTTGGCATTTTATATTAAAAATAAACCTACTTACACTTCATAAAATATACATTTAACTAATAAACTTAATAAAATCAGCATATTTAACCAATACAATCCTAATCAACAAATTTTTCTTATTGGATTTTTTACATTTTCAAAATAAGAAAAATTTTGCAATTTTTTATTCATTAAAAAGAACTTTTGCGATCTGCATCGCAAAATGATTTTAAATTAATCGTTTCTCTCCCTCGTTTTTTCCATACTAGATTTTCAAATAAAAAGGAAAAAATATGAATGACATTACCTACACATTACTCCGTTTAATGCAAGTACCTAAACTTGGCGGCGTTGGCATTGATAAAATTTTGTCCAATATTACCTTAAATGAATTACTTAATTATGATGATGTTGCTTTCCGACAAATGGGGTGGGGAGCCATTCAAATTCGCCGTTGGTTCAAGCCTGAAGCAAAATTTATTGAGCCTGCACTTGTGTGGTCACAAAAAGAGGGAAATCATTTAGTGAATTATTTTTCCCCTTTTTATCCCTTTTTGTTGAAACAAACCGCAAGTTTTCCGCCACTATTATTTGTAAAAGGAAATTTAACCGCACTTTCACAACGCCAAATGGCAATGGTTGGAAGCCGTTATTGCACGACTTACGGAGAATATTGGGCAAAACATTTTGCGACAGAACTTTCATTAGCTGGCTTTACGATTACTAGTGGACTTGCATTAGGAATTGATGGACATTGCCATCAAGCTGTAGTCAATATTCAAGGACAAACTATTGCGGTTTTAGGCAGTGGATTAGAACAAATCTATCCCTCTAAACATCAAAGATTATCGGCACAAATCATCGAAAATAATGGCGCATTAGTCTCTGAATTCTTACCAAACCAAGCGCCCATTGCCGCTAATTTCCCACGTCGTAATCGGATTATTAGCGGGCTTTCAGTCGGCACGCTTGTTGTTGAAGCCACAGAAAAAAGCGGCTCGCTTATTACTGCGCGATATGCGTTGGAACAAAACCGAGAGGTTTTTGCTGTGCCGGGAAACATTCAAAATGAATCAAGTCAAGGTTGTCATCGCCTAATTAAACAAGGTGCAATGTTAGTAGAAAATGCTAAAGATATTTTGGAAACCCTTTACCAACATTCTATCCATAGCCAAACTGAAATCGATTTTGACCAGATCGCCGTGCCTAATTACATGCCACCACCTGATCCTCGTCGATTACTAGAAGCGCCAAGCCACCCGAAACTTTATTCGCGTATTGGTTACACGCCTGTGAGCATTGATGATTTAGCGGAAGAATTTAATTTAAGCGTCGATGTTTTGCTTGTTCAGTTGCTCGATCTTGAGTTGCAAGATCTCATCATGAGTGAAAATGGGTTATATAAACGCGTTTAGTGTAAATTTTTATGCTAAGATACGCCCATTCTTTTTTCATAAAAGGACGATTATGTTAGCGATTATCTCCCCTGCGAAAACTCTTGATTTTGAAAGTGCGGTAAAAAATTTTCCTGTTTCTCAACCGCACTTTACCGATTACAGCGAACAACTTATTGAGGTTTGTCGTAAACTTTCTCCACAAGATCTTTCATCATTAATGTCTATCAGCGATAAGTTGGCTGGTTTAAATGCTGCACGCTTTGCAGAATGGACAAAAATTCACAATGAAAACAATTCCCGCCCTGCACTCTTTGCATTTAAAGGCGATGTTTATACTGGTTTAGATGCTGCTTCCCTTTCGGAAGATGATGTCATTTTTGCGCAATCCCATTTACGTATGCTTTCTGGTCTTTATGGGCTTTTAAAACCACTTGATTTAATGCAACCTTACCGATTAGAAATGGGGACAAAATTAGCCAATCCGAAAGGAAAAGATCTGTATGCCTTTTGGGGAAATGTGATCACCCAAGCGGTTCAACAAGCTATAGATGAACAAGGCGATAATGTTCTGATAAATTTAGCCTCTGATGAATATTATAAATCTGTTAAAGAAAACCAACTTAAAGCCAAGATAATCAAGCCAATTTTCTTAGATAATAAAAATGGCAAATATAAAGTAATTAGTTTTTATGCGAAAAAAGCGCGAGGCTTAATGTGCCGTTATCTTATTCAAAATCGTTTAACCAACATTGAACAGTTAAAAGAATTTGATTTAGGTGGTTATTGGTTTGATTCAGCATCCTCCACTGAAACCGAATTTGTCTTTAAGCGAGATATTAATGAATAAAATTTTTGTTATTTTGACCACACTTATACTTTCAGGCTGTGCAACTAAGCTGACGCAATTAAATGTGCCTACCCAGTTAGAATATAATGGAAAACATTATGTACTTACTGGCAGCCAAGATTTCGAAACCATTGCACGCTATGTGTATATTGCTAAACCAGATACGCTGGAAAATTGGCAATCTGAAATTGAAATTCTCTTTGATCGCAATCAATCCGAACGTTCTATTAAAGAACGTATTGCATTAAGAGAACGCATTTATCGCAATACAGGCGTAAAAGATTTCCATTTCGATGCTATTCCAAAAAATTCGACCAATCCAAATGAATTAAATGGATATGTTATCTATTCGCCAACGAAAGAAAATCCATCTTGGCAAGTCAATGTGATGAAAGGACGACAATTGTCCCAATGTGGCTTTGTGCAATTTCAATATTCGCAAAAAATACAGCAACCAATGCGCTCTAAACATTTATCTGTCAATAAAGTACAACGACATTTGCAAAAATACATTGTGGATATAGAAAGAAAGCATTTACAAAATTTGAAATGGCAACTGTTTTGTGAAAAATAATGTAGATCAAAATCTCGTCAAATTTTGCTAGAGCAGATTCTTTGAATGATGTAATCTTATGCCCATTTTCAATTATGGTTAAAAGTAGGTAAATTATGATTAAAAAAATTGCAGTTTTAACAAGTGGTGGCGATGCGCCTGGTATGAATGCCGCAATTCGTGGCGTAGTACGTTCTGCACTTGCAGAAGGCTTAGAAGTATTTGGTATCTATGACGGTTATCAAGGTTTATACAATAATAAAATCAAACAATTAAATCGCTATAGCGTATCTGATGTGATTAATCGTGGCGGTACTTTTTTAGGTTCTGCACGTTTTCCTGAATTTAAAGATCCTAATATTCGGGCAAAATGTGCGGAAATTTTACGTTCTCACGGCATTGATGCACTTGTGGTTATCGGTGGTGACGGTTCTTATATGGGGGCAAAATTATTAACCGAAGAACATAGTTTCCCTTGTGTTGGCTTACCCGGTACTATTGATAATGATGTTGCAGGTACTGACTATACCATCGGTTATCAAACCGCATTACAAACTGCAGTGGATGCAATCGACCGTTTACGTGATACATCAAGCTCACACCAACGTATTTCTATCGTTGAAATTATGGGTCGCCATTGTAGTGACTTAACCATTTCTGCGGGCATTGCTGGCGGTTGTGAATATATCGTCGCATCAGAAATTGAATTTAATCGCGAAGAATTAATGCAACAAATTGAACGTAGCATTATTCGCGGTAAACGCCACGCTATTATTGCTATCACTGAACTTTTAACTGATGTTCATTCTCTGGCAAAAGAAATTGAAGCTCGCGTAGGTCACGAAACTCGCGCAACTGTTTTAGGGCATATTCAACGTGGTGGTTCTCCTTGTGCTTTTGACCGTATTCTTGCCTCACGTATGGGCGCATACGCAGTAGATTTATTGCTACAAGGCAAGGGCGGCTATTGCGTAGGTATCCAAAATGAACAACTCGTTCATCACGATATTATTGATGCCATTAATAATATGCAGCGTGTATTTAAGGCTGATTGGCTTAAAGTGGCAAAACGTTTGGAATAATCCTTTATTCACTATATAAATCGCTAACACTTAATTCATCTTTTTATCTCTCTCAAACAGACACAACAATGTGTCTGTTTTTTCTTAAAAAGTGCGGTCAGTTTTTCTCTTATTTTCTACAAATCATTTATTTTTAAAGATTGAAAATAAATGCGACTGCCAGTTCTACCTAGATGATCTTTTTGCTATCAAAATAGAGATCCGATAAAATGCCTCAGGCAAAATAAGGGATAAAATTATGACAAAGAAAAAAGTAAAACCCAATTCAAATACTATCGCACTGAATAAACGTGCAAGACACGATTATTTTATTGAAGATGAAATTGAAGCCGGTCTTGAATTACAAGGCTGGGAAGTCAAATCTATGCGCGCAGGCAAGGCAAATATTAGTGATAGTTATGTTATTTTTAAAAATGGCGAAGCCTTTTTATTCGGCGCAAGCATTCAGCCATTAAATGTTGCATCAACGCATATTGTTTGTGATCCAACTCGCACTCGTAAGTTATTGTTAAATAAACGCGAATTAGCATCCCTATTTGGCAAAGCAAACCGAGACGGTTTTACCATAGTTGCACTTTCTCTTTACTGGAAAAGTGCGTGGGCAAAAGTCAAAATCGGTTTAGCCAAAGGTAAAAAACAGCAGGATAAACGTGATGATATTAAAGAACGTGAATGGAAAGTAACAAAAGATCGCATTATGAAAAATGCACATCGAAGATCTTAAATTGTAATAATAAATTAGCCCCAAATTACTTGGGGCTAATTTTTAAAATAGAATGAAAAACATTCAATCTTTTTGTTAATAAAAGAATATCGCCTTATCCCATACCGTATTTTTTTAATTTTTTACGTAATGTACCACGGTTGATACCAAGCATATTTGCTGCACGGGTTTGATTACCACGAGTATATTGCATAATCATATCTAACATAGGGTGTTCAACTTCCGCTAATACTAGCTCGTAAAGATCATTCACATCTTGACCTTCTAATTGTGCTAAATAATTACGCAACGCTTGTTTGACTGAATCGCGTAATGGTTTGCTGGTCACTTGTGATTGCGCATTTAATACTGATACCGTTAAGGCATCGGCAGAATTACGTTGTTGTTCTAACATTTTTCTTTATCCAAAATTAAATTGAAAAAATCTTCCAATACAATGAGCTGCTCTTTCGGATCACTAATTGCATTAAAAGTCTGTTTAAAAACGGAATCAGGTTGAATTCCCTGTAAATACCAAGCTACGTGTTTACGCGCAATGCGATAGCCTTTTTGTTCGCCATAGAATTGATGTAATTCTTGAATATGACGCAAAATCTGACCACACTTTTCTTTTAAACTTGGCATTTGACTTATCGAGTTATGCTCAATTAGGTTTTCCACAGCTTGAAATAACCAAGGGTTACCTAAGGCAGCACGACCGATCATAATGGCATCCGCTCCAGTATAATCAAGAACGAATTTTGCTTTCCGAGCAGAATCAATATCGCCATTAGCTATAACTGGTATAGCAATCGCTTGTTTAACGGCTTTAATGTTGTCATATTCCGCTTCGCCTTCAAAAAGACAAGCGCGTGTACGACCGTGTACCGTTAATGCTTGTATGCCACATTGTTCTGCAATTTTGCCGATTTGAACGCAATTTCGATTAGATTTATCCCAGCCTGTACGAATTTTTAAGGTCACTGGCACATTGACGGCGGACACGACTTCTCGCAAGATTTTTTCCACCAAATCTGGAAATTGCAACAACGCAGAGCCTGCGAGTTTGCGATTTACTTTTTTGGCAGGGCATCCCATATTAATGTCAATGATTTGAGCGCCATATTCCACGTTGATAGCAGCGGCTTGCGCCATCTCGAGTGGATCACTACCTGCAATTTGCACCGCATTGAGACCTAAATCTTCGCTATGTGCCAAACGCAATTTGGATTTTTCGGTATGCCAAACTTGCGGATTTGTGGACATCATTTCTGAAAATGTAAGCCCCGCACCATAATATGCACAAAGACGGCGGAAAGGCTGGTCGGTAATACCTGCCATTGGTGCAAGTAAAACACGATTTTTTAATTGGTATGAACCGATTCGCATTTTACGTTACCTTCCTAGCAAGCCTAAATCTAATTTATATCGAACTGCTCGACAACCGACAAGGCTCGCTATAATACGCATTTTGCCTTACTTTGCAAAGTGAATTTTGTTTAAAAAATACACTTTTTTTGATTGACAAAAGATTATCTACATAGTACTGACTTTATTAACTTTCTGAAAAATAATATTTCTTATTTTAACAAAAACAATCACAAGTTTTTTCTCTATAAACGTAATCAACACTGCACTTAAATATGAAATTAATAGTAAATTAAGTAGAATTAAAATTGAGTATTTTGGAGAATATATAAATTCTCCAGCGAAATGATAACAATAAAATGAATGTACAAGCCAAATTATTAGGCATTTTTTACCTATGCTACTAATACCTTTACGCAATATTAGCGGAATTATATTGTATAATGTTTTTATGATAAAAATCACAAATGGTACAAGAAACAAACTACTTTCAATCCCAAAATTATCCATTCCATATTTAATGATAAAATAACAAACTATAGATAAAAATAAGGAAATAATAGCATTAGATTTGAAGTGAGCGAGTTTTGGGGATAGTACGCCAAAAATAAAGCCAAGTATATAGGCAACAGACCAAGTGAAAAATTCCCCTACAATTCCATTTCCCTGCATATTATGAAGTATAATTCCAACTGCAAACAAAGAAGCTAAATAATAACGAAATTTATTTAATATTGGTGTAATTAAAACAAATAAAACATAAGGAAATAAAAACCACCATTCTCCATTATAATTAAAATGAAACCCTATTAAATTCATTAAAATAGACTTCAAACTAAGATCAGACACGACCCTTTCCACATTAAAATAAATATCAATTGGAATATATATTAAAAATATAATAAAAACAGTTCGATAAAGAGCAACGAGTTTATTGGTATAATATTTCATAGGCTTATCTTTTGAAAAAGAATAGCCATATCCACTTATAAATAAGAATATAGCAACACAATATTTACCCCATGCTCCCAATGAAACTTCAAATTGATTATCTCCAAATAGCCAAATTATTTCAGCCGTTTTTGGTATGCGGTCTGAAAATGTAAAAAGATGATGAATTAACATCAAAATTACCGCACAACCTCTTATATAAAATGATTGTTCCTTTGTTATAAATTCAACTTTTGTCCTGTTCTGTTCTGTTCTGTTCTGTTCTGTTCTGTTCTGTTCTGTTCTGTTCTGTTCTGTTCTGTTCTGTTCTGTTCTGTTCTGTTCTGTTCTGTTCTGTTCTGTTCTGTTCAAAATATACCCCCATCATGAATTAATCACCACATTTAGCTGTTATACGACACCATTCTTCTTTTACCGCAACTGGTTCTAACAAGAATGTTTGTGCATAAGTATCACAGACAAATTGAGCTTGAGTTTCTAAAATGCCTGATAAACCAAGATTGCCATTCGGTTTAACAAGTTGGCTAATGATTGGGTAAAGTTCTTTGAGTGGGCCAGCAAGAATATTTGCCACCACGACATCAGCTTTTAAATCAGAGGGTTTTTCATCAGATAAGAACAGCTGTAGGCGATCTGCAACGCCATTTTGCTCGGCGTTATTGCGACTGGCTAGAATTGCTTGTGGATCGATATCAATTCCCACCGCACTTTTTGCACCAAGTTTTAATGCGGCAATAGCTAAAATGCCTGAACCACAACCAAAATCAATGACGGTTTTATCTTTTAAATCAAGGCCATCTAGCCATTCTAAACATAGTGCGGTTGTAGGATGCGTGCCTGTCCCAAATGCTAAACCTGGATCGAGCATAACATTGACGGCATTTTCATCAGGTACATCACACCAACTTGGACAAATCCATAAACGCTTACCAAATTGCATTGGGTAGAAGTTATCCATCCATTCACGCTCCCAGTCTTTATCTTCTATTTGTTCAATTTTGTATGCCGTATTGCTATCTAAGTGTTTTACTTCTTTTAATAAGCGGACGATTTCTGCCATATCTGTTTCTGCATCAAATAGCGCAATTACATCCGTATTGCCCCACAAACGCGTTTCGCCCGGTAAAGGCTCAAAAATCGGGGTATCTTGACTATCCATAAAAGTCACAGAAACGGATCCGATTTCTTCTAAAAAATCACTTATTTGTTCTGCTTTTTCATTGGTGCTGTTCAGGCGAATTTGAACCCAAGCCATTTGTTTTTTCCTTTCAAAATTTTGCGTATTTTTACCGCACTTTATTCTTTCTCGTAACCTTCGTAATAATAAGATTGCTCAATACCTTTAAAAATAATTTCTCGGTTATTTACATCATCTGTTAAATTCGCTTGTAATAAAAAACAAATTTCTAAATCGTTAATTGGGCTACGCTCCATTGCTTGTAAGTATTGAGTTTTATCCACATTTTACCAATTGACAACTTTACCTAAATTTTTCTTTAAAACTAAATCTAACCAAATGCGAGTTGAACGACCATTACCTTCTAAAAAAAGGTGCGCAATATTCATTTCTACATATTTATTAATAATATTTTCAAAAGTATCTTCTGGCATTTGCTCTATTTTTCCTAATGCTTCTTTTAAATAAAGCGCATTAGCAAAACGAAAATGACCTTTTGAAATATTTTGTTCACGAATTTTACCAGCAAATTCATAAACACCATTAAATAGGTAATGATGAATTTGTTGCAGCCCTTTTGTTGAACCAATTTCAATTTGATGAATATCACCGCTTTCAAATAAACGGTAGGCATTTTCTAAACTTTGTTGATCAATTTTTTTCACAATGATGATAATCCAAAATTTTGAGGGCATATTATACCGATTTTTTTAAAAGTTTCGGCAGTAAAGTCGAGCCAAGTGTGGCGAGCATGATGATTGTTATGCCAAGTGCGGCTGAAAATGACAGTGTTTCACCAAGTAATGATACGGCAAATAAGATGCCGAATAGCGGTTCAAGTGCGACTAAAACACCAGAGATATTGGCATCCACACTATTAAGACCTTTATTCCATAACCAATAGGCAAGCCAGCTACAGCCAATGGCAAGATATAATAAACCTGCAATACCCGTAGAATTTAATGATATTTGCCAGTTTTCTGTGAGTAATAGCGTAAATGGCAACGTTGTGATGGTGCCAAGTACAATGCTGACGGAGGTATAGGCTTGCGTTGAAACTTTGGCAACAACTCGCTGTGTCCAACGTAATACGGCAGCGAAAATGATCCCAGCACTTAGTACTAATAAACAGCCGAATAAACTGATGTTATCAACTTCATTATTTTTTCCGCCATTAATTAAAATTGCCACGCCAATAAATGCCATTGCACCGAATAGCCAGTGAAACCATTTTGCTTTGTCTTTAAAGAAGAAATGCCCGACAAATACAACGAGCAGCGGTTCTAACCCAATCATGGTGACTGCACTGGAGGCGGATGTATATTTTAGTCCGATGAATTGCAATAAAAATACGGCGGTATAGTTAAAGAATGCCAACCACCAAAGCTGTTTACGCATTGATTTATCAATTTTTTTCCAACGACGTAAAAAGAGTGGCATGACAATAATCATTGCAATAATTAACCGCACTTGCACAACAAGCACAGGATCCATCATCGAATAAGTGAGCTTACCGACGATTAATGAACTGCTCCAAATAAGTAGCGCAAGAATTTGATAGAGCATTGATGTATCCCTGTGAATTGTTGCAATTCTACGTTTTAGCGTAGAAATTGCTGAAAGTGAGAAAATTAAATATCACCTTCCTCTCATTTAGAAGAAGGTGACAGCATATTGATTAATACTTAAAGTGCGGTAACTTTTAATTGAGTTTTTTCAATACGACGTTCGCCCAATTTATTACCCACTAAAAAGGCAATTAATCCAAATACTAATGATGGCACGATTTGATGGAAGTTAAATAATTTTATGCCAAGTTGAGTGAGCAAGATATAGCTTCCTAAGCCGATAATCATTGAGCTTAACGCACCATAAGCATTTGCTTTATCCCAGTAAATACCCAGCACAATCACCCATAAAAATGCGGCTTCCAGTCCGCCAAAGGCGAATAGGTTTAACCAAATAATCATATCTGGTGGATTGAGTGCGGCAAAGATTAAAAGTGCGGTCAAAATCAGCGTAATAATTGATGAAAAATAGCTCACTTTTTTCTCATTTTTTGCGGCTTCTGGTTTCGCAGAAAGGTATAAATCTTTGACAAAAATAGAAGAAGATTGAATAAGTTGTGCATCAATTGTGGACATAATCGCAGACATCGGTGCAGCTAAGAAAATCCCCTCAACAATAGGCGGCAATACTTTTATCATTAATGTTGGAATTACTTGATCTGATACCGTTAAATTTGGAATAACCGCTCTGCCAAGCGCACCAGCCAAGTGCATACCCAACATAATAATTGAAAGTACAATGGTTCCAATCAGCATACCGCGATGCAAGGCTTTACTGTCTTTAAATGCCATACATCGAACTGCGGTATGTGGAAGACCAACTACCCCGAAACAGACAAGTATCCAGAAAGAAGCCATAAATTGGAAATCTAACATTCCATTTGGCCCGTAAGGCGTGACTAAGTCAGGATCAATTTCAGTTAATTTATTAACCGCACTTTCTACACCACCGAGGGCATAAATCGTGCCAATAAGGAGAATTATAGTCCCAAAAATCATGACGGTACCTTGAATGGTATCCGTCAGTACGACGGCACGGAAGCCCCCGATAAAAGTATAGATACCTACCGTTAAAGCAAATAAGAGTAATGCTTGAGTATAAGAAATGCCGATGGTTGTTTCTAATAAACGCGCACCACCAATAAATTGCACGGTCATAGCCGCAAAAAATGCGAGAAGAAGAGCAAGGCTTGATAGCCAAACTAAATATTTGTTTTTATAGCGATAAAAGAAAAGATCATTAATAGTTAAAGCATTGGTTTCTCTTGATAATAGCGCGAATTTTTTACCTAATGCACCTAATGCAAGCCATACGACTGGCACTTGAATCATCGCAAGTAATACCCAACCTAATCCGTATTTATAAGCAGCTCCTGGTCCTCCGACAAAAGAACTTGCACTGGCATAAGTTGATGCAGTTGTCATTGCGAGCACAAAACCAGTCATCGAACGATTTCCCACATAATATTCTGTTAAAAAATCGCCTTTTGTACGTTTTACATAGGCAAAAATTGCCGCACCAAAAACAAAAGTGAGATAAATAATTAAAGGAAGAATAATACCTAAATTCATTTCTGACTCTCCTGATCGTTAATTTCAAGAGAAATATCCTGAAAAATAATTTTGATAATCCAATGACCAATTACAATAAACAGAATAGGCAAATAAATACAAGAGAGTTCGAACCAGAGGGGGAAACCAATCGGCCCTTGAGTTTCTTTAGGCAAATAAGCACATAAGCACCAACCTATCACATATAAAATAGATAGGCTCAATGCCCAACTGGCTTCCTTGGCCGCTTGTTGATAACGTTGTTTTAATGTCATGTTTCTTCCTTAAATTTTTTATAAGTGAAAGTATATTTTTTGAATGGTATAAGGGGCATATATTTCATACGTCCCTTGTGTTTGCTAATCTTACAACTTTTTTGAATAATTCAAAATGTTTTGCTCGTTTTAGTTTTTATTATCATTAAATAAATATCGGAATATATAAAAAATGGCTAACCTTTGTTAGCCATTAACGTTTAATTATTCATTCATACCTAATTTTTTCTCCAAATAATGGATATTTGTTCCACCTTTTTGGAAATTTTCATCTTCAAGAATTAATTCATGAAGTGGGATATTGGTTTTGATACCATCAATAATTGTTTCAGATAAGGCATTTTGCATACGACGGATTGCCACTTCACGTGTATCGCCGTAAGTGATAAGTTTTGCGATCATCGAGTCGTAATGTGGAGGCACAGTATAGCCGCCATAAACATGAGAATCCCAACGAACGCCCAAACCGCCAGGCGAATGTAAGTGATTTACTTTGCCCGGAGACGGTAAGAATGTTTTGGGATCTTC
The DNA here is from genome assembly GCF_900475885.1 of Haemophilus aegyptius. GTDB lineage: Bacteria > Pseudomonadota > Gammaproteobacteria > Enterobacterales > Pasteurellaceae > Haemophilus > Haemophilus influenzae. The sequence continues at coordinate 26,510 of NZ_LS483429.1, forward strand.
TGCGTTAATACGGCATTCCATTGCGTGACCTTTAACTTTAATGTCCTCTTGCTTAAAGGAAATTGGCAAGCCTGCTGCAATACGCAATTGCTCTTTCACTAAATCTACACCTGTGATCATTTCTGTTACTGGGTGTTCTACTTGGATACGGGTATTCATTTCAATAAAGTAGAATTCGCCATTTTCATATAAGAATTCAAAGGTTCCCGCTCCGCGATAGCCGATTTCTACACAAGCATTTGCACAGCGAGAGCCAATATCGCGGCGAACTTCTTCTGTAATACCTGGAGCTGGTGCTTCTTCCACAACTTTTTGGTGACGACGCTGCATTGAGCAGTCACGTTCAGCCAAATAAACCGCATTTCCATGGGTATCTGCTAATACTTGAATTTCCACGTGACGTGGATTTTCTAAGTATTTTTCCATATAAACCATATCATTATTGAATGCCGCTTTCGCTTCTGCTTTGGTCATCGCAATAGATTCTTCTAATGCGTCTTCGCTACGAACAACACGCATTCCTCGGCCACCGCCGCCGCCTGATGCTTTGATGATGATTGGATAACCAATACGTTTGGCGATTTCTTTATTTTTAGCAATATCATTACTTACAGGGCCATCCGAACCTGGTACACAAGGCACGCCTGCTTTTTTCATCGCTTTAATAGCTGAAACTTTATCGCCCATTAAACGAATAACATCTGCTGTTGGGCCGATGAAAGTGAAACCTGAACGTTCAACTTGTTCAGCAAAGTCAGCGTTTTCAGATAAGAAACCGTATCCAGGATGAATTGCATCCGCACCTGTTACTTCGGCGGCAGCAATGATAGCTGGAATATTTAAATAACTTTTTGCGGAAGGTGCTGGACCGATACAAACGGTTTCATCAGCGAGTAAAACGTGTTTTAAATCACGATCAGCAGTGGAGTGAACCGCCACAGTTTTAATACCTAATTCTTTACAAGCACGTAAAATGCGTAGTGCAATTTCACCGCGGTTAGCAATCACAACTTTTTCTAACATAAAAGAGTCCGTTTAGTCAGATAGACGTGAATTTTTATGTAGGCTCTTGAAATATTTGTTCTCCCTATAAAATTTGGCGTGAACAGATTTCAATTTATATCGCCTACGATAAATTCGCTCTAATTGTTTGTATATGAAATAGGCGGACTAAAGTCCGCCCGACAAAAATATTGGAAATTATTCAATAACGATTAATGGTTCGTCAAATTCAACGGCGTTACCGTCGTTGATAAGAATAGCTTTTACAATGCCAGCTTTGTCCGCTTCAATGCGGTTCATCATTTTCATTGCTTCAACGATACAAAGCGCATCGCCAACTTTCACTGATTGCCCCACTTCAACAAATGCTTTTGCTTCTGGGCTTGGACTGCGATAGAACGTTCCCACCATTGGTGAACGTACAAGATGGCCTGATAACTCATCCGATGCGGCTGGTGCGGTTGTCGCTACTGCTGGTGCTTGAGCTGGTGCAGCTGCAGGAGTCGGTGCTACTACTGGTGCTGCAGCATATTGAACGGCTGCTGGAGCAATTACTGGTGCAGCACGGCTAATACGTACTGTACCCTCTTCTTCTTGCACTTCTAATTCAGTAATGCCCGATTCTTCTACTAATTCGATTAATTTTTTGATTTTACGAATGTCCATACGTTCTTCCTAAAAAGATTGAAATTTTAACCGCACTTTTAAAGGAAAAAGTGCGGTTATGAATAAACTTACTTTTGTGTTGCAAAGATTACCTTAATTTTTTCAAATTTGCGATAAAATTCTGTGAATTTCGCCAAAAATACTCGATTTTCTTATTTTTTAGCAAGGTAATCCATAGCAAATAAAAAGGCAAACTCGTAACCTTTCGCGCCCAAACCGCAAATAACGCCTTCAGCCACATCGCTAAAATAAGAATGATGACGAAATGGTTCACGTTTATGCACGTTAGATAAATGAATCTCTACAAAAGGAATTGAGACAGCTAAAAGTGCATCGCGCAATGCTACACTAGTATGGGTGTAAGCCGCAGGATTAATTAAAATAAAATCGACTTGTTGAAAACTTTCGTGGATCTTATTAATTAATTTTTCTTCACTATTAGCTTGAAAACATTCCACTTTTACATTGTGTTGAGTGGCTAAAGTTTGTATTTTCTCTTCAATGGATTCAAGAGAAATACTGCCATAATGTTTTGGCTCGCGAGCCCCTAACATATTTAAGTTCGGGCCATTTAACAGCAAAATTCTGTGTGTTTGCGACATTTTTAATCCTTTTTGTGTGGCGCATTATACTGGTTTTTCGATTTTGGGTGGTCGAATCAGATAATTTTAGTGATAAATTCAGATTCTAAATCAACAATAGGTAAATCAGAACTAGGCCAAGCGCGTAGTACTTGATATTCCATCAAATCTAAAGTATCTAAGCCTGGAGTCACATTCGGGGTGTATTGTTGTGCAATTCGCGCGAGCTGAGAGAGCCCTAAACTGCTTTCGATACTTGAACTTATAACCGCTTTTAGGCCTAACGAATGTGCTTGGTTAATGAGTTCAGCACAACGTTGAATTGAACCAATTAAAGTGGGTTTGATGACGACAGCCGATAAGTGCGGTTCTTTTTCTAGACAAAAATTAGGCTCTCGCACGGATTCATCCCATGCAATTGCAATATCGGTTTGAGCTGCAAATTCACGGCTGAGTGCTTGTGTTTTACAAGGTTCTTCTAAAAATTGAATACGTTTTCTATGTTGCGGTTTGACTTTAGCGGCAAATTGTAAGGCTTTTTCTAACGACCAATGGCGGTTTGCATCCAGTCGTAATTGTAAATCAGGAATCGCTTCTAAAAACATATCGGCAATTAATCCATCACGATTGGCTTCGTATATGCCCACTTTCATCTTTGCTACTTTTTCGCCTTCTATGCTCGCAAGTTTGGCGTACAGTTCATCTGGATCGCCATAACAAAGTGGTACTGTATGGTAATTGCCTACAGCTTGTAAATAACCTTTCATTTCATCCATTGCGCAACTGATACCAAAAGCAACGGAGGGATAGGTACCATCTAATGGTACGCGAGGTGCGTCACAGCTTGCATAGCACCATGTCGTTAGCCATTCAATTGCTTGTTTTTGAGCTTGGTCTAAGGTTTCTTCGCTAAAACCAGGTAGCGGAGCGATTTCTCCCCAACCGTCTCGGCTGCAACTCACTCTTACGATTAAGCCTTCACGGCGTTTTAAAAAACGATCACGCAGAATAAGTTGGCTATCAACGGGGATTGAATAACGGTAAAGATTAAATGATTTTTCAGCCATGCTTGCTCTCAATACAAAAGTGCGGTCAAAATTCATGAAGATTTTTAACCGCACTTTAGAACGATAAATTAAGGGTTACGTCTGAATTTGCTGAAGTCTGGGGCGCGTTTTTCGTTAAACGCATTGCGGCCTTCTTGACCTTCTTCAGTCATGTAGAACAACATTGTTGCGTTACCCGCTAATTCTTGAAGACCTGCTTGGCCATCACAATCCGCATTTAATGCCGCTTTCAAACAACGGATCGCAATTGGGCTATTGCGTAACATTTCACGACACCAGCGTACGGTTTCTTTTTCAAGATCAGCGTAAGGCACAACCGTATTCACTAAGCCCATGTCTAATGCTTCTTGTGCATTATATTGACGGCATAAGAACCAAATTTCACGCGCTTTTTTCTGCCCCACTAAACGAGCCATATAGCTTGCGCCCCAACCGCCATCGAATGAACCAACTTTTGGCCCAGTTTGCCCGAAAATGGCATTTTCAGCAGCAATGGTTAAGTCGCAAAGCATATGTAATACATGACCACCACCAATTGCATAACCAGCCACCATTGCTACAACTGGTTTTGGACAAGAACGAATATCGCGTTGGAAATCTAATACATTTAAGTGATGTACGCCGCTATCATCTTTGTAACCACCGTAATCGCCACGCACTTTTTGGTCACCACCAGAACAGAATGCTTTTTCGCCTTCGCCAGTTAATACAATGACACCAATGTTTTCATCGAAACGTGCATCGGAAAATGCAGTGATCATTTCTTTCACTGTTTGTGGGCGGAACGCATTACGAACTTCAGGGCGGTTAATGGTAATTTTTGCAATACCATCAGTGGATTTATGATAGCGAATATCGCTATAGCCTTCACTGTGATCGACCCATTCAACAGGCGCATATAACACATCATCTTTTGGATTTTGCATAAGAATTCCTTTTAATTAACGTAAAAAAGTGCGGTCATTATAGCGGAAGTTTTTCAGATCAGGAAAACTAAATTCATTTGCTGCTTTATCTGTTGTGAAGATATTGCTAGAATTTTGCACATTCTCACTTTTATAAGGATCAAATGTGAAATTAATTGCAACCTTAGGTATGGCAGCATTGCTGTCTGGCTGCTCAATGTTTGATAGCCAACAATCCGCAATTCCAGCAGAATTTGCTGGAGCTGATTATCAACTGTCTGATCAACATGCAAAACAATGGGCGATTGCAAGTAAGCAAGTAGAACAATGCGTTTACCCAAATTTAACTCGAATTTTGCAACAGCATTTTTCAAAAGAAGATAGCTATATTCACTCACAATATGTCTTTTTCTATCCGTTGGAAAAAATTATTGGCGAACAATATGTGAAGATTATCCAAGCCGATGAAAAATCAATGCATTATGCAAGCTATCAGTTTAAAAAATTCCGTACCAGAGTGAGCAATGTTGAACCCTTAACTAAACAGTCTTGTTTGAAGTTGCGTAACGAAGCGCGCGATGATTTGGCTGTCGTGAAAGGTCAATATAAAAATGGCATGGTGGAAGTGCAAAAAAATGAAGATGGCACACCAAAAAATTCTGATGGCATTGCAACCAATCAAAATAAATTCTTCTTTGATATTATCAAATGGGGATCGATGTTGTTACTTTAGTCTAACATTCGATGCAATAAAAAACCGCACTTTAAAGTGCGGTTTTATTTTTTCATTCTTTCTAGCTAAAAATTACGCTAATTTTTTGATTTGTGCAGCTAATTTAGATTTGTGGTTTGCTGCTTTGTTAGCGTGGATTAAGCCTTTAGAAGCCATACGGTCTACAACTTTTTGCATTTCAACGAATGCTGCTTCAGCTGCTGATTTTTCGCCTGCTGCTACTTGAGCATATACTTTTTTGATATAAGTACGCATCATAGAGCGTTGGCTTGCGTTGTGTTGGCGACGTTTTTCAGATTGAACCGCGCGTTTTTTTGCTGACTTGATATTAGCCAAGGTCAAACTCCTAAAATTTCTGTTGATTGATAGACAAAATAAAGGGCGTCAATATGCCGATTTTTTATACTTTTGTCAATGGAAAATTTGTGTTGATTTCGGTGAGACACAACCGAAAGTAAGTATCGTTATTTTTACAAGCTCTTTCAATATGGGCTCACACAAACGATGTGTGGCGGATTTTATCAGTTTTTTTTCACGGAATATAGCGTAAAAACAAAATTTCTATACAATTAGGCAAAAATTTTAGGCTTGAGAAGAATATTTTGAGTAAACGACTTTTAAAATCTAGCATTGTTGTTAGTTCTATGACTTTATTATCAAGAGTGTTAGGTCTTGTGCGCGATGTAGTTATCGCTCATCTCATTGGGGCTGGCGCCGCAGCGGACGTCTTTTTATTTGCTAATCGTATCCCAAATTTTCTTCGCCGTTTATTTGCTGAAGGGGCTTTTTCACAGGCTTTTGTCCCTGTTCTCGCAGAATATCAACAATCTGGTGATATTAATAAAACCCGTGAATTTATTGGAAAAGTTTCTGGTACCCTTGGGGGATTGGTGAGTATTGTTACGATCCTCGCAATGGTTGGTTCGCCTGTCGTTGCCGCTTTATTTGGGATGGGCTGGTTTACCGATTGGATGAATGATGGCCCTGATGCACATAAATTTGAACAAGCCTCTCTTCTTCTTAAAATAACTTTTCCTTATTTATGGTTTGTTACTTTTGTGGCATTTTCTGGCGCTGTACTTAACACGATTGGAAAATTCGGCGTGATGTCCTTTTCACCCGTGTTATTAAATATAGCGATGATTGCCACCGCACTTTTCCTTGCGCCACAAATGGATAGCCCAGATCTTGCGTTGGCTATCGGGATTTTTCTTGGCGGATTATTACAGTTCTTATTCCAAATTCCATTTATGAAACAAGCAGGTTTGCTGGTGAAACCCAAATGGGCTTGGCGAGATGAAGGCGTAACCAAAATTCGTAAATTAATGATCCCTGCGTTATTTGGTGTATCGGTAAGTCAAATTAATCTTTTGCTGGATACAGTGATTGCGAGCTTCTTAATGACGGGCTCTATTAGCTGGTTGTATTATTCCGACCGCTTATTGGAATTTCCTCTCGGTTTATTTGGCATTGCGATTTCTACCGTAATTTTACCAACGCTTGCTCGCCACCACGTTAATCGTGAAGGCGATTCAGCTAAAAGTGCGGTTGATTTTCGTAATACAATGGATTGGGGCGTGCGAATGATTTTATTACTTGGCGTTCCTGCTGCCATTGGTATTGCTGTATTGGCTCAGCCAATGTTACTTACGCTCTTTATGCGTGGAAATTTTATGCTAAATGATGTTTATGCCGCCTCTTATTCTTTATGGGCGTTTAATGCTGGTTTGCTTAGCTTTATGTTGATTAAAATCCTCGCCAATGGCTATTACGCTCGCCAAGATACCAAAACCCCAGTAAAAATCGGCATTATTGCCATGGTGAGTAATATGGGCTTTAACCTATTGGCAATTCCTTTCAGTTATGTGGGTTTAGCTATTGCTTCAGCAATGTCCGCAACTCTTAACGCCTATTTGCTCTATCGCGGCTTAGCCAAAGCGGATGTGTACCATTTTTCACGTAAAAGTGCGGTCTTTTTTGTCAAAGTTTTATTGGCGGCAATCGCAATGGGGGCAGCAGTTTGGTATTACGTGCCTGAAATCAACCAATGGGCAAAAATGGATTTCTTTATGCGTGTTTATTGGCTTGTTTGGTTGATTGTCTTAGCCGCAATAGTTTATGGTGCAACGTTGATTTTATTAGGCGTTCGCAAGCACCATTTGCTGACAAAAAACTAACTTCTCGCTATAATGCCGAAATTCTCTTATTTTCATGGATAAGGACATGCAATTAATTCGTGGGCTTCATAATGCAAATCGTGTTTTACAAGGTTGTGCGCTAACGATCGGCAACTTTGATGGCGTGCATTTAGGGCATCAAACCGTCCTTCGCCATTTGCGTCAAAAAGCTGACGAATTAAATTTACCCATGGCGGTATTGTTATTTGAATCACAGCCACGTGAATATTTTATGGGGAAAAATGCACCAGCCCGTTTAATGCGTTTGCGTGACAAAATTTATTATCTCGAAAAGGCTAAGGTTGATGTCGTAATTGTGGCGAAATTTGACCGCACTTTTGCCGAGCAACCAGCCGATGTTTTTATTGAACAAACGCTTGTTAATCATCTACATGTGAAATTTTTAAGCATTGGCGATGATTTCAAATTCGGCTCAAAACGCCAAGGTAATTTTGCCATGTTGCAAGCAGCTAGTAAGCGTTTTGGTTTTATTGTTGAAGATAACCGTAGTTTTTGTCTAGATGCACAGCGAATTAGTAGCACTGCAATTCGCGAAGCGTTAGCGAATGATGACTTACAACTTGCAGAAAATTTACTCGGTAAACCTTATCGTATTTTCGGGCGTGTGATTCATGGGAATAAATTAGGCAGAACAATAGGATTTCCAACGGCAAATATTCGTTTGCATAGACAAGTAAATCCAATCAAAGGCGTTTATGCCGTAAAAGTGCGGTTAAAATCGGGGGAGATTTTTAACGGCGTGGCAAACATGGGAAAACGCCCAACTATAAATGGATTAATGCAATTATTAGAAGTCCATTTATTTGATTTTTCTCAGAATATTTATGGCCAAATGGTGGAAGTGGAATTCTGCCACAAGATTAGAAACGAGATTAAATTCCCCTCTTTTGATGATTTGAAAGTGCAAATTGAGAAAGATGTAGAAACTGCGAAAGCGTTTCTTAACAGTTAATTTTAAAATGTAAAAATTGGAAAATAAAATGACAGTCGATTACAAAAACACTCTTAACCTACCAGAAACCAGCTTTCCAATGCGCGGTGATTTAGCTAAGCGCGAACCTGATATGTTGAAAAATTGGTACGAGAAAAATCTTTACCAAAAAATTCGTGAAGCGAGTAAAGGCAAAAAATCTTTTATTCTGCACGATGGTCCTCCGTATGCGAATGGTAACATTCATATTGGTCACGCTGTAAACAAGATTCTGAAAGATATTATTATTAAATCCAAAACGGCGTTAGGTTTTGATTCGCCTTATATCCCGGGTTGGGACTGCCACGGCTTGCCAATTGAATTAAAAGTAGAAGGTTTAGTGGGTAAACCAAACGAGAAAATTTCTGCGGCAGAATTTCGTCAAAAATGTCGTGAATACGCGGCGGAACAGGTCGAGGGTCAAAAGAAAGACTTTATCCGTTTAGGTGTGTTGGGCGATTGGGATAATCCATATCTCACGATGAATTTCGATACCGAAGCGAATATTATCCGCACTTTAGGTAAAGTGATTGAAAATGGTCATTTGTATAAAGGCTCAAAACCAGTTCACTGGTGTTTGGATTGCGGTTCTTCTTTAGCAGAAGCAGAAGTGGAATATGAAGACAAAGTTTCTCCGTCAATTTACGTTCGTTTCCCTGCGGAAAGTGCGGATGAAATTGAAGCTAAATTTTCTGCACAAGGTAGAGGACAAGGTAAATTATCAGCCATCATTTGGACTACCACACCTTGGACGATGCCATCTAACCGTGCGATTGCGGTGAATGCAGACTTAGAATACAACTTAGTCCAACTTGGCGATGAGCGTGTAATTTTAGCTGCTGAATTAGTTGAGTCAGTGGCAAAAGCGGTGGGTATTGAGCACATTGAAATTCTGGGTTCTGTAAAAGGTGCTGATCTTGAATTAAGCCGTTTCCATCATCCATTCTATGATTTTACTGTGCCAGTGATTTTAGGCGATCACGTAACCACTGATGGCGGTACGGGTTTAGTACATACCGCACCTGATCACGGTTTAGACGACTTTATCGTGGGTAAACAATATGATTTACCAATGGCGGGTCTTGTATCGAATGATGGTAAATTTATTTCAACGACCGAATTCTTTGCAGGCAAAGGCGTATTTGAAGCAAATCCACTTGTGATAGAAAAATTACAAGAAGTAGGTAACTTATTAAAAGTTGAAAAAATCAAACACAGCTATCCACACTGCTGGCGTCACAAAACGCCAATTATTTTCCGTGCAACACCGCAATGGTTTATCGGCATGGAAACGCAAGGTTTACGCCAACAAGCATTAGGCGAAATCAAACAAGTTCGCTGGATTCCAGATTGGGGTCAAGCACGTATCGAGAAAATGGTTGAAAACCGCCCAGACTGGTGTATTTCACGCCAACGTACTTGGGGTGTGCCGATGACCTTGTTCGTGCATAAAGAAACCGAAGAACTTCATCCGCGTACCTTGGATCTACTTGAAGAAGTGGCGAAACGTGTAGAAAGAGCGGGTATTCAAGCGTGGTGGGATTTAGACGAAAAAGAATTATTAGGTGCGGACGCAGAAACCTATCGCAAAGTGCCAGATACCCTTGACGTATGGTTCGACTCAGGATCAACCTATTCTTCTGTTGTTGCAAATCGCCCAGAATTTAATGGTCAAAATATTGATATGTATTTGGAAGGTTCCGACCAACACCGTGGCTGGTTTATGTCTTCTTTAATGCTTTCTACTGCAACAGACAGCAAAGCACCATACAAGCAAGTATTAACTCACGGTTTCACTGTGGATGGTCAAGGCCGTAAGATGTCAAAATCTATCGGTAACATCGTGACACCACAAGAAGTAATGGATAAATTCGGTGGCGACATTTTACGTTTATGGGTTGCTTCTACTGATTATACGGGTGAAATGACCGTTTCTGATGAGATCTTAAAACGTGCAGCGGATAGCTATCGTCGTATTCGTAACACCGCGCGCTTCTTATTAGCAAACTTGAATGGTTTTGATCCAAAACGTGATTTAGTCAAACCAGAAGAAATGATTAGCCTAGATCGTTGGGCGGTAGCTTGTGCATTAGATGCACAAAATGAAATTAAAGATGCATACGATAACTATCAATTCCACACTGTGGTACAACGTTTAATGCGTTTCTGTTCGGTAGAAATGGGGTCATTCTATTTAGATATTATCAAAGACCGTCAATATACAACCAAAGCAGACAGCCTTGCGCGTCGTAGTTGCCAAACTGCGTTATGGCATATTGCTGAAGCATTAGTTCGTTGGATGGCACCGATCTTATCTTTCACTGCCGATGAAATTTGGCAACACTTGCCACAAACTGAAAGTGCTCGTGCGGAATTCGTATTTACTGAAGAATTCTATCAAGGCTTATTTGGTTTAGGCGAGGATGAAAAATTAGATGATGCTTACTGGCAACAACTGATTAAAGTTCGTTCAGAAGTAAACCGTGTATTAGAAATTTCTCGTAACAATAAAGAAATAGGCGGCGGTTTAGAAGCAGAAGTGACCGTTTATGCTAATGACGAATATCGTGCATTATTAGCACAATTAGGCAATGAATTACGTTTTGTATTAATTACCTCAAAAGTAGATGTAAAATCTTTATCGGAAAAACCTGCTGATTTAGCGGACAGCGAATTAGAGGGTATTGCAGTAAGCGTAACACGTTCTAACGCAGAAAAATGCCCTCGTTGCTGGCATTATTCTGACAAAATTGGGGTAAGCCCAGAACATCCAACACTTTGTGCACGTTGTGTAGAAAATGTAGTGGGCAATGGAGAAGTTCGACACTTTGCATAATTAAATTCATTGTAAAACAAAAAGTGCGATTGATTTGCTCTGTCCTTAAAAGTTAGACTAAATAAGCAACAATTATGGACAGATTAATTCGCCGCACTTTTTTATAGGGAGCAAACAATGGCAGAAGAAACAATTTTTAGTAAAATTATCCGTAAAGAAATTCCGGCAAATATCGTCTATCAAGATGAATTAGTCACTGCATTTCGTGATATTTCCCCTCAAGCTAAAACACATATTTTGATTATTCCAAATAAAGTAATCCCAACAGTGAATGATGTGACGGAGCAAGATGAAGTAGCGCTAGGTCGATTATTTAGCGTAGCAGCTAAACTCGCTAAAGAAGAAGGTGTTGCGGAAGATGGTTACCGCCTAATTGTGAATTGTAATAAACATGGTGGGCAAGAAGTATTCCATTTACATATGCATTTAGTTGGTGGAGAACCTTTAGGTAGAATGTTAGCGAAATAATGAAAAAATATTTTCTAATTTTAGCGAGCTTTATGCTCGTGGCTTGTTCAAGTTCAGAACAAAACTTAACTTATTCAACAAAGCCGATTTTGAATATTACGTCGTCTCTTTCGCCTTTGATTCAAGTTGAAACGACTCAAAAATCAGCGGTTATAAAAAATAAAAGTCAGCAACTTTTGAATATAAGTTACCATTTGTATTGGTACGATCATTTAGGGGTAACCCAAATTTGGGAAAATCAGCAAGAAAGCTATTCCGCTCAATTTTTGCTAAAACCACAAGAGCAAAAATCAATTGATTTAACTAAACCTACTGTAGAAAGTAAAAATTATCGCCTTTATTTAAAATAATTTATGAGCTCGTTGTTAATTGATTTAAACGGAAAAGAGTTGGAACAAGAGGAAGTTGAGTTACTTTCTCACCCTCTTGTTGCAGGATTAATTTTATTTACTCGAAATTTTGAAAACAGAGAACAAATTCAAGAATTAATTCGTTCTGTTCGCCAACGAGTGAAAAAGCCTTTATTAATTACGGTGGATCAAGAAGGTGGACGAGTTCAACGTTTCCGTGATGGATTTACAATGTTGCCTTCAATGCAGGCTTTTCAAGAAACACTGTCAGCAACTGAACAAGTGAGTTTTGCTAAAGAAGCAGGTTGGCAAATGGCAGCAGAAATGATTGCCTTGGATATTGACTTGAGTTTTGCTCCTGTGTTGGATTTGGGGCATGAATGTCGAGCGATTGGTGATCGCAGTTTTTCATCTGATGTAAAAAGTGCGGTAAATTTAGCCACCGCTTTTATTGATGGTATGCATCAAGCAGGTATGGCATCTACAGGTAAACATTTTCCCGGTCATGGTCATGTATTAGCCGATTCTCACTTAGAAACACCTTATGATGATCGTACAAAAGACGAAATTTTTAGTGGCGATCTCCAACCTTTCCAACAGTTGATTTCACAAAATAAACTCGATGCGATTATGCCTGCTCACGTGATTTATTCGCAATGTGATAGTCAGCCTGCAAGTGGTTCAAAATATTGGTTGAAAGAAATTTTACGCAAGAAATTAAATTTCCAAGGTACAATTTTTTCCGATGATCTAGGAATGAAAGGCGCGGGAGTAATGGGGAATTTTGTAGAGCGTAGTAAAAAAGCACTCAATGCAGGTTGCGATCTTTTATTACTGTGTAATGAACGTGAGGGCGTAATTCAAGTGGTGGATAACCTAAAACTGGCTAAAAATCAACCGCACTTTATGGCTCGTCAAGCTCGCTTACAAAGTTTATTCAAACGTAGAGTGATTAGTTGGAACGACTTAATTTCAGATCAACGTTGGAAACTTAATTATCAAAAATTAGCTGATATTCAACATCGTTGGTTAGACATTCAGGCAGCAAAAAAATGATTGATTGTCGATACTATCAACAAAATGAATGTCGTTCTTGCCAATGGCTTGAAATACCTTATAGTCAGCAGCTAACTGAAAAACAATATCATTTAAAGCAGCAACTGATTTCTATTAATTACGATGAAGCTCAATGGGTAGCTCCTTTTCAATCTAATGAACAAGGCTTTCGTAATAAAGCTAAAATGGTTGTGAGTGGTAGTGTTGAACGCCCGATACTTGGCATTTTAAAAAATCCTAATGATCCACAAAGTGCGATTGATTTGTGTGATTGTCCTCTTTATCCTACACATTTTTCAGCAATTTTTTCAATTCTCAAAGATTTTATTGGTCGTGCAGGTTTAGTACCTTATAACATTGCTAAACAAAAAGGCGAGCTTAAATATATTTTGCTGACAGAAAGTATTGCGACGGAAAAATTGATGTTGCGTTTTGTGTTACGTACAGAAAATAAATTGCCATTAATTCGTCGAGAATTGCCCAAATTATTGAAAAAATTACCGCACTTAGAAGTGATTAGTATTAATTTACAACCACAGCACGCGGCTATTTTAGAGGGCGAACAAGAAATTTTTCTGACAGAACAACAATTTTTGCCTGAAAATTTTAACGGTATTCCACTCTTTATTCGTCCACAAGGCTTCTTTCAAACTAACCCTAAAGTGGCTGCAGGTTTATATGCAACCGCTCAACAATGGGTAGCTGAATTCCCTATTTATAACCTGTGGGATTTATTTTGTGGCGTAGGGGGATTTGGCTTACATTGTGCTAAAGCGTTGCAGGAAAAATGGGGAAAACCCATTAAATTAACAGGAATTGAAATTTCTTCCTCTGCTATTTTGGCAGCCAGTAATTCTGCGAAAATATTAGGTTTAGAACATGTAAATTTCCAATCTCTAGATGCAGCAAGCGTGATTGAAAATAAAAATGAAAATAAGCCAGATCTTGTGATTGTAAATCCGCCACGTCGTGGAATTGGAAAGGAATTAAGTGAATTTCTCAACCAAATTCAACCGCACTTTATCTTGTATTCCAGCTGTAATGCCATGACAATGGGTAAAGATTTACAGCATCTAACTTGTTATAAGCCATTGAAAATTCAACTTTTTGATATGTTTCCGCAAACATCTCACTATGAAGTATTAGTTTTACTAGAAAGAAAAAAGATTAATTAAGGTAAGCTAGAAAAGGCTAGGGAATTTGAAAGAAGGGTGGTGGAACTAAGCAGAATTGGTCTTAACAGCAAGTGGCTTACTGCACGCATCCCTGCGGGATTTCTACCCAGCCCACCATAGATAAAAAAATGCATCTCGGTGTTCTAGCTTTTGCAGCATAAAACTATGCAATAAGGTTTAAACCTTTAAAGCCACTATATCAGGAGACCAATCCTGTCTTCCTACAATATCCGTAAGAAGTGGGGCAATGATAAAATCCTTTATATTAATTGTCAATTAATGTTTTGAATATTATTTCCAATTAAACAAAAACCACCCAAATTAATTTCGGATGGTTTTATTTTGAATAAATTATGATGAAAAATTATCTTGCGCCATATACAACGATTGTTTTTCCATGAGCGTGGATAAGATTCTGATCCTCCAACATCTTAATAATGCGCCCCACAGTTTCTCGTGAACACCCCACCATTTGCCCTATTTCTTGGCGTGTAATTTTGATTTGCATACCATCAGGATGCGTCATTGCTTCAGGCTGTTTAGCTAAGTTCATTAAAGTTTGAGCGATGCGACCTGCGACGTCTAAAAATGCCAAATTCGTGACTTGACGTGATGTATTTTGCAAACGTCTTGCCAATTGTGCAGTGAGAAACATTAAGATTTCAGGGTTTGCCTGAATCAACTGGCGATATTTCTTATAGGAAATTTCAGCAATTTCACATGTTGTTTTTGTTTTTACCCAAGCTGATCGTTTTGAACCTTCATCAAATAATCCCGCTTCGCCAAAAAATTGTCCTGCACCTAAGTAAGTGAGGATCATCTCTTTGCCTTCATCATCTTTTGAAGATACCATTACAGAACCTTTAATTACATAATACAGCGTGGTCGCATCTTCCCCAGCATGAATTAAAGTTGATTTTGCAGGATATTTATGCAAATGGCAGTGAGTAAGAAACCAATCTAAAACGGGATCTCGTTGAGTTGCCTCTTCTTGAGAGGAGGTTACAACTTCATCAATTTCGGTTAATTCATTTGACATTCTTGCTCCTTACATTCCTGTTTCAAAAATTCCGTTTTATTTTTGATGTCAATGGATTCATGTAATTCAGACCATACAATCAACGCAATTCCATTGCGAATTTGAGTCAGTAAAAGTTGTTTTTTCTGGTTGAGTGAAAGTTCTTCTATACCGTAATCGGTTCCTTCGCGTAAAATCACGCTTTCTACGATATTATCTAATGTTTCTGCTTCTAGTTCTTGCCAAGGAATAATCATATATTTACTCGGTAAAGTCAATTAGGCAAAAAGTGGCTCGATAAAACGCCATTGTTGTTCAAAAGACTGACTTGAATTCAGACGGAAATTTGTACGAACATAGCGCATAAATTGTCCTTCGCAGAGTGTCACTAAATGTGAGGCAATTATACGTTCATCCACGTTGAAAGCACGCCCTTCACGTAATTTACGCATTTGCAAAATATTGACAAACTGCATCTCAAGACGATCGAAAAATTGTGCCACACGTGCTTGTAATTGCGCTTCTTCAAACATTAACGCGTGACCTGTTAGAACACGTGTTAAGCCGGGATTTTTTCGAGCAAAATCCAAAATTGTTTGTAAAATGTCGTGAATGCGATTCATTGTTTGAGTTTCGTTACGCATTGACGCTGTAATTCGGCTCAGCAAAGTACTTTCAATATGTTCAATTAGTGCTTCAAACATTTTTGTTTTACTTGGAAAATAACGATATAACGCAGCTTCCGACACACCAACTTCTTTTGCTAGACGAGCGGTTGTCATTCTTTCCATTCCACGTTCAGAATGAAGCATATGTATCAATACTGTAAGCACTTGCTGACGACGTTCTTTTACCGTTCTTTTTTCAATTTTCGGTGTTTCAATTTTAGGCGCAATTTCTTCTACGCCTGATAAAGATAATTGTTCTTCTACCATAAATTATTATTTACCTGAATGACCGAAACCGCCTTCTCCACGTTCGGTTTGTTGAAAATCTTCTACAATATTAAATTCAGCTTGCACTACTGGCACGAAAACAAGTTGAGCAATACGATCGCCGACTTCAATTTTGAATGGTTCATTTCCACGGTTCCACATTGATACCATTAATGGTCCTTGATAATCGGAGTCAATTAATCCCACAAGGTTTCCTAACACAATGCAGTGTTTATGGCCAAGACCCGAGCGAGGCAAAATCACGGCAGCTAAATTGGGATCCGCAATATAAATTGATAGCCCTGTCGGAATTAATTTGGTTTCGCCTGGTTGAATTTCAAAACTTTCATCGATCAATGCTCGTAAATCAAGGCCTGCCGAACCTTCAGTTGCGTAAGTTGGCAAAGGAAATTCATTTCCAATGCGAGAATCTAAAATTTTTACGTCAATTTTTTTCATTTAATACTCCGTTTGAAATTCATTTTTAGGTAAAAGTGCGGTTGGAATTATAAGGTTTTTTGATAGCGTTCGATGATTTCATTGACTAAATCAGTGGCAAGTTCTACTTTTGATTTTAGCGATAATTTTTTATGACCATTTTTCCAAAAAAGCTGCAAGGCATTTTCATCCGCGTTAAAAACTTGTCCGCCAGATACATCGTTGGCACAAATCATATCAAGATTTTTGCGTTCAAGTTTATCTTTTGCATAATCATCAACATTTTGGGTTTCAGCCGCAAATCCAACAGTAAAGGGACGATGTGTTTTTAAATGTCCTACATCTGAGATAATATCGGGATTTTTAATTAATTTGATAGATATTTCATCGCCAGATTTTTTGATTTTTTGTTCTGCAACTTCAGATACTCTGTAATCAGCAACAGCCGCACAACCAATAAAAATTTGATTTTTTACCGCACTTTCAAGAGAGGCTTGCCACATTTCTTGTGCTGAGATGACATTAATTCTATTTACATTTTTTGGTGTTGTTAAATTCACTGGCCCTGAAATCAGCGTGACGTTCGCCCCACGTTCGGCAAATGCTTCAGCAATTGCAAATCCCATTTTCCCTGAACTATGGTTAGAAATATAACGAACAGGATCGATTGCCTCACGCGTTGGGCCTGCTGTAATAGCGACATTTAATCCTTGTAGATCTTGTTTTTGAGAGAAAAAGTCAGAAAGTGCGGTAAAAATTTCCTCTGGTTCTGACATACGCCCTTTCCCCATATCGCCGCAAGCTTGAAAACCACTATTGGGGCCAATAAGCATAATCCCACGTGTTTGAAGAGTCGTTAAATTTTGTTGAGTAATGGATTGGTAATACATCTGCTGATTCATTGCTGGCGCAAGAAAAATTGGCGTATCAGTTGCAAGACAAATTGTTGAAAGTAAATCATTCGCCATCCCGATAGTAAGACGGGCAATAAAGTCTGCACTAGCTGGAGCAATAATAATGGCATCAGCCCATTTGGCAAGTTCAATATGACCCATTGCCAGCTCTGCTTGTGGATCAAGTAAAGATTGCGATACAGCATTGCCAGAAATGGCTTGAAGTGTCAAAGATGTAACAAATTCTGCTGCAGCTGGGGTTAATACTACACGTACTTCGGCTTCTGCTTTGCGTAACAAACGAATCAACTCTATTGTTTTATAGGCTGCAATACCGCCAGTTATGCCAACTACAATATGCTTTCCGTTTAATTTCATGTTTCAACCTTTGTTAGTACTTAGCCACAATTTCGTTATTTTACTTTAATTTTATTGAATGCCCAACGCTATTTTTACGATATGCATCGCAGATTTTGAATCACTTGCTCGTCAAACCTAAAAAGTGCGGTCAAAATCTTTCTTATTTTTCTTTTATAAATATATGGAAAACAATGATGAATTAATGCCACGGGAAAAATTGCTGGCATTCGGAGCAAAAGCATTAAGTGATTATGAACTACTTGCGATTTTTTTACGTACTGGTATCAAAGGCTGCCCTGTTATGTCACTTTCTAAAAATGTATTAACGCATTTTGGCTCCTTGCACGCTTTACTTTCCGCAGATAAAAAAGCTTTCTGTTCTGTAAAAGGCTTAGGTATTACGCAATTTATTCAACTGCAAGCGATTACGGAAATGACTAAGCGTTATTTAAAGCAAGATATGTTAAGTACGCCGATTATTAATGATCCTGAAACGGTAAAACTTTTTTTACTCACTGAATTGCAACACGAGGAAAGAGAAGTATTTATGGTTTTATTTTTAGATAATCAACATCGTTTGATTAAAAAAGAGCGGTTATTTTTAGGTACAATTAATGTATCAGCGGTTTATCCGCGAGAAATTATTAAAGAAGCGCTCTATTGTAATGCGGCAGCTTTAATTTTGGCACATAATCATCCTTCAGGTATAACGGAGCCGAGTTATTCGGATCAACTTATTACTAAAAAAATTCAAGATGCGGCTGAACTAATGGAAATTCGCGTGCTTGATCATTTAATTGTAGGGAAAAGCGATTGTTATTCTTTCGCGGAGAATTGTTTATTATAAATTTTTATAATATTGACCATTTTTTTACCGATTACATTCAGGAAAATCGCATTTACACTTGAGAAATGAAAACAAAGTCAGTATAATTTGCGACCTTTAATATAGTAAGCGGGTCGGATTAGTGCGACCTGACGAGGTAGCAAGCTAGGTTTAACCAGCTTTAAACAATCCGAACCGTAAGCTCGAGCTTATATTTAATTATTGGAGATTATTATGTCTAGAGTTTGTCAAGTAACAGGCAAGCGTCCAGCTGTGGGTAATAACCGCTCACACGCAATGAATGCGGCACGTCGTCGTTTTCTTCCAAACCTTCACACTCACCGTTTTTGGGTTGAAAGTGAAAACCGTTTCGTAACCTTACGTTTAACTGCGAAAGGTATGCGTATCATTGATAAAAAAGGCATTGATGCAGTATTAGCTGAAATCCGTGCTCGTGGCGAAAAAATCTAAGGAGCTAAAAAATGGCAGCTAAAGGTGCTCGTGAGAAAATCCGTTTAGTTTCTACTGCAGAGACCGGTCACTTCTACACAACTGATAAAAACAAACGTAATATGCCTGAAAAAATGGAAATCAAAAAATTTGATCCAGTAGTGCGTAAACACGTTATCTATAAAGAAGCAAAAATCAAATAATATTGATTTAATTATTTTAAACCCGAGTAGAAACTCGGGTTTTTTATTTGTTCTTATCACAAACGTTTGCTTTTTATTTAGCCGTTTGACTCGTAAGAAGCTAAATTTGCTTTTCATATTGCAAAAAAAATATACAATTGTCCCCGTTTTGACGTAACCCTACATCAAAACCTGTTTCCAACCTAGCCCGTCCAATGGGCAAACTAGGGTAAAAACAAAAAAGCTGAAACGCTTTTTTTAATAAGTAGCGAGTCAAATGCCCTATGTGTCTGTTTTATAAACAGTAAATTTATCGCAAGGCACCCGACTTATTTTTTTCACCTCTTTTAGAAGGTTTTAATCAAAAATGACAATGATTACCCCTGTACAAGCAATTCTTGCTTCAAACCAACATTTTTTAGATCGCCAAGATGTAATGGAATCCAACGTACGTAGTTATCCTCGCAAATTACCTTTTGCCTATGCAAAAGCACAAGGCTGTTGGGTTACTGATGTTGAAGGTAATGAATACCTAGACTTTTTAGCAGGCGCAGGAACCCTTGCATTAGGACATAATCATCCTATATTAATGCAAGCCATTAAAGACGTATTAGATAGCGGATTGCCGTTACACACTTTAGATTTAACCACTCCACTTAAAGATGCGTTTAGTGAAGAATTATTGTCATTCTTCCCGAAAGATAAATATATCTTACAATTCACAGGCCCTTCTGGTGCAGATGCAAATGAAGCAGCCATCAAATTAGCCAAAACTTACACAGGGCGTGGCAATATCATTGCTTTCTCTGGCGGTTTTCACGGTATGACCCAAGGGGCATTAGCCTTAACGGGTAATCTTAGTGCAAAAAATGCCGTTGAAAATTTAATGCCTGGCGTACAATTTATGCCATATCCACACGAATACCGCTGCCCATTTGGCATTGGTGGCGAAGCGGGTGCGAAAGCAGTTGAACAATACTTTGAAAACTTCATCGAAGATGTAGAAAGTGGCGTAGTAAAACCAGCTGCAGTAATTTTAGAAGCAATCCAAGGAGAAGGCGGCGTTGTTTCAGCACCAATAAGCTTCTTACAAAAAGTACGTGAAGTAACCCAAAAACACGGCATTTTAATGATCGTCGATGAAGTGCAAGCTGGTTTCTGCCGTTCTGGAAGAATGTTCGCCTTTGAACACGCAGGCATTGAGCCTGATATTATTGTGATGTCAAAAGCAGTTGGTGGCAGCTTACCATTAGCTGTATTAGCTATTCGTAAAGAATTTGATGCTTGGCAACCTGCAGGACATACAGGTACATTTCGTGGCAATCAATTAGCGATGGCGACAGGTTACGCTTCACTTAAAATTATGCGTGATGAAAACCTCGCACAAAATGCCCAAGAGCGTGGCGAATACTTAACCAACGCATTACGCGAATTAAGCAAAGAATATCCGTGCATCGGCAACGTACGTGGTCGTGGCTTAATGATGGGGATCGATATTGTAGACGAACGCCAATCGAAAGATGCGACAGGGGCTTACCCGCGCGATTGTGAATTAGCGGCAGCAATCCAAAAAGCTTGCTTCAAAAACAAACTCTTGCTCGAACGTGGCGGACGCGGTGGCAACGTGGTTCGCGTGCTTTGTGCGGTAAACATCAACCAAGTCGAGTGCGAAGAGTTCATCAAACGCTTCAAACAATCTGTTGTAGACGCATTGAAAGTGGTGCGTAGTTAATTAAAAGCGGTCTGATTTTGCAAATGTTTTGCGAATTTTGACCGCTTGTAAATTCAAAATGGTAGGGAAATCCCACCTTTTTTCTACTCAACTGTATAAAACTGGGATATACTTATGCTATATACAATTAAGCATAAGGAATAACTATGATTGAAGCCTCTGTTTTTATGACTAATCGAAGTCAAGCTGTGCGTTTGCCCGCTGAAGTTCGCTTTTCTGAAGAAATCAAAAAATTATCGGTTCGTGTATCGGGCAGTGATCGGATTTTATCGCCTCTCAACCAATCTTGGGATAGTTTTTTCTTGAATGATCAAGCAGTTAGCGATGATTTTATGAATGAACGAGAAATTGCATTTCAACCAGAGCGTGAGGCTTTATAGTGTTGAAATATATGCTTGATACTAACATTGTGATTTACGTGATTAAGCGTAGGCCATTGGAAATTCTTTCTCGCTTTAATCAAAATGCAGGAAAAATGTGCGTGAGTAGCATTACTGTGGCTGAACTCTATTATGGAGCTGAAAAAAGCGAATATCCCGAAAGAAACATTGCGGTTATTGAAGATTTCTTATCACGCCTCACCATTTTAGATTACCAACCAAAGCATGCAGCTCATTTCGGCAATATTAAAGCTGAACTCTCTAAACAAGGGAAATTGATTGGCGAAAATGATATTCATATAGCTGCTCATGCTCGTAGTGAAGGGTTAATTCTGGTTAGTAACAATTTAAGAGAATTTGAGCGAGTTATAGCATTACGTACAGAAAATTGGGTGTAATTCATATCTAGGAATAATTATGTCAAACCTCAAACAACACAAACAAGCTTTGTTTTGCAACGATAACGAAGCCATTAACGATTATGAAACAGCGATGCATAATGCGGTGCAAGCAGTCTCTGCTTGGCTGAAAAATGAAAAAATGTACACGGGCGGTTCAATCAAACAAATGCGAGCCTTAATAAGCGGTTTTAATCCGACGAAAGAGGGTATGGGTGTACAGAAATCACTCGATCATTTGGTAGAAATTTTCCTTAATCCAAGCCTTAAAGTACATCATCCACACTCACTTGCCCATTTACATTGCCCAACGATGGTAACAAGCCAAATTGCGGAAGTACTGATTAATGCGACCAACCAATCAATGGATTCTTGGGATCAAAGCCCAGCAGGTTCAATTATGGAGGAGCATTTGATCAACTGGCTACGCCAAAAAGCAGGCTATGGCGAAGGCACATCAGGCGTGTTCACTTCTGGTGGCACGCAATCTAACTTAATGGGCGTATTGTTGGCACGCGATTGGGCGATTGCAAACCACTGGAAAAACGAAGACGGCTCTGAATGGTCAGTACAACGTGATGGTATTCCAGCAGAAGCGATGCAAAAAGTGAAAGTGATTTGTTCAGAAAACGCTCATTTCTCTGTACAAAAAAATATGGCAATGATGGGCATGGGGTTCCAATCAGTCGTGACCGTGCCATCAAATGCCAATGCACAAATGGATCTTATTGCACTTAAACAAACGCTTGCCCAATTGAAAGCTGAAGGTAAAATCGCCGCTTGTATCGTGGCAACCGCGGGGACGACCGATGCAGGAGCGATTGATGATTTAAAAGCCATCCGCAAACTTGCCGATGAATATCAAGCGTGGTTACACGTTGATGCCGCTTGGGGTGGCGCATTATTGCTTTCCAAAGATTATCGCTATTTCTTAGATGGTATTGAATTAACTGATTCCATCACGCTTGATTTCCACAAACACTTCTTCCAAACGATCTCGTGTGGGGCGTTCTTGTTGAAAGATCCTGCGAACTATCGCTTTATCGATTACAAAGCGGATTATCTCAATTCGGAATATGATGAAGCTCACGGCGTGCCAAACTTAGTGGCGAAATCATTACAAACCACACGTCGTTTCGACGCATTAAAATTATGGTTTACCCTTGAAGCATTGGGCGAAGATCTTTACGCTTCAATGATCGATCACGGCGTAAAACTGACCAAAGAAGTCGAGCAATACATCAACGATACTCCTGCCTTAGAAATGCTTGTGCCAAGTCAGTTTGCATCGGTGTTATTCCGTGTCGTACCAAAAGACTATCCAGCTGAATTTATTGATGCACTAAACCAAAACGTGGCAGATGAACTCTTTGCTCGAGGAGAAGCGAATATTGGCGTGACTAAAGTAGGCGACAAACAATCACTGAAAATGACTACCCTAAGCCCGATTGCAACATTGGAAAATGTTAAAGCGTTATTAACTCAAGTACTAACAGAAGCAAATCGTATTAAAGACGACATCAAAAATGGCACTTACACACCACCCATTGATTAATTAATTAATTAATTAGTTAGTCAATTAACACAAAAAATAACCGCTTGTATCTGAAAACAGGCGGTTATTCTGTAAAATAAAAATCTTTTAGCATAGATCAAACGAGATATATAAATTTTATCCATTAGATAACTACCTATATTTTTGAAATATTCATCATTTTAATTTTCAAAGAATATAAAAAATGGTAAAACTAACCGCACTTTATATCATTATTCTATCTACTTACTAAGTTGAAAATTATGCCGGAACTTCCTGAAGTCGAAACTGCACTACGTGGTATTAGCCCTTATCTTAAGAATTTTACGATTGAGAAAGTTGTCGTGCGCCAACCTAAATTGCGCTGGGCTGTATCAGAGGAATTGATAACGCTAAAAAATGTAAAAATTGTCGATCTCACTCGTCGAGCAAAATATTTGATTATTCACACGGAAAAAGGCTATATCATCGGGCATTTGGGCATGTCAGGTTCGGTGCGAATTGTGCCACAGGATAGTGCAATAGATAAACATGATCATATTGATATTGTAGTGAATAATGGCAAGTTATTACGCTATAACGATCCTCGCCGTTTCGGTGCTTGGTTGTGGACGGAGAATCTAGATGACTTTCATCTTTTCTTAAAGTTAGGCCCTGAACCACTTTCTGATGAATTTAATGCAGAATATTTATTCAAAAAATCTCGTCAAAAATCTACCGCACTTAAAACTTTCTTGATGGATAACGCTGTGGTAGTGGGCGTTGGAAATATTTATGCGAATGAAAGTTTGTTTATTTGTGGCATTCATCCCCTTAAACTCGCTAAAAATTTGACGCGCAATCAATGTTTCTCTTTAGTGAACACGATTAAAGATGTTTTGAGAAAAGCCATTATT
Organism: Haemophilus aegyptius; assembly: GCF_900475885.1. Lineage (GTDB taxonomy): Bacteria > Pseudomonadota > Gammaproteobacteria > Enterobacterales > Pasteurellaceae > Haemophilus > Haemophilus influenzae. Next base: position 50,559 of record NZ_LS483429.1, read on the forward strand.
CAAGGTGGAACAACACTTAAAGATTTTTTACAGCCCGATGGTCGCCCAGGTTATTTTGCACAAGAATTATTGGTATATGGCAATAAAGATAAACCTTGTCCAAAGTGCGGTGGAAAAATTGAAAGTTTAATTATTGGACAGCGTAATAGTTTCTTTTGCCCGAAATGTCAGAAAAGGGGTTAGAACAAATAAATTTTCAAATTGAAAAGAAAGTATTAAATATAATGAAAACAGCGGTCAAAATAGACCGCTATTTTTAATTTACTGGAAATTCTTCAATAACAACTGGAATTTGTAAGATTTTGCCTAATCGGAGAATGGTGACGAGAACTTTTGAATTAGGTTTTGTATTTGCGATAATTTGCATCATTTCTCGGGCTGAAATCCCTTCTTGATTATTTAATTTCAAAATCACATCGCCAACTTGAATACCTGATTTCGCAGCTGGGCTGTTCGGGCTTACGTCTGTGATAACTATGCCTTCTTCACTACTTGAACTAATATCACTTTGTACACCAAAATAACCTCGAATCACACGTCCATCACGCATAATTTTACGTAGTACATCATTTGCAATATCTATTGGAATGGCAAAATTTAGTCCTTCTGCGATTTCATTGGCGGTTTTGCCAATACTTAGCGTGCTAATTCCAACCAATTCCCCAGCAGAGTTAATTAAGGCACCGCCTGAGTTTCCGCGGTTAATTGAAGCATCAGTTTGAATAAAATTTTGTCTGCCCACCGAATCGCCTACCGCATTACGACCGATTGCGCTAATGATTCCTTGAGACACGCTTTGTCCTAAGTTGTAGGGATTACCGATTGCTAATACCACATCGCCGACGTGAGCTTGACGCGCTGAATTTTGTGGAATAGTTGAAAGATTATTTGCACGAATTTTAAGAACAGCGAGATCAGTGAGATCATCTGAACCAACAAGACTGACCTCAAAAATATTTCCGTTTTGCAACGCTACTACAATTTGATCTGCATTTTGGATGACGTGTTTATTCGTCAGAATATAGCCATCTTTACTCATAATCACACCAGAACCTAAGTTATTCACTTGTAGCTGATCATTATCATTAATGCTGGCGGAAGAAAAAGAGCGGTTATAAACATTCACTACTGCTGGAGAGGCAATACGCACGGCATTTTTGAACGATACAATATCGTCTGAAGTGAAGATATTGCTGTTATTCAGTCTTGGAACCGCAAACAAAATCACGCCCGCAGCAGCCAAGCCCCAAAGTGCGGAATGGAAAAGTTTTTTAAGCATTTAGACTCCTTTCGGTGTGTAAGTTAATTTTATATCGTCACCGATTTGTTCTAATTCATTGAGTTGCCATAATGGTGCATCGGCAAGTTTAGTTAAATTCGGTAATTGGCATAAACCACGAGCATTGTCTCCAAGTAATTTTGGCGCAATGTAAATAATCAATTCATCCACTAATTTCGCATCAATTAAACTGCCCGCTAAATTTGCTCCAGCTTCTACCCAAAGGGTATTGATTTGTCGTTTTCCCAGTTCTCGCATTAATTCTTTTAGTAAATTTTCTTTCGGAAGAATAATTTGTTCACAAAAATCAGGAAAGCCTGTTAAATCTCGTGGCTCACTAGAGACTAACCAAACGGGAGAATGGGTTAAAAAAAGTTTATGAGTCGGCTGAATGCGATGTTGTGAATCTAAAATGACTCGCACAGGCTGGCGAAGCCCTTCTTTTTTATATTCTGTTTTAAGATTTTCAGGAAATTCGTCCCAGCGTATATTAAGGCTTGGATCATCTGCAATGACTGTTGTGGAAGTAGATAAAAGTGCGGATGATTTTGCTCGCATTTTTTGTACGTCCGAACGAGCATCTGGGCCCGTAATCCATTTACTTTCTCCACTTGCCATTGCAGTTCGTCCATCTAAACTCATGGCGAGTTTGAGTTGAACAAAAGGCATTCCTTGACGCATTCGTTTTAAAAAACCTTTATTTATTTTTTCCGCTTGATCGTTTAATAAATTCACCGCACTTTCGATACCGGCATCAGACAACATTTTCAAACCTTTTCCTGCGACTTGAGGATTTGGATCTTGCATAGCCGCAATGACTTTCACTACGCCCGCCTCAATTAATCCTAATGCACAAGGCGGTGTTCTCCCATAGTGAGAACAAGGCTCAAGCGTAACATAAGCTGTCGCACCTTTCGCATTTTCTCCTGCTTGAGCTAAGGCAACACGTTCAGCATGAGGTTGTCCTGCCTTAAAATGAAAGCCCTCCCCCACAATTTCACCATTTTTAACCAATACGCATCCCACCGATGGGTTCGGTGTAGTGGTATATTGTCCTTTGGCGGCTAAATCTAAGGCACGTTGCATAAATACGCAATCTTGTGAGGAAAATTCAAGCATAATTAATCCTTTAATTTTTCAATTTCGATAGTGAATTGATCAATATCATCAAAACTTAAATAGACTGATGCAAAACGAATATAAGCCACTTTATCGAGTTTTTTTAATTCATTCATCGCAAGTTTACCCACTAACTTACTTGGCACTTCACGTTCTCCAGTTGCACGCAGTTGAAGAATTATGTGATTAATTGCTTTTTCTACATCATCTGCACTTACAGGACGTTTTTCTAAGGCGTGTTGAATACCGCTGCGCAATTTATCTTCATTGAATGGCTCACGTGTACCATCAGTTTTGATAATTTTCGGTATAATTAATTCTGCCATTTCAAAAGTAGTAAAACGTTCGTGACAATGACCGCACTCACGGCGGCGGCGAACTTGATAACCATCAGATACTAAACGGCTATCAATGACTTTAGTTTCTTCTGTATCACAAAATGGACAGTGCATAGATAATTCTCCATAAAAGGGTGTTATTCTACTAAAAAATAGGTTATTTGACGATTAGCTTTGTGCCTTTCTTGTCTTCTTTTGTGCGAATAATAAGCCAAACCAAGCTTTTGTTTGTTTTAATAATTTTGCAATATTTTCAGGTTGTTTAAATCTTGAGGTCTGCGCTAATACTCGTGACCAATATGGATCGGCTTTTGAACCGAAACCATTACTTTCAGTTAATGCCTGAAGTTTTTCAAAAACGTTGTCAAAATCTACCGCACTTTCATCGTCTACAATAAAATCATTAATATTTCTTATGGTTGGCACCAATTGGATTTCAATTTGACTTTGTAAATAATCTTTTACATAAGTTTGTAATTGAGCAAGCGCAACTTCACGCTCAATAGGCGGTAATTCGAGAACCTTATCTTGCGTAATTAATTTTGCTGGTACCGCCTTTTCTTGTGTAACACATTGAATTAAATAATAAATCCAAGGACGAATACAATAACGATCTTTGTATTTAGCAAAATGCCAGTGAATGACTTGTGAATCATCGCCAAATAAAGCCTCCATATAACCAAATAAACGGATTTTTTGATTTTCGTTTTGCCAATCTACGGCAATATTAAAATCTATAGAAGCCTGTTTAGGCTCACCAAGATCGGCTATTTTCTCTTTAAATTCTAAAACATTGTCGCGAATATTTTCAGCATAAACCTTTCCAAACTCTGCGTGCGGTAACACGCCTTTTACTTCTGCTTGTCTAAAATAATCAGCAAAATTTTGTTCATCAAGGTAAATTAAGTCATTATTGAGAGAATAATTATCTAACCCACTTAAAGTGAAGTTTTCACTGTCAGCAATGCGTTCATCTTTATCGCGGAAATAAACACCAAGTTGTTTTTCAAAGAAAAATTTCACTGGATTTTCCACAAAGCTGACTAAAGAATCCAGTTCAACTTCTTCGATTTTTTCTGGGTTTTCTGTCATAGTGACGGCAAATTCTGAATTGTTGGAACTCGCGTCAAATTGCGCTATTGGCAACCATTTTGTCGCAAAAGAGCGGGTAAATTTTTCGTTATATTTGAAATTATCTGGGCTAAATGCGGTCATTGGATGTTCAATGACAGTAAGGACATTTTCCTTTTGCCCTTGATTAATATAATCCAACAGTTGGCTTACCAATACAGAAGGTTCTTTCGGTTGATTATCTGTAATGGAACGGCCAACATAGCTGATATAGCAATAATCACGTGCTGCCAATAAGGCCTCTAAGAACAAATAGCGATCATCGTCACGGCGAACACGATCGCCTTTTTGATAATGATATTGCATTAAATCAAAACTGTTTGGTGTTTGTGTTCTTGGGTAATCCGCATCATTCATTCCAAGTAAACAAACCACTTTGAATGGCACTGAACGCATTGGTAATAAGGTGCAGAAGTTTACTTTTCCTGCAAGGAATTTGAGGCTATTTGGTGCATCTTCCAATTTCATTGTGATGACATCGGCGATCACTTCTGCTTGTAATTTTTCAGTAAAATGGAGCGTTTTTAGATGCTCAGCTAATTCATTAATTTTCTCTTGAATATAGAAAATCATGTCGCTTGTGTCTTCATTTCGCACGAAGAAATCCGATAAAAGTGCGGTTAAAATTTCTTGCCATTTTTCGATGGAATGTGCTTGTTGCAGCGTTTCATGCAGCGCGGAAAGTGCGGTGAAAAAATGAGATAAATTTCCAGCGAGCTCGCCCTTTAAGCCATAACTGCTGTTTAAGCCCAGACTATCTTGCCAAATGCCCTGTTCTTCACGCATCGCATAGCCTAAAATCATTCGTTCTAATCCAGCCTGCCAAGAATTGAAATTGATGCCATCTTGATTTTTTTGCAAACCGACACGAATCCCTGAATCCGCCACCCATTCTCGAACTAATGGTAAATCAGCAAGGGAAATATTAAATCGCTCTCGCATCGCAGGAATATCCAACAATGCTAAAACATCCTCTGCACTAAAATTGCTTTCTTTTAAGCCTAATAAAGTTAAGTAACTTGAGACCAACGCATCGCTTTCTGAAAGTTTATTATCCGAAAGTGAAAATGGAATTTGTGGTGCATCCCCATTTTTTTGCCCGAAAACTGCCTGAATATAGGGTGTGTATTGGTTAATATCTGCCATCATAACAACGACATCTTTTGGCGTAAGGCTAGGATCTTGATTGAATAAATCCAGTAAATAATCGTGCAATACTTCTACTTCCCGCATAGCGCTGTGGCAAGAATGTAGGGTTAAAGTGCGGTCATTTTTTGCGATATTTAACGGTTTATTTTCTAAATGCAGAATTTGAGACTGCAATTGTCCGAGTAAACTGTTCGACTCAATTTCTTGATAGGCATTGACGGGATAAGTTGGAATATGTTCTTCATCTCTCACCAATGTATAGAGAAAATCTCGCCCCATTTTTCCCCAAGCCGCCAGTAATAGATTGCCTAGTTGAAGGTTTTCTTTTTGATAAGTGACGTCAAACTGAGCGTTTTCTAGTTGAGAAAGTTGATCCTCGGAAAAGAGCGGTTGATTTTCATCTTGTTTATTGAGTTGATAACGTTTGCGAGAACGCAAATAATCAAGGCGTAAATCGCTAATATCTCCCCAATATTCTTGGCAAGGATTATTAAAAAATAAATGAATATCCACTTCAGAGGATATCGCTTGCAAAATATTAAGATAAGCAGTTGGAAGCGCAGGAATACCAAAAATAAATATGCGTGAAGGTAATTTTTTCGGTGCTTTTTTATCGGCAAGCAAGGCTAAGAATTGATTATGCAAAGCTGCTCGATGGGTGGCTTCATTAACATCTGATTTAACATCGACGACCAACGCGCGCCATAACTCACCGTGCCATTTTGTATTGCCTTGAATTTGCGCAAACAAAGTTGCGTTTAGGTTAGGTTGTTGTTTTTGTATTTGATCAGTGATTTGTTCATCTTCGCCTTTTTCCCAAGCAAAAATCCATTCAGGTCGATAAACTAAATATTGGTCAAATAAGTCGGCTATTTTACTGCTGAGTTGATAAAGTTTATATTGTTCAGAATGTGGCGAAGATGATAAATAATTGCGTAGAGGCGAAAAATTTTCTTTCTCAAGAAAAATTGGGATTAAGCGCATTAAACGCCATGTCATTGAATCTTTATCAAAAGGGTTCTCTAATGCCGTTGCGGGTAAATTTTGTGCATAAAGTTGCCAAATAAAACTGGCTGGCATAGGAAATTTTAGGTTTGCTGAAATACCTGTTTCTTTGGCAAGTTCAATTTGTAGCCATTGCGCCATATTAGGGCTTTGTACCAAGATAATATCTTGTTGAAAAGGATCTTCAGGCGGTAAAGATTTGAATAATGAAGAAAGAATTTCTTTTTGTTTTTCAAGCTGATTGGAATAATAAACAATGAACACAATGGCGACCTTTTGATGATTTAACCTAGAAAAAACAACACCATTTTACTGAGTTTTTATCAAAATTTCACTCGTAGGATAACGCACAATAATACGTTCATTTTCACATTGAATACGAAAAGTTAAGCCATTTTGTTGTATCAATTGTTCACAAGCTAACCCTAAAAATTGGCGTTGAGCTTGATTCTCCGCAATCTGTATTGCCTGAAAATCTTGATAAGTTTTCACCGCACTTTTTCTTTGGCTTGCCGTCCATTGATTAAAAACAAGAAATAAAACGCTAAATAAAGTTAAAGAAAATAACAATGTAATAAAAGACATTCCTTTATTCATCCTGAACATTAAAATCACTCCAACTTTTTTCTGCTAACTGCCACTGACTATATTGTTGCACTAAAGCAACCACCGTCTTTTTCCCATAAGCTAAAGTTACGCCATCTAAAGTTAAATTCCCGCTGGTAATCACTGCACCACTAATCCTCCCTTTGCCAGTCAATTTTAAATCGCCCTCTGCAATTAATACGGCATATACGGTGCCATTAATTTCAACCTCTGCTTGTGAATCTGAAAACCAATAAAGTTTAGGCATTTTATTCGCGTTTAAAATTCTGGGCGGGGAAGAAAAGTGCGGTCGAAAATAGGCAAGTTTTTCGCCACTCACAAAATCTTTCAATGCACCTTGATTATCTCCCTTTTTAGGCGATTTTTTAAATAGGCTCATTCTTTCACACCAAAGAAAATATTGAATTGCATCGGCGGCACCCTCAAGGGCGATGCTGATTTGCTTCACACTTTCATTATTATTTAAGGGTAAATCAATACAGGCAGTTTGTTTTTTCTCCTCTGTCATGTTTTGCAGTTGTAATGTTCTTTCCACATAGTGTTTTCGTTGATTTTGTTGCGCACGAAAAAAACTTAAATGGCTGTCATCCAACAATAAGATTACGGTTAATAAACCTGAAATAAAAATCAGAATAGTCAGCGTGATAATGCCTTTTTGTATTGTCATTATTTTTGATTCCGTTATTTTTGATTCCATAGTGCAACAACAAGGGATGTTTCATAACTGATATTTGGGGTTTGTTTTAAATTTCCTTTTAGCTTGATTTCTAATCCTTTGCCTTCAATTAACCAATTAAATTGTAACCTAGTGATTTCATATTCGTTGTTATCTAATAAATCTGCCCATCCACCACCAGCGTTACAAGCGGTTTGTTGAAAAGCACGTTTACAAGTTTCTGCCGTGCAATTAGTAGGAATAACACTTTGATACGTCAGTTTGGTTTTTATCATTTTGTTACTCACTTTATAGCCGAATAATTCTTCAGTACTACTTTTAGATGTATTTTTACCTTTTTTCATACAGGTTTTCGGCGAACCTTTGCCAATACACCCATTTTTATTTAAATCATAAAAGAACAACACGCAGCTATTAGGTGGCGCATTATCTTCTTGGCTAATAAAAATAGCTGTGCCTTGTTCATCTAATTCAAATAAAGATAAATTGCTTTCCGTCAGTTTTGCATTTAATGCTCGAAATCCTAATCGGCGAAGATCTTTACCTATTAACTGTAATGTTCGTTGTAATTCAGCTTGTAGTTTTAAATGCAATAACATGTGTTGATTTTGTGTTTGTATTTGCACATAAAAATGCGAAATGCTTAGCAATAATAAAGACGACAAAGCCAGCGAAATCATCAGTGCTAATAGGGTTTGCCCTTTTAATAATGTTTTCATGATTGATTGCATGCACTAGCCGCTTGATTGGTTTTCAAACGGATACTGCCTACATTGAAAAATGAAAATAATGTACGTTCATTCTCCGCTTGCAGAATAAAGCAACGAGTGACACTGGTATTACGAGCACCATAAAACCTCGTGATTTCTTTGGGATAAATATAATGGCTTTGAATCATCGTTTTTTTAGGAAAATAAGGATAGTAAAAATGAGCATAGGCCTCTTTCGGGCAGTTTGTTGGGTTTAAACAATCGCAAGTTTGATCATTTTTTACTTGTGCCGTTAAGCACCATTGCCGTGTCGCAAGATTACGATTGATAAGTAAAAACCACACTTCCGATGAATTTTCTGCACGAGCCTGAATTTGGCGTAGAAATAAATACAGGCGATGTTGCTCTTTGGCTAAAATCGTTTTAGGCGAATCGGTTTTCCATAATGGTACTGCAAAATTCAGCACAATACTGATAATGGCTAACCCAATCAATAATTCCACTAATGTCATACCTTTCTGCATAAAACGCTCCAATTTTCTACCGCACTTTAACCATAAATAATGGGTAGAAAAATCACTTGATCTGATTTTTGCGATCTGTATCGCAAAGTTTTTCTGAAAACCTATAAAAACCATTGTTTTATGATTTTCAACTGGTTATTTTGGCAAATCTCGCTATAATGGCGCGGAATTTTTCTGTTCTTTAAAAGCTGGTGGAAATATGAATCCAATGTTAAATATCGCAATTCGTGCGGCACGAAAAGCGGGCAATGTGATTGCTAAAAATTATGAACGCCGTGATGCTATCGAAAGCACACAAAAAGGTATTAATGATTATGTAACAAACGTTGATAAAGCGTCTGAAGCAGAAATCATTGAAGTTATTCGTAAATCTTATCCTGATCACACAATTATTACGGAAGAAACAGGCGCAATTGAAGGCAAAGATAGCGATGTACAATGGATTATTGATCCGCTAGATGGTACTCGTAATTTTATGACAGGACTTCCCCACTTTTCTGTGTCTATCGCAATTCGTGTAAAAAATCGCACTGAAGTTGGGGTTGTTTACGATCCAATCCGTAATGAATTATTTACCGCTGTGCGTGGTGAAGGCGCAAAATTAAATGAAGTACGTTTGCGTGTAGATAGTAAACGTGAAATTCAAGGTTCAATTTTAGCCACTGGTTTCCCATTCAAACAACCAAAATTAATGCCAGCTCAATTTGCAATGATGAATGCCTTAATTGAAGATGCTGCGGATTTCCGTCGTACTGGTTCTGCCGCATTGGATTTATGCTATGTGGCGTCAAACCGTATTGATGGTTATTTTGAAATGGGCTTAAAAGCATGGGATTGTGCTGCTGGCGATTTAATCGTGCGTGAAGCGGGTGGTTTAGTTTGCGATTTTGATGCTGGTAACGGCTACTTACGCAGTGGCAATATCATTGCTGCACCATCACGCGTAATTAAAGAAATGTTAAATAAAATTCGCCCTTGTTTAGGTGCTGAATTTAATCATTAATTTTTATAAGCACAATAGCACCTATCAAGGTGCTATTTTTAATTTTATTAATGAAACATACTTGATTAGCGACTTTATCTGCGCATCAACGAAAAAAACGACGACATTATGCTCCCAGAACTTGGCTTTTTCCTTCTTTTACTCGCAACAGCTAGCGCGTTTTTTCTTGCGTTAGTGCCTCAATTTGGGTTATTCAAAAAAAATTCGACTTTAATTAATGCTGCTTGGCCGCTTAGTTATATTTTTACCCTTGCGACGACGTTCTCAATTGGTTTGCTTGCTTATTCTTTTGCGGTGGATGATTTCACCCTTGAATATGTAGCGGCACATTCCAACTCTCAATTACCTACATTTTTTAAAGTGGCTGCCACTTGGGGCGGGCATGAAGGTTCAATGTTGTTTTGGTTATTTTCATTGAGTTTATGGCTTGCTGCTTTTGCTTTTTTTAATCGAAAAAATGACCGCACTTTTTCCGCTCAATCTTTATCTTTATTGGGATTGATTTGCTTTGGTTTTGCGGTGTTTATTTTATTTTATTCCAATCCATTTGGACGCATTTTCCCTGCTCCCGCAGAAGGGCGCGATCTCAATCCAATGTTGCAAGATGTGGGATTAATTTTCCATCCGCCGTTGTTATATGTTGGTTATGTGGGCTTTGCGGTAAATTTTGCAATGAGTTTGAGTGCGTTGATTTATAACCAGTCAGCACGACAAATTGCCCGCTCAATGCGTGGATGGGTGTTGGTTTCTTGGTTGTTTTTAACTATTGGCATTGTGCTTGGTGCGTGGTGGGCTTATTACGAACTTGGCTGGGGCGGTTGGTGGTTCTGGGATCCCGTAGAAAATGCGTCTTTAATGCCTTGGTTGCTTGGTTTGGCGTTATTACACAGTTTAATGGCGACGGAAAAACAAGGCGTATTTAGTTATTGGACAACGCTTTTTTCTCTGCTTGCTTTTGCCTTTAGCGTATTAGGCACGTTTATTGTTCGTTCTGGTGCGCTCACTTCTGTGCACGCCTTTGCATTGGATAACACGCGCGGTTATGTGTTGTTATTAATTTTCTTTGTTTTGACAGCGTTAGCCTTTGGTTTATTCGCTTTACGAGCGGGAAGTTCATCAGAAAGTGCGGTGAAATTTCAGTTCGTTTCTAAATCGGGTGGCATTTTATTACTGAATATTTTGCTGACCATTGCGACGGTTTCTACCTTTTTAGGTACTTTTTACCCGATGTTATTCCAAGCGATGAATTGGGGCTCAATTTCGGTGGGAAGTCCTTATTTTAATAGTATTTTCTTCCCCATTATTACGGCGATTTTAATCTTAATGGTAATTGTGCTTAGCATACGTAAGGAGCAATTTGATCGCACATTATTGATACGTTGTGGGTGGTTGCTTATTCCGTCTTTGATTCTTGCATGCCTAATGATTTGGCAACAGCTACGCCATAATTCTGCGTTGAATTTTCACGCTTTCGCCTTTGTGTTATTAACTCTTGCGATTTGGCTTTTATTCGTCACGTTATGGCAAAATTGGCGACAAATTCGCTTGTCTCAATTTGGGATGATTTTAGCACACTGTGGCGTGGCGATTGTGACTATTGGTGCGGTGATGACTGGGTATTTTGGCAGTGAAATTGGTGTGCGTTTAGCACCGCAACAAAGTCAAACGTTAGGGCAATATGAATTTCATTATCGCCAATTTTCTAATGAAATTGGGCCAAACTTTACGGCAGAAGTCGCTTTTTTTGACGTAACTAAAAATGGTAAACCTTATGCAGAAATTATCCCAGAACGCCGTTATTACGATGTACGAACAATGACAATAAGTGAAGTGGGGCTTGATGGTGGTTTTTGGGGCGATTTATATATTGTGATGGGCGATTCTCTCGGCAAAGGGGAATTTACTTTCCGCTTACATTATAAACCACTGATTCGTTGGCTTTGGGCGGGCGGTATTTTAATGGCCTTTGGCGCACTTTTTAGCGTCTTCGGATTACGCAGAAAACAGGAAAAATAATGAACAAAAAACTTATCTTTTTTACACCGCTCTTTGTGCTTTTAGGCGTGTGTATATTATTAATTGCAGGGTTAAATCAAGATCCGAAAAAAATTGCTTCGGCTTTAATTGATAAACCTGTTCCAGAGTTTTATCAGGCTAATTTACATGAGCCATCACAAATCGTAAGCCCGAAAGAGTTTCCTAAACAGCCATTTTTATTAAATGTGTGGGGAAGTTGGTGTGGTTATTGCAAAGAAGAACATCCTCTGTTAATTGAGATTGCAAAAACGTTGCCTATTGTGGGCGTGGATTATCGTGATAATCCGCAAAATGGCATTAAAATGCTTAAGCGAATGGGCAATCCGTTCATCTTAACCATTGATGATAGTCATGGGGAATTGGGATTAAAATTGGGCGTGGATGGTGCGCCAGAAACTTATCTTGTAGATGAAAATGGTGTGATTCGTTATCGCCATTCTGGTTTACTGGATAAAGAAACTTGGCAAACGGTATTTTTGCCGAAAATTGAAGCATTGAAGAACAAATGAAAAGTATATTAGATATTTTTACTCGCGGTTTTATTCAGGTTCAAAAAACAGTCTTTTTTGCAACCGCACTTTTATTCGCATTTTCCTTGTTTACTCAAGCGGAAATGGTGGATACCTATCAATTTCAAAATCAAGATGATCGTACTCGCGCCGTAGAGTTAGCAAAATCTTTACGCTGTCCACAATGTCAGAACCAAAATTTGGTGGAATCTAATTCTCCAATTGCTTATGACTTGCGTCTTGAAGTGTACAAAATGGTGGATGAGGGCAAAAGCAATCAGCAAATTATCGATAAAATGACGGCTAGATTTGGTGATTTTGTGAATTACAAACCGCCATTCAAATGGAATACGGCGTTGTTATGGTTATTGCCAGTCGCCCTTTTAATTTTAGCTGCAGTATTGCTTTATTTCTCAAATAGGAAAAAACAGTTTTCAGAAAAAGTGGTTGCACAACAACTAGAGAATGATGAAATAATTTCCCTCCCCTCAACCTTTGGCAGCTCCCCCCGCAAGCAAGGGGAGCCAAGTAAACTTTCTAAGGGAAAAGTGAATAGCAAAATTTATTTTGTGCTTTTTACTTTACTCATCGCTATTCCAACTGCTTATTATTTTTCCCTTGATCGTTTTAGTCGTGTTCAACAAGGCGAGCAATCGATGATTGAGCAACATAATCAAAATGTTGAAATGAATGATGAACACAAAAATCAAAATGTGATTGAGAAGCTCCAAAATAAACTGCGTACTGATCCGAATAATGCGGAAACTTGGCTTCAACTTGGAGAAGCCTATGTACAGAATAATGAATTTGATAGTGCGCTTGTGGCTTATTCTAATGCGGAAAAATTGTCGGGAAGTAAACCTAATATTTTAGGCTTGGCAGCCACCGCACTTTATTATCAAGCAGGTCAGCAAATGACCCAAAAAGTCGAACAACTTTTGAATGAAGCTTTGGCAAAAGATAAAAATGAAGTATCTAGTCTTTCTTTGTTGGCGACAATTGCCTTAGAAAATCGCCAATATCAACAAGCCGGTATGTATTTACAGCAGTTATTAGATTCAGGTAATGCGGCAGTGGATCGTCGTTCAGTTATTCAACGAATGAAGATGTTGGATTTTTTACAACGTGGTGAAAAAGGACAAAATCCGTGAGCCAATATTCTGAAAACATTATTATTGGTGCGGGTGCGGCAGGATTATTTTGCGCGGCACAGTTGGCTAAGCTAGGCAAGTCGGTGACAGTTTTCGACAACGGCAAAAAAATCGGACGTAAGATTTTGATGTCGGGCGGTGGGTTTTGTAATTTCACCAATTTAGAGGTTACGCCTGCTCATTATCTTTCGCAAAATCCTCATTTCGTCAAATCGGCGCTTGCTCGTTATACCAATTGGGATTTTATTTCTTTAGTGGCGGAGCAAGGGATTGCTTATCACGAAAAGGAATTGGGGCAATTATTTTGCGATGAGGGTGCAGAACAAATCGTTGAAATGCTGAAATCTGAATGCGATAAATATGGTGCCAAGATTTTATTGCGTAGCGAAGTTTCTCAAGTTGAACGGATTCAAAATGATGAAAAAGTGCGGTTTGTTTTACAGCTAAATTCAACCCAATGGCAATGTAAAAATTTGATTGTTGCGACAGGTGGGCTTTCTATGCCTGGGCTTGGTGCAACGCCATTTGGCTATCAAATTGCGGAACAATTTGGCATTCCTGTTATTCCGCCTCGTGCGAGTTTAGTGCCTTTTACTTATCGAGAAACAGATAAATTTTTAACTGCACTTTCAGGCGTTAGCTTGCCAGTCACGATCACTGCGCAGTGCGGAAAATCTTTTTACAACCAGCTTTTGTTTACTCATCGTGGTATTTCAGGCCCTGCGGTATTGCAAATTTCCAATTATTGGCAGCCCACTGAGTCAGTGGAAATCGATTTATTACCGAACCACAATGTGGAAGAGGAAATTAATCAAGCAAAACAACATTCACCAAAACAAATATTGAAAACCATCTTGGTTCGATTATTGCCGAAAAAATTGGTCGAGCTTTGGATTGAACAAGGCCTTGTGCAAGATGAAGTTATCGCTAACATCAGCAAAGTGCGGGTAAAAAATCTGGTGGATTTTATTCATCACTGGGAATTTACTCCAAATGGCACAGAGGGCTATCGTACGGCTGAAGTCACAATGGGCGGAGTGGATACTAAAGTAATTTCTTCTAAAACAATGGAAAGCAACCAAGTCAGCGGTTTATATTTTATTGGTGAAGTATTGGATGTGACTGGCTGGCTCGGTGGTTATAACTTCCAATGGGCGTGGAGCTCGGCTTATGCTTGTGCTCTAAGTATCTCAAGATAATAAATAGATAAAGATCAAAGCATACGCATTTTTTACAAGACAAAATCTCAAAATAGCTTTATCATATCGCCAGTTTTAGGCTCGCCTAACCCGTTTTAATTAACTTAATTGAGGAAAATAAAAATGGCAAAAATCGTTAAAGTGATTGGTCGCGAAATCATCGACTCACGCGGTAATCCAACTGTTGAAGCTGAAGTTCATCTTGAAGGTGGTTTTGTTGGTTTAGCAGCAGCTCCATCTGGCGCATCAACTGGTTCTCGTGAAGCATTAGAATTACGTGACGGCGACAAATCTCGTTTCTTAGGTAAAGGCGTATTAAAAGCTGTGGCTGCAGTGAACAACAAAATTGCACAAGCTATCGTTGGTAAAGATGCAACAAACCAAGCTGAAATCGACCAAATCATGATCGATTTAGACGGAACCGAAAACAAATCTAACTTTGGTGCAAATGCAATCTTGGCGGTATCTTTAGCAAACGCAAAAGCAGCTGCAGCATCTAAAGGTTTACCACTTTACGCTTACATTGCAGAATTAAATGGCACTGCTGGTGTTTATTCTATGCCATTACCAATGATGAACATCATTAACGGTGGCGAACATGCAGATAACAACGTTGATATCCAAGAATTCATGATTCAACCAGTTGGTGCGAAAACATTACGTGAAGCACTTCGTATCGGTGCTGAAGTATTCCACAACCTTGCAAAAGTATTAAAATCTAAAGGCATGAGCACTGCGGTTGGTGACGAAGGTGGTTTCGCTCCAAACTTAGCCTCTAACGCAGACGCTTTAGCCTGTATCAAAGAAGCAGTAGAAAAAGCAGGTTATGTATTAGGTAAAGACGTTACTTTAGCGATGGACTGCGCATCTTCTGAGTTCTATAACAAAGAAAATGGTATGTACGAAATGAAAGGTGAAGGTAAATCATTCACTTCTCAAGAGTTCACACACTATCTTGAAGAATTAACTAAACAATACCCAATCGTGTCTATCGAAGATGGTCAAGATGAATCTGACTGGGAAGGTTTTGCATACCAAACTAAAGTGTTAGGCGACCGCGTTCAATTAGTGGGCGATGATTTATTCGTCACTAACACCAAAATCTTAAAAGAAGGTATCGAAAAAGGTATCGCAAACTCTATCTTAATCAAATTCAATCAAATCGGTTCTTTAACTGAAACTTTAGCAGCAATTAAAATGGCGAAAGATGCAGGTTACACCGCTGTAATCTCTCACCGTTCAGGCGAAACTGAAGATGCAACTATCGCTGATTTAGCGGTGGGTACAGCAGCAGGTCAAATCAAAACTGGTTCTATGAGCCGTTCTGACCGTATTGCGAAATACAACCAATTAATCCGTATCGAAGAAGCATTAGAACGCGCAGGTACTCCAGCAGCATTCCTAGGCTTAAAAGCGGTTAAAGGTCAAGCGTAATTCACGCTGAATTTACTGTAAAATCTCACCGCACTTTGTATAGAAGTGCGGTGTTTTTATATCTAATATTTAAAGGAAAGGGAATGTTACATTTAACTTTAGAGGACGAGCTCTTTTTAGGAACGCCAAAGCAAGTGGGAACACATTCGACAGTATTTGAGCATTTTGCTGTAATGTTTGAAGATGACGGCGAAACAGGCTATTTTTATGCACTTGATATTCGTCAAAATGCTCAACCGATAGTGGATATGTTGCATGTGTATAATGTTGATTCAACCTCTAATCATCATGAAGCACGCAAACTTGAAATTTGTTGGGATGAGAGTGGTTATTTAGCCTTGTTGCTTATTAATGGCTATCCTCATGCCGTATTTGATTTTGCCCGTTTAGTCGGCTATAACAGCAATAAATATCCACAACCAGATTTAATGAGTATGTGGACTCGTGAAGAAATTACTAATAAACAGACCGAGCAATGGCTAGGCGTGAAAACCATTCGATAAAAATTGAGAACAATGAAAAAGAAAAATCAGATTTTAGTTAGTTTATCTATTGTGGCCTTATTAGGAGGCTGTTCAGAAGAGCAAGTACAACGCGATGTATATCAGTCTTTAGACGATTGTTTAGCGGATTGGAAAAAAATTGAGCTTTGTGAGGCAGATAAAAATACTGAAAGTACTCAGAAAACTGCAACTACACCACAGCAGGGGCTTGGTTTAAATATTCGTGATAATGGTAATGCAGAAAGTGCGGTAAAAAATCCAGCTGAAAATAATGTACAAGCTAATCAAAGCGAGAACAATGCTGAATCAACTACAAAAGCTGAAAGTACTGATCCTTCTTTAGGAGCCGCAATTGCTGGTGGCGTTATAGGGTATATGGCGGCTCGTGCAATTAGTAGTTTCCTTGGCCCAAGCTATCATCCTGGAAATCGAGCTGTCACCACACCAACAGGGCAAGTTGTGCAACCTCAAACGAATCGTTCTGTTGGAAAACCAATGCTCGTGAAAGGAAATGCAGGAAGCATGAATAGCAAACCTGTATCTCGTGGTGGTTTTAGTAGCCCAAATAATACTCATCGTAGCAGTGGGGGCTAAATGAAACGTGTAACTGGGTTTCCTACTCGACCAGATATGGTGCAACAGCTACTTAATGTTGGATTTGATTATTATAACTTGCCTTCTAGTGATGGATCTCATTATTGGTCTGATAATGTCGCCTATGAATTTACCTTAGCGGAAATTGATCGCATTGAGGATACAACTAATGAATTGCATTCAATGTGTTTAGATTTTGCGGCGGATGAAATTAAAAAAGGCGATTATGAAAATTATCGTTTTACGGAGTTGCAAAAACAGCTTATTGAAACCTCTTGGCGTAATCAAGATCCTTATTTATATGGACGCTTTGATTTTGGCTATGATGGCGACAACCTAAAAATGTTTGAATATAACGCCGATACACCAACATCTTTGTTGGAGGCAGCGGTTGTTCAATGGCTGTGGTTGGAGCAAATTGAGGGCTTGAAACATCGTGATCAATTTAACTGGATTCATGAAGAATTAATAAAACATTTCCAATTTTTGAAACAACAAAGTGGCAAAACAGATTTCCATTTGAGTGCCATGCAGGATGCTGACCGTGAAGATTGGGGTAATGTGGATTATTTAGCTGATGTGGCTTATAACGCAGGTTGGAATATTCATCAATTAGCGGTGGAAGATATTGGCTATAACAGCGAAACAAAAAAATTTGTAGATTTAAATGATCAACCTATTGAAATGTTATTTAAATTGTATCCGCTAGAATGGCTAAGCCACGCTGAGTTTGCTCGCCATATTACAACGGCTGAAACACGATTTATTGAACCAGCGTGGAAAATGTTGTTAAGTAATAAAGCACTATTGGCAAAACTTTGGGCGCGTTATCCTAATCATCCGAATTTATTGCCTACTTATTTTACGCCTTTCGAATTACCAAAAGATTTATCGATGTGGGTGAAAAAACCATTGTTAGGTCGAGAAGGTGCCAATGTTTTCTATTATGAGAAAAATAATGGTGTAGAATTTGCAGCGAAAGGAAGCGAACACTCAACGTTTTATGGTAATTCAGGTTATGTTTATCAACAAAAATTTGAATTGCCAAGTTTTGATGGAATGTATCCAATTATCGGCTCTTGGGTTGTGGGGGATGTGGCTTGCGGTATGGGATTACGCGAAGATTTTACTGCAGTGACGGGTAATGATAGCCATTTTATACCTCATTATTTTGTGCCATGATATATATTTAGCATTACTCAAATACAATATTTATCATAAAAAAATGGAAGCTATTATAGGTTATTTTTATATTCAAATTTTTGAACGATTACAAAATCCTTCAAGTATTATGTAATGAATTCGTAATATTTCATTGAAAAAAATCTGCACCCTAATCAGTTAAACCTTAGCCTAACTTTTGGGTGCAGATTCATTACTACTATTATTTATTTAAAATAATTAACTCGAAAGATTATAACAATCCACCTTGACCTAATGCAGGATCAGTATTACGAGCTTTTAATGCATCTTCAACGGTTAAACCTAATGCTTTCGCAACGCCTTCACCGTATACAGGATCACACCAGTGGCAGTTACGAATATGACGATATTTGATGAAATCAGGCGCATCGCCCATTGCTGCTGCCGTGTTGTTGAACAATGATTGTTTTTGCTCTGCATTCATTAAGTTAAATAATGCACGAGGTTGGCTGAAGTAATCGTTATCATCGTTACGATAATCCCAGTGTGCTGCATCTCCGTTGATACGAAGTGGTGGTTCAGCAAAGTCTGGTTGTTGTTGCCATTGGCTGAAGCTGTTTGGCTCGTAGTGTGGCAAGCTACCGTAGTTACCATCTACACGACCTTGACCATCACGTTGGTTGCTATGAACAGGACAACGTGGACGGTTTACTGGAATTTGACGGTAGTTCACACCTAAACGGTAACGTTGTGCATCCGCATAGTTAAATAAACGGGCTTGTAACATTCTGTCAGGGCTTGCGCCAATACCCGGAACCAAGTTACTTGGTGCAAATGCAGATTGTTCTACATCAGCGAAGAAGTTTTCTGGGTTACGGTTTAATTCAAACTCGCCGACTTCAATTAATGGATAGTCTTTTTTCGGCCATACTTTAGTTAAGTCGAATGGATGATAAGGCACTTTTTCCGCATCTGCTTCCGGCATAATTTGTACAAATAATGTCCATTTAGGAAAATCGCCACGTTCAATCGCTTCATATAAATCACGTTGATGGCTTTCACGGTCATTTGCAATAATTTCGGCTGCTTCAGCATCTGTTAAATTTTTAATGCCTTGTTGAGTACGGAAGTGGAATTTTACCCAAAAACGTTCGCCCGCTTCGTTCCAGAAACTATAAGTGTGAGAACCGAAACCGTGCATATGACGATAACTTGCTGGAATACCACGATCACTCATTACAACAGTGACTTGGTGTAATGCTTCTGGTAATAATGTCCAGAAATCCCAGTTATTAGTTGCTGAACGCATATTAGTACGCGGATCGCGTTTTACCGCTTTGTTTAAGTCAGGGAATTTACGTGGATCACGTAAGAAGAATACTGGCGTATTGTTACCGACTAAATCCCAGTTACCTTCTTCAGTATAGAATTTTAATGCAAAACCACGAATATCACGCTCAGCATCTGCTGCACCACGTTCGCCTGCCACGGTGGTAAAACGTGCGAACATTTCCGTTTTTTTACCCACTTCACTAAAAATTTTTGCACGAGTATATTTAGTAATATCGTGTGTGACAGTAAAAGTACCAAATGCACCAGAACCTTTAGCGTGCATGCGACGCTCTGGGATCACTTCACGTACGAAATCAGCTAATTTTTCGTTAAGCCATAAATCTTGTGAAAGTAATGGACCACGCGGACCAGCTGTTAAGCTATTTTGGTTATCAGCAACGGGTGCACCGTTACCCATTGTTAAGTTTGTCGCAGCTAAGTGCGAGAAAGGGCATTGAGAACTCATTGTAGACTCCTTGTAAAGTTAATAAATTTAGTTAGGTTGAAATGAATTTCTTGCGTATCATATAGAAAGGTTTAAACAATTGAAATCTATTAAATTAATCAAAAAAAACTATACTAAAATAAGACTTAAAATCTACCTAAATATTCAAAATTACTTACTTGATATATCTTTATAAAGCCTGATTTTCAACCGCATTTTTCGCCTTTATCCCTTTTACGGATTCAAGTATAATACCAACATTTTTAATCACATTAGATCAACGATTATGAGTACAAAATTTAACGTAAAAACATTCCAAGGTATGATTTTAGCCCTACAAGAATATTGGGCAAACCAAGGCTGCACCATTGTGCAACCTTTTGATATGGAAGTGGGCGCAGGTACTTCTCACCCCATGACTGCATTGCGCGCATTAGGCCCAGAGCCAATGGCATTTGCTTACGTTCAACCTTCACGTCGTCCGACCGATGGTCGCTACGGCGAAAACCCAAACCGTTTACAGCATTACTACCAATTCCAAGTAGTGATCAAACCTTCTCCAGATAATATTCAAGAACTTTATTTAGGCTCGCTTGAAATGCTCGGTTTCGATCCAACACAAAACGACATCCGTTTCGTGGAAGATAACTGGGAAAACCCAACATTAGGTGCATGGGGCTTGGGTTGGGAAGTATGGCTAAACGGTATGGAAGTAACCCAGTTTACCTATTTCCAACAAGTGGGCGGCTTAGAATGTAAACCTGTAACGGGCGAAGTGACCTACGGTTTAGAGCGTTTAGCCATGTACATTCAAGGCGTAGATTCTGTATATGACTTAGTTTGGTCTGACGGTCCATTAGGCAAAACTACTTATGGTGATGTGTTCCATCAAAACGAAGTAGAACAATCAACCTATAACTTTGAACACGCAAACACCGATTTCTTATTCTACTGCTTCGATCAATACGAAAAAGAAGCACAAGAGTTATTAGCCTTAGAAAAACCGTTACCATTGCCAGCTTATGAACGTATTTTGAAAGCAGCACACAGCTTCAACTTGTTAGATGCGCGTAAAGCAATTTCGGTCACCGAACGCCAACGCTATATTTTACGGATTCGTGCATTAACTAAAGGTGTGGCTGAAGCCTATTATGCAAGCCGTGAAGCCTTAGGTTTCCCAGGTTGTAAAAAATAACATTTAAAGGTAATTCAAAAAAGTGCGGTGAAATTTGACCGCACTTTAGGAGAGCAAAATGAGCAAACCCATTCTTTTTTATGCAGAAACATGCCCAGATACCGCGCCATTTGTCGCCGAGTTGGATCGCTTAGGTGTGGATTACGATGAAGTAGAAATTATGACTTCACTACCTAATCTCAAACAATTCATTCGTTTACGCGATAGCAATGCAGAATTTGATAACTCGAAAGCAAATGGCTATTTAGGCATTCCTGCATTGTTATTACCAAATGGCGATGTTGTTTTAGACCCATCAAAGTTAAAAGCAATTTTTTGAGTTCTAGGAAAAAATAGAATAGCGGTTTTCATGCAACCCTATGAAAAATACCTAAAAGAGAATTCGCAAAAATTGCGAGCGGATCAAACGGATGCAGAAAGAAAACTATGGCAACGCATCAATCGAGATGCAGAATTAAATTCACTTGGTTTTACGGTGATGCGATTTAGCAATAATGAAGTTATGCGTGAAATTGAAGCGGTAATAGAGCAGATTTATTTGTTTTTAGAGAATGTAAGGGCTGATTGAGTATGAGGTTGGATTAACCTCTGCCACAAACGCTTGCGTTTGAACGTTGCTTTAGCAACGGCACGAAGTGCGAGCGAAGCGAGTAAATCTCCCCTACCCCTCTTTGCTAAAGAGGGGAATTCTTGAGTAAATTGATAGTAACTGACTCATTTACATTTTAATTTCAATAGAGATTAAATTATCTGCTTTCAAAAAACGTTAAAGTAGGACATAAATATTTAACTCTCCAAAGATCCAATCCCCTCTTTGGCAAAGAGGGGTAGGGGCGATTTGGCAGAAATGATAACGAAGAAAATAAGAATTTAAATCTACAGAATTTTTAAATAAGAGAAACAAAATGACAACCCAAAACTTCCTTGTAGAAATCGGCACGGAAGAGCTGCCACCAAAAGCTCTTAAAACATTAGCAACCTCTTTTGCGGATAACGTTGAAGCGGAATTAAACCAAGCGGGCTTATCATTCGACAAAATCGAATGGTTTGCGGCGCCACGTCGTTTGGCGGTGAAAGTGTTGAACTTAGCAACCCAACAACCGAGCAAAGAAATCGAAAAACGAGGGCCTGCAGTGTCAGCAGCCTTTGATGCGGAAGGTAAACCAACTAAAGCGGCAGAAGGCTGGGCGCGTGGTTGTGGCATTACTGTTGAGCAAGCAGAACGCATTGCAACTGATAAAGGCGAATGGCTCGTTCACCGTGCAAAAATTGAAGGGCAACCGACCAAAAACTTACTTAACGATATTGTGGCAAACGCGTTAGCGAAATTGCCAATTCCAAAACCAATGCGTTGGGCAGATAAAACCGTGCAATTTATCCGCCCAGTTCACACTGTGACTATGTTGTTAGGTGATGAGTTAATCGAAGGCGAAATTTTAGGAGTGGCAAGTGCTCGCACCATTCGCGGTCACCGCTTCTTAGGCGAGAAAGAATTTGAAATTCAACATGCAGACCAATATCCACAATTATTGCGTGAAAAAGGTTCTGTGGTGGCGGACTTCAACGAGCGTAAAGCAGAAATTCTTGCAAAATCTCAAGCAAAAGCGACCGCACTTGGCGGCGTGGCTGATATTGAAGAAAGCTTGCTTGAAGAAGTCACTTCCTTGGTGGAATATCCAAATGTTTTAGCAGCAAAATTTGAAGAACATTTCTTAGCGGTGCCTGCGGAAGCCTTAGTTTATACAATGAAAGGCGACCAAAAATACTTCCCAATCTATGATAAAGACGGCAAATTATTACCGCACTTTATTTTCGTATCGAACATCAACCCAGAAGATCCAACCGCAATTATCGAAGGGAACGAAAAAGTGGTTCGCCCACGTTTAACCGATGCGGAATTCTTCTTCAAAACCGACTTAAAACAAAAACTGGTTGATCGTTTACCACGTTTAGAAACCGTGTTGTTCCAACAACAATTGGGTACATTGAAAGATAAAACTGACCGCATTGAACAACTTGCAGGCGAAATTGCAAAACAAATCGGCGCAGACGAAGCGAAAGCAAAACGTGCGGGTTTACTGTCAAAATGTGATTTGATGACCAACATGGTATTTGAATTCACTGATACGCAAGGCGTAATGGGTATGCACTACGCTCGTCATGACGGTGAAGATGAAGAAGTAGCGGTGGCGTTAAACGAACAATATATGCCACGCTTTGCTGGTGATGAATTACCAAAATCTCTCGTTGCAAGTGCGGTCGCTTTAGCGGATAAATTTGACACTTTAACGGGGATCTTCGGCATCGGCCAAGCACCAAAAGGTAGTGCAGACCCATTTGCATTACGTCGTGCGGCATTAGGTGCGTTACGTATTATCGTAGAGAAAAACTTACCACTTGATTTAGAAGATTTAGTGAAAAAATCAGCCGCACTTTTCGGTGATAAACTCACGAATCAAAATGTGGTTGCTGATGTGGTGGACTTCATGCTCGGCCGTTTCCGTGCATGGTATCAAGATGAAGGCATTGAGGTGGATGTAATTCAAGCGGTATTAGCACGTCGTCCAACTCGCCCTGCTGACTTTGATGCGCGAGTGCGTGCGGTTTCACATTTCCGTACTTTAGATTCAGCGGAAGCGTTAGCAGCAGCAAATAAACGTGTAAGTAACATCTTAGCGAAAGCAGATGCTGCAATTGGCGAGATCAATTTAACCGTTTGCGTAGAGCAAGCAGAAAAAGCTCTTGCTGAAGCGGTGCTTGCATTACGCACTGAAGTACAACCGCTTATCGCACAAGGCGATTACACGACAGTATTGGATAAATTAGCAAACTTACGTGCGCCAGTAGACAGTTTCTTTGATAACGTGATGGTAAATGCTGAAGATCCAGCACTACGCCAAAACCGCTTAGCGATTTTAAATACGTTACAAGGGTTATTCTTACAAGTAGCTGATATTTCAGTGCTTCAATAATGTAAAAAGGGATGGTTGATTTTTCGTCAATCATCCCTTCTTTTATAGACTTCAAGTGATTATTTCTCTATAATTACCGCACTGTCCCCCCTTAGCTCAGTCGGTTAGAGCAGGCGACTCATAATCGCTTGGTCACTGGTTCAAGTCCGGTAGGGGGGACCATTCGACTTGTCAAATAACGTCTTTTCTGTCAAAAAACATCATAAAAACAGCATTTTAGAATCAACCTTATTGTTGTTTTCGTCTTTTATTGTTTGTCATTGTTCGTTTTTATTGTTCCCTTAAATGTTCCCTCTTTATAAAGGAACAAAAACGAGGGAACAGGTATGTACGATAAGTTATGCATTGCAATAAAACAAATATTTGATAATGCGATTGATGAAGGCATGTTAGAAAATAATCCTTTTACAAGATTATCCAAAAGATTTAAAAAGCCAATCACTAAGAATTTTCCATCAATACCGCCTAAGGAATTAATGGCGTTCTAGACAAGAGATTATGCAGACGTGGGGAGATTATGTTGAGCAGCGCATTAGTCAATCTTGATGCGAAACAGCTCAACAGCCAAAACGGCGTGCTAATCACCGCACAAAACCTGATTGGCGGACTCCGTGCAATTTCCGCGCCTTTCTTTCCGGCAGACTGCATTTTAATTACAACGCTTTCTAACCTTGCGATTTACTTCAAGCAAAACACCGCTCGCTTGTTCTTCAAACAAGAACCGAGACAAAATAACGTACAAATTTATTTCTCTGTGATGCTTGATTACTTGCTAGAAAATCATCGCTATGCGGTGCTAATTGAAAGCATTGATGAGGTGCAATAATGGAACAGATACCCCCTGAAGAATGCGCTAGTAAATTGTTTGAAGCCGTGCATTTATTTATCAATTACAGCGTGCAAGATTATATTTCACGTGGAATCATATAGGCGAATGAAAAGCCTCGATTTATGCGTGAATTATGGGGGCAGCTAGATTCATTTTCAGACCGTGGGGGCGATATTATGAAGGCGGAATTTATAGCGCACCTTTGCAACATTGGTGGCTTACTGAATGCGAAGCCATAGACCCAACCGAATATATCAAACGATGCGAAAAACTCGAACGCAACCGCTATTAATCAAGCCCAGAAAGGGGCTTCATCTTTATAAAAAATCTAATTTTCTTATTGCAAAGATAGATTATTAACTTATAATCTAATTAATGATATACCCTCAAAGAATCTCGATGAATATCGTAAACTGGACAAAAGATGCGTTACGGCAACTCTTAAAAATAGATGGCCGTTACCAAAAAGCAATAAGGGAAAAAGCAAATGCCTTAAGCGAATTCCCTAGTGAAGCACTAGACACAAAGAAACTAAAAGGCGAAGAGGGAAAATGGCGGTTGCGCGTAGGTAACTACCGCATAATTTTTGAAGTGATCAACGGCCAACCCAAAATTATCAACATTCAAGCGATTAAACGCCGTAGTGAACGCACTTATAGTTAGGAGAAAGCAAAATGAACTTAAATCACAGATACATAAATAATTCACAAGGGCAGCCTGAATTTGTTATTTTGCCTATCGCAGAGTATGAAGACTTAATTATGAAGGCAAGCCCTTTTGATGATGAAAATGCGGAAGAATGGGAAAATATCCCTGTAGAAGCAAGCGAAGATGGCGATAAATTAATTCCAAATGATGTAGTAAATATCATGTTTGAACAGGAAGTTAGTTTATTGGCTGCATGGCGCATTTATCGCAGTCTTTCACAAGCTGAAGTAGCAAAACACACTGGGTTAACACAATCTGCAATTTCTCAAGCAGAACGCAAAGAAAGCAAACCGCAGAAAAAGACCCGTGAAAAATTAGCAAAAATCTATCAATGCAAACCTGAACAATTAGAACTATAAAGCAAGATATGACAAAGCCCACTAAACTGGGCTTTATTTTTACTTAGGATAAGAAAAATTATGGCAAAAAATAAACCAACATTACCCCCTAGAAAATGGTATAGCTTGCAACAGGCAGCGGATAAATTGACAAGAGAATTTGGCGAGCCAGTAACAGTAGATGATTTATTGCATTATTATCAAATTGATTTATTGCCTTTTTCAATTTATATAAACCACAATGTAGAAAGAACATGTATTAATGATCTTGTATTTAGAGCCCCCCAAAAGTCGGAAAATTCCATGCCGATTAGCATACTTAAATTCGACATATTAAATAAATTAGAGGAATTAATTATAGGGAAAATTCTATATATAGAATTCCCGAAAAAAGAAACGGAAAGTTTAATTTTAGATAGCTATAAATTTAAAAAAAGCCTTCATCATGTGGGCAATTAAACGCCGATTTTGTAGGGCAGATTAGTAACATTAAAAGGGCGGTTTATGTGGATTGCCCCGAAGCGAACAACTGGGAGAAAACCGAAAAAGAAACCTTGCAGGAAAAAGGCATTAAGCCGATGACGAATGAAGAACGATTAGCACAGTTAAAAGGGCAAGATAAAGCGCAAGTCAAGTTGTTTTAAGGCGTGCACTGACTTGAGGGCAAAAAAGCCCCTCGAGGCTTGGACTTGGTTGGTGCGGGGACTTAGGAAAAAAAACCATACAACGAAAGATTTATTATGAAATTTAGCTAAAAACTAAACGGGCATATTATACCCGAAAAACAAACACTTATCACAAAACGAACAAAAATATTCGCTTTTTGTTTATTTCACGCTTGACAGATAAAACGAAATTAAACGAGAATTAAAGATTGATAAATTTTCTAACTTGCCAAATAATGACATCAAAAAAGACCATTTTTTATAGTGATGTTCCCTATTTTGTTCCCTTTTTAGATACTAACACTCTTATTAATTTTAGGTATGACAAGGGATAAGTTCAAAAAATGGAAGTAGGTAGGGACCATTTTTCCAGCAAAAAATTTCTTTTTTATCAAAAATCTTATTTCAATATTGTCTATTTTATTTGCCTTGTGACTACAAACAAATTTTTACAGATAAATCAGCGAGTTTGATCCACACTTCATCACTAAATTCTTGTTTAGTTAGACGTTCAATATTAGCGAGTTCTTGGATAATTTCGTAGAGAGTCTGGTAAGTTAAACGTTGAATCGCACTTAAAAAGAGCGGTCGGCGATTTTGCCAGATTTTTAGACGGTCAAATTCAGTCTTAATTTGTTGAATTGGAAGTTTTTCCGTTGTCACAATACGTTGCTGTGGTTTTGTGAGTTCAAGCAACGTAAATAATTCTCGCTGTAGTGTGCGTAATAAAATAACAGGTTGCACATCTTCAGCTTGTAAACCTTTTAAAATACGTTTGGCACGATTTGCTTTTCCCATTAGCAACGCATCAATCCATTGAAATGGTGTAAAAATTGAGGATTGTTCCACCACGCTAATAACACGATTGTAGTTAAGTTTATGGTCAGGATAGAGCAAATCTAAAAGCTGCAGAGCTTGTTTGAGTGCGAGCAGGTTATTTTCATAACTATAACAAAGTTGTTGAATTGCTTCATTGTCAGCGTCTAATCCCATTGCTTTGGTACGATTTTTTACCCAACGTGGTAAGTTTTCTACCGTCGGTGTTTGACAATTTATCAGTATTGCATTTGGTTCATATTGATTAAGTGTAATAAACCACGTTTGCTTTTCAATCCCTTTAGCAAATTTTGCTACCTGTAAAATAAGCAAGACATCTTTATGCAATACGGATATAAGTTCTTGCAGATTTTTCTGCAAAAGTGCGGTGAAATTTTCAGGTAAATTCAAGCTTAGTATTTGTTTACTAAAAAACAATCCTATAGATTGACAAGATTCTATAAGTTGCGCCCAATCAGTTTGGCTATCAACCTGAATAGTATTTTTTTCATCAAAACCTTGCTGGTTTGCCACTTGACAAATAGTATCCTCAGTTTCACTAAGTAATAAAGGATCTTGCCCTTGCAAGAGATAAACTCTAGCCAAGCCTTGCGCAAGATGATGATTTAGTTGCTCTGGAAAAATGCGGTTCATTATTTCCTTTTTATTTGATTTTGTAACGCAATTATTTTTACGATTAATTGACGCGCTACTTGCTCGCGCATATCATTCCAAATTACCTCTCGTTCTTCTGATTTGGCTAATGCTGCACGTGCATTATCAAAGAAAGTACGGTTTACTTTCGCATTGATTGGATAGCTTTCGCCATTAGCAAGGCGGAAAGTGGCTTCTACTTCCAACATTAAAAGTTTTTCTGCCTCACGTCCGTGCTTAAAAATAGACGCGACTTGATCTGAAGTAATCTGTTTATTAATACGTAAAATGGGAATATTTTGTTCTAAATTGACGACATTAACCTGATTTTCCTGCAATTTGCGACGCATAATAACAGTAAAATCATTATAAGAGTCATCACTTTCAAGGGCTAATGTTCGCCATTCATTTGGCATAGTAACCGACTGTTGAAAATGCCAACCGCAAGCAGAAAGAATTGCTAATGTTGCGATAAGCAGTAAAGTCTTGATTGAGTTGATCATAAAAATTACCTTTATTGTAGGACGTGTAAAATGTCAATATTTCACATACCTATAAAAAATGGTGCGTGAATTTTAAATCCACACACCCTATGTATTATGGTTTCACTACCACGTTTAATAATTTACCTACGACATAAATCACTTTGACAATGTGTTGATTATCAATAAATTTCTTCACATTTTCATCCGCAAAAGCAATTGTTTTGACTGTGTCTTCATCTGCATCTGTCGCAACAGTAACTTTGCCACGAACCTTGCCATTTACTTGCACAACAATGAGTTTTTCATCTTCTACCATTGCGGCCTCATCAGCTTTCACCCATTCAGCGGTATCGATGTTGCTTTCATTTCCTAGCGCTTGCCATAATTCAAAGCAGATATGTGGCGTAATTGGGTAAAGCATGCGAACAACTGCACTTAATGCTTCCGCCATGACAGCACGATCTTGATCGCTTTCTAAGGAAGCCTTAGTCAGTTTATTCATCAACTCCATTACTGCTGCAATCGCAGTATTAAATGTTTGACGGCGACCAATATCATCACTCACTTTCGCAATGGTTTTATGTACTTCACGACGAAGCGCTTTTTGTGTTGCTGAAAGTGCGGTGATATCTAGGCTAGTTTTTGCTGGATTTTGTTGATATTGATATACCAAATTCCAAACACGCCCTAAGAAACGTTTCGCACCTTCTACGCCAGATTCTTGCCATTCCAAAGTCATTTCTGCTGGAGAGGCAAACATCATAAATAGACGAACAGTATCGGCACCATATTTTTCTACCATTTCTTGTGGGTCAATACCATTATTTTTGGATTTCGACATTTTGGTCATGCCACTGTGGACTAGTTCACGCCCTTCAGGATCAGTAGCTTTAATAATTCTGCCTTTTTCATCACGTTCAAGAGTCACCTGTGTTGGACTTACCCAAATACGCTCATTGGTTGGACTTGTGTAGTAGAAGGCATCTGCAAGCACCATACCTTGACACAATAATTTATCGGCTGGTTCATCACTGGTTACAAATCCCGCATCACGCAATAATTTGTGGAAGAAGCGGAAGTAGAGCAAGTGCATTGTTGCATGTTCAATACCACCGATATATTGATCCACTGGTAGCCAATAGTTTGCTTCTTCCGCATCAAGCATCCCATTTTGATATTGTGGACAAGTGTAGCGCGCGTAATACCAAGAGGATTCCATAAAGGTATCAAAGGTATCCGTTTCTTTTAACGCTGGTGCGCCGTTAAAGGTTGTTTTTGCCCAGTTAGGATCTGCTTTAATTGGACTTTTTACGCCATCCATTACCACATCTTCAGGAAGAATAATTGGTAAATCTTCCATTGGTGCAGGTACTACATCGCCATTTTCAAGGGTTAGCATCGGAATTGGCGCTCCCCAATAACGTTGGCGAGAAACACCCCAGTCACGTAAACGGTAATTAACTTGACGTTTTCCAACACCTAATTTTTCTAATTTATCTGCAATGCCGTTGAAAGCACCATCAAAATCTAAACCATCAAACTCAGCTGAGTTCACTAATTTACCGTGCTCAACGAAAGCTTGTTTGGTTAAATCAATTTCTTCATTTGCAAGCGGTGCGATCACTTGTTTAATTGGCAAACTGTATTTTTGAGCAAATTCAAAGTCACGTTGGTCGTGAGCTGGAACAGCCATTACGGCGCCAGTACCGTAGTGCATTAACACGAAATTAGCGACCCAAATCGGTAATTCTTCGCCCGTCAATGGATGAATAGCAAATAAGCCCGTTGCCATTCCTTTTTTCTCCATTGTCGCAAGATCAGCTTCTGCCACTTTGGCGTTTTTCGCTTCTTGGATAAAGGCGGCTAATTCGGAATTGTTTTGAGCTGCTAAACTTGCTAATGGATGTGCTGCCGCAATCCCTAAATAACTTACGCCGTAAAAGGTATCTGGACGCGTGGTGTAAACTGCTACTTTTTCGTTGGTATCTGCAACATCAAAGGTAATTTCTACCCCTTCAGAACGACCGATCCAGTTGCGTTGCATCGTTTTCACCATATCAGGCCATTGTGGAAGATTATCCAAGCCCCCTAATAATTGCTCGGCATAATCGGTGATTTTAATAAACCATTGTGGGATTTCTTTTTGTTCCACAGGTGTATCACAACGCCAGCAACAACCTTCGTGTACTTGCTCGTTTGCGAGTACGGTTTCATCATTCGGGCACCAGTTTACGGTTGAGGTTTTTTTGTACACTAAGCCTTTTTTGTAAAGCTCAGTGAAGAACCATTGTTCCCATTTATAGTAGTCAGGTTTGCAAGTAGCAATTTCGCGATCCCAGTCAAAACCAAAGCCTAAAAGTTGAAGTTGTTTCTTCATGTAGGCGATATTTTCGTAAGTCCATTTTGCTGGTGCGGTTTTATTTTTAATTGCTGCCCCTTCCGCAGGTA
Organism: Haemophilus aegyptius; assembly: GCF_900475885.1. Lineage (GTDB taxonomy): Bacteria > Pseudomonadota > Gammaproteobacteria > Enterobacterales > Pasteurellaceae > Haemophilus > Haemophilus influenzae. Next base: position 81,556 of record NZ_LS483429.1, read on the forward strand.
AGCCGAAAGCATCCCAACCAAATGGTTGCAATACGTTTTTACCTAGCATGCGTTGATAACGAGAAATTACATCACCAATAGTGTAGTTACGCACGTGCCCCATATGCAGACGGCCAGAAGGATACGGGAACATAGAAAGACAGTAATATTTTTCTTTAGATTCGTCTTTGATTGCTTTGAAAACTTTATTTTCTGCCCAATATTGTTGAACCTTTGGTTCGATCATATCGGGGCGATATTGTTCTTGCATAAAATCACCTTAAATTTTAACCGCACTTTTGCAGCATTTTGACAATAGAAAATGTGGCATAGAATACCGTAAAATGGCAAGAATTAATAGGGAGAGAAATAAAAAGTGCGGTGGTTTTTTAGTTGTTTTTCACAATAAATTTTCAATTTTTACAGAACAGATTAGAACAAAGGAATTCATAGCAAGCCAATATAACTTATGATATAGTTTACCACCAAATTTATAGAGGTCTCTCAATAATAAAAATAATGATAGAGTTGGATCAAACAAATATACCAAAACACGTTGCCATTATTATGGATGGTAATGGCCGTTGGGCAAAACAGAAAAATAAAATGCGAATTTTCGGACACACCAATGGCGTTACTGCGGTACGCAAAGCAGTGGCTTATGCACGACAAATCGGTGTGGAAGTACTCACACTTTATGCCTTTAGTAGCGAAAATTGGAGTCGCCCAGAACAAGAAATCAGTGCGTTAATGTCGCTTTTTATGCAAGCCTTGGATCGCGAAGTGAAAAAATTACATAAAAATAATATTTGTCTGAAAATTATAGGCGATGTATCTCGTTTTAGTGAAACTTTACAAGAAAAAATCAAAAAAGCGGAAAATTTAACAGAAAAAAATACCGCACTTACACTCAATATTGCGGCAAATTACGGCGGTTGTTGGGATATTATTCAAGCCGCTAAACAAATTGCAGAAAAAGTTAAAAAAGAAGAAATGTCAGTTTCAGATATTAATAACTCGACTTTTCAACATCATCTTGCAACCCAAAATGCACCACCTGTGGATTTATTAATTCGCACCAGTGGAGAACAGCGCATAAGCAACTTTTTATTATGGCAAATTGCCTATGCGGAATTATATTTTTCCGATGTGCTTTGGCCTGATTTTAATCAATTAGAATTTAATCACGCGATTGCAAGTTATCAACAACGTCATCGCCGTTTTGGCGGGACTGAATAGTTAAACGGATTAAAATTATGCTTAAACAACGAGTTTTATCTGCTATTGTGTTAATTGCTGCAGTTTTATGTGCGCTATTTTTATTCACACCTTTTTATTTTGCCCTCGCTTTAGGGGCGGTAGCGATTTTAGGCATTTGGGAATGGACTCAATTTGCTCGCCTTAAACAACCTTTGATACGTTTTTTTGTGGCTACCTTTTTAGGCGTATTTATCTTCTTATGGCTCTATACTGAGGGCAACTATTTAGATGCAGGGCGTGTGTTTGAACAACATCTTCAGCTTTTATTGATAAATGCTGTTAGCTGGTGGGGTTTAGCTTTGTTACTTGTGATCAGTTACCCTAAATCAGCTAAATTTTGGTCTAAAAATCCACTTTTACAACTTTTATTTGCCTTTTCTACGTTGATTCCATTTATCGCAGGTGTATTACGTTTACGTTTAGAACACTATACCCATGATCCTTATCACGGCTTATTTTTATTACTTTACGTATTTATACTTGTTTGGGCGGCTGATTCTGGTGCTTATTTTAGCGGACGTGCCTTTGGCAAACGTAAACTTGCCCCTAAAGTATCGCCAGGTAAAAGTTGGGAAGGGGTCATTGGTGGCTTAATTACAGCATTAGTGCTTGCTTTTATCTTTATTCATTTCTCTAACAATACTTTAGTAGGCGATCGAAATATTACTGGATTTATCATTCTTTCTGTAGCGACAGTTGCAATTTCAGTATTGGGCGATTTAACTGAAAGTATGTTCAAGCGTGAGTCTGGTGTGAAAGACAGCAGTCAATTAATTCCTGGTCATGGCGGTGTATTAGATCGCATTGATAGCTTGACTGCCGCAGTACCTTTTTTCAGCTATTTCTATTTCTTTGTCTTATAAGGATTTTTAATGTCATTTTTGTGGTCACTAGGTTCTTTTATCATTGCTATTGCTGTATTAGTATCCGTTCACGAATATGGTCACTTTTGGGCAGCGAGAAAGTGCGGTATAAAAGTCCATCGTTTTTCCATTGGTTTTGGAAAAGTAATTTGGAAACGCATTGACAAATATGGTACAGAATTTGCGGTTTCAATGATTCCTTTAGGCGGCTATGTAAAAATGCTTGATGGACGTAATGAAGTAGTTCCTGCTGAGCAAAAATCACAAGCATTTGACAGTAAAAGCGTATTACAACGCGCATTTGTGATTATTGCAGGCCCTTTGGCGAATTTTATTTTTGCGATTTTTGCCTATTGGGTCATCTACCTTTATGGAATGCCAACGGTTAAACCTGTGATTGAATCAATAACACCAAGTTCCATCGCAGCACAAGCTCACATTGAACCTAATACACAAATTCTAGCGGTTGATGGCGAAGAAACTCAAGATTGGGAAACCATCAATATGCTACTTGCCACAAAAATGGGTGAGCCTAATGTTGAAATTACCCTTTCTCCTTTCGGTTCTAATATTGAACAACAACGGACTTTAAATCTTACAAATTGGATATTCGATCCTGAAAAAGAAAGTGCTTTTGAGGCATTAGGGATTATGCCTATGCGTCCTCAAGTTGAAATGGTGCTTTCTAAAGTTGTTCAAAATTCTCCCGCTGAGAAAGCTGGTTTACAAATCGGTGATAAAATTTTAAAAGAAAATTTAACCGCACTTCCTTGGCAAGATTTTATAAAACAGGTCGAACAAGGCGAAACTTTTACTATAAAAATTGAACGTAATGGAGAAACATTTGACAAAGTCCTAACTCCAGTGCGTAATCAAAATGGCAAATGGTTTGTTGGGGTTAGCCCAACCTTGACAAAATTAGCGGATGAATACCGTACTGAATTAAAATATGGTATTCTTGAATCTTTACAAAAAGGCATTGAAAAAACAGGACAGCTTTCCCTTTTAACCTTGAAAATATTAGGGAAATTACTTACTGGCGATTTGTCATTAAATAATTTAAGTGGGCCAATTTCTATTGCAAAAGGTGCTGGCGCATCAGCAAATATTGGATTGGTGTATTTTTTAAGTTTTATGGCATTGATTAGTGTAAATTTAGGGATTATGAATTTATTTCCATTACCAGTATTAGATGGCGGTCATTTAGTTTTTTTAACAATGGAAGCTGTTAAAGGAAAACCTGTTTCTGAGCGGGTGCAAAGCATCTGTTATCGAATTGGCGCAGCACTGTTATTAAGCTTAACGGTGTTTGCATTATTTAATGATTTTTTACGTCTATAATTTATATAGGATACAATCGATGAAAAAACTTCTAATCGCAAGTTTATTATTCGGTACGACAACGACTGTGTTTGCCGCACCTTTTGTAGCAAAAGATATTCGTGTGGATGGTGTTCAAGGTGACTTAGAACAACAAATCCGAGCAAGTTTACCTGTTCGTGCCGGTCAGCGTGTGACTGACAATGATGTGGCTAATATTGTCCGCTCTTTATTCGTAAGTGGTCGATTCGATGATGTGAAAGCACATCAAGAAGGCGATGTGCTTGTTGTTAGCGTTGTGGCTAAATCGATCATTTCAGATGTTAAAATCAAAGGTAACTCTATTATTCCCACTGAAGCACTAAAACAAAACTTAGATGCTAACGGGTTTAAAGTTGGCGATGTTTTAATTCGAGAAAAATTAAATGAATTTGCCAAAAGTGTAAAAGAGCACTATGCAAGTGTAGGTCGCTATAACGCAACCGTTGAACCTATTGTCAATACGCTACCAAATAATCGCGCTGAAATTTTAATTCAAATCAATGAAGATGATAAAGCAAAATTGGCATCATTAACTTTCAAGGGGAACGAATCTGTTAGTAGCAGTACATTACAAGAACAAATGGAATTACAACCTGATTCTTGGTGGAAATTATGGGGAAATAAATTTGAAGGTGCGCAATTCGAGAAAGATTTGCAGGCAATTCGTGATTATTATTTAAATAATGGCTATGCCAAAGCACAAATCACTAAAACGGATGTTCAGCTAAATGATGAAAAAACAAAAGTTAATGTAACCATTGATGTAAATGAAGGTTTACAGTATGACCTTCGTAGTGCACGCATTATAGGTAATCTGGGAGGTATGTCTGCCGAGCTTGAACCTTTGCTTTCAGCATTACATTTAAATGATACTTTCCGCCGTAGTGACATTGCAGATGTAGAAAATGCAATTAAAGCAAAACTTGGAGAACGCGGTTACGGTAACGCAACGGTAAATTCAGTACCTGATTTTGATGATGCAAATAAAACATTAGCGATCACCTTTGTTGTTGATCCTGGACGACGTTTAACTGTTCGCCAACTTCGCTTTGAAGGAAATACCGTTTCTGCTGATAGTACTTTACGTCAGGAAATGCGCCAACAAGAAGGAACTTGGTATAATTCACAATTAGTTGAGTTAGGAAAAATTCGCTTAGATCGTACAGGTTTCTTCGAAACAGTCGAAAACCGAATTGATCCTATCAATGGTAGTAATGATGAAGTGGATGTCGTATATAAAGTCAAAGAACGTAACACAGGTAGTATCAACTTTGGTATTGGTTACGGTACAGAGAGTGGTATTAGTTATCAAGCAAGTGTTAAACAAGATAATTTCTTGGGAACAGGGGCGGCGGTAAGTATAGCTGGTACGAAAAATGATTATGGTACGAGTGTCAATTTGGGTTATACCGAGCCCTATTTTACTAAAGATGGTGTAAGTCTTGGTGGAAATGTTTTCTTTGAAAACTACGATAACTCTAAAAGTGATACATCCTCTAACTATAAGCGTACGACTTATGGAAGTAATGTTACTTTAGGTTTCCCTGTAAATGAAAATAACTCCTATTATGTAGGATTAGGTCATACCTATAATAAAATTAGTAACTTTGCTCTAGAATATAACCGTAATTTATATATTCAATCAATGAAATTTAAAGGTAATGGCATTAAAACAAATGACTTTGATTTTTCTTTTGGTTGGAACTATAACAACCTTAATAGAGGCTATTTCCCAACTAAAGGGGTTAAAGCAAGTCTTGGTGGACGAGTTACTATTCCAGGTTCTGATAACAAATACTACAAACTAAGTGCAGATGTACAGGGTTTCTACCCATTAGACAGAGATCACCGCTGGGTTGTATCTGCAAAAGCATCTGCAGGATATGCAAATGGTTTTGGAAACAAGCGTTTACCGTTCTATCAAACTTATACAGCGGGTGGCATCGGTTCATTACGCGGTTTTGCTTATGGTAGTATTGGGCCTAATGCAATTTATGCCGATCAAAGTAGTAATTTTAATAAGATAAGTTCTGATGTGATTGGTGGTAATGCAATCGCTACAGCTAGCGCAGAGTTAATTGTGCCAACTCCATTTGTGAGCGATAAGAGCCAAAATACGGTCCGAACTTCCCTATTTGTTGATGCGGCAAGTGTTTGGAATACTAAGTGGAAATCGGATAAGAGTGGGTTAGATAACAATGTATTAAAAAGCTTACCCGATTATGGCAAATCAAGCCGTATTCGCGCCTCTACAGGTGTCGGATTCCAATGGCAATCTCCTATTGGGCCATTGGTATTCTCTTATGCCAAACCAATTAAAAAATATGAAAATGATGATGTCGAACAGTTCCAATTTAGTATTGGAGGTTCTTTCTAATAAATTGAACTTTTTTCTTCATCAGAACTCAAAAACAACGTTCTCTGCCTAATTTAATTGGGCAGAGAAAATATTAAACCCATCATTTAATTAAGGATATTTATCAAATGAAAAACATCGCAAAAGTAACCGCACTTGCTTTAGGTATTGCACTTGCTTCAGGCTATGCTTCCGCTGAAGAAAAAATTGCTTTCATTAATGCAGGTTATATTTTTCAACATCACCCAGATCGCCAAGCGGTAGCAGATAAACTTGATGCTGAATTTAAACCTGTAGCTGAGAAATTAGCAGCAAACAAAAAAGAAGTTGATGATAAAATTGCTGCTGCTCGTAAAAAAGTAGAAGCAAAAGTTGCGGCTTTAGAAAAAGATGCACCTCGCTTACGTCAAGCTGATATTCAAAAACGCCAACAGGAAATTAATAAATTAGGTGCGGCTGAAGATGCTGAATTACAAAAACTAATGCAAGAACAAGATAAAAAAGTTCAAGAATTCCAAGCTCAAAATGAAAAACGTCAAGCTGAAGAACGTGGTAAATTATTAGATAGCATTCAAACTGCGACAAATAATTTAGCAAAAGCAAAAGGTTATACTTATGTGCTTGATGCAAATTCAGTTGTATTTGCGGTAGAGGGTAAAGATATTACTGAAGAAGTATTAAAATCTATCCCTGCTTCTGAAAAAGCACAAGAGAAAAAATAATAGGTTCTCATAATGCAAAAATCCTATTCTTTACAAGAATTGGCAACTCAAATCGGCGCTACCGTTCGCGGTAACGCCGATGTTGTTGTTGAGAATATCGCACCTCTCGATAAAGCCCAATCAAATCAACTCACTTTTATTTCTAACGTAAAATTTCGTGCATTATTGAAAGATTCTAAAGCAGGGATTTTGGTTGTTTCTGAAGAGGATGTTGAACACTGTTCTCCAGAAAGCAATTTACTTATTGTTAAAGATCCTTATGTGGCTTACGCAATTTTAGCGCAATATATGGATAGCACGCCAAAAGCGGCACAAGGAATCGCAAAAAGTGCGGTCATTTTTGATGACGTTTTATTGGGCGAAAATGTATCTATTGGTGCGAACGCAGTGATTGAAGAAGGTGTTGTACTAGGTGATAACGTGATCATTGGTGCAAATTGCTTTGTTGGTAAAAATACCAAGATAGGTTCAGGCACTCAGCTCTGGGCTAATGTCACTGTTTACCATAATGTTGAGATTGGAGCTAATTGCTTAATTCAATCAGGAACAGTTATCGGTAGTGATGGTTTTGGTTATGCAAATGATCGTGGTCGTTGGATTAAAATTCCACAAGTAGGGCAAGTAATAATTGGTAATAACGTTGAGATTGGTGCGAATACCTGTATTGACAGAGGCGCATTAGACGCAACAATTATTGAAGATAACGTTATTATCGATAACCTTTGTCAAATTGCACATAATGTTCATATTGGCACTGGTACAGCGGTGGCGGGTGGCGTTATTATGGCAGGTAGCTTAACTGTTGGTCGCTATTGCTTAATTGGCGGTGCGAGTGTGATTAATGGTCATATGGAAATTTGTGATAAAGTAACCATTACTGGAATGGGAATGGTTATGCGTCCAATTACAGAGCCTGGCGTATATTCCTCTGGTATTCCATTGCAAACGAATAAAGAGTGGCGTAAAACAGCAGCTCTAACATTAGGCATTGATGGCATACATAAACGCTTAAAAGCATTAGAAAAGAAAATTTCTTAATTGATACCCCATCATTTAATCTGCATTTTACAAGTTTAATAACTGATTAAAATGCAGATTTTTATGTGTATAAAATTTACTTTACGAAATAAGTTGAAATTCTTTTAAAAATAAATAAGCCCAACTTTAAATTGGGCTTACAAGCATGCATTTTTTATCGTTAAAGAATTATGCGTTACCGCCAGTGATTTTTGCAACTTCAGCAGCAAAATCTTCTTCTTTTTTCTCAATACCTTCGCCTACTTCTAAACGAATGAAGTTAGAAACAGAAGTATTTACTGATTTTAAGAAATCCCCTACAGATACAGAAGGATCCATTACAAATGCTTGACCTGTTAATGAAACTTCACCAGTGAATTTCTTCATACGACCTTCAACCATTTTCTCTGCGATTTCTTTTGGTTTACCAGAGTTGATCGCAATATCGATTTGGATTTGGCGTTCGTGTTCAACCACTTCAGCAGATACATCTTCTGGGTTCACGAATTCAGGTTTAGATGCAGCTACGTGCATTGCTACTTTTTTCAGTTCATCAGCAGAACCTTCGCCCGCAACTAATACGCCAATTTTTGCACCGTGTAAGTATTGTGCAATTACTTGACCATCTAAGTAAGCAACACGACGAATATTCATGTTCTCACCGATTTTAGCAACTAATGCAGCACGTTTTTCTTCAAATTGCGCTTGTAATGCTTCGATAGTGGTACCTTTGTTTGCTGCTGCGAAATCAGCTACTTCGTTTGCTAAACCTAAGAAACCTGCATCTTTTGCTACGAAGTCAGTTTCACAGTTCATTTCAACTAATACACCGAAACCATTTTCTACACGAGCAAGGATAACACCTTCAGCTGCAACACGGCCTGCTTTTTTAGCTGCTTTAGCTTGACCAGATTTACGCATATTGTCGATTGCTAACTCAATATCACCGTTTGCTTCAACTAATGCTTTTTTACATTCCATCATACCTGCGCCAGTACGGTCACGAAGTTCTTTTACTAATGATGCTGTGATTTCAGCCATTTTTAAAATCCTCTGTCGAAAATGCGGTTTATTTTGACCGCACTTTTAGATAAAAATATAGGGGCTAAATTTTAGCCCCTATGCCAATTAATCGCTTGATTATTAAGGGCTTCGCCTTATTGCAAAACTTAAATTATTCTGCGTCAGCTGCTAATTCTTCAGCAACTTGAGCTTCGTTACCACGACCTTCTTTAACCGCTGCTGCAGCTGCAGAAACGTAAAGTTGGATAGCACGAGTCGCATCATCGTTACCAGGGATAACGAAATCTACGCCAGCTGGTGTTGAGTTAGTATCAACGATAGCAAATACAGGAATACCTAGGTTGTTTGCTTCTTTAACTGCGATATGTTCGTGGTCTGCACCGATAACGAATAACGCATCTGGTAAGCCGCCCATATCTTTGATACCGCCAAGGCTTAATTCAAGTTTTTCCATCTCACGGCTACGCATTAACGCTTCTTTTTTGGTTAATTTATCAAAAGTACCGTCTTGAGATTGGGTTTCTAAATCTTTTAAACGTTTAATTGATTGACGAACGGTTTTCCAGTTAGTCAACATACCACCTAACCAACGGTGGTTTACGTAATATTGCTGACAATCTAATGCTGCTGCTTGAACTGCTTCAGACGCTGCACGTTTTGTACCAACGAATAATACTTTACCGTTGTTGCTAGCAATGCGAGTTAATTCCGCTAAAGCTTCGTTGAATAAAGGTAAAGTTTTTTCAAGATTGATGATGTGAACACCGTTACGAGCACCAAAAATGAAAGGTTTCATTTGTGGGTTCCAGTAACGAGTTTGGTGTCCGAAGTGTACGCCTGCGTTGATCATGTCGCGCATTGAAACTTGTGCCATAATATTTTCCTTTTGTTGGGGTTGAGCCTCCACATATCAGCTAATCGACCGTTTGGCACCCCGATTAAGCCTTGTTAATATGTGTGTGTTGTTAGTAATTAAAAAACTGCTTTTGAAAGGCAAAAACAGCGGGGCGATTTATACCATAAAGTGCGGTTAAAAACCAGTTTATTTTGTTTATTTCTCCACTTTTCTTGCTTTGATAAATAACAATGGTGGTCGATGCGACAAATCTTTAAATTCATTATGCCATTGCGGTTGATCAGCAAGCATGGGTTCTTCCATTTGCTCGATTTGAAACCTTGCATGAATTAAATTATTGATAATTGTTGCTGTTGTTCGATGATAGGTTTGAAAAGGTTGTTTGAACCAATTTCTATTGCGTTTGCCTTCTTCTCGATAATGATTTAAACGATAAGCAACTTGCTGTTTTTTGTCATTTTTTTCCCAACGTTCCCCTTCTTTGTGGCAGGTAGTTATCGGATGTTCTTGTGAGAAAATTAATGTGCCATTAGACGAGAGTTTGTCATGGATCGTTGATAATAATGTCGGAAAATTTTCAATATAATGAAAGACAAAAGAGCTAGTAATCACATCGAAATGACTTTCTGGTAACTCAGCTAATTTTTCTATTGGTAAGTGATATAAGGAAAAACGCCCTGAAAATTGACCGCACTTTTGAAGATCTTTTTCAGCTTGTTCGAGCATTTTTTCGGAAAGATCAGTTCCAATTACTTTAGCCGCCCCTCGTTCTAAATAAAGTTGTAAATGCCCTCCCGTACCACAGCCTAAATCGAGTAATTTCTTCCCTTTTAAATTAGGCAACAATGAAAGCATGGTGGGCTTTTCGATAATTTCATTGAGGCTAATTGGATTTGCACGGAGTTTCTGATAAAGCTCAAAGAAATTATCTTTATCATAAACACTAATTTTATTATTCATTTATTGCCTTAAAATAAAAATTTACGTGATTTAAATCACTCAAAAGTAAATACTTAAACGAGAAGTTAAAATTTAATATTTTTATAGATAAAAAATAATTTTATGAATGATCATTTGATATTTCTTCTTCAATTTTCTCACTTAGAATTTCTTCTGTTTCTTTATTTAATGCTTTTGTATCAAGATGCGGTTTAATAAATGGTCTTGGTGTCCAATATTTTTTTACTATTTCATTCGAAAAACCGTGTAAAACTTCTTCATTTAACCGTTCTTGATCCAATGTTCGTACTTCCTTAATAATTTCTTCCGCTTCAATTTTATCAATACCTAATTTCATCAATGTTGCTCGACTAAGTGTAATTGCTGATTCAAAAGTTTCACGCACAATAAAATCTACATCCTGCTTAATCAAACTAACTGTTGTTTTTCTGTCATAAGTTCGGGTTAAAATCGGTAAATTTGGATAAGCCTCTTTCATTTGACTGACAATATGTTCAATTCTTTGTGTATCGTTAATACCTAATACGACACATTTCGCCTTTTCAATTCCTGCGGCTCGTAAAACATCTAATCGAATACCATCGCCATAATAAACTTTAAAACCAAACTTTGCGGCAGCACGGATATTTTCGATATTGCGATCAATCACTGAAACGCTAATTCCACGAAGTAATAATGTTTGGCAGACAATTTGACTAAAACGTCCAAAACCAATAACTAAAACGTTATCTTCCAAATCCACGATGCTGTCTAGATCATTTTCATCAAGCTGATCAAGATATTTAGGCTCTGTACGCTGTATAAGTTTACGAGCAATTTGAGCAATAATAGGCGAAAAAAGCATCGAAATAATCACTGCAGCAGTGAATGTCGCTTTTTCTTCATTACTGATTACTTCCGCAGTTGCTGCGGCTGAAAAAAGAACGAAAGCAAATTCGCCACCGTGTGCCATCAAAGACATTCGTCCTATGGCTTCTCGATGATCAAGACGGGTAATTCGGGCAATAATATAAACAGCACTGGCTTTTCCAAGTATATAAAGAAAAACAATTCCAAGTAGCAAGATCCAATGATTAAACACTAAATGCAAATCTAAGGACATTCCTACGCCCATAAAAAATAATCCGAGTAATAAGCCGCGAAATGGTTCTATATCCGCTTCAAGCTGATGGCGAAACGCTGATTCAGACATCATCACACCAGCAACAAACGCGCCCATTGCCATTGAAAGTCCGCCAATTTCCATTGCTAATGCAGCACCTAAAACGACCAATAATGCGCCCGCTGTCATCATTTCACGAATACGTGCTTTAGAAATTAAACGAAATAGTGGATTCATTAGCCATTTTCCAGTCACAATTAACCCCACAACAGCACTTAATGCTATACCAATTGATACCCAATCAGTATGTGGTGTCGATTCTTTCGAATGGGGAGCAAGAAAAGCGACAGAAGCCAAAAGTGGTACAATAGCAATATCTTCAAAAATTAATGTCGAAATTACGCGTTGTCCTTTTGACGTAGAAGTAAGCCCCCTTTCTTCTAGTGATTGCATTACAATAGCAGTAGAGGAAAGCGTGAAACCCATACCAGCAATAAATGATACTTCTTTTGTTAATCCTAATAAATAAATACCCGAGAAAGTGAGTAAGCAACCACATAATCCAACTTGTAACAAACCTCTGCCAAAAATAGCTTTACGCATTGCCCAAAGGCGTTCTGGATACATTTCAAGCCCGATAATAAAAAGAAACATTACCACACCTAATTCCGCTAGGTGTACCACAGCTGTTGGATCTTGCACTATGCCAAAGACAGATGGACCAATCAAACAACCTGCCACTAAATAACCTAGCACGCTACCCAACCCGAGTCTTTTAAATAACGGCACAATTGTTACGCTAGATGCGAGTAAAATAACGACTTTCATCAGTTCTGGATTGGCAAGTTGAGACATAATGACTCCAATAATGCAAAAAATACAAATATTTTGGCGAGTATATTAAAAAGTTATATGTGATAAATCATACTAAATCTTTTAACATAACTTTAAACCACATTTATTTTATATGAAATTGTGAGTTTCATTTAGTAATCGATGAATTAATTTTGCATTCGCGGGGGGAAACTGTCCTGCATCCAATGCGCGCTGCTCAACCCAAAAACCTTCTTGCCCCTCTCGCCCAAAAGGCTCACCAATCCATTCATTTACCAGATAAAAGAAAAAAGAAATGATTTTTGTTGGATATTCAAATTGAAAACGTTCATAAAGTTCTGCATTTAACGCAACAATGCCTATTTCCTCTTCCAGTTCACGTTTTAAAGCCTGTTCTGGGGTTTCTCCCGCATCTACTTTTCCACCGGGAAATTCTAAAGATTGGGCAAAATCCTGTCCTTCTAAACGCTGCGTTAAATAGATCTGACCAAATTCATTACGAATAATCCCCGCAGCAACTTGTATAATTTTTTTATCCATTTTTCTATCCAATGTAGAGGTATGAAAAAAGTGCGGTGAAAAATCACCGCACTTTGATTGTTCATTACTGGCGTGCCACACGACTGCCGTGACAATGCTTATATTTTTTACCCGACCCACAAGGACAAGGCTCGTTGCGACCAATGCGACGATCTGAATAATCTTCAGTCTCTGAATTTTGAGTTGTCTGACTATTTTCATCCACAGGTAAATTATTTTGATTGATACGAGCAGCCATTTCTTGACGAGCACGTTCAGCTTCTTCCATTTCTTCTTGAGTACGCACACGTACACGGGTTAAAGTCGTGATAACCTGGTGTTTTAAAGAATCCAACATTTCCGTAAACATACGGAAAGATTCTTTTTTATACTCTTGTTTTGGATCTTTTTGCGCATAGCCACGTAAATGAATACCTTGGCGTAAATAATCCATCGAAGCTAAGTGTTCTTTCCAAAGTTCATCTAAGGTTTGCAACATAACACCTTTTTCAAAATGGCGCATAGCGTCTTCGCCAACCAAAGCCTCTTTTTCTTTGTATTCCTTTTCTGCAATTTCCACAATGCGTTCGCGCAAACTTTCTTCGTGAAGATTATTATCTTCTTCTAACCAATTAGAAATCGGTAATTCCATACCAAATTCTTGAGATAAACGTTCCTCAAGCCCTTTAATATCCCATTGTTCTTCCAAAGATTGTGGTGGAATATATTGATCAATCACACCATTAAACACATCGTGGCGAATAGCGTTGATAGTTTCAGAAATATCATCATTATCAAGCAAATGATTGCGTTGCTCATAAATCGCGTGACGTTGGTCATTTGCCACATCATCATATTCAAGTAGGTTTTTACGCCCATCAAAATGGAACGCCTCAACTTTTGCTTGAGCAGATGCAATCACTTTCGCCAACATTTTCGACTCCATTGCCTCGCCTGCTACCGTGAACGCTTTACGCATTAAATTGAGTTTACCTTCATTCAAATAAATGCGCATTAAACCATCTTCTAAAGAAAGATAGAAACGAGAAGAACCGGGGTCACCTTGACGCCCAGAACGACCGCGCAACTGGTTATCAATACGACGAGATTCGTGACGCTCTGTACCGATAATATGCAACCCACCCGCTTTCATTACAATTTCGTGGTTTTTCTCCCACTCTGCTTTAAGGGCTTCAATTTGTTCTTGAGTTGGATTTTCTAATTTGGCAGCCTGCGCTTTCCAGTTACCGCCAAGAATAATATCCGTACCTCGACCCGCCATATTCGTTGCGATAGTCACTGCGCTAGGAAATCCTGCTTCTGCCACGATTTCCGCTTCTTGTTGGTGGAATTTCGCATTCAACACATTGTGTTTTATACCTGCTTTATCTAACGCTTTAGATAATTCTTCTGATTTTTCGACTGAAATCGTCCCCACTAATACTGGTTGCTGGCGTTCTACACAATCTTTAATGTCTTCAATAATCGCATTAAATTTATATTGTTCATTTTCAAACATCACATCAGTGCGATCATCACGAATCATTGGACGATTTGTTGGAATTACAACAGTTTCCAAGCCATAAATTTGTTGGAACTCAAATGCTTCGGTATCCGCAGTCCCTGTCATACCCGCAAGACGTTCATATAAACGGAAGTAGTTTTGATAAGAAATTGACGCAACAGTTTGGTTTTCGCTCTTAACATCCACCCCTTCTTTTGCCTCAATGGCTTGGTGCAAACCATCTGACCAACGACGCCCCGCCATTGTACGACCAGTGTGTTCATCAACAATCACGATTTCACCGTCCTTCACAATGTAATCGACATCTTTTTCAAACAATGTGTGCGCACGCAATGCAGCCATAACGTGATGAAGCAATACAATTCGACTAGGAGAATACAAAGAGTCCCCCTCAGGCATTAAACCTTGTGCAATTAACCAATCTTCTACTTTTTCTTGACCACGTTCGGTTAAATGCGCTTGTTTAGATTTCAAATCTAAAGTGAAATCGCCCTCTCCTTGATATTCTTCCGTATCTTCTTTTTCTTGTTTAATTAAACTTGGGATCAATTTATTTACCGCAATATAAAGCTCTGAACTGTTTTCTGCCTGACCAGAAATAATCAATGGCGTACGTGCTTCATCGATTAAGATAGAATCCACTTCATCCACCAACGCATAGCCTAAAGTACGTTGGAAACGCTCTTCTTTTGAGTGGGCTAAGTTGTCACGTAAATAATCAAAACCAAGTTCACTATTGGTTGCATAAGTAATATCTGCCGCATAAGCTGCACGTTTTTCTTCTGGCGATAAACCAGGAATATTGACGCCTACGCTCATACCCAAAAATTCAAATAACGGACGGTTTGTTTCTGCATCTCGGCGAGCAAGATAATCATTCACCGTGACAACATGAACGCCTTTACCTTCAAGTGCGATTAAATAACAAGGCAAAGTCGCCGTTAATGTTTTACCTTCACCAGTACGCATTTCTGCAATACAACGATTGGTCAATACCATTCCACCGATAAGCTGAACATCAAAATGGCGCATACCAAGCACACGCTTACTTGCTTCGCGTACCGTTGCGAATGCTTCTGGTAAAATTTGTTGCAAAGTTTCGCCACCACTTAAACGATCACGAAACTCTTGTGTTTTTGCTTTTAATTCATCATCACTTAATGCCTCAAAAGCAGGCTCCATTTTATTAATTTTTACGACTTGTTTTTTTAATTTACGTAAAACGCGTTCATTACGACTACCAAAAATTCTTGTTAAAATGCTCATAATTTCTCTTTTTAAATATATAAGTTAAATAGTTAAATGCTTATGAAATACTTTATTTCATGCACAATAATTTTTTAAAATATCGCTATTTCAATAGCAATATTCTTCACAAAAAACAGAAAAATTAAATAAGCAAGGGACCTGCTCGAATTGGCGCACTAAGATTCAATACATCCGCTAAAAAGTGCGGTTGAATTTTAGGTTGTTTTTTAGTTTGACGGGAAATTGAAGGTTGAGGAATGGCTTGTCGTTGCACTTCACGTGCTACTTTTACCGTTTCTAACGCTTGTTGAATGGAAACACTTGAGGAATAATTTTCCGTATTATTTTGATTTTCAAAACTTTGTGCGTTAGGCAAAGCAAAAATCGCGATGATACTTAAAAGTAATCGCGACCAAAAATTCGGTTTGACAGTGCCTGAAATCATTCGTCTCATTGTTTATTATGAAAATTGCGTGTATTGTAGCGGAAATCTAAACTGATGTCATTTACTGAGGGCAGACTTTATGGAAAACAAGGCTGAACGTTATCAAAAAGCAGTCAATATTACGGATGTGCTTGAGCAATCGCCCTTTGCCAAAATAATCAAAAAAGGTCTTGCCATCAATGAACTTAATCAAAAATTTAACCGCATTTTTCCACAGGAATTTCACGGCAAATTTCGTATTGGCAACATAACAGATCATTTAATTTTTATTGAAGTGTCTAATGCTATTGTTCGGCAGGGGATTCTATTTAGACAAATTGAATTATTAACACTAATTCAAGAAGAATTTCCGAAAGTAACAGGATTTGAGATAACGATCAATCCTGGATTTTAAGTTTCAAATATAAGAAAAAATAAAGAATTACTTATCACTCAGACTTTTTAATAATGCTTTCTCTATTTTTTTCTCCTCGCGTCTTTTCTGAAAAAATGTACTCAATTTTTGACTACACTCTTCTGCCAATACGCCAGATGTAATCTCTAAAGTATGATTCATCTTGTAATCATCAAAAAAATGAAAACGTGATCCAATCGCGCCAGTTTTATAATCAGATGCACCGAACACAAGGCGTCTAATACGGCTATGCAAAATTGCCCCTGCACACATTGTGCAAGGCTCTAATGTCACATAAAGCGTGCTATTCAGTAGGCGATAATTTTGAATATTTTTCGCGCCATTACGCAAAGCGATAATTTCAGCATGTGCAGTAGGATCACTTTGAACAATGGAGAGATTCCAACCTTCTCCAATAATATTTCCAGCGTCATCCACCAGCACCGCCCCCACAGGAATCTCACCTAACGCTTCCGCTTTATCGGCAAGCTCAAGGGCGTAGCGCATCATTTTCTCGTCAAATTCTGACCGCACTTTTGCTGCATCCATTAGACGGAAAAAGGATATTTAATTGGCTCATGAGATTGATAGCCAACGACTTTAAAATCATCCATCGTGACCCAAGTTTCTAAATCTTCAAGGGTTTTTATATCTGGATTGATTTCTAATTTTGGTAATGGGAAAGGCTCGCGTTTAAGTTGTACGTCACGCATTAACTCAAGCTGATCTTCATAAATATGCGCATTCACAATTTTATGATATGCCTTGCCGGCTTTTTTGCCCGTGATCTGAGCCATAAGCACTAAGAAGGTAAACACCTGAATTTGATTGAAATTCAATCCAAGCGGAACATCACAGGAACGTTGATAACTAGTAAGATGTAAAGTATCGCCCACAAGAGAAAAAGTATGCGTGTGCATACAAGGACGAAGACAACCAAGATCAAATTCCCCAGGGTTAAAAAAAGTTAAAATCTCTCCTCTGTCATCAATACCTTTCGTTAAGTTATTAACAATTTTACGTAGCTGATCTATGGTTTCTCCATTAGGCTTACGCCATGCTCTGCCTTGCACACCATATACGCGCCCCATATCATCAACGCCTCTACGATGCGGATTTGCAAGCCAAGCTGCATTTTCATTCGCATTAGCATCCCAAGTTTTCGTGCCAAGTGCGCGGAAATCAGCGGCATTGTCATATCCACGAATATAACCTAGAAATTCAGCAATGGCCGTTTTCCAATAACTTTTACGGGTAGTAATCAGCGGAAATTGATTATTCGCCACATCATATTCTAAATCTGCATTAATGACCGTGAGGCAATGCTTACCTGTACGTTCATTGGCAACCCATTCCCCTTCACTAACAATGCGGCGACAAAGCTCAAGATATTGCTTCATAAAAATCTCCTATTTTATGACCGCACTTTTGCGTGAATAAGCCCAAGCCATAATGAAAGCACCACCAATAATCATCGGCAAGCAAAGGGCTTGCCCTCGTGTAATAATCCCAAAGAAATTTTCAACTTCAGGTTCACGCACATATTCCACAATAAAACGGAAGACACCATAACCAATTAAGAATAAACCCGCAACAGAAGCCATTGGACGTGGTTTTTTAATAAAAATATTCAGAATCGTAAACAACACCAGGCCTTCTAAAAAGGCTTCATAAAGTTGTGATGGATGACGAGGCAGTAAAAGAGGATCATTCGGGAAAATCATTGCCCAAGGCACATTCGTTTCGCGTCCCCATAGTTCAAGATTAATGAAATTACCAATTCTGCCTAAACCTAAACCAAACGGAATCAAAGGCGCAACAAAATCAGCCGTTTGCCAAAAATTACGTTTTTGTGAATAGGATGTCCAAATCATAGCACCAATTACACCAATTAAGCCACCGTGGAACGACATTCCCCCTTCCCAAACGCGGAATAAATAAAGTGGTTCTTGTAAGAAATGATCGAGATTATAGAAAAATACATCGCCAACACGTCCGCCAATAAACACCCCCATAAAACCATTGAAAAGTAAGGTATCAACTTGATCTACTGTCCAACCGCTATTTGGGCGATTAGCACGGCGAACCGCAAGCCAACGTGCAAAAACAAAACCTAAAAGGTACATCAAACCATACCAACGTAAGCCGATATTGCTATCGCCAAGCGTAAAAATACTCGGATCAAAGTGGGGAAGAAGTAAATAATTTGAATTCATAATTTTCCTTATTTCAGAAACATATTGATCGCAACCACAATTAAGAAAAGGGCGAAACCTTTTTTTAAGGTTGAAACAGGCAATTTAGCGGTTGCACTTGCGCCTAATTTGGAAGTAAAAAATGAAGTGGCAGTAATGCCTAACACTGCGGGAAGATAAATGTAACCGAGCGAATATTCAGGTATTAATGGATTTCCCCAACCACTCACTATAAAACTAAACATCCCTGATATGCCCAATAGCATCCCACAAAATGCGGAAGAACCGATAGCTTGTTTGATATTAATGCCACGAGCAGTTAAAAACGGTACAATAAATCCACCACCGCCAATCCCCGCAGCACTAGATGCCATACCAATCAAAATACCGCCAATTACGGAAGAAAGAGGGGTAAGTGATTTTGTTGTAACTTGATCTTTTTTAATCGAAAGTACCATTTTTGTGGCTAAATATACCACTAAGCAAGCAAAAATTTTGGCAGAAATTTCACGATCAAGTCTTCCAATGAATAAACCACAAATAAAAACAGAAAGCATAATAACCGGAGCTAAAATGCGAACTGCCTGCCAGACTATGTTACCTAATTTATGATGACGTTGTGCCGATCCAATGCCAGTAATCACAATGGTAGCAAATGATGTTCCAAGTGCGGTAGACATCAACAAAGATTCTGGTACATCTACAATAGGCAGTAAATACACTAACGTTGGCACAATTACTAACCCACCGCCGATACCAAATAATCCTGCAAGAAAACCCGCTAATGCACCAACAAGTAAACAAAGAAGAATAAAAGTGAACATTATTGGCCTCTTGATTTATAAAAATGGCGTTTCGTGTATTTTGTCTGAGAATATTTTTTGTTTGCCGAATAATGCTGTGAATTTGCTTCACGAGATGCGGAAAATATTAGTGGGTTGTCCGTAAATAGTATCGAAGCAAACTCTTTCATTACCTTTCGATAAACATCTCGCTTAAAAGACACAACTTGACGAACAGGATACCAAAAACTTACCCAACGCCACCCATCAAATTCTGGCGATTTAGTTGTTTGCATATTGATGTTTTTTTCATCGCTAACAAGCTGTAGCAAAAACCAGCGTTGTTTCTGCCCAATACACATCGGCTTGCTGTCATAACGCAATAAACGCTTTGGCAATTTATAGCGTAACCAATGTTTAGAAACATATAACAGACGCACATCTTTAGGTTGTAAACCAACTTCCTCGTGTAGTTCGCGATACATCGCTTGCTCGGCACTTTCATTATCATTAATGCCACCTTGCGGAAACTGCCACGAATTTTGCCCACAACGCTTCGCCCAAAGCACTTGCCCTTTGCGATTACAAATCACAATACCCACATTTGGACGGTAGCCATCAAAATCGATCACTATCGTTTTACCTTAAATTTTTCCTATAAAAATAGCTCAAGATTGTTTCATAAATCAGTGCTTTTATCAACCAAAGGACATTATGACAAAATAATCATATCATCACGATGCATTGCCACTGCGCCATATTCATAGCCTAAAACATTCTCAATGTCTGCTGATTTTCTGCCCTTAATTAATTGTAGGGCATCGCTGTTATAGCGTGACATACCCAGCGCAATGTCTTTAAATGATTGAGTGCGTATTTTGACTATTTCACCACGCGAAAAACGCCCTTCCACGTTAATAATACCAGCGGGTAATAAAGATTTATTTTGTTCAAAAATGGCATTTTGCGCACCGTTATCAATGGTAATAATACCTGCCGATGGTGCGGCGAAAAGCCATTGTTTGCGGCTTTCTAATCGATCAGATTGGTGTACAATAAATTTTGTACCAATATTTTGTTCATAAGCAAGATCTGCAATTACATTTGGGCGATTACCTGGAGCAATAATGGTTTCAATTCCAGAGCGAGTCGCAACATCGGCAGCAATGATTTTGGTCATCATTCCACCAGTACCAAGATTTGTACCACTTCCTCCTGCAATTGA
Source organism: Haemophilus aegyptius (assembly GCF_900475885.1). GTDB lineage: Bacteria > Pseudomonadota > Gammaproteobacteria > Enterobacterales > Pasteurellaceae > Haemophilus > Haemophilus influenzae. Next base: position 102,223 of record NZ_LS483429.1, read on the forward strand.
TCGAATATGATCGGTGATTTGTTCTACAACTGGAATTAATTTCGCTTCAGAATTTTTACGCGGATCACTATCAAATAAACCTTGTTGATCAATCAATAAATAAAGCTGTTCCGCTTGCACAAGAATAGCGACTAATGCCGATAAATTGTCATTGTCACCTACTTTAATTTCCGCAGTCGCCACCGCGTCATTTTCATTAATCACAGGAATAATGTGGTTATCTAAAAGTGCGTGTAAAGTATCTCGCGCATTTAAAAAACGTTCGCGATCTTCAATATCGGCACGGGTTAATAAAAGTTGCCCGATATGAATATCATAAATAGCAAATAATTTTTCCCAAGCCTGAATTAATTGGCTCTGACCAACCGCTGCAAGCAGTTGCTTTGAGGCGATAATGGGTGGTAATTGAGGATAATTCAGATAATCGCGACCCGCTGCAATCGCACCAGAAGTCACGATCACTATACGAAATCCATCATTGTGCAGTTGTGCAATTTGACGAACGATTTCCATCATGTGCGGTGAATTCAGTTTTGGCGAACCCTGAGTTAGCGTGCTTGTACCGAATTTCACAACGATTGTTTTTTGTTCATAGTCCTTTCCAAGTTCTTAAAATTGGCATTAACGTTATCACTAAATCAATGAAAAATCACTTAATATCAGGTATAGTAACGGCAAATTTTAGGGGGATTTATGACATTTAGTTTAATTGTGGCGACAACATTAAATAATGTGATTGGTAAAGATAACCAAATGCCTTGGCACTTGCCTGCAGATTTAGCTTGGTTTCGTCAGAACACCACTGGTAAACCTGTCATTATGGGGCGTAAAACCTTTGAAAGTATTGGTCGTCCACTACCTAAACGTACCAATATCGTACTTTCTCGCCAGCTTTTTGAACACGAAGGTGTGATATGGAAAGATAGCTTTGAAAGTGCGGTCAATTTTGTCAGAGATTTTGATGAAATTATGTTGATTGGTGGGGGAGAGTTATTCAAACAATATTTACCCAAAGCAGATAAGTTATACCTTACTCAAATTCAAACAGAACTAGATGGCGATACTTTTTTCCCTCAATTGAATTGGGAGGAGTGGGAAATTGAATTTGATGAATATCGTAAGGCGGATGAAAAAAATCGCTATGATTGCCGATTTTTAATTCTTACCCGAAAATAAATCAAATTAATGAGACTATATCTTTAGAATATTCATTAATCTAGAAAATAAAGATATGATGATTTCCCTTGAGTTCCCCTTTTTAAAGTTTCATAATGACCTTTCATTTTATTTTTGATAGTTTTAAAGGTTATCTCAAATATCTCATTTTTAAACATTATCCCAGCTTAGGGAAGGCATTATGACGCAAATTGCAACTGAAAACCCATCAACTAAATCTGTATCAAAGAAAACTAATCGTAAAAAAAATTTAAGCATTTTTATTTTTATCTTGCTTATTATTGGTATTGCTTGTGCTTTGTATTGGTTTTTCTTCTTGAAGGATTTTGAAGAAACAGAAGATGCTTATGTGGGTGGAAATCAAGTAATGGTATCATCACAAGTTGCAGGTAATGTAGCGAAGATTAATGCTGACAATATGGATAAAGTCCATGCAGGTAATATTCTAGTTGAATTGGATGATACGAATGCGAAACTTAGTTTCGAACAGGCCAAAAGCAATCTCGCCAATGCTGTACGTCAGGTAGAACAACTCGGTTTCACTGTGCAGCAATTGCAATCAGCTGTGCACGCCAATGAAATTTCTTTAGCTCAAGCACAAGGCAATTTGGCGCGCCGAGTTCAACTTGAAAAAATGGGTGCGATTGATAAAGAATCTTTCCAACACGCAAAAGAAGCTGTCGAGCTTGCCAAAGCAAATTTAAATGCCTCTAAAAATCAATTGGCTGCTAATCAGGCTTTATTGCGTAACGTTCCATTACGTGAACAACCGCAAATACAAAATGCAATGAGTTCACTCAAACAGGCTTGGTTAAATTTGCAACGTACAAAAATTAGAAGTCCAATTGATGGCTATGTGGCGCGTCGTAATGTTCAAGTTGGGCAAGCCGTTTCAGTGGGTGGCGCGTTAATGGCGGTGGTATCTAATGAACAAATGTGGCTAGAAGCTAACTTTAAAGAAACTCAATTAACGAATATGCGCATTGGCCAGCCAGTGAAAATTCATTTTGATTTATACGGTAAAAATAAAGAATTTGATGGCGTGATAAATGGTATTGAAATGGGGACTGGCAATGCATTTTCTCTTTTGCCTTCACAAAATGCTACGGGTAACTGGATTAAAGTGGTGCAACGCGTACCTGTGCGAATTAAATTAGATCCACAACAATTTACAGAAACGCCATTGAGAATTGGTCTTTCTGCAACGGCAAAAGTAAGAATTTCAGATTCATCAGGCGCAATGCTACGAGAAAAAGCAGAACCGAAAACGTTATTTTCTACTGATACACTTAAATATAATGAAAGTGCGGTAGAAAATTTGATTGAATCTATCATTCAGCAAAACAGCTATTAAGGCGGCGTTATGGACAATTCCGCAAAAAAATTCCCGCCTATTCAAGGTGGTGCCATGATTTTATTAACGCTGGTCTTATCTCTTGCCACCTTTATGCAGGTATTAGATTCTACCATTGCAAATGTGGCAATTCCTACTATTGCTGGCGATCTTGGCGCATCTTTTAGTCAAGGCACGTGGGTAATTACTTCTTTTGGGGTAGCAAATGCGATTTCTATTCCAATAACGGGTTGGTTAGCAAAACGTTTTGGCGAAGTGCGGTTATTTTTAGTCTCAACTTTTTTATTTGTTGTCTCTTCTTGGCTCTGTGGGATTGCAGATAGTCTTGAGGCGTTAATTATTTTTCGCGTCATTCAAGGTGCTGTCGCAGGTCCAGTGATCCCTCTTTCGCAAAGTTTATTATTAAATAATTATCCACCAGAAAAACGCGGAATGGCATTGGCATTTTGGTCAATGACTATTGTGGTTGCGCCTATTTTTGGCCCAATTTTAGGCGGATGGATTAGCGATAATATCCATTGGGGATGGATCTTTTTTATCAATGTTCCGATCGGTTTGTTAGTTGTGCTAATCAGCTGGAAGATTTTGGGAAGCAGAGAAAGTGAAATTGTTCATCAACCTATTGATAAAGTCGGTTTAGTTTTACTTGTCTTAGGCGTGGGATGTTTGCAATTAATGCTTGATCAGGGTCGTGAGCAAGATTGGTTTAATTCTAATGAAATCATTATATTAGCCGTTGTTGCTGTCGTTTGTCTGATTGCCTTGGTTATTTGGGAATTGACAGATGACAATCCTATAGTGGATATTTCGCTTTTCCATTCTCGTAATTTTAGCGTAGGGTGTTTATGTACTAGTTTAGCCTTTTTGATTTATCTAGGTTCTGTGGTATTAATTCCGCTCTTGCTACAACAAGTCTTCCATTACACCGCAACGTGGGCAGGGCTTGCGGCTTCCCCAGTTGGATTATTCCCAATTTTGCTTTCACCGATTATTGGGCGTTTCGGTTATAAGATCGATATGCGAATTTTAGTGACGATAAGCTTTATTGTATATGCAATAACATTTTATTGGCGAGCGGTAACTTTCGAGCCATCAATGACATTTGTTGATGTAGCTTTACCACAATTAGTGCAAGGTTTAGCGGTGTCCTGTTTCTTTATGCCACTTACTACAATAACGCTGTCTGGCTTGCCTGAGCATAAAATGGCTTCAGCCTCTAGCTTATTTAACTTTTTGAGAACTTTAGCGGGTTCTGTAGGAACATCTTTGACCACATTTATGTGGTATAACCGTGAAGCTGTTCACCACACTCAATTAACAGAACACATTAATCCTTATAACCCAATTTCCCAAAGTTTTTACCATCAAATGAATCAATTTGGTTTAAGTGATACGCAAACTTCAGCTTACCTCGCTCAACAAATAACATCGCAAGGATTTATTATTGGCGCAAATGAAATATTTTGGTTATCAGCTATGGGATTCTTAGGATTGTTTATTGTGATTTGGTTTGCAAAACCACCTTTTGGTACTCAGCATTAAAATAAATATATATTACATACCAATCACAACACAATCGGTAACAGTTTTAGCTCTACTTTGCGCCTGTACTGCAAGCTCTCGAGTATCAAAACTTGCTACACGAACACGGTTCCATTCGCCGTTAGTTTGTATTTGAGCATTTAATCCTGTCATCTGTAAACGACCTTGCAAATTTTCAGCTTGAGCTCGATTTTTAAAAGCACCGCATTGTAAACCAAATTTCTTGCTATCCCGTACATTATTAACCGTTTTTATTTGTTCTACTTTTTTTGCGCTTTCAATTTTCTGTGAGTCTTGCTTTTTAATTGATTCCGATTTTACGATTTCTGCCTCTGTATTTTTCATATCTTCCGTTTTTTTGGATTGAGTTCTCGTTGCATCTTCTATTCTCTGTTGCTCAGCCAGTTTTCTAGCTTCATCAGCCGCTTTTTGATCTCTTTCCATTTGAATTAAAACTTGACGTTGTTCTTCTGTTAAACGCATATTTTGTTCTACACTCGCTGGATTATTATCTACAGGTACAGTACGCGTTTCTAAGGCTTTAATATAACTCCACACTTCCTCTGGACGATTAGGTAACACACTTTTAGGTTGAGCTTTTTCCTGTTGTGTTATAGCTTGCTGCACGCTTACCTTACTGTTCTTATTTTTCAACAAATAAAGTCCAACAACAAAAACTAGAACAATAAATAAAGCAAGAAAAATCAAGACATTTGTATTCTTTTTCTTATTTTTTTTCTTATTATTTGAGCTACGACGCGCAGCAAAATCTCGATGTGCCACAATAAATTCCTAGATTTGAAGTGATAATTTTAATAATTCAACAAAATTCGCTAAGTTTACTGAAAAATAGTCTTTAAATAAAGACTAACATAAGTGGATTATTTATATAATTAACAGAATAAAAAAATACCGCACTTATGCAGGTTATGCTCAAAAAAGTTGGATAAACAACTATTTATAAGTACGAATTACGTAAGATAACCTAAGTGCGGTTTGTTTTTTCTATGTTTTAATTAGTGGGTTGTTTTATTTTCATCAAAAACCGGTAATGGTTTGTGTTCAGTTGCGACATAGCTATATACTACAGGCAAGACGAACAAGGTGAAAATAGTACCAATGGATAATCCCGCTACAATCACTATCCCAATACTAAAGCGAGATACCGCTCCTGCACCTGTTGCATAGAGTAATGGAATTAAACCAGCTACCATTGCCGCCGTTGTCATTAGGATTGGCGTAAACGTACTTTTGCAGCATGAGTGATTGCCTCAATTCGAGTTTTACCATGGTTAAGCTGTTCTTCTTTTGCCACTTCGCACATTAAGATACCGTGTTTGGTGATTAATCCCACGAGAGTAATCAACCCAACTTGAGAGTAGATATTTAATGTTGTTCCTGCGATGCTAAAGAAGGATAAAATATTTAAGCTCACTAATGCACCACTTACGGCTAATGGTACAGAAATCATAATTACCATTGGGTCACGTATAGATTCAAACTGAATGGCAAGCACCAAGAAAATAATTACAACAGCAAGAATGAAAGTCGTCGTAAGTGCATTACCCTCTTGTACTAATTGACGAGCTTCGGATTTGAAATCATAAGTGTATCCTTGTGGCAAATTATCATTTGCCTGTTGTTGAAGCCAAGCAATGGCATCACCACTTGATGTACCCGGCATTGGTACAGCACTGATTTCAGCCGAATTTAATTGGCTGAAACGCGGTAATGATGTTGGCTGAGTTTCTAATTTCATACTAATAACACTACTTAATGGCACTGATTGACCATTAGATGCAGTTAAATAATAATTTTGGAAACTTTCTGGCGATAAGCGATCATCTCGTTTTACCTGCGAAATGACTTTATAAGCGCGTCCATCCACATCCACACGCGTAACTGTCGCACCAGATAAGAAACTCCCTAAAGTATTACTGATTTGTTGCATTGTAATACCGTAAGTACCCGCTTTCTCTTTATCTACTGAAATTGTCATTTGCGCTGTGTCATAGGTCAAATCTAAATTTGTATAAATAAATTTGCCAGAGTCTTTCATCGCACTGAGGAATTTCTCTGCGGTGTTTGCCAAAGATTTATAATCTTGTGCAGTTTTCAATACAATAGAGACTGGAGGGCCTTGTTCCCCTGTATCAATTTCAGGAATGTTAAATGCTGATACTGACACTTCTGGAATTGATTTTGCTTTTTCATTAATTTCATTCATTATTGCAGATTGTTTACGTGAACGTTCTTTCCAATCTTTCAATGTGATGATATTTAACGAGCTATTAGAAGTTGGCGCACCAGCAATGCTCATACCAAAAGAGACTTCGGGTGTTTCCATTACATTTTTCATATATGGTTGCATTGCATTTTGAATGTAATCCACATTTACGCTAGATGGCGCATTACCAATTGCAATAAATGCGCCTTTATCTTCATTTGGCGTTAATTCACTAGAAAGTGAATTAAACAAAAATGGGAGCGTTGAGAAAATCACGACCGCAAAAGCCAGCATTGATTTACGATTGAGCATAACGAGATCAAGCATGTATTCGTAAACACGATTTACTTTACCTAAGGTATGTTCTACGCGTTCTTCCATCCATGTTGGTTTAGCATTGGATTTGAGTAACTTACTACTCATCATTGGCGATAACGTTAATGCCACAATACCAGAAATAAATACTGCACCAGCAAGGGTTAAAGCAAACTCTTTAAACAATGTGCCGGTAATGCCGCCCATTAAAGCCATTGGTGAGTAAACTGCGATCAATGCGATAGTCATAGAAATTACAGGCACGGCAATTTCACGCGTACCAATAATCGCCGCTCGGAATGGCGTTTCTCCCGCTTTAATATGACGATCAATATTCTCCAGCACCACAATAGCATCATCTACAACTAAACCTATGGCAAGAATTAAAGCAAGCAAGGTCATTAAATTAATAGAAAAGTTGAAACTTTGTAGCAGCATTAATACGCCAATAAGAGAAATTGGAATAGCCAAGATTGGAATTAAAATAGCACGGAACGAACCGATAAACATTAAAATTACCACTAAAACGATCAAAGTAGCTTCACCAATAGTTTTTATGACCTCGTGAATAGAGCTATTAATAGCAATAGTGCGGTCATAAAGAATATCGCTTTCCATACTGTCTGGCAGTTGTGTTTTTATACTTTCATATAAAGGGCGAATTTTTTCTGCGACAGTCAAAGGGTTTGCTGTCGAGGTTGGATTGATGGCTAACACAACGGACTCTGCGCCATTTGCCGTAGCACGCGAATTATCACTTTCTTTATTTAATTCAACGGTTGCAATATCACGCAAACGCACTAAATCATCGCCATTTGATGAAATAATTAAGTTGCTGAGTTGTTCCACTGATTTCGTTGTAGTCTCTACTTTATTACGATAACTCACATAATAGCCATTATCGTTCCCCGCAGCCGTTTGTACATTATTTGCAGAAAGGGCAGACATCACTGTTGGCACAGAAAGATTTTGAGCTGCCATTTTTTGTGGATCTAGCCAAATACGTAATGCATATTCAGCTGCACCAAATACCTGTACTTCGGCAACACCCTCAATGGTAAAAAACTGTGGTTTGACTACACGATTGATGTAATCAGTTACCTGACTAGAATCTAGTTTTTTAGATCGGAAACTGATATACATAATACCGCTCCCACCTGAAGAAGAGGATACACTAGGATCTTCAATACCATTTGGTAATGCTGACTTTACTGCATTCACTTTGGCTAACACATCTGCTAACGCGCCTGCAGGATCGGTATTTAATTTCATTTTTATTGTAATAGTCGAACTACTAGGCGCACTAGTCGAAGACATATAATCAATATTATCGGCTTGCGCGATAGATTCTTCCAATTTTGACGTAACAAATGCTTGGATTAAATTCGCATCTGCCCCTGGATATGCGGTACTCACTGTAATGACTGTAGTAGTCATTTTAGGGTATTCACACACTGCCAATTTCGAGATTGCTTGCAACCCTAAAATAATCATTAACAAACTAATTGAAACTGCTAAAACAGGACGACGAATAAATATATCGGTAAATTTCATTCGGATTTCCTCATACATTAAAGTGGTGTTTTATGTGCAGGCTCTACTGCACCCACAATGTCTTTTTTAATCCATTCCACAAGACTTCCATTACCAATACCTTGCTGACCGCCTGTAATAATTTTATCTCCCACTTTAACTTCATTTCCCTGTAATTGAGCATAAACACCTTGACGATCTTTAGTAAATACGGTGATCTGTTTCGCACGATAGAGACGATCCAATTTTTCATTACCTGACATTTTTCCTTTTTCTTCTTCAGATAATGGTTCAAGTAAATAGGCAATTTCGCCATACATATTGTAGCTAATAGCTACTTGTGGAACGACAACTTGATTTGTTTCAGTTGGAAGCGCAATGCGTAAACGAGAGAACATACCTGAAAGCAATTTATGCCCATCTTCAGGATCAAAAGTAGCCTGAACATCAACTAAACCTGTTGATGAATTAATGGCAGGTTCAATAGCCGTGATTCGAGCTGAAAATGTTTCGCCCAAGCGAGCATCTGTTGTCGCTGTAACGCGCTGACCGATATGTAATTTATCTAAATCATTTTGTGAAAGAGCAAAATCCACTTTCATTGAGCTAGTATCTTCTACACGCACAATTTCTGTTCCAACATTCACATATTGACCCACATTTACTTTCACAATACCTGCTTTGCCATCAAATGGCGCAACAATTTTACGGCGCTCAATTACTGCTTTTAAAGATTCGATATTGGCTAGTTGAGCGTCATAAGCCGCTTTTGCGTTATCCATTTCTTGTCGTGAAACAGCATTGCTTTTCAATAAATTCGCATAACGTTGATAAGTTTGGCGAAGAGCTGGGAGTTGTGCCTGTGCGGCTTGTAGGCTTGCATGTTCTACTGAACTGTCGAGTTCAATGAGTAAATCGCCTTTTTTCACTTGTTGGCCATTTTGCACAAGTACTTGAGAAATCGTACCTGCATTTTGTGTACTGAGCATTGCGCCTTGATTTGGACGCACAAGACCTGTTGTGTTAATAACTGGCGTCCACTCACGTGGTTGTACTTCAAGTGCGGTCACTGGGCTTGAAGGTTCTGGCATTTCTGCAATGGCTCGGCTTATCATTACGCCTTTTATCATATTAAAACCGATGACACCGACAAAAATTAAGACAAATACCACTAAAATTATTTTCATAAAGAAAATATGTGAGCGTTTTGGTCTTTGATGTTGAGTTTGACTCATGTTTAAAGCTCCGTTATAAAAATAGCAACAATTATTTCTGAATCGCACGCCAAGAGCGTTCAATCACAGATTCTAAAATTTCAGGCTTAAGATCGAAATCGATAAATTTTGCATCAGAGGCTAAATTTATCGCCGTTTTCAAACTTAATAAAAAGAGAATATCTTCAGATAATTCCGCTAATAAGCCAGCTTTTTGGGCTTGATGACAAAATAAATCCCAACGGCAATTTTTAATGTTTTTACAAATATCCTTGAAATTCGGCAAAGATTCATATTGCTTTAAATTGGATAGAATAGTGGGATTTTCTTGTAAGAAATACCAAATGTTTTTCCACATTTGTCGATACTGTTCGAAAAAAGGTTTCGTTTCATCAAAATCTTTTTCAAGTGTTGCCATAAACATTGAAAACACTCTGTGTGCAAATTGTTCAAGCAACTCATCTTTGTTTTTAAAATAAAGGTAAATCGTTCCTGCGGCTACATTTGCTTCTTTCGCAAGTTTGTGCATAGAAAGTTGATTCAACCCTTCTTTTGCCATTAAACGATCTGTCGCTGAAAAAATCTGTTCAGCTAAGTCTGTTTTAGCTTGTCGCATAAGATCCTTGAGTAAAATAAGGAGCAATAATTGCTCAAAAAATGAATGATCGTTCATTTTATTTATTTTTTGTTTTTTGGCAAGTTAAAAAACAAAAAACGTAACAATACTTATCTGTAGGTAAGCCGTAAACCCACAAGATGAATGATGAACAAAGGAGGATATAAAAAATAGGAATATAAAATGCAGTCAAAATTAACCGCACTTTTCATCATTAAATAAATGCGTGGACTGAAGCCCACCTATTTTGTGTGATAAGAACGATGTCTTGTATGTCCTTGCGGTGGCACCGCACGTTTCAACCGATACGGTTTCGGCAGTTCAAGCAAGGCTTCTGTTTCATATTGGCTCACAGGGATAGAATGGCCAATATATTCTTCAATTGCTGGTAAATTCATCGCATATTCTTCGCAAGCAAAACTAATCGAAACACCACTTTCCCCTGCTCGTCCAGTGCGGCCGATTCGGTGAACATAATCTTCTCGATCATCGGGTAAATCATAATTGAAAACATGCGTCACATCAGAAATATGCAAGCCACGAGCAGCCACATCTGTTGCCACTAAAATATCCAAATCACCATCAGTAAATTGTTTTAATAACGATAAACGTTTTTTCTGTGCTACATCGCCAGTCAGTAAACCGACACGATGCCCATCAGCCGCCAAATAGCCCCAAATTTCTTCACAACGATGTTTCGTATTCGCAAATACAATACAGCGTTCAGGCCATTCATCTTCCATTAAGGTTAAGAGAAGTGCCATTTTATCCTGATTAGATGGATAAAAAAGTTCTTCTTTAATGCGATGACCTGTTTTTTGTTCAGGTTCAATTTCAATATATTCAGGGTCATTCATATCTTCAAATGCTAATTCACGCACTTTATAAGAAAGCGTCGCTGAAAATAACATCGTTAAACGAGCTTGCGGAGCGGGGCATTTACGCAATAAATAACGAATATCACGGATAAACCCAAGATCAAACATTCGATCTGCTTCATCTAGCACGACAACTTGGATTTCATCTAAACCAATTACGCCTTGTTTCACATAATCAATGACTCGCCCCGTCGTACCAATCAAAATATCTACGCCACACTCAATCGCTTGTAGTTGTTTATCATAACCATCGCCACCATAGGCAAGTGCGGTCTTTAATCCACTCGCTTTTGCAAGAAATTCTGCGTCATTACTAATCTGCACCGCTAATTCTCGAGTAGGCACTAAAATCAAAGCTCTTGGGTGAGGATATTTAAGATTAGGATCTTGGTGGGTTAAAAGATGGTGAAAAGTAGCCGTTAAAAAAGCCATTGTCTTGCCTGTACCAGTTTGAGCTTGTCCTGCAACATCTCGTCCATTTAAACTGATAGGCAAGGATAAAGCCTGAATTGGGGTACAAAAATCAAAGCCTTTTTTTGCCAAAGCATCTCGTACAATCGGGTGTAGAGGAAGCGCGGAGAATCGTTGTTGGCTTAAATAATCTTGTTGCATAAAAATCACATTTTAGAATAATAAAATTACGTTTAGCATAGCATTTTTAGGAAAAATCCTCAAAAAAAGCACCGCACTTATAAAAATTAACCGATAGGGTTTCCTATCGGTTAATCTCTATTTAATGCTCCATCCGTCACTCACATTTGGATCCATTGCAAAATCAGCAGTATCACTTGGAATCGCTTTTTCTTCAGCCACCCATTCGCCAAGATCAATTAACTGGCAACGTTTGCTACAAAAAGGTCGAAAAGTACTTTCATTTATCCAAGGCACAGATTTTTGGCAAATCGGACAAGGTACTTCAATCATTTCGTCAGACATTTTTATTTTCCGCTTGTTGTAAATAAAACTGGTGCAATTCTAGCACCTTTTGCTGCAAGTGCGGTAAGTTTTGGGCCAGTTCAGCATCATTATTAATCACATCATCCGCCCATTTCAAACGCTCTTGTTGAGAAACTTGAGAATTCATAATTCGTTGAATTTGTTCAAAATTATTGTTATCTCGTTGAGCTGAACGAGCAAGTTGAGTTTGTGGACTCACATCCACCACCAAAATACGATCACAAAGTGCGGTCAATTTATTTTCTATTAATAAAGGGACGACAAATAATGTGTAAGGCGCAGTTTGTTCAGCGAGTTGTTGTTTCATTCGTTCACGAATAGCGGGATGTAGAAGGTTATTTAACCACAATTTATCTTCATCATGGTTAAACACTCGCTCTCGTAAAGCCGCGCGATTAAGCTCGCCTTGTTCCGTTAAAATTTGAGCCCCAAAATGTTCAACAATTTTTGACAATAAGGGGGAATCTTTCGCGACGACTTCTCTAGCAACCACATCCGCATCCACTAGAGGTACACCAAGATCGGCAAATAAATTAGCAATCATTGTTTTACCACTACCAATGCCACCAGTTAAGCCAACAATATAAGTCATATAATTTCCCATAAAAAATAAGCGGCGATATTAATCGCCGCTAAACATATAATCAACGAAAGAAAATAAATCATTTCGGATAAACTGGAAGACGTTTACAAATTGCTAATACTTTTTCTTTAGTTTCAGCAATCACTTGTTCTTCATTTTCTTTGCCTAAAGCATCTAAAACATCACACATCCAGCCAGCTAATTCACGCACATCATTTTCATTGAAACCACGGCGAGTCACAGATGGTGTACCTACACGGATGCCAGAAGTGACGAATGGTTTTTGCGGATCGTTTGGTACTGCATTTTTATTCACGGTAATATTTGCTTTGCCTAATGCCGCATCAGCTGCTTTACCTGTTAATCCTTGTTTAATGAAACTTACTAAGAACAAGTGGTTTTCAGTACCATTTGACACAACGTCATAACCACGTTGTTTAAATACTTCAACCATTGCTTTTGCATTTTTGATTACATTTGCTTGGTATTCTTTATATTGAGGCTCTAATGCTTCTTTAAAGCAAACTGCTTTTGCCGCAATAATATGAACTAATGGACCACCTTGATTTGCAGGGAATACGGATGATTGTAATTTTTTGTAGATTTCTTCATCGCCACAAGATGAAAGAATTAAACCACCACGCGGACCGCCCAATGTTTTGTGAGTTGTTGTTGTCACAACATGTGCATGAGGCAGTGGATTTGGATATAAACCCGCTGCAATTAATCCTGCTACATGCGCCATATCCACAAATAAATATGCACCAACTTCATCTGCGATTTCACGCATTTTCGCCCAATCCACAACTTGTGAATAAGCCGAGAAACCAGCAACGATAAGTTTTGGTTTACATTCTAATGCTTTTTGACGAACGTCTTCATAATCAATTAAGCCATCCGCAGTAATTCCATAAAGTACGGAGTTATAAATTTTGCCAGAGAAACTGACTTTTGCCCCGTGAGTTAAATGACCACCGTGAGCCAAATCCATACCTAAAATAGTATCGCCTGCATTAATCAATGCACCATACACTGCAGCGTTTGCTTGTGATCCAGAGTGCGGTTGAACATTCACGTAATCTGCACCAAATAATTCTTTCGCACGGTCAATTGCTAACTGTTCCACAATGTCCGCATACTCACAACCACCGTAATAACGTTTACCTGGATAGCCTTCCGCATATTTATTAGTGAATTGTGAACCTTGCGCTTCCATCACACGTGGACTCGCATAGTTTTCAGATGCAATGAGTTCGATATGTTCTTCTTGACGACGATTTTCATCTTGAATCGCTTGCCACAATACTGGATCGTAATCAGCGATAGTCATATTTCTTGTAAACATTGTGTTCTCCTGTTATGTAATTTATGGCAGATAGTTTAACTGTTTATGGATAAAAATTTAATTAAAATTTCATTCCTAAATTTTCATCACTTAAATGAAATTAATTCATCATAATGATATGGATTATTTTTGCAACTCTCGTTCCACAGCCCTGTAACCAATATCTCGACGATAAAAACGCCCAGACCATTGAATTTGCTCAGCCAATTTTAACACTTTTTGTTGTGCTTCAAATACACTTTCGCCTAACGCAGTCACACAAAGTACACGACCGCCGTTTGTGACTAGCTTGCCTTCTTGTTCTGCGACACCCGCTAAGAAAACTTTCTCGTTTTTGACCGCACTTTTAGGCAATCCGCTGATTTCATCGCCTTTACGATAATCCTTTGGGTATCCCTCTGCAGCCAATACGATACCTAAAGAAGCTCGTGGATCCCATTGTGATATTACTTCATCTAATTTGCCGTCACATGCTTTAAGACAGAGTTCAACAAGGTCTGATTTGAGACGTAGCATTATTGGCTGCGTTTCTGGATCGCCAAAACGGCAGTTAAATTCGATCACTTTCGGCTGCCCATTTGGCATAATCATTAATCCTGCATATAGGAAACCCGTGTAAACATTGCCTTCCGCTGCCATGCCATTAACGGTTGGGTAAATCACTTCCTTCATAATGCGACTATGAATTTCGGGTGTTACTACTGGTGCAGGCGAATACGCACCCATACCGCCTGTATTTAACCCCGTATCATTTTCGCCCACACGTTTATGATCTTGGCTAGTCGCCATAGGTTCTACGTTTTTACCATCTACCATGACGATAAAACTGGCTTCTTCGCCATCTAGAAATTCTTCAATCACTACTCGGCTGCCCGCTTCGCCAAAGGCATTACCAGAAAGCATATCGCGTACTGCATCTTCGGCTTCTTGCAATGTCATCGCAACGATTACGCCTTTACCCGCCGCCAAGCCATCCGCTTTAACGACAATTGGCGCGCCTTTCTCACGCAAGTAAGCCAATGCTGGTTCGACTTCGGTAAAGTTTTGATATTCCGCTGTTGGAATTTTATGACGAGCAAGGAAATCTTTAGTAAATGCTTTTGAACCCTCTAATTGTGCCGCTGCTTGAGTTGGCCCAAAAATCTTCAATCCAGCTTCACGAAATGCATCAACTACCCCAGTCACTAAGGGGGCTTCAGGACCAACAATGGTTAATCCAATTTGTTTATCTTGAGCAAATTTCACTAATGCGGGAATATCTGTCGCAGAAATATTCACGTTTTCTACTTTGTGTTCCAATGCGGTACCCACGTTACCCGGTGCGACAAAAACTTTATCTGCTAATGGAGATTGTGCAGCTTTCCAAGCCAAAGCGTGTTCACGACCGCCGTTTCCGATGATGAGGATGTCCATGTTGTAGTCCTTGCGTATGCCTAATTTAAAAAAGTACGGCTATTTTTTACCTGCAATTCCCCCTCTTTTGTAAAGAGGGGGATAGTTAGATAAATTAATGTCTAAAATGTCGCATTCCAGTCAATACCATTACCATATTATGTTCATCCGCCGCATCAATGACTTCTTGATCGCGCATTGAACCACCTGGATGGATCACACATTGAATACCCACTTTCGCTGCCGCATCAATGCCATCACGGAATGGGAAGAACGCATCAGATGCCATCACACAACCAGCCACGGTCAAGCCCTCATCCTGTGCTTTGATACCTGCAATTTTGGCCGAATACACACGGCTCATTTGACCTGCACCAATGCCGATAGTTTGATTGTCTTTGGCGTAAACAATGGCATTGGATTTCACAAATTTTGCCACTTTCCAGCAGAATAATAAGTCTTTTAATTCTTGTTCAGTTGGCTGACGTTTACTCACGACTTTTAAATCATCCACGCCAACCATACCTAAATCCGCATCTTGTACTAATAAACCGCCGTTTACACGTTTGAAATCCAAACGTTCGGAACGAGAAGTCCATTCACCACATTCAAGCAAACGCACATTTTTCTTACGTTTCACGACTTCTTGCGCTTCAGCAGAAACTTTCGGTGCGATAATCACTTCAACGAATTGGCGTTCCACAATTTCATTCGCCGTTTTTTCGTCTAATTCACGGTTAAAAGCAATAATGCCGCCAAAAGCAGACGTTGGATCGGTTTGGTAAGCGCGATTATAAGCGTCTAAAATATCCTTACCTAACGCCACGCCACATGGATTGGCATGTTTAACGATTACGCAAGCTGGCTCGTCAAATTCTTTCACGCATTCAAGTGCAGCATCAGTGTCGGCAATATTATTGTAAGACAAGGCTTTACCTTGCAGTTGATTAGCTGTAGCCACGCTCGCTTCTTTCACATTTAAATCAACATAAAATGCCGCATTTTGATGGGCGTTTTCGCCGTAACGCATAGTCTGTTTACGCACGAAGTTAAGGTTTAAAGTTCGTGGGAATTGACCGCACTTCGCATTCGCCTCTTCTTCCTCTGCAATATGATAAGGTTTTACTAGCTGACCGAAATAGTTGGCAATCATAGAATCATATTGAGCGGTATGTTCAAATGCTTTAATCGCAAGGTCAAAACGAGTTTCAAAAGTTAGGCTGTTTTGATGTTGATCCATTTCGGCTAGAATTGCGTTGAAATCATTGTTATTAACTACGATCGCCACATCTTTATGGTTTTTCGCTGCAGAACGAACCATTGTTGGACCGCCAATATCGATATTTTCTACCGCATCAGCCAAAGTGCAATCAGGTTTTGCCACAGTGGCAGCAAAGGGATATAAATTCACAACGACCATATCAATACCTTCAATGGCATGTTGCTGCATGATGGCATCATCTGTACCACGACGACCAAGAATCCCGCCATGTACTTTGGGATGTAAGGTTTTCACTCGACCGTCCATCATTTCTGGGAAACCTGTGTAATCAGACACTTCCATTACAGGTAAACCATTTTGTGCTAAAAGTTTTGCCATTCCACCTGTTGAAAGTAGTTTTACACCACGTTTAACTAAACCTTGAGCAAACTCTACAATACCCGTTTTATCAGACACACTCAGTAAAGCCTGACGAATTGGACGATCTGCCATTGTATTTTCCTTTCATTAAATAGTTAAAAATAAGCGATGAGAATTATAACGCAAACGTTTGCTTAAATATAGAAAAGATTAAATATAATTTCTTAAAGTGCGGTAAAAATACGATAAATTTCAGGCATAAAAAAGCCCACATAAATGTGGGCAAAAATAAGGATAAAATTATGAAACTACAACTAAACTACTTTTTAAAAAACTTATTATCTAAAGCACAAGCACCTGCGCCAGAAAATACAAAATATAGAAAGAGAAGTGAGTAAAGTAATGCAAGCTCGCCGCCATTTGCAATTGGGAAAAATAGGTTTCCTTTTCCTGCTACGTGGAGAAAGAAATAGGCATATGCCATTTCCCCTGACAAAATAAACGCGGCTTGGCGTGTACATAAACCTAAGATTAATAAAATGGAACCCACAATTTCAATTACGCCTGCCACTAGTAGCATTGGATCGCAGAAATTGGAAATTCCAAAAATTTTGCTGTGCCGTGTAAAATAAACATATAAGCGGCAACGATACGTAAAAATGCCAAGAAATACGGGTGATATTTTTCAAGATTGTTCATTTTGCTTTCCTTTCGTTTAAAGATAAATTAAAACCTAGCTATAGTAATGATTAGCTATTTGTTAAATAAGATGTATAACAGAAAAAAAGTTTTTACTTATTGTAAATAATTCTAACTTAATGCAAGGCTTTTAACCAATTGGAAAAAGCATCAGCATCCATAAAGCCCGTTACTCTACTTCCTTTAATTTCATTATTTTGCTGATCAAAAAATAAAATCGTAGGCAATCCCATCACATTAAAGCGTTCCATTAATGCTTTATTTTCTGGGTTATTCTTTGTCATATTCACTTGTAACAATAAGATATTTTGAAATTGCTGTTGCACTTGTGGATCTGAAAACGTCAGCTTTTCAAATTCTTTACAAGCAACACACCAATCCGCGTATAAATCCAACATAGCAATTAAATGCGGATTTTCCGCTAAAGTGCGGTCAAGTTCTTCAGTATTTTTAATTTGCTTAAATTTAACCTGAGAAACAGACTTATTTTCTACCGCACTTTGTGTTGTAGTCTGAGTTTGCCAAATCCAATTTGGCAGGGGTTGTACAGTAACCATAGCCAACGCAAAACTAATAATTTTAATAGCATAGCCAAAACCGTTCTTAGACATCTGCAACGCAAACCAAATAAAAAATACTGTCGCTAACCCAGCCCATAAGCGAGGCTCCCATACTTCAGGCAAAATACGAGAAAGTAAAAATACAGGTAACGCCAACATAACAAAGCCGAATGTTTGTTTCACTGTGTTCATCCA
The DNA here is from genome assembly GCF_900475885.1 of Haemophilus aegyptius. Classification (GTDB taxonomy): domain Bacteria; phylum Pseudomonadota; class Gammaproteobacteria; order Enterobacterales; family Pasteurellaceae; genus Haemophilus; species Haemophilus influenzae. The sequence continues at coordinate 120,391 of NZ_LS483429.1, forward strand.
CTCACCTGATTTGGGCAAAATTTTATTACCAAACAATGTGATTAACATTAGCGGCACGCCCATACCAAGTGCGAGCAAATAAAGGGTTGCTGCGCCTGTGAATAAATCGCCACTTTGTGCCACATAAAGTAAAGCACCAGAAAGTGGCGCAGATGTGCAAGGCGATGCCACCAGCCCAGCAATCATTCCCATTGCAAAGGCTCCGCCAAAAGCACCCGAAGTTTGTTTTTGGCTCCACGTATTTAGTTTATTTTGTAAGCTATTTGGCAATTGAATAGTAAATAAGCCAAACATTGAAAGGGCAAGCACAACAAATAAAATAGAAAGCCCTATCATCACATAAGGATGTTGCAAGGCGATTTGAAACGGTAAACCGATGGCTGCCACTGCAAGACCTAACAAAGTGTAAGTCAGAGCCATGCCTTGAACATAAAGAAAAGCTAAACTAAACGCTCGCATCATATTTGGACGTTGTTGCTGACCGATAACAATAGCAGAAAGCAACGGTAACATTGGCAATACGCAAGGCGTAAAAGCCAGTCCCAATCCTAATACAAAGAAACCAAAAATTGCCCATTTACTATGGAATAAACCATCAGCTAAACGATCTTGTTCAGATAAAAGTGCGGTATTTTTTTCAACTGTTTTTTCGACAATTTGCTTTTGAGAAACGGCTAAATCCCCAATTCGTAATACTTTAGTTTCAGGCGGATAGCAAAAACCTTCGGTACATCCTTGATAAGTGATTTCAACCTTATCATCAGCATTATTAAATGCGCCCCTAAATATGCCATCAATTGAGTGAGTAAAAACTTTTACTTCGCCAAAATAAGGATCTTGATGTAACTCCGCCGCCTGTTGGGTATGTAAAGAGAGAGGATTTGATTTACCGACTAACTCAGCACTAATTTTATCTTGATACAAATAATAGCCATCGGCAATATCCCAATGGGCTTGTAACTGGCTTTTATCTGTAGATAAAGTAGCAGAAAAAGCAAAAGCATCATCTACTTTTAAAAAGGTTTGTTTTTTATCGAATAAACCTGAATTAGCCGCAAAAGCGGTGAAAATCAGCGTAAAAAAAAGAAAGAGTTTTTTCATAGAATTAAGTATAAAAATATAGATTCTCGAAATTCTATCACAAAGAAAGTTGAATACCTAAAACTATGATTTAGATCACAAAAACGAAAATCAAGTAAAAAATCACCGCACTTTTTTATTGTTACAATAATGTTGCACAGATAGAATGATAGCTTTGATAGCATACGCCAAAATAAGTATAAGGATGGAAAATGACTACTCCAAAAATTCTCGTTGTTGAAGATGAAATTGTCACTCGAAATACGCTTAAAGGGATTTTTGAAGCGGAAGGATATGATGTGTTTGAAGCAGAAAATGGTACTGAAATGCATCATATACTGGCAAATCATAATATTAATTTAGTTGTGATGGATATTAATTTACCAGGTAAAAATGGCTTATTATTGGCAAGAGAGCTCGGCGAAGAACTCAACTTGCCGCTTATTTTCTTAACTGGTCGTGATAATGAAGTGGATAAAATTCTAGGGCTAGAAATCGGTGCCGATGATTATTTAACCAAGCCTTTTAACCCTCGAGAATTAACTATCCGCGCGCGAAATCTATTGCATCGCACAATGCCACAGCAAGAAAAAGAAAATACATTTGGTCGAGAATTCTATCGTTTTAACGGCTGGAAATTAGATTTAAATAGCCATAGTTTAATTACGCCAGAAGGGCAAGAATTTAAACTTCCTCGCAGTGAATTTCGTGCAATGTTACATTTCTGTGAAAATCCAGGGAAATTACAAACGCGCGAAGAATTACTAAAAAAAATAACGGGTCGTGAGTTAAAACCTCAAGATCGTACGGTGGATGTCACAATTCGACGTATCAGAAGACATTTTGAAGACCATCCAAATGCCCCAAATATCATTATGACAGTACATGGTGAAGGATATCGTTTTTGTGGAGATATTGAATGAACTAGGTTATTTAAAAATTCCTTTTTGAAATTTATTTCCCATTTTGATAGAATCCATACGCTTTCATTGTGATTGCCACAATGAAAAGTGAGTTCGGATGAAGGTAGCTGGAGAGCGGGGAATAGACCCCACACCGACGATGTAAAATCTTTCAGGTGCGATGGCAGGGACTGTTACTGGACGAACCCTTGGAGAGATCCATTTTAGAAATGGACGCCGAAGGCGCAAAAGAGCGGTTAATTTTTCAATCGTTTTTCAAACGCTCAGGCAAAAGGACAGGGGCAAAAGACAATCTATCGTAAGTGTGGAAATTATCTATCTTTTTACCGCACTTTCTTTTCTATTGTATCTTTTCGTCTTCTTGTCGTGTTTATTTTTGATTTAAACGACGAGGAATCATATGACAATTGAGTCAATTCTTTCAGCTATTGATAGCTTTATTTGGGGCGCACCGCTACTTATATTATTATCTGGCACAGGGCTTTATTTAACATTACGCTTAGGTTTTATTCAAATTCGCTATTTACCACGTGCGCTGGGTTATTTGTTCAAAAAAGATAAAGATGGAAAAGGTGATGTGTCATCTTTTGCCGCACTTTGTACCGCATTAGCAGCAACGATTGGAACTGGGAATATTGTGGGCGTTGCAACTGCGGTACAAGCAGGTGGACCAGGTGCTATTTTTTGGATGTGGCTAGTCGCCTTATTAGGAATGGCAACAAAATATGCTGAATGTTTACTCGCAGTTAAATACCGTGTTCGCGATAAAAATGGCTTTATGGCTGGCGGTCCAATGTATTACATTGAACGCGGGCTAGGTATCAAATGGTTAGCAAAATTATTTGCATTATTTGGCGTAATGGTTGCCTTTTTTGGAATCGGTACATTCCCTCAAGTCAATGCGATTACTTATGCAATGCAAGACACTTTTAATATTCCAGTTTTAGTTACAGCAATCATTGTTACGCTTTTAGTCGGCTTAATCATTCTGGGCGGTGTAAAACATATCGCAACCACATCATCGGTAATTGTGCCGTTTATGGCTATTTTATACGTCACGACTTCACTAGTTATCATCCTTTTAAATCTAGAAAAAGTACCAGATGCGATCTCATTAATTATTTATAGTGCTTTTAATCCACAAGCTGCGCTAGGCGGGGCTGTTGGCTTTACCGTAATGAAGGCTATTCAATCAGGCGTCGCCAGAGGCATTTTCTCCAATGAATCTGGTTTAGGAAGCGCACCAATTGCAGCCGCAGCGGCACAAACTCGTGAGCCTGTCCGTCAAGGTTTAATTTCTATGACAGGAACATTTTTGGATACCATCATCGTTTGTACGATGAGTGGTATTGTATTGGTATTAACGGGGGCGTGGAACAATCCTGAATTAGCAGGTGCCACAATAACAAACTACGCATTCTCACAAGGTTTAGGCATGTCAATTGGCGCAACGATTGTAACAGTAGGTTTATTATTTTTTGCATTCACAACTATTTTAGGCTGGTGTTACTACGGTGAACGTTGCTTTGTTTATCTCGTTGGTATTCGTGGCGTAAAACTATATCGTTTAGCTTATATTATATTGGTTGGATTAGGCGCATTCTTACATTTAAATTTAATATGGATTATCGCCGATATCGTAAATGGTTTAATGGCTTTCCCAAATCTTATCGCGCTTATTGGATTGCGAAAAGTGATCATTGAAGAAACAAAAGATTATTTTCAACGTTTAAAAATTAATCATTATGATCAAGATGAAGTGATAAAATAGTGAAATAAAAGGTGCTGTTCAGCAAATTCTGTGAAACAACACCTTTATTTTTCTATTTTTAATCAGCACTATAATACAATTTTCCGATTTCAATTTTTTGACGACCCGTCTCTTCTCGCCATTTATTACTATCACGTAAAGAATACACACAACCGCAATATTCCTGTTGATAAAACCGCTCACGCTTACTAATTTCAATCATGCGTTGCGAGCCACCTTCCTTGCGCCAGTTATAATCCCAATAAATAACATCATCATATTTTTCCGCCGCACGATGTCCACAGCCATTGATTTGATTCATATCCTTCCAGCGAGAAATACCTAGGCAACTAGTAAATACAGGGAAACCATGTTTATGAGCATATGCAGCAGCTTTTTCAAAACGCATATCAAAACACATTGTGCAGCGAATACCTCTCTCAGGCTCCCATTCCATACCCTTAGCACGATCAAACCAATTTTGACGATCGTAATCAGCATCAATAAATGGAATACCAAATTTTTTTGCAAAACGGATATTTTCTTCTTTACGAATCAAATATTCTTTGAGTGGATGAATGTTTGGATTATAAAAATAAATTGTAAATTCAATGCCTGATGCAAGAATTGCTTCCATCACTTCGCCAGAGCAAGGCGCACAACAAGAATGCAAAAGGAGCTTATTGTGTCCATCTGGCAACTCAAGTTTTTCACGAATAAAAGGTGCGTTAGGATCCTTACGGATTTTTTGTTTTCGCGGTTTAGCTTGAAAATTGACCGCACTTTTTTCTAGTTTAGGTTGAAGTTCTGTATTCATAAAGTTTAATTAAAATTAATGGGTATCAAGTATATAAGCTAAATTATGGACTAATAATTTCTATCTACAGACAAATATGCCAATGAAATCAACGCTTGTTTATATTCACTTTCTGGCAAAATTTCGATTGCATCCACTGCTTTTTGAGCCTCTTCTTTTGCACGATTCATTGCATAATCTAAAGACTTATGCTCAGTCATAATAGCTAATACTTCATCAATTGCTTCACGTTTACCGCCTTGCTCAATCGCTTCGCGAATTAAAGCCGCCTGTTGAGCATTTCCATGACGCATAGCGTGTAGTAGAGGAAGGGTTGGTTTTCCTTCAGCTAAATCATCGCCTACATTTTTGCCTAGAGCTTGCGCATTTGCACTATAATCCAATACATCATCCACGAGCTGAAATGCAGTGCCAAGATAACGCCCATAATCTTGTAACGCCTTTTCTTGAGCTTCTGTTCCACCGGCAACAATTGCCGCAGCCTGACCAGCCACTTCAAACAAACGCGCAGTTTTGCTATAAATTACACGCATATAATTAGCTTCGCTCGTTTCGGGATCATTAACATTCATTAACTGCTGAACTTCGCCTTCCGCTAAAACATTAGTCGCATCAGCCATAATACTTAAAATTTTCAATGATTCTAACTGTGCAACTAATTGAAATGCACGCGTATAAATAAAATCGCCTACCAACACACTCGCCGCATTGCCAAATTCAGCATTCGCCGTAGCACGCCCACGACGCATATCAGATTCATCTACGACATCATCGTGTAACAAAGAAGCGGTATGAATAAATTCAACAAAAGTAGCACAAGTAATTGAATTAGATCCTTCAAACCCTAAAGATCGTGCTGCGAGAACTGCGATCAACGGACGGATCCGCTTACCACCACCTTGAACAATATAAAAACCTAACTGTCCTATTAGCGGTACATCTGAATTAAGCTGAGCAAGAATATTTTGATTAACTTTTTGCATATCAGGATCTGCAAGTTTCTGGATCTCGTCTATGCTCATAAGATCTTGTTTCTTCATTTTTCATCATTTATCAGTCAAAAGTGCGGTGCATTTTACCCGAATTTTCAGACTTTCTGAAATCAATCCGCAAATGAAGGGAATTTTTTTATTTTATTATAAATAAATTCTTGCCATAGGTAGGATTTTTCCGTAGAATTTGCAACCTATTTATATGAATTTTTAAGTGTGGACTGCTAAAAAGCAGGAAAACACAATTAAGCGGAGTATTTATGTACGCAGTTTTCCAAAGTGGCGGTAAACAACACCGTGTGAGCGAAGGTCAAGTTGTTCGTTTAGAAAAACTTGAACTTGCAACTGGCGCAACAGTTGAGTTCGATTCTGTGTTGATGATCGTTAATGGTGAAGATGTTAAAATTGGTGCACCAGTAGTTGCTGGTGCAAAAGTAGTGGCTGAAGTTGTTGCACAAGGTCGTGGCGAGAAAGTTAAAATCGTTAAATTCCGTCGTCGCAAACACAGCCGTAAACAACAAGGTCATCGTCAGTGGTTCACAGAAGTGAAAATCACTGGGATTCAAGCATAATTTCAGAGGAGATCAAGTAGATGGCAACTAAAAAAGCTGGTGGTTCAACTCGTAACGGTCGCGATTCTGAAGCTAAACGCCTTGGTGTTAAACGTTTCGGTGGCGAATCTGTATTAGCAGGTAGCATTATTGTTCGCCAACGTGGTACTAAATTCCACGCAGGTAACAACGTAGGAATGGGAAGAGATCACACCTTATTCGCAACTGCAGATGGTAAAGTTAAATTTGAAGTAAAAGGCGAGAAAAGCCGTAAATACGTAAGTATTGTTACTGAATAATTTAAAATCTATTCCATTGAAACGCCCTACAATTTTGTGGGGCGTTTTGTCTTTTTAATTTCACATAAGCGAGCAAGCAATGAAACAACAACCTTTATTAGGCTTTACCTTTGCGCTTATTACCGCTATGGCTTGGGGGTCATTGCCTATTGCCTTGAAACAAGTTTTGTCTGTAATGAATGCGCAAACTATCGTATGGTATCGTTTCATTATTGCTGCAGTTTCATTATTGGCTTTACTTGCTTATAAAAAACAATTACCTGAATTAATGAAAGTTCGCCAATATGCGTGGATTATGCTTATTGGAGTAATTGGTCTTACCAGCAATTTTCTATTATTTAGTAGCTCGCTGAATTACATTGAACCGTCAGTTGCACAAATTTTTATTCATTTATCCTCTTTTGGAATGCTCATCTGTGGTGTACTGATTTTCAAAGAAAAATTAGGGTTGCACCAAAAGATCGGACTTTTCTTATTATTAATTGGTTTAGGCTTATTCTTTAATGATCGTTTTGATGCATTTGCTGGACTAAATCAGTATTCAACAGGTGTCATTTTAGGTGTAGGGGGTGCTCTTATTTGGGTCGCTTATGGAATGGCGCAAAAATTAATGTTACGTAAATTTAATTCACAACAAATCTTGCTAATGATGTATTTAGGTTGTGCCATAGTCTTTATGCCGATGGTTGAATTTTCGCAAGTACAAGAACTCACACCTTTAGCTCTGATTTGTTTTATTTACTGCTGTTTAAATACCTTAATTGGATACGGCTCTTATGCGGAAGCACTTAATCGTTGGGATGTATCAAAAGTCAGTGTTGTTATCACACTTGTACCTCTTTTCACGATCCTATTTTCTCATATTGCGCATTATTTTAGCCCAGCAGATTTTGCGGCACCGGAATTGAATAATATTAGCTATATTGGCGCATTTGTTGTAGTATGCGGGGCAATTTTATCCGCAATTGGACATAAATTATTACCGCATAAAACTCATTAAAGTGCGGTTTATTTTGGAGAAGTTTTAATGAAATTTATTGATGAATCCCTTATTCGAATTGAGGCTGGGGATGGTGGCAACGGTTGCGTAAGTTTCCGTCGAGAGAAATTTATACCGAAAGGAGGCCCTGACGGTGGTGACGGTGGCGATGGTGGCGATGTCTATTTACAGGCTGATGAAAACCTCAATACCTTAATTGACTACCGTTTTAATAAACGCTTTGCCGCAGAGCGTGGAGAGAATGGACGGAGTTCAGATTGTACAGGACGTCGCGGTAAAGATATTATTTTACCTGTTCCCGTAGGAACTCGTGCTATTGATAATGACACCAAAGAAACCTTGGGAGATTTAACCCAACACGGTCAAAAAATGTTGGTAGCCAAAGGCGGTTATCACGGTTTAGGGAATACCCGTTTCAAATCATCGGTAAACCGTGCACCGCGTCAAAAAACAATGGGAACACCGGGTGAAAAACGCGATTTATTATTGGAATTAATGCTACTTGCTGATGTGGGAATGCTCGGTTTTCCTAATGCAGGTAAATCCACTTTTATTCGTGCCGTTTCAGCCGCCAAACCAAAAGTTGCAGATTATCCATTTACTACCTTAGTACCAAGTCTCGGTGTTGTGAAAGTGGACGACTCACACAGTTTCGTAGTCGCTGATATTCCAGGATTAATTGAAGGGGCTGCAGATGGTGCAGGGCTAGGAATTCGCTTTTTAAAACATTTAGAACGTTGTAGAGTGCTTATTCATTTAGTCGATATTGCTCCAATTGATGGATCTAATCCAGCAGATAATGTCGCTATTATTGAATCTGAACTTTTCCAATACAGTGAAAAATTATCAGAAAAGCCACGTTGGTTAGTATTCAATAAAATTGATACGATGAGCGATGAAGAAGCTGAAGAGCGGGTTCGAGAAATCACCGAACAATTAGGTTGGGAAGAAGACTATTACCTAATTTCAGCTGCAACAGGGAAAAATGTTCCACCACTTTGTCGTGATATTATGGACTTTATCATAGCGAATCCACGCGAAGCTGAAACACAACAAGTTGCACCTGAAGAAGTAAAATTCAAATGGGAAGATTATCATCAAGAACAACTAGCTGAGCATCAATTTGATGATGACGAAGATTGGGATGATGATTGGACTGAAGAAGATGATGAAGGAATTGAGTTCATCTATAAACCTTAAGAAGGTCTGATTTTATAAGTATTAAAAATTTAAAAGCACCTAAAACTTTTAGGTGCTTTTTGCTATCAATTAACGCTCAAAAATTTCACAATCAGTAAAGAAATAAGCAATTTCACGATTTGCATTTTCTATACTATCTGATCCGTGAACCGAATTCTCACGCTGACTTAATGCAAAATCTTTACGAATTGTCCCTTCTTCTGCAGTTTCTGGATTAGTTGTACCAATCAAAGTGCGGTAATCTTTCACTGCATTTTCTTTTTCAAGAACAGAAACCACTATCGGCGAAGACATCATATAATCAACTAAAGGAGCAAAAAATTCTTTGCCTTGATGCTCTGCATAAAAGCCTTCAGCCTGCTCACGAGTTAAGCGTACCATTTTAGAGGCTATGATTTTAAAGCCATTTTGCTCAAAACGAGTTAAGATTGCTCCAATTAGATTACGCTTTACCGCATCAGGTTTAATAATCGAAAAAGTTCTTTCTGTCATCATATCTCCTTACTTCAATGATTTTGATAACATTAAATTTGCTAAAGTTTGCACACCAATCCCTGTTGCCCCAACAGCCCATAAATCACTACTCGATTTACGATAAGTTGCGGAACAATCAATATGCAACCAATTTTGTTGATAATTTTTTACAAAATACGATAAAAATGCCGTTGCTGTACTTGCCCCCGCTCCAACTGGAACAGAACCAATATTAGCAATATCGGCAAAAGATGAATTAATTTGTGAGCGATGAAAATCTTCAAATGGTAAACGCCAAAAAGGTTCATTTTCTTCTTTTGCTGATTGGAAAATATTCTTCACGAGATCATCATCCATAGATAATACCGAATGATAGTCATTTCCTACTGCCATTTTTGCTGCACCAGTTAAAGTTGCACAATCAATAATAAAATCTGGATTTTGGCTGTCCGCTTCAATCAATCCATCAGCCAACACCAAACGCCCTTCAGCGTCAGTATTCAGCACTTCTGCTGTCACGCCATTTTTATAAGTAATAATATCGCCTAGTTTAAAAGCATTATTGCTTACCAAATTTTCTGCACAACATAAATACAGTTTAACGCGTTGATTTAATCCGCGAGCGATAGCGAAACCTAATGCCCCCGTTAATAATGCTGCCCCACCCATATCGGTTCGCATTGTGCTCATTCCATCACTTGGTTTGATACTGTAGCCGCCACTGTCAAAAGTAATCCCCTTACCAACTAAACAAGCTAACACTGGCGCATTCGGATCTTGTGTTGGATTGAAATCAAGTTGCAACATAGCTGGCAAGTTGGCAGAGCCTTTACCCACAGTCCAAATTCCGTGATAACCTTGTTGCTCAAGTTCCTCACCAGAAATAATCTTAAAACTTACCGCACTTTTTTCATTATAAATATCAGCTTGGTTTAAAATAAATTCAGCCGCACGTTCTGCTAATTTTACTGGAGTTAGGCTTTGTGCTGGCTCATTAATAATCCCACGTACAAAATCACCACATTCAATACGCGCTAATAATTCATCTTGTAGATCATGATCCAAATGAGGGAACTCAATCCCGTAATCTTGTTTTGCGGTATAAAAACCTTGATAAAACGCCCAGCAAAATTCTAAATCCCATTCTTCACCGAGCAATTCCACATCTTTAATTCCCTGCCCACGCAATTTACGAGCAGCTTGTTGAACTAAAGTGCGGTCAGTTTTTTCATTATTTTTTAAATGAATTGTTGCTTTATTAGAGTCAAAGCTCAAAATAGCATTTTTTCCCCAAGCATCATTCGCTAAGTTATTTGAAAGTGTAATTTGCATATCTTCCCCATACATAAAACAAAAAAGGATTAAAAAAACTATACCAGTTTTATACCTAATTTCACATCATTCAATCATAAATAACAAGCATTTTACAAATATTTAAGGTAGAATCTACTCAATTTAAGTTTGCACATGCTTTTATTCGTATGATTCAAGAAAAACATCTAACGTTTACAATTAACCTCTTAGTTTCTCTATTTTTCTTAACCGTTTTAATCGTTCCAAAGGGCTATAACTATGCACCAATAATATTAAGCGCGATTGGATTGATTTATTTCATACCATTAAAGAAAAAACTATCTTTTAGCTCTGAAGATAAAAAACTGATTTTTTCTTTTTTATTTTATTTCTCCACATTCTTATTATCTATCATTATCAATAAAGATGGGATTAGAGAAATAGATAATCCAAGCCGACTTCTATTATTCATTCCTCTACTACTTTTATTCAAAAACTTTCCAATAAAAAGGAAAACAATTTTATACGCAATTCCTTCTAGTGCATTAATTACTGGATGCGTTGCTTTATTTCAGAAGTTTGTATTAGGGTATGAAAAACCATTTCCTGAAACAATGCACATACAAATGGGCAACATTGCGATCTCTTTAGCCACATTCACCCTTGTTATCACTCTTCACTTCTTCATCAAAAAACAATATAAGTCTACATTATTTGGGTTTGTAGCCAGTATACTTGCTATCATGACTAGTGCATTATCTGGGGCTAGAGGTGGATGGATTGGCTTACCCGTTGTAATTGGTATAATTTTATTTCTATACAAAGAAGACATTAATAAGAAACTTATTATAACTTTAGTTACAGTTATTACCATTGGATTAACCGCACTCATTGCCAATCCTAAATTCGGAATTGAAAAACGATATAACGCAGCAAAATCAGATATTGTTAGCTATTTAGAAAAAAACAATAGAAACACCTCATTAGGTGCGAGATTTGACATGTGGGAAAATGCCTTAATTGCTATAAAGGAAGCACCTATCTTTGGCCATGGGAGTAATGGATACGAGGAGTTTAGACATAAACAAGTAAAATCTAAACAAATGGCTAAAACCACTTTAAATTTTGGCAGTTTACATAATCAATATTTAGAATCTTGGGTGAAACGTGGTTTAGTTGGATTTATAGCATTAATCCTGATTATTCTAGCTCCAATATTTTTCTTTATTAAAAATTTAAACACCCATAATTTAGAAACAAAATGTATTTGTATTTTAGGAATTATACATATTGTTTCCCATATATTTTATTTCACAAGCCAGTCATTCTTGGCTCATAACTCAGGCAATATTTTTTACTTCTTCAACTATCTTATATTTTATTGTCTAATAAAAAGAGAAAAAATCACAAGATAGATAAACATTCTTATCTTTTACCCTATTTAAGAAGATTAACTGTTAAACAAATACCATTGTACCGTCTGGCTAAGTCCTCGTTCAAAGGTTATTTTCGGTTGCCAACCTAATTCTGCATGAATTTTGGAACAATCCAATGAATATCGCACATCGTGACCAGGTCGGTCTTTTACAAAAATAATTAAATCATCGTAATACTTAATATTATTAGGCTTATTTGGTGCAAGTTCTTCGAGTAATTGACAAATTGTTTTAACCACTTCAAGGTTTGTTTTTTCACAATTTCCACCGATATTATAGTTTTCCCCGACTCGACCTTTTGTTAAAACTAAATATAAGGCTTGAACATGCTCTTCCACAAATAACCAATCGCGAATCTGCTGCCCATCACCATAAATTGGCAAAGGCTTCCCCATCAGTGCATTTGAAATCACTAAAGGGATGAGTTTTTCCGGATGTTGGTAAGCTCCATAGTTATTGGAACTGTTTGTAATAATCACCGGCAAGCCATAAGTGCGATGCCAAGCATAAACTAAATGATCACTCGCTGCTTTTGATGCTGAATAAGGGCTGCTTGGATGATAAGGAGAATATTCGGTAAAAGCAGGTTCTGAAAGAGATAAATCACCATAAACTTCATCAGTAGAAATATGGTGGAATCGAAAGGTCGTTTTTTTAGCTTCGTCTAAGGTATGCCAATAATTCTTAGCAACCTCTAACAACGTATAAGTACCAACGATATTGGTTTGAATAAAATCAGCTGCTCCAGAAATAGAACGATCGACATGACTTTCTGCCGCCAAATGCATCACTGCATCAGGCTGATATTTCTCGAAAACGCTTTCTATCGCCTTAAGATCACAGATATCAATTTGCTCAAAAGCATAGCGAGGATTATTTTCAACCTCTTTCAAAGCTGATTGATTTGCCGCATAGGTCAGTTTATCAATATTGATAACGGAATCTTGAGTCTGATAAATGATATATCGAATAAGAGCGGAACCGATGAAGCCGGAACCGCCGGTGATTAAAATATTCATCTTGTTGAGTTAATAAATTTAAAGTAATACAAATAGAAGAAATCTCGCTTAAGAAATAATTAAATAAAACATTAATAAGCTCCATCTCGTTTTAAAACTACATTTACAGTTTTGAACAAAATAGCAATATCATTCCAAAGTGACCAATTTTTTACATACCAAGAATCAAAATAAATGCGAGTATTATAATCGACATTATTACGTCCGCTGACTTGCCAAAGCCCTGTCATACCGGGTTTTGCCATTAAGTAATAATCTACGTTTTCTTCATAACGCTCTAACTCATCAATTACAATTGGGCGAGACCCAACTAAACTCATTTCACCTTTTAAAACATTAAATAATTGAGGTAATTCATCTAAACTTGTTTTGCGAATAAAAGCACCGATTTTAGTAATTCGAGGATCATTCTTTAATTTAAAATCTTTTTCCCATTCTGCTCTTGCTTGAGGATCTGTTCTTAGCAATTCATCAAGCACCTCTTTGGAATTTACAATCAAGGATCTAAACTTTAAGCAGTTAAATGTCTTCCCATTACGACCAATTCGAGGATGTCCATAAATAGCATTACCACCATCTTTTTTTACTGCAAAATACAGATAAAGCAACACAGGGGAAAATATAATAATAGCTAAGGAACCAACAATATCCATGGTTCGTTTCAAAATACGAGAAGATAGTTTAGCCAAATTATTATTCATTCGTAATAACATCATTTCGTGGCTAAACATAAAAGACATGTCCGTACTATATAAAGGTAAGCCTCTCAATGTAGGAATAACAAAAACAGAACGATATCCATTTGTGGAAAAATAACGTAACCAATTATTTCTATCTACCTCTTCATCATCTTCCAATGCAATAATAAATTGATCTGTTTTTTTAGTTACTGATGTCCAAGAGGACATATTATTTAACATAGGAATATTTAATTCCTTTACATTATTACTAATATTAGAAACTGAAATAAAATACGTAACATGAAACCCTAAATAAGGTTCATCTCTTAATGCATTATAAACATCAAAAGCATTATCCCCAGAACCAATCACAATTGTATCTCTAAGAAACCAACCTGATTTTATAAGAAATTTCTTTACTAAAACTCTCGCCAATGGAAAAAGTAGAAAGGTAATCCCCCATATAAGCACCCATAAATAGCGAGAGAAATACAATTTAGAAAATGCAACAATTGCAAGTTCAAAAACCGCAAAGATAAGAAGTGTTCTAAAAATCTCTTTTAACTCAAACCAAAAAGGTTTTCTATAAGTATAATGTCTTAGCCTAATAGCAAACCATCCAACACAAAGAAAACCTAAAAGCGTATGAATGTAATATCTATCATCTATTTCGTAAATAGGTAAATATTGATCATATCCATGATGATAATAGGATATTATTAGTAAAGATAATGAAAAAGAAGCATTAAATGTAATAAAATCTAATAAAGCTAAAATAAATTTAGACAAAAATAACTTATTCATATTCTATTCTTCCAAATCTTGATAATAATTTATGGTGTATTTTTGTACCATAAAAAATAATATTTTCTTTTGGGTATACATATACAGCCGTTGAGAAAATTGTTACCACTTTTTCAAATCTTATGCCTAATACATCTAAAATCTCAGATGGGTAATTTTCACTAAAAACCTCAATATTAGGGAAATAATTTCGATAGTTTGTAGTTTCTCTTGGATGTGTTTTAATTACAAGTTTCTCTTGATCATAATTTCCTATGATAGTTTTATAAAGAGCGATTTTCTCTTCCTCAGTTAAAACATTATCTTCTGAAAGTGGCTGTGTAAATAAAACGATACTTTTATGCTTTAAATTTTCTAATTTATTTTTATCTACACTTAGTAAAAATAAAATCTCATCTTGCTCTTCTTTTGTTTTATTTTTCCAAAGTTGATGAATATTAATTACTTCAACTTTTTCTTTAATACAATCAGGAATATTATCATTCCTTGTTAAATAAATTTTCTTAACATTTTTATGCATTCCAAATTTAGGTAGTGAAAACAATCTATTTTTTAAACTTCTTTTATAATTTTTAGTTTGATAGTTCTCAGTACCATCTTCAATTAAATAAAAAAGACATTTACTTAAAAAAATGAAGAGCCTAAAATATGGTCAGCACCATAAACAACAGTTTTTTTAAATTCTATTTTATTTTTATAACAAAAATATATTAATTTAATTTCAGAAATAATTTTTTTAAATAGTAAATCAAAGATGGAATAAGCACTATGAAACTCAAATGCAGATTTAATTTTAGATTCAACTTTATTAGAAAATATAAAAACATCCCCTAATCTCCTTTTATCTATAAGAAGAAATAAAAATAACATCCTCATACTACTGATAATTATTACTCTTTTATTCATTCTCCCTCCTGAAATATGTTAACTGTCTTATAGTTTAATTCATATGGAAAATAATTTAGCTTATTAGTTAACAGATGAATATCATGAATATTCTTAACAAAAATACTAAGTTAGAAAAAACATATATAAAATAATAAGTAATCTATCTCTCTTAAATTTTAAGTTACAAATTAGAACAGAGAAAAATATTGCATAAGATACCAATAAAATTCCTGAAACCCTATTTGCTAACACTCCCACATTAGAGAATATAAAGAAAAGACTAACATATAAGAGCAGTAAGTTAGAATAAGTATAGGGGATTCTTTTATAAAATAGGAATAGTATAAATAATTTATCCTCATGGATCATCAGTATGATAGCATAATATATTATGCACATTGCCACACCTTGTCTGTGCACACTAAAAATATATTCTAAAAATATAAAAGAATAGAAAATAAGCAACTGTATATTTCTATATAAACCAGTATTGTTTATTGCCTTATATAGAAAAAGGAACATTGCAAAGACATAAAAAACAAGAAAAACAAGGTGTTCATCAGTAAAGTATTTAATTACTGATTCAAAAAACAAATAACCATACTCAATATCATGAACATTATCCTTAAAATAAGAAATTGATATCTTATTTATTGGTAACACTTGTTTAAATAATTCTTCATATTGAAAATACTCTTCACCTACGCCATATCTAAAAACAGTAAAAAAAATAGATAATTAAAATATTAAAAATAAAGAGTTAGCTAGATAATTTATTATATTTTAACCCCATCAACAAAGAAAGAGAAATAAATAAAAACAATACCAAGCAAATAATCATTAATAATATAACCTACCATCAACAAATTTAATATATCTAATTGTTTTATCTGATACTACCTTTCTTTTTAAACTAAAAATTTCTGATAATACTTTTACAATATCTAGAATTTCTCCGTTCATTTTTACAAGATAAAAAATAGACCAAACAAAATTAGAAGTTAATCGATATCTCATTGGCATATATCTATTTAAAACAATAAGTTGATTTCTATATCTAAAGAAGTTTTCCTTTTTTCTCATCATTCTTCCATTTGGTGAAACCTTATGATAAATCACAATATCACTTGCATAAAGTATCTGATAGCCTGCTTCTAAAATCCTAAATGACAAATCTCTTTCTTCACCACCATATAGACCAAGATCCTTAGGGTAAAACCCCGCTTTTTGATAGACTTCTTTCCTTGTTGCATGCCCAGCACCAATAAAATAATAAGTCAGTAAATTCTGTGAAAAATCTAACTTTTTATTACCATGTGGGATCTCGTGTGATAATGCTTTACGAGTAAAATAGTTTTTAATATTAAAGGCTAACGCTCCTACTTTAGCATTATTTGCCATATAATCAGTCACTTTCTGAATTAAAAGAATAATATCTTCAATTTCAATATCGTCATCAAGTGTAATTAAAATATCTCCTTGAGCTTTTTCAATTAAAAAATTACGTCCTTCAGCAACACCTAGATTCTCACCGGTATGAAAATAGCTAAATAAAATGCTACTATTATTTTCTACAATAGAAGATAGAGCTGTTTCCAACTCTCTTGCTGGATTATTATCAAGGAAAAGTAATTCAATTTTTTTACCATGATATTTATTGACACATGCAAACGTTTCCAATACTTCTTGATAACGCCCGAAGCTAATAATAAGTAATGAAATCATATTTTTATTTCTTGTATTTAATAAATCCATTATAGGCATAGAGGATAAAATAATAAATTGATTTTACTACACCTAGTTTCTCTCTTTTAAAATAGATATTAAATGTCCAGATTGCACTTTTAAATTTATTTGATGAAACGCTGACTTTACCGATTCTTACAAATGAACTTGCCTGATGGCTATATAGTATAGATTGTTTAACTTCTTTTAAACAATCCAAAAAGAAGGCATAATCTTCGTGTTTAATATTAGGAAACCTAAGTAATTTAATAGATGCTCTTTTAACAAGTACGGTCATTATTTTAAATTGGTTACCTTGTAATAAGGTTAAATAATCAATTTTTTTACTAGTCGTAACTAATTTTATCTGATTTCCTTCCAAATCACAGAAAGCATAGTTGCCATGCGTCATTACAAGATGATTTTGCAACATAAAATTAAGTTGTTTTTCTAATTTATCATTTGCAATAAAATCATCACTATCTAAGAATGTAATATAGTCACCTTGTGCTTTTTCTAACCCTATATTTCTTGCCGCTGCAGGCCCTTGATTAGTTGGGGTAAAGAAAAGTTTAACCCGCTTATCTTTATCAATGATGTTATTTATTATTTCAATACTTTTATCTGTTGAACCATCATCAATTAAAATTAATTCAATGTTTTGATAAGATTGATTTAAGCAAGATAAAATACCTTGATTAAGGTAACATTCTGCATTATAAACAGGCATTATTATACTAATGAGTGGCATATTCATTTTCTTCTACTCTTTTTGTTATTTTATATAATACAGGTAAAATCCCCAATGCCCCCAATACACTAGCATAAGGAATATAAACCACATCCGTAAAAATTAATCCCCCCAATGCTCCCAAGTAAATCATTGTTGATAATACAGAGCAAAACGAAATTTCTTTAGTTTTTCCGTGATAAAACAAATAATTTACTAAGAACAAATAAGGGATGGTTAAACTCGTAGAGAGTAAGAATACTATAATGTAGTATTTTACCCCGATAAAATGTTTGCCTAAGAAGAACAATAGCCATTGTTCCGGAACAATTAAGGTAACAAGTGATGGAATAGGCACAATCAATAATGAAAGTAACGACCGTCTATGTAAATCTTTTAACTTAACACTACCTTGTTTTAATTTCTCAAACAGATAGGGAACAAGCGCTTTATTTATCGCTAAAATAAAAACTGATAAGATAAATGCAATTTGCGCTCCCATTGCATATAAACCTAATTCCGCTTCGCTAAAGCGATGAAAAATATGGATTATCCATTGCAGGCAAACATTTTCGGAAAGCATCATAAATTTTGCTAGTACACCAGCTATAACAGGGAGTTAATATTTTAAAGATAATAACCGCTCCCGTACTGATAAAAATAGCCTTTTTCTTCATGACTGCTTTTTATTAGTTTGTATAACCGAACCTAATAAAATAAAGAAAGTGGGTAACAGAATACCGATAATAAACCCGATAGCAAGAATCAACGCCCTCTTAGGATTATCTTTAACCACAGGATAATCAGGAGAGCTTAAATAATAATACGTTTTTACATCCTCAACTAATTCCAATTGTGAAGCTAATTTATTTAATTTAAATAACTGTCTATCTGTAATATAATAATTAGCTGGGTAAACAACAGGTGTGTTTTTAGCAATATCTAGTTGCGCCTGTAAATATTTTTCAGCGAGTATAAATAAATATGTACCATCTGCTAATTTAGAATCAGAGATATTATTTCCTCTTGAAAAATCTTTAATACCCGCTTTTTTAGCAATATCTAACGCATTTGTTAAGTTTTCAACTTGAACCTTTTTTGCTTCTGTTAGATTCTCTTCAATTTATTCTTTACTAAATCTCAGCTCATCTAAACGGAGGTTAAATCCCTGTTTAAACTCTTGGTTTGTTTGGTTAAGACTATATTGATTTACAAAATTTACATACTCTGTCAATACAGATTGTGCATATTTTAGAGTTTCTGCTGAAAAGGTAATTTTTAAAGCTATTTTATCCAACTCAGTTAAATCTTTTTTCTTCGGATCAATTTCGTGAACAACTAAATACTTAGAGACTACATTTTCAATATAAATATGTCTTTATTCTTCTGTCATCTCCTTAGTATAATTTTCACCCATACAGATTGTTTTAAGAACTGGCGTTTTAAATCTCTAGAAAGAAGGAAGTGCCTAAATTGACCATACAATGAACCTGATAACGCTACAGAAGAAAATTCACTGTCGCCAATAATGTGGCATATTCCACACGTGTAGGCAGTAAGTTACCGAAATCGGTTGAACGAGGCACAACCCAATATCAGTTGAAGTCCACTGCTCTTTTGCCGTACAGGCCTATACGCCAGCTATTGCTATGAATACGCAGAAAAGCTCCATTAAATCAATCTAGTCATTCTTTTGAGAAGAAATCTTAGTCATATTTACTCCTTTAAAAAAATACGGCGAAATTTCACCGCATTGTTCTTGTTTATATATCATTACGCATAATACATTTCAAATTCAACTGGATGTGGTGCCATATTTAAACGTTCCACTTCTTTACGTTTGATACTGATAAACGCATCAATAAAATCGTTAGCAAATACGCCACCTTGAGTTAAAAATTCATAGTCTTTTTCTAATGAATTCAATGCTTCTTCTAAAGAGCTTGCAACCGCTGGAATATCTTTTAATTCTTCTGGAGGAAGATCGTAAAGATTTTTATCCATCGCATCGCCTGGGTGGATTTTGTTTACCACGCCATCAAGACCTGCCATTAATAATGCAGCAAATGCTAAATATGGGTTTGCCAATGGATCTGGGAAACGCGCTTCTATGCGAATCGCTTTCGGATTGGTTACAGCGGGAATACGAATTGAGGCAGAACGATTGCTTGCAGAATAAGCCAACAATACTGGTGCTTCATAACCAGGCACTAAACGTTTATATGAATTAGTACTTGGATTAGTGAACGCATTTAAGGCTTTAGCGTGCTTAATGATACCGCCGATGTAGTAAAGTGCGGTTTCAGAAAGGCCTGCATATTTATCGCCTTGGAAAATATTTTTTCCTTCTTTACTTAATGACATATTACAGTGCATACCCGAACCATTATCTCCAGTAATTGGTTTGGGCATAAAACACGCCGTTTTACCGTGCTCTAATGCAACGTTTTGTACGACATGTTTATAAATTTGAGTTTCATCCGCTTTTAAAGTTAGCGTATTAAATTTAGTCGCAATTTCGTTTTGCCCTGCAGTCGCCACTTCATGATGATGGGCTTCAATGACTAATCCCATTTCTTCTAAAATCAAGCACATTTCAGAACGAATATCGTGCGCACTATCAATCGGTGCAACGGCACAATATCCACCTTTTTTCAATGGGCGATAAGCGTTATTGCCTTCTTCATATTTTTTATTCGTGTTCCAAGCAGCTTCTATATCATCAATAGAAAAAGACGCTTTATTCATTGATACATTAAAACGCACATCATCAAATAAGAAGAATTCAGGCTCTGGACCAAAAAAAGCTTGATCAGCAATACCTGTTGAACGCATATAATTTTCTGCACGAATTGCAATAGAGCGCGGATCGCGATCATAGCTTTGCATTGTCGTTGGTTCATAAACACTACAACGAATAGAAAGCGTTGGGATTTGTGCGAATGGATCAACAACTGCCGTTTCAGCCATTGGCATAAGCAACATATCGGCTTTATTAATGGTTTTCCAACCTTCAACAGAGGAGCCATCAAACATCTTGCCGTCTTCAAACATATCTTCATCAACAAGGCTAACTGGGATAGAAACACCATGTTCTTTACCTTTAATATCGGTAAATCGAAGAAGTACAAATTTCACATTATTTTCTTCAATTAGCTTAAATACATTGGCGATTGCATTTGCGTTTGGCATTAGAAAATCCTCTATGGTTAGTCTTATTAAGATAAGCACACATTATAACGTAGCCATACTATTTTTTCATGAAATTTATTTTTCTTATTCTAGCCATAGCAGAAAAAGAAAAATACATGTATAATTTTTGCCTTTTCGACAAATGTAGAAATGTAGGGTGCAATTCATTGCGCCATTTTTTATGTAACAATGCAATAAAAATTGCATCTTATCCAATTAAAGCATTAAACAATGAAAAACGAAATTGATATTAAAAAACTCCGTAACATCGCCATTATTGCGCACGTAGACCACGGTAAAACCACCCTTGTAGATAAACTTCTTCAACAATCTGGTACTTTTGAATCTGCACGTGGTGATATTGATGAGCGAGTTATGGACTCAAACGATCTTGAAAAAGAACGTGGCATTACCATTCTTGCAAAAAATACCGCGATTAACTGGAATGACTACCGCATTAACATCGTGGATACTCCAGGGCACGCAGACTTCGGTGGCGAAGTTGAACGTGTACTTTCTATGGTGGATTCTGTTCTATTAGTTGTTGATGCGTTTGATGGCCCAATGCCACAAACCCGTTTCGTTACACAAAAAGCATTCGCTCACGGCTTAAAACCAATCGTCGTAATTAATAAAGTTGATCGCCCTGGTGCGCGTCCAGACTGGGTTGTGGATCAAGTATTTGACTTATTTGTCAATCTTGGTGCAAGCGATGAACAATTAGACTTCCCAATTATCTATGCTTCAGCACTAAATGGTGTTGCAGGTCTTGAACACGAAGATTTAGCAGAAGATATGACGCCATTATTTGAAGCCATTGTGAAATATGTAGAATCGCCCAAAGTAGAACTTGATGCGCCATTCCAAATGCAAATTTCACAATTAGACTACAACAACTATGTAGGCGTTATTGGTATTGGTCGTATTAAGCGCGGTTCGATTAAACCAAACCAACCTGTTACTATCATCAATAGTGAAGGAAAAACTCGTCAAGGTCGCATTGGTCAAGTACTTGGTCATCTTGGTTTACAACGTTATGAAGAAGATGTTGCTTACGCAGGCGATATCGTAGCGATCACTGGTTTAGGTGAATTAAATATTTCTGATACGATTTGTGATATTAACGCAGTTGAAGCATTGCCATCATTAACAGTTGATGAACCAACCGTAACCATGTTCTTCTGTGTAAACACCTCTCCATTTGCAGGGCAAGAAGGAAAATACGTCACATCTCGTCAAATTCTTGAACGTTTAAATAAAGAATTGGTTCACAACGTGGCATTACGTGTAGAAGAAACCCCAAACCCAGATGAATTCCGTGTATCTGGTCGTGGCGAATTACATCTTTCCGTATTAATTGAAAATATGCGTCGTGAAGGTTATGAGCTTGCGGTTTCTCGTCCAAAAGTAATTTATCGTGATATTGACGGTAAAAAACAAGAGCCGTACGAACAAGTAACTATTGATGTGGAAGAACAACACCAAGGTTCTGTAATGGAAGCATTGGGTATCCGTAAAGGTGAAGTTCGTGATATGTTGCCTGACGGTAAAGGTCGTGTGCGTTTGGAATACATTATCCCTAGTCGTGGATTGATTGGCTTCCGTGGTGAATTTATGACTATGACTTCAGGTACCGGTTTACTTTACTCCAGCTTCAGCCACTACGATGAAATCAAAGGCGGCGAAATTGGTCAACGCAAAAATGGTGTGTTGATTTCTAATGCAACAGGTAAAGCACTTGGCTATGCATTATTTGGCTTACAAGAACGTGGTAAGTTAATGATTGATGCAAACGTAGAAGTTTATGAAGGGCAAATTATCGGTATTCATAGTCGCTCAAATGACTTAACCGTAAACTGCTTACAAGGTAAAAAACTAACTAATATGCGTGCGTCAGGTAAAGACGATGCGATTGTGCTAACTACACCTGTAAAATTCAGTCTTGAACAAGCGATTGAATTTATCGATGATGATGAACTAGTGGAAGTAACACCTGAGTCGATTCGTATCCGTAAAAAACTTTTAACGGAAAACGATCGTAAACGTGCAAATCGTACAACAACAAGTACTAGCACGCATTAATAAATAAAGCTAAACGCTAAAATTTAGAAAAAATTCACCGCACTTTCGGGATACAACTAAAGTGCGGTTATTTTCATTCTCAATTTACTAAGGAGAAAGTCTTTCTCTAATCCAATTATCACTTTCTTTACGATAACGAATGCGATCATGTAAACGGCTTGGACGCCCCTGCCAAAATTCCACGGTTTCTGGCACCACTAAATAGCCGCCCCAATAATCTGGTCGAGGCACGTTTAACGGATGTTTAGCGGCAACCAATGCGGCTTTTACTAGCAAAGATTTATAATTAGAAATCACCGCACTTTGCTCACTTGCCCAAGCTCCTATACGACTGGTGTAAGGTCGGGTAGCAAAATATTTATCGGATTGTTCTGCTGGAATTTTAACCGCCTTACCTTCAATCCGCACTTGGCGTTCCAATTCAGACCAAAAGAAAGTCAGCGCGACATAAGGATTACGCTCAATACAGCCGCCTTTTCGACTAAGATAATTCGTAAAAAAGACAAAACCTTGTTCATTGACTTCTTTTAACAAAACCATTCGGCTATTTGGGCGACCTTGTTCATCAACAGTCGCAATATTCATTGCGGTAGGTTCATTAACTTGAGCGTGAATAGCCTCTTTCTGCCACTGTTCAAATTGCGAGATTGGATTTTCATGGCAATCATGTTGTGAAAGCACTCGTTTAGTATATTCATCACGAATATTGTGTAACTCCATTTTCTCTCCTTTCAAATTTGATGAAAAATGCAAATAGAATAAAGGCTGTAAAATCATTCGTCAATTTTCATAAAATATAAAACTCAAATGTAATCGACTCTTGCAATTATTAGAAATATGCGTATCATCTAGCCCCCTATATTCAACCTCGGGTTCCCTAACCCCGATTCATTTAAACTAAAAAGGTACAACATGAAATTAACCTCTCCGATCTTTAATGATCAACAAAAACGTGGTGCAATCATCTGGCTCAGCTTTTTCCACATATTCATCATTGCAGCGAGCAATTACTTTGTACAAATCCCTTTTGAAATCACGCTAAAATTAACCGCACTTGGTGCAGCAAACGATTTTTCTTTCCACAGCACTTGGGGAACACTCACATTCCCATTTATCTTTTTAGCTACTGATTTGACTGTGCGTATTTTCGGTGCGGAAGATGCGAGAAAAATCATCTTCGTGGTGATGTTTCCTGCACTTATTGTAAGTTACGTCATATCTGTTTTATTCTCTGAAAGCAAATTCCAAGGTTTCGAATCATTAACGCATTTTGATCTGTTTGTATTCCGTATTGCTATTGCGAGCTTTGCCGCTTACGTGGTAGGACAATTGCTTGATGTGATCGTATTTAACCGCTTACGCCAGTTAAAAACATGGTGGGTGGCGCCAACTAGCTCAATGACATTCGGTTCAATGGCGGATACGTTTGTTTTCTTCAGTATCGCCTTCTACCAAAGTGCAGATCCGTTCATGGCTGAACACTGGGCACAACTCGGCTTTGTAGATTATCTATTTAAATTATTTATAGGAATTATCTTGTTCGTCCCAGCCTATGGCGTAGTATTAAATGTTATTTTACGAAAACTACAAATGCTCGTAACAGAACGCGTTCCTGCATAAAATTTTTACCGCGCTTTTCATACTTTAAAAATATCTAATAAAAAGGGCGTACATCACGCCCTTAATCACTTAGTTTAAAGATTATTTTCTTAATGCTTTTTTTAATTCAGCCAATTCTTTTTGCATTGCCGACACTTCTTGTCGCAATTGCAAAACTTCCGCAGAATTGACCGCACTTTGTGTTGAAATCGCAAGTTTTGATTTTTTACCGAATTTCCAAGAAACACCTGCACCAAAGGTTTTTTCCGAACCAGAAAAACTCCCCGCTACATTAAGCAACACATTTTCAACTGGTTTAAACACTGCACCCATTGCCATCGCCTGCGCATTTTTATAACTACCAACGCCCAAAGACAATGCAAATTTATCATCTTCGCCTAATTGTGCAGGTTTTAATGAAGCCAACGCCGCAGCACTTGCGCCAACGCGGTTAATACGTAAATCTGTTCGATTTAAACGGGTATCAACTTGAGTAAATTGATTATTCACTTGACCAATTTTAGCTTCTACTGCATTTAACTGACGAACATTTACTGCATCATAATCTTCTGTACCATCGGCGACATTGACGATTTTCCGTTTCAATGTATCGGAACCCACTGATACAGTATTTTTTTCATTCGCCACAGATTCTGCGCCTAAAGCAACAGAACCATAAGCATTTGCCCGAGTTTCATAACCTAATGCCAAACTTTCTTCTGCCAAAGCCCTACTATGACTGCCAAAAGTAGCACTGCGGTAGCCCGTTGATTGGCTGCTGTCGCCGACGGCTAGACTTTCAATAGCTGTGGCTGTAGAAAAGGCTCCAAATGAACTGGCAAAAAGATTGTGTGAAGAAGATTTAAATCCTAGAGCCATCGCACCGTAAGTTTGACCATATTTATCAATTAAATTTTGCTCACTATCGTGAACTATATCAATTTTTGTCGTAGTTCCACTTGCATTAACATCAATACTTTTGCCGATTTTCTTGTTATTTTTACCTTTTTCTAATTTTTCCACCAAGCTACTTACACCAAAAGCTATCGAATAGTCTCCATCTTTACTTGTAGATAAAGAGCCAATTGCAATAGATCTATTCGCGAAAGATTCAGCATAATGACCAACTGCAACACCTCCCTTTGCTGAATTAGAATTTATACCAATAGCAGTACTAAATTTTCCCTCTGATCCAGATTTAGCACCATAGCCTATAGCTAAAGAACCTGTGCTTTTTACGTGAGTATCTCCACCGATAGCAACTGCTCCGATAGATGCCGAGGCTCCACTTTCTGTAGAATTAGTTACTTTACTACCATCCCCAATAGCAACATTATATCCACCATCTCCAGGAACTGTACCATAAGTAGCAATCCATTTTAGATCTTGTGAAAAAGACTGAACAGAATAAAAAGAAGTGGAAATAAGTAGACTAATTAAAGAAAGGCGGGTTAGACTATTTTGCTTGCTTGCTTGCTTGCTTGCTTGCTTGCTTGCTTGCTTGCTTGCTTGCTTGCTTGCTTAATGATTTTCATAATATTTTTCCTTTTGTCAAATGAATAATAATTGAGGGCTTGAAACTTTAACAAAAAATAAAAAAGAAAAATAGGTGTTTATTTGCACATTGAAAAAGTTCATTGGTTTTATTGATAAATAAACCTCCCCGTCTTGCATTATCCTCCTTACAGTGTCAAACTCTCCGCACTTTTTAAAACTGTAAAAAATAATGACAAAAAAACGTAAAAACTTAATCAACCAAGATCCTCATTACAAACAAGAATTGGAAAAATACGGCAATCCAATCCCGAGCCGTGAATTTATTTTAAGCATTATTCGAGACAATAATGCACCGATGAATCGGGATGAAATTTTGACCGCACTTTCCATTCGAAATGAAGATCAAATAGAAGCGATGCGTCGCCGATTACGTGCGATGGAAAATGATGGGCAATTAGTGTTCACTAAACGTAAACGCTATGCCTTACCAGAAAAATTAGATTTATTTAAAGGCACGGTCATTGGCCATCGCGAAGGTTTTGGTTTTTTACAGGTCGATGGCAAAAAGGATGATTTATTCATTCCAAACCATCAAATGCAAAGAGTCATGCATGGGGATTTTGTCTTAGCTCAGCCTGCAGGATTAGATCGTCGTGGTCGCCGTGAAGTGCGAATTGTGCGCGTATTAGAAAGCCGTAAAAAACAAATTGTGGGTCGCTTTTTCTTAGAAAACGGTTTTAGCTATGTGGTGCCTGATGATAGCAGAATTGGTAGAGATATTCTCGTGCCAAATGAACATCGTAATGGTGCTCGTATGGGACAAGTTGTGGTTGTCGAATTGCAAGAACATTCTGCCAGTTTTAACCAGCCAATTGGCGCGATCACTGAAATTCTAGGCGATAATATGGCGAAAGGGATGGAAGTGGAAATCGCCTTGCGTAACCACGAGATTCCCCATAAATTTCCAAGTGCGGTGGAAAAATACGTAAAAAAATTCACTGAAGAAGTCTCTGAAGAAGCAAAAAAAGGGCGTGTGGATTTACGCAATTTACCGCTTGTGACCATTGATGGCGAAGATGCGAGGGATTTTGATGATGCCGTTTATTGTGAAAAACATGGCAAGGGCTGGAAACTTTGGGTAGCGATTGCAGATGTTAGTTATTACGTACGTTTACGTTCCGCTTTGGATATAGAAGCGCATAATCGTGGTAACTCGGTCTATTTTCCAAACCGAGTTGTACCAATGCTACCTGAAATTTTATCGAACGGATTATGCTCTCTAAACCCACAAGTGGATCGTTTGTGTATGGTGTGTGAGATGCAAATTTCTGCCAAAGGTAAGCTCATAGATTATCGCTTTTATGAAGCGGTGATGAATTCTCACGCCCGCCTCACTTATACCAAAGTAGCAAAAATGCTTGAAGGCGATGAAGAATTACGCGCTCGTTATTCTACGCTTGTACCTCATTTAGAAGAGCTTTATAAACTCTATCAAGCGTTGCTTGGTGCGCGTCATCAACGTGGTGCCATCGATTTTGAAACCATTGAAACTAAGTTTATTTTCAATGCAATGGGGAGAATTGAGCGTATTGAACCCGTTGTTCGCAATGATGCCCACAAAATCATTGAGGAATGTATGATTCTTGCGAATATCGCAGCAGCTAATTTTATGGAAAAACATAAAGAACCTGCGTTATATCGTATTCATGCCACCCCTAGCGAAGAAAAATTAACATCGTTCCGCGCTTTTTTAGGTGAGTTTGGTTTAACTTTAGAAGGTGGATTGAAGCCAACCACAAAAGACTATGCTGCTCTCTTAGAAAAAGTTAAAGAACGGTCTGATCATGAACTTATTCAAACAATGTTACTACGTTCTTTAAGTCAAGCTGTCTATCATGCTGATAATATTGGGCATTTTGGTTTGGCTTTGGAAGAATATGCACACTTTACTTCGCCAATTCGCCGTTATCCAGACTTAACACTTCATCGAGGTATCAAATATTTACTCGCTAAAGAACAAGGCGCTAAACGTAAAACTACCGATACAGGCGGTTATCATTACTCTTTTGATGAAATGGATTTACTTGGCAATCACTGTTCAATAACAGAACGCCGTGCTGATGACGCAACTCGTGAAGTGGCTGATTGGCTGAAATGTGAATATATGCAAGATCATGTCGGTGGCGAATTTAGCGGTGTTATTTCATCTGTGACGGGATTTGGT
This sequence comes from Haemophilus aegyptius, assembly GCF_900475885.1. Taxonomy (GTDB): domain Bacteria; phylum Pseudomonadota; class Gammaproteobacteria; order Enterobacterales; family Pasteurellaceae; genus Haemophilus; species Haemophilus influenzae. The sequence continues at coordinate 148,646 of NZ_LS483429.1, forward strand.
TTATTTGTACGCTTAGATGATTTATTCATCGATGGTTTAGTCCATATTTCCACCTTAGAAAACGATTATTACCAATTCGATGCAGCAAAACAGCGTTTAATTGGCGAAAATAGCGGAATGCAATATCGCTTAGGCGATAAAGTTCGCATCAAAGTTGAAGCAGTACATTTAGAAAATAAAATGGTCAATTTCTCGCTAATAAGTAGTGAACGTAAACCTCGTCGAGCTGGAAAAACGGCGAAAGAAAAAGCTAAGAAAGTTTTTAAAGAGCTACCGTCCAAAGCCTCCAAAAAACGAAAAAGTGCGGTAAAAAAGAAAGAAATTTCGAAGAAAACATCTAGAAAACGAAAATAATTCAAATCCCATTGTGGGAATATATTAAAAATTCAAATAAGAAAAAGAGAAATTTATGTCAGAACAAATCTACGGCATTCATGCTGTTAATAGTATTTTAACCCATTCGCCAGAACGTTTAATTGAAGTCTTCGTACTTAAAGGCCGTGAAGATAAACGGCTACAGCCACTCTTAAACGAACTGTATTCCCTCGGAATTGGTGTGCAATTCGTTAATCGACAAACACTTGATAAAAAAGCCGATGGTGAGGTTCATCAAGGTGTCATTGCTCGAGTACAAGCGGCAAAAGAACTCAATGAAAATGATCTTGATGAAATTCTTGCAAATAAACAAAATCCGCTTTTATTAGTTTTGGATGGCGTGACGGATCCACACAATTTGGGAGCATGTTTGCGAACAGCTGATGCAGCGGGCGCAGTGGCAGTGATCGTACCGAAAGATAAATCCGCACAATTAACATCTATTGCGCGTAAAGTTGCTTGTGGCGCGGCAGAAACCGTGCCGTTAATTCGTGTAACCAATCTTTCTCGCACACTGCGCGATTTACAACAAAATCATAACATTTGGGTAGTTGGCACTGCTGGCGAAGCAACTGAAACCATTTATCAAAGCAAACTGACAGGGCCACTAGCACTTGTTATGGGAGCTGAAGGCGAAGGGATGCGTCGTTTAACACGTGAACATTGCGATCAACTGATTAGCATTCCAATGGCTGGTTCAGTTTCATCATTAAATGTATCTGTCGCAACAGGGGTATGTTTATTTGAAATTGTACGCCAGCGTTTAGGTTCATAAGAAAAGTGCGGTAAATTTACCGCACTTTTTTAATACCTATTGTCTCGCTTGAACTTCTGCGTTGGCATAATCAATGGTAACAACCTTACCAGGTAATAACGCACCAGATAGAATTTGTTGTGCCAAGCTGTTTTCGATCTCTTGTTGAATTGCACGTTTTAATGGACGCGCGCCATAAATTGGGTCGTAACCCACTTCACCAATGAAATCTAATAAAGCGTCGGTAAACACCAATTCGTAACCACGAGTTTCCATACGTTTTGCTAAGCGTTCTAATTGAATGCTTGCAATCGCACGGATATTCTCTTTACCAAGTGGATGGAATACCACGGTCTCGTCAATACGGTTGATAAATTCTGGACGGAAATGTTGGCTAACAACCGACATCACTAAGGCCTTCATTTCGCTATAGCTTTCCTCTTTGCTGCCTTGGATTAAATCAGAACCCAAGTTAGAGGTCATGATTACCACCGTATTACGGAAGTCCACGGTACGACCTTGCCCGTCAGTTAAACGACCATCATCTAACACTTGCAACAAGATGTTGAACACATCCGCATGGGCTTTTTCCACTTCATCGAGCAAAATCACCGAATACGGACGACGACGCACCGCTTCAGTTAAGTAACCACCTTCTTCATAGCCGACATAGCCTGGAGGCGCTCCGACTAAGCGAGAGACACTGTGTTTTTCCATAAACTCTGACATATCAATACGTACCATCGCATCTTCACTATCAAACAAGAATTTCGCCAAAGTTTTGCAAAGCTCAGTTTTCCCCACACCTGTTGGCCCTAGGAACAAGAAAGAACCAATTGGGCGATTAGGATCGGAAAGACCAGCACGGCTACGACGAATAGCATTCGCCACGGCATCCACGGCTTCGTTTTGTCCGATAACACGTTTATGCAATTCTTCTTCCATACGCAAGAGTTTTTCTTTCTCGCCTTCCATCATTTTGGATACAGGGATGCCTGTAGCTTTAGAAAGCACTTCTGCAATTTCTTCATCTGTGACGCGATAGCGCAAAAGCGTCATTTCTTTTCCTTCGCTGGTTTCAGCTTGCTCAAGTTGCTTTTCAAGAGCAGGGATGCGGCCATATTGCAACTCTGACATTTTCGCTAAATCACCCGCGCGACGAGCTTGTTCTAGTTCGGTTTTTGCAGTATCTAACTCTTGTTTAATATGTTGAGAGCCAGAAAGCGTTGCTTTTTCAGATTTCCACACTTCTTCAAGTTCGGCATATTCACGTTCTTTTTCAGCTAATTCTTTCTCTAACATTTCTAAACGTTTGCGACTTGCTTCGTCTTCTTCTTTTTGTAATGCCTGTTGTTCCAATTTTAGTTGGATAATTCGACGTTCAAGACGATCAAGCGGTTCAGGTTTAGAATCTATTTCCATACGAATGCTAGACGCTGCTTCATCGATCAAATCAATGGCTTTATCTGGTAACTGACGATCGGAAATATAACGGTGTGAAAGCGTTGCCGCTGCTACGATTGCTGGGTCAGTAATATCTACGTGATGATGAATTTCATAGCGTTCTTTCAAACCACGTAAGATCGCAATGGTATCTTCTACACTAGGTTCGTCCACAAAGACTTTTTGGAAACGACGCTCAAGTGCGGCATCTTTTTCGATATATTGACGATATTCATCTAAAGTGGTTGCACCCACGCAATGTAATTCGCCTCGTGCCAAACTTGGTTTTAATAAGTTACCCGCGTCCATTGCACCATCTGTTTTACCCGCGCCGACCATAGTATGAATTTCGTCAATAAAGAGGATCACGCGACCTTCTTCTTTCGAAAGTTCATTGAGCACCGCTTTTAAACGTTCTTCAAATTCTCCGCGATATTTTGCACCAGCAATCAATGCGCCCATATCTAATGAAAGCACACGTTTATTTTTCAAACCTTCTGGCACTTCGCCGTTTACGATGCGCTGTGCCAAGCCTTCGACAATCGCCGTTTTCCCTACACCTGGTTCACCAATTAACACAGGGTTGTTTTTAGTACGACGTTGTAATACTTGAATGGCTCGACGAATTTCTTCATCACGCCCAATTACAGGATCAAGTTTGCCACTTTCTGCACGAGCAGTTAAATCAATCGTATATTTTTCAAGAGCTTGTCTGCTTTCTTCTGCATTTTGATCGTTCACGTTTTGTCCCCCTCTAATGTGCTGAATAGCTTGAGAAATTTGTTCTTTTTTCGCACCGCACTTTTTCAAAATATCGCTGATCGTTCCTCGTTCTTCTAAAGCTGCAAGCAAAAACAATTCGCTCGAAATAAATTTATCTTGGTTTTGCTGTGCAAATTTATCGCATAAATTAAGTAGATTAATAAGCTGGCGTGAAAGTTGTACATCTCCACCATTGCCAATCACTTGCGGCAATTTATTTAGTTCTGTCTTTAATTCATTACGCAATAACGCCACATTTACACCACTTGCTGTCAAAATTGGCGCAATAGAGCCGCCCTGTTGATTTAAAAGTGCGGTCAATAAATGCACAGGTTCAATAAATTGATTGTCTTTTCCGATAGCAAGTGATTGTGCTTCGCTTAACGCTTCTTGGAACTTTGTTGTAAATTTTTCAATGTTCATACACTTTCCTCAATTTGGTTTTGGCTTTCGACGTTTGCCCAAATTAAGTAAGCTCGGTTGAATAAATTTCAAGAGAAAAAATGAAATATTTTGATTTTATCTATCAATAAGATTTTGATGATAGGTTTTAATCCACCAAAATATCGAACAGTGGCATATCCCAATGCTCAGTGGGAAGATTTTCTACTTGCTGACATTGATGCACTAAACCAACTGGAATAAAAGACTTATTTTGCCAATTCTGCAACGTGCGATCATAAAATCCACCGCCCATACCAAGGCGATTTCCCTGTTTATCAAAAGCCACTAACGGCGTAAATAAAATATCCAGTTCATTTAATGGCAAAACATTTTGAACATTCAGCTTTGGCTCCCAAATGCCAAACTGATTTTGTTTCATTGGCGTATCAGGTAAATAGCGTAAAAACAATAAATAGTGTTTAGTAAAAGGATGTAAAACAGGCAAATACACATTTTTATTTTGCATCCACAGGGATTGGATTAAGGCTTTTGTCGAAATTTCACCATCAAAAGAAAAATATAATGCAATATTTTTGGCTTGTCGTTGCTCGATAAGATTTAACGCCTGTTGAGTAACTGATTGTTCAGCTTTTTTCTGTTGAAGTGCGGTTAAATTTGCACGTATTTTTCGGATTTCAGTGCGGATTTGCTGGCGTTTTTGAGTATTCATAGAAATGAAAAGGAAGACCCCAGAGTGCCGCTGCGGGCAGTAGTCCTTGAACCCGACGGTTCAAGGAAATCAGTTGATACCGTTTTCAGGTTTCTTAGCCCAATGAACGAGTCAAAGGTTAAGCCTACACACCAACGATAGGAAACCAATTTATAAGATTTAAAGTATCGGCTCAGGGACATAGCCTACTGACGAACACTCCAGGTAATTCTTATGGGTTTATACTAGCCCAAATTCTCAGTATTGACTAGCATTTATTTGTCAAATTTAACAAAATGACTCTAATTTGATCATTAATTTAATGCGGTTCTTTTGTAACACGAATATTTTCTAATGAATGATCTAATTGTTGGATACCCGTTCTCAATACCTCTTCAATTTTAGCCGTTTTATTTTTTTCTTGGCTTAATTCAAAACTCAAATTGAGTGCCACAATAGAAAGCACACGATCAAGCTGAATAAGGCCTGTCTTTTCTTTCATTTCGGAAACCAATATATCTAAATTACGCGCAGCTTGGCGCAGTAATTCTTCTTGTTCAATGGGTACATTTAAACGCAAAACCTGACCCAAAACTAAAATTTCGACCAATTTTAACGACATTTGATTTCCTTAAATTAAATATTTGAATGGCTGATATTATGCCATAGCAAAAAATATTCGTCATAAATTTTACATTAAACCCGCCATTCGCTCATCACCATAAATTACGTTATAATGCCCGCATTTTTTAGTTTAAAACGAGATTTTTATGACCCAAATTGCAGCAAATCCGCTTGTGCTAGTGGATGGTTCTTCTTATTTATATCGTGCATTTCATGCCTTTCCTCCTTTAACTAATGCCGCAGGTGAGCCAACAAGTGCGATGTACGGCGTGTTAAATATGTTAAAAAGCCTCATCTCACAAGTACAGCCCACTCATATAGCCGTTGTTTTTGATGCAAAAGGGAAAACATTTCGCGATGAAATGTTTGAACAGTATAAATCTCATCGCCCGCCAATGCCTGATGATTTACGCAAACAAATTCAGCCTTTGCACGATATGATTCGTGCATTGGGCATTCCGCTTTTAGTGGTGGAAGGGATTGAGGCAGATGATGTGATCGGCACGCTCGCACTACAAGCATCGCGTTTGGGTAAAAAAGTGCTCATTAGTACTGGCGATAAAGATATGGCACAGTTGGTGGATGACAATATTATGCTCATCAACACCATGAATAATAGCCTATTGGATCGCGAGGGTGTGATTGAAAAATACGGTATTCCACCTGAACTCATTATTGATTATCTAGCACTCATGGGCGATAGTGCAGATAACATTCCTGGCGTTGCTGGCGTGGGCGAAAAAACCGCACTTGGTTTACTACAAGGCATAGGAAGCATGGCCGAGATTTATGCCAATCTTGAAAAAGTAGCGGAACTGCCAATTCGTGGTGCGAAAAAACTAGGTGAAAAATTATTGGCTGAAAAATCCAATGCCGATCTTTCTTATACATTAGCAACCATCAAAACCGATGTTGAACTTAACGTGACAACAGATCAATTGTTGCTTGGAGAAAGCCAAAAGGATCAACTCATTGAATATTTTGCTCGCTACGAATTTAAACGCTGGCTTAATGAAGTGATGAATGGGGCAGATTCTATTACCCAAACCACTGAACAGCCAGTGAAAATGAACCAGTATCAGGCGACCTCACAAGATCAAAGTGCGGTGGAAAATACGCCTAAAATTCAAATCGATCGCACAAAATATGAAACCTTACTCACTCAAGCGGATTTAACCCGCTGGATTGAAAAACTCAATTCAGCAAAACTCATTGCAGTCGATACTGAAACAGACAGCCTTGATTATATGTCTGCGAATTTAGTGGGTATCTCTTTTGCTCTTGAAAATGGCGAAGCCGCTTATTTACCATTGCAATTGGATTATTTGGATGCACCAAAAACACTCGAAAAATCGACCGCACTTGCCGCTATCAAACCAATCTTAGAAAATCCTAATAGTCACAAAATTGGACAAAACATTAAATTTGATGAAAGTATTTTTGCCCGTCATGGCATTGAATTACAAGGTGTTGAATTTGATACGATGTTGCTTTCCTATACGCTAAATAGTACGGGTCGTCATAATATGGACGATTTAGCTAAACGTTATTTAGGGCATGAGACTATCGCATTTGAAAGCCTTGCAGGAAAAGGGAAAAGTCAGCTTACGTTTAATCAAATTCCCTTAGAACAAGCCACAGAATACGCGGCAGAAGATGCTGATGTGACAATGAAATTACAACAAGCACTGTGGTTGAAACTGCAAGAAGAACCAACGCTTGTTGAATTGTATAAAACAATGGAATTACCATTGCTTCATGTGCTTTCTCGTATGGAACGTACAGGCGTTTTGATTGATAGTGATGCTCTCTTTATGCAATCTAACGAAATTGCCTCAAGATTAACCGCACTTGAAAAACAAGCTTACGCATTAGCGGGTCAGCCATTCAATTTAGCCTCCACCAAACAATTACAAGAAATTTTGTTCGATAAACTTGGGCTACCTGTTTTACAAAAAACGCCCAAAGGTGCACCATCAACAAATGAAGAAGTATTGGAAGAATTATCCTATAGCCACGAATTACCCAAAATTTTGGTTGAACATCGTGGGTTGAGCAAACTTAAATCCACTTACACGGATAAACTGCCTCAAATGGTCAATTCACAAACAGGCCGAGTGCATACCTCTTATCATCAAGCGGTGACGGCGACAGGACGTTTATCATCTAGCGATCCAAACCTACAAAATATCCCAATTCGGAATGAAGAAGGTCGCCGTATTCGACAAGCATTTATCGCGCGTGAAGGTTATTCTATTGTCGCCGCTGACTATTCTCAAATTGAGTTACGTATTATGGCGCATCTTTCGGGCGATCAAGGCTTAATTAGTGCGTTCTCGCAAGGCAAGGATATTCATCGCTCCACGGCAGCTGAAATTTTCGGTGTATCATTAGATGAAGTCACCAGCGAGCAACGTCGCAATGCTAAAGCGATTAATTTCGGCTTAATTTATGGAATGTCCGCCTTTGGACTTTCACGCCAACTTGGTATTTCCCGTGCTGATGCACAAAAATACATGAATTTATATTTCCAACGCTATCCTAGCGTACAACAATTTATGACCGATATTCGTGCAAAAGCGAAAGCACAAGGCTATGTGGAAACACTATTTGGTCGCCGTTTATATTTACCTGATATTAATTCTAGCAATGCAATGCGTCGTAAAGGAGCAGAACGCGTAGCGATCAATGCACCGATGCAAGGCACAGCTGCGGATATTATTAAACGAGCGATGATTAAAATTGATGAAGTAATCCGTCACGATCCAGATATTGAAATGATTATGCAAGTACATGATGAATTAGTGTTTGAAGTGCGGTCAGAAAAAGTCGCGTTTTTCCGTGAACAAATTAAACAACACATGGAAGCCGCTGCTGAATTAGTTGTCCCATTGATTGTGGAAGTAGGTGTCGGTAAAAATTGGGATGAAGCACATTAATTGGATAGGTAATAATGAATTTAGAAAGACTTAACGAAATTGAAAAACCATTACTCCACATCGTTAAACATGATGTTGTGCCAGCCCTAGGCTGTACCGAACCCATTTCTCTTGCTCTGGCATCCGCTACAGCGGCGAAATATTTAGGCAAAACACCTGAACACATTGAAGCAAAAGTTTCGCCTAATCTGATGAAAAATGGATTGGGTGTTGCTGTGCCTGGAACTGGCATGGTGGGATTACCCATTGCTGCGGCAATAAAGGTATTGTCGAACATGATCTTGATCGAACTATTGATAATCTCTGCGCTATTGTATCAAAAAGTATGCAACATATCGACAGACAAGTTATCGAAATTATAGTAAGCAAGCCTTGTCCTTAATGAAAATAAAGTGCGATAAAAAATAAAGAAATTTCAATTTCATTGGAATTTATCGTAAACAAAAGGGTGAGTATAAATTTACACTCAACCCTTTATCTTCATTAAGAGACAATATTATTTATCACTTTCTTTTTCGTGTGGATTACCTTTGACACCAATATGAGAAATTTCCCCATTAGCATCAATCAAATAAGCTTGGCCAAAACCTCTTACAAAACGACCTGTTCCAAATGTAAGTTCAACTAAATCAAAATCAGTAAATTCACGAATTGTTTTAATTCCGCCTACATCATTCATAGTTTCGGCTAATTTATCTAAGACTTTTTCAACAATTGGATCTTCACGAGGAATAAAACGTGCACTTGCTTTATAACGTAAGCGAGTACGCACAATAATTGACTTCGCTTTGTTTTCATCTTCTAAAAACATCACTTCTACTTGATTTGGATTGCGTTTTAAATTCTCATAATGCTCTGCAATGGCACTGATATAAATATAATATTTTCCATCAAAGAAAATAATTGGTGCATAAGACGCCATAGGTAAGCCATCTTTATCTAAAGTAGAAAGCACACAGCTTTTAAACTCTTGACGAAATTCATCAATTTTAGCCTTGATACGATCGTAATTTGCAACTGGTTTATTTTCTACACAAAGATTGATGATTGCTTGTTTAATTGAACCTGCGTCAGCTTGTTGTGGAAATTCCACACGTAATGTTTTGCCACCATTATATTTAAAATCTAAACCAGCAAAATCTACATTAACTAACGTCACATCTGTAATTTCCTTTTCGCCACCAAATTTTTTACAAAGGGCAGCCATATCATCTTGATGATGATCATTCATATGAGTGATAATTCGATTGAAATCCATTTTTGTTCCTTATATTAACAATTAATTTTTATTATTCTACGGAATCATATCCGATAGAAATAATGCTGAGCATTATACTCAAGTTAAAGTTATTTAACATATTTTTTACAGAATAATCCTTGATAAATAAAAAGCCCTTATAAATAAGGGCTTAAAATAAGTAAATCAATATGAATTATTTACCATCAACACTCACACCATAAAAAGCGTCATAGCCAAATGGGCTTTGTACATAACCTTTTACGCGAGGACTAAGTGGCGCAAAACCAACAGAGTGGGCAACTGGAATCCAAGGTGCTTGATTATGGACAATAACTTGAGCTTGTTTATAAAGTTTCGCACGTTCTTCCTTATTGGTTAATCCAATAGCCTCATTGAGTAAAGCATCAAATTCTGAATTATTGAAACGTGCCATATTAGAATTACCTATATTTGAGCTACCTAATAATGGGGATAAGAAATTATCAGGATCGCCATTGTCGCCAGACCAACCAAAGATACCCGCAGTTAATTCTCCCTCTTTTGCTCGTTTTCTATAATCAGCCCATTCATAAGTCACTGGGTTAGTTTTTACACCAATTTTCGCCCAATCCGCCATAATTAATTCAGCCATACGTTTTGGATTTGGATTAGAAGCACGAATAACAGGTTGAATCCAGAAATCAGTTTCAAAACCATTTGGATAACCCGCTTCTGCTAAAAGTTGTTTTGCTTTTTCTGGATCGTACGGATAATCTTGGATTTCATCATTATAACTCCAAATTGTTGGAGGAAGTGGGTTTTTAGCTGATGTTCCTGCGCCTTGATAAACCGCTTCAATAATCGCTTTTTTATCCACTGCGTAATTCAACGCTTGGCGCACTTTGACATTATCAAACGGTGCTTTTTCGGTATTGAATGCGATATACGCTACGTTCAAACCTTTTTGTTCCAAAAGTTGTACTTTTGGATCGGTTTTCATTTTGGCTAAATCCGCTACATTTGGGAATAAAATTAAATCGCAAGTACCCGCCTGTAATTTTGCATAACGTGTTGTTGCATCAGGCACAATGCTAATGACTAAACGATCTAAAGGTGTTCTACCTTTCCAATAATTTTCATTCGCAACATATTGTATGGCTTGATCTGTTTTATAATCCACAAAAACAAAAGGGCCTGTCCCCACTGGGCGACTATCAAGCGTTTCTGGTTTACCCGCTTTCAGCATTGAATCAGCATATTCTGCAGAATAAATAGAAATAAAATCCATACCAAGACTAGCCAAGAAAGTCGCATCTTTCTTGTTTAAGGTAATACGAATTGTGTTATCGTCTACTTTCTCCACTGATTTCAACAATTTAGGGAATTTCATTGCTTTAAAATATGGATAAGTCCCCTTAGATACATTGTGATATGTATGATTTGGATCTAACTGACGTTGGAATGAAAATACAACATCATCTGCATTAAAATCACGTGTCGGGGTAAATTCTTTTGTTGTGTGGAATTTAACCCCTTTTCTCAAATGAAAAGTATAACTTAAGCCATCATCGCTAATTTCCCAGCTTTCAGCTAAAGCTGGTTCAATATCCGTTGAGCCTTTTTTAAATTCAACTAAGCGGTTATACACTTGTTGTGAGCTTGCATTATAAGAAGTACCCTCAATTATTAACGCAGGGCTAAATCCCAATGGAGCTTTCACTGTGCAATAAACGAAAGTATTATTTGACGAGGATTTTGCTTCAGTTTGAGCGGTAGATTTATTTGCCGAGCTAGATTGATCACAAGCTGCCAAAACAAGAGTTGCAGCGGTGAGAGTTAATGTTGCTTTTAGTTTCATAAGCATACCTCAATGTTAGGCAGAGAATGCCCCACCATTTATGGTTAAACGATGGAGCTATCTCCACCAACAAGAAATATCAATAAGATATAAGCAAATTTCCCTTTTTTTAAATAAAAAAATCCTATGGATTATAACAAATTAATCTAAGGCATTTTTCGTAAATGATCGCCATCATTTTTGTGTAATTTCATAAGCGACCAAACAAGGGCGATTACAAAAAGTGATGAAGTTAAAAAAGTATAGCTGAATGCCTGTTGTAAGCCATCATTTGCGCTAAAGAAATGTCGATAAAGATTTAAGATTATTGATGACACAGCAATACCAAATCCAATCCCCACTTGCTGTACAATACTTAATACGGTAGAGCCTGTGCCAGACTGTTGTTTTGAAAGATCGCCTACAGCCAGCGTATTAATTGAAGTGAAAATTATCGACATACAAGCACCGTACCACATAAGATTACAAATAATCCAAGTTAGAGAACTTTGTTTATCTAACCAAGCCATTGAAATCACAGAACCTGCCATCAAAAGTGCGGATGAAATTAACGTGGTTTTATAACCCCAACGATTTAAAATTCGTCCAATTAATATTTTCAACATCACAGAAATTAACGCAATCGGTGCTAATAACCAACCAGACATTTCAGCACTGTAACCGAAAGATAATTGAAACATCAAAGGTAATAAAAAGGGCACACCAGATGCAGATAATCGAATAAAAATATTGGCAATAATGCCTAATCTGAATGTACGAGTTCGGAAAAGGGATAAGGGTAAAATGGCATTTTCATTGTTTTTAGCATAGCCACAATAAGTTACGAGTAACAGAATACCAACAACTAATATGCTATAAGTTACACTTGAATTATGCTGACTTTCGCCGAGTAAATCCAAACCAAGCGTAATACCAACTAACCCCAATGCAAAGAGTAAAAAACCTGTCCAATCTAACTTCTTTGCCTCGCCCTTGATATTGTTCATCACGCTGCCCGATGCCAAAATTCCTAGTGCACCAATTGGAATATTAATTAAAAAAATCCAGTGCCAACTGGCGTGAATGACTAACCATCCACCTAAAATAGGCCCTAGAATTGGCCCAATCAAACCTGCAGTTGCCATTAAATTCCAAGCATTCACTAATTGTTGTTTGGGGACAGCTTGAATAATAGCTAAACGCGCAACGGGCATCATAAAGGCACCGCCTATCCCCTGAATCACTCGGGCTAAAATAAGGCTCTCTAAATTAGAGGCCGCGGCACAAGCAACTGAACCTAAAATAAACGTGAAAACTGCACTACGAAAAACGGTCAATGTCCCAAATTTTGCCGCAGCCCAAGCGGTAAGAGGAATAAATAATGCAACAGCTAAAGAATAAGCGATGATCGCCATTTGCATTTCAAAGGCGGGTTTATGTAAATCGGAGGATATCGCTGGTAAGGCAGTATTAAGAATGGTGGCATCTAGGCTCTGCATAAAAAGCGCCATTGCTGCTACCCAAGCTAAACCGCGATAGGCATTAGATTCAGTAGTCATCGTGCTCCGTGAAAATGGTGCAACCAATTTTCAATAAAATCGGCAATTTGCGGAATGCGGTTAATATCCAACAAAGTGCGATCAATTTCAAGGGGATAATTCGTCGCAACCGCCACTACATATTCATCAATTTCGGATAAAGGTTTTGTCATTTCTTGACGATGGAGCAAAATCTTTGGAATTGGCTCTTGTTTAAACCCCTCCACCAACACTAAATCTGTTAAAGTGCGGTCAAATTGTTGTGCTAAATAATCCAATGAAACAGGTTTTGGCGTTTCCGTCATAATCGCCCAACGTTCATCATTCGCTAAAATGACTTGAGAAGAACCAGCCTCTTTCATACGCCAACTATCTTTTCCTTCTTTATCAACTTGCATATTGTGATGGCTATGTTTAATCACCGAAACGCGAATGTGACGAGCGATAAGTTCTGGGATAAGTGTTTCTAATAATGTTGTTTTACCACTACCGCTATAACCAGTAACGCCAAGTAAAGGAATCTGATTGTTCATAAAAATAACCTTAAAAATAACCGCACTTTAGATACGGAAAACCCCGAAAGATCGGGGTTAATAAATTAAGAATGTTTTGCTACATAATTGGCAAAAATAAGTCCACCGATAGCAAGAAGCGCAACAATGCCAAGCCCTATAGTAAGCCACATATTATTTTCCCTCCACTAATTGACGAAATTTACTCCCCATTACGAGACAAGCATAAGCAATAACGAGCAAAAAACTAATATTTCATCCTTTTAGGAAAAGCGGTTGCTCGCCATAAAGTATAACAGGCATTGCTAGAATAGCAACTTTTGCCACATCATCACTAAGTTTTGACCAAGCCTATAAAGAGCTTTTTTCAATGGGTAATTTAAATAACTAGCTTTATAGTTTGCGATCTAGATCGCAGAAATAATAAAAAGCGAATAAAAAACTTAAGATAATATGCGCAATAAAACAGGCTGAAATTCTGTTTGTTGCCCTAATTTTCTGCTATAAGATTTTACAAAAATGAAAGAAAGTGCGGTTAATCCGAAGATTAAAATGGCACGCAGGATTTCATTATCGCTGATATAATCGGACAACATAGTCACAATCAATAAGGTCAAAAGCGGTACAACATACATCAATAATGCCGACAACAACATTGATTTTTCTTCTAATCCAATTTCAACAATTTGACCTTCGCGTAATGGCATTAATGTTTCCACATTAAAAATATGCTCGCCACGTTTACCGTTTAATTCGGAAAGGCTTGATGTTCCACAACTGTTTTTAGCTGCGCATTGACCACAGGCACTTTGGGATTGGCATTTCACTTTGGCAATGCCATTTTCATAGCTAATAACAACGGCACTTTCTCTTAGCATCGTGATGCTCCCATATAAATATCAAAGCGATGATTTTTCGTTTCACGGCTAAAGTGCGGTTGTTTTCCACAAAGAAATTCCGCATAGTCAGGACGCTTCACGACCACACGTTTTTTAGCTAATTGTAGTGCAGGTAAAAGCAATTCATCAGCATCTAAATCAGCCCCGACTAAATGCTGGAATACTCGCATTTCCTTTTTTACTAGTGCAGATTTTTGTTTATGCGGATACATTGGATCGAGATAAACCACATCGGCATAATCGCTATTAGGATCAAGTTCATTAATATGGTGAACATTCAGCAAGCGCAAATTTTGTTGCAACATCTCGCCGATTTCCTCATCTTGATAAGCACGATTTAAACCATCTTGCAGAAGTAAAAAAACAACAGGATGGCGTTCTACTAAACGAACTTGGCAGCCAATCGAGGCTAACACAAAGGCATCACGTCCTAGACCAGCTGTTGCATCAATAACCGTTGGCAATTCTGAACCTTTAATACCTACCGCTTTTGCTATGGCTTCACCGCGACCACCACCGAATTTACGACGATGAGCCATTGTACCACCAACAAAATCAACATAAACCGCTCCGAGTTTAGGTTCGTCTAGTTTACGAAGTTCTAAACGTTCATCCGTTTGAACAAGCGCAAGTGGGCTCTTTTCATGATGAATAATGTTGTGTTCAGCACAAAGTGCGGTCAATTCTGCTAATGTTTTTTCTGTCGATTCAGAAATCAGCTGAATTCCTACTTGCGAATGAGCCATACGCCGCTTTCCATGTGGTCAGTGTAAGGGAATTGATCAAATAACGCCGCTTTTTCAATGCGGTGCGTTTTTGAAAGTTCAACAAGATTATCACACAGCGTATGTGGATTACAGGAAATATACAAAATGCGATCGTAATTTTGTACAAGTTTCACTGTATCAGGATCAAGCCCTGCGCGAGGTGGATCGACAAAAATGGTATTACATTCGTAAGATTTTAAATCAATTCCTTTCAAGCGGTTAAAGGCTCTAACCCCATTCATTGCCTGCGTAAATTCCTCTGCCGACATACGGATAATTTGTAAATTATCCACTTTATTTTCAGCAATATTAAATTGTGCGGCGGCTACAGAAGGTTTGGCGATTTCGGTTGCCAATACCTTACGGAAATTTTGTGCAAGTGCGATAGAAAAATTACCGTTTCCGCAGTAAAGCTCTAATAAATCACCTTCGCTATTTTGGGTACAATCAATTGCCCATTCAAGCATTTTGCAGTTTACCGTTGCGTTTGGCTGGGTAAAACTATTCTCGACTTGGCGATAGACATAATTTCTGCCATTCACAGGTAAAACTTCGTCCACATAATCTTGCTCAAAACAGATTTTTTGTTTACTTGCACGCCCGATTACTTGCACATCAAAATCTTGCTTTTCGAGTAAATCTTTTAGATTTTTAGCCGCACTTTCCCATTCTTCAGTGAGTGTTTTATGATAAAGCAAGCTCACAATAATCTTATTACTCAAGGTGCTAAGGTAATCAATTTGGAATAATTTTTTGTGTAGCACTTCTTGTTGTTTTAACAAAGGTAATAAGGTTTGCATCATACGATTAATTAGCATGCTGGCGATTGGAAATTCATCCACGCGATAACGCTGCAGCGTCGCTTGATCAAACATAATATGGTAAAAATCATCTTGCTCGTGCCAAATACGAAACTCCGCACGCATGCGATAATGACTTGTTGGAGAGTCAAAAACTTGAATATCTGGTGCATTGAAAGGGCGCAAAAGTGCGGTTAATTTTTCAAGTTTTTTTTGTAGCAGTTCGTTGTATTGAAAAATCGGTAATTGCATAGAAATTAGTATTCATAGGGTGTATGAAGACGAATTGTTCATACAAAGATAGGAGAATAAAGTTATCAGCCGTGAATTACGCGTGATTTCACAAGCTATTCAAAAACAAAAGGCAGACTTCCGCCTGCCTTATTTAACGTATCTTATTCGCCGGAATAATCTTCACCGCCAGAGGCAGCTTCACTCACATCACTAGATAAGGTGTAAACACGTTTTTTAGTGTTAATACGAGTACGATATTTATTCCAAGTTTTTTCAAAGAAAGTCTCTGCTGCGCGCTCACCACGGCAAAATGCGATGAAATCTTTTTCTTCTTTAGTCGCTGGCTCACGTTCCCCTAAGTCTAATGCTTTGAACGCTTGACCATATTGCTCAAGCACCTGTGATTCTTTAATTGTGTAATCACCGTGACGGGAAAAACCACGTGGGTAGTTTTTGTCGTCAAAGAAACGACGCGTTACGCTAAAACTTGCAGCCATAATATTCTCTCTTCTTTCATTAATATTTACAAAATAGGGCAGGCATTAAACCAATTTTTCGTTATTTTTGCAATAAACCTTTTACGGTTTGCACATAATCTTTCACGAAATCATCGTAATTTAACCCTTCAGGGTTTACACGGAATTTTCCATTTACATAAAAATCAGGTACGCCACGCACTTTAAATTGTTCTGCGACATTTACTTGTTTATTAACTAAACCATTCACTGCAAAACTACTAATGCCACCATCAAATTGCTCGGCAGTTACACCATTTGATAAGAAGATAGCTCGAATATCATCCATTGATTTCAAGGCATCCTTTTGAGCCGCTTCAAATAATGGTGATTTTACTTTACTTTCTGCACCTAATGCCATTGCTAACGCCCAAGCACGTGTTAAGTTTTCAGATTGATGACCTAAGAAATTCACATGATATTGTTTAAACTTCACATCTTTTGGTAAAGCATCTACGACTTGTTGTGGAATTTTGTATTCCATTTCAAAGGCGTAACAATGCGGGCAATAGAATGAGAAAAACTCAATCACTTCTTTTTGCTGTGAAGCCTGTTGACTCACTTGAACATATTGTTTGCCTTCTTGTAAATCTGCGGCAAAACTATTTACAGACATAAGCGTGCTGACACCTAAACCTAACGCAAGTAATACTTTTTTCATTTCTTTCCTCTTATTTAATGATACCGCGAGCACGGAGCAATGCGGTTTTAAAATCTTCTTCGTAATCTTTTTTGAGACCCGGAATTGGCTCATATTTATCTGTACCATCCATTTTTAACTGATAAATAATCACTTCATCAGTTAATTCATTTAATGGTTTTTGGAAACCTGATTCATTGGCAATTTTTTGCAAAATTTCCATTAAGCTCAAATCCGAGCCTTTAGACCAATAAAACTGTAAAAGTTCCAAAACTTCATTTAAACGCTTACATTTCATTGCTATTTCCTTTTTAATCGTAAAAAATAGGCAAATGATACTTGAAATAATGATAGATTAAAATATGACAATCACAATAAGCGCGGTAATTTTGGCAGGTGGCAAAGCACGCAGAATGGGCGGGCAAGATAAAGGATTACAGATTTTAGGTAAACAATCTTTAATTGAACATGTTATTAATCGCTTACAACCACAAATTCATCAGATTTCAATTAACGCTAACCGAAATCAAACAGAATATGCAAAATTTGGCTTTCCTGTTTTCTCCGATGAACTGCCCGATTTTCAAGGGCCATTAAGTGGCATGCTAACAGCTCTAGAAAAGACAAAAAGTGACTTTATCCTTTTTACACCTTGTGATACGCCTTTTTTTCCTATGAATCTTTTAGATAAACTCAAAAGTGCGGTTAAAAATGACCGCACTTTAATTGCGTATGCTTGCGATGAAGAACGTGAACATCCCGTTTTTTGTTTAATGTCCGTTCAGCTAAAGGAAAAATTGCGACACTATTTAGCATCGGGTGAACGACGCCTTTTACAATTTATGAAAGAAAATGGCGGGATTTCAGTAAAATTCGCGCAAGAAGAAGGTAACTTCGAGAATTTTAATACGCTAGATGATTTAAAGAAAACAGTCATCTAACCGAACACTAACAAAAGTGCGGTTTATTTTTATTATTTACGAGCACCAAATATCGCAATCAATTCTTTCACTTTTACGCGTTTTTCTGGGTTTTAAAATAGTTATGGTAACTAGCTGGCTTAAACCCACCATACGCAACTAAATTAGCTCTAGTCCTAACACTTTACGACCGTTAATACTTGCGATATTGACCATTTCATCTAAGTGAGGGAAACGGCAACCCGCAGCTAATAGGCTTAATTCTTGCCATAAATCGCCTTCACATAGAGGAACCATGTAATCACAAATATTATCTGTGCCTAGGGCAACAGTGATACCTTCGGGGATCATTTCATCTGCTGGCGTGAGCGCATTATGGAATGGCATAAGATCTTCTTTGCGATTACTGTCAATCCATGCCATCGGACAGGCTATCATCATCATTTTGGCTTTACGCATTTTTTCGTAAAGTTTGTAGCGATATTCTTTTGAATGTGAGCCAATGGAAATACCATGGATACCTACAACTCGCCCCTCCATTCCGTGTTCAATGGTTTTGTCGCAAAGTTGCTCGGTTTCTTTTTCACTTGGATTGTTGAATTGGTCTACATGTACATGACACATAATTCCAAGAGATTTGGCCTTATCTAACAAGATATCCATCGCTTCTAAGCCACGTCCATAATCCAATTCATCACGATATGGTAAGCCGCCAATCATATCTACCATTTCTGCACCAATATCAAACCATTTACGCGCAGTGGGTTCGATTACCCCTTTTAAAGTTTGATTGGCAAATTTCAAAATAATGTCATGTTTATACACTTCGCGGGCTTTGTGTGCGGCAATAATTGCACGATCTTCACAAATTGGGTCTATATCGACAAAAGTACCAAATGCGGTTACACCTTGGGATATCATTAATTCAATAGATTGGCAAAAACGTGCGTAATAATCATCAACACTGGAAGTGCGTTTTACTTCATCCACTAAATCCCATTTTTGTTGCAAATTACTACTATGATAAATCCCAATTTTCTCTGGCGTCATCGTAAAAGCGCGGTCAGCATGAGCATGGGCATTTACCCACCCGCCTTTTTTGATAATTTCATCGCGAATATAGGTTTTAAAACTACGAACATGGCTTTTCATACAAACTCCGTAAAAAAGAAAGGATAAAAAGACGAGAATGTATATTAATTGAAAGGTACTGTAAGTACGGCGAGAAGCATTATGATAATGTTATGAAAAACTCACGGATTTTCATTAATAACATTTTTCAGTCTTAAACTGAGGCGTGAGTATAAAGACTTAAGGGCAAAAAATCCATTCTTTTGTGCACTTATAGATTATTTTTCAAAGAAGAAATTTTGTAATTGGAAGGCTTCTAAAAAAATTCCAAGTGGCGGTCTGTCTGAAGATTGCTCGATATAATCTTTATCGAATTTTTTGTAATTCCCTTTGCGATCAATGTGATATTGTGTTCCATCAGGTTGAATCACCACATTCCAGCGGAAATTCGAGGCAAGTACCCAGTCATCTCCTTTAAGATCAAAGAGATTGCGTCCCTGACTATAATCCATCAACGGGTTTTCTACACGGAATACTGTCTGCATTAATGCAGAGAAAATATCCGCATGATTACTTAATCCATTTTGTTTACCTACGGGTAAATCTTTCCAATATACAAGCAATGGCACTTGAATTTCATCACGCCCAAAGTAGTTTTCTCGCTCTTTTTGATTCATTTCATTAAAGGTTAAACCATGCTCTGACGTGATGATGACTAATGTATTTTCAAGCGGTGTACTTTCTAACACTTTTGCTAAAAGAGAATCAATGTCTTGCAAAGTGCGGTCATAATCTGATGGGTTTTTAGCCTCCAAGGCTAAATCCAAATAAGCAAACCAAGGTGAGTCAGTTTTTTGTGCTTTAATAAAATCATTGAGATTTTTTACCGCACTTTCATTATTTGGTTTGTTGGTTTTATTCGATGAAAGTTTTATTTCACGAAATAATGCTTGGCGGAAGATGCTATCTTTGAAATTCGTAGCAGAAAATAAACCCAATTGATAATTTTCAGCACGTAATTTTTCAATTAAAACAGATTGGGTATGATTGCTTAAAATGCTATCGGTGTAATTTGCATTTAGCCCGTAAAATAATCCAATTAAGCCTGCGTTATTACTATTGCCTGTGCTGTAATGATTAGTGAATTCCGTTGAGCTTGTTGCAAATTTAGCAAGTTTTGGCATCTTTTCATTAGAAATCGCATCATGGCGTAAACCCGAAACCGTTACGAGCAGAATATTAGGTTTGTGCGTAATTGGTGCATAAGTGAGTTCTTTTTTCGGATAATCAATTTTTAAGGCATCTAAACGACCTTCTTGCGCCAATTTTTGCGTATATTCTTCCCCATCCAAGAAACCGTGTTTTTCTAAAAAAGAACGAGCTGTCATTGGATAAGATAAAGGGAAATTAGAGCGTTGCATGGTGATCGGACGATACAAATAAGCATCTGCCCAAGCATAAATTAAATGCGTCGCGATGAATGTTGTGGTTAAGAATATACCAGTGCCTTTTAGCCATTTTTGGCGTTCAAGACTACGTAACTTTTCCCAACTCCAGCGAGAAAATAACATTTGTGCCAGTAAAATTATTGGCATTGGTGCAAAGAAAATTTGCCAATCGCGCGACATTTCACCATTTTCTGGATTGACCAGCAAATTCCATACAACAGAGGATAAATGCAGATTAAAACGATTGAAAACGGCGGTATCAAATAACAATAAGGTTGTGCAAATCGTGGAAAAAATCACGGTTAATCCGCGAAAAGTGCGGTGATTTTTAACAATGAAACTCAGAGGAAAGACCACCAGTAAGTACAACGCAAAAACGTTGAAACTGAAATGCCCGAGCAAACTCACAAAGAAATAAAGTTTTCCTGCGAGAGTATCTGGCCAGTCAATGATAAAGGCATAACGTGCACCAATAAGAATAGCAACAATAATATTAAAAAAGGCAAACCAATGACCCCACGAAATTTTTCGTGAAACGTCATCGCGGTATTGTTTGCCGCTGAAGGAGCCTTTTTTAATCCATTTCATATTAACGTGTTTTTACCGCATTAATTAAGGAGTTCGAAAACGCTTGAGCCAATGCCTCACGTTGAGTTTGCGGCACGCTGGTAGTTAATAAATTACTTGCCATGTTACCCAATGCGATTAAGGATAGATCTACAGGGGCTTTATGTTTTTCTAATACTGCGATCATATCGTTTACAATCGCACTTAATTGAGCATCAGAATATTTAGAATGTTGAGCCATAATGTTAAAAATAAAAAAAATTTGGCTTATGATACCCGATTATTTGGTAGAACCTAAATAATTTCTTTTTTCTTGCTTAAAAAGTGCGGTTATAATTTGCGGCAAATTTTTCAAAGGTGACAAAAATGAGTATTACCGTTAATCAAATTGTTTTGCATCAGTTAGTCAAAAATGTGGATGGCGACAGTATAAAAATGGAAAGCGTATTACGCGACGAGTTGCTGTCCATTACACCAGAAGTAGAACAAATGATGTTACAATTGCATCAAGGCTATCAAAATAAAGCTAAGGCTTTTGGCGTGTTTCAGGAAAAGTCTATATTTGCACAACATTTAAATCGTTTATTAGAGCAAGAAATTGAGTTTTTGGGTTTTAGTCAATATTCAACAAAATTGCTTGCAGATGAGCTAGGTAAATATAACTTTGCGGAAAGTGGCACCTTGATTTTATGTCAATATAATTTCTTAGCGACAGATTATTTGTTTATTGTATTGCTTGATAGCCGCCATAGTATGTTAGTCGATGAGCATTTAGATATTCGCCGTACAGAATATTTGGATATTACTCAGTTTGATATTGCGGCACGGATAAATTTGACGGATTTGCAAGTAAATGCGAACTCTAATCGTTATTTAACCTTTATAAAAGGCCGTGTTGGTCGCAAAATTAGTGATTTTTTTATGGATTTTTTAGGTGCCGAAGAAGGATTAAATCCACAAGTTCAAAATCAATGTTTATTGCAAGCTGTGAGTGATTACTGCGATCAAGGCGAACTCAACAAAGAGCAAACTCAAGCGGTAAAAAAACAAGTGTTTGAATATTGTAAAGGTCAGCTTTCAAATGGTAACAATATTGAATTAAGGGAACTTTCTGATTCATTACCCACTCTAAACGAACAGCCTTTTGTCGTCTTTACGGAAAAACAGAATTATGGTTTGGAAGAGAGTATTCCACCAATACGTTCAACATTGAAATCGCTAACAAAATTCTCTGGGTCAGGAAAGGGCGTTACCCTAAGTTTTGATGCGGAATTATTAAATACACGTATTCAATGGGATCCTATGACAGATACCCTAACCATCAAAGGCTTACCACCAAATTTAAAAGATCAATTACAAAAGGCTTTAAAATCAGAGAATTAATTTGGAAATACACCCAATTTTGGATATTATTTGACAGAACTTTTGCACAAATTAAGGTAAAGAAAATGCAAGTTAAAACACTTTTAGGCGCAACCTTTTTAGCATTAAGCCTCGCTTCTTGTTCCACCGTTGAAAAAGTTGTATATCGAATTGATGTACCGCAAGGCAACTATTTAGAGGCGACTACCGTTGCGCAAGTTAAAGAAGGCATGACTGCTCAACAAGTACAATATTTGTTGGGTACGCCAGTATTAGTCGATCCTTATAATAGTCAGACTTGGTACTATGTGTTCTTACAACAACGTGCCTATGAAACGCCAGTTCAACATACGCTAACCGTAAAATTCGATCCGCACGGTATCGTGACAGAAACCCATCTTGATAAACCTTTACCACAGGTTTCACAACAAGGCGAAAATAACACCATTATTGAAACAGGTGAGAAACCAAAATCAAGCTGGTGGAAATTCTGGAAATAATCTTTTTATTTTCACCGCACTACAATAAGAATAATTGGTAAAAGGAATCTCCAATGTCAAAACTCTTACTCGTTGATGATGATATTGAATTAACTGAACTACTTTCTACACTTTTAGAACTTGAGGGTTTTGACGTTGAAACTGCAAATAATGGATTAGAAGCATTACAAAAACTCAATGAAAGCTATAAGCTGGTTTTACTTGATGTAATGATGCCAAAGTTAAATGGTATCGAAACATTAAAAGAAATTCGTAAAGTCTCTAACATGCCAGTGATGATGCTAACAGCAAGAGGCGAAGACATTGATCGCGTATTAGGCTTAGAATTGGGAGCGGATGATTGTTTACCCAAGCCTTTTAACGATCGTGAACTTATTGCAAGAATTAAGGCGATTTTGCGTCGTAGTGCATCTCCTTCAAATAATATATCAAATGTAGAAATCCTTTCCTTTGACGGAATTACTCTCCACTTTTCTCACGGAATTGCAACCTATAATGAAGAAAATCTAAATTTAACTGATTATGAATTTAAGATTCTGTGTTTATTGCTTAAATCTAAGGGAAATGTGGTAAGTCGAGAAGAATTAAGTTTAGAAGTAATGGAAAAACCACTCACTCCATTTGACCGTTCTCTTGATATGCACATCTCTAATTTAAGACGCAAATTACCAGAACGAAAAAACAAGCCATCTTGGTTTAAAACTTTACGCGGAAAAGGATACGCTTTAGTTACCTAATTTTTATGAAATTAGGTTATTTTTTCAATTTAAATCAACTCACTATCCAAACATTTCTTATGTTTTGGTTTTCTTTTTTTCATAATGATGAACCTTGTGATCACTGTACCTAATTTCGATCTCAGAATTTATTCCCCCATTAAAAGAAGCGAATATTGTTAATTATCAAAAAGAAATTCTTCATATTTTTATCCAAAAAGAAGAAAAAGAAGAATTCCTCAGGATCTGCATCAATGACAACGGATCTGGGGTAAATCCGAATGAATTTGAAAAAATTTTCACTCCGTTTTATCGCGTAGATGAAGCGCGAACTAGAGCGACTGGAGGCTCAGGATTAGGGCTTCAATTGTGTCTCATGTAATAAAGTGTTTGGGCTGAAAAAAGCCCATTAGGCGGGCTATCAATGAATATAAAATTCCCATTATGGATCACCCATTAAATAAAAATGATGATAATTTTTACCGCACTTTTACCTTTAAGCATTGTCCATAGCAAAAGAAATAACGTCATTAATTTTTTCACAATCTAAAGCGATCATCATTAAACGATCTATTCCTAATGCGACACCTGAAGCATCTGGCATACCCGCTTCTAAGGCAGCAAGAAAGCGTTCATCAATTTCTCGAGTAGGCAATTCACATTTTTGTCTTTGTTGATTATCTAATTCAAAGCGATGACGTTGTTCTTGCGCATCGGCAAGTTCGTGAAAACCATTGGCTAATTCTAAACCTTTATAATAGAACTCAAAGCGTTCTGCTACCCGCTGATCTTCTGGGCTTACTTGTGCTAGAGCTGCTTGTGTTGAAGGGAAATGATACACGGCAATAGGTCGTTCTTTTCCAATTTGAGGCTCAACGACTTCACTAAATAAAAACTGTAATAACGTATCGCGATCTTCATTATCTTCAGCCATAAAATTATGTTTACGTGCTGCTTCAATTAATTCTGAACGTTCTGCTGATAAGGGATCTAAGCCTACATATTCTTGGAAAACAAATTGGTAGCTTAAACTTTCTGCAGGTGGACAATCTAAAATTTGTTGGAGCAAATCATCTACTTCATTAATTAAACGATGCATATGAAAGTGCGGTCGATACCATTCCAACATAGTAAATTCTGGATTATGGCGATTTCCAGCTTCTTCATTGCGAAACACTTTACTGATTTGGAATATCGGCCCACTCCCTGCTGCAAGCAAGCGTTTCATATGATATTCAGGGCTTGTAGAAAGCCAAAGTGTTTTGGATTGTTCACCGAAAGGCGCAAGAAATTCCGTGCTAAAGGTGGAGAGATGTAAATCAGTGACGCCAAATTCACTTAGAACAGGGGTCTCTACTTCAAGCAAACCGCGTTCTGTAAAAAATTGACGAATTTCAGCAATAATTTTTGCCCGTTTAAGAAGATTTTTTATATCGGCAGAAGGTTGCCAATGATTAAGTGCGGTCATTTTTAATCCTGTTTTAAAAATTTTGCACATTGTAAACGAGAGCTACTCTCAACTCAATCTTAGCTTTTTTGAGGTAGATCACAAAATACGATCTTTTCCATCTTTAGACATAAAAAACGTTATTAATTTGTAACAAAAAATGGCACAATGCCCACACAATACTACCCTTTTAGGGGATTTATTTTTACTTTCTATTGATTGGAGGATATCGTGCAAACAGTTAATGTCGATATTGCGATTGTTGGTGCTGGTGGCGGTGGTTTACGTGCAGCGATTGCCGCAGCAGAAGCAAATCCTAACTTAAAAATTGCATTAGTTTCTAAAGTATACCCGATGCGTAGCCATACTGTAGCAGCAGAAGGTGGTGCAGCGGCAGTTATCAAAGAAGAAGATTCTTACGATAAACACTTCCAAGATACCGTTGCTGGTGGGGACTGGCTTTGTGAGCAAGATGTAGTGGAATATTTCGTGCAACATTCCCCTGTAGAAATGACTCAATTAGAACGTTGGGGATGTCCTTGGAGCCGTAAAGCTGATGGCGATGTAAACGTACGCCGTTTCGGTGGAATGAAAATTGAGCGCACTTGGTTCGCTGCAGATAAAACAGGTTTCCACTTATTACACACGCTTTTCCAAACTTCTATTCAATATCCACAAATCCAACGTTTTGATGAACACTTCGTATTAGATATTCTTGTTGATGATGGCCATGCTCGTGGTATGGTTGCAATGAACATGATGGAAGGTTCGCTTGTTCAAATTAATGCCAATGCGGTTGTTATTGCAACTGGTGGTGGTTGTCGTGCATTTAAATTTAATACCAATGGCGGCATTGTAACAGGTGACGGCTTATCTATGGCATATCGTCACGGTGTACCACTTCGTGATATGGAGTTTGTTCAATATCATCCAACAGGCTTACCTAATACGGGTATTTTAATGACCGAAGGTTGTCGTGGCGAAGGCGGTATCTTAGTGAATAAAGATGGCTATCGCTATCTTCAAGATTACGGTCTAGGTCCTGAAACGCCAATTGGCAAACCGCAAAATAAATATATGGAACTTGGCCCTCGTGATAAGGTTTCTCAAGCATTCTGGCAAGAATGGAAAAAAGGTAATACCTTAAAAACTGCGAAAGGCGTAGATGTGGTGCATTTAGATTTACGTCATCTTGGTGAAAAATATTTACATGAGCGTCTGCCATTCATTTGTGAATTAGCAAGTGCTTATGAAGGTGTAAATCCAGTAAATGAACCAATTCCAGTTCGTCCAGTTGTTCACTACACCATGGGCGGTATTGAAGTCGATTTCAATAGCGAAACACGTATCAAAGGTTTATTTGCTGTAGGAGAATGCGCATCTTCAGGTTTACATGGTGCAAATCGTTTAGGATCTAACTCTTTAGCTGAACTTGTTGTGTTAGGTCGCGTTGCAGGGGAATATGCGGCACAACGTGCAGTTGAAGCTCAATCGGTAAATCAAAGTGCGGTTGATGCTCAAGCAAAAGATGTTGTTGCTCGCCTAGAAGCTCTTCACAAACAAGAAGGTAATGAATCTTGGTCTGAAATCCGTGATGAAATGGGTACCGTGATGGAAGAAGGCTGTGGTATTTACCGTGACCAAGCAAGTATGCAAAAAGCAGTAGATAAAATTGCAGAGTTAAAAGAACGTTACAAACGTATTCGCGTATCAGATAATTCAAGCGTGTTCAATACAGATGTACTTTACACCGTTGAGTTGGGTTACATTCTAGATGTTGCACAATCTATTGCAAATTCAGCGATTGAACGTAAAGAATCTCGTGGTGCTCACCAACGCTTAGATTACACAGAACGTGACGATGTCAATTATTTAAAACACACACTTGCTTTCTACAATGAGAATGGTGCACCGCGCATTGAATACAGTCCGGTGAAAATTACTAAATCTCAACCTGCAAAACGTGTTTACGGTGCGGAAGCAGAAGCTCAAGAAGCAGCTGCGAAAGCTAAGGAGCAAGCAAATGGCTAATTCACCAGTAATGAATGTAGAAGTATTACGCTACAATCCTGAAATCGATCAAGAGCCACATTTAAGCACCTATCAAGTACCTTATGATAATCAAACTTCATTGCTTGATGCGTTAGGCTATATTAAGGATAAACTTGAACCATCTCTTTCTTATCGTTGGTCTTGCCGTATGGCGATCTGCGGTTCTTGCGGGATGATGGTAAATAACAAACCAAAATTGGCTTGTAAAACGTTCTTACGTGATTACAGCGGCCATATGCGTATCGAGCCATTAGCAAACTTCCCTATTGAACGCGACTTAGTGGTTGATTTAAGCCACTTTATCGAAAGTTTAGAGGCAATTAAGCCTTATATTATTGGTAACGAAGCACCAGCATTAGATGGTAAACCACATCCATCGAAAGAATTGCAAGTTAGCCGTACTAAACAAACACCAGCACAGCTTGAGAAATATCGTCAATTCTCAATGTGTATCAACTGTGGTTTATGCTATGCCGCTTGCCCTCAATTTGGTTTAAATCCTGAATTCTTAGGCCCTGCAGCTATTACGATGGCTCACCGTTATAATCTTGATAACCGTGACCATGGTAAAGCAAAACGTATGTCATTATTAAATGGTAAAAACGGGGTTTGGAGTTGTACTTTCGTTGGCTATTGCTCAGAAGTTTGTCCAAAACATGTGGATCCTGCTTCTGCAATTAACCAAGGCAAAGTGGAAAGTGCCAAAGATTATGTTATCTCTATGCTAAAACCAAAAGGCTAAGGGGAAGGAATGTCAGTAACAGTGAGTAAACGTAAAAAATATGTTCGTCCAATGACAGCGACTTGGTGGCAAAAATTGGACTTCTACAAAGCTTATATGCTACGTGAAGCGACTTCAATCTTTGCTGTATGGTTTTGTATTGTATTACTTTATGGTGTACTTTGCCTCGCAAGCAATCCAATACTGGGCTTAGACATTTTGAGCTTTATTGAGTTTTTAAGAAATCCAATTGTGGTGTTCTTAAATATTATTACGCTTATCGCAACGCTTTATCATACGGTGACATATTTCTTAATGACACCAAAAGTGATGAATATCATTGTGAAAAATGAACGCTTGCCACACCACGTTGTAAGAAATGCACTTTGGGCAGTAACCGCATTAGTTAGCGTGATTGCTTTAGTTTTAGTTTATATTTAAGGGAGAGAAAAAATGGTTGATCAAAATCCAAAACGCTCCGGCGAACCGCCAGTATGGTTAATGTTCGGTGCAGGCGGCACAGTGAGTGCAATTTTCCTTCCTGTCGTTATTCTAATCATCGGTTTATTATTACCATTTGGTTTAGTCGATGCACATAATTTAATTACTTTTGCTTATTCTTGGATTGGTAAATTAGTTATTTTAGTGCTTACTATTTTCCCAATGTGGTGTGGTTTACACCGTATTCACCACGGTATGCACGACCTTAAAATACACGTGCCAGCTGGTGGATTTATCTTTTATGGTTTAGCCACAATTTATACCGTTTGGGTGTTATTTGCGGTAATAAACCTGTAATAAAAATGCTATAAATAAAAAACGAGTCTAGGACTCGTTTTTTTTATTTTATGTATCAAGTAAATATTTTTTAGTTTGTTTTACTTTAGAAATTTGATTGGATTTTTTATAAATGGCTCAAGTATTCAGTACCTAAATTTCCCATTTGTCTCAAAATCCAAGCTTGTTTTTTACGAACTAACAAGCTTGGCTTATTTACTTTATAAATGATTGGATTGGGCAACACGGCAGCTAAAAGTGCGGCTTCATTTTGAGATAAATTTTTAGCTGATTTTTTAAAGTAATATCGACTTGCCGCTTCCACACCAAAAATACCATTTCCAAATTCTGCAATATTTAAATACACTTCTAAAATACGTTTTTTTGACCAAGTCAGCTCGAGTAACATAGTTGCTGGAACTTCTAAACCTTTTCGTAGCCAATTTTGTCCGTGCCAAAGCATTAAGTTTTTAGCGGTTTGCTGGGAAATAGTTGATGCTCCTCGGATTCCTTTTTTAGATTTTTCGTTATACCGAATTACTCGTTGGATAGCCTCAAAATCAAAGCCTAAATGTTCAGGAAAACGCTGATCTTCTGATGCAATCACGGCTAGCTGAATATTGGGAGAAATATTTTCTAGGCTGACCCAGTCATATTGAATTTGGTATCGAAAATCGCCTTGTAAAAGATTAGCGACTTTTTGTTGTACCATATAAGCGGAAAATGGGATAGGTACAAAGCGAAAAAGCAGCAACAAAGCAAAAACGGCGAAAAAAAAACGAAAGACAACTCGCTGCCAGTTTTTTTTCCACCATTTAGGACTAAATAAGCGTGGAAGTGCGGTAAAAATTCGCTCAGTTTTTTTTCAATGAGATCAAGATGTTGTTTCATCCATTGCATAAAATCAGGATCCATCGTTTTAATCATATTGGAACCTCGAGTAATGGTGGCGGCACTCGTATTCAGATTTTGCTGAATTTCTCGTTGTGGGAGATTTTTATCCAAGAGTTGAGAGACAATTTGCAAACGTAATCCTACGGCATCTCGTTCGTCCGCAGTCAATAATAAGGTTAGAAACTCTTGTGCTTTGTTTTCTTCAAAGGCGATTTTCAGCATTTGAAGAAATGCATTCCATTGTTCTAAATTGCGGCTGATATACATAATTACGCTCCCATTCTACACTACTAAACTAGTGTGGTTAGTATAGCCGATTCAATTCTTCTTGGCTAAAGATTTGTGGGTTTTCTTTATTTTGTAAAATCTGATAGTAAAAGTCATAAGCCACTACATTTTGCACATAACCACGAGTTTCGTAAAAAGGAATAGATGCGACAAATTCGTCTAGTGCTAATTCTCCATTAGCGCGACTTAGCCATTTTTCGACTCGACTTGCACCAGCATTATATGCAGCAGCAATTAAAATACGATTGTTAGGATATTTTTCATTCAGTTCATTCAAATGTGCGGTACCGAGCGAAATATTATTTAATGGTTTAAATAAATCTTGCTCGCCTTGATAAGGCAGTTGATTATTCTCTGCAGTCAATTTTGCTGTGCTTGGCAGAAGTTGCATTAAGCCCCGCGCATTTGCAGAAGATTGTGCCATTGGATTCCAAGCACTTTCTTGACGGGCTATTGCCATTGCAAAAGTTTTGCTGATATTCAAATTTTGCAATGTCGCATTGAAATATTCTGAATAAGCATTTGGCAGTCTAAGAGAAAGGTAATCCCACGCTTTTGCTACGATAGAGGCATCAACAGCTAATTCAAACCATTGTTGATTGTCGGCATATTGTGCGAGTTTTAGTTGAGTCGTGAAATCCACATCACCCAGTAAAATTCGCCAACGTTGTTTTGCTAAACCATTTCGTCCAAGTTCTCTTAATTCTGTAATCATTGCAAAAACTTGCTTAAAAGGAAGTTGTTCAGCTTGAGTAAAACTTCGCGCAATAGGGACATTCAGTTGATATGCTTGTTTTAATTGTGTAGCCGCTAACATTGGATAAAAGCCACGCTCTTTTGAAAGTGCGGTCAGTTTTTTGGTATTTTTTAATATATCTTGTTTAGCTTCCCAATAACGCCATTCTTGCTTACTTTTTGATTCGGCAGAAAGCAAATTTAGCCAAGAGGTTAATTCAGTTTTTTGCCAAATAGCCATTCGTAAACGGCGTTCGGTTAAATTATCAGTCTGTAATTGTCGGATTTGTTCATCACGCCATTTTTGAAAATCAGTGTTTTCATTATCAAAAAAGCGATTTAAAAAGGCTATTTTCCACTGTTTGATTTCATCTTCTGAGAGCTGCCAAGTATTTGCCCATTTTTGATAGGATTCAAAACTTAGGTTATTCATTTGTTCAGGTAGCGTTTTAAGATAACGTGGGAAAGCATCAATTAATACGGTTTTATCTAAAGTGTTAGGATCACTTTTTCTTACAATTTCAGCAAGTTTTTTAGGATTTTCTAATTGATTTTGTTCTTTTTGAACCCTGTTATTTTCTTTAGCATTATCTGAAGTTGCTGATGTTTGTTGTTCGTTTAACGTGGATAGTTTTTGTAATAAGGCTTGAAATGCTGGCGTCACAAAAGGGTAATTTTGTTGCACTAACGCATTGAGTTCATTTATTGCTTGTTGTTTTCCTTGAATATCATCATTCTGCAAAAAGGCGATTTTTGTCTCCCAAAATCGAGCAAGCAGATCATATTGCAAAGGGTAGCCTTGCAATGAGTCTATTAAGGTTTTTGTGATATTTTGAGTCGCTTCAGAAAATTGCTGGTTTTTTACCGCACTTTTTAGCAAACCTTCAACTTGCAAAAAGACTTCACGTTGTTTTAGACGTTTTAAATAATCTTGATGCTGTATTGACGCCCAGTTTTGTTTCTCTTGCTCAAGATTGATTGATGCTGTTGCCGTATTAGGCGAATCGGCAAAAGCAGAAAGTGCGGTAAAAATACAGAGAGAAATTAAGGCGACTTTTTTCATATTACGTTATTTAAATTAAAAGACTTTTTTAAACGGCTTTACAATAACATCCGCATATACGCCAGCTTCTACATAAGGATCTTGTGCAGCCCAGTCTTTTGCCGCTTGTAGATTTTCAAATTGAGCAATAACAGTTGAACCTGTAAAACCAGCTTCACTCGGATTTTCATCATCAATTGCAGGATTTGGGCCTGCTGTCAGTAAGCGATTTTCCGCTTGAAGTTGTTTTAAACGAGCCAAGTGTTGCTCGCGTACGGTAAGACGCTTTTCTAACGTATTGGGAATATCTTGGGCAAAAATAACATAGTACATAATGATTTCCTTTTATTTACAAGGGTTGTTCTGAAATTAAGGCTAATGCTTTTTCTAACTCTTGGTTATTTTCACGGGGAATCGTGCGAGAGCGACCATTATTATCAACTGCAACAAAAGTAAATACCGCATCGGTGACACAATAACGTTCGCCAATTGGCTCACTCGCCACTTTTTTTACCCATACTTCTACTTTAATTTTAATGGAAGAACGCCCAACTTTGAGACATTCACCGTAGCAACAAACCACATCGCCCACAGAGATTGGTTTGATAAAATTCATACTTTCAACGGCAACAGTAACCACGCGTCCGTGTGCGATTTCTTTCGCTAAAATCGCGCCGCCCATATCCATTTGAGACATAATCCAGCCACCAAAAATATCTCCGTTAGCATTGGTGTCAGAAGGCATCGCCAAAGTTCGTAGTAAAAGAACTCCTTTTGATTGGCGACCATTTTTATCAGTAAAATTGGCAGACATTATTTCTCTCCGTCTTTTGAATTTGAGCCATCTTTAGGCAAATAACGATAAATATAAACTCCCGAAATAATGGTTGCAATCACTGTCATACCAATAATTCCAAAAGATTTGAAATCAACCCAAGCTTCTTCCGACATATTATGGCTGATATAAATATTCACCAACATGCAAATAATAAAGAATAATGCCCAGCCAAGGTTAAGTGTATTCCAAGCCTTTTCGGGCAGTTGTAGCTCTTTACCAAGTAACTTTTTGATTAATGGGGTTTTAAATTGAAATTGTGCGACGAGCAAAACAATAGCAAATAAGCCATTGATAATTGTCACTTTCCATTGCAAATAGCGGATTTCATTAAAGTAAGCGGTTAAAAGTCCAAAAAAAACGACCGCACTTGCCATAATTTTCTGTTGTTTTTCAACCATTCCGTATTTCCATTTTAAAATCACGATCTGCAAAATTGTTGCAACCACTAATACGATAGCTGCTTCACGTACACCACCGAGTTTGTAAGTGATAAAAAATACAATTAAAGGGATAAAGTCAAGAAGTTGTTTCATATTAATTAATCCTTCATAAATAAGCTGTAGAAACGATAAGTCACTACTAGCATGAAAATATTAAGTAATGCGGTGAAAATGCCTATTACCATATCAAATATAGCATTATTGGAAAATGCGCTTAATTGGAAAATAAGAATTGGCACGAGAAAATAAACCAGTAGGGTGTAAATAAACAATACGCCTTTTCGAGTATTTCCTTGCATCCAAATTTTTCGGATAGTTTGCGAAAGTGCCTCTTGAGTAGAAAGATAATGTACTACCGTTAAATTTAAACGGACAAAGAACCAAACGCCAACAAGCATCGCGATAAGTGACATAATAGAGGGCGATTTTTTTGTGAGTAATGCAGCAAAGGCTTCACCAAGACCAAGTAACATTGGTGCAACCATTAATAGATCTAACACAATTACGCCTGCAAAACGGCGCAAGGTAAGTGAGAAAGTTTCACCTAAAGTGCGGTAATTTTGTAGGCTAATTTTATGGATTGAGATTAATCCCCAAGCTGCAATAAAGCTCGTTAAAATTTGAGTGATTGCAACTGAAAAGATAAAACTT
This sequence comes from Haemophilus aegyptius, assembly GCF_900475885.1. Lineage (GTDB taxonomy): Bacteria > Pseudomonadota > Gammaproteobacteria > Enterobacterales > Pasteurellaceae > Haemophilus > Haemophilus influenzae. The sequence continues at coordinate 182,066 of NZ_LS483429.1, forward strand.
GTGATATCTGTATTGGCGAGATTTAATACATCATTTTTATTTTCATCATTAACTGAAAAACTTAAAAGTGCACTCGCCCTTTGCACAATAAATAAAATTGCGACAAATTGCAGCATAATTTTTTTCTGATTACGGAAGAAATTCCAACTGTCTTGCAATACTTGTGTAAAGTTAATTAGCATTTTTTTCTCTCTATGAAAATGGTGGCGCAATTATACAGGGTTTGCCGATTATTGCATAAATATCCTTAATTCAGAATTGAATAGATAAAACAAAAGTGGACAAATTTGCCCACTTTTCATTCATTTTATTAAGATTGCGTCAGCTTTATTTTTTCTTCGCATATTTTAACGAGTCAATGGCTACCGCTAGAATGATAATGCTACCTTTAATGATGTATTGCCAGTAAGGGTTTACACCGATGTAAGTTAAGCCGTAGTTGATAACAGTAAAGATAATAACCCCAGTGATAACACCAATTACTGTACCTACCCCACCAGCAAAAGATACACCACCCACTACGCAAGCGGCGATAGCATCTAATTCATACATAAAACCTAAGTTGTTAGTTGCAGAACCGATACGACCCGCTTCAAGCATACCACCAAAGGCATAGAACATACCTGCAATCATATAGATTGCAACTAAGTTACGTGCAACGTTTACACCAGATACTTTAGCTGCTTCTGGGTTACCACCGATAGCAAATACGTTTTTACCGAAACGAGTTTTGTTCCACATAATCCATACTAATAATGCTGCAATAGCTGCATAAATCGTGATGTAAGAGAGTTTAAAGCTGCCGATTCGGAAGAATCCTTGCGCGAATGTTGAGAAATTTTCGCTAAAACCTGCGATTGGAGAACCACCTACTGCATCATAGTATAGTGAGTTGAAACCATATATGATGATCATTGTACCCATGGTTGCGATGAATGGAGTTACATTTAAGTAAGCGATAACTAAACCATTCACTAAACCAATTACTGCACCGATAGCACAAACTGCGAGAATAACCACTGGAATTGGTATTTGTCCCATTTCAGGGAACACACGGTTAATATTTTCCATTGATTGCAACATTGTTGCAGAGATAACTGCAGCCAAACCAACTTGACGACCTGCAGATAAGTCAGTCCCTTGTGTAATCAATAAACCCGCAACCCCTAAAGCAATAATTAAACGTACAGAAGATTGGGTTAAGATGTTACTGAAATTGACTAAATTTAAGAATGTCGGATCTTGTGCAATGATGATGCCGAGCAAAATCAATAACACAAAATAAATCGCATTTTGTTTTAAGAGATCAAAGGATTTGTTTTTTTCTAAGGCACTCATAATTCATTCCTTATGTTTATAAATATTTTGCTGCGAGTTGCAAAATTTCTTCTTGCGATGTTTTTGCGCTTTCAACGATACCTGCTAATTTACCGTTACTCATTACTAAAATGCGATCAGTCACACCCAGTAATTCTGGCATTTCTGATGAAATCATAATAATGCCTTTATCTTTTTTAGCGAGTTCTTGAATAAGTTGGTAAATTTCAAATTTTGCCCCAATATCGATACCACGAGTCGGCTCATCTAGCATCAAAATTTCAGGTTGAGTTAAAAGCCAACGACCAATAATGACTTTTTGTTGGTTACCACCAGAAAGAGAACCAATTGTAGTTCTGTGTGATGGTGTTTTAACATTCATTGAATCAATTACCCACTGGGTATCACTTTTCATCTTCTTCGTGCTAAGTAATTTCCACGGAGTGAGATAAGATTTCATATTTGAAATCAATGAATTAAACTCAATACTTAAATTAGAATAAATCCCCGTTGAACGACGCTCTTCAGTAACCAATGCAAAGCCATTATTAATCGCTTCAAGTGCGGTATGATTTTTCACAGTTTTTCCGTGTAACTTAATCGTTCCTTCGATTAATTCACGTACGCCAAAAATAGCTTCAACGATATCGGTACGTTTAGCCCCCACAAGTCCTGCAATACCGAGAATTTCACCTTTGCGTAATTCAAAAGATACGTCTTGAATGGATGGTTGATTTTTAGCGGTAAGATTTTCCACCTGCAAAATAACTTCTTTTGGCACGTTGGTTTTTTCAGGGAAACGCTGTGTTAATTCACGCCCTACCATCATTCCAACAATTTGTTCCATTGTGGATTCTTTCACGTTTACCGTGTTGATCCATTTACCGTCGCGTAAAATAGTAATTTCATCACAGATTTTGAAGATTTCATCCATTTTGTGAGAAATATAAATAATGCCGCAACCGCGTTGTTTTAATTTGTCGATAATTTTAAACAGATGCTCAACTTCTTTTTCAGAAAGCGAGGATGTTGGTTCATCCATGATTACGATTTTAGCGTTATACGAGAACGCCTTCGCAATTTCGATCATCTGCATTTGAGAAACTGAAAGTTTAGCGACTTTTTCTTTCGGATCTACATCAATATCCAATTCATCAAAAATCGCTTTAGTATCACGGTACATTTTGGCGTGATCAACAAAAGGACCTTTAAGTGGATAGCGTCCAAGCCATAAATTATCCATTACGCTAGTTTGGCGCACGAGGTTGAGTTCTTGGTGCACCATTGAAATACCATTTTCAAGGGCTTCTTTAGATGTTTTGAAATTGACGGGTTCGCCTAAGAAAAGAATTTCGCCTTCATCTTTGGCATAAATACCGAATAAACATTTTAGTAATGTAGATTTGCCCGCGCCGTTCTCACCCATTAAAGCATGAACAGAATGTGATCGAACCGTTAAGTTTGCGTTATCTAAGGCTTTTACGCCTGGAAAGGACTTGCAGACATTGGTCATTGTGAGCAGCACTTGGCTGTCTTGACATTGAGTTTGAGCTGTCATATCCAACCTCTTTAAAAAGGGGAAGATCCACTTCCCCTTAGACTACAACAAAAATTGATGGAAAATTATTTTAAGAAGTCACCTAAGTTATCTTTATCCACACCAACATAAGGAATGCGTACAACACGATCTTTTAATTCCCATTTTGTACCTTCAGTTGCAGATTTACCTTGTGCTAAATTGTTAGATAATTGAACAACTGCTTTACCTTGGTTTACACTATCGTTTAATACTGTACCCGCAAGTTCGCCTTTATTAATCAATTGTAATGCCTCTGGTAACGCATCCACACCAAAGATAGGTAATTTTTTACCGTGTGCTTTTGTTGCTTCTAACGCGCCTAATGCCATACCATCGTTGTTAGAAATAATGACTTCAATGTCGTTCGCTTTAGAGCTAGATAACCAAGCATCTACTTTATCTTTCGCCATTGCAGCATCCCACATACCAGTATCAATAAATAATTGTTCAGTTTGGATACCTTTCGCATTAAGTTCTTCTACAACATATTTTGTACGCACTTCCGCATCTGGATGACCAGGTTCGCCTTTTAATAATACAAATTGGATTTTGCCATCTTTATTTAAGTCAAGAGCTGGATTCGCTTTCCATTGTTTTGCAATTAAATCCCCTTGAATTAAGCCTGATTCTTTTGGATCAGTACCTACATAGTAAGCCTGTTCATAAGAACCGATAGCTTTTGCACCAGGGTCTTTGTTAAAGAATAGGACAGGAATATTATCTGATTTTGCCTTGCCAATAATAGTTGGAGCTGCCGCTGGGTCCACCAAGTTAATCGCAAGTGCTTTCACGCCTTTAGAGAGTAAGATATCAACTTGGTCATTTTGAATAGATTGTGCATTTTGAGAGTCATTCATTAAGAGTTTAATGCTACCGACTACTTTAGCTTCTTTATCAATTTCTTTGCGCATTAAAGACATAAAGTTATCATCATATTTATAAATCGTTACCCCAATACGATTATCTGCAGCAAAACTTGCAGATGCTGAACCTAATGCAATAGCGAAAGCGACGGTACTTAACACGGCTGTTTTTTTCATAATAACACTCCTATTTGGAAGGTTGATGTGGATAGATAAGGTTGCGCACATCATAAATAAATTATCGTAATTAATCTATGAGCAAATTTGAAAAAATGAAAATGATCACATAAAAAATTATGAATTTGTGATCCATGTCACAAATTAGCGCGATTCCACCGAAAAACGGCGTACCAAAGTAGGGTTAAATTGAACTACTGGAGGTGTAATTATTTTCTCGTCAGTTAGACTTAATGCTAATTTAGCCGCATAAGTTGCCATTAAATCAATAGGATAGCGAATTGTGGTTAGTTTTGGGATCAAATAACGGGCAATCGGCATATCATCAAAACCAATAATTGAAAATTGGCTTGGTACGCTGATATTGTTTTCATTGAGAACTGAAATGGCTCCCGCCGCCATTGAATCGTTATAAGCAACGACAGCCGTAAGATTTTTGTTATAACTAAGTAAATCAATCATTGCTTTTTCGCCGCCTTCAAAGTCTGGGCTATTGAGTGTTATCGCCTGTTCAATGATGGGATAATTGTGATCTTTTAATGCGGCAAGATAACCATTTCTTCTTTCAACTTCATCAAAAATGGCGTGATTTGAACCGATATATGCAATATGTTGATGCCCATAACGAATAAGCATTTCCGTGGCTAAATAAGTGCCTTTTTGGTTATCTAAACTGACACAACGATGTTCATAACCTTTAATAACACGGTTAATGATTACCATTCCTTGCACAGTATTTAAATAATGGCTTAATTCATCATCAGATAAGGCTTTAGAATGTACAACAAGAGAACTACAACGCTTACGTAATAAGGTATTAATTGCTTCACGTTCTTTTTCCGCATGATGATAACCAATACCGATAAGAATCGTTTTTTGATGTGCTTCTGCTACTTTATCCACCGCTTTCACTAAAATCGCAAAAAAAGCATCCGTCACATCGGTTACCACCACGCCAATTGTATCGGTGTTTTGCACGGCAAGGGCTTGAGCATTTGCATTAGGTTGATAAGCTAACTGTGCAATAGCTTGTTCCACCACAAGGCGTGTATTTTCACTAACAGAAAGAGAGTGATTTAATACTCGGGATACGGTAGCGACAGATACATTGGCTAATTTAGCGACATCTCGAATAGTACTCATAACTTTTCCCTTGTTATAATCTATAAATCTTATATTTTGATCATAAATAATTTACGATAAATTGAAAGCGGTTACTTTCATAAGTATAAACTAAATCATAAAAAATTTTGCTTATTTTCTTATTTTGTGACAAAGATCACGGTTTATTTACAATAATTTAGTATAAATTAATGTAATCGTTTACATTGATAAAAAACAGGAGTCAAAATGACCGCACTTTTTGAACCTACAGAACATCCACATCGTCGCTACAATCCGTTAATCGATCAATGGGTTTTAGTTTCGCCACATCGTGCCAAACGCCCGTGGCAAGGGCAACAGGAAAAAGTCAATGAAGAACAAAAACCAAGTTATGATCCAACTTGTTATCTTTGCCCGAGTAATAAGCGTATTACAGGGGAATTAAATCCAGATTATCGTAAACCTTATGTATTTAAAAATGATTTTTCCGCGCTTTTAGAAGATACACCAGCCCCTGAAAAATCCTCCGATCCTCTTTTCCAAAGTTCTCAAGCTCGTGGGGAAAGTCGAGTCATTTGTTTCTCTCCCGATCATAGTAAAACATTGCCATTATTGACCGCACTTGAGATTGAAGAAGTGATTAAAGTATGGCAGGAACAACTTCGTGAGCTTGGTGCGAAATACCAATGGGTGCAAATTTTTGAAAACAAAGGGGCGGCAATGGGGTGTTCTAACCCACATCCACATGGTCAAATTTGGGCGAATAGTTTCTTGCCAAATGAAGTTGCTCGTGAAGATCGTACACAACGTGATTATTTGCTAAAACATGGCTCAGTAATGTTGGTTGATTATGTAAAACGAGAATTGGCGTTGAAAGAACGTATTGTCGTTGAAACTGAACATTGGGTCGCTTTAGTGCCTTATTGGGCTATTTGGCCATTTGAAACATTGCTTTTACCAAAAACTCATGTAAAACGTTTAACTGAATTAAGTAACGAACAATCAAAAGATCTTGCGGTTATTTTGAAAAAATTGACGACCAAATACGACAATCTCTTTGAAACCTCTTTCCCATATTCAATGGGATTTCATGCGGCACCGTTTAATGGCGAAGATAACGAACATTGGCAGCTACATGCTCATTTTTACCCTCCTCTTTTGCGTTCAGCAACCGTGCGTAAATTTATGGTGGGGTATGAAATGTTAGGCGAAAACCAACGCGATTTAACGGCGGAACAGGCTGCAGATCGATTACGTGCTTTGAGTGAAGTTCATTATAAAGAAAGAACTAAATAATATAGTCAGTTCCCCTCTTTAGCTTTAGCAAAGAGTGGTGCAGATCGAGTATAGATTTAATATAAAGGATAGAAATATGACCCCAATCCAAAATGCTCAACAAATTTTCAATAGACAGCATAAAAATTTGCCAGAAATTACCGTCTATGCCCCTGGTCGAGTAAATATTATCGGCGAACATACTGACTACAACGACGGCTTTGTTATGCCTTGCGCAATTAATTTTGGTACGGCCGTTTCTGGTACAAAACGAGATGATCATATTTGGAATGTTTATGCGGCGGATCTTGATGAAACTGATGAATTTTCTCTCAATGTTGAAATTCCTAAGAGTGAACACAAATGGGCCAATTACGTGCGTGGGGTTGTAAAATTTATCCAAGAACGTTACCCACACTTTCAACAAGGTGCAAATTTAGTGATTTCTGGTAATGTGCCGCTTTCTTCTGGATTAAGTTCATCTGCAGCGTTAGAAGTTGCGGTGGGTAAATTCTGCCAACAACTTGGCGATTTACCACTTTCTCACACGGATATTGCATTGAATGGGCAAAAAGCGGAAAACCAATTTGTCGGTGCTAATTGTGGCAATATGGATCAGTTAATTTCTGCGCTTGGGCAGGAAAATCATTTACTGATGATCGATTGTCGTAGTCTTGAAACCACGCCAACACCCGTGCCACAAGATGTCGCCGTGATTATTGTGAATTCAAACGTACCGCACGATTTAGTAACAGGCAAATACAATACTCGCCGTCAGCAATGTGAAGAGGCAGCAAAATTTTTTGGCGTGAAAGCATTACGAGATGTTTCAGTTGAGCAATTCCAAAAAAGAGAAGCAGAATTGACCGCACTTTCTCCGTTAGCAGCAAAACGCGCTCGTCATGTTGTAACAGAAAATCAACGAGTACTTGATGCGGTAGAAGCATTGAAGAACAATGATTTGACTTGTTTAGGTAAACTAATGGAAGCATCTCACGATTCAATGCGTGATGATTTTGAGATCACTGTGCCACAAATTGATTATTTAGTTGAATTGGCTCAACTTGTTATTGGCAAAAGTGGCGGCACACGTATGACGGGCGGCGGTTTTGGTGGCTGTATTGTCGCACTTGCACCGCATGATAAAGTCGATGCAGTTCGTAAAATTATTGCGGATAATTACGAGAAAACGACTGGTTTAAAAGAAACTTTTTATGTGTGTACCGCATCACAAGGTGTTCGAGTGATTTAAGAGAAAATGATGTTACAACAAACCACTTTTAATGCGCCTGATGGTGCACCTTATCAGCTTATAACCCTTCAAAATGAAAATGGGATGCGTGTTCAATTTATGGATTGGGGCGCAACTTGGCTTTCTTGTAAAATACCAGTAAATGGCACTTTACGTGAGGTTTTATTGGGTTGTAGGGTAGAGAATTATCCCACTCATCAAAGCTATTTAGGCGCAAGCGTAGGGCGTTATGCAAATCGTATTGCAAATGCACAATTTGAATTGAATGGCGAACTTATTAAATTAAGTAGTAATCAAGGAAAGCACCAGCTTCATGGTGGAGAGGGTTTTGATAAACGTCGTTGGAAAATCCAAAAGTGCGGTAAAAATTTTGTGTGTTTTTCATTACATTCAGAGCATGGCGATCAGGGTTTTCCTGGTAATGTGGATGTGTCTGTAACCTATACGCTAACAGATGATAATAGCGTAAAAATTGAATATGCAGGGATTTGTGATAAGGATACTGCATTGAACTTAACGAATCATGCCTATTTCAATTTAGAAAATGCAGAGCAAGGCAGTGACGTGCGTGAACATACATTACGTTTAAATGCTGATTTTTATCTGCCTGTAGATAATGAGGGGATTCCTAATTCTCCATTAAAGCACGTGGTGAATACAAGTTTTGACTTCCGTATTGCTAAACCCATCAAGCAAGATTTTTTACAAGGGGATCAGCAAGCAACAAAGGGTTACGATCATTCCTTTATTGTCAATAAGGCTTGGCAAAAGCCTTGTGTGTTACTAACCTCTCCAACTGGCGATTTAAGTTTGGAAGTAAGAACCTCGCAAGCTGCATTGCAGGTTTATACGGGTAATTATCTTGCAGGTACACCAACGAGAAATGGCGAATTATATGCCGATTTTTCTGGCGTAGCACTAGAAACCCAATGTTTGCCCGACACGCCTAATCATCCTGAATGGCAAAATTACGGCGGAATTCAAAAAGCAAGCGAGCAATATTATCAATGGACAGAGTTTAAATTTAAATAAACCATTATTTATAATAAAAATGTCATTACAAGATCTATAAATTAAGTTCATTTCTAGCATTAAAAGCTGTGACACACCACCAGCCTCTTAATCTAATTTAATTGGTCAAGCGATGGCTTTTTTATTTACAAAGGTTTACACTAATTTCAAATTTACTCAGGAAATCTATTATGCTTATTTCTTATTCCGACCTTAACCAACAACTTAAATCTGCTGGAATCGGCTTTAATGCAACAGAACTACACGGTTTTTTAAGTGGTTTACTTTGTGGAGGCTTAAAAGATCAAAGTTGGCTACCGCTCTTATATCAATTCAGCAATGATAATCACGCTTATCCAACAGGATTAGTCCAACCCGTTACAGAACTTTATGAACAAATTAATCAAACCTTATCAGATGTTGAAGGATTTACCTTTGAACTTGGTTTAAGTGAAAATGAAAATGTCTTTACACAAGCGGATAGCCTATCTGACTGGGCAAACCAATTCTTACTTGGTCTTGGCTTAGCACAACCTGAATTAGCAAAAGAAAAAGGTGAAATTGGCGAAGCCGTAGATGATTTACAAGATATTTGCCAACTTGGTTATGATGAAGATGATAACGAAGAAGAACTAGCGGAAGCGCTAGAAGAAATCATTGAATATGTTCGCACCATTGCAATGTTGTTCTATTCTCATTTCAACGAAGAAGAAATTGAGAGCAAACCTGTATTACATTAAGGAGATCTCGAATGGAATTGGCTTATATGGCTAAATTGCCTAAAGAAGAATTTGAGGAACGTCGCACACGAGTATTCGCTCAAATGCAACCTAATTCAGCATTATTGCTTTTTTCTGAAATCGAAAAACGCCGTAATAATGATTGTACCTATCCTTTCCGTCAAGATAGCTATTTTTGGTATTTAACAGGCTTTAATGAACCGAATGCTGCTCTGTTATTACTGAAAACAGAACAAACAGAAAAAGCCATTATTTTTCTTCGACCACGCGATCCGTTACTTGAAACTTGGAATGGTCGCCGATTAGGTGTTGAGCGTGCACCACAGCAACTTAATGTAAATGAAGCCTATTCTATTGAAGAGTTCGCTACCGTACTGCCAAAAATACTGAAAAATTTGACCGCACTTTACCATGTGCCAGAAATTCATACTTGGGGTGATACATTGGTGTCAGAAAGTGCGGTGAATTTTAGCGAGATTTTAGATTGGCGACCAATGCTCAGCGAAATGCGCCTTATAAAATCGCCGAATGAAATCCGCTTAATACAACAAGCGGGACAAATTACGGCACTTGGGCATATTAAAGCGATGCAAACAACACGCCCAAATCGCTTTGAATATGAAATTGAAAGTGAAATTTTGCATGAATTTAATCGCCATTGTGCCAGATTTCCTTCTTACAATTCCATTATTGCAGGGGGAAGTAACGCCTGTATTTTGCACTACACAGAAAACGATCGTCCATTAAATGATGGGGATTTAGTGCTGATTGACGCTGGCTGTGAATTTGCCATGTATGCAGGCGATATCACCCGCACTTTTCCTGTAAATGGAAAATTTAGCCAGCCTCAACGTGAAATTTATGAGTTAGTTTTAAAAGCCCAAAAACGTGCGATTGAATTGCTTGTACCAGGCAATTCCATTAAGCAAGCCAATGATGAAGTTATTCGTATTAAAACCCAAGGATTAGTGGATTTAGGTATCTTGAAAGGAGATGTGGATACACTTGTTGAACAACAAGCTTATCGCCAATTTTATATGCACGGATTAGGGCACTGGCTAGGGTTAGATGTGCATGATGTGGGTAGTTATGGCCAAGATAAACAACGGATACTCGAAATCGGCATGGTAATTACCGTTGAGCCTGGTATTTATATTTCAGAAGATGCAGATGTGCCAGAGCAATACAAAGGCATTGGCGTGCGCATTGAGGATAATTTACTGATGACTGAATATGGTAATAAAATCCTAACCGCTGCTGTCCCTAAAGAAATTGCAGACATTGAAAATTTAATGAATTTTTAATAAAAATGTTTAAATTGTGATCTAGTACACAGTTTTTTATTGCTCAAAATGTTAGCATTAGAACCAGTTAAAAGCCGAACCAATCAGTTAAGGAGTCGATTATGTACAAACACATTTTAGTGGCAGTAGATCTTTCTGAAGAAAGTCCAATTTTACTTAAAAAAGCAGTTGGGATTGCTAAACGCCACGAGGCAAAACTTTCTATCATCCACGTTGATGTGAACTTTTCAGATCTTTATACTGGATTGATTGATGTGAATATGTCTTCAATGCAAGACAGGATTTCCACGGAAACACAAAAAGCCCTATTAGATTTAACTGAAAGTGCGGATTATCCAATTTCAGAAAAATTGAGTGGCAGCGGCGATTTAGGACAAGTTTTAAGTGATGCCATCGAACAATATGATGTGGATTTATTAGTGACGGGACATCATCAGGATTTTTGGAGTAAGTTAATGTCTTCAACACGTCAAGTGATGAATACGATTAAAATTGATATGTTGGTTGTTCCACTTAGAGATGAATAATTAACAAGAAATTGTTTTTTGAATAATCTGAAATAACTTAAATTTTAACCGCACTTCTCAAATAGCGTCGTGAAGTGCGGTTTTATTTTGGGGTTTTGGCAAAAAGCCTTTTTATAAATTTCAAAAATATGCAAAAATAGAACGGTTTAGTTTTTATTTTTATTATGGGTAACAAGGATTCTTTTTAATGAAAACAACAGCAGAAATAAGACAATCATTCCTTGATTTTTTCCATAGCAAAGGTCACCAAGTAGTTGAGAGTAGCTCACTTGTGCCGGAAAATGATCCGACTTTGCTTTTCACGAACGCTGGGATGAACCAATTTAAGGATGTATTCCTTGGAATGGATAAACGCCCTTATTCTCGAGCCACCACCGCGCAACGTTGCGTGCGTGCTGGTGGTAAGCATAACGACTTAGAAAATGTTGGTTATACCGCACGTCATCATACTTTCTTTGAAATGCTCGGTAACTTCAGTTTTGGCGATTACTTTAAAAACGATGCCATTAATTTTGCTTGGGAATATTTAACTTCTCCACAATGGCTTGGTTTACCTAAAGAAAAACTCTGGGTAACCGTGTATGAAACTGACGACGAAGCCTATAATATTTGGAATAAAGATGTTGGTGTTCCTGCTGAACGCATTATTCGCATTGGTGACAATAAAGGCGCACCTTACGCATCAGACAACTTCTGGGCAATGGGCGACACAGGTCCTTGCGGTCCTTGTACTGAAATTTTCTACGATCACGGCGATCATATTTGGGGCGGACCTCCAGGCTCACCAGAAGAAGATGGCGACCGTTATATTGAAATCTGGAACGTTGTGTTTATGCAGTTCAACCGTTTAGCAGATGGCACAATGGAAAAATTACCTCGTCCGTCTGTTGATACAGGTATGGGTTTAGAGCGTATTTCTGCTGTGTTGCAACATGTGAACTCAAACTACGAGATTGATATTTTCAAAACATTAATCGCAAAAACGGCGGAAATTGTAGGCGCAACAGATTTAACTAACAAATCACTACGTGTTATTGCTGACCATATTCGTTCTTGTGCATATTTAATCGCCGATGGCGTTATCCCATCAAATGAAGGGCGTGGTTATGTCTTACGCCGTATTATTCGCCGTGCAGTTCGTCACGGTCACTTATTAGGTGCTAAAGAATCTTTTTTCTATAAACTCGTGCCAACTCTAATTGATGTAATGGCTGAAGCTGGAAAAGATGTAAAAGCAAAACAAACAAATGTTGAAAAACTATTACGTCTAGAAGAAGAACAATTTGCTCGCACTCTAGAACGTGGGTTGAGCTTATTAGATGAAGCCCTTTCTCAAGTGAAAGATGGCATTCTTTCAGGTGAAGTTGCATTCAAACTTTATGATACTTATGGTTTCCCATTGGATTTAACGGCTGATGTATGTCGTGAACGCAATATTACTATTAATGAACAAGCGTTTGACCGTAAAATGGAAGCGCAACGTACTCGTGCTCAAGCAGCGAGCCAGTTTGGTGTGGACTACAACAGCGTTATTCGTGTAGATGGCGAAACTAAGTTTGAAGGCTATACTGAAGTAGAATCTCAGGCAAAAATTACCGCACTTTTCTATGATGGTAAATCAGTGGAAAGTATCGAAGCAGGTCAAAGTGCGGTCGTTATTTTAGAAAATACGCCATTTTATGCAGAATCAGGTGGTCAGATTGGCGATAGCGGATATTTAAGCACACAAAGTGTAACCTTTAATGTGAAAGATACCCAAAAATATGGGCAAGTATTTGGACACATTGGAGAATTAACGCAAGGAAGTTTGAAAGTTGGACAATCAGTGAATGCGATTGTGGATGCTAAACGTCGCCACAACACATCACTCAATCACTCAGCGACACACTTATTGCACGCTGCCTTACGTCAAATTCTAGGTTTACACGTTGTGCAAAAAGGTTCGCTTGTTTCAGATAAAGCCTTACGTTTTGACTTTGCGCAACCAGAAGCCATTACCAAAGAGCAATTGAGTGAAATTGAAACATTAGTAAACCAAAAAATCCGCGCTAACTTTCCAGTTCAAACAGATATTATGGATATTGATTCCGCAAAAGCAAAAGGAGCAATGGCTCTCTTTGGCGAAAAATATGGCGATAAGGTTCGTGTATTAACCATGGGCGATTTCTCAATTGAGCTATGTGGCGGTATTCACGCAAAACGCACAGGCGATATTGGTTTATTTAAAATTATTACTGAAAACGCAGTGGCTGCAGGCATTCGTCGTATTGAAGCTGTAACAGGTCAAAATGCCATTGACTGGTTACATAATCAACAACGCATTCTGACCCAAAGCGCAGACTTATTAAAATCAGACGTAAATACCTTAGCGGAAAAAATCCAGCAACTTCAAGACAAAGCGAAGAAAGTGGAAAAAGAATTGCAAGGTCTAAAAGAAAAAGCCGCAATGCAGGCAGGTTCTGATTTTGTAAAAAGTGCGGTAAAAATCAATGGTGTTTCTGTTATCGCACAACAATTAGACGGCATAGAAACAAAATCATTACGTGTGATGGTCGATGATTTAAAAAATCAACTCGGCTCAGGCGTAATTGCATTTGCATCAATATTAGATGAAAAAGTTAATCTCGTCGTTGGAGTGACAAATGATTTAACCGCCAAAATAAAAGCTGGAGAACTTGTTAATTTAATGGCTCAACAAGTTGGAGGAAAAGGCGGTGGTCGTCCAGATATGGCAATGGCAGGAGGTTCCCAACCAGAAAATGTGGCACAAGCAATTAAAGTAGCACAAGACTGGTTAAACAAAAATCTGTAGTACAAGCTGGTTGGTGAGATGCCAACCGTTCCTTGATTGATAGGATATCTAATAAATGCAAACTAAGGAGATAAAAGGTGTTAATCTTAACTCGTAAAGTTGGCGAAAGTGTACTTATTGGAGATGATATTTCTATCACTGTTTTGAGTGTACGTGGAAACCAAGTTAAACTCTGTGTTGAAGCACCTAAAGAAGTATCCGTTCACCGAGAAGAAATTTACCAACGAATTAAACAAACGAAAGATGAACCCTATTTAGGTTCCTCTTAGTTAAACAATGGATATGATAATATGAAAGCAATTATTCCTGTCGCCGGTCTTGGCACACGTATGTTGCCCGCCACGAAGGCGATTCCGAAGGAAATGCTCACTTTGGTGGATAAACCGTTAATTCAATACGTGGTAAATGAATGTGTAGCTGCTGGCATAAAAGAAATTGTGCTGGTAACACATTCATCAAAAAATGCTATCGAAAACCATTTTGATACATCTTTTGAATTAGAAACGATGCTGGAAAAACGTGTGAAGCGTCAGCTTCTAGAAGAAGTTCGTTCTATCTGTCCAAAAAATGTAACCATTATGCACGTTCGTCAAGGTAATGCGAAAGGTTTAGGTCACGCCGTGTTATGCGGTCGTCCTTTAGTAGGAAATGAATCTTTTGCCGTTATGTTACCAGATGTATTATTAGCTGAATTTAGTGCAGATCAGAAAAAAGAAAATCTTGCTGCAATGATTCAACGCTTTAATGAAACTGGCGCAAGCCAAATTATGGTAACCCCAGTTCCGCAAGAAAATGTGAGTAGCTATGGTGTTGCAGATTGTGGTGGCATTGAGCTTAATGGCGGCGAAAGTGCAAAAATTAATAGTATTGTTGAAAAACCTTCTATTGAAGACGCACCATCAAATCTTGCTGTGGTTGGGCGTTATGTTTTTTCAGCAGCAATTTGGGATTTGTTAGAAAAAACACCAATTGGTGTTGGCGATGAAATCCAATTAACCGATGCTATTGATATGCTCATTGAAAAAGAAACCGTTGAAGCATTTCATATGACAGGGGAAACTTTTGATTGTGGTGATAAAATTGGCTATATGGAAGCTTTCGTAGAATATGGTATTCGTCACGAAAAATTAGGTAAAGAATTTAAATCCTTTATCAAAAATTTGGCAAAAACGCTATAAATAGCACTAATACAAATAAAATGGACAAAATGAAAGATTTTGTCCATTTTTGTTTTATTATTAATATAGAATATTGCTTTATGAATAAACATGCACAATAATAGAATAATTAATTAAAACAAAAAGGAAAAATTATGGCACTTTGGGGTGGGCGTTTTACACAAGCCGCAGATAAGCGTTTTAAAGATTTTAATGACTCATTACGTTTTGACTATCGTTTGGCAGAACAGGATATTCAAGGCTCAATTGGCTGGTCCAAGGCCTTAGTAAAAGTGAATGTATTAACTGTTGAAGAACAGCATCAACTTGAGCAAGCACTAAATGAATTACTTGTTGAAGTGCGGTCAAATCCGCAAGCAATTTTACAAGATGATGCTGAAGATATTCATAGTTGGGTTGAGAGTAAGCTAATTGATAAAGTAGGCAACCTTGGTAAAAAATTACATACTGGTCGTAGCCGTAACGATCAAGTGGCAGTCGATATAAAACTATGGTGCAAACAACGTGTGATTGAATTACAAGAATCCGTACGTAATTTGCAACGCCACTTAGTTCAAACCGCAGAAAACACACAACAAGCAGTAATGCCTGGCTATACCCATTTACAACGAGCTCAACCAATCACTTTTGCCCATTGGTGTATGGCGTATGTGGAAATGTTCGACCGCGACTATTCACGTTTAACAGATGCGTATAATCGTATGAATACTTGTCCACTTGGTAGTGGTGCGCTGGCTGGTACGGCTTATGCTGTAGATCGTGATTCACTTGCGCACGATCTTGGCTTTACTTTCGCAACTAGAAATAGCTTAGATAGCGTCTCTGATCGCGATCATATCGTAGAATTACTTTCTATCGCCTCTCTTAGTATGGCACATCTTTCCCGCTTTGCTGAAGATATGATTATCTTTAACAGCGGAGAAGCAAATTTCGTGGAACTATCCGATCGTGTGACTTCTGGTTCATCATTAATGCCACAAAAGAAAAATCCTGATGCTTGTGAGTTAATTCGGGGCAAAACGGGTAGAGTAATTGGTTCATTAACATCTATGTTAATTACCTTAAAAGGCTTGCCACTTGCGTATAATAAAGATATGCAAGAAGACAAAGAGGGTATTTTTGATGCCTTAGATACTTGGCAAAACTGTGTGGATATGGCAACGTTCGTCTTAGATGAATTGAAAGTAAATGTTGAACGTACTCGTGAAGCTGCGTTAAAAGGCTATTCAAACGCAACGGAATTAGCAGATTATTTAGTCTCGAAAGGTGTGCCTTTCCGAGATTCCCATCATATCGTGGGCGAAACAGTGGTTTATGCAATCGAGAAAAGCAAAGGATTAGAAGATCTGACTATCCCTGAATTCCGCCAATTTAGTGAAGTAGTGGGAGATGACGTTTACGAGATTCTTTCTCTCCAATCTTGCTTAGATAAACGTTGTGCAAAAGGTGGCGTATCGCCATTGCGTGTTGCCGAAGCTATTGCAGAAGCCAAAACAAGATTTGCTTAATTAATATTATAACTTAGAGATCACATTGGATTTTACAAGCCTCTAAGTGCCACCTATTTATAAACAAAAACACTTAAATAAAACGATCAAGACAAAAAGTGCGGAAAAAACCACCGCACTTTTTATCTCAATTAGGAATAATCAATGACCAATCAACAAGACTATACTCAAGACAATGACAAACTTTACCGTTATCTTTTCCAACATCGTGCAGTTCGTGGAGAATGGGTTCGCTTAAATAAAACATTTACTGATACATTAAATACCCATCAGTATCCTAAAGCAGTACAGGATTTATTGGGAGAAATGATGGTAGCGACTAATTTGCTTACTGCCACACTAAAATTTGACGGCAATATCACAGTACAAATTCAAGGCGATGGCCCATTACGCTTAGCATTAGTAAATGGTAATGATCAACAACAAATCCGCGCCCTTGCTCGAGTGGATGGCAACATCACTGAAAATATGAGTCTGCATAATATGATTGGTAAAGGCGTGTTGGTCATTACTATTGCACCAAAAGAAGGCGAACGCTATCAAGGTGTAATTAGCTTGGATAAACCCACGATCACGGAATGCTTAGAAGATTATTTTGTACGCTCAGAACAGCTTCAAACTCAATTAATTATTCGTACTGGAGAATATGAAGGCAAGCCAGTGGCAGCAGGTATGTTATTACAAATTATGCCTGATGGTTCTGGTACACCAGAAGATTTTGAGCATTTAACTACGCTCGCAGCAACAGTAAAAGATGAAGAATTATTTGGTCTCCCTGCAGAAGAGTTACTCTATCGTTTATATCACGAAGAAACCGTCAATCTTTATCCAGCACAAGATGTACAATTTTTCTGTGGCTGCTCTGCTGAGCGTTCTAGTTCTGCATTACTGCTCATCTCTGATGAAGAAATTGACGAAATATTAGCCGAACATAAAGGCAGTATTGATATGCAATGTGAGTGTTGTGGCACACACTACTTCTTTAATAAAGAAGCGATTGAAAAATTAAAATCAACAAGAGTTTAAAAACAATCCCGACACAATGTCGGGATTTTTGCTCTATATCACAATATCACTAAAAAGAGGTAAAGTTCTTAAAAAAATGTTTAAAAATGAGATCTACTTAACATTTTTTTATATTGACATCCATTATAATAAGCCACAGTTAAATTTTAATCTTACATATTAGAGGTGACTTATGACAGACTTAAATAAAGTGGTAAAAGAACTTGAAGCTCTTGGCATTTATGACGTAAAAGAAGTTGTTTACAATCCAAGCTACGAGCAATTGTTCGAAGAAGAAACTAAACCAGGCTTAGAAGGCTTTGAAAAAGGTACTTTAACTACGACTGGTGCAGTGGCAGTAGATACAGGTATCTTCACGGGTCGTTCTCCAAAAGATAAATATATCGTGTTAGATGAAAAAACAAAAGATACTGTTTGGTGGACATCTGAAACAGCAAAAAACGACAACAAGCCAATGAACCAAGCTACATGGCAAAGCTTAAAAGACTTGGTGACTAACCAACTTTCTCGTAAACGCTTATTTGTAGTTGATGGTTTCTGTGGTGCGAGCGAACACGACCGTATTGCAGTACGTATTGTCACTGAAGTAGCGTGGCAAGCACATTTTGTAAAAAATATGTTTATTCGCCCAACTGAAGAACAACTCAAAAATTTTGAACCAGATTTCGTTGTAATGAACGGTTCTAAAGTAACCAATCCAAACTGGAAAGAACAAGGTTTAAATTCAGAAAACTTCGTTGCTTTCAACTTGACTGAACGCATTCAATTAATCGGCGGTACTTGGTACGGCGGCGAAATGAAAAAAGGTATGTTCTCAATGATGAACTACTTCCTACCTCTCAAAGGTGTTGGTGCAATGCACTGCTCAGCTAACGTTGGTGAAGATGGCGATGTAGCAATCTTCTTCGGCTTATCTGGCACAGGTAAAACAACCCTTTCAACGGATCCAAAACGTGAATTAATCGGTGACGATGAACACGGTTGGGATGATGTTGGTATCTTTAACTTTGAAGGTGGTTGTTATGCGAAAACCATTCATCTTTCAGAAGAAAATGAACCAGATATTTACCGCGCTATCCGTCGCGACGCATTATTAGAAAACGTGGTTGTTCGTTCAGATGGTTCTGTTGATTTCGATGATGGTTCAAAAACAGAAAATACTCGCGTGTCTTACCCAATTTATCACATCGATAACATTGTAAAACCAGTTTCTCGTGCAGGTCACGCAACTAAAGTGATTTTCTTAACTGCAGATGCATTTGGCGTATTACCACCAGTATCTAAATTGACACCAGAACAAACTAAATACTACTTCTTATCTGGTTTCACTGCGAAATTAGCAGGGACTGAACGTGGTATTACTGAACCAACGCCAACTTTCTCAGCATGTTTCGGTGCAGCATTTTTAACGCTTCATCCAACTCAATATGCAGAAGTGTTAGTAAAACGTATGCAAGCAGCGGGTGCTGAAGCTTACTTAGTGAATACTGGTTGGAATGGTACAGGCAAACGTATCTCAATCAAAGATACTCGCGGAATCATTGATGCAATCTTAGATGGCTCAATTGAAAAAGCTGAAATGGGCGAATTGCCAATCTTCAACTTAGCAATTCCTAAAGCATTACCAGGTGTAGATTCTGCAATCTTAGATCCTCGCGATACTTACGCAGATAAAGCACAATGGCAATCAAAAGCTGAAGACTTAGCAGGTCGTTTTGTGAAAAACTTTGTTAAATATGCAACTAACGAAGAAGGCAAAGCTTTAATTGCAGCGGGTCCTAAAGCTTAATTAAAAATACTAAAAATATTAACCGCACTTTGGGTAACTGAAGTGCGGTCATTTTTTATCTGTTTTCAAGCTGATAAATGTATTCAAAAATTTAAAAAAATCCAGTAAAATCACGGCGTTCTAACTTTCATCAATTAAAAAGGACAATGCAATGCTTAACCAAATTAAAAAAGATGCTCAAGATCGTATGGAAAAAAGCCTTGAAGCATTAAAAGGTCATATTTCAAAAATTCGTACTGGTCGTGCGCAACCGAGTTTACTTGATGCAATTCAAGTTGAATATTATGGTGCAGCAACGCCACTTCGCCAATTAGCAAACGTAGTGGCAGAAGATGCGCGTACTTTAGCCGTAACTGTTTTTGATCGTTCTTTAATCTCTGCGGTAGAAAAAGCAATTTTAACCTCAGATTTAGGTTTAAACCCATCTTCAGCGGGTACCACAATCCGTGTTCCGCTTCCGCCATTAACAGAAGAACGTCGTCGCGATTTAATCAAGATCGTAAAAGGCGAAGGTGAACAAGGTAAAGTTGCAATTCGTAATGTGCGTCGTGATGCGAATGATAAAATCAAAGCATTATTAAAAGACAAAGAAATCAGCGAAAACGAACAACATAAAGCAGAAGAAGAAATCCAAAAAATCACAGATATTTACATTAAAAAAGTAGATGAAGTATTAGCGGATAAAGAAAAAGAATTAATGGATTTCTAATCATCAAAAAATACGAAAGGCAGACAGTTTTGTCTGCCTTTATTTTATTAGGTATGCGAATTTAGACGTACCAATGAAAATATAATCAATAAAAGTGCGGTAAAGATTCTATGCAAAAACAAAACATTGTCATTCTTGGTTCAACGGGATCAATCGGTAAGAGTACCCTTTCTGTTATTGAAAATAATCCTGAAAAATATCATGCATTTGCACTCGTCGGTGGAAAAAATGTAGAAACAATGTTTGAACAATGTATCAAATTCCGACCGCATTTTGCGGCTCTTGATGATGTAAATGCTGCTAAAATTTTACGTGAAAAATTAATTGCGCATCATATTCCAACGGAAGTATTAGCGGGACAACAAGCTATTTGCGAACTCGCAGCACACCCAGATGCCGATCAGATAATGGCGTCGATTGTTGGTGCCGCAGGATTGTTACCGACTCTTTCAGCGGTTAAAGCGGGTAAACGGGTATTACTGGCAAATAAAGAATCACTGGTAACCTGCGGACAGCTTTTTATTGATGCCGTAAAAAACTATGGCGCGAAGCTTTTACCAGTAGATAGTGAACATAATGCTATCTTTCAATCATTACCGCCAGAAGCACAAGAAAAAATTGGTTTTTGCCCACTTTCTGAATTAGGTGTAAGTAAAATTATACTCACTGGTTCTGGCGGGCCATTCCGTTACACGCCACTTGAACAATTCACCAACATAACACCAGAACAAGCGGTTGCGCACCCTAATTGGTCTATGGGTAAAAAAATCTCTGTCGATTCAGCTACAATGATGAATAAGGGCTTAGAATACATTGAGGCTCGCTGGCTTTTCAACGCAAGCGCACAAGAAATGGAAGTCATTATTCATCCACAATCAATTATTCATTCTATGGTGCGTTATGTTGATGGCTCAGTCATAGCTCAAATGGGAAATCCAGATATGCGTACACCAATTGCGGAAACTATGGCATATCCTTACCGCACTTTTGCTGGAGTAGAACCACTCGATTTCTTTAAAGTCAAAGAGCTGACTTTTATTGAACCTGATTTTAATCGCTATCCGAATTTAAAACTGGCTATTGATACCTTTTCTGCGGGTCAATATGCGACAACAGCAATGAATGCAACTAATGAAATTGCCGTACAAGCATTTTTAGATCGTCAAATTAGTTTTATGGATATTGCAAAAATTAATTTGAAAACAATTGAGAAAATTTCGCCTTATACCATTCAAAATATTGATGATGTACTCGGAATTGATGCACAAGCAAGAGAGATTGCGAAAACACTAATTAGAGAATAGACCTAGAATAACTAGGTCTAGTTTATCCGATTTAATGGAATACAAATTCCAAAATGCACATATAGGCTGCAATACAAAATAAAATAATCGCCAATAATTTTCTTGTTAAAGCCGGATTTGTTAATCCACGCAATTTCATTGAGAAGAAACTCATTCCAAATGAACCCAAGGTAACGACACCAACTACAAAAAAATTTACATACCCTAATTGACCACTTAGGCTGATATCATAGGGAAAAGCTCTAGTGAGATAGCCGTATAGATTACCAATACCACCAATAATCATCATATAGTTCGTATAAACGGCAATTTGTTGCGTTTTTACCCCCTTTAATTGCCCGACAAGGGGCGCAAGAATAGAACCGCCTCCAATACCTGTAATACCCGAAATTAAGCCTCCTCCACAAAAACTAATACTACCTTTAGCTCGTTCTATAGGAGACATATTAAACACTTCTATTTGTATTCTCGATCTGTTCAAAAATGTTTTAATCGCTAGTGCACTTAAACTAACCGTAAAAATTAAACTAATTACCACAGTAGAAAAATAAAAACTTAATTCAAAGCCAATTTGCACGCCAATTACCATAGCAATAGACCATAAAATCATATTGATATAATCAATTTTAATTTTTTGCTTATGGAAAAATAATAAATTAATCAATGCGGTACACATCACAATGGTGAGTGACGTAGCTGAAATAACTTGAATCGGCAATTCGGGAAATAACGTACGTAAAATTGGCACCATCAATACCCCACCGCCAATACCAAAAATAGCAGAAACCATATTGGTACAAATACCGCAAATCAGTAAGATAAAAATTGTACTAAACGCCATCTTAGATCCTATTTAAAAATTCATTTAATCATACTTCATTTTGACGTAAGAGCATATGCGCAACTTATGATCGCTATCATATACAGTTAAAATTATTCTGCTATGATAAAAAGAATAAGGAGGATACATAGATATGAATTCATTTCAATTAATGGCAAAACCTACTGGTTCAATTTGTAATTTAGATTGTTAATATTGCTTTTACTTGGAAAAACCTCACTTAAATCAACGGGCTATGGCTAATGAAGTATTAGAAGCCTATATCAAATCCTATATTGAAACAACGCCTCAACAACAAGTTACTTTCCTATGGCAAGGCGGCGAGCCAACCCTAGCAGGTCTTGATTTCTACAAAAGAGCGGTCAATTTTTAATTAATATTTTTGATGAATGGTATGCCAATGATGTCGGCAAAATTGGTATTCAATTTATTGAACAATGGTTTATGGCCTATCTTGGATTACAACCTGATTTATGTATTTTTCGTGAAACCTGCGGTGATCAATTGGTTATTGAACAAAATGGCGATATTTATAGTTGCGATCATTATGTTTATCCTGAATATAAACTCGGAAATCTTATTGAACCCCCTCTAATACAGCTCCTTAATAATAATACTAAACAAAAGAATTTTGGCGCAACGAAATCTTTTCTTTCCGAACAGTGTAAAATCTGTAAGTTTCGCTTTGCATGTCACGGAGGATGTCCAAAACATCGTACAATTCAAGGATTTGGTAAAGCACATAATCAATTTTATGAGGCATATTATTCTGCACTTTCTCATATGGATCCATATTTAAAGTCATTTGCAAAATCATTTGGCAAAATAAAATAATATTTATCTAGTTCAAAATTTTGTTAAACACTTCACATTTTCATAATTTGCTTATAGCAGAAAAATATAGAAATTTGTATAGTAATCTAAAGTTATTTATATATTAAAAGACGCCTTTATGTTTACATTGTCCTATTATCTACCACAAAACTTAAATAAATGTATTATTTCTGAGAGTAAAACTCTAGAAAAAAACAGCTTAATTTATGCACAAGGCGAGAAGCCTAAAGAATTTTATTTTTTAAAACAAGGGCTAGTTGGTCTGTATCATAGTCTGGAAAATGGCAAAGAAACATTGACTCGAGTTTATCACGCTAATGAATATTTTAGTTTTCGTACTATTTTTAGTGAAACATCTTATCATTGCAGTGCAAAAGTATTAATGGAAGCCGATATAGTTAGAATATTTCCTAGTAATCACGCAAATTTTATTGCAAATAACCCTGATTTTTCTTGTTATCTTATGAAACAACTTTCTAATGAATTATATGATGCAGAACACCGAATAAGTAATACAGCTTATAAGCGTAGTTACGAACGTATTATTGATGCCATTGAAAATTTAACTGAAAGCTATCCCGATTATCCTTGGACCTACCGAGAAATAGCGGAATTTTGTGGATGTGAAACTGAAACCGCAATTCGTATTAGTAGAGAGCTTAAAAAACAAAGAATTTTAGATAAAAATACACGACATCTACGAATATGCTCTTAAAATTTACCGCTGCTCGCTGATTATAAATAATATATCTAAGTAATGATTAAATCAGATAAAGATTTTTTTAATATATAAAATAAAAAAGCCCACTATATAAAGTGAGCTTCTTTTTAGAATTAATTTTTATTCCTCAGTTGTTGCCTCAGCAACTTCTGGACGATCAACTAACTCAATGTATGCCATTGGTGCATTATCGCCTGCACGGAAACCACATTTCAAAATGCGAGTGTAACCACCTGCACGTTGAGCAAAACGTGGACCTAATTCATTAAATAATTTTGCAACAGTTTCAACGTTGCGAGTACGAGCGAATGCTAAACGACGGTTAGCAACGCTATCTACTTTTGCTAATGTAATTAACGGTTCAACTACACGGCGTAATTCTTTAGCTTTAGGCAAAGTAGTCTTAATGATTTCATGACTAACTAAAGCACTTGCTAAGTTACGGAACATCGCTTGACGATGACTACTATTACGGTTTAGTTGACGACCACTCTTACGATGGCGCATGATCTTATCCTTCTCAGAAAAATCTTAACCTATGACCAAACTAGTCTTCAGCAATACTTGCTGGCGGCCAATTTTCAAGGCGCATACCAAGTGACAAGCCACGAGAAGCAAGAACATCCTTAATTTCAGTAAGAGATTTCTTACCAAGATTAGGGGTTTTTAATAATTCTACTTCAGTACGTTGCACTAAATCACCGATATAATGAATTGTTTCTGCTTTCAAACAGTTAGCAGAACGAACTGTCAGCTCTAAATCATCTACAGGACGTAATAAAATCGGATCAAATTCCGGTTTTTCTTCCTTAATCTCAGGCTGACGAACATCACGTAAATCAACGAATGCATCAAGTTGCTCCGCCAAGATTGTTGCTGCTCGACGAATTGCTTCTTCTGGCTCAAGTGCACCATTAGTTTCTAACTCAATAACGAGCTTATCCAAATCTGTACGCTGCTCAACACGAGCTGCCTCTACATTATACGCAATTCGTTCAACTGGACTATAACAAGCATCAACAAGCAAACGACCAATTGGACGTTCTTCTTGTGTATGTGTACGAGATGAAGCAGGAACATATCCTCTACCACGCTGAACACGTATACGCATACTAATTGAAGCGTTTTCATCAGTTAAATGACAAATCACATGATCTGGATTTACAATTTCAACATTACCATCATGGGTAATGTCCGCTGCAACAACAGGGCCAATTCCAGATTTATTTAATGTCAGAATAACGTCATCTTTATTCTGTACTTTAACCGCTAGACCTTTAAGGTTCAAAAGTACTTCAAGAATATCTTCTTGAACACCTCCCTTACTACTATATTCATGCAATACGCCATCAATTTCTACTTCAGTTACAGCACAACCTGGCATTGAAGACAGAAGGATACGACGCAATGCATTGCCTAGAGTATGACCAAAACCACGCTCTAACGGTTCTAAGATCACTTTAGCATGTGTTGAACTAATTTGTTCAATATCTACTAAACGTGGTTTTAAAAATTCTGTAACAGAACCCTGCATTTTATCCTCTCTTTGGTTTTAAGCTTAACTATTATTTAGAGTAAAGCTCAACGATCAGATGTTCGTTAATGTCTGCTGATAAATCAGAACGTTCAGGAACACGTTTGAATACACCTTCCATTTTTGCAGAATCAACTTCTAACCATGTTGGTTTTTCTCTTTGCTCTGCTAATTCTAATGATGCTTTAATACGAGCTTGTTTTTTCGATTTTTCACGAATAGCAACTACATCATTTACAGAAACTTGGAAAGATGGAATATTAACAACACGACCATTCACAACAATTGCTTTATGACTCACTAATTGACGAGCCTCTGCACGAGTTGCAGCAAATCCCATGCGATAAACAACGTTATCCAATCTACCTTCTAATAACACTAATAAATTTTCACCAGTGTTACCTTTCAAACGGTTTGCTTCTTTATAGTAGTTACGGAATTGACGTTCTAAAATACCATAGATACGACGAACTTTTTGTTTTTCACGTAACTGACTACCATAGTCAGACAAACGCGGTTTACGAGCACCGTGCTGACCCGGTGCTGTATCAATTTTACATTTTGAATCAATCGCACGCACGCCTGATTTAAGGAATAAATCAGTGCCTTCACGACGGCTGAGCTTGAGTTTAGGACCCAAATATCTTGCCATTTTCTCTCTCCAACTATCCTATACGTCTTAAACACGACGTTTTTTCGGTGGACGACAACCGTTATGAGGAATCGGAGTCACATCAGTAATATTCGTGATACGGAAACCCGCTGCGTTTAACGCACGAATTGTAGATTCACGACCTGGACCCGGACCTTTAACCATAACTTCCAAGTTCTTTAAGCCAAATTCTTTAACGATTTCAGCACAACGCTCTGCCGCAACTTGCGCTGCGAACGGAGTTGATTTACGAGAACCACGGAAACCTGAACCACCTGCAGTTGCCCAAGCTAGAGCATTACCTTGACGGTCAGTAATAGTAACGATTGTATTATTGAAAGATGCGTGAATATGTGCTACGCCATCTACAACTTGTTTTTTTACACGTTTACGTGCACGAACTGGTGTTTTAGCCATTCTTATTTACCCCGACTATTTTTTGATCGGCTTACGTGGACCCTTACGGGTACGCGCATTAGTTTTAGTACGTTGACCACGTACTGGTAAACTACGACGATGACGTAAACCACGATAGCATCCTAAGTCTAGAAGACGTTTGATGTTTAGTGTTACTTCACGACGTAAGTCACCTTCAACGGTAAATTTACCAACTTCGTCACGCAGTTTGTCAATCTGCTCTTCAGACAATTCTCTGATCTTAACATCTTCAGCAATACCCGCTGCTGCACAAATAGCTTGTGAACGAGTTTTACCAATACCGTAAATGGCAGTTAAAGCGATTACAGCGTGTTTATGATCAGGAATGTTAATGCCTGCAATACGGGCCACTATGCACTCCTATATTTTAATTAATTTGATATTCTGATCTTGAAAAGCCCGTTTTCAGGATACTCAAACAGAATATCAAGGACATAAATGAGTTGAGCAGTATAACTACTCAACTGGTTCTTGGCAAGAAAAATGTTAATTAACCTTGACGTTGTTTATGTTTAGGGTCGCTACACAATACGCGTACAACACCCTCACGTTTAACAATCTTACAGTTACGACACATTTTCTTTACGGAAGCACGAACTTTCATTGCTTATCCTTTTACTTTAAATGAACAATTATTGTCCAAAACCCTTAAGGTTTGCTTTTTTCAACGCAGATTCATATTGAGAAGAAATTAAATGACTTTGAACCTGAACGATGAAATCCATAATTACAACGACTACAATTAAGAGAGATGTTCCACCGAAGTAAAATTTAACATCCCAAGCCGATGTCATAATATAAGGAACTAAACATACAAACGTTACATAGAGACCGCCAATTAATGTAAGACGAGTCATCACTTTATCAATATAACGTGATGTTTGTTCACCGGGCCTAATTCCTGGAATAAATGCACCAGATTTTTTTAGATTATCTGCTGTATCACGAGGATTATATTGCATTGCTGTATAGAAAAAACTGAAGAAAATAATTGCAACAGCATAAACAAGCAAATAAAGTGGTTGACCAGGATTCAATAACATTGATAAATTATTTAACCATTCAAATTTATCATTTTGCCCAAACCATTGTGTTAATGTAGCTGGGAATAAAATAATACTTGAAGCAAAAATTGCTGGCATTACATTTGCCATATTCACTTTCAATGGTAAATGTGTTGAATGACCACCTAAAATTTGACGACCTTGCTGACGCTTCGCATATTCAACACGAATTCTACGTTGTCCTCTTTCAACAAAAACAACAAAATAAGTTACTGCAAATACAATAGCTGCGATCAGAAGAAGAACTAATGGATGCATCTGTCCTTGACGGGCCTGCTCAATAGTTTGAAGAATAGCCGATGGTAAACCAGCTACAATACCGCCAAACACAAGAATTGAAATACCGTTACCAATACCTCTTTCAGTTATTTGCTCACCCAACCACATAAGGAACATTGTCCCAGTGACTAAACTAACAACTGAAGTGAAGTAAAAACTAAATCCAACATTTGGCACTAAGCCAGACAACATATTTGGTAAGCCTGTTGAAATAGCTACTGCCTGAATCGTTGCAAAAACAACTGTCGCATAACGAGTATATTTAGAAATTTTACGCTGACCAGCAGCACCTTCTTTCTTTAATTCTGCTAAAGCAGGAGAAACCGTTGCAAGCAATTGAATTACAATAGATGCCGATATATATGGCATGATTCCTAATGCTAAAATGGATGCACGGCTTAGAGCACCACCAGAGAACATGTTAAACATGTCAATGATAGTGCCTTTTTGTTGTTCAACTAATTGAGCTAGAACAGCCGCATCAATACCAGGAACCGGAATGAATGAACCAATTCGATAAACGATAAGTGCACCTAAAACGAAAAGTAATCGGCTTTTTAATTCACCTTTACCGCTATTAGTACTTCTTGCTTGATAACCTGGTTGTTTAGCCATTTGCTAATTATTCCTCAATTGAACCGCCAGCAGCTTCAATTGCTGCTTTTGCACCTTTAGTTACACGTAAACCGCGTACCGTTACTGCAGATTTCACTTCTCCTGCTAAAATTACTTTAGCGAATTGGATATCTTTAGTTAAGATATTTGCTGCTTTTAATGTTTCTAAAGTTACTACATTACCTTCAACTTTGGTTAATTCATTTAAACGAACTTCTGCAGTCACTGCAGATTTCATTGAAGTAAAACCAAATTTTGGTAAACGACGGTATAACGGCATTTGACCACCTTCGAAACCGCGACGAATACCGCCACCAGTACGAGATTTTTGACCTTTATGACCGCGACCACCAGTCTTGCCTAAACCTGAACCAATACCACGACCGAGGCGTTTAGCACTATGCTTTGCACCTTCAGCCGGAGATAGAGTATTTAAACGCATCTCTTACTCCTCCACTTTAACCATGTATGAAACTTGGTTAATCATACCACGTACTGCAGGCGTATCAATTAACTCAACAGTGTGGTGCATATGGCGAAGACCAAGACCACGCAAGGTAGCTTTATGCTTCGGTAAACGAGCAATTGAGCTACGAACTTGTGTTACTTTAATAGTTTTAGCCATTATTCATTACCCCAAGATTTCATCAACAGTTTTACCGCGTTTTGCAGCAACCATTTCTGGTGATTTCATATTTGCTAATGCATCAATAGTTGCACGAACAACGTTAATCGGGTTGGTAGAACCATACGCTTTAGAAAGAACGTTACGTACACCTGCAACTTCCAATACCGCACGCATTGCACCACCAGCGATGATACCTGTACCTTCACTTGCTGGCTGCATAAATACACGTGAACCAGTATGAACACCTTTAACTGGATGTTGTAATGTACCTTCATTTAAAGCGACATTAATCATATTGCGACGTGCTTTTTCCATCGCTTTTTGGATCGCTGCTGGAACTTCGCGAGCTTTACCATAACCAAAACCTACTCGACCATTACCATCGCCCACCACAGTTAATGCAGTGAAACTCATAATACGACCACCTTTTACAGTTTTTGATACACGGTTTACTGCGATTAGCTTCTCTTGCAGTTCACCAACTTGTTTTTCGATGTTTGACATCTCAATTTACCTCATTAGAACTGTAGACCAGCTTCACGTGCAGCGTCCGCTAAAGTTTGGACACGTCCATGATATTTAAAACCGGAACGATCAAAAGCAACAGCTTGAACGCCTTTTGCTAATGCGCGTTCTGCAACAGCTTTACCTACTGCAGCAGCAGCATCTTTATTACCGGTGTATTTTACTTGCTCACGAATTGCTTTCTCAACAGTTGAAGCAGCGGCAAGCACTTCTGAACCGTTTGGTGCAATAACTTGTGCATAAATATGACGTGGAGTGCGGTGAATAACTAAACGAGTTATACCTTGCTCTCTCATCATATGACGTGCACGAGCTGCACGACGGATACGAGCTGATTTCTTATCCATAGTGTTACCTTAATTATTTCTTCTTAGCCTCTTTGATACGTACCACTTCATCAGCGTAACGTACCCCTTTACCTTTATAAGGCTCAGGACGGCGATAAGCACGAATATCTGCTGCAACTTGACCGATCAACTGTTTGTCTGCACCTTTCAACACGATTTCAGTTTGAGATGGACATTCTGCAGTAATACCTGCCGGCAAAGTGTGCTCTACTGGGTGAGAATAGCCTAAACTTAATGCAATTGCGTTACCTTTAAGTTGAGCTCTGTAACCTACACCCACCAATACTAATTTTTTAGTGAAACCTTCAGTAACACCGATAACCATTGCATTAACTAATGCACGTGCAGTACCCGATTGAGCATTTGCTTCAACAAAACCTTCACGTGGAGTGAACGTAAATTGTCCGTTATCTTGTTTTACTTCAACTGATTCATGAATTTTGCGAGATAACTCGCCATTTTTACCTTTTACTGTTAATAGCTGACCGTCGAGTTTAACTTCAACGCCGGCAGGAATATTAACAGGTGCCTTTGCAACACGAGACATTTTCCTACCTCTCTATTAAGCTACATAACAGATGATCTCACCGCCTAAACCTGCTTGACGAGCAGAACGGTCAGTCATAACACCTTTAGATGTAGAAATAACTGCAACACCTAAACCGCCCATAACTTTTGGTAATTCATCTTTACGTTTGTAAATACGAAGACCAGGACGACTTACACGTTGGATGCTTTCTACAACTGGTTTGCCTTGGAAATATTTTAAAGTAATTTCCAATTCAGGTTTAGCACCTTCTAAAACTTTTACGCTTTCGATATAACCTTCAGCAGCTAATACGTTGGCAATTGCCACTTTTAGCTTGGAAGAAGGCATATTGATTGCAACTTTGTTCGCAGCTTGACCGTTACGAATACGGGTCAGCATATCTGCGATTGGATCTTGCATACTCATTGTACTTTTCTCCGATTCCAAAATAAAGTGGTATATTACCAGCTTGCTTTTTTAAGGCCTGGGATTTCACCGCGCATTGCAGCTTCACGAACCTTAATTCGGCTTAAACCAAACTTACGTAAAACGCCATGAGGACGTCCAGTTTGGCGGCAACGGTTACGTTGACGAGATGGGCTAGAATCACGTGGTAAAGTTTGTAACTTTAACACTGCATCCCAACGATCTTCATCAGAGGCATTGACATCAGAAATGATTTTCTTTAATTCAACACGTTTTGCGTAGAATTTTTCAGCCAATTTAACGCGTTTTACATCGCGTGCTTTCATTGATTGTTTAGCCATTATAACCTGCCTTATTTACGGAATGGGAAATTAAAGGCAGCAAGTAGTGCTTGACCTTCTTCATCATTCTTAGCAGTAGTTGTGATAGTGATATCTAAACCACGTACACGATCTACTTTATCGTAATCGATTTCAGGGAAGATGATTTGTTCACGCACACCCATGCTATAGTTACCACGACCATCGAATGATTTCGCACTTAAGCCGCGGAAGTCACGAATACGTGGAACAGCAATTGTAATCAAACGTTCAAAGAACTCCCACATACGCTCACCGCGTAGTGTTACTTTACAACCGATTGGATATCCCTGACGGATTTTAAAGCCAGCAACAGATTTACGAGCTTTAGTTACTAAAGGTTTTTGACCGCTGATTGCTGCTAAGTCCGCTACTGCGTTGTCTAGCAATTTTTTGTCGGTCAATGCTTCACCCACACCCATATTCAGGGTAATCTTTTCGATTCGTGGGACTTGCATGACAGATTTGTAGCCGAATTTATTTTTTAATTCGCTTACTACTTGATCTCTGTAGTAATCATGCAGTTTCGCCATCGCATTACTCCAGTTTGTTAGATAATTTCATTGTTAGATTTGAAGAAACGTACTTTTTTGCCGTCTTCGAATCTAAAACCTACACGGTCAGCTTTATTTGTTTTAGGATTGAAAATCGCAACATTTGAAGCGTCAATTGCAGCTTCTTTTTTCACCAAACCACCAGCCTTTCCTAATGCAGGAACTGGTTTTTCATGTTTAGTAATGATGTTGATACCTTGAACAAACACTTTACCGTTTGGTAACACTTTAGTTACCTTGCCACGCTTGCCCTTATCTTTACCAGTAAGAACAATTACTTCATCATTTTGACGGATTTTAGCAGCCATTACATTCCCCTTACAGTACTTCTGGAGCTAAAGAAATGATCTTCATGAATTTCTCAGAACGAAGTTCACGAGTCACTGGTCCAAAAATACGAGTACCGATTGGTTGCTCAGTGTTATTATTTAAAATTACACAAGCGTTACCATCGAAACGAATAACTGAGCCATCTGGGCGACGAACACCCTTCTTGGTGCGCACAACAACTGCTTTTAATACATCACCTTTTTTTACTTTACCGCGTGGAATTGCTTCTTTTACAGTAATTTTGATGATGTCACCAATCGCAGCATAACGACGGTGCGATCCACCTAGAACCTTGATACACATTACGCTGCGAGCGCCTGAATTATCAGCAACATCCAGCATAGTCTGTTCTTGGATCATATTAGTGCTCCGTTAAGATTAAAAAATACCCTTTCGGGACGAACCCATCCACACTATTCAGATAGAATGGCGGATAGGCGGCGGATTTTATCAAAAGAAAAAGAGAAAGGCAATGATAATTTAGCTTCCTCTTATTGATCTATTTACTAAATAATCCAGTTAAAATTTACCGCACTTTTGGAATTATAAAAATATCCTCATCCTCTCAAAAATTTATCGAATGAAAAATAAACTGCAGAAAAAATGAAACGCTCTCTTCTCTTACCTTAGATAAATTCATCAGTTTTTAGATTTTGGGAAAATTTCCTTGCCTAAAAGCCAAAGATACCGATCGAGCTCTTTTAAATTAAATCTTTCTAATTTATAAAATCTTTGAAAATCTATCAAAATTTCTTTAAATTTTCTGTAATTTTTTAAATCTTTCCTTTTAAAGGCTGAAAATTTATCTACTTTATTAAAATAGAGGAGATCTTACTCCACATAGCTATCATAAATTGGGAAAGCAATTGGATTATGATGACTACAATATTTAGTTGCAAAAGAGTAAAAATACTTCTCCTTACCACCAATTGTTACTTCTCCTAATTCACGAACTAATTCAATATCACCAGATTTTAAACGTTTATCTAGATCTTTAATACCCAAAATATGCTTTGCAACATAATGAATAGCAAATATATTTGTACTATAAACATTGTTAGGAATATTTATATTATCAAGCACTGGCTCTATAAAAGTATCATCTAACAAATATAATCCTGTTACATATTCTCCTAATAAGATTCCAAAAGTCTCTCGATCATATATATCTGCTTCTGTATCCAAATCATTTTCATCATAAAACTCTGTGATGCCAATCTCCTCCTCTTGATAAGGAAGATCATGTATTAATATATACTTCATTGTATCAGATAAATGGCACCACCACTCCCAATCTTCATTAGAAATATTCCCAGTAGTATCTGTATCATTGATAAATTCTTCTGGGAATTTA
Source organism: Haemophilus aegyptius (assembly GCF_900475885.1). GTDB lineage: Bacteria > Pseudomonadota > Gammaproteobacteria > Enterobacterales > Pasteurellaceae > Haemophilus > Haemophilus influenzae. Next base: position 215,571 of record NZ_LS483429.1, read on the forward strand.
TCCTCTGCTAATTTTATCGTTTCTTTACGGGTATCAACGCCTTTGATGAAATTAATTAATCTATGACCCAAATAACGAGTATTCCACTCATCAGAATATTCAAAACCAAGATCTTCAGAAATTTCTCTTAAGTACCATTATTAAAAATATTTTTTTCAGTATTTGTTTAGGTGTTATGTCAATAACACCTAAAAGAAAAAGTGCGGTTAAAATTCATTGAATTTTAACCGCACTTTAAAAACAAAAAAGCCAATAGATTTACACTATTGGCTTTTATTTTATTACTCTTTGTTATTAATTAAGCAATAACTGCTTTCTCAACAACACGAACTAAAGTCCAAGATTTGGTTTTTGATAGAGGGCGACATTCGCGAATCTCTACGGTATCACCAACTTTGGCTTCATTGTTCTCATCGTGTACGTGTAATTTAGTTGTACGACGGATAAATTTACCATATAAAGGGTGTTTTACCTTACGTTCAATAGCAACAACAAAAGATTTTTCCATTTTGTCGCTAACAACTTTACCTTGTACGCTACGAATTTTATCAGTCATTACTCACCCGCCTTTTCGGTTAATACAGTTTTTACACGTGCAATATCACGACGCACTTGCTTAGCCTGATGGGTTTGTTGAAGCTGACCGGTGGCTGTCTGCATACGCAACTTGAATTGTTCACCTAAAAGGTTTACTAATTCAGCATTCAGCTCTTCAACACTTTTTGTACGTAAATCTTGAGCTTTCATTACATCACCGTCTTAGTTACGAAAGTGGTCTTAACTGGCAATTTAGCAGCTGCTAATGCAAATGCGTTTCTTGCTACTTCTTCAGACACACCATCCATTTCATAAAGCACTTTACCCGGTTGGATTAAGGCTACCCAGTACTCAACGTTACCTTTACCTTTACCCATACGGACTTCTAATGGTTTTTCAGTAATTGGTTTATCTGGGAATACACGAATCCAGATTTTACCTTGACGTTTTACTGCACGTGACATTGCACGACGTGCCGCTTCGATTTGACGAGCGGTTAAACGACAACGACCAACTGCTTTTAAACCGTAAGTACCGAAACTAACTTCAGTACCGCTCGCGATACCACGGTTGCGGCCTTTGTGAACTTTACGGAATTTTGTACGTTTTGGTTGCAACATTTAGCGTTTCTCCTTACTTACGACCTTTACCGCGAGGAGCCTTTTTAGGCTTGTCGGCAGGTTGTTGTTCTGATTGCGCAACGGCAGCCATTCCACCAAGAATTTCACCTTTGAAGATCCACACTTTAACGCCGATTACGCCGTAAGTTGTATGAGCTTCTGCAGTGTTATAATCGATGTCCGCACGAAGAGTATGTAGAGGTACGCGACCTTCACGATACCATTCTGAACGTGCGATTTCTGCACCACCTAAACGACCGCTAACCTCAACTTTGATACCTTTAGCACCTAAACGCATGGCACTTTGTACCGCACGTTTCATTGCACGACGGAACATTACACGACGTTCTAATTGAGAAGCGATGCTATCTGCAACTAATTTCGCATCTAATTCAGGTTTTTTCACTTCAGCAATGTTGATTTGAGCAGGAACGCCAGCGATTTTAGACACTGCGTTACGTAATTTTTCAACATCTTCGCCTTTTTTACCGATTACGATACCAGGACGAGCTGTGTGAATAGTTACACGAATACTTTTAGCTGGACGCTCAATAGTAATACGTGAAACTGAAGCATTTGCTAATTCTTTATTTAAGAATTTGCGTACTTTGAAATCGCCTTCAAGATTGTCAGCGAAGTCTTGTGTATTCGCGAACCAAGTAGAGCTCCAAGGTTTAACAATACCTAGGCGAATACCATGTGGATGTACTTTTTGACCCATTGCTATTCCTCTACTTATTAACGATCTGACACAACCACAGTAATGTGGCTAGTACGTTTTAAAATACGATCTGCACGACCTTTAGCACGTGGCATAACACGTTTCATGCTAGGACCTTCATCAACGAAGATTTTAGCAACTTTAAGATCATCAATATCTGCACCGTCATTGTGCTCTGCATTTGCAATAGCTGATTCTAAAACTTTCTTCACTAAAGCTGCTGCTTTTTTGTTAGTGAAAGTTAAAATTTCTAATGCTTGCGCAACTTTTTTACCACGAATTAAATCGGCAACTAAGCGAGCTTTTTGGGCAGAAGTGCGAGCGTAACGATGTTTTGCGATAGTTTCCATCTCTTTACCTCTTATTTCTTAGCTTTCTTATCTGCCGCGTGACCGCGGTATGTACGAGTCGGTGCAAATTCACCAAGCTTATGACCGATCATTTCATCAGATACATAAACAGGAACGTGCTGACGACCATTATGGACTGCGATGGTCAATCCGATCATTGATGGAATGATCATTGAACGACGGGACCAAGTTTTGATTGGTTTTTTATCCCCGCTTTCCACCGCCTTCTCTACCTTCTTCAACAAGTGTAGGTCAAGGAAAGGACCCTTCTTGAGAGAACGTGGCATGGCTAATCCTCTTTAATTTAATCTATTATTTGCCACGACGACGTACGATATATTTATCAGTACGTTTGTTGTGACGAGTTTTCTTACCTTTAGTTTGAACGCCCCAAGGAGTTACTGGGTGTTTACCAAAGTTACGACCTTCACCACCACCGTGTGGGTGATCTACTGGGTTCATTGCAGTACCACGAACTGTAGGGCGAATACCTCTCCAGCGGTTAGCACCAGCTTTACCCAATACGCGAAGCATATGTTCTGAGTTACCAACTTCACCGATTGTAGCAACACATTCAGCTAATACTTTACGCATTTCACCAGAACGTAAACGTAAAGTTACATAGTTGCCTTCACGTGCGATGATTTGTACATAAGCACCAGCAGAACGAGCGATTTGACCGCCTTTACCTGGTTTTAATTCAACGTTATGTACTGTTGAACCAACTGGGATATTACGCATTGGTAATGAGTTACCCACTTTAATTGGTGAGTTTATGCCAGCTTGAATTTGATCGCCTACTGACAAACCTTTAGGTGCTAAAATATAACGGCGTTCACCATCTTTATAAAGCACTAAAGCAATGTTAGCAGAACGGTTTGGATCATATTCTAAACGCTCAACAACCGCTGGGATGTCTAACTTGTTACGTTTGAAATCGATTAAACGGTAGTGTTGTTTGTGACCGCCACCAATGTGACGAGTAGTAATACGACCATAGTTGTTACGACCACCAGTTTTAGATTTAGTATCTAGAAGAGGTGCGTAAGGTTTACCCTTGTGTAATTCAGGGTTCACGATTTTAACAACGTGACGACGACCAGCGGAGGTCGGCTTACATTTAACGATAGCCATTCTCTAATTTCCTCCGATTACTCTGCACTGTCCACGAAGTCCAAGTTTTGGCCTTCGGCTAAAGTTACATAAGCTTTTTTCCAGTCGCTGCGACGACCCATTTTGTTACCACGGCGTTTAGTTTTACCTTTAACAACCACAGTACGAACTGAATCTACTTTTACTTCAAATAATTGAGCAACCGCAGCAGCAATTTCAGCTTTGTTCGCATCTAAAGCAACTTTAAGTACAACAGTGTTAGATTTTTCAGCATTGTTAGTTGCTTTTTCAGAGATATGTGGTGCACGTAGCACGCTTAGCAAACGTTCTTGACTCATGCTAGGATCTCCTCAATTTGTTTCACAGCATCAACAGTAACAATCACTTTATCGAAAGCGATTAAGCTAACTGGATCGATACCTTGAACATCACGTACATCAACTTTATATAAGTTACGTGCGGCTAAGAATAGATTTTCATCTAAACTTGCTGTGATAATTAACGCATCTTCAACGGCTAAATCTTTTAATTTTTGTACTAAAACTTTAGTTTTTGGTGCATCTAATTCAAATTTTTCCACCACAACCAAACGGTCTTGACGAACTAATTCAGAAAGAATGCTTTTGATAGCACCACGGTACATTTTCTTGTTCACTTTTTGGCTGTGATCTTGTGGTTTAGCCGCGAAGGTTGTACCACCAGAACGCCAGATTGGTGATTTGATATCACCAGCACGAGCACGACCTGTACCTTTTTGACGCCAAGGTTTTTTACCTGAACCAGACACTTCAGCACGAGTTTTTTGTGCACGAGTACCTTGACGCGCACCTGCTGCATAAGCAACAACAACTTGGTGGATCAACGCTTCGTTAAACTCACGTCCGAAGGTAGTTTCAGAAACAGTGAGTGCGTTTGCACCTACAACTTGTAATTCCATCTCTATCTCCTAGACTTATGCTTTAACTGCTGGCTTAACGATAACATCGCCATTGATAGCACCAGGTACAGAACCTTTTACTAATAGCAATTTACGCTCAGCATCTACACGAACAACTTCAAGTGATTGAACAGTTACACGTTCAGCACCTAAATGTCCTGCCATTTTTTTACCTTTAAACACACGACCTGGTGTTTGGTTTTGACCAATAGAACCAAGTACACGATGTGATAAAGAGTTACCGTGTGTAGCATCTTGAGTACGGAAGTTCCAACGTTTAACACCACCTTGGAAACCTTTACCTTTAGAAGTACCAGTAACATCTACTTTTTTAACATCTGCAAAGATGTCTACATTGATTTCTTGACCTAAAGTGAATTCTTCACCTTCAGTACGAAATTCCCATAAACCGCGACCAGCTTCAACACCTGCTTTCACGAAATGGCCTGCTTCAGGTTTAGTTACACGATTCGCTTTTCTAGAACCAGTAGTAACTTGAACTGCAGTATAGCCATCGTTTTCAAGAGTTTTAACTTGAGTTACGCGGTTGGCTTCAATTTCGATAACGGTAACTGGTACTGACACGCCGTCTTCATTGAAGATACGGGTCATACCAACTTTACGACCGACTAAACCAATCATTGTAATAACCTCTTAATTAACCTAGGCTGATCTGCACGTCCACGCCGGCAGCCAAATCTAAACGCATTAATGCATCAACAGTTTTTTCTGTTGGCTCTACGATATCTACTAAACGTTTGTGAGTACGAATTTCGTATTGGTCACGTGCGTCTTTGTTTACGTGTGGAGAAATCAACACGGTGAAACGCTCTTTACGAGTTGGTAAAGGAATTGGACCACGAACTTGTGCGCCAGTACGTTTAGCTGTTTCTACGATCTCCGCAGTAGATTGATCGATCAAACGGTGATCGAAAGCTTTTAAGCGGATACGGATTCTTTGGTTCTGCATTAGACCAGAGCTCCAATAAAATTTAGCTAATAAAAAAACTAACACCAATCACAATTCTAACTTCAAAATAGAAAAGGAGGTGCAAGTTACCTGTTATATAGTCTCCAAATCGGAAACATTGTTAGCCTGACATATCGTCATGCCCGTTCAATAAATGATTACATTAAACGGCTCTCATATTGAAAGCTTGTGAATGCTACACAAAAGTTAAACAAATTGCAAGGAATTTATTCAAAACAAATAAAAAGTGCGGTTATTTTTCTCCATATTTCTCTTTCAAAAAATATATTGAACAATAACCGCACTTTAACACCTTCAATTAATAACGATTATCTAACACCGACAAATGCCGTTTTGCAGAAATCCACGCCCCAACATAGCCCATAATTAAACAGCACACTAATAAGAATACAAATTCGCCAACGCCTAATCCATTCAAACCGAATTGGACGGCAAAAATATCCGTTACATATTTCACCGCAGAAGTAAAATAGCTGATAATAAAGCTACTAAAAATTGCTGCAACTAACCCACCTAACACAGCATAAATCATCCCTGTATAAAGATAAGGACGAAGGATAAACTGATCTGTTGCACCAAGTAATTTCATCACATCAATACTTGATCGGCTACTATACACATCAGAGCGAATACTGTTACCAATAACTAAAAATACCGCTATCGTCATTAATACAGTGCAGAAAATTGCCACATGGGCGATTAACCAAGAAAGTGCGGTTAATTTTTCCATCCAATCGTTATCTAAGCGAACTTCTTGCACGCCTTTAATTTTATTTAAATTGGTTCGTAATTCGTCACGTTTTTCTGAAACATTAAATTCGCTCGTCGGTTTTACTATAACGACCGCAGGCAATGGATTATCATCTAAAATTTCTAATTCTTCGCCAAAGCCAGACCAGCTTTTAAATTCCTTTAAACTTTCTTGACGAGAAACATAATTCAGTGATTCCACGCCTTTTTGCTGACGGATTTTCTCTACCACTAAATTCGCGTTTTCCTCACTTAAATTTTTATGAAGATAAATAGTCAATTCACTTTCAGGATAAAATTGAGTGGTGGCTAAATGCAAATTTTTCCACATTAAATAGCTCACAGTCGGGATCGTAAGCGAAACGGCAATCACTAAAATCGTGAGCAGCGTGCCAAATTTACGTTGCCACAAATCCGCCCATACTGCACGCAAAGTATAGGCTGTTTGAACAAAAACAGATGCATCCGTTGATCGGCTCATGATTATTCCTTAATAACGTAAATAACCTTGTTCAAGCACAAGACAAGGTTTTGGTTTTTGTTGAATTAAATTAATGTCGTGAGTAGCAATTAACACGGTCATTCCTAGACGATTAAATTCTTCAAACAAATTAAAAATCCCCACGGAAAGTTCATCGTCTAAATTACCCGTTGGTTCATCTGCCAATAAGAGTTGAGGTTTATGCACAATCGCACGCGCAATATCAACGCGTTGCTGTTCTCCGCCAGAAATTTGCGGTGGCAAATAGTGGGCTTTATTACGCAATCCTACACGATCTAAAGATGCCATTGCTCGAGTATTCGCATCTTTTGGATGCATACCTGCAATAATCAACGGCAATGCCACATTTTCCACCACTGTACGATCTGTTAATAAACGATAATCTTGATGAACCATACCAATTTGGCGACGCAGAAATGGAATTTCATATTTTGACAAGCGAGTAATATCGTGTCCGTTAAACCAAATTTGACCTGCGTTGGCTTTTTCCATCCCCATAATAAGCTTGAGTAATGTACTTTTCCCTGCGCCTGAATGCCCAACTAAGTAAGTCATACTTCCCACTGGAAGATGAAAATTCAAGCCTTGTAACGCTGGCTGCGTTGCACCATGATAGGCTTTAGAAACATTTGAGAACTTAATCACAATTCTTCCTTATTCTTTTTATTCTTCTTCATGAACGAATAATGCCTCAATAAATTCTTTCGCATTAAACTCACGTAAATCTTCAATTTTCTCGCCTACACCGATATAGCGAATAGGCAACTTAAACTGATCGGCTATGGCAAAAATCACACCGCCTTTTGCCGTGCCATCTAATTTTGTTAGAGAGATTCCTGTTAAACCCACAGCCTCATTAAATAACTTCGCTTGGCTAATAGCATTTTGTCCCGTACCAGCATCCAGCGTAAGCATAATTTCATGTGGCGCAGTTTCATCATATTTTTTCATAACACGAACAATTTTTTTCAGTTCGTCCATTAAGTTATTTTTATTTTGTAAACGACCCGCCGTATCCGCAATAAGAATATCAATATTGCGTGCAGCCGCTGATTGCATCGCATCAAAAATCACAGACGCAGAATCAGAACCCGTGCTTTGCGCAACAACTGGAATATGATTGCGTTCTCCCCAAACTTGAAGCTGCTCAACAGCCGCTGCGCGGAAAGTATCACCTGCTGCGAGCATCACTGATTTTCCTTCAGCCTGAAATTTACGTGCAAGCTTACCAATTGTCGTTGTTTTACCCACGCCATTTACGCCCACCATTAAAATCACATAAGGTTTTTTCGTGCTATCAATCTCTAAAGGTTGTGCTACTGGCTCAAGAATATCCGCCATTTCTACTTTTAATTGTTGATATAAAAGCTCGGCATCTTGTAATTCTTTGCGACTTGCATGTTCAGTCAAATTTTTGATAATTTTACTTGTTGTCGGCACGCCAATATCCGCAATCAAAAGTTGTTCTTCTAATTCTTCAAACAACTCATCATCGATTTTCTTTCCTAAGAAAAAACCACGAAAACCCGCGCCAATATTTTGTTTAGTTTTCAGTAATCCCTTAACTAAACGACTAAAAAAGCCCCCTTCACTTGGTTTTTCGCGAGTTTCAATTTCAGCAACAGGCTGAAGATCATCTTCTAACTTTTTCGCTTCGATGATTTCTTCGACTGCCTCAAGTGCGGTTGAAATTTCCTGTATTTTTTCTTCTTCGACTAAATCATGAGTTTCAAATTTTTCAATAGACGACTCGATATCTTTTATCTTTTCTTCTTCAATTATCGGCTCAATTTTAGGTTCATCTTGCTTTTTATTACGCCCAAATAATGATGCCCAAAATCCGCCTTTTTTATTTTCTTCAGCCATAAAATGCTCTCTTAACTGTAATCCGATAAAAATGTCGTTCATTCTAGCAAAAAATCGTCTAAACTAAGCACAATTTTCAATAAAAATCGAATCTTTATGAAAAAAATACAAACGCCAAATGCAAAGGGCGAAGTTCGCATTATTGCTGGACTATGGCGAGGGCGAAAACTTCCTGTATTAAATTCTGAAGGCTTACGCCCAACTGGCGATAGAGTGAAAGAAACGCTTTTTAATTGGTTAATGCCTTATATCCACCAATCTGAATGTTTAGATGGCTTTGCGGGGAGTGGTTCGTTAGGTTTTGAAGCACTTTCTCGCCAAGCAAAAAAGGTGACTTTTTTAGAATTAGATAAAACCGTTGCCAATCAATTAAAAAAGAATTTACAAACACTCAAATGCTCATCAGAACAGGCTGAAGTGATTAATCAAAGTAGTTTGGATTTTCTAAAACAGCCACAAAATCAACCGCACTTTGATGTCGTGTTTTTGGATCCACCCTTTCATTTTAATTTGGCAGAACAAGCAATTAACTTGCTTTGTGAAAATAATTGGCTAAAACCCAATGCGTTAATTTACGTAGAAACAGAGAAAGACAAACCACTCACCACGCCTGAAAACTGGACGTTATTGAAAGAAAAAACAACGGGAATGGTGAGTTATCGTTTATATCAGAATTAGAGAAAAATTATGTTAGATATTGTTTTATATGAACCAGAAATCCCACAAAATACTGGTAACATTATTCGACTTTGTGCCAACACAGGATTTCGCTTGCACTTAATTGAACCTCTTGGTTTCACTTGGGATGATAAACGCTTACGCCGCTCAGGTTTGGATTATCACGAATTTGCGGAAATCAAACGCCACAAGACTTTTGAAGCCTTTTTAGAAAGCGAAAAACCCAAACGCCTTTTTGCACTTACAACAAAAGGCAGCCCAGCCCATAGCCAAGTGAAATTTGAACTTGGGGATTATTTAATGTTTGGCCCAGAAACTCGTGGCATTCCGATGTCAATTTTAAATGAAATGCCGATGGAACAAAAAATCCGCATTCCAATGACAGCCAATAGCCGCAGTATGAACTTGTCTAATTCTGTTGCAGTAACGGTTTATGAAGCGTGGCGACAATTAGGCTATAAAGGTGCGGTAAATTTACCAGAAGTAGAATAAACAAAAAAGTGCGGTTAAAATTTAATAAGATTTTTAACCGCACTTTTATTATTTAAATGGAACTTGTTTTCCGAATATCCGTTTTTTTATTCTAATTAGTTCATTTTTTATTTTAGCTAAAGGTTTAGCGGGAATTTGGTTTTTATGCACTTTTTCCCTACCATTATGCAAACTACTCTCAAAATAATTTTCATCATGCAGAATAAAACTTTGAGCGCATATTGCAGGGGAAAGTTGCATAACTTTATAATCTTTTTTGCCTAATAATTCATCAAAAATTAGAGTATCAATAGCAAGATAAAGTTGTTTATTTCTTATGTTATTCAATAAATATCTAGCACCCTTAGCTGTGATTGAATAGCCAGCCATTCCAGTATGTTTGAATTTCAATCGGGAAATATTTCTATTTATGGGGTAGTGACAATATTTGCATAAGGAAAAAGAAAAAATTTGGTGGGAAAAAATTGGCTGAAGCCCCTGTTTATGGGGCTTTGGCGTTTTTAGGGGGAAAGTTTATGCAAAAATGGAAAATGGTGGGGATTGGGGGAAAATGGTCGAAAATTGGGTTTTATTTTGCATAAAAGTTGGCGGTGAATTGTTAGGTTTTAAACATTTTTAAAAATTTAAAGTTCATTTTAAAGTTAGTTTAAAACGGCTTTAAACTGAATAGGTCATTGAGTTTTGCTACTAAGAATTTACCTTAAATTTCTAACCAGAGACGATAACTTAGAAGCTAACTTACAAGCTCACTAAATAGAAAAGGCGGTTTCAGTGGCAGAAATCGCCTTTTTTTGTTAGTTTTTGGGGCGATTTTGGTGCGTTTAGATGAAATCTAGCGGTTTGTTGTGTGTGATTATGGGTAGAATTTGCGAAAATGCGCCATTATTTGGCGGTATTTGAAAGGAACACAGACTTCCTTGCCTTTGTGCTTTAAAATATTAAGAAAGTGCTTGTAATGCGGTTTCTGTGGATGTTACCGACATTGATGTCGGCGACATATTAGAAGTCACGATAGCCACGCACGACTTGCCCTATCACAATCAAGTTATTGGCTTGTTCTGCGTTGAGTTCTATTGGTGCGTATTCTGTGTTTTGGCTGATGAGTGTGATGCCGTTGTAGGTAATTTGCACTTTCTTCACTAGCATTGCACCTTCATTATTTAATACAAAGATTTTTCCGTCTTTTAATTCCTTTTTCGACCGATCTACAATAATCTCTTCGCCGTCTTTTAGCGTTGGATACATGCTATCGCCACTTACTAAGAACATTGCACAGTCTTCCGCTTTTAAGCGACGTGAATCGAGCCAAGCCTTTTCTACTTTGGTGGTTTGATAAGGTTTATATTCATCGTTAAAACCACCGCCACCGGCTGAAATTCGCACTTCTCGGCAGTCTTCAATCACAGAAAACGTTTCGTCATTACTTGCTATTAAATTAACCTCAGATTTCTTTGCTTGTGGTTCTACTCCATCCATATTACCCACGCCAAGGGCTAACCAATCAAGGCTTACACCGCCTGCTTCTGTAATTTTAATCAAATTTGTTCTAGATGGATCCGCTTCTCCTTTTACCCATCGCGCAAGAGATGCTTGTGCAACCCCAACTGCTCTTGCAAATTCACTGTAATTATTCTTAAAGCTCTTTTCAGCAATCAATTTCATTCTATTTGAGAAGTTTTCATCGTAAATGTTAGGCTTGCTCATGTTTTACGGTTTCCTATTTCATTCATCTTCCGTAAAACAAATATCTAACGCATTGATTTTATTAAATGCAAACCTTAAAGCGAAAATATTTCGAACAAATTTTAGTTTTACGGTTGATTTGTTTAAAGTTTTACGGTTTAATACACGCATTGGATACATAAAAGGAGGTGTATTTAATGAGTGTATTAAGCGACACAAAAAAAAACCGCTATATGCGATTGGCATCGTGCGGATATTTTGGCTGCGTTGCGTAAAAACGGGTGGTCTTTACGTTCTTTGGCTGAAGCTGGGAACGTGAGTTACAACACATTAAAGACCGCACTTGATAAACCCTATCCGAAAATGGAAAGACTTATCGCTAATGCGGTCGGTGTTGCCCCTGAAGAAATTTGGGCTGCACGTTCTCAGGAACGAATTGAACGTAACCGAAAACCTGTTTTAACAAATAAGTTTTAATCTTAAAGGAATTTAAACGTAAAAGAAACAAAAAGGATTATTTATGAACGAAATTTCTTTAAAAACACATTATCCGATAGCGGAATTATTAAAACTTAAGCTTTTAAACATGCCTACTGCACATAAAAATGCACTCGCATTGTTTGAACGTGAAAATGTGGAATGGCGTAAACGTGAAGGAAAAGGTGGGGGCAAAGAATATGCTCTTTCATCAATGCCACAAGCCTTACAAGATGAAATTCGTAACAAATTTGCAGCTTCTATCGTTAAAGCCAAACCCAAATCTCTTCCCGCCAATCTCCGTCAGGTGGAATTAAAAACTTTAACGGAAAAACAACGTGAAGTAGCAGGGGCAAGAATGGCGTTAGTTGCTCAAGTGGCACAGCTTGAACAAGCCCAACCTCGTTACAAGGCGATTAAGTTTTTTTGTGAACAAATCAAACATGGTGGCATTTCTTCTGATTTGATGAGATTGGTTGAAACCGCCAATAACAAGAAAGGAAAAAATCGCACTTTATCTGACCGCACTTTGAATCAATGGGTGTTGGATTATGAAAAGGCGGATACCCCTGAAGAACGATTAAAAGCCCTCGCACCAATGCAACGGGTGGCGAAAAAGGCTGAAGAAATTGTGTGGTTGCCTGACTTTTTGGCGATATATCGCCAAACCAATGGCATCAATGTGGCAGAAGCCTATCACTATTTTCGGCTGGAATGGGATGCACGTTTTGCAGACGAGCCGTTACGTTTAGAAATGAAACCGAGTATTGACCAAGTTCGCGCTGCGTTGGCGAAATTGCCAAAACACATTAAGGAAATTGGTCGTAAGACGGGTTCTGAACTCCGTGCTCTTAACACTTATGTTAAACGCCATTGGAGCGTGTTGCAGGTGAATGATGTGTGGGTGGGTGATGGCCATGCGATGAAATTGAAAGTCGCCCATCCTGAACACGGTCGCCCTTTTATTCCTGAGGTGACATTAATTATGGATGCCTCTTGCCGCTTTATTGTGGGTTGGTCGGCTAGTTTGGCGGAAAACGTTCTGGCAGTGGCAGATGCCTTGCGTTATGGCGTGGAACGCTACGGCATACCCGCAATTTATTACTCCGATAACGGTGGTGGCGAGAAAAACTGGATGCTTGATGGTGATATTACGGGGATGTTGCCACGTTTGGGGATTAATCACCAAACAGGGATTCCAGGCAATCCACAAGGGCGTGGGATTATTGAGCGGGTGCATCAAACGATTTTATATCGTATCGCTCGCCAGTTTGAAACCTATCACGGCACAGGGGCAGACCGCGACACTATTCGACAAGTGAGCACAGCAGTGATTTCACTGGATAAAGCAAAGCGTAAAGGTGCGACACAACTAACGCCAAAACAACAATGGGCAGTGGGTAAATTGCCAAGCTGGAATCAGTTTTTACAAGCCTGCCAAGAAGGCATTGATGAATACAACAATAAACACGAGCACAGAGAACTAGGGGGAATGACACCTGCACAAAAACGCCGTCAGTTGATGGAAAAAATGAACCCTGATGATTTGGTCTTTGTTACGCCAGTGGAAGCAAGGGATTTATTCCGCCCAAGTACATTACGTGTGGCACAACGTGGTTGGTTACAACTTTTCAATAATTATTACTTTAGCGCGAAATTGCTCGATGTTGATGGGCAAAAGGTGCAAGTGATGTTTGATATTCATGATCCAAGCCAAGTGATTGTGAGAAAGCAAGACGGCACTTTTGTTTGTTATGCCGAATTAGATGGCAATAAACGTGATGCCTTCCCAATGCCGTTTGTTGAGAAAACACGTCAAGAGCGTCATGCACGCCGCGCGAAATTGAAACAAGAACAGCTTGATGAGATTAATGCAGAACTTAACCCGATTATTACGATTGACCATCAGCAAGGTTTTGAACTGTTACGCACAAAACCGAAAGCCAAACAGGAAGCTACCCCAATTTTCTTAACCAAAGCGGACAAAGAAGCGTGGGAACAAAGAAAAAAGTTAGTGAATGAATAAGGAGAACAAGATGAAGAATTTTATTGAAAAAGAACGTAAAGCGCGCGCCAAAAGACGATTTAAACGCGCTAAAACGTTGATTAAAAGAGATTGGTCGAAAATAAACGATTTCCCAGGTTGGATTTTGACCCCTAGTGGCGTTGCCCCAAATTTAGCATCGCAATCAACGGCTCTAGATATGAATCAAGGTACGCCTTCATATCCGTCGCAACAAAATCAGGCACATCAGTGCTTTGTAACAAAAGACGAAGCTGATCGTGCGAATCGCCCTGAAATTGAAGCAGCGCAAGTTGATCCTGCTCGGCAAGTTGAACAATTAGCGAGCGAATTAAAATCTGTTGTACAGCAAGCCGACCGTTTAGGGCAGAAAGTTGTTGCTGTAAGTCTTCGAGTTGAGTTTGCGACATAAGGCTCTCCTTGGTTTAGGTAGGTTTAAAACAGAATTATAACGGAGCAAAAAATGAAAGCACAAGAATTAAAAGCATTTATGGATGCGCACAAGATGAGCCAAAAACAAGTGGCAACCTTGTTTGATGTATCTATTACAACAGTGAGCCAATATTTAAACGGTAAATACCCGACCGATACCAAGTGGCTCGATGAAAAAGTGAATGAGTTGTTAGCACGCCATAAGGCGAAAGTGGTTGAAGCGAAATACAACAATGCATTTGTCCCCACTCAAACAGCAAAGCGCGGTATGGAAATTATGCACTTTGCCCACGCTGAGGGCGAAATTAATGTGATTTATGGCGCAGCAGGATTAGGCAAAACACAAATGCTTAAACAATATGCGAAAGAACATAGTTCAGCCATTTTGATTGAGGTTGATCCAAGTTGCACACCGAAAGTGTTACTACGCAAGATTGCAGAAAATGTTGGTTCAACCAGCCGAGGGGTAAACAACGATGTACTTTCAGGAATTGTGGAAAAAGTAAATGGTGCGGAACGTTTGTTAATGATTGATGAAGCCGAGTTACTTTCTACCCGCTCTTTGGAATTTATCCGACGCATTCACGATTTAACGAATTGTGGCGTGATTTTAGCGGGTATGCCTCGCTTGTTGGTGAATTTAAAAGGGAAAAATAACGAACTGGCACAGCTTTATAGTCGAGTGGGATTTGCTTGTGACCTTGGTAATGCCCTACCTGATGACGATTTAGCCATGTTAGCGGAAAGTGCGCTTAATACGAGTGAATTTAATGCTCCTTTATTGAAGGCCTGTAAAGGCAACGCACGCCGATTAAGTAAGTTAATGCGAGGTGTTGTGCGTTCGGCAGAGATTAACGAAACCGAAATTAGCGCAGAGATGATTGAACAATACAGCAAAATGTTAATTAGTTAAGGAGATAACCATGTTGCAAGCAAGAAAAAATAAACAATTAAACAAAAACAATGCCGTGATGTTGGCTTATTTAGAACAAGTAGAAAAAGCAGTGAGACGCTTAAATGAAATGGGGCTGACGGTAATTAATGTGCACTTTGAGAAGATAAGACCGACGGTGCGTGTGATGAATAATGCGGTAACAGAACAGCTCGAGAAAGACCAACAGGCTTATGTGTATCACGTGGGGCGTGATGTGGGGCGATACCAAGAAGCGCAATTTACGGTGGAAGGTATCCGTGTGGTTTGGCGGAAGTATTTGAACTAGGAGGAGGAATGGCAACGCGTCGGCAAATTTATGCAGTCTATCGTGGCGAAGAGAATTTGGGTGACGGGACTGCGGAAGAATTAGCAAAGAAGCTCAATGTGAGTGAAAAAACGATTTACAGCTCGGCAACAGTCGCCCGATGTAAACGTGATAAAGGTAAGCGACTTGTAGTGATTAAGTTAGATAAAGAGGAGCTCTAAATGAAGCAAATGATTGAAGGGAAAGAATACTGGCGTGATGCAAGAGGCAATTTAACGCCAGCTGAGTTGGTAAAAGACATCGACAAAGCACGTGATGTGCTTGTGCGTGAATGGGTGGAAAAAGGCGTGTCCTTAAATAAGGAGATGCGCAATTTTAAAGATGGCATTTTCGGCGATATTCAAGCGTTTATTGAACTTTCGGCTGAAAAATACAATGCGAAAATGGGCGGTAGTAAAGGCAATATCACACTTTATAGCTACGACGGCAAATATAAAATCCAACGTGCGATTAACGACCATTTGCAATTTGATGAACGTATCCAAGCGGCAAAAGTGTTGATTGATGCGTGCTTGAATGAATGGAGCGAAGGCTCTCGCCCGGAACTAAAAGCATTAATTGAACGTGCGTTTAATGTGGATAAAGAGGGAAACCTCAACACTTCACGAATTTTAGGTTTGCGACGGGTAGATATTCAAGATGAACGTTGGCAAAACGCAATGCAGGCGATTAGCGAAAGCGTGCAAGTGGTGAGTAGTAAGGCTTATGTTCGACTTTATGAACGTGTGGGCGAAACCGATCAGTATGTGCCGATTGCGTTAGATGTAGCGGGGGCGTAGATGAGTGAGTCTGGCATCGTTGTAATTTGTCTTTTTGCACTATATGCGTGGTTAGCATATTTGATGTTTAAGAATTTATAAAACTTATTTAAATGCCCTTTATTAAATGCCCTTTAAATCTCCCCTAACCCCTCTTTACAAAAGAGGGGGATGAGATGAGGGCATTCATAATGGGCTTTAAACCAACAGGAGAACCTTATGAACAAAAACATCAACAAGTTTGATCGCTTTAAATATTACAGTGAACAAGCGGCAAACAGTGAACGTAGAGGCGAACTGCAAGACGCCAAAGAGCAATGGGCGATTGCAGAACTTAACGCACCTAACGCACGTAACCGAGAGTGGTGCAAACACCGCGCTACGTTTTGTGAACGAATATTAAGAAGACCTTTTTAGGAGGATTTATGGCTGATTATATCGTGCGCCTTTATGGCGTAATTGAAGTGAAAATGAAAGCGGAAACACTAGAACAAGCTATTGAGTTGTGTGATTTAAACACCGCTCCGCCATTAACCGGTTTAGTTGTGGAAATTGATTCAGTGATTGAAGGGGAGGAAGTATGACAGAACAAGAAAAAGTGCGGTTGGATGAACAGTTAGAGCAAGCAGCAATGCAGCTTATTAAAGCACAAACCTATCTTCGCACAAGGCAAGCTCAATATGCTGCTGTTTATGTGGGAAATGTACAGAATTTGTTGCCAGGGTTGAGAATGAGATTGGGGAGATAAATGAAATGGAAGAAAAAAAGTATGCAGTAACGCTTGAGTTTAAAGTGGGAGTCACTGATGACGATTTAACTTTTAATGTAAAAACAGAATACCATCAAGAAGTGACAGTTTTATATGTGAAGGATGCGATGACTTGTTTGATGTTTAAGTTACCTGAAATTGTGAGGGCTGGTTGGATTGCTTTTGAGGGTATGGACGCTAACGTTAAAAATGGTTTCGAGCACAAAATAAAATTAGATTTTTGCACCCAAGATGGTGATGAATGGGATGTTAGTGCGAAAGTTGATAATCCAAATGAAATTGGTCATACGTTGATTGGGATTATTAAGAAAATTCTTTTGAAGGATCCAGTTATTGACAAAATTCTTCAGAATGCAAAATAAAACCCATTTACAGCCCATTCAAATCTCCCCTAGCCCCTCTTTACAAAAGAGGGGGATAAGTGAGATGAAGTGGGCTGAGTAATGTGTTTTAAATTAAGTTTGAGGGAACAATAATGAAACTATGCCGTTGCCCGATTTGCCATAGTGACATCCATTTGGATGCGCTGTTGGAAGATGATGCGGGGCGTGAGATGTTAGGGATTATTACTAATTTAAAAGGCAATAATGCCCGTGCGTTGGTGAGTTATATTGGGTTGTTTCGTCCTGAAAGATCGGCACTATCTAATGGGCGTGCGTTGAAATTAATGCAAGACGTATTAGAGATGTATCAACCTAGCCCATTATTGGCTCATGCGTTGAATGAAACGGTGCAAGCGGTGATGAAGAACCGTCGGGAAACCCGCAATATTCAGGCGTTATCGAATCACAACTATTTGAAGAAAGTGTATGAAGGGGCGAAACCCTTGTTTGCGGTGGTGCGTAATGAAGGCAAAGCTGAAATGCAAAGCGTGGCAGCGCAAGAAGAGGATCAACGTATGGCAGCCATTCAATATATTGAACGTTATGCCTCTATTGGGCAGTTGCAATTTGTGGAAAATATGCCTGAGTTTGCGGTTTGGAAAGCTTGGAAAGCGGAACAGGAGAAAGGCTATGTTGCGTAAAAATTTAATCGCTAAAATCCATATTGGAAAAAGCCAATTAGGTCTTGATGATGAAACCTATCGTCAATTATTGGTGAGTACAACGGGCAAAACAAGTTGTACTGAAATGACGGAAAGTGAATTGCAACAGGTGTTAAATGTTATGGTGCAAAAGGGGTTTAAATCCAGTCGTCATTTTTGGGGAAATCGTGCGACACCACGTGAAGATAAGAAAATTTATTTGGCAAAAATTACCGCACTTTTAGCAAAACATGGTTTACCGAAAGAATATGCCGATGGCATTGCGAAACGTTCGTTTAAAGTGGATTTTGTGCATTGGTTGCAGCCGTGGCAGTTGAAAAAGGTGGTGCAGATGTTGGCGGTGTATGATCGCAATCGACAACATTAATTCATATAAACAACAGGAGAAAAAACATGAAAAATCAAATTATCTTAGCCAACGAAGTGATCGCCTTAGACGAACATGGCAGAATCAGCTTGAACACGTTGCATAAGTTAAGCGGTGAAGGCAGTGCGAAAAAGCCTGACAACTGGTTACGGTTGCAGAGCACACAGGAATTATTGGCGGAAATTCGTCAGTTCTCAGATCTGAGAACTGACCCATTAATTGTGATTAATGGCGGAAATGAACGCGGCACCTACGCCCACGAACTGCTCGCCGTCAGCTATGCTGGCTGGATCAGCCCGCGTTTTCAGTTGAAGGTCAACCAAGCGTTTTTAGACAGCCATCGCCAACCAATGGTTTCTGAAAACATCAATATCAGCAAAGACGAATACATTGACTTACTCAAAAGCAAAATTCACCTGTTGGAACGCAAAAAGAAACATCACCGCCGCGCCAATAAGCCCTTAAGCATGCAAGAAAAATCCCAAATCGTGTTATTACACCGCCAAGGCTTAAGCAACCGCCAAATCGCCGAGCAATTAAACCGCAGTATTGCGACCGTCTGGGCATTGGTGCGCTAGAGCCGATTTACAGGGTTTAGCGCAAGCCCTGAATAATCGGTTTTAGTTTTGTAGGGTGGGCTTTAGCCCACCATAAGAATGTGATGATATTTGCGGTGGGCTAAGGCCCACCCTACGAAGCGACGAAACTTTTTGCATAATGTTGGGTAAAAAACCTTGATTTCTGATTAAAAAAAGGTTAATTTTGCGATCAGGGTATCAAAAGCCCGAGAGAACGGTAGGCACAACCGAACCAAGGTGCTATTTTTTTATCTGCAATTTGAGTATCAGAATGCCTTGAGCATCAGAATACCAGTGCGGTAGAAAAATAAAAAATATTAATCAATGACCGACAGTGCGAGGAATACAATACTCACACATGCAACAAGTAGGCTGTAGGCAATAACAGACCTACTGCTAAACGTTGCGTGGGGAATAACTCCGCTGTTTTCTTTCACAGTTTTGAGCTGTCGGTCGCCCTAATTCTAGGGATATTCCATCAAAAGGAAGAAAGAAATGACAAACTTCTCAATCAAAGCCTTTAATGGCTCAATTCAAAATCAATCTGTTCAATTAATTAATGCTCGTGAACTTCACGAAAGCTTAAAAGTTAAAACTAAATTTCAAGATTGGATCAATCGCCGTTTATTAAATGGTTACTTTCGTAAAGATGTTGATTTTTTGAACGTTCTCAGATTTGAGAATGTTAAAACTGGTCTATTGGGCAGTCGTGAAGTGGAGATTAAAGACTATCATCTTACCCTCGATACCGCCAAGCATTTATGCTTAATGGAAAATACCGAAATCGGTTATCAAATTCGTCAGCAATTTATTGACAATGATAACAAGGCAAGGGCTGAACTTGCTCGTCTAAAGCAACACTTGATTGGCATCCCTACATTTCTACGCAACAATCCAGATGAATTGGCACGTTTAATTACCACTGCGCAAACCGCCTTTTTAACGGCAAACCCACAAGCGAAAGACTTTTTACGCTATCGTGAAATGGGCTTAAGTTATCGTGAAATTGGTACGCTATTAGGCAAAACCAAAGATAGCGTGAAATGGATGGCATTTAAAATGCGGAATTTGGGCTTTTTTTCCTCCACATTACCAAAAACAGCTGCTGTGCAGTTGGATTTGTTGGCGTAAGGGGGCGAAGATGAGCATCGGATATGAATTAGAACATCAATTTGATGAAATTCAAAGTAGCCTTGGTGGCTTGCACTGTTTGCGCCAGTTGTTGGAAATCACTGACAACACGGCTGATACCTTAAGTTATAGCCAACTTGCTGGTATGATTGCAGTGTTTACCGCAGCATTGGATTGCCAAGTTAGCACGGTGCGACAGTTAGTGAAAGAATTGCCCATTAAGGCATAAAGAAAATCCCACTTCGGTGGGATTTTTTTATCTTTTTTTTTCAAAAATACCGCCTTTTTAAAATTTCCGTGTGAGAATTGTGTAAAACAATTTGCGGAGGTGTTTATGGTTGAATCTTTGGAAGATGTGGCTGAACTACTGCCTGAAACGGTGCAGCAGATGGTGGATTTGGTGGGCTTTGCTGCGGTGGAGAAAATTATTACAAATTTTGGTGGGGCTACCTTTCGATTTACTGATGGGGTGCATTATTTTCCAAAACTCAAAGCACTCATCGGTTTGGAAAGTGCGGTGAAATTACGAGAGGTTTTTCGTGGGGAGTGGCTGTATATTCCTCGTTGCCAAACGGCATTGCGTGTGTTGCGTAATTATCGTTTTAAAGCCGATTATGATTATCTTACCCAGCATTTAAATAAATCAGGGCGTATGGCTATGCTTGAGCTTTGTCCGAAATATCAACTTTCTGATCGGAGCGGTTGGGAGATTTTGGCGCAAATGCGCCATCCTGAAGAAACCCATAATCTTGCCTTGTTTTAGTGCTGAAACCGCTCCTCTCTTCTCTTTACTCTGCTTTTAAGACAATACCCTTCAATCTCAATAGATTAAGGGTATTTTTTATGGCTTATCCCATTCAAAAAATTGTGATCCATTGTTCAGCAACGCGCAATGGCAAATCTTTACGCACGGCGCAACAAACCGCCGCGCAAACTATCGACAGCTGGCACAAAGGACGTGGTTTTAAACGTAATCCAGAGCGATGTCGTCAATTTAATCCACACTTGCTTCATATTGGTTATCACTTTGTGATTGATGTGGATGGCACAGTGGAAAGTGGCAGACAAGAAGGCGAAACCGGTGCACATGTTAAAGGGCATAACTTAAATTCATTGGGCATTTGCCTAGTGGGTGGTGTAACAGCAAGCAACAAAAATCACGGTGAATATACAGAAAAGCAGTGGCAAGCCTTATATCGCTTATTACGCCAACTTGAGGCGAAATATCCTGATGCGCGAATTTGTGGGCATCGTGATTTAAGCCCAGATTTAAATGGCGACGGCACCATTACACCTAATGAATGGGTAAAAGCCTGCCCTTGCTTTGATGTGTGGCGTTGGTTGGATAGTGAACAAGTTATTAATGTTGAACATTTGTTTGAGGGCGAGTGATGAAGATGAAATTTTTAGGCGTGTTTAAACGTGTTTTAAATTGGTTTCAAAAGCCTCAAAAAGTCACGCAATATCGACCGCACTTTTACAGTAAAAATGCGTGGAGTTATGTATCTAGAGGGAAACCGACGGCAGCCGAAGTGATGATGTGGAGATTATGCCGATGAATAAGTTTTTTGAATTATTTACCAATAGTGATGGGCGAGCCAGTACAACGGGGTTTATTCAGTTTTTCGGCTTTTTGGTCATGGCGGGTGTACTGATTTATGCGGTCTATCTTGACCGTTCTACGGTCACTGATTTGTTTTTTTATTTTGCTTGTTTTTGTGGGGGTTCTGCTGCAACCAAAGGGGCAGTGATGGCTTTTCAAGCCAAACAAGCAAAACCAGAAGAACAGATTACCAGTGAAACCTATGTGGAGCCAGAACAAACGGATAGACCAAGGGGGATTTGATGAGTATGCAGATTATTTTAGCAGGGCTCGGGATTTTCGTGCTATTGGGTGCGTATGTGATGTTTAAGCTGAAACAGGCACACCGTGAGATTGAGCAGTTATTAAAAACCAATGCCCAGTTGCAAGTGCAGAAAGTCGTGGCTGAAACCCAAGTGAAACATTTTGAAGTGAGAAAGAAAAATGAAGAAAACACTCGTAATACTGGCCGTGATGATGTCATTAACCGCCTGCAGCAATCAGGCGATCTCCGTGATTAATCCAAGTTGTAGTGGATTTGGCATTATCACTGCTAGCCGACAAGATACCACGGAAACCTTGCGACAAATTGCGGTACATAATGCGACGTATCGTGAGATTTGTGCTGAAAGTAAGGAGCCAAAATGATTGACGATAAAGTGTTTATTGGCATTGGCACGACGTTGATTATGACATTAGTCGGCTGGGCGTGGAAATCGGTAAACGATAAAGTGGCTGAAAATGAGCATGCGATTAAAGCCTTAGAAAAGCAAATGCAACAGGATTTTCAGAGTAAAGAGCTTGCTGAAGTAAAAAATAAACACTTTGAAAGCATTTTGAAAGAGGTGCGCGATCAGTTGAAAGAAATCAATCAGAAGTTAGATAAAAAGGTGGATAAATAATGTCAGCAAGAGAGCGAAAACGATTAGAGCAATTGGCAGAAAAACAAGAAATTAATGCCAAATTAGATGAGATTCTGGCTTTAAGCCGACAAGCGAACCATAAAATCGATCGCTTAGACGGTCGAGTGGATGATATTGATACTCGCTTGGCAAAGGTAGAAGAAAGTTTGGCGAAATTAGGTGTGCGTGCTGCGGTTATTGGCGGGTTAAGTGGCTTGGTCGTCTCTGTTGGGTTTGAGCTGATTAAAGCAAAATTCGGGGGTTAAGATGGCACATGATGAAAAAACCAAGGCAGATGTGCGCCGTTATTATGTGTTTGATTGCTTAACGCTTGAATTAGCCGCTGAAAAAGCAGGTGTATCTTACAACACGGCACGCCGCTGGAAACGTGAAGCCGAAGCGCGTGGCGATAATTGGGATAAAGTGCGTGATGCGAACACGATGGCAAGTGGTAAAGTGGAAGATGTGGCGCGCGGCATGCTGACTGCGTTTGTGCTTTATTTTGAAAACACAATGAATGAGATTAAGCGCGCGGAAGCATTGCCTGTGAGTGAAAAGGCGAAGTTGATTCAGGGCTTGGGTGATAGCTATTCGAAAATGGTGGCAAGCAGTAAGCGATTATTGCCAGAAGTGTCGGAAATGGCGACGGCAATAAAGACCATCACGATGTTTGGAGATTATATACAAGCCAATAAACCTGAGCTGATTAATGAGTTTGCGGACTTGTTGGAAGGGTTTGGGAAAACTTTAGATAAGGAATTTAAAGCATGAAACTCTTAATTTTTCAGTTGCCATCACTTGCAGCCATTATTTGTGCATTCTTATTGTTAAGCCAAGGTATTAGTGGTTGGGGATGGTTTTTATTTATTGCTTTTTGTCTATCGGCTTCTAGAGTAAGTTATGAAAAATAAAGAATTATTAGCGGAATTAAAAGCCTATTCGGACAGCTTGCGACAAAAGGTCGAGGCAAAGTTTGAGGGGTGGGATGATTCTCTTGCTGCCATTAGTGAGCGACGCAAAAAGGTGTTAGATCCTGTTTCGGGCTATGACTTTTTTGTGTCGAATTACTTTCCGCATTATGTGCGCTCAAGTTCACGTTCGCAGTTGCATAACTATCTTTTTGAGCAGTTGCCACAAGTATTACAACAGCCATCATCAGTTCATTTGGCCATTGCTGCGCCACGTGGTGAAGCTAAATCGACCTTGGTCTCCCAGCTCTTTACACTTTACTGTCTTGTGACACAGAAAAAACGCTATGCGTTGATTGTGATGGATAGTATCGACCAAGCCTATCCAATGTTGGAAGCCATTAAAGTAGAGTTGGAATTTAACCAACGTTTGCGCATTGATTTCCCTGAAATAGCAGGACAAGGGCGTGTGTGGCAAGCGGCAACCATTATCACAAAAGCCAATCAAAAAGTGCAAGTGGCAGGTTCCGGCAAGAAATTGCGTGGTTTACGCCATGGGGCGTATCGTCCTGATTTGGTGGTACTGGATGATATTGAAAATGACGAACAAGTGCGGAGCCCTGAACAGCGTGACAAATTGCACGATTGGTTGAAGAAAACCGTCCTTCCGTTAGGGGCGGCTGGAGATAAGTTAGATGTGGTATATATCGGGACTATTCTCCATTACGACAGTGTTTTAAACCGCACTTTATCGAGTAAAGCGTGGAAGACAGCCAAGTTTAAAGCCTTAATTCGTCAGCCTGATGATATGAGCCTGTGGGATAAGTGGGAGGACTTCTACTTAAACGAAGGCGAAGCGGTGGCTGATGCTTTCTATACGCAAAATCAAGCGGCAATGGATAAAGGTGCGGTAGTAAGTTGGGCTGCTCGCCCGATTTTAACCTTGATGAAGATTCGCGCTCGTGATGGGCATGCCACCTTTGATTCGGAATATCAAAATGACCCGTTAAGCAGTGATGATGCGATGTTTGCCAATAGTTTGACTTATTGGACGGAATTGCCAGCAAATTTAATTTATTTCGGTGCGCTTGACCCATCCTTAGGAAAAGCAGGGGCAAGTAGAGACCCCTCTGCCATTTTAGTGGGCGGATATCATAGAGAAACAGGCAAGTTATATGTGGTGGAAGCGCAAGTGAAGAAACGTTTGCCTGATTTAATTATTGAAGATGTGATCCGTATGCAGAAGCAATACCACTGTCAGCGGTGGTTTGTTGAAACGGTGCAATTCCAAGAGTTTTTAAAAGATGAATTAGTGAAACGCTCTGCGCAACGTGGCATTCCTGTTCCAGCGACGGCGACGAAGCCAAATACAGACAAAATGTTGCGTATTGAGAGCCTACAACCCCACATGGCGAATGGCTTAATTTTGTTGCATAGCTCGCAAACTACACTGATTTCCCAGTTACGCCATTTCCCGAAAGCAGACCATGATGATGGCCCAGATGCGCTGGAAATGTTGTGGCGTAATGCAGTGGGTAGTTCGGCAGCGATTGAGTGGATTGGGTTGGATCAGTTGGATACGTTTGATGTGGAAGATGAAGACGATGATCTTTATTCGTTTTGGCGAGATTAATTGAAATCGGGGCTTGTACAAAGCAAAAGTAGGCAAACGGTGCATGATGAAAGTGCGGTTGATTTTTTAGGGAGTTTAAATGGGATTTTTAGATAAGGTTAAAGGGCTTTTAAAAGGTAATGAAACAGAGCCAACACAAACCGATGAAGCGGAAGTGACTGCAACGGGGCGTGTATTAGATGATCACCCCTCTGCAAAAATTACGCCTTCAAAATTAAAGCAGATTTTAGAGGATGCCGAAAACGGCGATATTCAGGCACAGCATCAACTTTTCATGGATATTGAAGAGCAAGATAGCAGTATTGCGGCGAATATGATGACGCGTAAGCGTTCAGTTTTAACACTAGATTGGCGTATTGTTGAGCCACGTAATGCAACCCCTGCGGAAGAAAAATTGCAAGCAGAGATTGATGAGTTATTTTATCAATATCCCAATCTTGAAGACTTGTTTATGGATTTAATGGATGCCGTGGGACACGGTTTTTCGGCGTTGGAAATTCAATGGGCACAGGTGGATGGCAAATGGGTTCCAAAAGGCTTTAAACCTTGTCCTCAGTCTTGGTTTAAATTGGATAAAGACGATAGTTTATTATTACGCACGCCAGCGAATCAAATGGGCGAGCCTTTACGTCCTTTTGGTTGG
Source organism: Haemophilus aegyptius (assembly GCF_900475885.1). Classification (GTDB taxonomy): domain Bacteria; phylum Pseudomonadota; class Gammaproteobacteria; order Enterobacterales; family Pasteurellaceae; genus Haemophilus; species Haemophilus influenzae. Next base: position 241,318 of record NZ_LS483429.1, read on the forward strand.
GTGGTACATCGCCATAAATCTCGTTCGACACAGTTGGCGCGTGATGGCTTATATCGCACATTGGCATGGCTTCATATGTATAAGCATTATTCTGTGCGTGATTTTGCCGAGTTTTTAGAGCTTTATGGTATGCCGATTCGCATTGGTAAATATGGTGCCGGTGCCACTAATGCGGAGAAACGCACGTTACTGCGTGCGTTGGCTGAAATTGGGCATAACGCGGCAGGCATTATGCCTGAATCGATGAAGATTGAACTACATAACGTCGCTAATGCGGGTGCTGCATCGGGTAATAATCCATTTTTACAGATGGTTGATTGGTGCGAGAAATCTATTGCTCGGTTGATTTTGGGGCAAACCTTAACATCGGGGGCGGATGGTAAAAGCTCCACCAATGCGTTAGGTAATGTGCATAATGAAGTGCGTCGTGATTTGATGATTAGCGATGCGAAACAGATTGCGCAAACCATTACTCAACAAATCATTTTGCCGTATTTGCAAATTAATGTTGATCCGAATATTGCGCCACATCGTATCCCTTATTTTGAGTTTGACACAAAAGAATATGAAGATTTATCGGTCTTTGCAGAAGCCATCCCTAAACTTACCGGCATTGGCGTGCAGATTTCTGAAAGTTGGGTGCGGGATAAATTAGGAATTCCTGAACCGCAGGAAGGTGAACTGATTTTAAGAACACCGCAAGGCGAGAAAACGGACGAAAAAACGACCGCACTTTCTGCCGTATTTAACCACGGCAAAGACTGTTCTTGCGGTTGCCGTGCTGCTGCGTTATCGGCGCAGAATGGTACAAAGGACGAACAAGCTGAACTGGACGGTTTGATTGATGATGCACTGGCAAATGCGGATTTTAATCAACAGCTTGATCCTATGATGAAACAAATTGTAGGCGTGGTCATGGCAAGTGAAAGCTATGACGAAGCACAGGAAAAACTGATCGCACTTTATCCTGATTTAACCAGTGAAAGCCATCAAGCCTATTTGACAAGTGCAGTATTTTTAGCTGATTTATTAGGAGCTGCCAATGCCGAGCGCACCTAAGTTTGCCATTGGCGTAGAACCCAAACAAGCCATTGAGTTTTTGCGCCAAAAGAAAATGCTTGCCAGTAAGGTGTTAGCAAAAGAAATGCACGATAGCGCATTGGCACGTGCCACGACGATTGCGCACCTAACTAGCCTTGATATGACAAAGGATATTTACCAATCTTTAGAAACGGCTATGCGTGAGGGCAAAGGCTTTCACGTTTGGAAAAAAGAACTGGTGAGTGAATTTGAACGCAAAGGCTGGATTTTTGGAAAAGATCCGTCTATCCGTGGTATTGATGGGCATTTACTGGCAGATCCCAAAACAGGGGAATATTTTGGCACGCCGCGTCGGTTAAATACGATTTATCGTGTTAATATGCAGTCCGCTTATTCGGCTGCGCGTTATCAACGCTTACGTGACAATGTGGATAATCGCCCTTATTGGCAATATTCCGCCGTGGGTGATGCGCGTACTCGTCCTGCCCATTTAGCATTGAGCGGTAAGGTGTATCGTTATGATGATCCGTTTTGGGCGACATTCTACCCGCCCAATGGGTTTAATTGTCGCTGTACGGTAATTGCGTTAGGCGAAAGAGATTTGAAACGCCGTGGGATTGATAAGCCTGACGATAGTTCTGAATTTTTGGTGGAAGTAGAACGCCCTGCGAATAAGCAAGGTAATCGTGAAAAGACGGTAGGGTTTAAATTACCTGATGGCACGATACGTGTGACGGATAAAGGCTTTGATTACAATGTAGGGCGATTAAACTACAAGCCTAATTTGGATCTTTATCCTGAAAAACTGGCGCATGCGTTTGCGAAAGTTGAGATGAAAGGTGGGGAGTTTAAGCACGATTTTGAATTGTTGGCAAAGCGTATGGCGGAGATGAAACAAACGCTCAGCCTAGATGGAAAAAAACTCACTGCTGATCAAATGTTACAGGTGCGAGATAGTCTTACCAAAAATTTTAAATTTGCGGCAGGTGTCTTGAGTGCGGAAAGTAAGGATTTATTGAAAAGCAAAACTGGCACAGTGTGGCTTTCTGATGATACTTTAATTAAACAGTTTAATAGCCGTGATGGGCAAGATTTTGGGATTGATGAGTATGAGGCGTTGCCAGATATCATCAATGCTCCAGATAAAATTGTAGTCGATGAACTAGGATACCAATTTTATAAGGATGTTAATGGCAAGAAACTGCTTGCAGTATTGAAGGTTTTAAGCAAAGAACCGGAAATTTTTGTTCAGTCGTTTAGATTAGTGAGTGATAAGCAATGGAGAAAGGCATTTAAAGAGTAAGCCACTAGGCGGGGCTCGAACCCACCGCACACAGTCCAAGGTACTATTTCAACCTATCGCTTGCGATCCTCGAGATTCATCGCTTTTCTAGTGGCTTGACGACTATACCCCCTTAAATTTTAAAAATCAACGATTATGATAGACATTGAAATCAATAACGCACAAGAAATTGCATCGGCACTAGAACGCCTTGCACAAGCCACCGCTCATCGAGCTCCGTTAATGCGAAGTATTGCGGGGACAATGGAATCAGCTGTGCTGCAAAATTTTGATGTTGGGGGGCGTCCTAAATGGCTGGGGCTGAAATATCGTCAAGGTACGCCTTTGGTGGATACTGAAAACCTGATGGCGAGCATTACTTCTGAATATAATAACAATGAAGCCATTGTGGGGACGAATGAGCCTTACGCGGCTATTCATCAATTCGGCGGTAAAGCTGGACGAGGTCGTAAAGTAGAAATTCCAGCTCGTCCTTTTTTGGCTTTAACACCTCAAGATAAGGCAGATATTTTGGAAGACGTGCAAGACTACTTCCAACGCTTAATTAAATAAATCAGAAAATCGCCCTAAATCGCACGTAGGGCGATTTTTTACTTTTAGGGTATAAGATTTCATCTTTAAATTTTTAAAACAATTTAAAACGGTTTTAAAGCGTTTTAAAATGGGGTTGGGTTGTTTTCAATCATTCAATCTTTCACGTCTTTAATGTGAGGCTTGTTCCTCATTGTCTAACATTTCAAATTATTGGGTTGTGCTGAAGCCAGTCATCTCTTGTTATCTCGTTCAATTCGATATTCTGCCATCCTAGATTGAGTTTTTAAGGATGGTTTCAGATGAAATTAACAGTTGCCGCTTGTAGTTTTGAAATTGACAAGGCGAAGTATGGTCGTATCCAACTTTTACCTTATGGCAAATTTCGCGCTACAGACGGCAGACCAACCGATGTGGAGGCATGGTATGTAACAGATACAAATGGCGCGGATGTGGTGGCGTTGGCAAATAATCAACGCAATCCCCTTCCTATTGACTATGAACACCAAATTATTCACTCCCTAAAAAACGGCAAAGAAGCACCGAGTGCGGGCTGGATGGAATATTTCTATTTTACCCCACAAGGGATTTTTGCTGATGTGCGTTGGACTGATAAAGCCGCGGACTATATCAAAAATGGCGAATATCGTTATATCTCGGCTGTGTTTGCTTACGACACAGACGGCTATGTTCGCAAGATCTTTCATGCTGCATTAACCAATACGCCTGCTTTAGATGGCATGGAGGAGGCAATGGTGGCAGCCAGCGTGAATTTGTTACAAGAGGACAATCCAATGAATAAAAAATTATTGGCAGCATTATGCACACTGTTTGTTTTAAAAGCAGATGCAAGTGAAGCTGACATTACGGAGAAAGTGACCGCACTTTCGGCAGCTAAAGGCGATAGCTCTGTGGACGTGTTAGATGTTTACGCAAAATTAGCTGAAAAAGAACAATCAGTGGCAGCGTTATCCACACAAGTGGGCAACCCTGATCCTGCTAAATTTGTGCCAGTCGAACAGGTAGCCGCATTACAGGCTGATTTTAATGCGCTTAAAACATCTGTAGAAGCGGACAAGAAAGCGGCATTAATCAAAGCAGCATTATCGCAAGGCAAACTGGCTCCCGCATTAAAAGATTGGGCGCAAAGTTTATCTGTTGAAGCATTAAGTGCTTATTTAGAAAAAGCACCTGCAATGGCAGCATTAAGTGGTGAGCCACAAGCAAAAGGCGACCCAGAGCAGAAAGTGGCAACGTTAAGTGCGGCAGAGAGTGCAGCAGCAAAAGCGTTAGGCTTAAGCGAAAAAGATTATATGGCAACCTATAAGGAGCAAAAATAATGGATAAATTCAAAAAATCGGCACTTTTAAAAGCCCTTGATGAAGCCTTTAAAAAAGACTTTGCAAGCGGTTTAAACGTGATTAATCCTCAATGGTCAGAAATTGCGATGAAGATTGCAAGTTCTACCGAAACCAATACTTACGGTTGGTTAGGGCATTTCCCAAAATTGCAAGAATGGGTGGGTAAACGTCGTTTACGCAAAATGCAAGCACAAGGTATGCAAGTATCGAATAAGTTGTTTGAAAGCACTGTTGCTATTCCGCGCACCAATATTGAAGACGACCAGGTGGGCTTATTTAGTCCGATGGTAAAACAAATGGGACAAAGTGCGGCGGAATTACCTGATGATTTAGTCTTTGGCTTAATTAAACAAGGTAAAAGCACCCTTTGCTATGACGGGCAGAATTTCTTTGATGACGATCATCCTGTTTTTGCGGAAGTCGATGGCACAGGCAATCAAACCACGCAAAGTAATATTACCAAAGGCAGTGCAGCAGGAAAACCAGCGTTTTATTTGTTGGATACGACGAATGCCGTGAAGCCATTTATTTGGCAAGAACGCTTAACCCCTGAAATTGAGACGAAATTTGATCCGTCTAAATCCGATACGGTATTTATGGAAGATACCTATATTTGGGGCGTGCGTGCGCGTGGTAATGCAGGTTTTGCATTCTGGCAACTTGCTCATCGTGTGGAAGACAGCGAATTAACTGAAGATGTCTTAATGGGCGTGTTGGCAAAAATGAAATCCTTAAAAGGCGATGGCGGCAAGTTGTTAAATATTCGTCCGAATATCTTATTAGTGCCACCTGCACTTGAATATACAGCAAAACGTTTAGTGGAAGCCGATATTATCAACGGTACCAGCAATGTGTTGAAAGGGACGCTTAAAGTGATGGTGTCTTCACAGATTGTGGAGTAATCCGTCTCTTTCCTTGCCTTCCCTCGCTTGCGAGGGAAAGCAAGAAATGACTAGGAGGAAGTTATGGCAAAGAAACAGCAAAACAAGACAGACGATGAAGTGAAAACCGATTCTGCGGAAAACACCACAGAAACCGACCGCACTTTAGACGAGTTGGATGACACGCCCAAAGGTAGTGATGCGATTCATCCTATTGCCTATGCGGTGACGTTACGTGCAATTCATCCGCAAGCCTCTTATGGTCGCTGCGGCTATCGTTTTAACAAAGAAAGTGCAGTGGAAATTCCAGTTGAAAACTTGACAGGTGAGCAAGTTATTATGCTTGCTGAAGATCCTTGGTTAGAACTTATTCCCATCTGCGAAAAATAAGGATGAGTGATGCATTACGCCAGTGCTGAAGATTTTGTGTTACGTGTAGGGGAAGTACAAGCCATTGAGCTGACCGACCGCGATTTGACTGGGCAAGTTAATGACAATTTGCTTGATATTGCATTGTCTGATAGCTCAAGCCAAATTGATGGTTATTTGGCAGCACGTTATACCCTCCCTCTTGTGAATGTACCACAAAACTTGGTGCGACTTTGTTGTGATTTGGCACGTTATCGTTTAGCGAGTATGTCTCATGTGACGATTACAGAAGAAATTATTACACGCTATAAATTAAGTTTAAAAGAACTTGAGGATATCAGTGTGGGTAAGATTTCGCTGGGGTTGCCACCGACAGAGAATAATGATGCCAACGAACACGACAATGGTGTGATTTTTACTAATCCGAAAAACAGGATTTTTGCGCGTGATTACTCAAATTGAAAATGCTCTTGTAGAACGCCTACAGCGTGGCTTAGGGCGTTTAGTCAATACCGTTAAAAGCTACGGTGGCGAGCTCGATGATGAAAGTCTTGGGACATCACGTTTGCCGATGTGTTTAGTCACTTTTGGGGGCGCACGTATCGAACGTATGGGCACTAATTTGAAGCGTCATCAATCCACAGCAAACTTTGTCATTATCGTGGCAGTAAATAGCTTGCGTAGCAATATTGCGGCACGACAAGGCGGAGCGGATAAACGAGAGGTGGGCGTTAATCAGTTGATTACAGCCGTACGCCGTTTGTTAGATGCGCAAACCTTAGGGCAATTAGTCAAGCCACTGAAACCGACTAGGGTGCGCACGCTCTTTAATAATGCCACTTTTAAAGGTGGGGCGATAACGGCTTATGCGATTGAGTATGACGCAGTCTATGAGGATTTAAGCCCGTTAGAAGATGGCCGTTATCCTGAAATGACACAGGATAGCAAAAATCCTGATTATCTGTTTACGCATTATCATGGCGAGCTATCGCCACCAGATCCGATGTTAGAACGTATTGGTAACAACATTTATGACCCAATAAGCGGTGCCACAGTGCCGTTTGAGGTGGAGACACAAAATGAAAGTGAAAGCAGCAATAGGCATTAAGGTGCCGATGGAACATCAGCCTTATACCTATATTGAACAAGTACCGGTAGAGGTAGAGCCGTCGATTTATTATCAACGTCGTATTAATGATGGCGATTTGATTGTAATCACAGAAACACGTTCACGCAAAGAACAGGAGAAAGACAATGGATGAAACGAATATTGATTTTGATAATATCCCGACGAGTCTTCGTAAACCGGGTGTTTATACAGAATACAACTCACGCAATGCAGTGAGTACTTTGCCAACAAATGAGCAAAATGTCTTAATTGTGGCACCGATGTTAAATGCAACAAAAGCATTTAGCGCACCGACACCGATTTATTCGGATGTAGATGCAAAAAATACATTTGGTGCTGGGTCTTGGGCTCACTTAATGGCGCGTATTGCTATCCAAAATAATGCCATGATCCGTTTAACGGTGATTGGTTTAAAAGAGAGTGATTCAGGTGTGGCGGCAACTGGCACCATTACGCTAACAGGCACAGCAAGCAATGCAGGGGTGCTTAAAGTTATCATTGGTGGTCTTGATTATGCGGTGGCAATTGCTAAATCGGAAACTGCTGCCAACATTGCCGCCCGTTTAAATGCAGTGATTAATGCGGGGGAATATTGTCCTGTCAGTACAACAGTCAATGAAGGTACTGTTACGCTTACTGCAAAATGTAAAGGCGAAATTGGCAATGAGATTAGTGTCAATGCCACATTAAGCGTAAATGATATGGCAGTGAATGTTTCTGCCTTTGCAAATGGTGCCGAAAATGCCGATTTAGCAGCGGCATTAGCATCTGTAGCTGGTCAGCACTATCACGTGATTATCTCCCCTTTTGCGGATGATAAAAATGCGAAAGCCTTGCGCGAACATTTAGAGTCGGTAGCAAGTCCTGTTGAGAAAAAACCAGGTGTTGGCGTATTAGGTTTTAATGGTACGTTGGCAAGCGGTACCACTTATACCGAGAAAATTAATGCTAACCGTATTACAGTGGGTTGGTATAAAGGGGCGGTGGAATCTAATGCCTTAATCGCTGCGGGATATGGGGCGGTTATTGCAGGCGAAGAAGACCCAGCTAAACCGTTAAATACACTTGAGATTAAAGGTTTAACCCCTGTTGATGCCACTCAAACACCGTTAAAAACCGAAGTCAATCAGGCGTTATTCCACGGTTTAACCCCTATTACAGTGGTAAATAATCGTGTGCAAATTATGCGTGCCATTACGACTTATACCAAGTCACCTGCGAATGTAGATGATCCTGCGTGGTTAGACTTAACCACAATTCGCACACTTGATTATACGCGTAAAGCGATTGAACAGCGTATTGAGTTACGTTTCCCTCGTGCGAAATTATCTAATCGCACCCCACCAAAAGTGCGGTCGGAAATCCTTGATGTGCTCTATCGTTTAGAGCAACAAGAGATTTTAGAAAATGTGGATGCGAACAAGGGTAAATTGCTTGTTGTGCGCAATGGCCAAGATCCAAATCGTTTAGATACGGCAATTCCAGCGGATGTGGTAAATGGCTTACACGTTGTCGCTAACCGAATTGATTTAATTTTATAGGGGGCGTAAATGGAAAAATATGCAGGTTCGGCTGTGCTTGAAGTGGACGGCACGGAAATTGAAATTACCGATTTAAACGTGACAAAACAAACTGGGCGTAAATTAGTCAAAACCATGAACTCTGAAGGACGTGCACGTGGTTTTGCCAAAGGCATTGCGACTTGGGAATTATCATTGACGGCAGCAATGCCAGTGGATGGTTCGGAAATTGATTGGGCGGGGATCAGTGATGCGAAAATCACGGTATATCCGCTTAATCAAGAAGATAAGCGTACGTCCTACCTTGGCTGCTTTACTACCCAAGTAGGCGAGAAATACACGGTGGATAACGAAGCCGTTATTGATATCCAGATGAATGCGCTTAAAGAGGTAAAAGAATAATGCGTTTACTTCTTGGTATCTCTTATGAAGACAAGCGTTATTTTGACTTTGACGTGCGATTACTAACCTTGGGTGGCGAATGTGCTGCCCTTGAGAAAGTCGCCGAGCTTGGTTTAGATGAGAAAGAAAACCTCACGAAAGCGGAGCAAATGCTCGTGGATTTGGCTTATTTATCTGAACAGCTTGATATTATCGGTATTGCGCAAGATAAGCTCACGCCACAGTTTTTACTGGATAACCTTGCCACGGATGATTATGTGCTGATTACGCAAGCTATCGCAGAACTGCGAAAAAAGCACATCGACGCTGGGGAAAGCCCGAGCAAAGCCGAAACCGAATAAAACAACATTACGGTGTGTTTGATGCCGAGAAGAATTACCGAAGTGCGGTTATTTTATTGGCTAAATTTGGGTTTACTGCTGAAGAAGTACGAGCAATGTGTCACGCTGAAGTTGCTGCGTGGGTGGCAAGTTGGCAATATTCGCAAGGTATTAAAACTCAGTCAGAAAAAGGCGACACGGTGCATTACAACCTTATGCGTCGTAAAACTAAGGGGGCGTATGATCTGACCCCAAAAAGTTAGACTGATTTAGTTCAAGGACTGAGTTCTGTAATTCACAGGGCTGAGTCCTTTTAGTTTCCCCTGAATGCGCTCATGGTTGTAATAATGAATATATTCATGGATCGTTTTTTCCAGTTGTTCGAACGTCTCAAATCGTTTGCCGTAATAACATTCCGTTTTTAATCGCCCAAAGAAGCTTTCCATCGCACTATTATCTAAACAATTCCCCTTCCTTGACATACTTTGTTGAATGCCATTCTCCCTGAGTATGTTTTGATAACCTATCATCTGATACTGCCAACCTTGGTCGGAATGTAAAATCGGTTTTGCGCCTTCAAGCCTTGCTACAGCTTGTTTCATCATTCGGGTAATTTGCTCAAAGTTCGGGCTTCGCGCTAAATCATAAGCAATAATTTCATTGTTAAATAAATCCTTAATTGGGGATAAATAGAGCTTGCCTTCAGCGCACTTAAATTCGGTAATGTCGGTTGCCCATTTTTCATTAGGCTGTGTTGCCGTAAAATCGCGTTGTAACAGATTATCCGCAATATGCCCGACTTCACCTTGATAAGAACGATATTTTTGTGTCTTGCATTTTCCCTTAAGCCCCAACCATTGCATAATACGTTGCACTTTTTTATGGTTAATTTTAATGGTTTCTCTTAGCTTAAACGTCACTCGGCGATAACCGTAGTTTCCGTGATTATCATGATAAATAGTGGCGATTTCTTGTGAGAGTGCTACATTTTTATCGTTTTTCGTCTTCAAGTGATAGAAGAAAACACTGCGTGCCAAGCCGATTAAATCTAATAAAATGGGCAGCGGAAAATGAATGCGTAATGCCTTTACGATAGCGGCTTTTTCTGCATTTTTTGTTGGTTGAGCTCTTGCAACTTTTTTAGGATTGCGTTCTCCGCACGTAGTCGGAGATTTTCCAATTCTAGTTCTTCCTCTCGTGTTTTCGGTTTAGGCGGCATTTTAGGGTATTGGAGTTTCATGGTTGGGCGACCTTTAGGTTTGGGGATTAAGCCGTTTATACCTTGTTTTTCAAAGGCTTTCAACCATTGGCTAACAACACCTGCATTGGCAATACCAAAATGTAAGCAAGCGGCTTCTGCAGAAAATTTCCCATTTTTAACCGCTTGTATCACGTTAAGTTTAAATTCAGGTGAGTAATTTCGCTTCTTACCCAGCACCGCTAGCCCATTGATTCCACTATGATTAAATTGGTTAATCCAACGTTCTAATGTTGTTTCGGCAAGTTGAAAATGCCTGCGGGTAAGTGAACTATTTTTACCATTTTGAAGATAAAATTCGATGACTTGTTGCTTGAAAAGAAAATTGTATTTGGTCATAAAAAATCTACACCTTAGTGAGTTGGTTGTTTAGTCCAACTTTTGGGGTGCAGATCAGTAAGCCCCTTTTTTTGTGGATTTAAAATGAGTTTAAAGAGGGTTTAAAAATGGCTGAGTTGAATTTAGCGTTGAAGCTGAAAGCGCAAGACCAAGCAAGTCGTGTGTTTCGACGAGCGCAATCGCAGATTACGCAAAGCACACGTGCTATGGCTCAAGCGCGTGAAAGGTTAGGCGTGCGAAGTGAACATAAAATCCAACAAGAAATTAATCATACCATTGCCGCTTATAACCGATTAAAACGTAGTGGCACAGCCACTAGTCGCGAATTAGCCCGTGCGGCTGAAGCGACGCGCTCAAAAATTGCTGGGCTTAATGCAGAAATGGGGAAAACCACGTGGGGGCAACGATTAGGCAATGTTGGAACTGCCATTGCTAGTGTGGGCGCAGGCATGGCGGCTGGAGCTATGGTAATGGCGCAACCCATGAAAAAGGAAATGGACTATGACCGACGCTTGGCGATGGTATCCAATACTGCCTTCTCCGACCGAGACGTAGCTGGGCGAATTGCAGGAAAGAAAGAATTACATGATGCGGTGAAAAGTGCAGTAGAAACTGGAGGAGGGACGAAAGAAGAAGCCTTGGGCGCATTGGATAAGTTATTAGCCTCCGGTACTGTGAAAGCTGAAACCGCAATGAAGTTATTGCCTACTTTACAAAAAGGTGCAGTAGCAACAGGTGCAAGTACAGAAGATTTATCGGCGATTGCAATTTCCGCTATGCAGCAATTTGGCATCAGCGAAGATCAAATTGGTGCGGTATTAGATAAGGCTGTGGCTGCTGGGCAAGCGGGTAACTTTGAACTTTCCGATATGGCACGTTGGCTTCCACAACAAATGGCGGCAGCTAAATCGGCTGGGCTTTCGGGCATGGATGGCTTTGAAGCATTATTAGTCGCAAACCAACAAGCGCGTGTTACCGCAGGGACAAGCGATGAAGCGGGGAATAACCTGGTTAATTTACTCGCCAAACTTACGTCTAAAGAGACTGCAGATCGTTTTTCTAAATTAGAAATTAAAGGCAAAGATGGCAAAACCCACGGCATTGATTTTATTAAATCAATGGAGAATGAGAAGAAACAAGGTAAAAATTCTATTGAGGCCTTTGGTTCTATTATGGATATGGTTGTAGGAGAAGATAAACGTTATCAAGCCTTAAAAGCAAAATTGAAAACAGCTAAAAAAGAAGAACAGCAATCCTTAATAGAACAAATGACAAACTTAGTAGAAGGTACGGCCATTGGGCAGATTATTTCTGACCGTCAAGCCTTAATGGCACTTCTTGGGATTCGCAACAATGTTGAACTAGGCAAGCAAGTAAAAGAAGAAGTCACGAATTCTGACGGTGCTACAGATAAGTCCCATAAAGTTGTGATATCAACTAATAGTGCAAAAGTAGAACAAGCTAAAAATGCAGTTGAATTTGCACAAATGGAAGGCATGAAAAGTTTTAATAATGCACTTGGCGATGCGGCTATAAAACTGGCTGAATATGCGAAAGCCTATCCTGATTTAACCTCTACACTGACTACAGCTGGCACTGTTATTACAGCATTAAGTACGGCTGCGATTGCGGCTAGTGGTGCATTAGCATTATTGGGCGTTAAACGAGGTGGAGTTGGGCTTAGTGATGTAGCAGATGTTGCTGGCAATCTAGGGAAAGGGAAAAACGGTTTAAAAATTAAAGGGGGCGGTAAGTTAGGCAGTATTCTTAGTGCAGGGGCACTTTTTACCAGTGGTTTAATGATTGCTGGAGAACAACGTACAACGGAAGAAGCGAAGGTTGAAGAAAAAGCCGAAGCCAAAACTGTGCAAGAAAAGCAGTTAGAAAACCAATTTTATGCCAATGCTTACGGTGGCAATAAACCGACCACAACCCATTACGCACCGCAAGGTTTCGGTTATAACAAAAACTCAGTCTGGAGGACGGCTTCTCGCTCGGGCGAAGTGGCTGAAATTGCACGTAAAGATGAAGTTGCCGCTTTACGCCTTGAGCGAGGCACACTCACGCAAGCTCAATATGATGAGCGCACGCGCCAAAGTGCGGTGAAAATTGCGGACATTCGCAATCAGGGGAAAGGCTATTCAGGCTTAGCTGTAGCGGCTAATGACACCGACTCCGCTTTAAGTCTCACACTGGGAGATTTATCTAGCTTGGCTAACTATCAAGCTGATTTTCAGCATTTTGGGCAAACCATTAGCGACGGATTAAAAACCGCCATTGAAAGCCAAAATTTCACGATTCAAAACGAAATCAAGGTGGATTTAGACGGACGGATTGTGGCTGAACAAACGTCTCAGTATCAATATCAAGACTTAAAACGGGGGTAAAAGATGGCTGGTTGGACAATGCCTGTGCAACGTGCGAGTTTTCGTGGCGTGCGTTTTGATGTGCTTTCGGTGGATGATGATGTCTATCGCTCGACCATTGAGCATGCTTATCCTTTCGTCAATGGTGCAGACGTGGAAGATTTGGGGTTAAATCCATTAACCGTGCGTATGCAAGCCGTATTTTATGGACCAGGTTATTACACGGACTTTAAGAAGTTTTTAAGCGTGTTACAAAAATCAGGTGCGGCAACATTAGTGCATCCGATTCGTGGGCGTTTGCAAAATATGATTTGCACCGGGGCGAGTTTTCACCACGAAGCGGAGATGATTGATTATGTGGCGTTAGATTTGACTTTTATCGAATCTACGCCAGCTAAACCGATTTTTGTATTCCAGTTTTCATTGCTGGCAAAAATTGATGAACTGTTATCAGAACTGGAAGATTTTATTGATGATGTGATGGAGTTGTATGCTCAAGTCATGGAATCTGTAGCTTTTGTGATGAATGTCGCTTCTCGTTTGATGGGTATATGGGGAACATTAGTTGGTTGCTTTGAGCAAATTCGTAGTTTATTTGGGTTTGATAAAACTAAATATCATGTGTCTTCCGTGGTGTCAAAAGATAACTTTAAAGCAAAATCTAGCCGTGCTGTGCGTGATTTGGTGACAATGATTGATTCGGGGTTGCGCCAAATTGCTGCGCGCAAGGACTTAACCCTGCGTGCAAAATTTGATGAGGTACTCCGCACAATACGTCAAATTAAGCATATTCCTGCAGATTTGGTAAGCGGTAAGAATATTAAATCTGCCAAAGAACAAGCAGCATTGAAATCATTAACGACCTCTTTTAGTAAGGATGATACTGAATCTGTGCATTTAATGATGCAGTTAGCCTCTAGTGTTGCTTTGTTGCGTATTGCCACTGAATTGGTAGAGGAGGATGATTTATTGCCACAGGATATTGATTACATCACGACTCAAGTGCGGTCACAAATTATGGATAATTTACAATTGTTACGCAAACAAGCAGACGATGAACATCGTGGGGAAAATATCACGGTATTAAGCACACCTAATACGAGTTTTTATACGGCTGCGCACAATACGGCAGAGCAATTACGCAATAAAGCGCATAAGTTTACTCAACTTGCCCTTGCGGCAATTAATCGTAAACCGCCTTTAATGGTGCGTGAGGTACCATTTAGCGGTACTGTGCAACAGATTGCACATGCATTTTATCAGGATTACAAACGTGCAGATGAATTATTAAGATTGAATCCGCAGATCCGTTATCCGAATTTTGTTGAGCGTGGGGAGTGGTTAAACAGCTATGTCAAATAATTACCCTTATGAAAATGATGTTACGTTGGAAGTGGACGGTAAAGCCCACAATAGCTGGAAGAGTTATGATATTGATAGTGACTTTTTAATCCCTGCCGATGCCTTTAAATTTGATTTGGGCGTGCCTTCAAATAGCACAGTTTTACCTGATTTTTCGGGAGCAGAAGTGAAAGTGCGTATTAATGGCGAGCTGGTAATGACAGGCATCGTGGATACGACACAGCATACTATTAGTAAAACTAACCGCACTTATAGCCTCAATGGGCGCGACCGTGCGAGTATCCTTGTGGATTGCTCTGCCCCAATCACCAATGTAAAAGGCTTGACCATGTTGGATGCGGTGAAAAAGATTGTCGAACCGCTTGGCATTAAAAAAGTGGCATTGCGTGCGGAAAATAATCCAACATTAGATAAAGTCGATATTGACGTAGGCGAAACAGCTTGGAATGCGGCAATGCGTTGTGCGAACTCGGCAGGCTTGCACTTGTGGTTTGAGCCAAATGGAGAGCTAATTGTGGGCGGTGCGGATTACAGCACACCACCTGTGGCGACCTTGTGTTGCATGAAAGACGGCAAACGAAACAACTTTGAGCAGGCGGATTTAACGTTTGATGTGTCGAATCGGTTTAGCGAAGTAACATTTTTGGCACAAAGCCACGGCAAGCAAGGACAAGATAACAAAAACGATCTGAAATGGGTTTATCACGATCCTGAAATGACTACCTACAAGCCGAAAACTGTGGTGGTATCTGATGTGGATAACTTGGAAGCCTTGCAAAAATGGGCGAAAAAATACATTGCGGACAGTATGCTAGAAGGTTTTACCCTTACTATCGTTGTACCCGATCACAAAATGCAAGACGGTACATTATGGCAACCAGGGCAACGTGTGCATGTAATTTGCGAGGAATATGCTATTGATGCCATTTTCTTTTTAATGGGGCGACGTTTTATGCTGAGCCGAAACGCTGGCACACAAACGGAACTACGCTTTAAACAAGATGGCATTTGGACACCGGACGCTTACAACGCAAAAGCAGAAAAAGCACGTAAGCGTAAGGGTAAAAAATTAATGGCTACTAACGGACATGGCAGCTGGGTGGCTGCGAATTAAGGGGACAAAATGAGACGATTAAGCAAAGTCATTCAACAAAAGGCGCAAGGTGCGGCAGAGGAAATCCGTCAAGCCTTTCGAGGTGTGCTGCACTTAGTAAAAAGTGCGGACAATATTCAAAAAGTGCAAGCTTCAGGGCTTGCGGATGAAACCTTACAAGATGTAGAGTTGATGCAGCAGTTTGGCTTTACTTCTGTGCCTCCAGCAAATACGCAAGCAGTGATTTTACCCATTGGCGGACAAACTACCCACGGTATTGTGATTGCAACCGAGAACGGTTCTTTCCGCGTGAAAAATCTGCAAGGTGGCGAAGTGGCCGTTTATGATGAAAGTGGCTCTAGCATTGTATTAAAAAAGGGGCGGTTAATTGAGATTGATTGTGATGTATTAAAGATTAACGCTGCAACAAAAGTGGATATATCAAGTCCACTGGTTGAAACCGATCAGGTCTTTACTGCCCAAGGGCAAATCAATGGTAATGGTGGTATGGCTGTGCAAGGTGGCAGTGGTGCGAGCTTTACTGGTAATGTAGAACAACGTGGCGGTAGCTTTACGACTGACGGCGATGTGGAAGCTGGTACAATTTCGTTAAGGAACCACAAACATACTGGCGATAGCGGAGGAAAAACCAGTAAACCTGAATAATCTAACCTTAAAGGAGATGCTGAAACCCTGCATCTCCTTTCTTTTTACCTCTTATCTTATCCTGTCAATATGGACAGAGAGATCAGCCCGTTTACCGGGGACTATACAAGTAAACAAATCAGTACGCTTGCCAATGCAGCGTATATCAGATTGACCACACCATTAGGCACTTGGTGGGCAGATGGGCGTGTAGGCTCTCTGCTCCATCTTATTCCGTGCGAAAAAGATGTGTCGCGCATAGGTTTAATTGCACAACAATATGCCGAAGAAGCCTTGCAACCCTTGATTGATGATGGACGTGTGGACGAAATTATTGTCAATCATACCCAACCACATAACGGTGTATTGATTTTAGATATATCCATCCGAGATAACCGGGGCGAAACCTATCATTTTAAACACCCGGTAAAAGTCATTTAAAAAGGGTTTAAACCATGTTTATTGTGCCGAGTTTAGAAGATATTCGTCAAGCGATTTTGCGCGATGTGCAGTCATTAGAACCGAGTGCTGATGTGAGCATAGATAGTGACTATTATGCACGTGCCAGTAGCCTTGCTGCCGTAGCGGAAGGTATTTATGCCCATCAAAAATGGATTATTAAACAATTCTTCCCGGATACTGCCGACACGGATTTTCTTGAAAAACATGCGGGTTTGCGTGGTATTCGCCGTCGTAATGCGACTTATGCCAGTGGGCGCGGTGCAACTGTAACTGGTACCCCTGATGCAGTACTTAAAGCGGGATTACAAATTAAAACAGACGATAACCGATTTTATGAAACCACCGAAAGTGCGGTGATTTCTGTAAGCGGTTCTGCCGTTGTTGCCGTGCGAAGTCTTGCGACGGGTGCTAGCCAAAATATTAAAACTGCGACAAAAGCAAACTTTATGGCGGCACCTTTAGGCGTGCAATCCGATGTGGTGCTAAATGATGTAATTGGTGCAACGGATTCAGAAAGCGATGCGTCTTTGCTCGAACGTTTGCTTGAGATTATTCGCCGACCACCTGCTGGGGGTAATCGTTATGACTATCGTACATGGGCGTTATCGGTGGATGGCGTGGATGCGGCTTATGTTTACCCGTTGCGTCGTGGACTTGGTACGGTAGATATTGCGATCACATCAAATAACGATGTGCCAAGCGATGAAACAATACGTCGCTGCCAAGAATATATTGACGATGTGCGTCCAGTAACCGCTCGTGAAAGCAAAGTCGTGAAACCTGATGTAACAAAAGTCAATTTTAATATTCAGGTAAAAATCAGTGGCGTGACCTTACCCGAAATTAAGGCAGCGATTTCTACCGCACTTGCGGATTATTTTAATACGCTAATCCCAGGCGATGATTTGATTGTGTCGCAATGTGAAGCGGTAGTAAATAACTTGGTCGGTGTGGTTGATCGTAAGTTTACGGCACCTATCACTAATCTAAAAGCGGATGTGCGTACAAAAATTGAGTGGTTTCGGTTAGGTCAAATCACCGTTACGGAGATGGCATGATGCAAACTGACCACAAAAAGGTGTTAGCAAAACTTTATCCGCCTGTTTCATACGACGTAAATGGAGAGCGTTTTTTAGCACAGTGTGAGGTGGATGGTAATGCCTTTGACCGATTACAAAAAAGTGCGGTGGATTTATTGCAAATTATTGAACCCTCCACCTCCAATACGATGTTGTCTGATTGGGAACGTTTATGCGACATAAAAACAGATTATAGCAATAACTATCAAGCACGAGTAAAACGTGTCATTGCCAAGTTAAATGCGATTGGGGGCTTATCCATTCCCTATTTTAAACGGATTGCGGAAAGTATTGGATATCACATCGAAATTAAAGAGTTTTCTCCCCTTGCGAATGATTTACCAATGACGGGAGATTTGGTTCAATTTCGCAACGAAGAGCGTGATAACTTGATTTTTATGTGGCGAGTATCGGTGGTTAATGGGGATGACAATATTGTGTATTTTCGCGCAGGTAGTTCCTTTGCAGGTAATCATTTAGTGGAATTTGGCGACCCAATTATTGAGGAGTTCTTCCGAGATTTAAAACCTGCACATACTTACTGTTATTTTGCTTATCAAACAGGATCTTAATATATGAAAAGTTTAATGCCTCAAATTGATTCCAATGATGGACTTTTTCACAATGGTAATCCAGCAACAGGCGAACAAGGCACGCGAGTAACCGATACGTGGCTTAATAATTTGCAAGACCGAGTACGCGATGTACAAGCGGAAGCGCATTATGTGTTGCAAAAAGCGGGATTTACCCCGAAGGCAGAAACACAAACGCAGTTATATCAAGCGATTGTGAAGATTATTGATGATAACCGAAAGACGGCAAGTTTAACTCAAAAAGGCGAAGTTCAGCTTAGTTCGTCTACTAACAGCAACAGCGAAACCAAAGCGGCAACCTCAAAAGCGGTTAAAACCGCCTATGACAAAGCAGTAGACGCCAAAACTACCGCAGATGGAAAGGTTGGTTTAAATGGTAACGAAAGCATTAATGGCGAGAAAACCTTTGAAAATCGTATTGTGGCAAAAAGAAACATCCGTATTTCAGACAACCCGCATTATGCTTCATACGGAGACCATTTAAATATCGGAGCAAACAATGGCGATTGCTGGTTCGAATATAAATCAAGCAACCGAGAGATTGGCACACTTCGTATGCACGCTAACGGCGATTTTACCTACAAACGTAATAAAATCTACCACGAGGGGGCAAAACCGCAATTTAATACGGATATTGAAGACAAGCCTGATACACTTGCAGGCTATGGTATTGGGAATTTCAAAGTAGAACAAGGGCAAGGCGATGCCAATGGCTATAAAACCGATGGCAATTATTACTTAGCAAGCGGTCAAAATCTTCCTGAAAATGGGGAATGGCATATTGAAGTAGTTAGCGGTGGAGCAACAAATGCGGTGCGTCAAATTGCACGTAAAGCGAATGACAACAAAATCAAAACACGCTTTTTTAATGGTTCAAATTGGTCAGAATGGAAAGATGCAGGCGGCGACGGCGTGCCTATTGGTGCCGTCGTGTCATTTCCCCGTGCGGTAACCAATCCCGTTGGTTTTTTACGTGCTGATGGTTCAACATTCAGCCAACAAACCTTTCCCGATTTATACCGCACTTTGGGCAACAGCAACATACTCCCAGATTTAACCCGTAGCGATGTGGGCATGACGGCTTATTTTGCCGTGGATAATATCCCTGCAGGCTGGATTGCCTTTGACGAGATTGCCACCCAAGTTACCGAACAACGTTACCCCGAATTATATCGTCACTTAGTTGGTAAATATGGCTCCATTGAACGCGTGCCCAAAGTAGCAGATAGATTTTTGCGTAATGCGGGGAATGGCTTGTCTGTGGGGCAAATACAAGAGGATGAGTTAAAACGACATGTGCATAGAGTACCGATAGACTACGATTCTTGGTTTAATCACTCAAGTCAAGGACGGAATAATTCGTATTTTGATTATACAACATTTGCTCAGTCTTCAGATTTGTGGAGCACCCTTGGTTATGACAATGCAGATGGAGATAATGGCTTTGTGTCCCCAAAAGACACCTCTCAAATGGCAACAGGTGGCGATGAAACTCGCCCTAAATCACTCATCCTCAAATTATGCATCAAAGCCCTTAATAGTTTTGATAATGTGGTCTTTTGGATTAAATCCCACGGCGAGGTAACTAATACTGGTGCACTTGATGCAGGGCGATTAGCACAAGGATTACAAGATAAAGCAGACCGTAATCATACCCATACCGTGAGCCAGATTACGGATTTTAATCAGTCTGTAAGAGAAATCGTTACACAATCCATTACCCAAGGATTTAGTCAAAATCTAGCCGAAACAGGATGGTGTAAATTGCCAAATGGGATGATTTTACAATGGGGGAAATTTAACAAAGGACATGGCTTTGTATCCAACGAACAACGCCTTGTTACATTCCCAATCACTTTTCCTAATAAGGTACTTTTTGTTGGGCTTACAGAATTTACGAATGTGTGGTCGTATAGCACAACAGTAGAAAATCGACAACGCATGACAAATAGTGGGTTCTATGTAATTAGCCAACGCAATGACAGTATGTATTTTGCATTAGGATTTTAACGGAGAAAGCTTATGTATTACTACGATAAAAAAACAAATGGGTTCTTAGTACAAGGTGTAAATTTAATTCCTGAGGGTGCTATTAATATTACTGATGAGTATTATCAGCAATTGTTAAGCGGACAATCTCAAGGCAAGCAAATCATTGTAGATAAAGCGGGCAATCCTATCTTAATTGACCAGCAACCTAGCGCAGCACACCAGTTAAATCTTGACACACTCACGTGGGAAATTTCAGCTGAAAAACAAACCGCACTTTTAGCCGAAACCCAAACTCGCCTTGTTGCCAACATCGATAAGCACGCGGCAAAAATTTACAGCACTTGGACGAGGTTTGAATCTGAGTACCGTGAACGCCAAGCTGCTGCAGAAGCCTTTAAAGCAGCAAATTATGAGGGCGAGTGCAGTCGATATATCTCAGACTTTGCGCAACGAGCAAGACTGGATAACAAGACCGCCACAAACCTGATTTTGACACAAGCGGCAGGACTCGAAAAACTGCAGGTTGAATTAGCTAATCAACGTATGCGCAAATATGAACTTAAAGCCCCTAATCTCACGCTTGAGCAACTGCAATCAATCCATGATGACATTATCAAGCAGATGGATAACTTG
This sequence comes from Haemophilus aegyptius, assembly GCF_900475885.1. Taxonomy (GTDB): domain Bacteria; phylum Pseudomonadota; class Gammaproteobacteria; order Enterobacterales; family Pasteurellaceae; genus Haemophilus; species Haemophilus influenzae. Next base: position 261,997 of record NZ_LS483429.1, read on the forward strand.
ATGGAGGAATATCAAAATGGCTAAGGTCTATTTGGCGATGTACAAACACAAACGAGACTGGGGCAAAGAACCAGTCAAAGCGATAGCCGACCGCATTACTCGATTTTGCACAAAGGGCAAATACTCGCACTGCGAGATTGCCATTGAGCGTATTGAGTTTGGCAATGGGCATCATTATGAGCATGCGACAGTATATGACTGCTACTCCTCATCAGTACAAGATGGCGGCGTACGTTGCAAACAGATTGATGTGTCCGATAACACCAAATGGGATTTAATCCCACTTGACGGTGTGACTGAAGAACAAATCAAAGCCTATTTTGACCGCACTTCAGGCAAGAAATATGACTGGTGGGGTGCGCTAGGAATCGTACTTGGAATCAAACAAAAACGCTCAAAATATTTTTGCAGTGAGTGGTGCTTTAATGCGATTTGCGGTAGCGAGAGAGGTTGGCGATTTAGCCCAAATCAACTAGCGGCTATATTTAATAAAGAGAAAAGTTAAAAGGAGCGTTTACCCTGCACAAAGTTTAATTCAATAAAGAAAAGACGGCGATAACAACGGCACTGGGAATGCTCGTTGTTACCAGCTACGCAGAACGAGCCTGCATATAGCCATACGCCGCCTACCTTGCGCAAGGCGGGCGGATTGTAACAAATCTTTTGATTAGGAGAAATATATGCAGTCAATTAAAGCAATCCGTTGCACATTTTGTAACAAATTATTGGCAAAAGTGGGGATAGTTGGTTATTTAGAAATCAAATGCCCTCGTTGCAAAACCGTTAATACTACACGTTAATTTGATTTGAGTGTCAGAATGCCTTGAGCATCGGAACGCCATAGAATAGAAAGGAAAAACTATGGCAAATCAAAATACTTTTAAACAAGCTCCGTTGCCGTTTATAGGACAAAAACGAATGTTTCTTAAACATTTTGAAACAGTTTTAAATGAGAATATTAAAGGTGATGGCGAAGGCTGGATAATTATTGATACATTTGGCGGAAGCGGTTTATTAAGCCACACCGCCAAACGGTTAAAACCGAAAGCCCGCGTCATTTACAATGATTTTGATGGCTATGCGGAGCGATTGGCACACATTGATGATATTAACCGGTTGCGAGCCGAGCTTTACTCTGTAGTTGGTAACGCTACGTCAAAAAATAAACGTATGACGAAGGATTGTAAAGCAGAATGCATCAGAATTATTCAAAACTTCAAAGGATATAAAGATCTAAATTGCTTAGCGAGTTGGTTATTGTTCAGTGGGCAACAAGTGGCAACGCTTGATGACTTATTCCAACATAATTTCTGGCATTGTATTCGTCAGTCTGATTATCCAAAGGCTGATGGCTATTTGGACGGCGTAGAGATTGTGAAAGAATCATTCCACACGCTTTTGCCTAAGTTTAGCAATGATCCGAAAGCGTTGTTTGTATTAGATCCGCCTTACCTTTGCACCAAGCAGGAAAGCTACAAACAAGCCACCTATTTTGATTTGATTGATTTCTTGCGACTGGTCAATATTACGCGACCACCGTATGTGTTCTTTAGCTCGACGAAGTCGGAGTTTATTCGCTTTGTGAATTATATGCTGGAAGATAAGGTGGATAATTGGCAGGCGTTTGAAAACGCCAAACGGATTACGGTCAATGCCAAGCTGAACTACCAAGTGGCGTACGAGGACAATTTAGTCTATAAATTTTAGCTATGAAAAAGGCTTCGGGTGATCACGAAGCCTTTGTTTTAGTCTTCTAATTCGGAAAGCAAGCAATAAAACGGTGGGGCGAAAGGGGCAAGTGTGGACGTAAATCTGACTACACAATCTTTATGCCCGTCTTCCACAAACCGCACATCTAAAAACGCCGTGTTATACACAAAGGTTTGCCCGCGTCCGTTAGGTAGTGAATATTGCGAACCGTCCGCAATAAAACCGTCGTGTTCTTTCACGGCAACAAGGGCTAATTCCATCATCATTTCTTGCTCGGTTCTCATTCTAAAGTTTGTCATTTTGTGGTTTCCTGTGCTTGTTTAAGTTGGTCACAGGATTACTCTCTTCGGCAGGCATAGCAAGTCATCATTGCGGCAAAACGACTGACTGCGGTCGAATTAGACTGGGGAGGTATGGACGGCTAAATAAGTGCAGATATGTAATGCCATTTCACTAAATGAAAAAACAAGAAAAGGAAATTATCTTGCTTTTTTAGGAACGGTTATGTTGTGTGGGTTTATCTAAAGTGTAAAATTTAAACGCCCTTTAATGATGATTTAAAGGGCGTTTTTTGTCTAGGTTTAATCTGTGATTTATTTTGCATAATACTAAAACGCTTATGCAAAATAAATCCCAACTTTATGCAAAAAGTTTTGCGAACTTATATATTACATTTTATTTGCTCACACTTTCCATAAATTATTTTTCCATGAGCTTCTAACTTCAATATATCAGTATCTTCAGGTATATAATCAATATTCAACAATTCTTTTGCATTTTCTCCCAAATAAATATCGTCTTCAAAAATATTAATATAATCTAAATTATTTTCTAAAACGAAATTCCATAAAACAATATGGCTTAATGCACAGGCTATCTCAGCATCACACAAAGTTGCTTTTGATGAACGATCAAAGGTGATATTAAATTTTTTAGCGGTTTCTTCAATAATGTCGGGCGTAATAGCATCAAAAAATTCGAAAGGAATATTCTGCTTACCGAATTCTTCGGTAATGTGTTTTCGGCGTTTTTGTTCAGTAGTTAAACTGATAACATAATTGTGCTGAGCTGCATTATGCATAATAAGTAACCCAAATAAATAAAAAGTTGGAACAGTATAATATAAAAAGTGCGGTAAAAAAATCATAGAAATTTTCACCGCACTTTTGCATTTTAAATATTATGTGCTAAACGATATTCAACTAAATCTTCAATGGTTAGCACGGAATAACCAAATTTTTTCGCAAATTCTACAATCTCAGGGGTGCGAGCCATTGTGCCGTCGTCATTCGTGATTTCACAAATAACGCCTGCTTCTTTAAATCCTGCCAGACGCGCTAAATCAACGGAAGCTTCAGTATGTCCACGGCGGGTAAGTACGCCACCATTTGCTGCACGAAGTGGGAAAACATGACCAGGACGATGTAAATCTGTCGGAACAGCATTATCCGCAATCGCAGTTTGAATGGTTGTGACTCGGTCTGCGGCAGATACGCCAGTAGAAACACCTTTTGCGGCTTCAATCGTTACAGTAAAAGCCGTTTTGTTTACGCTATTATTGTGTTCTACCATTGGCGGTAAATTGAGTTGTTGGCAACGTTCATCAGTAATGCATAAACAAACAATGCCACTGCCATAACGAATTAATTTTGCCATTTGTTCTGGCGTGATTGTTTCAGCTGGGAAAATTAAATCGCCTTCATTTTCACGATCTTCATCATCTAAAACTAATACGCCAGTTCCATTTTTAAAGGCATTAATTGCATTAAGTACGCGTTCTTCAGCGGTGTTGCCGAATGGAGATAAAATTGACTGATTCATAGTAATTTCCTAATTTGAGATTTCAATTAAATACCAGAATCAGGGCTGAGAAATGCAAATAAAATGAACGATTTGGGAACCCAACTCGTTTTATTCTCTTTCATCCAGACTTTACTGTCGGCTTTGGAATTTCACCAAATCTGCTGACTTTAAAAGTGAAAATCAGGACAATTTAGCAAGAAAAATTTGCCAAAAATTGACCGCACTTTTAAACGCTCGTGGGCTTTACCACCGGTAGGGAATTTCACCCTGCCCTGAGAATGCGAGCTAAGTATAACGCAAAATACCTAGGCACTAAATCAGAACGTGAAAAATATTTTCATTTAGCCTACAATAAACACACTCAATTCTTACGCTATCAAGAGCAGATTATGTCAAAAACAAAAGAGAAGAAAGTCGGTGTCATTTTCGGGAAATTTTATCCTGTACACACAGGTCATATAAATATGATTTATGAAGCGTTCAGTAAAGTCGATGAACTGCACGTTATCGTGTGTAGTGATACGGTGCGAGATTTGAAATTATTTTACGATAGTAAAATGAAACGCATGCCAACCGTTCAGGATCGCTTGCGTTGGATGCAGCAAATTTTCAAATATCAAAAAAATCAGATTTTTATTCATCATTTGATTGAAGACGGTATTCCAAGTTATCCAAACGGCTGGCAATCTTGGAGTGAAGCGGTTAAAACCCTATTTCATGAAAAACATTTTGAACCTTCAATCGTATTTAGTAGCGAACCTCAAGACAAAGCACCTTACGAGAAATACTTAGGTTTAGAAGTATCGTTAGTCGATCCCGACCGCACTTTCTTTAATGTGTCCGCCACCAAAATTCGCACCACACCATTCCAATATTGGAAATTTATTCCGAAAGAAGTTCGTCCTTTCTTTGCCAAAACTGTGGCAATTTTAGGCGGAGAAAGTAGTGGTAAAAGCGTGCTAGTTAATAAGTTAGCCGCCGTATTTAACACAACTTCCGCTTGGGAATATGGACGTGAATTTGTATTTGAAAAATTAGGTGGCGACGAGCAAGCGATGCAATATTCTGACTATCCGCAAATGGCACTTGGTCATCAACGATACATTGATTATGCTGTGCGCCATGCACATAAAATTGCATTTATAGATACGGATTTCATCACCACGCAAGCGTTCTGCATTCAATATGAAGGAAAAGCCCATCCATTTTTAGATTCGATGATTAAAGAATATCCCTTCGATGTCACCATTTTGCTTAAAAATAATACTGAATGGGTGGATGATGGCTTGCGCAGTTTAGGTTCACAAAAGCAGCGCCAACAATTTCAACAACTACTCAAAAAACTGTTAGATAAATATAAAGTTCCTTATATAGAGATTGAATCGCCAAGTTATCTTGATCGCTATAACCAAGTTAAAGCAGTCATTGAGAAAGTGTTAAATGAAGAAGAAATCAGTGAATTGCAAAATAGTCCATTTGTTATAAAAGGAAAACATCAATGATCTTATTTGCCGGTGATCCACACGGAAGCTACGATCATATTTACCCTTTTGTGAGCGAACAGGAGAATGTCGCACTCATAATTTTAGGCGATTTACAGCTCACGACAGCAGATGAGTTGGATAAACTTGCGCAACATTGTGATATTTGGTTTATTCATGGAAATCATGATAGCAAAACCATTAGTGCTTTTAATGCAATTTGGGGTTCTAAGTGGCAATCACGCAATTTACACAATCGCGTAGTTGATATTCAAGGAACTCGCATTGCGGGATTAGGAGGTGTATTCCGTGGGCAAATTTGGATGCCACCAAATCGCCCCATGTTTTTTGATCCTATTCATTATTGCCAATATAGCCCACAGGAGAAGATTTGGCGAGGCGGTGTGCCTTTGCGTCATCGCACGTCAATTTTTCCATCAGATATTGAAATCTTAGAAAACCAACAAGCAGATGTGTTGATTTGTCACGAAGCCCCTAAACCACATCCGATGGGTTTCCAAGTAATTAATGATTTGGCAATGAAGATGGGGGTTAAGCTAGTATTCCACGGACATCATCACGAAAACTTTACTTATCGAACAAAGTATCCCTACAAAATCACGAATGTAGGTTTCCGCAGTCTTGCTGATGCAGAGGGAAATTATTTGCTGCAAACCATCGATGATCGTGAAAAATAAATCTATTCCAAAATAAAAGCCGATTCATTTTTCTTCTTTAAGTTAAACGCAAGCGACTTAGGTCGCTTGCTAACATCAAAAATAAGAAGGCTCTCGCTCATTGATACGCCATTTTGAATTTTGATGCCTAGTTATAGTTACAAGACTAGAGAAGATTATATATTTTATATATAAGAAAGCAAAAAGCCGCTAAATCTCTTTAGCGGCTTTTTTAAATTTGGCTCCTCCTGCGGGACTCGAACCTGCGACATATGGATTAACAGTCCACCGTTCTACCGACTGAACTAAGGAGGAAATGGTGCCTCGAGGCGGAATCGAACCACCGACACGGGGATTTTCAATCCCCTGCTCTACCGACTGAGCTATCGAGGCGTTATCGTTATTGGCTACTGCCTGACAACGGGGCGTATTAAACTATTTTTTCGGTTTTCGGTCAATAACTAAATTGAAAAAAAATGGAAAAAACATTTCATTTGAATAGTTAATCATCAATATGTTTATTAAAACAACGAAATAATAAAAACTATTTTAAAATTTGCCGCACTTTTTAATAAAAAATGCTCGATGGTGTTAGCCAGCGAGCATTTTGATTATATAAACAAATCTAATTATCGTCTTACACGGAATTTTTTCTGTGCTTTATCTACTTTCAACAAATAATTGCGTGCTTGTGATGATGGGTGAACCGTCGTTAGAATGCAATAAACTTGCTCTGGATACATTTGGTTGATTTTGTAAATCGCCGTATCCTTATCATTATCAAAAACACGTAACACTGCACCTGCACCACTATTATATGCAGAAATCATGGCAAAACGTTTTGAGGTTGGATTCGTAATTCCATCTAAATATTGATTTTGTAAAATCCACAAATAAGATACGCCAGCATCAATATTATTCGCAGGATCATATAAATAACGCGTTGATGGCTGCCCACCTTTGCCTTTCATTGCAAATACATCTCGACCCGCAGTGTGAGGCACCACCTGCATTAAACCAATAGCATTTGCATAGCTAATCGCATATGGGTTAAAACTTGATTCTGTTTGCATAATGCCCAAAATCAAACTTTCATCGATGCCATAACGTTGTGCAGCTTTACGAATCAATGGTAAATATTTTCGTGCACGCACTTCTACGTGGTTTGCAATCATAGGAACAGAAACAAATTGCACAGTATGCCCGTTTTGTAATCGACGTGTTTGCAATTTATTTTGAATCAAATAAGTGGCGAAATTACTTGCGATAACTTGATTAGCAATTTGTTGCCCTTGATGATCCACAACCTGCCCCAAAAGGAATGGGCGAGAGCTAATCGGCACATCGCCAGATGCAAATAAATCAATACCTTTTGCATCCGCCCCCATTAACAAGGTATGAACAATAGCATTATGTAAACGATTTAGATCTTGCTGAGTTTCAATAACGATATTACCTTCATCAAAACTCACGTGGCTACGCGTATAAAAAGAATCTGTATATTTCACATAATCTTTACGGCTTGCCACTAACAATTCATTGACGCCCCAAATTCGGTCAATATTATGCGAGAATTGCCCTGTGAGAATATCTAACCCTTGCGTGTCTTTAGCAAAGGCTTCATCATAGTTAATACCTTGATTCGATGAATTACTACAAGCATACAAAAAAGGCAATAATGCCAATAATAAATATTTTTTCATTGTAGGATAGATAACTAATTTGATGGTGGAACATAACCTTCAATATGAACTTCTTTACCTTCAAACAAAAAATTAACCATTTCTTGTTCTAATAATTTACGGTGCTCTGCATTCATCATATTAAGTTTTTTTTCATTCACAAGCATCGTTTGTTTCTTAATCCATTCGCCCCAAGCCTGTTTACTTACTGAATCAAAAATACGCTTCCCCAACTCTCCTGGATAAAGTTGAAAATCTAAGCCTTCCGCTTCTTTTTTGAGATATTCACAAAATACTGTTCTTGCCATAATGATTCCTTACAAATTGTATTAAAAGATTTTTCACAGGCTGAGCCAGCCCGATCGGTTCAGGATTTTGTGGATCATACCAATATTTGACCGCACTTGATAGGTTTGATTGGTATTCTTTTGTGCTTTCCATCACTTTTCGCCAGTCTAAATTGGCCTGCTCTACGCATAAAGTACTCTCCATTTCGGCGTAAATTGGATGAATATCTAAATGAAAATGGCTGAATGTATGTCGAAAACTCGGCCATTCTTGATAATGCGTGACTTTTTCTTGGGCTAAAAAATGAAGCAACGAGGATTTATCTTCAAATTGTGGAAAACAAAATAATCCGCCCCATAATCCTGAGTTTTCTCGCTGTTCCAAACATACTTTGCCATTTTTCGACAAAATTAAAAAATAGGTAGTTTTTTCTGGCATCGCTTTTTTAGGTTTTTTAGCTGGAAATTTTTCCCAGTTTGTATTTTTATAAGCCAAACAATCTATATTTAACGGACAAAGATCGCATTTGGGCTTAGTTCGCATGCAAACCATTGCACCAATGTCCATCATTGCTTGATTAAAATCTGCCACACGCGTCGTAGGTGTAACTTGCTCCGTTAATGCCCACAAGCGATTTTCTACTTTTTTCTCGCCACTCCATCCCTCAATAGCAAAATAACGCGCCAACACACGTTTAACATTACCATCTAAAATTGGATAAGGCTGATTTAAAACAGAAGATAAAATGGCACCAGCAGTTGAACGTCCCACTCCAGATAACGCCCAAACTTGCTCAAAATTTGTCGGGAAATTTCCATTAAATTCATCCCGCACTTTTTGAGCGGCTTTATGTAAATTACGTGCTCGTGCATAATAGCCTAAGCCCGTCCATAAATGTAACACTTCATCTTGTGAAGCATTGGCAAGTGCGGTGATATTTGGAAATGTTTTGATAAACCGCTCAAAATAAGGAATTACCGTCGCAACTTGCGTTTGTTGCAACATCACTTCAGAAAGCCATACACCATAAAGCGTTTTATTTTTCTGCCAAGGTAAATGCTTGCGTCCAAACTTGTCGTACCAAGCTAAAACAGATTTGGCAAATGGCGCATTGATGGAAGATTTTGCTAACATAAAAAGAAAAGTGCGGTTAAAAATGCTGATGATTTTACACGAAAATAGAGCTTGTTTATCTGCATTTTTTCAGTATAATTCGCAACCTATTTGGTGCCAATTATGGCGTATTATTCACTCACGCGGTGTGGGGAGAAAGTTCCTATAGCGGCGTGGCTTCATTTTGAGGTTTTTCTATGAAACAAGGTATTCATCCAGAATATAAAGAAATTACTGCGACTTGTTCTTGCGGTAATGTGATCAAAACACGTTCAACTTTAGGCAAAGACATCAATCTTGATGTGTGTGGTAACTGCCACCCATTCTACACTGGTAAACAACGTGTTGTTGATACTGGTGGTCGTGTCGAGCGTTTCAACAGCCGTTTCAAAATTCCAAGCACAAAATAATCTGGACTTGCTTAAAAACCCCGCTAATTTGCGGGGTTTTGTTTTATACAGTTAGAACAATACGTTGAACTTAATTAAAGATAGTAATGTTCTACGTAATTTAATTTATCATCAAGTTTTAAAACTAAAGGTTGGCCTGTTGGAATTTCAAAATCCATAATTTCAGCATCAGAAATACCGATAATATGTTTTGCCAACGCACGAAGTGAATTTCCGTGAGCAACCACTAAAACACGTTTGCCAGAAAGCATTGCTGGTGCAATTTGATCTTCCCAGAATGGTAATGCACGTTCTAATGTTAATTTTAAATTTTCTGCGTTTGGCACAACATCAGATGGAATATTTGCGTAGCGACGGTCATTGTGTGCAGAATTTGGATCTTGTGGCTCTAAATCTGGTGGAGAAATGTCGTAAGAACGACGCCAAATATGAACTTGTTCGTCACCGTATTGCTCCGCAGTCGCTTTTTTATCTAAACCTTGTAAAGCACCATAATGACGTTCATTTAAACGCCAGTTTTTTACTTGCGGAATCCATAATTGATGGGATTCTTCTAACACGATGTTACAAGTTTTGATTGCTCGAGTTAAAACAGAGGTAAATGCGATATCAAATTCATAACCTTTGTCTAACAGTTTTTTACCCGCAGCTTTTGCTTCTTCCACACCACGTTCAGTTAAATTCACATCACGCCAGCCTGTGAATAAGTTTTTCGCATTCCATTCACTAAAACCGTGACGGATAAATACTAATTCCATAAGAATCTCCTAATTTTTTCAAATAAAAAGAACGCACATTTTATAGCAAAAAATCCTTAGCTTTAAAAGTTAAAAGGGATGATTTCCTGATCTTTAGCAAAAAATAACCATCAAACTTTTTCGCCTTTTAACAAATATGATAAGATTTGCGAGTTTTACGAATTTAGGATGAATTATGTTGCGTTTTGGCGTTAATCAAAAAACATCATTATTATTAACCGCACTTTTAAGCTGCGGTTTATTAATATTTTCGCCTGTCAGCCAATCTTCCGATCTCAATCAAATTCAAAAACAAATTAAGCAACAAGAATCTAAAATAGAGAAGCAAAAACGTGAGCAAACTAAGTTACAAGCAAATTTAAAAAAACACGAGAGTAAAATTAACAGTGTTGCGAGTGAACTGCTTGAAACCGAAATAAGTTTAAAGGAAATTCGTAAGCAAATTGCCGATGCAGATAAGCAACTCAAACAATTAGAAAAACAGGAACGTGAGCAAAAAGCACGATTAGCCAAACAAATAGATATAATTTATCGTTCAGGCATTAATCCATCGCTGATTGAACGAATGTTTGCCAAAGATCCGACAAAAGCAGAGCGAATGAAAGTTTATTATCAGCATTTAAATCAAGTTCGGATTGAAATGATTGATAATTTAAAAGCAACGCAAGCACAAATTGCAGTACAAAAAAAGGCGATTCTCTCTCAACAAAAGAATCACCGAAATCAACTTTCCACACAAAAAAAACAACAACAAGCATTGCAAAAAGCACAGCAAGAGCATCAATCTACGCTGAATGAACTCAATAAAAATTTAGCCCTAGATCAAGATAAATTGAATGCACTAAAAGCAAACGAACAAGCACTTCGTCAAGAAATTCAACGAGCTGAACAAGCAGCGCGCGAACAAGAAAAACGTGAAAGAGAGGCACTTGCTCAACGCCAAAAAGCTGAAGAAAAACGAACATCAAAACCTTATCAACCAACTGTGCAAGAACGCCAATTACTTAATAGTACAAGCGGTTTAGGGGCGGCAAAAAAACAATATTCCTTACCAGTTTCTGGTTCAATTTTGCATACTTTTGGTTCTATCCAAGCAGGCGAAGTACGTTGGAAAGGTATGGTAATTGGCGCATCAGCAGGCACGCCTGTTAAAGCAATTGCAGCTGGACGCGTCATTTTAGCGGGATATTTAAATGGTTATGGTTATATGGTTATTGTTAAACACGGCGAAACTGATTTAAGTTTATATGGCTTCAATCAAGCGGTATCAGTGAAAGTTGGTCAGCTTGTTTCAGCAGGGCAGGTTATTGCTCAAGTAGGAAATACAGGGGAAATATCACGTTCTGCGCTTTATTTTGGTATTAGCCGTAAAGGAACGCCAGTAAATCCTGCAGGGTGGGTTCGTTGATGAATATTTTGATAAAAAGTGCGGTAAAAAATTTCATTGTTTTTTCTACCGCACTTTATACCTCTTTTTCTTTTGCTCAAAGTAAACTTGCTATTGTGATTGATGATGTAGGCTATCATTCCAAAGAAGATGCGGCAATTTTTGCGATGCCACGTGAAATTTCCGTAGCAATTATTCCTGCTGCGCCCTATGCTCGAGCACGTAATCAAGAAGCAAAATCTCAAGGTAGAGATATTTTAATCCATATGCCGATGCAACCAATTAGTGCAATTAAAATCGAAGACGGCGGATTACATTTAGGAATGTCTGCAGCACAAGTAAATGATCGCGTTAATACGGCTAAAAATATTGTGCGTGATGCCATCGGTATGAACAATCATATGGGGAGTGCAGCTACGGCAGATCCCCAATTAATGACTTATTTAATGACCGCACTTCAAGAAAAACACTTGTTCTTTTTAGATAGTCGAACAATAGGAAAATCTGTAGCTGGGAAAATAGCAAAAGAACAAGGCGTGCGTTCATTAGATCGCCATATATTTTTAGATGATAGTAACGAATTCGCAGACGTTCAACGTCAATTTAAAGCAGCAATTCACTATGCTAGAAAACACGGCTCCGCCATTGCAATAGGTCATCCTCGTCCAAATACGATTGCAGTTTTACAAGCAGGTCTTCGTAATTTACCCGAAGATATTCAATTAGTCGGAATGGGCAACTTATGGCGAAATGAAAAAGTAATCCCGCCCAAGCCATTTATTTTATTATTCAGCGAAATGCCCGCGCCAACTTCTATAGAACCTTTTGAGCCTGTAGGATTACTACGTGGAATTCCAAAATAAAACAGTTGCTAATATTTAAAAATAAACATTAACAACTGCTTTGTCTACTATATCAATTTATCAATGGAATAAGTTATAAATACGTCTTTTAATATTAGTTTTTAGATTAAACAACTCTCTCATAATCACTATTTTTAATGATCTCTGTTTCTTTTGTTTCTCATAAATAGTTGATTCTATCTCGCCATCATCTTCTAAGCAAAATGGTACTATTGCATAAGGTGGCACTTTATTCTCAAAAAAACGATCCATTGTCACATCCACGGTTAAATACCACTCCTTGCTTTGTGTTAAAAATTTCCTTGCTGCTTGGGGAGTTAAATAATAACCTGTAGCACCAGCAAATCCTTTACTAAATTGATATATCGAAAGATTACCGAAATTAGAGATCAATTTTCTTTTATTTTTCAAACGATCAGGTTGTAACCAGAAAAATTCAAACGTATTTTTATCGCTATTAATAAAATCAAGTACTTCTAAGAAATTATTTTTAAATTTAGCATCATCTTCTAATACAATAATAGGGTAATCTAATTCTACACATTTCTCCCACATAGAATAATGGCTCGCATAACAGCCTAATTGACCCAAGGTTAAAGGATACCCCTTTGCATTCAACCGCTTATTTTCATTGTAACGTTGAAACAATGGGTGATTCGGATTTGATTTTCCATAAATAGCATCAAAAAAGTGAATTTCTTGTATTAAATTATTCGAAAATAACTGTTCAAACTGTGCTTGCATATAAGCTTTTCGATCTGTAGATTTTTCTAGATTAATAATGAAGATAGGTGTAATAAACATAATCTCTCCATAGTTATTTAAATGGAACGATAAATTTCTGCTTATTTTGTTTAGCAGTAATTCTTTTATGTTTAGTAAACAATCTTATTATTTTTTCTAATATTGTTCTCTTTTCTTTTACCTTATTTATTTCTTGAAGAATAATTTGTTTGCTTTGTGATGTACTATTTAAGTCACTCTTTGCTTGCTTGCTTGCTTGCTTGCTTGCTTGCTTGCTTGCTTGCTTGCTTGCTTGCTTGCTTGCTTGCTTGCTTGCTTGCTTGCTTGCTTGCTTGCTTGCTTGCTTGCTTGCTTGCTTGCCAAGACTATCTAAAATTTCATTTCTTATTATCAAGTTATTATTAATATGTGTTAATGTGATTAACATAATTCCGCCTTCATAAAATATTTATTTATAAAAAGACAAATCGTAAACGATGTGATTTGTTTAGTTATGGTAGATAATTATACCCCTACCTATTCATTTTACAAATACGTAAATTCCGTTTTAAAAGTAACACACACAGTGAAAATCTGCTAGATTTCCACCGCACTTTTTTAGCGTTCAAGTCCATTTATTTCTCTAAAATACCATTCTTGCATTTCTGAATAATCTCATCCACGCACCGTCTTCTGTCCAGTTTTCTGGGTGCCAAGAGTTACTCACAGCACGGAACACACGTTCAGGGTGTGGCATCATAATAGCAACTCGCCCATCAAGATTTGTAATTGCAGTAATGCCCTCCGCAGAACCATTCGGATTGGCAGGATATAGTTGGGTCTACCGTTGTTATCAATATATTGTGCAGCAATGATGCCTTGTGCTTTTAAGCCTGCAAACTGTTCAACTGATTTAAACTTAACTTGTCCTTCCCCGTGAGAAAGCGCAATGGGCATATGTGAGCCAGCCATTCCTGCAAACCAAACTGAATCCACTTCATTAATTTTCACTAAACTCACACGCGCTTCAAAGCGTTCAGATTTGTTGCGTACAAAATGCGGCCAGTTTTCTGTACCTGGGATAATTTCCGCCAAGTTAGAGATCATTTGACAACCGTTACATACGCCTAAGGTCAGTGTGTTTGGATTGATAAAAAACTGGCTGAATTGCTCGTGTAATTTCGGGTTAAATAAGATGGATTTTGCCCAACCGCCCCCAGCGCCAAGCACATCGCCGTAAGAGAAACCGCCACAAGCAACCATTGCATTGAATTCTGCTAAATTACGACGACCAATCATTAAATCAGACATATGCACGTCAATTGCATTAAAGCCTGCACGATCAAACGCTGCTGCCATTTCATAATGACTATTTACACCTTGTTCACGTAAAATTGCAATGGTTGGTTTTACACCTTTATTGATAAATGGCGCAGTAATATCTTCATTCACATCGTAAGTCAAAAATGCGGATAATCCTTTGTCGTCAGGGTTTTTCTTAGCTTCAAACTCTTGCTCAGCACACTCTGGATTATCGCGTAAGCGTTGCATTTGGTAAGTTAATTCTGCCCAAATACTACGTAATTCAGAGCGTTTTTCGCTGAATAATTTATGGCTGCCGCGGCTGATCTCAAAGCGATCATCAGCAGTTACCGTACCTAATTGGCTATCGACAACTTGGATAACCGCTCCCAATTCTTCGTTAAATAATACCGCTAAATCGTTGTCGCCTAAAGCTGAAATATCAACTTCTACCCCACAATGCCCTGCAAACGCCATTTCTGCAAGAGTTGTGATTAAACCGCCGTCCGAACGGTCGTGATAAGCCAATAATTTATCTTCTGCCACTAAAATTTGCATTGCATTGTAAAAATCTTTTAAGCGTTGAACCTTTACCACATCGGCAGGCTTGTCTCCTAACTGTTTGTACACTTGAGCAAGTGCGGTCGCACCTAATCGATTATGCCCTTCGCCTAAATCAATTAGCAATAAACTCGAGAGACCTTTGTCGGTACGAAGTTGTGGCGTAAGCGTTTTACGTACATCTTCTACACGAGCAAAAGCGGAAATTACTAATGAAAGTGGGGCAGTCACTGATTTTTGTTCGCCATTATCGATCCAAGTGGTTTTCATCGACATTGAGTCTTTACCCACAGGAATAGTTAAGCCTAACGCAGGACAAAATTCTTCGCCCAAGGTTTTTACTGCTTCATAAAGTCCTGCATCTTCGCCTGTGTGACCTGCTGCACTCATCCAGTTAGCAGAAAGTTTAATACGTTTCATCTCGCCAATGTGGGTGCCAGCAATGTTAGTAATGGCCTCCGCCACAGCTAAACGTGCCGAAACCGAGAAATTTAGCAAGGCAACTGGAGAGCGTTCGCCCATTGCCATTGCTTCGCCGTGGTAGCTATCCAGTGAAGCAGTAGTAACAGCCACATCAGACACGGGGATTTGCCAAGGACCCACCATTTGATCTCGGGCTACCATTCCTGTTACCGAGCGATTACCAATAGTAATTAAGAAAGTTTTTTCTGCAACAACGGGTAAACGTAATACACGGTGGAATGCTTCTTTTAATTGAATACCTTCTGTTTTAAGTGATTGATTTTCTACTGTTTTTGACAAAACCTCACGCGTCATTTTAGGCGTTTTGCCTAATAACACATTCATTGGTAAATCAATTGGATTATTATCGAAATGACTATCGTGCAAGATTAAATGTTCTGCTTGTGTTGCTTCGCCAATCACTGCAAAAGGGGCACGTTCACGCTCACAAAGTGCGGTAAATAATTCGAGGTTTTCTGGCGCAACGGCTAATACATAACGTTCTTGCGATTCATTACACCAAATTGCCAATGGCGACATACCTTTTTCATCACAAAGAATTGAACGCAGATCGAATTTTCCTCCACGCTTGCCATCATGTACCAATTCAGGCATTGCATTAGATAAACCACCCGCACCCACATCGTGAATAAACAGGATTGGATTTTCTTCGCCTAATTGCCAACAGCGGTCAATAACTTCTTGGCAGCGGCGTTCCATTTCCGGATTTTCACGTTGAACAGAAGCAAAATCTAAATCTTCTTTTGATTACCACTGTCCATCGAAGAAGCACCACCACCTAAACCGATATTCATTGCTGCCCCACCCAACACGATCAATTTAGCACCGACTGGAATTTTGCCTTTTTGAACCTGTTCGCCACGAATATTACCGATTCCTCCCGCTAACATAATCGGCTTGTGATAACCGCGCACTTCTTTTCCAGCAAAACTATTTACTTTTTCTTCATAAGTACGGAAATAACCTAATAATGCTGGGCGACCAAATTCATTATTAAATGCCGCACTACCTAAAGGCGCATCTATCATAATATCTAAGGCAGAAGCAATGCGATTTGGTTTAGACAATGGATTTTCCCAAGGTTGTTCAAAATTTGGAATAGCGAGGTTAGACACCGAGAAACCTGTTAAACCTGCTTTGGGTTTTGCCCCACGCCCCGTTGCCCCTTCATCACGAATCTCCCCGCCAGAGCCTGTTGCAGCACCAGGAAATGGCGAAATTGCTGTGGGATGGTTATGTGTTTCTACTTTCATTAAAATGTGCACATCTTCTTGATGAACACGATATTGTCCATCAGGATCAGGAAACCAACGCCCGACTTTCGAACCTTCCATTACTGCAGCATTATCTTTATAAGCAGAAAGCACAAAATCAGGCGTTTGCCCAAAGGTATTTTTGATCATTTTAAACAGCGATTTATCCTGTTTTTTGCCATCAATAATCCAATCGGCATTAAAAATTTTATGGCGACAATGCTCCGAATTCGCTTGTGCAAACATATAAAGCTCTACATCCTGTGGATTACGCTTTAAGGCAGTAAAACTTTCCACTAAATAATCCATCTCATCATCTGCCAACGCTAAACCCAAGGCAATATTCGCCCGTTCTAATGCTTGACGTCCACCATTTAAAATATCAATGGTAGTTAATGCTTTGGGTTCTTGTTGAGTAAAAAGCAAGGTTGCTTCTGTTTCGTGATTTAACACGGTTTCTAACATACGGTCGTGTAATAAATCTTTCAGCGTAGCCAATTCTGCTTCGGTTAAATCACGCTCAATATTGAAGTAATAGGCTATACCACGTTCAATACGATTTACCTTCGACAAACCACAATTGTGAGCGATGTCTGTCGCTTTTGAAGACCAAGAGGAAATTGTCCCCACTCGTGGAGTCACAATTAAACAATATCCTGCAGGCTTGAGTTCAGAAAACATTGATCCATAATGCAATAATGCTTGTAATTTAACGATTTCATCTTCTACAAGCGATGTTTTTTGTTCAACAAAATGCAAATACTCTGCATAAACTGACTTTATAGGCAATTGATATTGCTGACATTTTTGCTGAAGTTGGGTTAAACGAAATTCAGAAAGAGCAGGCGAGCCACGAAAGGTTTTGACAGTCATATTGCAGTTCCGTATAAAAGAAAAAGAAAAAACAGACGTATTATAACGAACAAAGCAAACGTTTGCATTCACAAAATAAAATAATAAGATTTATGTTCAAACATACTCCCTATTTTCAAGTAATACAAAGTTTATACTCGCTCTACAATCGCTAAAAAATCAATCAATTACTTTATCTATTGCTAATAAATTTTAAAACCTTATGAACAGCCAGCCAAAGATAACCCAATTGAAGTATTTTTGTTTGATGATATAACAGACGTAAAATTACACACTTTCATAAACTCGGAAATTTTTATACTTTTAATTAATTTAAGGACATAACAATGAGCTTATTTTCAGAACCATCTAAACGTCGTTATGGCGTTGCAATTTTTTGCAGGTTTTATCTCTGCTTTCGTTAAATGGGGAGCGGAGCATCCTTTTCCACCGCGCAGAGCCCTATTGATTTCACGGATTTAACTGGATCGGGGTAACGCACATACTGTTTTCATTAGTCTTTGCTATTGGTTATTGTGTGGTGGCTGAAATTTTCCCGAAAATCAAATTCTGGATAGCTTTAATTGGTGGAAATAATTAGAAAGCGTGGTATAGTTTAAACACTTTTCACTTAATCTAAATAAAGAGGATTTTATGACAGTTACATTAGCAGGAAACCCTATTGAAGTTGGCGGACATTTCCCTCAAGTAGGCGAAATAGTAGAAAACTTTATTTTAGTCGGTAATGATTTAGCCGATGTTGCATTAAACGATTTTGCAGGTAAACGCAAGGTCCTAAATATTTTTCCAAGCATCGACACAGGTGTATGTGCGACTTCAGTACATAAATTTAACCAACAAGCGGCAAAATTAAGTAATACTGTTGTGCTTTGTATTTCAGCAGACTTGCCCTTTGCTCAAGCTCGTTTTTGTGGAGCAGAAGGGATTGAAAATGCCAAAACAGTTTCAACTTTTCGTAACCACGCATTACACTCACAATTAGGCGTAGATATTCAAACTGGCCCGTTGGCAGGTTTAACTTCTCGTGCAGTTATTGTGTTAGATGAACAAAACAATGTTTTACACAGCCAGTTAGTTGAAGAAATTAAAGAAGAGCCAAACTATGAAGCTGCATTGGCAGTGTTAGCGTAGTAGATAGAAGATTTAAAACAAGAACCGCCGAGAGGCGGTTTTTTTATTATGCTAATAATCTATTTCTTTGAGTAAAAAATCTAGAGATTGTATGAAAAATGCTTGTTCTGATTACTTAAAGTTATCAAACAGTTCAATAAAAATATATTTAGATACAAAATGTTTACGCTAATTTAAGAAAAACGCCTCATCTTTTTTAAGATAAGTGGGGAAAAATATTAAAGAGTTATAAACCCATCATAAATATGGGTCGCCTCGCCTGTCATATAAAGTGGATGACCAACACCATTCCATTCGATCATGAGCGAACCGCCTGGTAAATCTACTTGGACATTGTTGTTCAATAAGCCTTGCATAATTCCAACTGCAACAGCTGCACAAGCACCACTTCCACAGGCTTGAGTTTCGCCAGCACCACGTTCATAAACTCTAAGCTTAATATGTTCTTTGTTGATGATTTGCATAAAACCAGCATTGACACGCTCAGGAAAACGTTCGTGGCTTTCTAACAAAGGACCAAGCTGTTCAACATTTGCTGTTTGAATATCATCTACTTGTACAACACAATGAGGATTCCCCATTGAAACTGCACCACATAGTACGGTTTGAATATCTGTACGCAGAATATAATTTTTCTCAAATTTATTTGCAGTAAATGGAATTTTTGCTGGTTCCCAAATTGGTTCGCCCATATTCACACGAATTTGATTGTCATCTTTTACCGTCAAAACCATATTACCCTTTTGTGTGCTAACCGAGATGTCTTTTTTGTTAGTTAGCCCTTTTAATGTCACAAACCGAGCAAAACAACGAGCACCATTTCCGCATTGCGAAACTTCGCTTCCATCAGCATTAAAAATTCTATAATGAAAGTCGAGTTCGGGATCGTAAGGAGCTTCAACAATTAAAAGTTGATCAAACCCAATTCCACAATGGCGATTGGCTAAACGTCGGATCGTTTCTGGAGTAAAAAAGACATTTTGAGTGACTCCATCAACCACAACAAAATCGTTACCTAATCCGTGCATTTTGGAAAACTGCATTTTTCCATCCTTTGTATAAATTCAAGATTTTTGCATTATAAAGAGCAGCAAAAATCATGGCAAATAAAGAACTCTAGTATAAGCAAAGTGCGGTAAAAATACCGTAAATTTTTACCGCACTTTATTCATTCTTGGTATCAGATTACATCCAAGCGTTATTACGAATAATGCCTACTGCAATACCTTCAATTTCAAAATTTTTTTGTTCTTCAAGATTGACTACTATAGGATCAAATTCTTCATTTTCTGCGTGTAGATAAATGATAGAACCTTTTTTCTCAAGACGTTTTACTGTTACTTCATCTTCAATACGTGCAACCACAATTTGTCCGTTACGTACATCCTTAGTACTATGCACAGCTAATAAATCACCATCTAAGATACCAACATTTTTCATTGATAGACCATAAACTTTAAGTAAGAAGTCAGCCTGTGGTTTAAACATATCTGCATCTACTCGATATGTCGCTTCAATATGCTGCTCTGCAAGAATCGGTTCTCCAGCAGCCACGCGCCCTACAAGCGGTAAACCGTCAAATTCATCATTCGAACTATTGTCTAAAATACGAATACCACGAGATGCGCCGGGAATGATTTCGATTGCACCTTTACGTGAAAGTGCTTTCAAATGTTCTTCTGCGGCATTTGCAGATTTGAAACCTAATTCTCGAGATATTTCTGCTCGTGTTGGTGGCATACCTGTTGTTTCCAAATGGCGTTTTAATAAATCCAACACTTCTTGTTGGCGTGCGGTTAATGGTCTCATATACACTCCTGTTTTTAAACACAGATAACTGGTATTGTATACAGATTGTGTAAAGTTGCAACTGTTATTTTTTAAATC
This sequence comes from Haemophilus aegyptius, assembly GCF_900475885.1. Classification (GTDB taxonomy): domain Bacteria; phylum Pseudomonadota; class Gammaproteobacteria; order Enterobacterales; family Pasteurellaceae; genus Haemophilus; species Haemophilus influenzae. The sequence continues at coordinate 282,382 of NZ_LS483429.1, forward strand.
TGTGTATTAAGTCACATTTTGTCGCCAAATTTTCTAAATTAGTTGAGATCGGATGTGTTAAAATATTTGAGTTTTTGGACGATAAAAACACCAAAGGGCTAAAAATAGTTCTATTCACAAACTGCTTTTTAAACGTCTATAAGATCTACAAACTTATAACAAAGAGAAAATTTATTATGGCAAATTTTATAAATATGTATCGCCAATTATTGAGCTTGCCGCTGTCTGCATTGGTGAAAAATAATCCTATTCCCGCCAATCCAATAGAAGAGCTTTCACTTAATATTCATCAACCTATTGTTTATGTTTTGCCTTATACATCTCAAACTGATTTCGTTATTTTCCGCCGAAATTGCTTAGCGTTAGGCTTGTCCGATCCCGCAGAGAAAAATGAAATTAATGGCGTTAAGTTACCACGTTATGTATATTTAGACGAAGGTCGCCGAATTTTTAAATCAAAAGGTGCGAAAGACGAAACCACTACCATTTTCAATAAATATCTTGAATTACACCGCGCTTCTGAAAGTTTAGATGTGCAACTTATTCCTGTTTCTGTTCTTTGGGGACGTTCTCCCGGACAAGAAGATAAATCAGATTTGCCTAATTTGCGTTTATTAAATGGTATACAAAAAACATTTGCAGCAATTTGGTTTGGACGTGATACTTTTGTGCGTTTTTCTCAAGCGGTTTCATTACGTTATATGGTAGTTGAACATGGCTCAGATGAAAAAATTGCACAAAAGCTGGCTCGAGTTGCAAAAATGCACTTCGCAAAACAACGTATTTCAGCGACAGGCCCTCGTTTACCAAATCGTCAAGCAATGTTTAATAAATTATTGCAATCAGAAGCAATCCGACGAGCAATTGAAGATGAAGCAAAATCAAAAAATATCAGTATTGAAAAAGCACAAAAAGAAGCATATAAAATTTTGGATGAAATTGCAGCTGATGTCAGCCATTCAAGTTTACGTGCAGTAGATCGTTTTTTACGTTGGCTTTGGAATAAACTTTATTCAGGTATTGATGTACAAAATTCGAATCGTGTCCGTAAATTAGCGTTAGAAGGTCATGAAATTGTTTATGTGCCTTGCCACCGTAGTCATATCGATTACTTATTGCTTTCTTATGTGCTTTATCATCAAGGTCTTGTTCCGCCACATATCGCGGCAGGGATTAACTTAAATTTCTGGCCTATAGGTAGAATGTTTCGTAGTTGGGGGGCATTCTTTATTCGCCGCACTTTTAAGGGAAATCGACTATATTCTGCCATTTTTCGCGAATATTTATCAGAACTATTCCATCGAGGCTATTCCGTCGAATATTTTATTGAGGGCGGTCGTTCTCGTACAGGTCGTTTGCTGGCACCAAAAACAGGTATGATGTCAATGACACTTCAAGCATTGCAACATAGTCAAACTCGCCCAATTTCGATTGTTCCTGTTTACGTTGGTTATGAACACGTATTAGAAGTAGACACTTATGCAAAGGAATTACGTGGTGCAGCGAAAGAAAAAGAAAATGCGGGTTTAGTACTTCGTGTAATTAAAAAATTACGTAATCTTGGTCAAGGTTTTGTAAATTTTGGTGAGCCAATTACGCTTTCAAACTATTTGAGCCAACATTTCCCTGATTGGAAAGAGCAAAATCACGAAGAAAAACCACAATGGTTTACACCTGCGGTAAATAATATTTCTAAACAAGTAATGATTAATATTAACAAAGCAGCGGCAGTTAATTCAATGAACCTTGTGGGTACAGCACTACTTTCATCTCGTCAGCGAGCACTTTCACGTGAGCAACTGTTAGAACAACTTAGTAGTTATCAACAATTGTTACAAAATGTCCCTTATTCTACGGACGTAGTGCTACCAAATGTGACACCGCAAGCAATGTTAGAACACGTATTAGCTTTAGATCGTATAGGTGTGTTAATTGAAAAAGATAATTTTGGCGAAATTGTACGCTTAGAACGTTCATCTGCTGTACTAATGACTTATTATCGTAATAATATTCAGCATCTATTCGTATTACCATCTTTAGTTGCGAGTATTATTTTGCATTACGAAGCGATCCAAAAAGATTTATTATTAGACGCGATTAGAAAAATTTACCCTTTCTTACAAGGCGAATTGTTCTTACATTTCAATGAAGATGAATTGAATGTACAAATCCATCAAATCATTAATGAATTTGCACGCCAAAGCGTTATTAATTCAAATGATAACTTCTTATCTATTAATAAATCAAAAGTACGAATTTTACAGCTTTGGTCTGCGGGAATGCGGGAAATCTTGCAACGTTATTACATTACTGTCACTATTTTACAAAAACAACCTGCTATTTCTCGAGCTGAACTTGAAAAAGAAAGCCAGCTTGTTGCTCAACGTTTATCAGTATTACACGGCATAAATGCACCAGAATTCTTTGATAAAGCGGTTTTTTCAAGCTTTATTGCAAACTTGAAAGAGCAACGTTACTTTGATGAATCTGGTTATACTGTTCTTGATAAAATAGAAGAATTAGCTTCAACGCTTTCCCATTTGATTTCAACAGAAATTTGCTTAACGGTGAAAGGAACAATTGAAAAATCCGAAGATCTTTCTTCATAAAACAATACTGAGGGCATCATTGATGCCCTTTCTTTTATATAATGATTTAGATCGCATTTAACGAAAAATTATACTTAATCAATGCAATTTTAATCTTGGTTTTAAATAACGATTCAATTTATCAACGAGAATAATCAAACCAATTTTAATACAACCGTGCAAAGCATGTTGGTGCATTCGATACAAAGACACATAAGCAAACTGCGCAAATTTACCTTGAACGGTAAGTGGATTTTTACCAAACTTATTGGTTAGACTACCAAGTGCGGTAAAATTTGACAGAGAAACTAAAGTACCTTTATCGTTATATTTAAAAGATTTCAGTGGTTTATTTTCAAACAATGCAAAAATATTTTTTGCACAAGCCTTTGCCATTTGATGTGCAGCTTGCGCTCTTGGCGGAACCAATTTACCATTTGATTGTATTAATGCAGCACAATCGCCAATCGCAAAAATACTATCATCAACCGTAGTTTGAAGTGTATCTTTAACCACTAATTGATTGATACGATTAATTTCTAATCCATCAAATTGCTGCGTTACTGTTGAGGCGCGAACCCCAGCTGCCCAAACAATAAGATCAGCCTTAATCTCCCCGCCATCTTTGGTAATAAGTGTATTTGGCTGCGCCTCAGTAATCATTGTGTTTAATTGCACATTGGTGCCCATTTCCTTTAATTCATCTAACACTGCAGCAGATAAATTTTCAGGTAATGCTGGCAATAAACGTGTTCCTGCTTCGACTAAAGTAACTTGTAAGCAAGAACTATCAATTTTACCATAACCGTAAGAAGACAAATCTTCAGCGGCATGATAAAGTTCTGCGGTTAATTCCACACCAGTAGCACCACCTCCCACAATAGCAATATTTACTTTATTTTCATCCACTAACTTTTGTTTAAATTCTTCTTCGCCAATGTCATCTAATGCGCGGTTTTCTGAAAATTTTAAAAATAATTCCAACAGTTTATGTTGAAAACGTAAAGCCTGTTTTGAACTATCTAAAAAAATACAATTATCAGCCACCCCTTTTGTGTTGAAATCATTAGATTTACTGCCAATGGCAATCACTAAATAATCGTAAGGAATTCGACGAGCAATGACAAGCATATCGCCCTCTTGTCCATAAACAGGTGCAAGTTCAACATATTTTTGCTCGCGATTAATACGTATAATTGAACCTTGCTCAAAACTGAAAAAATGATTTTTACCGTGCGCACGATAACTTAAAGAATCAACGCCATCATCCATTACGCCTGTTGCAATTTCATGCAATAAGGGTTTCCATAAATGGGTGGCATTGCGATCAACCAGCGTTACTTTAGCTTGTTTTTGACGACCTAATTTATTACCCAAAAATGTTGCTAATTCAATACCGCCAGCACCCCCACCAACGATCACGACGTTTTTCATAAAGCTCTCCTAAAAGTTTAAATTGTTAAAAATGTTACATTAATGTAATGATAACATAACAACGAAACAGGGCGGAAAACTTTCATAAAAATAACCGCACTTATATATCAAAGTGCGGTTATTTTTTTGAGTTATTTTAAGTTGATATTAGAACAACAAAAACGGTGCTATTTCAGCACCGTTCTTTGTTATCGAATCACATTTTAAAGAATAACGTGAGAAAGACCTAAACCGATTAATAAGCAGAAAAACATGCTCAATAAACCTGGAAGCATAAAGCTGTGGTTTAAAATGTATTTACCGATTTTGGTTGTACCTGTGGTATCGAAGTCAAGAGATGCAATGATTGGACCATAGTTAGGGATGAAGAAGTAACCATTTACAGCAACAAATACACCGATTAATACAGGTGCGGGGATACCTAATGCGATACCAAGAGGGAACAATGTCGCTACTGTTGCACCTTGGCTGTTTACTAATACTGAAAGTACAAATAGCGCGAAAGCAAATGCCCATGGTGCAGTTTCAACTAAGCCTTTCACCATTTCTTTTACTTCAGTAATGTGTGCCTGCATTAAAGTGTCGCCTAACCAAGCAATACCGAAGATTGCGATTACTGCGCGCATACCTGCATGGAATACAGAACCTTTGGTAATCGCTGTGCCATCTGGTTTACAAGTTAAGATAATCAATGCACCAATAGAAAGCATAATAATTTCAATGGTATGTGCCATTCCCATTGGTTTTCCATCAAAAACAGGTCGAATAGAAGGAGCTGCACCCATTAACACGACAAGTAAAGCACCAAATAAGAATAAAGAAACGGAAATTTTAGCTGTTTTGCTCACTTCTACTTCTTTGACTGAAGTGGTAGAAGCAAAAATATCTGCATATTTTGGATCATTCAAACGACGTTGATATTCTGGATCATCTTTTAATTCTTTACCCATTTTATTAACAAATAAGCAAGCAAGGAAAAGTCCTAGAATAGTTGAAGGAATGGTTACCATTAAAACATCGCCAAGATGAATGCCTTGTGGCTCAAGGTAAGCAACCACAGCCACCACCGCTGCAGCGATTGGGCTTGCTACGATAGCAAATTGTGATGCAATTACCGCCATTGACATTGGGCGTTCAGGACGGATACCGTTTTGACGGCTCACTTCAGCGATAACTGGCAATACAGAATATGCCACGTGACCAGTACCCGCTAAGAGAGTGAATAACCAAGTTACTGCTGGCGCAATAAACGTAATGTGTTTAGGATTACGACGTAAGATTTTGGTTGCGATTTTGATCATGTAGTCTAAACCGCCAGCTGCTTGCATTGCTGCCGCGGCTGCCACTACAGCCATAATCATAAACATAACATCAATAGGTAAACCTGCTGGTTTCAAGCCAAAGCCAAAAGAAAGAATGGCAATACCTAAACCACCAAATACACCTAAACCGATACCACCTACACGCGCACCCACAAAGATACACAATAATACGATGGCAAATTGTAGTAAAAACATTGCAGACATACTGCCCCCTAAGTTAATAAAAAAACACTTTATTTTATTTGTTGAAACGGCGTGTAATATAGCAACAAATAGGTAGAGATTCCATAACTTGGATCAATAAATAATGTTGAAAATTTCTGTTATTTTCCATCAACTGAAATAAAGATAATTTAATGTATTCTATATTTTGAATATTTTTTTGAAAGATAACCCAAGTGCGGTTATACTTGAGCCCTATTTTGACGTACTTAATCAGTAGAGAAAACAATGCAAGAATTTATCTCAATGGCAACAGAGTTTGCTCAAAAACATACGCTTTTAGCGGTTTCTTGGTTTGCGATTTTCGTAATGGTAATTTATACATTCTACAAAGGCGCAACGAGTAAATTTAAAGTAATTACGCACAATGAAGTTATTCGGTTAATAAATTCCGATGAAGCCATTGTGGTAGATTTACGTAGTCTTGAAGAATTTCAACGTGGACATATCATTAATAGTATTAATGTGCTTCCAAGCGAAATTAAAAATCAAAATATCGGAAAATTAGAGTCGCATAAAGAGAAAGCTCTTATATTAGTCGATACAAATGGTACTTCAGCCTCTGCTTCTGCAGTATTTTTAACCAAACAAGGTTTTAATTCTGTATTTGTATTGAAAGAAGGCCTTTCCGCGTGGGTAGCAGCAAATTTACCTTTAGTTAAAAAACATAAATAATAAGGAATAGAAAATGTCAGAACAAAAACAAGACGTTGCAGCAACAGAAGAACAACAACCCGTTCTCCAAATTCAACGTATTTATGTGAAAGATGTGTCTTTTGAAGCTCCAAATCTTCCACATATTTTCCAACAAGAATGGAAACCAAAACTTGGTTTTGATTTAAGCACCGAAACAACCCAAGTTGGCGATGACTTATATGAAGTGGTATTAAACATTTCTGTTGAAACTACACTTGAAGATAGTGGTGATGTCGCATTTATTTGTGAAGTAAAACAAGCGGGCGTATTCACTATTAGCGGTTTAGAAGATGTTCAAATGGCGCATTGTTTAACTTCTCAATGCCCGAATATGCTTTTCCCTTATGCACGTGAATTAGTGTCTAACTTAGTAAATCGCGGTACGTTCCCTGCATTAAACTTATCTCCAGTAAACTTTGATGCATTGTTTGTTGAATATATGAATCGCCAACAAGCAGAAAATGCAGAAGAAAAATCTGAGGAAGAACAAACTAAACATTAATTAAATGGTAAAACAAAAGGTAAGCTAGAAATGATCTGCACCCCAAAAGCTGGATTAAATAACCAACTAACTAAGGTGCAGATTTTTTATGACCAAATACCACTCCCTTTGCAAACAACAAGTCAATGCACCGTTTGACGTATCCACATCCCATTGTGCAATTAAGCCTGCAAAGCCTTCATCTAATCCTGCTTGTACAAGTGCTACGGCATAATCCGCTGCAGCTTCAGCAAGTTCTGCACGAAGTGCGGATGAAATTTTTCCGTTTTCTGCTGAACCATAGAAAGCATTGTTTGCTAATGTAGTTGGAACTGATTCAGTGTAGTTTTCTGTATACCAACCATTACGTAATTCGCAAATCCTACAACACTGTTCCGCCACAAGTAGATGACACATTAACAGAATTTGGGAGAGAGGCATCTAATAAGATGTTTGAGTTGGTGGATTGGTTGGAAACGAATTTAGGGAAAATTTTAAACAGCAAAAGTGCTTAAATGCAAAAACACCGCTTTTACAAGCGATGTCTTTTCTTACTATTTTGCAATTAGCAGTCTTGTTTGCCATAAGTATCTTGGCGAAGAATATGACGCACACCTTCATCAAATTCTGCTAATACGCGATCTGCATCTTTTGGATCTTTACCGCGCGCATCTAAGTAGAATTTAATTTTTGGTTCAGTACCTGAAGGACGAGCAATTAAGCGTCCGCCATTTTCCAAGTTAAATACAAGGATATCGCTTTGACGATCTGTTTTAATATGGTCGATAAATTGTGCCACTTTCACGCCAGAGATTTCTGCTGGTGGATTGTTACGGAGTGCGGTCATTAATTTTCCAATTTCTGAAAGATCGCTGACTCGAATAGAGATTTGTCCACTCACATAAGCACCAAATTCTTTGGTAAATTCATCAGCATAATCTGCTAAAGTTTTGCCTTGTTTTTTCAAGTTACGCACAAGATCTAAGAACACGATTGCTGCAGAAATACCGTCTTTATCGCGTACTTTGTCTGGGTCCACTAGATAGCCCAATGCCTCTTCAAAACCGAACAATAAGCCAGATACTTTACCGATATATTTGAAACCGGTTAAGGTTTCTTCTGATTGGAAACCGTATTTTTTCGCAATTTCAGCAAGAGCTGGGGAAGAAACAAGTGAGCAAGCCAATGTGCCTTGTTCACCTTGATATTGTTTTGCCAAATACCACCCTAAGAAACAGCCAACCACGTTACCGTGTAGTGATTTCCAGTTGCCTTGTGCATCAGGCACAGCAACGGCTAAACGGTCTGCATCTGGGTCATTAGCAATGATAAATTCAGCGTTCTTTTCTTTTGCCACTTTAATTGCTAAATCCAATGCGCCTTTTTCTTCTGGATTTGGGAAATTCACCGTTGGGAATGTGCCATCTGGCCAAACTTGATCTGCTACTACGTGGGGTTGTGGTAATCCTGCTTTTGCCAGTGTTTTACTTAAAACCTCATAGCCAACACCATGCATAGCGGTATAAACATAGTTAATGTCGCAAGCGGGTTCTTTAGCTAATGATGCAGTTTTTGTAATGTACGCATCTACTACTTCATCATTTAACACCACATAATTATCGCTACGTGGTAAATCTTGGATATTGCCAGCCGCAACTTTATCAATTAATGCTGCGATGTCTTTATCTGCCGGTGAAACGATTTGACCGCCACCATTTGCTTTACCTAAATACACTTTGTAGCCATTATCTTCTGGTGGGTTATGGCTTGCTGTTACCATTACACCTGCAGTGGTATCAAAATATTGGATAGCATAGGCTAAAACTGGCGTAGGTAATTTGCGTGGTAATAAATAAGCTTTTACGCCTGCACCCGCCATAATTTCAGCGGTGTCACGGGCAAAAACATCAGAGTTTTTACGGCCATCGTAACCAATGACGATTGATGGTTCTTTATCGTAACCTTTTAAATATTCCGCTAAACCACCAGCAGCTTGAGAAACTAAAACTCGGTTCATCCCCATTGAGCCAGCTTGTAAACGACCACGTAAACCTGCCGTACCAAATTGTAAACGACCATCAAAACGCGCATGTAATTCTGCTTCTGCCGCTTTATCTCCGCCTTTTGCTGCATCTAAAAGTGCGGTTAATTCTGCACGAGTTTCTGTGTCAGGATCTTGGTTTAACCAATGTTGTGCAACCTCAAAAAGTGTTGTCATAGCGTTATCCTTATTCGTTGAAATAAATAAAAAATTGCCGTTAGACTAGCGGAAATCTAACAAAATGAAAACGGCTAATTATCAATTTTTTGATCTACTTAACATTTTTTATTCACGCAATCGGTTATCCGAGCCAATTTGGGAACACTATTTGTAGCATAAGCATTTATTTGAAAAATTCGCTATAATACCGCTTTAATATTTACGGCAAAATTTAACCGCACTTTAAGGATTTTCAATGTCATCCCAACCTCGCTTCGTCCATCTTCGCACACACACAGATTTTTCGATGATTGACAGTATCGTCAAAGTGAAACCTCTTGTGAAAGCTTGTGCTGCCAATGAAATGGTTGCTATGGGATTAACGGATTTTACTAATTTTTGTGGTGTGGTGCGTTTTTATGACGAAATGCTTTCTTCGGGTATGAAGCCTATTATCGGGGCAGATGTAAAAGTAAAAAGCCCATTATGTGGCGATGAATACTTTGATCTTACTTTGCTAGCTAAAAATAATGAAGGCTATAGAAATATTACTTTATTGTTATCAAAGGCTTATCAACGCGGTTATAACGATTTACCTTATATTGATCAAGATTGGTTAATTGAACATCGCGACGGCGTGATTATTTTATCAGGGGGAACGCAAGGCGATGTAGGTAAAAAATTGTTGAAAGAAAACGTAGCCGAAATTGAAAGTGCGGTCGCTTTTTACCAAGAATTTTTTGCCGATCATTTTTATTTAGCATTAAGTCGTACAGGTCGCCCAAATCAAGAACGTTACATTCAAGCAGCGTTGAAATTAGCAGAACGTTGTGATTTACCATTGGTCGCAACTAATGATGTGATGTTTTTGAATGCAGAGGATTTTGAAGCCCACGAAATTCGCGTAGCGATTCACGATGGCTATACTTTAGACGATCCTAAACGTCCGAAATGTTATACCTCACAGCAATATTTTCGTAGTGAAGAAGATATGTGTAAGCTATTTGCAGACATTCCTTCCGCTCTCGAAAATACCTTATTAATTGCGCAACGTTGTAGTGTGACTTTGCGCCTTGGTCAATATTTCTTACCTCAATTTCCAACTGGCGATTTAAGTACAGAAGATTTCTTAGTGCAAAAATCCAAAGAGGGCTTGGAAGAACGTTTAGCTTTTTTATTCCCTGATGAAAAAGTGCGGTTAGAAAAACGACCAAAATATGATGAACGCTTGCAAGTTGAGCTAGATGTAATTAACCAAATGGGGTTCCCAGGTTATTTCTTGATCGTAATGGAATTTATTCAATGGTCTAAGGATAACGATATTCCAGTAGGGCCAGGTCGTGGTTCTGGTGCGGGTTCATTAGTGGCTTATGCATTAAAAATCACTGATTTAGATCCGTTAGAGTTTGATTTGCTATTTGAACGTTTCTTAAATCCAGAACGTGTGTCTATGCCCGATTTCGACGTGGATTTCTGTATGGACGGTCGCGATCGCGTGATTGAGCACGTTGCAGAAACCTATGGCCGTGGCGCGGTATCACAAATTATTACCTTTGGTACAATGGCGGCGAAAGCGGTTATTCGAGATGTAGGGCGAGTGCTGGGGCATCCGTATGGTTTCGTTGATCGTATTTCGAAATTGATTCCTCCCGATCCAGGTATGACGCTTGCCAAAGCGTTTGAGGCCGAGCCGCAATTACAGACTGCCTACGATAGCGATGAAGAAGTGCGAGCATTGATTAACATGGCGCGCAAGCTGGAAGGTGTGACACGTAATGCAGGTAAACATGCAGGTGGCGTGGTCATTTCGCCAACCTTAATTACTGATTTTGCACCGCTCTATTGTGATAATGAAGGCTTACATCCGGTTACTCACTTTGATAAAAATGATGTGGAATATGCAGGGCTTGTGAAATTTGACTTCCTAGGCTTGCGTACTCTCACTATCATTAAATGGGCATTGGATATGATTAATGTTCGTATGGTGCGTGAAGGCAAGCCTCGAGTAGATATTGCCGCCATTCCACTTGATGATCCTGAATCTTTTGAATTACTTAAACGTTCCGAAACCACCGCTGTGTTCCAGTTGGAATCACGAGGTATGAAAGATTTGATCAAACGCCTGCAACCTGACTGTTTTGAAGATATTATCGCATTGGTAGCATTGTTCCGTCCGGGTCCGTTACAATCGGGTATGGTAGATAACTTTATCGACCGTAAACATGGGAGAGAAGAAGTATCTTACCCTGACGCAGAATATCAACATGCAAGTTTGAAACCTATTCTTGAGCCGACTTACGGCATTATTTTGTATCAAGAACAAGTGATGCAAATTGCGCAGGTGTTGGCTGGCTATACGCTGGGTGGGGCTGACTTATTGCGTCGAGCAATGGGTAAAAAGAAACCAGAAGAAATGGCAAAACAGCGTTTAGTGTTTAAAGAGGGGGCTGAGAAAAACGGTATTGATGGCGAGCTATCTATGAAGATTTTCGACTTGGTGGAAAAATTTGCTGGCTATGGTTTTAATAAATCTCACTCTGCTGCTTATGCCTTGGTGTCTTACCAAACTCTTTGGCTTAAAACTCATTTCCCTGCAGAATTTATGGCTGCAGTGATGACATCTGAAATGGATAATACGGATAAAATCGTAGGTTTGTACGACGAATGTTTGCGTATGGGCTTAAAAGTGACGCCACCAGATATTAATATCGGAAAACACCATTTTAGCGTCAATGAACAAGGCGAAATTGTGTATGGGATTGGCGCGATTAAAGGCGTGGGGGAAGGCCCGATTGAAGCACTTGTGACGGCAAGAAATGAAGGGGGGATTTTCAAAGATTTATTCGATTTATGCGCTCGTGTAGATTTGAAAAAAATTAACCGCCGTACTTTTGAAAGCCTAATTATGTCGGGTGCCTTTGATAAATTAGGCCCACATCGCGCCGCACTTTCTAAGAATTTGGAAGATGCACTTAGAGCTTCCGATCAGCATGCGAAAGATGAAGCAATGGGACAAACGGATATGTTCGGTGTGCTGACTGAAACCCATGAAGACGTGGAAAATGCCTATGCTAATACACCGCCTTATACCGAAAAACAAATCCTTGATGGCGAACGAGAAACCTTGGGGCTTTATTTAAGTAGCCATCCTGTTAGCCGTTATTTGAAAGAACTTTCTCATTACACATCAACGCGGTTGAAAGATCTCGCACCAAATCGCCGTGGACAAATTAGCACTGTGGCGGGGCTAGTCGTGGCATCGAGAATTGCGATGACGAAAAAAGGCAATCGTCTAGGTATTGCAACATTGGACGATCGTTCAGGTCGCTTAGATTTAACATTATTTGGTGAAAGCCTAGAACAATTTGGTGAGAAATTACAAAAAGATACGGTGATTGTTGCTTCAGGGCAGGTCAGCTTTGATGATTTCTCTGGTGGCTTGAAAATGACGGTGCGCGAGTTAATGACCTTAGATGAGGCTCGTTCTCGTTATGTCAAATCCTTGGCTATTAGTCTTTCTGAGCATCAAATTACACCAAGTTTCATTAAACAATTTAAAGCATTACTTGAGCCAGTGAGTGGTGGAACATTGCCTATTAACGTGTATTATCAAAGTCCGAAAGGTCGTGCGTTGTTACGTTTAGGCGTGCAATGGTCGATCATTCCAACAGATGAAATTCTGACGGAATTGGTGAATTTACTCGGCGAAAGTGCAGTGGAATTAGAGTTTGAATAAGACAAAGGCGTGAAAAATATCACGCCTTTTTTATAGGATTAACGTAAGAAATAACGATAAGATTTGCTTTCTGTTACATCTTCAAAAACATAATTGAGTTGGGCAAGTGCCTGTTCAAATTCTGCTTGTTCGCGTTCTTCAATTTGGAACCCAGCAAGGATATTTCCATAGTCCGCGCCGTGGGCACGATAGTGGAATAATGAAATATTCCAACGATTTTGCAAGGTTTCTAGAAATTTCAATAAGGCACCTTTTTGCTCTGGAAATTCGAAGGTATATAAACGTTCGTTATCATTTGATGCGCGCCCCCCCATTAAATAGCGAACATGCGTTTTCGCAATATCATCATCAGACATATCCTCAACATCAAAACCATTTTTAGTGAGGTCTGCAATAATATCTGCTTTTTCTTGCTCATTTGTCGTCCTTACCCCAACAAACACACAAGCGCGTTTATCATCTGCATAACGATAACTGAATTCGGTTACAGCTCGGTTACCTAATACATAAGCAAATTTTAAGAAACTACCGGGTTGTTCAGGCATGGTCACGGCTAATAAAGCTTCTCGATTTTCACCAATTTCACAACGTTCAGATACATAACGTAATGTGTGGAAATTCAAGTTCGCGCCAGACAAAATTGCTGCCATATTTTTGCCTTCAATATGGTTTTGTTTCGCATATTTTTTCAAACCGGCTAAACCTAACGCACCTGATGGTTCTGCAACAGCACGAACGTTCTCAAACAAATCTTTCATTGCTGCACACACTTCGTCACTATCGACCAATACCATATCATCAAGATATTGTTGGCATAGGCGGAATGTTTCGTCGCCAATGCGTTTTACGGCAACGCCATCGGCAAATAATCCAACATGGGTTAAATCTGTTGGTTCGCCTTTATCGAGAGCGACTTTTAAGCATGCAGAATCCTTTGATTCTACACCGATGATTTTAATTTCCGGCATAAATTGCTTAAGCAAAATTGCCACACCTGCAGCTAAGCCACCACCGCCAACTTGTACAAACACATAATCCAAATCTGCCACTTGTTGTAACATTTCCATCGCTAACGTGCCTTGTCCAGCGATCACTAATGGATGATCGAATGGTGGAATAAATGTCATGTTTTTTTCTTTTGAAAGCTCGATGGCTTTTGCTTTGGCTTCATCGAAATTAGCACCATGCAACAACACCTCACCACCAAAACCACGCACTGCATCCACTTTAATGCTTGGGGTGTTTTGTGGCATAACAATTAATGCTTTTAAGCCTAATTGTTTCGCTGATAATGCCACGCCTTGTGCATGGTTACCTGCAGATGCCGCTATTACGCCTGCTGCTTTTTGTTCCTCTGAAAGGCTAGAAATCATTGCGTAAGCGCCGCGTAGTTTAAAGCTATTTACTGGCTGACGGTCTTCTCGCTTAATCCAGATATTATTGTGCAGTCGTTCAGAAAGTTTTCCCATTTTTTGTAAAGGGGTCACTTGCGCAGCTTCATATACGCGCGAACCAAGTTTAACAATGGCATTGATATAATCTGATTGAGAAGGTTGAGGATTGGTGAGTAGGTTTTTCATAGTGTTTGTTTTGATGATAAAGTGCGGTTAGTTTTTCCTTTGTTTATCCCCCTCTTATGAAAGAGGGGAACCGTTAAATTATTTTAATAATGTTTTATCGCGTACCGCCCCTTTGTCCGCTGAGGTCGCAAAGTGGCCGAATACTTTCAATGCGAAAGAGACTTCACGCTCACGGTGAGCTGGCTGCCAACCTTTTTGATCTTGTTCGGCTCTGCGTGTTGCGAGTTCTTCATTACTGATTTCTAAGTTAATTGCACGGTTTGGAATATCAATGTTAATAATATCGCCATCGCGTACTAAGCCGATTGCACCGCCAGAAGCAGCTTCTGGTGAAGCATGTCCAATAGACAAGCCTGATGTACCGCCAGAGAAGCGACCATCCGTTAATAAAGCGCATTTTTTGCCCAAGCCCATCGATTTTAAGTAACTGGTTGGGTATAACATTTCTTGCATACCTGGTCCGCCTTTAGGCCCTTCGTAACGGATAACAACAACATGACCTTCTTTGACTTTGCCACCTAAAATACCTGCAACCGCATCTTCTTGGCTTTCAAATACGATTGCTGTGCCAGTGAATTTCCAAATAGATTCATCTACACCAGCGGTTTTAACGATACATCCGTCTTCAGCGAGATTACCGAATAATACGGCTAAGCCACCTTCTTGTGAAATCGCATTTTCTTTGTTGCGAATACAACCGTTTACACGATCATTATCAACGGTATCCCAGCGGCAATCTTGTGAGAATGCTTGAGTTGTGCGGATACCTGCAGGGCCTGCACGGAAGAATTTATGTAATTCTTCATCTTGATTGCGAATAATATCGTATTGGTCTAGTTGTTCTCCCATGCTCATTCCAAGCACGGTGTGTGTATTTTTATGAATTAATCCAGCACGATCTAATTCACCCAACAATCCCATAATACCGCCTGCACGGTGTACGTCTTCCATATGATATTTATTGGTGTTTGGTGCAATTTTGCTTAAACAAGGCACTTTGCGCGATAAACGGTCAATATCTTCCATTTTAAAATCCACGCCTGCTTCTTGTGCTGCCGCTAATAAGTGTAAAACAGTGTTACTTGAACCACCCATTGCGATATCGAGGCTCATTGCATTTTCAAAGGCATCAAAAGTACCGATTGAACGAGGCAATACGCTTGCATCATCTTGTTCGTAATAACGTTTGCAAAGCTCGACAATTTGACGACCTGCTTTTAAGAATAATTCTTTACGGTCTGCGTGAGTGGCTAACATGGAACCGTTGCCAGGTAAAGATAAACCTAAGGCTTCAGTTAAGCAGTTCATTGAGTTAGCGGTAAACATGCCAGAGCAAGAACCACAAGTTGGGCAAGCGCTACGTTCGATGGCATCAATACGTTCATCTGATATATTCGGATCGGCTGCCTCAATCATCGCATCTACTAAATCTAAGCGGATTAATTGATCAGAAAGTTTAGTTTTACCTGCTTCCATCGGACCGCCTGAAACAAAAATTGTCGGAATATTTAAACGCATTGCCGCCATTAACATTCCTGGAGTGATCTTGTCACAGTTGGAAATACACACCATCGCATCAGCACAGTGCGCATTGACCATATATTCCACGCTATCAGCGATTAAATCACGGCTTGGTAAAGAATAAAGCATTCCACCGTGACCCATTGCGATACCATCATCCACCGCAATGGTGTTAAATTCTTTTGCTACGCCGCCCGCTTTTTCAATTTCTGTGGCAACAAGCTGTCCCATATCTTTTAAATGCACATGCCCTGGTACGAATTGCGTGAAAGAGTTCACCACCGCAATAATCGGTTTACCAAAGTCATTTTCTTTCATTCCTGTTGCACGCCATAAGGCACGTGCGCCTGCCATATTACGACCTTGTGTGCTGGTCGCTGAACGTAGTTTGGGCATAAATAATCTCTCCGAGTAAAATTTAGGGTTCGTTTGTATGATTAATTAACCATTAAAACATCCGGCAGCTTAACCAACTGATTCACTAATAGATCTAAAGTGCGGTCAGATTTTACAGTGATTTTTAACCGCACTTGGGTTTCAATGAGTGTCATTTCCATTGTTGTAACGGTAAATCCGCAGTGACGTGCTACGCGTAACATGTGTTGCGCTGACCACATTTTATGCTGCCCCACATCGATACAAATCACCGCATTATTTGGTTTACGATTAGATAGGCTGTTGAGTAATGCCCAAGGATCAATCGGGCGATTGCCTTGATTTTCAATATAAGTGAAATCTAATTTTGCTTTTAAATCTCTGATTTGTTCACGCCAAGGTTCAATAGCATCTGTGCCGATTAATGGAGAGGCGACTTGACCAGTAATGGCGACAACTGGAATGGAGTCCATCATGGCATCGCCTAATCCTGTGACTAAATTGGTTGCGCCAGGGCCTGATGTTGCAATACAGACGCCCATTTTTCCTGTGGAGCGAGCATAGCCAATCGCAGCCATTGCAGCCCCTTGTTCATTACGACAAAGTAAGTGATCTAAGCCTGCATCATAAAGGTCATCGTAGGTTGGCATAATTGCGCCACCGGGATAACCGAAAAGAGTCGTGACATGGTGTGCTTTCAAGCACGCCATGATAAGTTGTGCACCTGTCATTGTGTTTGCGTCCTGTTGTTTTTATTTTGGGATAAGTTCAGCATTGTAGCGAAATTTCGAGTCATTGGTAGGGTTTGGGGCGAAAAAAACGAAAAAAGTGCGGTGAAAATAGGCTTTTTTTGAGTGTTTATATTCTTTTTATTAAAAAATTTGTTAATTTTTACCGCTCTTTTGGCTTATTTATTGACTGATGATTAGATTTCATTATATTGAAACTCTTTTTATTTTTTTACATAGGATAATTTATGGCGAATTCAGCCCAAAAAGCGCAAAAGCGTGAGACTTTTTCTGGTCGTCGCGCATTTATTCTGGCAGCAATTGGTTCTGCCGTTGGTCTTGGTAATATTTGGCGTTTCCCTTATACCACTTATGAAAATGGTGGTGGCGCATTTATTATCCCTTACCTTATTGCATTATTAACGGCAGGGATTCCTCTTTTATTCCTAGATTATGCCATTGGGCACCGTCATCGTGGTGGTGCGCCACTTTCTTATCGTCGTGTTAGCCCGCACTTTGAAGTGTTTGGCTGGTGGCAAATGATGGTGAATGTCATCATCGGATTATATTACGCTGTAGTATTAGGCTGGGCAGCAAGCTACACATATTTTTCTTTCACTGGTGCGTGGGGCGATAAACCCATTGATTTCTTCATCGGCGAATTTTTAAAAATGGGCGATATTAAAAACGGTATCAGCTTTGAATTTGTTGGTATGGTAACCGCACCATTAATTGCGATGTGGATTGTTGCCTTAGGCGTGCTTTCTATGGGTGTTCAAAAAGGAATTGCTAAGGTCTCTTCCGTATTAATGCCAGTGCTCGTCGTGATGTTTATGGTGATTGTGATTTATTCCTTATTCTTACCAGGTGCGGCAAAAGGTTTAGATGCATTATTTACGCCAGATTGGTCAAAACTTTCTAATCCAAGTGTGTGGATTGCGGCCTATGGGCAAATCTTCTTTTCTCTTTCAATCGGCTTTGGGATTATGGTGACTTACGCCTCTTATCTTAAAAAAGAATCCGATTTGACTGGTAGTGGCTTGGTTGTAGGTTTTGCTAACAGTAGCTTTGAAGTGTTAGCAGGTATCGGCGTATTTGCAGCATTAGGCTTTATTGCAACAGCGCAAGGTCAAGAAGTCAGCGAAGTGGCAAAAGGTGGAATTGGTTTAGCATTTTTTGCGTTCCCAACCATCATCAACAAAGCACCATTTGGCGAAGTGCTCGGCATGTTATTCTTTGGTTCATTAACCTTTGCCGCATTGACTTCATTCATCTCAGTTATCGAAGTAATTATTTCCGCAATTCAGGATAAAATTCGCATTAGCCGTGGAAAAGTGACATTCATCGTGGGTGTACCAATGATGCTAGTTTCTGTCATCTTATTCGGCACAACAACTGGCTTACCGATGTTAGATGTGTTCGATAAATTTGTGAACTATTTCGGTATTGTTGCCGTAGCATTTGCGTCTTTAATTGCGATTGTAGCAAATGAAAAACTCGGTTTATTAGGTAATCATTTAAATGAAACGTCATCTTTCAAAGTGGGTTTCTTCTGGCGTTTATGCATTGTATTAACGAGTGGTGTTTTAGCATTTATGCTTTTCAGCGAAGGGGCAAAAGTCTTCTCTGAAGGTTACGAAGGTTATCCAAACTGGTTTGTAAATACCTTTGGTTGGGGAATGTCGATTAGCTTACTTGTCGTGGCATTTTTCCTTTCTCGCTTAAAATGGAAAAGCGAAACCAAATTAACGATTGATGAAACTAAAGGAGAATAAAATGACTACTGGCGCAATTATTATGATGATCATAGCCCTTACTTTATTGTGGGGAGGATTAATTTACGCGTTGCTTCGCTTACCGAAAGAAAACTAATCCTAAAATTAACCGCACTTCTATCTGTATCTAAAAGTTGGGCTTATCTACCAGCTTTTAGGTACGATTTTATGGATAAGTATTATTCTAGTATCATTAAGTAAAATAACGAGTTTTTGCTTTACCGCACTTCTAATCTTTAATAAAACCAAATTCTCCGCTTTCATCCATTTTTAAAATTGATGCGTAATTTTTTCGCCAATCCCCTAATACAATTCGGGTAAATTCTTCTTGTTGATGAATCGCCTCACGGTGTGTGTGTCCGTGAATTAATAAATTTACACCAAATTCTTGTACTTTTTCTGCCGTGAAGGCTTGGTTTACATCCATAATTTCCTGTGATTTCGCTTGTTTATCTTGATTACTCTTTGCTCGAATTTTCTCCGCAATTATCACCCGAACTTTTAATGGCAAGCACAAAAACAAACGTTGCAGCCATTTTTGATGCACTCTACGGCGAAATTGTTGATAAGCCACGTCATCAATACAAAGCGTATCGCCATGACAAAGTAAGATTTTTTTATCATAAAGTGTAATCAATTGATAATCAGGTAAAAGCTGAGCTCCCGTTTCTTTTGAAAAACGTTCACCAATTAAGAAATCACGGTTACCGTGCTGGAAATAACATTGCACACCTTGCTCGCTTACAGACTTAATTAAATCTTTAACTTGTTGAATCAATGTAGACTGCTCGTCATCACCAATCCAAAAATCAAAAAGATCACCTAAAATGTAAAGCCGTTCAGCCTGTGGGGCAAGATTCTGCATAAAATCGACAAAAAGTGCGGTCAATTCTGGCTGAGTTTCGCTTAAATGCAAATCAGAAATAAAATAGCTATGTTTCATAAAAATTCCACGATTTTTGTTTAGATTAGCACATATTGAGATCGAATTTGTTATACTTCAAGGAAATTTTATATAGGACATCCTTATGTTAAAACTACTTCGAATTTTCCTCGTATTAATCTGCTGTATTCTAATTTGTATACTGGGTACGATTTATTCTTTTATCCGCTTTAAAAATCCAAGCAACGTAGGCATTGTTGCACGTTGGTTTGGGCGTTTATATCCACTTTTTGGCTTAAAGGTAGAACATCGTATTCCTCAAGATCAGAAGCAAATTAGCCGCGCCATTTATATCGGTAATCATCAAAATAATTATGATATGGTAACAATCTCTTATATGGTGCAACCTCGCACAGTAAGCGTGGGTAAAAAAAGCTTAATTTGGATACCCTTCTTCGGCATTCTGTATTGGGTAACGGGTAATATTTTCTTAGATAGAGAAAACCGCACAAAAGCGCATAATACGATGTCACAGCTTGCACGACGAATTAATGAAGATAATTTATCAATTTGGATGTTCCCAGAAGGCACTCGTAATCGCGGTCGCGGTTTATTACCCTTTAAAACGGGTGCATTCCATGCGGCGATTTCAGCAGGTGTACCAATTATTCCAGTGGTGTGTTCAACCACGCATAACAAAATTAATTTAAATCGTTGGGATAATGGCAAAGTGATTTGCGAAATAATGGATCCAATCGATGTTTCAGGCTATACCAAAGACAACGTTCGCGATCTTGCGGCTTATTGTCATGATCTAATGGAAAAACGCATTGCCGAACTTGATGAAGAGATAGCAAAAGGAAACTAAAATGCCACGCCTTTCCCGCCGTCAATTATTAAAAACAGCTGCGATTTCTACCGCACTTTCCATAGTGCCAGCACCATTGTTAGCGGCAAGCCGTGAAAAACTAGTTGTGCCGCCACTAATTGAAGTTCGTCGCGGTCGCCCGATTGTATTAACCATGCAGGAAACGAATTATCCGTTAGATGGCTCACACAATGTGACGGTATGGGGATTCAACGGTAATTATCTTGGCCCAACCATTAAAATCAAATCAGGGAGCTTTGCCAAACTTAATTATCATAACAATTTACCACAATCAGTTGCTTTATCTATTCAAGGTTTACAAGCATCAGGCGAACTGTTTGGCGGGGCAGCTCGAGTTCTCAAAAAAGGCGAATCTTGGGCACCCATCGTGCCTATTGAACAACCTGCAGCAAGCTGTTGGTATCGTTCCGCGACATTAGCCAACTCAGCCTATCAAACCTATCGTGGCTTAGCTGGAATGTGGTTAATTGAAGATGAGCAAAGCCTAAAAGCTAATCTTCCCAATAAATACGGCGTAGATGATATTCCATTGATTTTACAAGATATGGAATTTAACAATGATGGTCTCCAATTATTCAAACAAAATCAACCGCACTTTGTAGGCAATCGCTTATTAGTAAATGGTATTGAAGCACCATATTTAGATGTTGCACGGGGTTGGATTCGTTTACGTTTGCTCAATGCCTCATTAGCGCGTGCTTATGATTTACGCTTGGATAATGATCAAGAAATGCTACTTATTGCACAAGATTTAAGTTTCTTACCCAAAGCGAAATCAGTCAAATCTTTGGTTCTCTCGCCTGGAGAACGTGCAGAAATACTGGTTAATATGAATGAAATTGACAACGTATCTCTCATTAGCGGAAGTAAACGTAGCTTGTACGAAAAAATAAAAAATATGTTGTTCTCAGGCGATGAACTCGCTAATAACACCGTCCTTGAATTGCGCGCCAAGGGAGAAATGTCAGCATTTAACAAACAACCGAATCTAACTTTCGAAACGGATGCGCCAGCAATATTACAACAAGCCGTTGCACAAACTCGAGAATTTAATATTGATGTCACAAACGGTTTAATTAATCAAAGACGTTTTGACCCACGCAAGGTTGATGTTATGGCTCGTAAAGGCACCATTGAACGCTGGATTTTAAATGCAAGTTTACCTGTTGGATTTACTATTCAAGGTGCCAAATTTGTGGTGGAAAGCCAAGGAGAACATCAATTACAAGCTGAAGAATTAGCTTGGAAAGATACCGTTTGGGTAAAAAACAAAACTCAAATTTTAGTGAAATTTGATCAAGCATCTTCTGGCAACTACCCATTCTTATTTGGGGTATCGAATTTAATGTTAGAAGATATGGGCTGTCTTGGCGTATTGATGGTTCAATAGACAAAAAATTTAATCATAACCCAGTGGATATTCTATTAATCACTTCTTGAAAAATATTACTAGCCTTGCACTTTTTCCAGTATAATCTGACCAATTTTCTGACAAATTAAAACAAGACGATGAATAAAAAACACACTTTAATTTCACTTGCTATTTTGACCGCACTTTATAGCCAACAAAGTTTGGCAGATTTGCATGAACAATGTTTAATGGGCGTGCCAAAATTTAGCGGTGAAGTCGTGACGGGTGATGTGAATTCTCTGCCTGTCTATATTGAAGCGGATAACGCAGAAATTAATCAGCCAAATGATGCGACCTATCAAGGTAATGTAGATTTGAAACAAGGCAATCGCCATTTGTTAGCACAATCCGTGCAGGTCAAACAATCTGGAAACCAATCAACACCTTTACGCATGGCTTATGTCCGCAATGGATTTGATTATAAAGATAATCAGATCAATATGTTGGGTAAAGATGCAGAGTTTAATTTAGATAGTCACGATGGTAATTTAACAAATTCAGAATATGAATTTGTCGGTCGTCAAGGACGTGGTAAAGCTGATAATATAAAACTGCATAATAATTATCGTGTAATGAAGAATGCAACCTTTACGTCATGTTTGCACGGCGACAATGCTTGGGCTGTAGATGCGTCAGAAATTCGTCAATACGTGAAAGAAGAATATGCTGAAATGTGGCATGCTCGCTTTAAAATACACGGTGTTCCCGTCTTTTATACCCCTTACTTACAATTACCCATTGGAGATCGTCGTCGTTCTGGTTTATTGATTCCAAGCGCGGGAACATCTAACCGAGATGGTCTTTGGTATGCACAACCAATTTATTGGAATATCGCGCCTAATTATGATCTTACTTTCACCCCGAAATATATGTCTCGCCGTGGTTGGCAAGCAAATGGGGAATTTCGCTATTTAACCTCTATTGGCGAAGGTAAAGTGGCAGGAGAATATTTAGGTAAGGATCGTTACTCTGAATATGCTAGTGATAATCGAAAACGTCATTTGTTCTATTGGAATCACAATTCTAGCTTTTTACAAAATTGGCGTCTAAATATTAATTACACCCGAGTAAGCGATAAACGTTATTTCAACGACTTTGATTCTATTTATGGACGCAGTACCGATGGTTATGCGAACCAATATGCTCGCATAGCTTATTATCAACCAAATTATAATTTTTCTCTTTCTGCACATCAGTTCCAAATTTTTGATGATATTGTAAACATCGGCCCTTACCGTGCAGTACCACAATTAGATTTCAACTATCACAAATATGATTTAGCGAATGGATGGTTAAATTTCAAATTACATTCACAAGCAGTTCGTTTTGATAATGACAGTAAATTGATGCCAACTGCATGGCGTTTCCATGCAGAACCTAGTCTAAATTCTTTAATGTCAAATAAATACGGCAGTTTGAATATTGAAACGAAACTTTATGCGACTCGTTACGAGCAGAAAAAAGGTTCAGGAAAAAATGCAGAGGACGTGCAAAAAACGGTAAATCGAGTTATTCCACAATTTAAAGTTGATTTACAAAGTGTATTAGCACGCGATATAACGTTCTTAAAAGAGTATACACAAACCTTCGAACCGCACGTGCAGTATTTATATCGTCCTTACCGAAATCAAAGCAATATTGGTTCAACACTTAATAATGATTATTTGGGATTTGGTTACGATTCAGCATTAGTACAGCAAGATTACTATTCGCTATTCCGTGATCGCCGTTATAGTGGTTTAGATCGAATTTCATCGGCAAATCAAGTTACCTTGGGTGGCACAACGCGTTTTTATGATATTGCTGGCGAAGAACGATTTAATTTATCTGCAGGTCAAATTTATTACTTAAATAATTCTCGTATTGATGAAAACCCTGCGAATAAAACACCAACTTCATCATCTGCTTGGGCATTAGAATCTAATTGGAAAATAAGTAATAAATGGTATTGGCGTGGTAGCTATCAATTTGATACTCATACCAATTCAACATCATTAGCGAATACATCACTAGAATATAATCCTGAAAAAAATAATTTAATTCAGTTAAATTATCGATATGTGAACCAAGAATATATTGACCAAAACTTAGGTAAATCGGCTAACGCCTATCAACAAGATATCCAACAAGTGGGATTAGTTGTAGGCTGGGAAATTGCCAATAATTGGGCTGTAGTAGGACGCTATTATCAAGATCTCGCCTTACAAAAACCAGTAGAACAATATCTAGGCGTTCAATATAACAGTTGCTGTTGGGCTGCAAGTGTTGGTGTAAAACGCAATGTCACAAACCACCAAAACCAAACACGTAATGAAATTGTTTATGATAATAGCATTGGCATAACCTTAGAATTAAGGGGGTTAGGCAGCAATGACCATCAAAGCGGTATTCAAGAGATGTTAGAAAAAGGAAAACTACCTTATATTCGAGCATTTAGTTTGGATTAAACATTATTCAATATAAACGTTAGATCAACAAAAAGAGCGGCTATTTTTAACCGCTCTTTTGTCACAATATACAAAATAAAATACTGATTAGAGATTACCTAACTTTTCGTTTAAAACACTGAGTAATTTATCTTTACTAATCATTTCTTTTTCACCGGTACGACGATTCTTATATTCAATTTCACCGTTGTCTAGGTTTTTCTCACCGATTACCACCATATGCGGTACACCGACAAGTTCCATGTCTGCAAACATCACGCCTGGGCGTTCTTTACGATCATCAAAAATCACATCTACGCCTTGCGATTGTAAAGTGCGGTAAAGTTCTTCAGCGTATTTTTGCACGGCTTCAGATTTGTGCATGTTCATTGGCACAATCGCCACAGTGAATGGGGCGATTTCGTCTGATGGCCAGATGATACCGCGATCATCATGATGCTGTTCAATCGCTGAAGCCACCACACGAGTTACACCAATACCGTAGCAACCCATCGTCATCACAAGAGGTTTACCATCTTCGCCTTGAACGGTCGCTTTCATCGCTTCAGAGTATTTTTTACCCAGTTGGAAAATATGTCCCACTTCAATACCACGCTTGATTTGAAGCGTGCCTTTACCATCTGGACTAGGATCGCCTTCTACTACGTTACGTAAATCAAATACTTCAGGCATTGCTACATCGCGCTCCCAGTTCACATTGAAATAATGTTTTCCATTGATATTCGCACCACAACTAAAATCAGACATTAAGGCCACAGTGCGGTCAATAATTGCTGGAATATTAAGATTTACCGCGCCTAACGATCCCACGCCCGCACCAATTTTCGCTTTGATTTCAGTTTCGTCCGCAAACTCAAGAGGATCTGCCACTAACGGGTGTTTTTGTGCTTTGATCTCGTTTAATTCATGGTCGCCGCGAATAATCAACGCAACAAGCGGTTGATTTTCGTCTGCACCTTTCACAATCAAAGTTTTTACGGTTTTCTCGATTGGTAAATTGAATTGCTCCACCAACTCCGCAATAGTTTTCACATTTGGTGTATCAACTAAACACATTTCAGCGGTTGGAGCTTGGCGTTCGCCTATAGCAATTGCTTCTGCAAGCTCAATATTCGCGGCAAAATCCGATTCCGTTGAGAACACAACATCATCTTCCCCGCTTGAAGCTAACACTTGGAATTCGTGAGAAGCTGAACCCCCGATTGAACCTGTATCCGCTTGCACCGCACGGAAATCTAAGCCTAAACGGTTAAAAATGTTACTGTATACTTGATACATCACATCATAGGTTGCTTGCAAACTTTCTTGTGTCGTGTGAAATGAATACGCATCTTTCATAATAAATTCACGCGAACGCATTACACCAAAACGAGGGCGCACTTCATCACGGAATTTAGTTTGAATTTGGTATAAATTAAGTGGGAGTTGTTTGTATGAAGAAACTTCACGGCGGACTAAATCTGTAATCACTTCCTCGTGAGTTGGCCCAAGTACAAAGTTACGGTTTCCGCGGTCTTCAAAACGAAGCAATTCAGGGCCATATTGATCCCAACGACCAGACTCTTCCCATAATTCCGCAGGTTGCACAACTGGCATTAATACCTCAATGGCACCACCTTTGTTCATCTCTTCGCGAACAACTTTTTCCACTTTTTTCAATACGCGAATACCCGTCGGTAGCCAGTTATATAAACCTGATGCCATTGGGCGAATCATACCTGCACGCAACATTAATTGGTGGCTCACAACCTGAGCATCATTTGGCGTTTCTTTTAGGGTGGAAAATAAATATTGACTTGTACGCATTGTTTAACCTTAAATTCTAAGAACTGAAAAAATTGGCGCAAGTATAACAAAAAGTGCGGTCATTTTTAACCGCACTTTTAACACTTAGTCATTATTTTGCGCATTCGCCAAAATTGCCTTATGTTCTTGAATCAATGCCATAAACGGCTGCCCAAACCGCTCTAATTTGATAGAGCCCACGCCATTAATTTGCAACATTTCAATATTGCTTGTTGGCATATATTGTGCCATTTCTTGCAAAGTCGCATCATTAAAGACAATGTACGGCGGAATATTTTCTTTATCGGCAATTTGTTTGCGTAAGAAACGCAAGCGTGCAAATAAATCCTTATCGTAATTTGCAACACCTTGACGTTGTGGATTATGGGCAATCTTACTGATTGCAGAAATACGAGGCATTGCCAATTCTAACGGTTCTTCGCCTTTCAAAATCACTTTCGCACTTTCAGTAAGTTGCAACGTTGGATTTAATTCACTAATAACCTGTTGCACAAAACCCAAATGAATAAGTTGACGAATAACAGACTGCCAATGCTCTTTGCTTTTATCTTTTCCAATGCCATATACTGAAAGTTTATGGTGTTGGCGTTCAATAATTTTCTGATTGTGCATGCCACGCAACATCGCAATCACATAATGTGCACCAAAACATTGTCCCACTCGATAAATAGTAGACATTACTTTTTGCGCATCGACTAAACCATCATATTTTTTAGGAGGATCAAGGCAAATATCACAGTTATTGCATGGTGTTTGTCGATGCTCACCAAAATAATTGAGAAGAACTAAACGACGACAAGTCTGGCTTTCCGCAAATTCCCCAATAGCTTCTAATTTATGTTGCTCAATCTGACGCTGTGGCGTTTCTGGTTTTTCGAAGAGAATTTTTTGTAACCAAGCATAATCAGCTGGTTCATAAAACAAAACCGCCTCTGCGGGTAAATCATCGCGTCCTGCTCGACCTGTTTCTTGATAGTAAGATTCAATGCTACGTGGTAAATCAAAATGGGCAACAAAGCGCACATTGGATTTATTAATCCCCATTCCAAAAGCAATGGTTGCGACTACTACTTGAACATTATCACGCTGAAAATCCTGTTGCACACGTTCACGAATTGCCGTTTCCATTCCCGCATGGTAAGCAGCAGCAGAGACACCTTTATTGCGTAAACTTTCCGCAATTCGCTCAACCTTATTTCTGCTGTTGCAATAAATAATCCCACTCTTACCCTTTTGAGCCAACACAAAACGTGTCAGTTGCTCCATAGGTTTGTATTTTTCTTCCAAGGTATAACGAATATTTGGTCGATCAAAACTACCAATGTATTTGTGCAGATTTTTCAGATTAAGATGCCGCAGAATATCTTGTTGAGTCGCATAATCTGCCGTTGCCGTAAGTGCCATAATCGGCGCATCAGGGAAACTGGCTTTTAAACCGCCAAGCTGGGTATATTCAGGGCGAAAGTCATGCCCCCATTGAGAAATACAATGTGCTTCATCAATCGCAATAAAGCAGACTTTGCTATAAGAAATAAGTTGAAAGAAACTGTTCGTCATCACTTTTTCTGGCGACACATAAAGTAGTTTAAGTTGCCCAGAAATAAGCTTATTTTGTACTTGTTGCTGCTGTTCTAAAGTCTGACTAGAATTAAGAAAATCCGCCTCAATTCCATTAGCTTGCAGCTGATCCACTTGATCTTTCATCAAGGAAATCAGCGGAGAAATCACTAAAGTTAAACCATCAAAACAAAGTGCGGGAATTTGGTAACAAAGCGATTTGCCATTCCCCGTTGCCATTACCACCAACGCATCTTGTCCATTTAAAGCAGCATTAATAACTTCTTCCTGCCCTTTACGGAAAGATTGATAACCAAAAACCGATTTCAAAACAGAAAGTGCGGTCGGTTTTTCTATTATTTTTGATGGTAAAGGAGAATCCAGCATTTTAGAACTGCACGTTCTCGCCATGTGCAGCACAGGCTTCAACGAAACAATCCCAAAAACGTTGTCCGTCATTAGAAACCCAGTCGCCATTTTTAAAAGCAAAATGGAAACCACCTAATTTACTTGCAATCCAAAGCTCAAGTAATGGTTCTTGCTTGTTAATCACTATTTGTGTGCGATTATCAAAGGTGATTGTAAATACTGAACCTTGCGTTTCGCAATCTACATCTGCGCCTTGGTTTTCCAATTCTTCTTCAATTTTTTGCCAAACTTGTTCAATATTTTGGTGAAATTCTGCAATATTCATAAAATTTTCCTGTTTAAATCTGATAAAATGCGGCAAATTATAAAGCCTTTCTCAAGCTTGTGAAAGGCGGATTTACCGATAAGTGAGAAAGAAAAAATGAAAAAATTACTATTAATTTTAGTACTTAGTTCAGCTTGTATATTCGCTACAGGATGTGGCGTAAAAGGTTCTTTATATTTTCCTGAAAAAGATCAAGCTCAACAAACTCAATAATCTATTATCTAATATCATTCCCAAAATAACTAAAACAGGCACACAACATGAATTTCTTCCAATATAAACATAACAAACTTTATGCTGAAGATATTCCGATTCAACAACTTGCTGAACAATTCGGTACACCTCTTTATGTATATTCTCGCGCGACACTTGAACGCCATTGGCATGCTTTTGACTCAGCTTTCGGTAAGCGTCCTCACTTAATTTGCTTTGCCGTGAAATCTTGCTCAAATATTGGCGTGTTAAATATTATGGCAAAACTTGGTTCAGGTTTCGATATTGTCTCACAAGGCGAACTTGAGCGTGTACTGGCAGCAGGTGGCGATGCGTCAAAAGTGGTCTTTTCTGGCGTTGCGAAATCTCGAGAAGAAATTATGCGCGCATTAGAAGTTGGAATCCGTTGCTTTAATGTGGAATCAGTTTCTGAACTCAAGCACATTAACCAAATCGCAGGAGAAATGGGTAAAATCGCACCTATTTCTTTACGTGTAAATCCAGATGTTGATGCACATACACACCCTTATATTTCAACAGGATTAAAAGAAAATAAATTTGGTGTAAGCGTAAATGAAGCTCGAGAAGTGTATAAATTAGCCTCAACGCTACCAAACATAAAAATAACAGGGATGGATTGCCACATAGGCTCACAGCTCACCGAATTACAACCATTCTTAGATGCAACAGATCGCTTAATTGTCCTAATGGAACAATTAAAAGAAGATGGAATTACATTAAAACATCTCGATCTGGGCGGTGGTTTAGGCGTGACTTATACGGATGAAACGCCTCCGCATCCAAGCGATTACGCAAATGCGTTATTAGAAAAACTAAAAAATTATCCCGAACTTGAAATTATTCTTGAACCAGGCAGAGCAATTTCTGCAAATGCAGGAATTCTAGTAGCAAAAGTACAATACTTAAAAAGTAATGAAAGCCGTAATTTCGCCATTACCGACACAGGAATGAACGATATGATCCGCCCAGCATTGTATGAGGCTTACATGAACATCGTCGAAATTGACCGCACTTTAGAAAGAGAAAAAGCCATTTATGATGTTGTAGGGCCTGTTTGCGAAACGTCTGATTTCTTAGGCAAACAACGGGAACTTTCAATTGCCGAAGGGGATTATATAGCTCAATGTTCTGCTGGTGCCTATGGAGCAAGCATGTCATCAAACTATAACTCAAGAGCCCGCACTGCAGAAGTTTTAGTAGATGGCGATCAATCCTATCTAATTCGTCGCCGAGAAACCTTACAGGAACTTTGGGCATTAGAATCGACCATTTAATATTTCTTATCTTAAAAAAGAGCGGTAAAAAATTATCTATTTTTCTACCGCACTTTTTCTATTTTTATCCATCAATAAACCTACCTCAAATAGTAAGTTTGTGATATAAATCAAATTTTTTTCTATTCTAGATTGGCATAGAATTGAATTCTTTATAAAATGCTATGCTTTTTAAAGTGGACTTCTAACCACTAAAGGAGAAATTATGCAGGATAAGCTAAAAGTTTTATTGATTGACGACCATCCGTTAATGCGTCGTGGCATTAAACAACTTGTAGAATTAGACGATAACTTTGAAGTAGTGGCTGACGTAAGCAGCGGCACAGAAGGGATTTCTGTGGCATTACAAACATCACCTGATGTGATCATTTTAGATCTCAACATGAAAGGACTTTCTGGGTTAGATACGCTCAAAGGATTACGTGCAGAAGGCGTTGATGCGCGAATTTTAATTTTAACAGTGTCTGATGCAAAAAATGATATTTATACTCTAATTGATGCTGGTGCAGATGGTTATTTGTTAAAAGATACTGAACCAGATACTTTGCTAGAGCAAATCAAGCGCATAGCACAAGGCGAAGTCATTCTGAGTGATTCTATTAAAAATTTATTATTAGAACGTACTCATGAAGATAATCCGTTAGACAGCTTAACGGATCGCGAAATGGGCGTACTTCGTCAAATTGCAACTGGCTTATCAAACAAACAAATTGCAGCACAACTGTTTATTTCAGAAGAAACCGTAAAAGTACATATCCGTAATTTATTACGTAAATTAAATGTTCATTCTCGTGTTGCAGCAACGGTATTATTTTTTGAACAAAATCGTTAAAAATAATCATAAAAAATGCGCTAGGAGAGACTTAGCGCATTTTTCTTTAAAATTATAATATTTAAATTAGCTCAATAGATTTAATATCTTCTAATAAAATATACAATTCTTGTTTAATATTTTTTTCAAACTGTGCTTCTGCACTTTCTCGAGCTAAATCCAGACGCATTCTTTCTCTTTTCTCAAGTAGTTTACGGTCATCATGTGTAGGCATATCACGCACCACTTCATATAAATTAGCCATCGCAGGATAAGATGATAAATTCTTACCAAAAGGCCTTAATAGCATTGTAAGACGAATTACGCCTTCAGAAAGATTACATTCTCCAGACTGCATTGCACGAGCAATAATATCAATGCTCTCTTTTAATCGTATAACCCGATTATTCTTAGCTTTAGCAATCAATTCCTTTTGAACTTTTAACTGCTTTAATAAACGGATTGCATATAGAGTCAATCCAGTTACCAAGAAAAGTGCGATGACAAAAAATATCCAAATCATAGATTACCTAAATTGATTAATATCCATACGCTCGAAAGTGCGGTATAAATCATCTTCGCTTTCATCTTCGTCTTCAATGCCAAGTTCTTCCATTAACTCAGAAATTCGATCTAAGCATTCATCTACAAATTGTTGATCTGATTTACTAATAGTTTTACCCGCATCTAAAGCATCCAATAATTCATTAAGAATTTCATTATTTTCCAGATTTTCAAGCTCTTTCATTGGATCTTGTTTTTTCACCTGTTTTATTACAGGAATTACTTGACCTTTTTCAGGCTTATTAACAAATTCAACAACCAACGGTATCTTTTTCTTACTACCAATTTTTGGATCTTTAATTTCATTTTGAAGTTTATTCGCTTTTTCTTCAACCGCACTATGACGAGATCCTGAAGCTAAACCTTTATGCTTACGTTTTTTCTTATCTTCACGAGCTTTAGCATCCAATTCATAACGAGTAAGCTTTTTACCAGAGCGTGCTTTTATTATATCTATTTTTTTATCTGCTTTGCGAATTGGCATAATATCTGTAATTCGACGTGTTTTTTTCTTACGAGCCATTTAAGGTTATCCTTTTGAGAAAAATTAGGTGGATTGTAACATTGGTAGGGGATTTTCTCACTAATTAATTGTGAGAGGAGAAGAAAAGAAAAAGCACCGAGTAGGGCTTTAAATTATTTATCTGAAAACTCATTTATCGCATAGCGATCTAACAATTTAATATCTTTTACTCCTTGAATAATTTGAGCTATAGTCAGACCTTTATTATTACTACGAATAGTAACTTCAATACGCATTCCACCGTCATCATTCAAAATATATTTACCTAAACGGCTATCACTATTCAGTTTATTTAATTTTCTTAATGAAAAGCGATCCGACGGAGCATATGAACTTACAAATTTAATATCGCCATTATTATAGGTTACTGCAATAAATTTATCGCCTTCCATCTTAAAAGAGAGCACTTTACCTTTTATTGATTCTACAGCATATCTTTCTTTAAAATATCTGAAATTTCAGATAATGTATATTTTGATTTCATTTGTGCGGTAAAAGTTTTAGCTGGTTCTGTAGCAAAAGCATTAGTAGAAATCACTGACCCAGACAATCCCAGCATAACAGACACTAACAAAAATTTAGAAAATGTGCTTTTCATTCTAACTCCTTAATTTTATTCAAGATATCCTTTACTTCCTATGTCAATAGGAGTAAAAGGAGTATACTTCTTTTAAGATCTAGGAATGATTATTAAGAATATAAAGCTTTGGAAAAATAAAAACCCCAGTCCTTAAACTGGGGTTCTATATTTATTCTTTATCTAATTTGTTTAATTCTGTTTTTACTTAATTTTATCTATCTTAATTACCTTAATGGATAGATTTATATTTAGATTTTTTATTTGCTAACCTGGCGGTGCCCTACTCTCACATGGGGAAACCCCACACTACCATCGGCATTACAGCGTTTCACTTCTGAGTTCGGTATGGTCTCAGGTGGGTCCACCGCACTATCGCCGCCAGGATAATTCTTTGATAACTCGTCTTCTCTTTTATCTCTCGTCTCTTTTATCTCTCGTTACTCAGTCTTTACTCTACCTTTCACTCGTTCTTATTGGTCACAAGCTGAACTCAATTTCCTTTCTATTAAGTCTTCTATATTTACTTTTCTTTGTTTAGTCTTTTACTTCGGTTTCCGCTCTACTTTTATTTGCTTCGCTTTTCATCTCTTACTTCACTTAGCTCCCAAAAACACTTGAGCGTTGTATAGTTAAGCCTCTCGGGCAATTAGTATCTGTTAGCTCAATGTATCACTACACTTACACACCTGACCTATCTACGTCGTAGTCTACAACAACCCTTACTATCTCTTAGATTGGGAGAACTCATCTCTTGGCAAGTTTCGTGCTTAGATGCTTTCAGCACTTATCTCTTCCGCACTTAGCTACCCGGCAATGCGTCTGGCGACACAACCGGAACACCAGTGGTGCGTCCACTCCGGTCCTCTCGTACTAGGAGCAGCCCCAACCAATTCTCCTACGCCCACGGCAGATAGGGACCGAACTGTCTCACGACGTTCTAAACCCAGCTCGCGTACCACTTTAAATGGCGAACAGCCATACCCTTGGGACCTACTTCAGCCCCAGGATGTGATGAGCCGACATCGAGGTGCCAAACACCGCCGTCGATATGAACTCTTGGGCGGTATCAGCCTGTTATCCCCGGAGTACCTTTTATCCGTTGAGCGATGGCCCTTCCATTCAGAACCACCGGATCACTATGACCTACTTTCGTACCTGCTCGACTTGTCTGTCTCGCAGTTAAGCTTGCTTATACCATTGCACTAACCTCACGATGTCCGACCGTGATTAGCAAACCTTCGTGCTCCTCCGTTACGCTTTGGGAGGAGACCGCCCCAGTCAAACTACCCACCAGACACTGTCCGAGACCACGTTCCGCAATCTTCGTTAGAACATCAAACGTTAAAGGGTGGTATTTCAAGGTCGACTCCAACAATACTGGCGTATCATCTTCTTAGTCTCCCACCTATCCTACACATCAAAATTCAATGTTCAGTGTCAAGCTATAGTAAAGGTTCACGGGGTCTTTCCGTCTAGCCGCGGGTACACCGCATCTTCACGGCGATTTCAATTTCACTGAGTCTCGGGTGGAGACAGCCTGGCCATCATTATGCCATTCGTGCAGGTCGGAACTTACCCGACAAGGAATTTCGCTACCTTAGGACCGTTATAGTTACGGCCGCCGTTTACTGGGGCTTCGATCAGGTGCTTCTCTTGCGATGACACCATCAATTAACCTTCCAGCACCGGGCAGGCATCACACCCTATACCTCCACTTTCGTGTTTGCAGAGTGCTGTGTTTTTAATAAACAGTTGCAGCCAGCTGGTCACTTCGACCGGTTCAACCTTCAGGGGCTAGCCCTTACAATCTACGCCGGCGCACCTTCTCCCGAAGTTACGGTGCTATTTTGCCTAGTTCCTTCACCCGAGTTCTCTCAAGCGCCTGAGTATTCTCTACCTGACCACCTGTGTCGGTTTTCAGTACGGTTTAGTAAAGCCTTTCGCTTAGTGGCTTTTCCTGGAAGTGTGGTATCAGTTACTTCAGCTCCGTAGAGCCTCGTCATCATCTCTCTGTGTTAAGGAAGTCCGGATTTGCCTAAACTTCCCACCTACCAACTTAAACGCACATATCCAACAGTGCGATAACCTAACCTACTCCGTCCCCACATCGCAGCTTTACCAAGTACAGGAATATTAACCTGTTTCCCATCGACTACGCTTTTCAGCCTCGCCTTAGGAGCCGACTTACCCTGCCCCGATTAACGTTGGACAGGAACCCTTGGTCTTCCGGCGAACGGGTTTTTCACCCGTTTTATCGTTACTTATGTCAGCATTCGCACTTGTGATACGTCCAGCCCACCTCTCGATGAACCTTCATCCGCTTACACAACGCTCCCCTACCCAACAGGCGTATTAGTGATACGCCTGATGCCGCAGCTTCGGTGCTATATTTCAGCCCCGTTACATCTTCCGCGCAGACCGACTCGACTAGTGAGCTATTACGCTTTCTTTAAATGATGGCTGCTTCTAAGCCAACATCCTAGCTGTCTAAGCCTTCCCACTTCGTTTCCCACTTAATATAGACTTGGGGACCTTAGCTGGCGGTCTGGGTTGTTTCCCTCTCCACGACGGACGTTAGCACCCGCCGTGTGTCTCCTGAGTATCACTCTTTGGTATTCGTAGTTTGCATCGGGTTGGTAATCCGGGATGGACCCCTAGCCGAAACAGTGCTCTACCCCCAAAGGTGTCACCTCAAGGCTCTACCTAAATAGATTTCGGGGAGAACCAGCTATCTCCCGGTTTGATTGGCCTTTCACCCCCAGCCACAAGTCATCCGCTAATTTTTCAACATTAGTCGGTTCGGTCCTCCAGTTAGTGTTACCCAACCTTCAACCTGCCCATGGCTAGATCACCGGGTTTCGGGTCTATACCCTGCAACTCAACGCCCAGTTAAGACTCGGTTTCCCTTCGGCTCCCCTATTCGGTTAACCTCGCTACAAAATATAAGTCGCTGACCCATTATACAAAAGGTACGCAGTCACCCCATCACTTAATCCCACTGCTTCTTTTGGGTGGTTTGACTCGCTTCGCTCCTCTTACCATTGTTTAAGTGCGGTTGCTTTTCATCACCTTCCAATCGGATTAAGTGATGGGGCTCCCACTGCTTGTACGTACAAGGTTTCAGGTTCTATTTCACTCCCCTCACCGGGGTTCTTTTCGCCTTTCCTTCACAGTACTGGTTCACTATCGGTCAATCAGGAGTATTTAGCCTTGGAGGATGGTCCCCCCTTCTTCAAACAGGATATCACGTGTCCCGCCCTACTTCTCGTTAGCTTAGTACCACAATATGGTTTTTAGATACGGGATTATCACCCTCTTTGATTGTGCTTCCCAACACATTCTCCTAACTATATTGCTATCACTTACTGGCTCTTTCGCTTTCGCTCGCCGCTACTGACGAAATCTCGGTTGATTTCTTTTCCTCGGGGTACTTAGATGTTTCAGTTCTCCCGGTTTGCCTCAACAAGCTATGAATTCACTTGTTGATAGTAGATTCTTCATCTACTGGGTTTCCCCATTCGGATATCTTGGATTAAACGCCTCTTATCGACTCATCCAAGCTTTTCGCAGATTAGCACGTCCTTCTTCGCCTCTGATTGCCAAGGCATCCACCTTGTACGCTTAGTCACTTAACTATACAACCTCAAATGTTTTCAAAACTCAATATAAAATAGATACCGTGCTTTGACTGCACTTTCAGCCTCATTAATTCAACTAAACACTTGATTACTTTTGTTCAATCAAGATTTTTTTACAAAACAGGTTTGTTTTTAGAGTTTCCTTCTCAGTTCCCTCTTTTCACTTTCCTGTCTTGCCTACTCAGACTTTCTCTCGAAAATCTCTTGTTTTCAGCTTGTTTCCAATTTTTTAAAGAACAGTAAGACAATCTAATAAAGTTATCTTTAATTGGC
The DNA here is from genome assembly GCF_900475885.1 of Haemophilus aegyptius. GTDB lineage: Bacteria > Pseudomonadota > Gammaproteobacteria > Enterobacterales > Pasteurellaceae > Haemophilus > Haemophilus influenzae. The sequence continues at coordinate 318,624 of NZ_LS483429.1, forward strand.
GTCCCCACGGGGATTCGAACCCCGGTTACCGCCGTGAAAGGGCGATGTCCTAGGCCTCTAGACGATGGGGACATCAATTAAAGATACTCTATTTTCTTTTTATCTTTTAACGTTTATTTTTCAACGTTGCTTTCGCTTCGTTTTTAATCTTGTCTACAACTATCAGCCAATCTGTGTGAGCACTCGCTGTCTCTCGTCTTGGGTAAGGAGGTGATCCAACCGCAGGTTCCCCTACGGTTACCTTGTTACGACTTCACCCCAGTCATGAATCATACCGTGGTAAACGCCCTCCAAAAGGTTAAGCTATCTACTTCTGGTACAACCCACTCCCATGGTGTGACGGGCGGTGTGTACAAGGCCCGGGAACGTATTCACCGCGACATTCTGATTCGCGATTACTAGCGATTCCGACTTCATGGAGTCGAGTTGCAGACTCCAATCCGGACTTAGACGTACTTTATGAGATTCGCTCCACCTCGCAGCTTCGCTTCCCTCTGTATACGCCATTGTAGCACGTGTGTAGCCCTACTCGTAAGGGCCATGATGACTTGACGTCATCCCCACCTTCCTCCAGTTTATCACTGGCAGTCTCCTTTGAGTTCCCGACCAAGTCGCTGGCAACAAAGGATAAGGGTTGCGCTCGTTGCGGGACTTAACCCAACATTTCACAACACGAGCTGACGACAGCCATGCAGCACCTGTCTCTAAGTTCCCGAAGGCACAAGCTCATCTCTGAGCTCTTCTTAGGATGTCAAGAGTAGGTAAGGTTCTTCGCGTTGCATCGAATTAAACCACATGCTCCACCGCTTGTGCGGGCCCCCGTCAATTCATTTGAGTTTTAACCTTGCGGCCGTACTCCCCAGGCGGTCGATTTATCACGTTAGCTACGGGCGCCAGAGTTAAACCCCAACCCCCAAATCGACAGCGTTTACAGCGTGGACTACCAGGGTATCTAATCCTGTTTGCTCCCCACGCTTTCGCACATGAGCGTCAGTACATTCCCAAGGGGCTGCCTTCGCCTTCGGTATTCCTCCACATCTCTACGCATTTCACCGCTACACGTGGAATTCTACCCCTCCCTAAAGTACTCTAGTTACCCAGTCTGAAATGCAATTCCTAGGTTAAGCCCAGGGCTTTCACACCTCACTTAAATAACCGCCTGCGTGCCCTTTACGCCCAGTTATTCCGATTAACGCTCGCACCCTCCGTATTACCGCGGCTGCTGGCACGGAGTTAGCCGGTGCTTCTTCTGTATTTAACGTCAATTTGATGTGCTATTAACACATCAACCTTCCTCAATACCGAAAGAACTTTACAACCCGAAGGCCTTCTTCATTCACGCGGCATGGCTGCGTCAGGGTTCCCCCCATTGCGCAATATTCCCCACTGCTGCCTCCCGTAGGAGTCTGGACCGTGTCTCAGTTCCAGTGTGGCTGGTCATCCTCTCAGACCAGCTAGAGATCGCAGGCTTGGTAGACCTTTACCCCACCAACTACCTAATCCCACTTGGGCTCATCCTATGGCATGCGGCCTCTCAGTCCCGCACTTTCGTCTCTCGACACTACGCGGTATTAGCGACAGTTTCCCGTCGTTATCCCCCTCCATAAGCCAGATTCCCAAGCATTACTCACCCGTCCGCCACTCGTCAGCAAGAAAGCAAGCTTTCTCCTGCTACCGTTCGACTTGCATGTGTTAAGCCTGCCGCCAGCGTTTAATCTGAGCCATGATCAAACTCTTCAATTCAAGTTCAATCGCTCAATAAACTGCTTAGCTATAAATAAAACACTACTTAAAAAAGTAATGATGAATTTTCAGTTAAGCACCTATTAAGACTTCAAAATTAAAAATAGTTTTAAAACAAGTCAATCAACAAGTGCCCACACAGATTGTCTGATATATTGTTAAAGAGCAAAAAATAACGACGCACTTGGAAACTTAAAAAACTTCACAACAGTGCGTCGTTGTGTGCCGTGGATTATAGGGATTTTCAAAGCCCTTGCAAGTACTTTTTTGTAAAAATATTTAAAAAAATGTTCTTTTGATTAAAGTACAAGCGATTAGAGCAAAATATAGATCTTTTTGGCTATTTTTTTAAGCGTTTTAAAATTCTCGGAAGATCTACGATAGAATCTAACACATAATCCGCTATTCCTTCTCCTTCCCCTGTTACTGGTTTACCAGTACGAACTAATACGTTCATTTTTACCTTCGCACCAGTCCCCGCTTTTAGGTCTTCAACTTTATCTCCAACCATAATAGATTGCGTAGGATCGATCTTTAATTCTTTGATCGCTTGCAATAACATTCCCGATTTAGGCTTCCGACAATCACAATCTTCTTTATATTCGCCCTTTCCCTCAGGATGATGTGGACAATAGTAAATACCATCCAAATCCACATCTTGTTCAGCTAACGACCAATCCATCCATTCTGTTAATTGTAAAAACTGATCCTCAGAAAAATAACCACGTGCAATGCCCGACTGGTTGGTCACTAATACCAACATATATCCCATTTTCTTTAATTCTCGCAATGCATCAATCGCACCATCAATAAATTTAAAGTTATCAATTTCGTGTACATAACCATAATCAATATTTAACGTGCCATCGCGATCTAAAAAAATAGCCTTATTCATTCTCTTACCTTTTATACATGTCAAATTGACAAAAATTATCTATTTAATCCAAGCAATTAGCAAATATAAGCCATAACTAATCTGTCTAAAAAAGATAATCTGACATATTGACATAGCAATCTAGACATCTAGAATACCAAAACAGATTTAAAAACAATAAATAAAAAGGGCTTATATGATTAAGCTAAATAATATTACGAAAATTTTTGAGCTACCGAACAAAAAATTGACTGCGCTTGATAATGTTTCGTTGAATATCGAAAAAGGTCAAATCTGTGGCGTAATTGGTGCATCTGGTGCAGGAAAAAGTACATTAATTCGCTGTGTAAACTTATTAGAAAAACCGACAAGTGGTTCCGTTATTGTTGATGGCGTAGAATTAACAAAACTTTCTGATCGCGAATTAGTACTTGCTCGTCGTCAAATTGGAATGATTTTTCAGCATTTCAATTTACTAAGTTCTCGCACCGTATTTGAAAACGTGACATTACCCTTAGAATTGGAAAGTGAGTCAAAAGCAAAAATCCAAGAAAAAATTACCGCACTTTTAGATCTTGTTGGTTTAAGTGAAAAACGTGATGCTTACCCAAGCAATCTTTCTGGCGGGCAAAAACAACGCGTAGCCATTGCACGTGCCTTAGCGAGCGATCCTAAAGTCTTATTATGTGATGAAGCAACTAGCGCATTAGATCCTGCAACGACGCAATCTATTCTGCAATTATTAAAAGAAATTAACCGCACTTTAGGTATTACAATTTTGTTGATTACCCATGAAATGGAAGTTGTTAAACAGATTTGTGATCAAGTTGCTGTCATTGATCAAGGTCGCCTAGTTGAACAAGGTACTGTCGGTGAAATTTTTGCAAACCCTAAAACAGAATTAGCACAAGAGTTTATTCGTTCGACCTTCCACATCAGTCTACCTGATGAATATTTGGAAAATCTTACTGATACGCCGAAACATAGCAAAGCGTATCCAATCATCAAATTTGAGTTTACGGGTCGCTCAGTCGATGCACCGTTACTTTCTCAAGCATCAAAAAAATTTGGCGTGGAGCTCAGTATCTTAACCTCACAAATTGATTATGCTGGAGGCGTGAAATTTGGTTATACCATTGCTGAAGTAGAAGGCGATGAAGATGCCATTACGCAAACCAAAGTTTATTTAATGGAAAACAACGTGCGCGTGGAGGTGCTTGGTTATGTTCAATGATTTCTTGGCAACATTCAGCCAGCAATTAACACCTCAAATGTGGGGTGTTGTCGCAACCGCAACTTATGAAACTGTTTATATCAGTTTTGCATCTACCCTACTTTCTGTACTAGTCGGCGTGCCTGTGGGTGTATGGACTTTTTTAACTGGAAAAAATGAGATTTTACAAAATAACCGCACCCATTTTGTGTTAAACACGATTATTAATATCGGGCGTTCCATTCCATTTATTATTTTGCTCTTAATCTTATTACCTGTAACTCGTTTCATCGTGGGAACCGTATTAGGTACAACAGCAGCAATTATTCCATTGAGTATTTGTGCAATGCCATTCGTGGCTCGCTTAACTGCTAATGCACTAATGGAAATTCCAAATGGCTTAACCGAAGCAGCTCAAGCAATGGGGGCTACTAAATGGCAAATTGTTCGTAAATTCTATTTGTCAGAAGCTCTACCTACGCTAATTAATGGCGTTACTCTTACGCTAGTCACTTTAGTTGGTTACTCAGCAATGGCGGGGACACAAGGGGGCGGTGGTTTAGGTAGTCTCGCTATCAACTACGGCGTATATCGCAATATGCCTTATGTCACTTGGGTGGCAACCATTATTATTGTGCTATTCGTTATGATTAGCCAAAAACTCGGCGATACACTGGCTAGAAAAGTGGATCATCGTTAATTAAACGCAACTCTTAACTTAAACAGGAAGGAAATCCTATGAAATTAAAACAACTTTTTGCAATCACTGCAATCGCATCAGCTCTCGTTTTAACAGGCTGTAAAGAAGACAAAAAACCTGAAGCTGCAGCAGCACCGCTTAAAATCAAAGTAGGCGTGATGTCTGGCCCTGAGCATCAAGTTGCAGAAATTGCAGCAAAAGTCGCTAAAGAAAAATATGGTTTAGACGTTCAATTCGTTGAATTCAATGACTACGCATTACCAAATGAAGCTGTATCTAAAGGTGATTTAGATGCAAACGCAATGCAACATAAACCTTATTTAGATGAAGATGCAAAAGCGAAAAATTTAAATAACTTAGTTATCGTGGGTAATACTTTCGTCTATCCATTAGCGGGTTATTCTAAAAAAATCAAAAATGTGAATAAATTACAAGACGGTGCTAAAGTTGTTGTTCCTAACGATCCAACAAACCGTGGTCGTGCATTAATTCTTCTTGAAAAACAAGGCTTAATCAAATTAAAAGATGCAAATAACCTTCTTTCAACTGTATTAGATATTGTTGAAAATCCGAAAAAATTAAACATCACTGAAGTAGATACTTCTGTTGCGGCACGTGCATTAGACGACGTTGATTTAGCTGTAGTAAACAATACTTATGCGGGTCAAGTAGGCTTAAATGCTCAAGATGACGGTGTATTTGTAGAAGATAAAGATTCGCCATATGTGAACATTATCGTTTCTCGTACCGATAACAAAGACAGCAAAGCTGTTCAAGATTTCGTAAAATCTTACCAAACAGAAGAAGTTTACCAAGAAGCTCAAAAACACTTTAAAGATGGTGTTGTAAAAGGTTGGTAATTTCTACCGCACTTTAACTCATTACTAAATCCCTTGCCCAGCAAGGGATTTTCTTATCTAAGCTCGGAATGTTTTAAAGAATATTGATAGCTAAAAATAATTAGATAATACAGAAATATGAAATTTCTTTAATTGATTAAAAAAGCAAGATACTTTTACGCTTGGAAATGTTTAATTATAGAAAAGACAATAATTCAGCGAGAGAATATTTAGATTACTTTTAGATAACGTTCAATTAAATCAAAAATTAAGAGTAATAGCTTCTTTTATCGATAAATTAATAAGAAAATCAAAGATATTTTTACCGCACTTTACCATTACATAAAACCAATTTCGTTTTCTGAGCTTTCAGATAATTAACAATTCCTTCGGGAACATCATCCGTAAACAAATATTCTACATCACTTAATTCGCCCAAGCGAACAATCGCTTGGCGCGAAAATTTAGAGTGATCGGTCACTAATAAGGTCTGACGTGAACTTTCAATAATCGCTCGCTTTACTTGTACTTCATGGTAATCGTAATCCAATAATGAACCATCAGCATCGATCGCGCTAATCCCTAAAATCCCGAAATCTAGGCGAAATTGAGAAATAAAATTTACCGTAGCTTCGCCAATAATTCCACCATCCATTCGTAATGATCCGCCCGCCATAACAATATCAAAACTTTCATTTTGGCGTAAAAGATGAGCGGCATTCAGATTGTTCGTCACAATTCGGAGTTTTTCGTGGCCAAGCAATGCATTGGCGACAGCCTCAGGCGTGGTACCAATATCAATAAACAACGATGCACCGTTAGGAATCAACTTCGCAACTTCTTGTGCAATATTATTTTTTTGTAATGAAAAGAATTTTTTACGATCCACGTAATCAGAATTTTCTGCAGAAGATGGTGATGCTGCGCCACCGTGATGGCGACGGATTAAATCCAACTCCGCCAAAATATTCAAATCACGGCGAATCGTTTGAGGGCTAACATCTAAGGCTGCAACCAATTCTTCCGTGCTTAAATAGCCAGATTGTCCCACCAGTTTAATAATTTTTTGATGGCGTAACGATTGTTTCATAGCGAATCCTTTATCCAAATTAAACGGGCTTACTCTAGCGAATTTTTGCGCAATTTGCTATCAATAAATCCCCAAATCAAGCCGACAATCAAGCCTGATATATGCGCTGCATTTCCCATTTCAACACCAAATAAGGGGCTAATAAAACCTAATGCGATCCCCACCAATAACATTGTGAAAAAACCTTCTGGCAGATCAAATAAATGATGATTCAATTTATCACGTATAAATACATAACCTAGAACCGCATATACAACACCAGAAAGCCCAAAAAAAGCGGGGTCAGACACATAATTTTGCACATATCCTGTTATGCCAGATGCTACAACATACAATATCAATAATTTGACCGAGCCAAAAGTGCGTTCAATCATTCCACCGAAAATAAAAAACCAAGACAGATTAAACAAAATATGAAAATTAGATAAATGTACCAATGTATGTGAGATATAACGCCACACTTCGCTATCTTGCTCTTCGTAAGCGGGATAATGCATCAAATACATAATATCGTCTTCAAACCCCAGCTGTTGAGCAAGATAAATGAGCACACAAAGTGCGGTGAGAATTAGCGTGATTTTTCCTTGTTGAGCTAAAAAGTTTTTCATTCGTGATCTCGTGCTTATGCGCAAATTTAAAAATCGGACTTCGCATTAAAAGTCATTGTTTCCCCTGTAATGGGGTGGGTAATCGTCAATTCTTCTGCGTGCAAACATAATCTTGGCGACATAGCTTTAGCCTGAGGATGAGAGTAAAATTTATCGCCTAGAATTGGATGCCCCAATGCTAACATGTGCAAGCGTAATTGATGAGATCTGCCTGTCACGGGCGTCAGTTTCACGCGAGTACTGTTATTCGGCAAACGTGCTAAAACTTCGAATTTTGTGACCGCTCTTTTTCCTAAAACGAAATCCAAACGTTGGCGAGGTCGATTTTCCCAATCACAAATCATTGGCAAATTTACCTCGCCATAATCGTTCTCCAAATGCCCCCAAACAATCGCTTGATAGTGTTTTTTCGGTTCACGTTCGCGAAATTGACGTTTTAATTCACGATCCGCCGCCTTACTTAAAGCAAACACAATGATGCCACTCGTTGCCATATCCAAACGATGAGCAGGCTCACAAAAGCCGAATTTTTCTTTTACTCGACTCATTACGCTATCGTAATATTGTGGTTGATTACCCGGCACAGAAAGCAAACCGCTCGGTTTGTTCACCACGCACAAATGATTATCTTGATAAATAATATCCAAATAAGGTTCAAGAGGCGGATTGTATTCAATCAATGCCATTTTTATTCCTTGTTCGTCACAATGACACGCAAACAATCCAAACGCCAATTTGCTTTAGAAAGCTCATCCAGTGATTGTGTTCGTTGTTGTTCCAAAATATCAATTTCGCTTTGGCGAATATTTTTATTCACTGCTCGCAAAGCCTGCAAACGGTTAATTTCTGCGCTTAATTGTTGATCTGCTTGATTTTTAGCTTCAGCAATAATCGATTCTGCCAAAGATTTTACGAGTTGATCGCCTCGTGTAATCAAGGCTTCAATATTGGCACGTGCCATTTTTACCATTTGATTAGCAATATTTTTACCAAGTGGTTTCAATTTGCTATGCAAGGTTTCAAAGGCAACCTGCTCACCCATGTTATTTCCTTTGTTATCAAGCAGCAGACGAATAGGCGTTGGCGGCAAGAAACGATTGAGCTGTAATCCTTTTGGCGATTGGCTTTCCACCACATAAATCAATTCAATTAATAAGGTTCCAGCGGGCAGTTGTTTATTCACAAGCAATGCCATTGCGGCTTTGCCAATATCACCCGAAGCAACAAGATCAATACCTTGACGAATCATAGGATGATCCCAAGTCAAGAATTCCATTTCTTCGCGGGCAAGGGCAAGTTCTCGATCAAAGGTAACCGTCACACCTTCTTCTTTTAAACCTGGAAAGTCGGGCACAAGCATTGTCCCAGTTGGACTAATTACAATACTATTAGCCCCAAGATCTTCTTGCTCTACGCCAATAATATCAAATAATTTTAAAGCAAAATTCACAAGCTCTGGCGAATTATCTTCATCAGCAATTTGATCCGCTAATGCTTGTGCTTGCTCACCGCCATGAGAATTTAGCTCTAATAAACGATCGCGACCTTTTTCTAACTCAATCTTGAGTTTTTCCCGAACGGTTTTAGTTTGTTTTAATAATTCGGAAAATTCATTCTCTGAAAGTGCGGTAGAATTTGACCGCACTTTTTCCAACTCATCGGCAAACTGAGAAAATAATGCCATTCCCATTGGACAAGTTTGTTCAAAAGCATTCAATCCCTCATTGTACCAACGTGCTAAACGACTTTGAGGCGAATCTTTCGCACAAGGCACATAAATTTGCACATCACGTTTTTGTCCAATACGATCTAATCGGCCAATACATTGTTCCAATAAATCAGGATTTGTCGGTAAATCAAATAACACTAAATTTGCTGCGAATTGGAAGTTACGCCCTTCCGAGCCAATACTTGAACTCAGTAAAACCTGTGCGCCGTTTTCTAAATCCGCAAAATAAGCTGCGGCTCTATCCCGTTCGATAATCGACATTTTTTCGTGAAACACTGCGGCGCGAATCGCCTCACGTTCACGTAAAATTTGTTCTAACTGAATCGCAGTTGCCGCCGTCTGGCAAATCACAAAGATTTTTTCATCGCGATGTAGTTTGAGGAAATCAATCAGCCAATCAATTTTATCATTCTCTTCAGAGAGAGTAATTTGATGATAAACACGGTGCGGAAAACCTTTCACGCCTTGACGTGTATTGCGGAATAACATTCGCCCCGTGCCGTGACGATCAATTAAGGCTTGAATCAATTCCTGACGGGCACGCTGTTGTTCTTCATCATTATTTGATGCAATTGCTTTAAAAAGTGGCTCGACATCTTGTTCAAGCAATAAATCAGAAATATGATTTTTTTCGACCGCACTTAATGCCTTATTTGCCAACAAAGATTCAACGGCATTAACCACAGGTTGATAGCGTTCCTGCTCTTTCACAAAGGTTTGATAATCAAAGAAACGTTCTGGATCCAGTAAGTGCAAACGAGCAAAATGACTTTCTTGCCCAAGTTGCTCTGGAGTTGCAGTGAGTAACAAGACGGATGGAATGATACGAGCAAGCTGTTCAACTAATAAATAAGCAGTACTTGGCGAGGTTTCAGACCACACCAAATGATGGGCTTCGTCCACAATTAAGCAATCAAATTGAGCATTGAGCACCTGCTCTACTCGGTTTGGATGAGTTTCTAACCAATTCAGCGAACAAATAATTAAGCTTTCAGTTGTAAACGGATTAACGGCATCAAGATCAAAATCGTTGCAACGTTCTTCATCAAAAAGTGCAAAATGCAAATTAAAACGACGAAGCATTTCTACCAGCCATTGATGTTGCAAGGTTTCTGGCACGATAATAAGAACACGTTGCACTTTCTCAGCAAAAAGTTGATTTTGCAAAATCATTCCTGCTTCAATGGTTTTCCCTAAACCAACCTCATCCGCCAATAACACGCGAGGATTAACTCGATTACCGACTTCAGCTGCAATATGAAGCTGATGGGGAATTAAACTTGCACGCGTTCCGCGTAAACCACGCAATGGCGATTTAAATTGTGCTTGCTGATGACAAAGCGTGCGATAACGCAATGCAAAATGAGTGCTGCGATCAATTTGCGCTGAAAAGAGGCGATCTTTTGCTTGGCTAAAAGAAATAATCGGTGAAATATCACGTTCTTGCACAATAACATCTTCACCTTGTGGATTTTTAACTAAATAAAATAGCAAACCGTTCATATTTTGAACGTCTAAAATCTCGCCTTGCCAGCCAGCTTGATGGGATAAGGTTTCACCTTTACTAAATACAATTCGGCTTAAAGGCGCTTGTGCAGCAGCATATATACGCGTTTCATCCGCCGCAGGGAAATAAATCGTGACGGTTCGTTGATCTAATGCGGTAATGATACCTAATCCTAAAGCGTTTTCACTTTCACTTAACCAACGCTGACCAATAGCAAAGGGCATAATTATTCTCTTTCTGATTTACATTGATAAAACTTGGGGGCGTATTGTAGCTTGCATACTCTTGAAAAGAAACTCACAAAAAATTGACCGCACTTTTAGGAAGATATACGTCACCCTCCTTGGATTTTCAATATGCTCAAGCGTAAACTAGAATCTCGACTAAATCCACCGTATAGGGAAAAGAGATGAATTATCGTGATGAATTAATTTTACAATGGGTAAATCAACAAGGAAAAGCCAGCGTAATAGAACTTGCACAGCATTGTGATATTTCGGTGGAAACCATTCGTCGCGATTTGAACAAATTAGCGAACAAAGGCTTATTGCACCGAACCCACGGAGGAGCAGTGAGTAATAAAACCAAAGATTTAGGTTCATTTTTCCAAACTCGAAAACATATTAATGCAACAGCTAAACGACATATTGCCCAAAAAGCCTTGGATTTGCTATATGAAAATGCCGTTATAGGTTTAGATGCAAGCTCAACAAGTTGGTATTTTGCTTATTTAATGCCCGATATCCCTTGTACAGTAGTAACCAATTCAATGTTTAACATTAATGCCCTAGTTAATAAATCCAATGTTAAAACTATTGTTACTGGCGGAGTTTATTCAGCAAAATATGAAGCATTTTACGGTCCCTTATCTGAGTACTTATTACAACGATTACATATTAATTTTTCAGTGTTTTCTTGTTCAGGAATTGATAAAAACGGTAATATCTGGGAATCAAACGAGCTGAATGCCTCTTTAAAACGAAAAATGATGGAAGCTTCAGAACGTGCTTATTTGTTAATTGATTCTTCTAAATTTGAAAAAACAAGTTTGATTCAACTTGCCGATTTAAGCAAAATTAATACCATTTTTTCTGATCGGTCACTTCCCGATAACTTACAAAAATATTGTGAGCAACACGATATAATGACCGTTTTATAAAAAAAGATGACCATTTTGACCGAAAATTACTAAAAATTGAAAGAATCGGTCATATACATTTCCTTAAATATAGTCAATTTTTGTGATCTGCTTCGCAGTTTTGCAACAAAATTTCATTTCTTACTGTTTTCCTTATCATTTTTCTTTCACACTCTAATTCAATGAAAACACCATTTGTTCTGCAGTGATTTCATCATTCTTACTTAAGCACAAACAAAGGAGTGTAACTATGGCTCTTGCTACTCAATCAAATCGTATAAAAATCGGTATTCGTCCAACTATTGATGGTCGTCGAATGGGGGTTCGAGAATCTCTTGAAACCCAAACAATACGTATGGCTCAATCTGTTGCTCAATTATTACAAACACATATTCGTCATACAGATGGTACTTTCGTTGAATGTGTAGTTGCAGATAGCACTATCGGCGGTGTAGCCGAAGCAGCCGCCTGTGCGGATAAATTTAAACGCGAAAACGTTGGATTAACCATTACCGTTACCCCTTGTTGGTGTTATGGATCAGAAACCATTGATATGGATCCTCACATGCCTAAAGCAATTTGGGGATTTAACGGTACGGAACGCCCAGGTGCGGTTTACTTGGCTGCCGCCCTTGCTGGTCATTCTCAATTAGGACTACCAGCCTTTTCCATTTACGGCACAGAAGTTCAAGAAGCCGATGACACAAACATTCCTGAAGATGTAAAAGAAAAATTATTGCGTTTTGCTCGTGCTGGGCTTGCTGTTGCAAGTATTCGAGGAAAATCCTATTTATCTATTGGGTCAGTTTCCATGGGAATTGCAGGTTCTATTGTAAATCAAGCTTTCTTCCAAGAATATTTAGGTATGCGTAATGAATATGTGGATATGATGGAAATTAAACGCCGTTTAGACCGCAAAATTTATGATCAAGAAGAAGTTGATTTAGCCTTGAGTTGGGTTAAACAATATTGCAAAGAAGGGGTTGATGTAAATAGCCTAGAGAATCAACTCAATGCGGAAGAGCGTGCAGAACTTTGGGAAAATGTTGTGAAAATGACCATTATCACTCGTGATTTGATGGTAGGAAATCCAAAATTAGCAACATTAAATTATGCAGAAGAAGCCTTAGGTCATAATGCCATTGCCGCAGGTTTTCAAGGGCAGCGTCATTGGACTGATCATTTGCCAAACGGCGATTTTATGGAGGCAATGCTCAATTCAACTTATGACTGGAATGGCGTGCGTCCACCTTATATTCTTGCCACGGAAAATGATAGTTTAAATGCAATAGGAATGTTATTTGGGCATCAATTAACTGGCAAAGCTCAAATTTTCGCAGATGTGCGTACTTATTGGAGCCAAGATTCGGTTGAGCGTGTTACTGGATGGCGACCTGAAAGTGGATTCATTCATTTAATCAATTCAGGTTCAGCTGCACTTGATGGAACGGGAGAACATCAAGATGCTCAAGGCAATCCAACTTTAAAACCAGCATGGGATGTTACCGAAGAAGAAGCAAAACGCTGCTTAGAAAACACACGTTGGTGCCCTGCTGTTCACGAATATTTTCGAGGGGGCGGTTTATCTTCTCAATTCCTAACCAAAGGTGGCATACCGTTTACAATGCACCGTATTAATCTTATTAAAGGTTTAGGTCCCGTTTTACAAATTGCGGAAGGCTGGTCAATCGACTTACCTCAAGATGTACATAATAAATTAAATCAACGTACTAATGAAACTTGGCCAACAACATGGTTTGTTCCACGTTTAACTGGAAAAGGTGCATTTACTGATGTGTATTCAGTCATGGCAAATTGGGGAGCAAATCACTGTGTAGCGACTCACGGTCATGTGGGGGCTGATCTAATCACTCTTGCTTCAATGTTACGCATTCCAGTCTGTATGCATAATGTATCAGAGAAAAATATTTTCCGCCCTAGTGCTTGGAATGGATTTGGTCAAGACAAGGAAGGGCAAGATTATCGTGCCTGCCAAAACTTTGGTCCGCTTTATAAATAACCCCTAATTTGTTTTTATAAAAAAGTGCGGTCAAAAACATAATGATTTTTGACCGCGCTGAGGAGAGTTTTTATGGCTATCGCATTGATTTTTGACTGTGGTGCAACAAATTTACGCACCATTGCGATAAATGAAAAAGGACAAATTCTTGCCTCTCATCACCTTGCTAATAATACAAAACAAGGAATCGAATCATCTGATTATCATATTTGGGATATTGAAGAAATCTGGCAAAAATTAACCTCTTGTGCAACTCAAACCTTCAATCAATTAATGCAACAAGGTATTGATTTAAAAGATATTGTAGGAATATCTGTTACCACTTTCGGCGTGGATGGCGCACCTTTTGATGAAAATGATCAACAACTTTATCCGATTATTTCATGGAAATGCCCACGAACCATACCAGTAATGGAAAATCTATCTAATCAATTAGATATCAAATATCTTTATCAACGTAACGGCATTGGTCAATACAGTTTTAATACTTTATTTAAATTACATTGGTTAAAAACACACAGGCCAGATGTTTTCCAAAAAATGGCTAAATTCGTTTTTATTTCGTCAATGCTCACTCAACGCTTAACTGGTCAATTCACTACAGATCACACAATGGCGGGAACATCAATGATGACAAACCTTACTAGCGGTAATTGGGATCCATTGATTTTAGCATCGCTGGGTTTAAGTAATAACCATTTCCCTCCTATGCGTTATGCAGGTGAAAAAGTTGGAAAATTACGTACACCGTTAGCCCAGAAATGGGGATTAAATCCCGTACCTGTCATTTCTTGTGGACATGATACTCAATTTGCTGTGTTTGGGTCTGGTGCAGGGCTGAATCAGCCTGTGTTAAGTTCTGGCACCTGGGAAATCTTAATGGCTAGAACCCAGCACGCAGAACCTAGATTTGAGTTTGTTTCTCAAGGCTTAACCACTGAATTTGATGCACAATCCAATTGCTTTAATCCAGCGGTACAATGGGTGGGTTCTGGCGTCATAGAATGGTTAGGTAAATTATTATTTTCCGATGTTTATGGCAGCGATCACTATTACACCACAATGATCAAAGAGGGAGAAAAAGCTTTTAATGCGGGAAAAAGAGCGGTCAATTTTGAAGGTATTTTTAGCCAACTAGGACAAGGTAATATCAGTGGACTTTCCATGTTTGCTACTCGTGGAGAAATTTATGTCAGCGCATTACAACATATGGCAAATAAACTCAAAAACGGTTTATCCGTGCTACATCAAGTCAGTCAGTTCCAAGCTAAAAGCTTAATTTGTGTTGGGGGTGGTTCAAAAAATGTATTGTGGAATCAAATCCGTGCAAACACCTTAAATTTACCGATTGATGTTGTGGACATTTCTGAAAGTACTGTACTTGGTGCCGCAATGTTTACCTTTGCAGGCGTAGGCATTTACGAAAATGTAAACGCGGCACAGCAAGCGATGCAACCAACAAGAAAACGAATTTACCCAAACTAGAAGGAACAACAAAATGCTAAAAGGTATTCACCCAGCTCTTTCTCCTGAATTACTAAAAACCCTCGCCGAAATGGGGCATGGCGATGAGATAGTTCTAGCTGACGCCCATTTTCCCGCACATTCACTACATAAAAATGTAATACGTGCAGATGGTATATCTATAGATATTTTACTTGAAGCAATAACTCCCTTATTCGAATTTGACGCTTATGTTGATGCCCCTCTGTTGATGATGAAAGCAGTTGAGGGAGATTCTTTAGATCCGAATGTTGAAACTCGTTACTTAAATGCGATTGAAAGTGCGGTCGGTTTCACACCAAATTTAACCTGTCTAGAACGCTTCGATTTTTATACACGTGCTAAACAGGCTTATGCTGTTGTTGTCAGTGGTGAGATCGCAAAATATGGCAACATTATCATTAAAAAAGGGGTTACTCCCATTTTATAAACAATAGAGGTACTACAAAATGAACAGAGCAGAATTATCACAAAAAATCATTGATACTTGCCTTGAAATGACAAAATTAGGTTTAAATCAAGGCACAGCGGGAAACGTTAGTGTTCGTTATAAAGATGGAATGCTGATTACCCCGACAGGTATGCCATATCACTTAATGAAGACAGAAAATATTGTTTATGTTGATGGAAATGGCAAACACGAAGAAAATAAATTACCATCAAGCGAATGGCAATTTCACTTGAGTGTTTATCATACTCGCCCTGAAGCAAATGCCGTTGTCCACAATCATTCCATTCACTGTGCAGGCTTATCCATTCTCGAAAAACCTATTCCTGCAATTCATTACATGGTAGCCGTAAGCGGCACAGATCATATTCCTTGTATACCTTATGCAACATTTGGTAGTCACGAATTAGCTAGTTATGTCGCAACGGGAATCAAAGAAAGCAAAGCCATTTTACTAGCACACCATGGTTTAATCACTTGCGGAGAAAACCTAGATAAAGCCTTATGGCTCGCACAAGAAGTAGAAGTATTAGCGTCTTGGTATTTGAAATTACTCTCTACAGGCTTAGAAATTCCACTGCTCAGCAAAGAGCAAATGCAGGTAGTGTTAGGTAAATTCCACACCTATGGATTACGTATTGAAGAATCCTAAACCTTGTTATACCCCATCACTTACATGAGGAAAACATTATGAACGCCAAAGTTTTAGAAAAGAAATTCATCGTCCCCTTTGTGCTTATTACTAGCTTATTTGCTCTTTGGGGATTTGCCAACGACATTACCAATCCGATGGTTGCGGTATTTCAAACAGTAATGGAAATTCCAGCCTCAGAAGCGGCATTGGTACAATTAGCTTTTTATGGAGGATACGGCACAATGGCTATTCCTGCGGCATTATTTGCCAGTCGCTATAGCTACAAAGCGGGGATTCTTCTGGGGCTTGCTCTTTATGCAATAGGTGCATTTTTATTTTGGCCAGCTGCGCAATATGAAATATTTAATTTCTTTTTAGTCTCTCTTTATATTTTAACCTTTGGGCTCGCTTTTTTGGAAACCACTGCCAATCCTTATATTCTCGCAATGGGAGATCCTCAAACAGCTACTCGACGTTTAAATTTCGCACAATCATTTAATCCACTTGGTTCAATTACAGGTATGTTTGTTGCTTCCCAGTTAGTCCTAACTAATCTTGAATCTGACAAACGTGATGCTGCAGGTAATTTGATTTTCCACACCCTGTCTGAAGCAGAAAAAATGAGTATTCGCACCCATGATTTAGCTGAAATTCGCGATCCTTACATAGCACTCGGTTTTGTCGTGGTTGCAGTGTTTATTATCATTGGATTGAAAAAAATGCCAGCCGTAAAAATAGAAGAGTCCGGACAAATCAGCTTTAAAACAGCAGTAAGTAGACTGGCTCAAAAAGCCAAATATCGTGAAGGCGTGATCGCACAAGCCTTTTACGTAGGTGTTCAAATCATGTGTTGGACATTTATCGTACAATACGCTGAACGTTTAGGTTTTACTAAAGCTGAAGGGCAAAACTTTAACATCATTGCTATGGCTATTTTTATTAGCAGTCGCTTTATTAGCACAGCATTAATGAAATATTTAAAAGCAGAATTTATGCTGATGCTCTTTGCTATTGGTGGTTTTTTAAGTATTCTCGGAGTTATCTTTATTGACGGTGTATGGGGTCTATACTGCCTAATTTTAACCTCAGGTTTTATGTCTTTAATGTTCCCTACCATTTATGGTATTGCCCTCTATGGCTTAAAAGAGGAATCGACATTAGGAGCTGCAGGTTTAGTAATGGCTATTGTAGGCGGCGCATTAATGCCACCACTACAAGGAATGATTATTGACCAAGGCGAAGTTATGGGACTTCCAGCAGTAAATTTCTCCTTTATCCTACCATTAATCTGTTTTGTAGTAATTGCCATTTATGGCTTCAGAGCTTGGAAAATACTTAAATAGCCAAAATATTGTTTTTATCTGCATCATTAAGAGTGTATTTAAGCTTCTTCACTCAAATGATGCAGATTATGAGCATAAAATCTAACAGACTGAAAGTACTTATATTTGAAAAAACTAAACAGGATCTAGTTAAACAGATAACGAATGGCACGCCCTAAAGGATTCGAACCTTTGACCCACGCCTTAGAAGGGCGTTGCTCTATCCAGCTGAGCTAAGGGCGCATTCAAAGGATTTCTTTTATAAAAATTTCAAGAAAATACGAAAGAAGTGGTCGGCGAGATAGGATTTGAACCTACGACCCACTGGTCCCAAACCAGTTGCGCTACCAAGCTGCGCTACTCGCCGATAAGTGCGGTCAATTATAAGTTTGTTTTTATTTCAGTCAATGAAATTTTTGATTTTTCAACTTAATTGTTCAAAATTATTCCACTTTAAGAAATATCCCCCTTTTTCATTGTAAAAAAATCATTGTTCGTTAAAATAGCAAACGCTTTCTTTTTCATCACATAATATCAAGGATAGCTCAATGGCCGCAAAAATCATCTCTGGTACTGAACTTTCAAAACAAATTAAAGCTAATTTAGCAGATAAAATAACCCATTATATTGAACAAGGAAAACGCGCTCCAGGACTTGCTGTAATCCTAGTTGGTGCTGATCCTGCTTCGCAAATTTATGTGGGCAATAAACGTAAAAGTTGCGAGGAAGTCGGTATTCTCTCTAAATCTTATGACCTCCCTGAAACAACCACGCAAAATGAATTATTAGCGATTATTGACCAACTTAACGCAGATAAAAATATTGACGGTATTTTGGTGCAACTCCCCTTGCCAAAACAAATTAATGCGGAAGCTATTATTGAACGTATCGATCCTAAAAAAGATGTAGATGGCTTTCATCCTTATAATGTTGGGCGGTTATGCCAACGTATTCCAACTTTACGTGCTTGTACACCTTATGGTGTGATGAAACTATTAGAAACAACGGGTATTGATTTACACGGCAAGCACGCAGTAATTGTAGGCGCATCCAATATTGTTGGCCGCCCAATGTCTTTAGAATTATTATTAGCAGGGGCAACCGTCACAGTAACACATAGATTCACTAAAAATTTGGAAAACCACGTTCGCCAAGCAGATATACTTGTCGTTGCGGTAGGTAAACCAAATTTAATTTCTGGCGATTGGATCAAAGAAAGTGCGGTAGTAATTGATGTTGGAATTAACCGAGTAGATGGAAAATTAGTAGGCGATATAGAGTTTGATAAAGCAGCCGAAAAAGCGGCTTACATTACACCAGTCCCTGGTGGCGTTGGGCCAATGACCGTTGCAATGTTGATGAGCAATACGCTTTATGCTTATGAACACAATAAATAGCTTTGTATAGAACGGTTATGAAAAATGGGTTAAAGCTTCATTTGCTTTAACCCATTTATTTAAATGGCTTTATTGTACTTCTTACGTTTAAATTTATGATCTTCAATCATCATTTATTAAAAGTAAACAATTCTATATTATTTAAGCCAGAACATATAACCCATAGTGGCAATAACTACAACACAGACTAAATTCAGTAAGAAACCAACTTTGACCATTTCACTTTGTTTTACTTGACCAGAGCCAAATACAATCGCATTTGGTGGTGTCGCTACTGGTAGCATAAAGGCACAGGATGCACCAATACCAATAATTAATGCTAAACCAATTTCTGGCATACCCAATGATTGAGCAATAGAAATAAAGATAGGTACAAGTAACGCCGCACTCGCTGTATTAGAAGTAAATTCAGTTAAGAAAATAATGAACGCCGCAACTAATAAACCAATAAGATAGAAATGTTGTCCATCAATCATAAAAACAATACTATCCGCTAAAATTTTACTTGCACCAGAATCCTTCAACACCGCACTTAATGTTAATCCACCACCGAAAAGCATTAATACGCCCCAATCGGCATTTGATTGAATTTGTTTCCAACTTGCAACGCCTGTTGAACAAATAAGAATTGCCGCCAATAAGGCTACGATACTATCAAAACTTGCAATGTTTTTTTGTAATCCTAGTAATCCTGAAATAAACGGATTAATTTTACCGCTAAATATCCACGTTAAAGCAATGACTGAAAAAATAATAAACGTCAATATACGCATAGGATTCATTTCAATATTTTCAAAGGTCTGTTCAAAATTGAGATGAAGTTTTGGTTTGAAAATAATATAAAGAATCCCAATCATCAACGGCAACAAAATAATCATTATTGGTAAGCCATACCATAACCAATCAGAAAAAGTTAAATTTAAATTACTTGCTACAATTGCATTTGGTGGGCTTCCTACAAGGGTTCCCATACCACCAATTGATGCACTATAAGCAATCCCTAACAGCACAAACACATAGGTATTATGATCTTTTTTGCGATCAAGCTGGCTTAAAATACCCATGGCGAGGGGTAACATCATAGCTGCAGTTGCCGTGTTACTCATCCACATAGAAAGAAAGGCTGTAATCAAAAAGAGATAAATAACTGCGATAAATAAATTACCGCGTGCTAGTGCCATAATCTTATTGGCAATCAATTTATCAAGTTTTTGAATATGCAATGCCGTCGCCAAGGAAAAGCCACCAAAAAATAAAAATATTGTCGGATCAGCAAAACCAACTAAAGCTTGTTTGGTGCTAACTAATCCTAATGCCACAGCCAAAAGTGGAACTAATAATGCAGTAATAGTAACGTGTAATGCTTCACTTAACCAAAGCACTGCGATAAAAGCTAATAATGCCAAACCAGAATTAGCTTTTGGTTCAAAAGGTAATACATTTAATAACACAAAAAACAGCACAATATCTAAAATAAAAATAATGCCATTTTTATGACTTTTTAAAGATGCCATCTCACCCATAAAGTTCCTCCGTTAAGGCTATCACTTAAATAGGGTTCAATGTTAAATGAATGTTATAAAGATGCAACGAGCAATATTCAGAAATGTGATCGAGAGCAACAAATTTTAATAAAAAACACAATGTACCATATCTTTATTTCAAAATTTTGTTCGAGCAAACGCCGCAGCTTCAGCGATGAATTCATCGCTTGGGCGTTGATGCGTATAAAGTTCAAATTGTTCTACAGCCTGAAGTACAATCACTTCTGCACCAGAAATAGTTTGTTTTCCTCGTGCTTGAGCATAACGAATAAAGGGCGTTTCAACAGGCATAGCCACTACATCAAACGCGACACTAGCATTATCAATGAACGCTTTTGGAAAGGCTAAATCCATTTCTTCCTTGCCCCCTTTCATGCCGATTGGCGTAACATTGACTAAAATATCTGCCTGTTGGTTTTCTAAAGAATTGATGTATGCGTAGCCATAAAGTGCGGCGAGATATTGACCTGTTTTTACGTTGCGTGCGTAAATTTTTAATTTCTCAAAACCTGAATTTTTAAAGGCAGCCACAACGGCTTTTGCCATACCACCACTGCCATGAACAATGACTTTAGCATTTTTATTTAAGTGATATTTTTCAATTAATTTTACGATGGCAATGTAATCAGTGTTATATGCTCGCAAAAAGCCATCATCGTTCACGATGGTATTTACGGATTCAATAGCTTGTGCTGACGGATGAATTTCATCTAAAAATGGCATACAAGTTTCTTTGAATGGCATTGAAACAGCACAACCACGGATGCCTAATGCGCGAACGCCTTTGATGGCGTGCTCAATATCTTGCGTGGTGAATGCTTTATAAATGAAATTCAATCCTAGCTTGTCGTACAAATAATTGTGAAAGGTAGTACCGAAATTACTCGGACGACCTGATAAAGACATGCAGAGTTGGGTATCTTTGTTGATCATGGTGTCTCCTTATATATTTAAATTCATTCCATCATCAATGCCGATAAAATATTGGTTCATATCAAAAGCAGGTTTTGCTGCTTTATCTTGACTTACAATACGAGCAGGCACGCCAGCCGCTGTGGCATATTCCGGCACAGGGTTAAGCACAACAGAGTTTGCCCCAATTTTGGCGTATTTACCTACTTCAATATTACCGAGAATTTTTGCACCCGCCCCAATCATAACACCCTCGCGTACTTTGGGATGACGATCGCCTGATTCTTTTCCCGTACCGCCAAGCGTTACCCCTTGCAAAATTGAAACATCATTTTCGATTACAGATGTTTCACCCACAACAATACCTGTTGCATGGTCGAACATGATTCCGTGGCCAATTTTCGCCGCTGGGTGAATATCTACATCGAAAGCTACTGAAATTTGGTTTTGTAAATAAAGGGCAAGGGATTTACGATTTTGATTCCATAAATAATGGGTAATTCGATAACTTTGAATCGCATGGAAACCTTTTAAATAAAGCAATGGAGTAGACCATAACTCCACAGCAGGGTCTCGGTGGCGGACAGCTTGGATATCGCAAGCAGCGCAATCAATAATCGAAGGATTAGATTGATAGGCTTCCTCGATAATTTCACGGAGAGAAATAGCTGGCATAATAGGATTGGCTAATTTATTCGCCAATAAATAACTTAGTGCACCGCCCAGATTTTGATGTTTTAAAATCGTAGAATGAAAAAAACTGGCAAGCATAGGTTCGTTTTCGGCAAGTTCTTTAGCTTCTTGGCGAATATGTTGCCACACATCTAATGTCATAATTTCTCCTTTTATTTTATTCGCCTTTACATGCTCGCCCCAAAAGGCTGATGGCTACATCTTGTGCGCTTTTGCCACAAAACAGCATTTGATAAATTTGTTCTGTAATCGGCATTTCCACACCTTGTCTTTGTGCAAGCAAATAGGCTTCTTTTGTATTATAAAAACCTTCTACGACTTGCCCGATATTTTCCATAGCCATTTGGGCATCTAATCCTTTACCTAGCATTAATCCAAAACGTCGATTGCGCGATTGATTATCGGTGCAAGTTAGCACTAAATCGCCCAATCCAGACATTCCCATAAATGTATTGGTATTTGCACCGAGCGAGATACCTAAGCGGGTAATTTCTGCAATACCTCGAGTAATCAGTGCTGTGCGAGCATTTGCACCAAATCCCATACCGTCTGAAATACCCGCACCAATTGCGATCACATTTTTAATTGCTCCACCAAGTTGAACGCCAGTCATATCCGAATTTATATAAACTCGGAAACCTTTACTACAATGAATACGAGACTGAAATTCCCGTGCGAATTGCTCGTTATTGGCAGCAAGCGTAATAGCTGATGGTAGACCTTGCGCTAATTCTTTTGCAAAAGTTGGGCCAGAAAGTACAGCTAGTGGATATTGCGTTCCGAGTTGTTCTTCAACTACGGTTTGTAGTAAACGCCCTGTGTTACGTTCCAGACCTTTTGTTGCCCAAATTAATCGGTGATGGGCTTTTAAGTGCGGTTTAATTTTTATAAGAATTTCACCGAAAGCATGGCTTGGCACCACGATTAAAATATCTTGAGAATATTCCATTGCTTGTGCAAGATTACTTTCTAAATGAAGATCCTCAGGAAAGATGACATCCGGCAAAAAACGATAATTTTGTCGTTCTGTCTGCATTTGTGCGATATGGACGGGATTGTGCCCCCATAAGTGAGTGGGAGAACCATTGCGAGAAAAGGTAATTGCCAGCGCAGTTCCATAAGATCCCGCACCTAGCACAGTGATTGGTGTTTGCGAAGTTATCATATCTACAATTTATCTAGTAAAAGAGGAAATAAGTATAGATATCTTTCGGTAACCTATCAACCACAGGAAAATATTACTTATTCATTTGGCGGAATTTAAACGGCACGATGGATATGCCATTTTTTCCATTTTGTAGTTGATAAAATTGAGGGTAGTTAAAATTATGTTGAACGATATTGTAAGGATTTTTATCGCCTTCCTGTTTGGCGTTTTGATAAAGTTGATTAATCTCCCGCACTTTTTCATCTTTTTCACCATCGCAGTGGCGATAGATTTCGAGATGATTAGATTCATCTAAAATATAAACATTGAAGCTGTGATCAGAATTATCTTCAAAAAAGAATTGTAGGAATCCTTCACTTGCGAAGGCATCCATTTCTGGTGGATAGCGACGACTTTCTTGGTTTGTCTCGCCATCTTCAATTGGGGTTTGTAAAACTTCGTCAAAATCCACCGCACTTTCAGCTTCATTACAGACCGATTCATTTCCGATTTCTTGTAAGCTAATCCCTCGATCTTCAAAAAATAATTGCCAGTTTTTACCCGCTACGCGTAAACGTGACGTTTGGCAAGGTTGTTTAATATCGCCGACTTGGATGCTAACGCATCGATTGACTAATCCCATCACTAATTGACGTAAATCTTGGCGATAACGTTCACTATAACAATAGACTTGGATGGAATCTGGGCGATTAACGCCACGATAAATTTTGTTAGAAAGTACTTTTAGCGCAAGCAAAATGGCATTTTGCCCTTCAAAATGGAGCGTTCGGATTTCGTTCCATACGTTACGATAAGTAAAATCGATACTGCCCACAAGGCTTTGCTCAAGCGATCCAAAACTAAATAAATCTCGCGATGAAATACCCGTTAATACTTCTTCTATTTTGGATGTTGGATCGGTGGTGAGATTTATGGCAATAAACAAGCTACGAATTTCACATTGATTCAATAAATCGCTATTTTTAGGTTGTTTGGCAATGGTGCTTGGAAAAGACTGACGTAAGTTAGTGACAAAGCGTTGTAATGTGCTTAAAGTCACATTCTTGCTAAAAATTGACAATTTGGTTTTTTCTGTGAGTAAATGATTGAAATAAGCCCAAGAAACTAATTTATTCAGGCTTTCTCCGTATTCGATTACCCGTTCTTTGGAGAACATAATATGGTGTATTGGTTGATTGATAAGGTACCAACCATCTTTAAAATGTTTATTGCCACGAACTTCCACAAAAGTCAGGTGTGCTTCTGATAAATTGTGAGATATCTGTGTGTTGAGTAAGGACACTTTGCCGGGAAGTTCTTCAAAAGCAGTATAAAGTTTACGAGAAAGAATGTTGATATCTTGTGGCACGACGCTCGAGTGAATGTGATGCTTTCGAGCAAATTCCACTAAATTACGATAACTCAACATTAAAAATTTCATTATGTTATCGTGGTTTTCTTTTACTGCCTTAATTTTCCAAAATGGACGCTTATTGAGATGTTTTACCGTTTCTGCAGACCATCCCCATTCTTGCGCAAGTATTTCCATATAACGAATACGCCAATTATTGGCTTGGTAACGCGCAAAATCTTCCGTTGCTTTCACATAGAAACAACGGTGCACAAAATCCAAACGTTTAAATTCAGAAAGTGCGGTTAAATATTGGGTTACTTTTGCAAGAATGGCAATGTAAGGATCAAAATGGTGATCAGGATTGGTATTGCCTGAAAGTAAATCTTGCTTAAAAGTGCGGGCAATTAAGCAAGTGTTTGGGTATTCCTTGGAATAGGCTTCCAACAACAAAATTTTGAGCACAGATTTATAAGGTGAATCAATCCCTTTATAAAGATGCCATAAACTGGCCCCGAAATATTCGTTTGCAGAAAATTGTCCTAAACCGCCGAAATCCACCCAATCATTTGGATCAATTTCCCCTTCCGTAATTAAACGCGCCACCTCTTTTTCATAGTCTTTTTCATTTTCCACCCATAAATGCAACCAAAGTAGAGGTTTACCAGCCAAACGTACGGCGGAGCGATAGAACTCATCAAGCAATAACATATATTGCGCAGAGCCGCTATTTTCAATAGTTAGTGGATCAGCATAATGTTCATTGCGGAAACGTTGTTGATCCATCAAATAAAAATTAATTTCCACATTAAATTGCATTGCCCATTCACTAATCCGCTTGGCTTTTTGAGTAAGAAGTGTATATTCATCTGGACTCAAGCCATCACGGACACAAATCCAAGTATCAAGATCTGAAGAAGAGGTTTGACTTATTGAGCCAAAGCTACCCATTAAATAAACGCCTAGAATTGGTGGTAAAACTTCGTGAAAATTTACCGCACTTTTGAGTGTTGATGGCTTATGATCGGCATAGTGAATACCGTATTCATTGGTGAGCCATTTTTTTTGATAATCAGAAGCAAGGAAATTCGCAATGCCAGATGGGGCGTGAATAACATAGCTGGGAAGTTGCGGATGGTTTAGGTGTAGAAGTAAAGGTGCAATCGCTAAAACGTGTTGGAATGCATCGCCTGAACCTTGTAATGCACGATCAAAACGGCGTTGATCCAAGGCACTAACCCATTGTTTTGCTTGTGCTAGATTACATTCCACGTGGTGTCCCTACCAGAACAACAAAAATTGGCGAACAATTTACCACTTAGGGAGTATAAATGCAAAAAAATGTGACATAAATCACAATTTTTTAAAATATATTATAAGTTTTACCTATCAACAATCAAAATGACTTTTTTACCTAAGAGTGGTAGGATAGCACCTAATTTTATTGCGTAAATAGCTTAATTCTGCCGATATAAAAATCTATATTTTCTATTATTAGTGGATAGCTTGATATTTTTCTTATCAACGCAAAGTATTATAAAATACCTTACTCAATATCACTTATTAAGGAATTGATATGGCAAAAGAGCAACCTAACGATCTCACTGAACAACTTACAGATACGCCAAAAACAGCTGTTGAACAAACTGAAACAATGCAGTCTGTTCCGCAAACTATTGTAAAAAAAACGGGTACAGCATTGAGTTTATTAGCAATACTTATTGCGCTAGGTATTGGTGGAGCTGGATACTATTTTGGTCAGCAGCAAATGGCTAAAATTCAACAGAAATTAACCGCACTTGAAAATCAAACGGGAGCAAATCTTTCCTCGAATAACACCAATAACAATAAACGACTTACACAATTAGAACAGAGTTTAAAAACTGCACAAGAAAATATAGCTCAACTGGAACAATTAATTGTAAGCAAAACAGGGGAAATAACATCCTTACAAACTCAAATGAAACAAGTAAGTCAGCTTGCCATCGCACAACAACCAAGCGATTGGTTATTTTCCGAAGCTGATTTTTTACTAAATAATGCCCTGCGTAAACTTGTTTTAGATAACGATGTTGATACAGCGGTTTCTTTATTAAAATTAGCTGATGAAACCCTCGTCAAGGTTAATAATTCACAAGCAAATGAAATTCGTAGTGCAATCAATCAAGATTTAAAACAACTTCTTTCGCTTTCAAGTGTGGATCAAAATGCGATAATGCAAAAACTGTCACAGCTTGCAAACACAGTCGATGAATTACAGGCTTTGAATGTAAATTTTGATGAAACATCTAAAAATAATGATAAATTATCCAACAACATTACTGACTGGCAACAAAATATTGAAAAAAGCGCAACCTCTTTCCTAAATCATTTTATTCGTATTTCGCCAAAACAAAATTCAAATAAAAAAGAATTACTTGCACCAAATCAAGATATTTATCTTCGTGAGAACATTCGTCTACGTTTACAGCTTGCGATTATGGCAGTTCCTCGTCAGCAAAATGAACTTTATAAACAATCTCTAGAAGCTGTTTCTTCTTGGGTTCGTAGCTATTTTGATACAAACGCTGAAGTAACACAAAATTTCTTAAAATTAGTAGATGGATTGACTGATACTTCTATTTATGTAGATGTACCAGAGCAATTAAAAAGTTTAACATTACTTGACAAATATCTTAATCGTACAGCTTTAGATGTACAAAAAGTGGAAATTGAAGCAGACAAGGCGATTGATACAATGCCTAAAGTAGAAGTTGTTAAACCAACACAATCTGAATCACAACAATAAGGATAAGTCTATGTTTAGAGTGCTTTTTTTAATGCTGACATTGCTTGTAGGACTTGTAGCAGGGCCTTATATTTCTGGTCAGCAAGGTTATGTGCGCATTGAGACAGCAAATCGTATTATAGAAATGTCCATCACTACCTTAGTGATTTTTTTCATTATTTCTTTAGCAATAATTTATGCTTTTGAATGGGGCATCACTCGTTTCTTTCGTTTAAGTCGTAGCTCTTATCAATGGTTTTCTAATCGCAAACGTGTAAAAGCGCAAAAACAAACCCTTGAAGGCTTGGTAAAAATGGATGAAGGGGATTACGCTAAAGCAGAAAAATTAATTGGCAAAAATGCTAAACATTCTGCTGAACCTGTACTAAATCTCATCAAAGCAGCAGAAGCCGCTCAACAACGTGGCGACGAATTTAGTGCAAATCGCTATTTAATTGAAGCAACAGAATTAGCCGGCTCTGATAATTTGCTCGTGGAAATTGCCCGTACTCGCATTTTATTGCAACAAAACAAGTTACCTGCAGCGCGCAGTTCTGTAGATAGCTTATTAGAAATGGCTCGTCGCAATAAAGAAGTATTAAAACTCGCGGTAGAAATTTATCTTCGCTCTAAAGCCTATCAAGCTCTAGATAAGATTTTAGACAATGTTGCGAATAGCGGTTTATTCAATGATGAAGAATTCAAAGATCTTCGCTCTAAAACCGAAAATGGTTTACTCGACGAGAAAATGAACGAAGAAGGAATTGATGGCTTACTAACTTGGTGGAATCAGCAACCTCGTCATCGCCGTAACAATATTGAACTTAAAATTAGCCTTATTCAACGTTTAATTGACTGTAATGATCATGAATCAGCTACTGAATTGACATTTGAAATACTGAAAAAACTCGGTGACAATACAGCAATCAGTTTACCTCTTTGTACTCAAATTACACGTTTACAACCAGAAGATAACAGTAAACTTCTCAAGCTAATAGAAAAACGTGCAAAACGTGTGGATGAAAAACAAAAATGCTGTATCAATCGTGCTTTGGGTTATTTATATGTTCGTAACAATGAATTTATTAAAGCAGCAGATGTATTCAAAAACGTGATCGCTTGCCCTGAACAATTAGAACAAAATGATTTGATGATGGCATCTTATGTATTTGAACAAGCGGGCGATAAAGCATTAGCTGAACAAGTTCGCCAAGAGAGTTTGAAATCAGTGATGGCAATTCAGGATGTCATTCCAGAAAGTGCGGAAGAAAAAACAGAAGAAAATTCAACCGCACTTTTAGAAAGCAAATCTGAGTAGCTCAACTAAAAAGACAAAACGCACTTCAAATGAAGTGCGTTTTTTTGAATCTAAAACTATATATTTTTCAGTTTATTAGAATATAACACCAAACAGAGTGCGATCACCATAATCAAAATTGCTCCTGCAACCACCGAGCTTTCATGATTAACAATGATTAAACGCAACATCGCAGTGATCCCAGCATAAATAAAATAGCGTAAAGGGAAGTGATATCCGCTTTTAAAATACTGCACAATCAAACCAATAAACCCGAAATATAAGAAAAACATTACTGCTTGTTCAGCAACATCATAAGGTACACAGACGAAGTGTTAAGCACCATCATAGGTAAAGTATAAGTTATTTTTACAAGGGCAATAATAAGCACAATCGCTAGCACAATCAACGCTGTACAAAGCACAATTTTCAATACATCAGTAATGATTCGTGGCAATTTTTCTAATTCTGGGACTCTTCCATTTTTATTCCTTACAACAAAATTAAGACTCGTATACTAATGTAAAATTATAAAACTGATCAAAATTATTTAAAAATAATGTTCAAAAAACTATTACTTATAATATTAAACAAAATTAATTATTAGAAATTATTATATTCCTACACATTTAAATGCGATCACATAATAAAGTTTATGAATAAATGTCACATTTACACTACAAGAATAGGATGATTTCTCACAAGAAAATTTTTACAATATAGTAAATTATTGAAAATGAAAGGTTTTTTATGGCAGGGGCGGAGAGGCTCGAACTCCCAACACCCGGTTTTGGAGTTATGCAAACTGTGAATAGTTGATAGCCATTAAGAAAATAAATAACAAATAATTCTATCAGTTATCCAATCAATCAAAACTGCAACACTTTTAATATACCATAAAAAAAATCGCACTCCACGCCACACTGACGACACATCTAGACACATAACTTTTTTTGCTTACCAAAAGATCTGATTTTTCACTTTTCTGCGTTTGTTTGCGTTAAAAGATCTGAAATACAGGATCTGAAAGGCGCTATTACTGAAAAGGCTTTGCAAAGGATCTAAAATTGCGTTGAAATCGACATCTTTAGTGTGCGGGCGTGGCGAGGGTTTGACTGCGATTTTTCATGCGTACAATTGGGCGAAAAATCGGGCTGAAATAAGGATTTAAGATTTGTCATATTGATTGATTTGATATAATACACTGGGGCAGTGCTAATACTATACAGGACAAAAACAGCTCTTTTAGCAATAAAAAACCCGCATTTCTGCGGGCTGTTTATTTTTGAAAGGATCTAATTTAGCAATTTGTAATCGGAGAATGTGATCACTTCTTCCCCTACCCAACTATTAATCTCTTTCAATCGTTCTTGCAATGGGATTATCTCATTGATAAAAAACACTCGCGTTGCTTTTTCTACATCACCAAAACCGCCTGTATTATTAGGCACAATTCCCATTAGTTGCGGTGGTACACGATGGGCCGCTAACACATCATCACGGCTTGCGTTCTTAATGTTTAAGAAATCATCTTTGGCGATAGCATCAGACAATGGAATAACTTGCATCCCATCTTTCTTCCCATTTGGAATATACACAAATAAATTTTTAAAGTTGCCAGTCCCTTTGGTTTGTCTGATTTGAGTTTTGATTGCTTCAATATCGTCTTGGTTCTGTGTTGGGTCGGTCATGTAAATAATCGAACCCGCGTGCGCGCCATTCAGATAATATTTACGGCGGAACAATGTGGCACTTTCATTTAAAAAAGCAGATTGAAGTGCGGCCAAATATTCTGGCACGCCATAAATCTCTTGATTCACATCGGGATTAATTAAGTTAAAGACAGAACCTTTTTTAAATTCATATTCATCAAATCCATTCACAATCTGGTAAAACACGCCAGCTTCAACACCGACACGCATATATTTAGCAAGAGGAGATTTTAACGAGACAACCTTTCCAAACGAATTTACAGTTTTCTCAACATAAGCATTACCAAATACTAAGTAATCTTGCACCAGTTTTTCTAATTGGGTACGAGGTAAAAGTGCTGTTGTTTTGCACGTTGAAAGTAAAATGTTTTTCTTCACCGTGATCGCACTGTTATGATGGGCTGAGGCATTTAAGGCTTTAGCCAAGTAACTTAAATTAATTGGCGGATTGTAATATTTCTCATACATCACCACGCTTTCGAAATAATTCAGTACTTCTGCACGGTCAATCACTGGAATAGGCTCTCCAAAGCTGAACGCCTGTGCTTGATTTCCAGTAGAAAGTGCGGTGGATTTTTTTGTGTTTTTGCTCATTGGGTTATCCTATTCAAAGGTAAATATTGTTGATTTGTTGCTTGATACATCGCCGCCTAAACCATAAGGCACATTTAAAATGCAGTTCATAATTGCCCATGATAAATCGCCGTGGCTTGCATCTTCCGAACGGTCCGAAACATAAGTAATTTTTCCTGTGCCAGTAATGCGTTTTTTCACCGTCATAAAACTACTCACGATGTCATTGTCCCCACTATCAAATTTCAGGCGACGTTTCTGAATTAAGTTTTGTGTTTTTAACACCATTTCATTTTTAAGATCGGCGTTATACTCTAGGCCCTGCACCATTGGATAAAATTTTCTCACTTCCTGGTAAACACCCGATCCCATACCCGTTTTATCAATCACGATGCGAGTGACATTGTAATCATCACAAAACTGCTTAATGCGGCTTGCTTGTGTTTCGTAATCCATACCGTGAAAAGTTTGTTTATGTAAAACGCGATAATCTCCCCCTTCCACTTTCGGCGGTGCAACAATCACTAATGCTGCACGGTCGCCAGTAAAAGCAGGGTCATAACCTAACCACACTTCACGATTGCCGAATGGGCGTTGATAAAATGGCTTGTAATCGTGCCATTCTTCCAAACTATCCACCTAGCAAAGTTGCAAGTCGGAAAACTTGAAAGCAGAACTGTTATCATCGGCAAATTGACACAAAAACAATTGTTCAAATTCTTCTTTGCTGTTTTCTGCGATTAGGTCGTCAATGTTGAATAGATTACACCCACCTTCCATTGCATCATAAATACTCACAATCTGCTTCCATTGACGGTCGGCACAAAGTTTTCCGCTCTTTAAGTTTTCGTGAGAAATATCGATTTCGATTTTTTCTGATTTCGCACGATTACGATTAAACGCCTTGCCTGAAAAGAACGCATAAGCAGGGTGGGCAATTGTGGTCGGCGTGGAAAAATAGGTTTGGCGATACATCTTTTGAGCCGCCATACCCGATGCCACTTTTCGCATCACATCAAATTTAGGCACCCAAAACACTTCATCGAAATACAAATTGCCGTGGTAGGATTGAGCTGTAGCGGAGTTCGTGCCAAGGAAAGTCAATTCTGCCCCATTTGGCAGTTTGATGGTTTCGCCTTTTAAATCCACGTCCGCTGTTTGCTTGGCGTAATTCACAATATACGAGCGAAACTGCAAAGCCTGTTTTTTACTGGCAGATAAGAAAATTTGATTGTGCCCCGTCGTCAAAGCATCAATAAAGGCTTCATGGGCAAAATAGTAAGTCGCACCGATTTGTCGGCTTTTCAAAATATTTCTGATGCGGTGTTCTTTCGCCTTGTGCCAAATGCGTTGATAATTAAACATCCCATCAAGAAAGCCATTAATCAGCAATTCTTCTTGCTCTTGGCTAATAGCATTGGGTTCGGCTTTCTTGCGGTCGCCCTTGTTGCGGTTCGCCAGTTTCGGGTTTAAATCTACTTCGTTACCATCACCAAAAGAATACTTTTTCACTCTCGCCATTCTTTCCATTTGGCGACCGAGCAAATCAATTTCTTTGTAATCTGAACCGCTCTTTTCTTCTTTTGCGATGAGCAAATTCAATCTTTTTTCAAGGGCTAATTCCACCCGACCGACAGGCGCAATATCATCCCACTTTTCTCTGTATTTCCAACTGGCGATCGTTGAGGCAGGAATATTTAACTGGCGTGAAATTTCCGAGATTTTATAACCACTGAAATACATTACTTGCGCCTGACGTTTGGTATCAGCGGTGCTTTCTGGTGAGATATTATTTAATTCTTCCACTATAAAAATCTTGTATTGTGTGTGCTTGTATATGATTTATCGTGATTAAGACGACAAGGAGCGACTATGTTATTCACTATCGGCATTGAAACCCCAGCAAACGAAAAAGACCGCAGCCACTTTTTAGCAGTTGCTTCGCAAAAAGAGTTACGGCAATAATTTCCCCCTACGCTTGACAAGCCCCGCTCTCAAGCGTAGGATGCTGCTTACAGGGTCTCAAAAGCCCTTACAAACAACGGTCATTCACCCCGTCAGCGTGATTTTTTTGTACCCGCAAAAAGTGCGGTCAAAAACAACAATTTTTTATCAATGGTCGAGAGTGTGAGGAATACAACACCGAAAGGGAATAACTCCGCTCGATTGTTTGCGAGTTTTGAGCTCTCGACCGCCCGATGATTTTCGGGTTTTCCATCAAAAGGAACAAACAATGACAACACAAATTCAATTCTCTACATTCAATTTCAAAAATTTTCCTGTTCGCACGATTACTGATCCAAATTCTGAAATTTGGTTTTGTGGTACAGATGTATGCGATATTCTTGGCTACTCCAATGCACCAGATGCCCTGAGAAAACACTGCAAACCAAAGGGTATCGCGAAACGCTATACCCCTACAGTAGGAGGGGAACAAGAGATGATTTTCATTAGTGAACCAAATCTCTATCGATTAACAGTTAAATCTCGCAAGCCTGAAGCGGAACCATTCGAGGAGTGGATCTTTGAAGAAGTCCTCCCGCAAATCCGCAAAACAGGAAAATATGAAATAAGCCAACCTGCCTTGCCTATGCCTGAACCCACTTATGCGCAATCTTTTTCCCAACAAGACATTAACAACCTGGTATGGTTATTGTTTTCCCACGAAAGAATGCGTTTCTTATTGGAAAATCTATATAAGCCGTTGGCATTATTCAATTCGCCTTTTGCTCCGCAAGTATATGGTAACGTCACCGAATACAAACGAGTTCATAAAATCGCCAAACCGCTAATTAAAAAACTGCTAGATAAACTCCAATCAGATAACCCTGAAAAATGGCGTCATCTCACACGCTATCTCAATAATGAAATTTGCTAATTCTCAACCGCACTTAGGTGCGGTTTTTTCTTGCCTGTCATCATAGAAATTCAACGTGCGGTCGTCTTTTAGGGCGTTTTGTGAAAGGGAAGACAACAACGGCAAGCCGTGGCAACGCCTTGAAAACTCTTTCAGAATGAGCGCAATGATTAAACTCATCGAAAGGATAGAAAGCCAATGGCAAAAAAATCTAAATGGGTGGTTGTGGCGACAGAAGGTGCAACCACAGACGGACGCACTATTCAGCGCAACTGGATTTCAGAAATGGCAGAAAGCTATGACCCGAAAAATACCTACGGTGCACGAATCAATTTAGACCACATTAAATTTTCTCTCTATATGCCAGAAATGGCGAACTCGCACTGCTTCGGCGATGTGTTAGCTGTAAAAACAGAAGAACGCGAAGACGGCAAATTACAACTTTTAGCTCAATTACAACCAACTGATGCACTCATTGCCTTAAACAAAGAAGGGCAAAAAGTTTACACCTCCGTTGAAATTGACACCAATTTTGCCGACACAGGCAAAGCCTATTTAGTTGGGTTAGCCGTCACAGACAATCCAGCGAGTTTAGGCACGGAAATGTTAAATTTCTCGCACAATGGCTTAAATGCCCGCAAGTTAAAGGCGGACAACATTTTCACAGCTGCCGTTGAAACTGAATTGGAATTTGTTGAAGAAGCAGAAAAAAGCCCATCTGTATTGGAAAAAATCAAAGCGTTATTTGCGAAAAAAGAAAAATCAGATGATGAACGCTTTTCAGACCAATCCAGCGCCATTGAGCTTTTAGCCGAGCAAACCAAAGAAACCTTGGAAAAATTAGCCGCACTTTCTGACGATTTAGCCAAACAAAAAGACGAAATCGAAGAAATGAAAGCAGGTAATGCAGAAATCCAAGCAACCTTTGCAGAACTTCAAAAGCCTGTAGAACCCGAAAATCCTCGCCCTTTAGTTTACGGTGAACAACCTGAAACTGACGGCCGCTTCTTTTAATTTATCTTAGGAAAAAACCAAATGAATAAATTTACCAAACAAAAATTTAATGCTTACCTTGCTGGTGTTGCACAAGATAACGGTGAAGATGTGGCATTCGTTGCGAATGGCGGTCAGTTTACCGTTGAGCCAACTATCCAACAAAAATTAGAAAATGCCGTGCTTGAAAGTTCTGATTTCTTAAAACGCATCAATGTCGTGATGGTGCAAGAAATGAAAGGTTCTGCATTGCGTTTAGGTGTGCTTTCACCAGTGGCAAGTCGCACCGACACCAACACAAAAGCACGTGAAACCACAGACATTCACAGCTTGCAAGAAAACACCTATTCTTGCGAACAAACCAACTTTGACACACATTTAAATTATCCAACCTTAGATAGTTGGGCGAAATTCCCTGATTTTTCCGCACGTGTGGGCAAACTCAAAGCAGAACGCATTGCATTAGACCGTATCATGATCGGTTGGAATGGCACAAGCGCAGCCGCAACCACAAACCGCACTGAACATCCATTATTGCAAGATGTGAATAAGGGTTGGTTAGTCCAAATCGAAGATAAAGCCAAAGCCCGTGTGTTAAAAGAAATTGAAAAAAGTAGTGGCAAAATCGAAATCGGCGCAGGTAAAACCTATAAAAATCTTGATGCCCTTGTCTTTGCATTAAAAGAAGATTTCATTCCAGCACAATACCGTGACGATACAAAACTGGTTGCAATTATGGGTAGCGACTTATTAGCCGATAAATATTTCCCATTAATCAACCAAGAAAAACCAAGCGAAATTTTGGCAGGGGATACCGTCATTAGCCAAAAACGTGTGGGCGGGTTACAAGCCGTATCTGTTCCATTCTTCCCGAAAGGCACAGTGTTAGTCACATCGCTTGATAACTTGTCAATCTACGTGCAGGAAGGAAAAGTGCGTCGTCACTTAAAAGATGTGCCTGAACGCAATCGTGTGGAAGATTATTTATCGTCAAACGAAGCCTATGTTGTGGAAAACTACGAGGCAGTCGCCATGGCGAAAAATATCACCATTCTTGAAGCACCTGCGCCTATTCCGCCAGTGGCAGCATAGCGGAATCAATTATGCGCCCAACTAAACGCCACTTTCTAGAAGTTTCTGCCGCTATCGCTAATGCGGCAGAAACCGAAGATCTAAGCGACTTTACAGAATATGAAAAAATGTGCCGTATTCTTGCGAGACATCGAAAGGATTTGAAAAACATCCAATCAACGGAACGCAAAGGCGCATTTAAAAAGCAAATTTTGCCTGACTATCTACCATGGATTGAAGGGGCGTTATCGGTCGGAAGTGGTAAACAAGATAATGTCTTGATGACATGGTGCGTGTGGGCGATTGACTGTGGCGAATATCATCTCGCCTTACAAATTGCCGATTATGCCGTATTTCATGATTTACGCTTGCCCGAGCCATTCACTCGAACACTTGGCACCTTGTTGGCAGAAGAATTTGCCGACCAAGCCAAAGCCGCACAAGCTGACAATAAACCGTTCGAAGTGGCTTACTTAGAGCAAGTTCAACGCATCACCGCTGATTGCGATATGCCAGATGAAAGCCGTGCGCGATTATTGCGTGAATTGGGTTTGTTATTGGTTGATAAGCACCCTGAACAAGCACTGGCATATTTAGAACGTGCTTTGGGTTTAGATCAGAAAATTGGCGTGAAAGGCGACATCAAGAAACTAAAAAAACAATTATCAGCGACTGAATGTTGATGTTGTTTTAATGCCCCGTCTAAATCGCCTGACCAACTTGGCATTTTTAGGAAAATTTTTCTTGTTTGAGCGTAGCGAGTTAAAAATTTTCCGTTAAGAAAATGACAACAAAGGGCAGAAAAGCGATTTAATCGGGTGTGTTCTTTGGTTCTTTCTTGCACAAGCAAGAAAGAATATAAACCGAGCAAACCACGCAGCCGTCGGGCGGATTAAAAGTGCGGTCAAATTCTGACGGATTTATTAGCCGTGCTTAATTTAATCCTCACCCGACTTTTTTTATAAGGGTAAATCAATGAGCGACGGTGCAATATCAGTCAAACTAGCCCCCGATTATGAAATGGGCGAAGTGCAGCAACAGTTAAATGATTACGATACGTCAGATGACATTATCAGTAATGACGGTTTCTTCCCCGATATGTCACTTTCCCAATTTCGTAATCAATACCGTGCAGACGGCACCATTACCACACAACGTTTACAAGATGCCTTGATTGAGGGCATGGCAAGTGTCAATGCCGAACTCTCCACGTTTAAAACGCAAAGCAAACGCGGCAGTTTAGAACAAATCACCGCCCCATCAATCAATGGCGAAAGCGTGCTGATTTATCGTTATAAACGTGCGGTAAGTTGCTTGGCACTGGCAAACCTTTATGAACGCTATGCAAGCTATGACAGCACTAACGATGGCGAAAAGAAAATGGCGCAACTCAAAGACAGCATTGATGAATTACGTCGTGATGCTCGCTTTGCGATTAGCGACATATTGGGCCGAAAACGCGTCGATGCGGAGTTAATCTAATGCAAGTTTACGCACAACAAAATGACAATTTAGATGCCATTCTTTATCGACATTTTGGGCGTAGTGAAGGCTTGCTCGAAATAACATGCGAACTCAATCCGCATTTAATGGATAAGCCCATTATTCCCATTGGTACCCCAGTCATATTGCCAGATGCCGATACAGAAAAAATCAGTGTAGCAAATGACACAATTCAACTTTGGAGCTGATATGCACGACGCACCATCAAAAGCATCTTACACATCAGGAATATTCGCCTTCTTAATTGGACGCATTGCCGATATGTTCGCAAATGTAAATTGGGCTGATGTCGCATCGATTACAGGTATTGTGATTGGTGTCGCCACCTTTCTTGTAAATTGGTATTACAAGAAAAAAGATTTTGAATTAAAAGAAAAAGAACTCAAACAACGGATCCATCATCATGATTAAACGTTCCGCCAAATACCTCTGTGCCATATCCGCTGTTGTTGGACTTGTGATTGCCACTCATGGAAATGAAATTCGAACATCCGAAAAAGGCTTGTTACTGATTGGCAATGCAGAAGGTTGTATGAAAAAGCCCTATCAATGCCCTGCCGATGTTTTAACAGTCGGCATAGGCATAACCGATGCCGTTGAAAAAATTGACCGCAATAAAATTTACACCTTGCAAGAAATTGCCGAATTATACGTAAAAGGCATTAAACAATCAGAAAAATGCGTTAATCAATATGCCAACGGTCAAACCATGCCACAAGGTGCATTTGATGCCTTAGTTTCCATCACCTTTAACGTAGGATGCGGCAAATTAAAAAATAGCTCACTTTTTAAAATGGCACGCCAAGGCTACAGCAAAGCCATGTGCGGTCAATTCGAACGTTGGATTTATGCAGCAGGAAAACCGCTAAAAGGATTAATTGAACGCCGTCAAAAGGAGAAAAACCTATGTTTAATTTCTTAACCGCCAAAGAACGAGGCATTTTACTTATCGGGCCAATACTGCTTGTACTCCTCATTGTTTTTCTGGGATTTAAGGCTAATTATTGGCGAAAAGAAATGATAAAAGAAGAACAGCTAAA
Organism: Haemophilus aegyptius; assembly: GCF_900475885.1. GTDB lineage: Bacteria > Pseudomonadota > Gammaproteobacteria > Enterobacterales > Pasteurellaceae > Haemophilus > Haemophilus influenzae. Next base: position 356,849 of record NZ_LS483429.1, read on the forward strand.
ACTGAAATGGCAAAACGCTTACATTGAGTTAAATCATAGCGTTCAAAATTTTGCCGAACAGCAAGCACAGCTTATTCAAGCCGTAAACAACCTCAAAGCAAACCAAAATCAACAAACACAGGATTTAAAAAATGTACTTAAATCAAACCAAGATTGGGCTGACCGCCCTTTGCCTGATGATGTTAAACGCGTGCTCAACTCAGCAGGAAGTCATTAAATCGCCAATTCTTTGTCCACAAACCACAGAGTGCAGTGCGTATTCGCCACAAATTCGCACCAATGGCGAATTAGCCGAAGCCTATTTACAGACACAACACCACCTTGATTTGTGCATTATCGAGAACTCAAGTTTAAAAAAATGCATGGATGAATTTAATAAAAAGGAACAGCCATGACAGATCAATTCGACCAAGCACAACAGCTTGAAGAAATGCAACGTGAAATCGCCCTCAAAAAACACCGCACTTTTAAAGCAGTAAGTCGCCTTTATTGTGAAGATTGTGATGCCCCTATCCCCGAAAAGCGCAGACAAATGATTCAAGGCGTAACACGTTGCGTGACTTGCCAACAAAGATTTGAAATGCAACAACGGAATTTTAGAAAATGAAAAAACCAAACCAACTGCGCAAAATCCTTGAGCAAAGCCATCCCGATTTTGTAAAAAATCCCGACCATCTACAACTTTATGTGGACGGTGGGCAAATCGTCGCAACGGGTGCCGCATCATTTAGTTTTGAATATCGTTACACACTCAATGTCGTGGTGACTGATTATGCAGGCGATATTGCCACCTTGATTGTGCCAATGATGGCTTATCTCCGCACAAATCAACCTGAAATATTAGAAAATCCACAAATTCGAGAGAATGCGTTTAAATTCCAAGTGGATTACAACAATAACAACACCGCAGATATTAGTTTCGAAATCCAACTCACTGAACGTGTCGTGTCGAAAAAAGACGGGAATAACGTGCAGATCCATTACGCAAAAGAACCCGTATGGGATGAACCTAACCGAGTAAAAGTCTATTTGGAAAACAGGGATTCGCCAATTTTTGAGGGGGATATCGTCTAATGGCAACAGTAGAAGAAGTTCAGGCAAAATTGACCGCACTTATTGCCAATCTTTCTCCACAGGCTCGCAGACAGCTTGGGCGAAAAATCGGGCAAGCCTTACGAAAAAGCCAATCGAACCGAATTGCACGCCAACAAAATCCCGACGGTTCAGCCTTTGAACCGAGAAAACCACGTAAAGAATTTGGCAAAAAGAAAGGACGAATCAAACGCAAAGCCATGTTCGCCAAACTCCGCACCGCCCGTCATTTAAAAGTGCGGTCAAATGGTAACGAAGTTTCAGTGGGGTTTAATGGCTCAAGTGCCGCCATTGCTGCAGTGCATCAATACGGTTTAAGCACTAGCCCATCTAAAAATAAAGATTTCAAAGTGCAATATGCCCAGCGTGAATTGCTGGGTTTTTCGGAAAGTGACGTGGATTTGATTGAAAATTTAATTATTGAGCAATTAAGTCTTTAGATTGTGATTTTAATTTGATGTGCTTGCGAATAATGTGAATCCAATAGCAATACACTGCAAGTGCTGCAACACCAAGGAAAAAGTTGATTTCAGCAAGCCAAAGCACCGACCCCATCATCAACATATAAAGAAACAGAACAGGCGCGGCAATAATGCCAGAAACTAACCAAGGCAATGCAATCAAACCGAAACCGACAGCGAGCCCAAGCACACCAAAAGCGAAGATGAGCAGAAAAAGAATTGTGATCATATAGCCCCCCTTTGTTTTAGTGCATTATTTAATCTTTCTTTCTGAAAAGTCAAGAAAAAGTGAGAAAATATGAAAAGTTTAGAGTTGAAATTTGTTTTAGATGCAGTAGATAGGCTCACCACGCCATTAAAAAGCGTACAAAAACAGCTTGATTCTTTGCAGAAAAAAGTAAAAAACACAACAACCGAGCTGAATAAATTACAACAGCAAGAAAAAACCGCTAATTCATTTAAACGATTAGAAAACGCTCTACAACAAAACAATCAAAAACTTGTAGAAGCGCGAGAAAAAGCGAAGAAATTAGCCGAACAATTAAAAAATACTGCCGCACCGACAGCAGCATTAAAAAGACAAGTCGAATCCGCGCATAAATCAGCACACCGATTAGCACAAGCACAAGAACATCAGCGGAAAAAACTGAACGAATTGCGCCAATCACTAAGACAAGGCGGATTTGACACGTCAAAATTCAAGGAAAGCCAAGAAAAACTAAAGCAAAAAATTAAACAATCAACGACGGCAATCGAAAAACAAAATGCAGCAATGGCAAAGTTGCATCAGCGACAAGCAAAATATAAATCTTACCGAGAAAGCGTGGATAATTTAAAAAATAAAAGCGACCAGTTGCGAACATTCGGACAGTGCTCAATGATAGCAGGAACAGTGACAAATGCGCTGTCAGGTGTCATGCTTAAACCTGCACTTGACTTTGAACAAGACTTTTCGCGCGTGCAAGCATTAACAGGATTGAGTAAAGCAAACCCAGAACAAGCCGCCGTGCTTGAACGTTTACGCAATCAAGGGATTCATCTTGGTGCGACAACATCATTTACATCGGGGGAAGTCGCACAAGGTCAAGGCTATCTAGCCATGGCGGGTTTTAATGCTGACCAAATCGAAAAATCAATGCCAGCTATTTTATCTATGACGAAAGCCGCAGGCATCGAAATGGGGCAAGTGTCTGATATTTCGTCAGATATTTCCTCAGGTTTTAAAATTTCCGCTGACGAAATGAGTCGGGTTGCGGATGTACTCACAGCCACATTTTCTGGCTCAAACACTACCCTTGAAGGCTTGGGCGACACAATGAAATATCTTGGACCGATTGCCACGGCAACAGGCCAAGACTTTGAAACCATGTCGGCAATGGTCGGCTTATTGGGTAACGTGGGGATAAAAGGCACACAAGCTGGTACATCATTGCGTTCTGCCATGTTAAGACTTGCCGCACCACCTAAACAAGCCGCAAAAGCATTGAAAAGCCTAGGTGTGTCCGCCAAAGATAGTCGTGGAAATATGCGCGCTTTAACTAATATTTTGATGGATGTGGAGCGTAAAACCGCCAAAATGGGAACCGGTGACAGAATGGCATATTACAAAGCCATTTTTGGCACTGAAGCCGCAACGGCAATGGTTGAATTAGTCAAACAAGCGGGCGTAAATGGTATTCAGGAATTTACAGATAAATTAAAAAATTCTGCGGGTCGAGCCGAACAAGTTGCGCAAACAATGGCAGATAACTTACTCGGTGACATTAAAAACCTTGAATCAGCCCGTGAGGCTGTCGGCATTGCTATTTATGACACTATTTCTGACGATATGCGCGCCAGTGTTCAATCAATCACTGAAATGGTGCGAAAAGTCAATGAATGGATAAAAGCAAATCCAGAATTGACCGCAAAAATCGTTAAATGGAGCGCGGCAATAGCAGGTGCAGTCACGGCACTCGGCGCATTGAGTCTTTTAACAAGTTTTGTGTTCTACCCAATCGCAAGGCTTGTTCTTGGGTTGTCAAAATTGGATGTTATTTTACCTAAATTTATGGGGAAAGTTATAGATGTCAGCGGTGCAATCTCAAGATGGCTACTTTCCCCTCTAAAACTTCTGCCTTATATTCTGTCACTTGGTGGCGCAGCTTTTATTGGTGCGGCACTCTTAATCTATAAATACTGGCAACCTATTAAAGCCTTTTTTGGCGGTTTTTGGGAGGGATTAAAATCAGGTCTCGCCCCTGTCCTTGAAAAATTCCAACCGCTAGGCACCGCATTTGGTGTTGTCGTCGGTTGGATTGAAAAAGCGGTGAAATGGTTTACCTATTTATTGTCTCCAGTACAAAGTACCAAAGAAGATTTAGATGCTGCAGTCAGTGCAGGGGAAAGATTCGGAAATGGAATGGCGAAAGCGATTGAGTTTATTCTGACACCATTAACACGATTAATGGATGGTATCAAGTGGATTTCTGAAAATATGCCAAGTTGGGAGGGCATTAAAAATAGTGTATCTAGTGCATGGGAAAGAACAAAAAACACTTCGAACAACGCTTGGCAATCAACAAAAGAAACGGCAGGAAGTGCTTGGGAATCATTTAAGGATTTCACTGGCTTTGGTTCAAATGGCAAAAAATTACCGAGTCAAAATTGGTCAGGCGGCTACACTGGCAATGGCGGCAAATATCAACCCATGGGCATTGTCCACGGTGGCGAATACGTGATGACTAAAGAAGCCACATCACGCCTTGGCATAAATACACTCAATGCACTTAATTATGGCAAACGAGCACTTATTGCAGGTGGATTGGGGATCAGCGTTGCAACTGCCGCCCCTGTGCAAGTGGATACTCGTGCACCAATTTCTGCTCGTCCAGTGGTGACGCAAACCAGCCAACCAATGAGCGTAAATATCACCATCAATGCCGCACAAGGCATGGACGAACGAGCCATTGCACAACAAGTGGCAAAAGAAATACAACGCATTGAAAACCAACGCCAAGCCAGAGCGCGGAGTTCAATGTGGGACAGAGCATAATCAAAGGGCGCAAGCCCTTTTTTGTTGTTTATTGTAAACAGAAGTGCTAGGATCTGCGAAAAATAGGAGGGTATCAATGAACGAAAATGCACCTTTTATTCGTGAAATAATTGACCGCACATCGCCAATAAAAGGCGAACGTGTGAAGGGTGACAATGCCAAAGAAATCAAGGCAAATGTTCAAACCATTTTAAAAGCGCAACTTAGAGCCACACAATTAAATGCTAGAACGCAAACATATTAAATTTGTCGAAATCCATCATCTTTTTACGCAAATCAGTCTTGCATTGGGATTTACAGAACAAGATATTGATAAACATTCGACTAATCTCGCTGAATTAATCGCATTATGGCAGCAACAAGAATTTGTTGAAGTTTATGTTGAAAATAAAGACCGTCTATTCGGACGTGCAAAAGACAGCAGTTTAGCCTATGGTGCATCGCCTTATTATATTGGTTTATATCACGCTAGATTAAGTTATGAAGAAAATGATCCTCTTGTGGTGCTAACATTTAATTATGAAGATAATCCAGAGCAAACCACAGTGTCGGTTCGTTTTATGGTTGATCACGATACCTTATTCGGGACAAAAGAAGAAAAATTCATTCAACAACGAATGAAAGATATTCGTAAACGTATTGATGATTTTATTCAATTAGGTAATAAAAAATAAAAGGGCGAAAGCCCTTTTTTGTTACCTACTATTCCACACACTCCCACACTCGCCACACCACACAATATTGCCAACAATAAGGCATTTTCTTTAACTGTGAATGCCTATGTCTGCTGAATTACAACGAAAACTAGACAACATTATCCGCTTTGGGGTAATCGCTGAAGTGAATCACGCCACTGCACGTGCTCGCGTAAAGAGCGGTGACATTCTGACGGATTTTTTACCCTTCGTTACATTTCGAGCGGGTACAACTAAAACTTGGTCGCCGCCGACGGTGGGCGAACAATGTGTGATGTTATCCGTTAGCGGTGAATTTACTACTGCCTGCATATTAGTTGGGCTTTACACACAAAATAGCCCAAGCCAATCGCCCGACGAACACGTCATTGAATTTGCTGACGGTGCCAAAATCACTTACAACCAATCAAGTGGCGCATTGGTTGTGACAGGTATCAAAACCGCCAGTATTACTGCCGCTAATCAAATTGATATTGACTGCCCCACAATCAATATCAAAGGCAATGTGAATATTGACGGCTCTTTATCGACCACAGGCACAAGCACCACAAAAGGCAATATCAGCACGCAAGGCAGTGTGACCGCAAGCGGTGATATTAAAGGTGGCTCAATTAGTTTACAAAACCACGTCCACCTTGAACAAGGCGATGGCCAACGAACCTCTAACGCAAAGGCATAGCATGAATCGATACACTGGCGAAACATTAAAAAACGAAAGCGATCATATTAAACAATCCATTGCCGATATTTTGCTAACGCCTGTTGGTTCACGAATTCAGCGGCGTGAATATGGCAGTTTAATCCCAATGCTAATAGACCGCCCCATTAGCCACACATTGTTATTACAACTGGCGGCTTGTGCCGTCACTGCGATTAATCGTTGGGAACCTCGAGTACAGATCACACAATTTAAACCCGAATTGGTTGAAGGTGGCATTGTGGCAAGTTATGTCGCACGCAGTCGTAAAGATAACCAAGAAATGCACAACGAAAAACTATTTTTAGGACATAAACAATGAGCGAATTAGTCGATTTATCAAAACTAGATGCACCAAAAGTGCTGGAAAATTTAGATTTTGAAAGTTTGCTCGCAGACAGAAAAGCTGAATTTATCGCGCTTTTCCCACAAGATGAAAGGGCATTTTGGCAAGCACGATTAAGTTTAGAAAGTGAACCCATCACGAAATTATTACAAGAAGTGGTTTACTTACAGTTGATGGAAAGAAACCGCATCAACAATGCGGCAAAAGCCACAATGTTAGCCTATGCCAGCGGTTCAGATTTGGATGTAATTGCTGCCAATTACAATGTGAAAAGACAAGTCATTCAAGAGGCGAATAATAATGTTACGCCTAAAATCCCCCAAATTTTAGAAGATGACACCTCATTAAGATTGCGCACGCAATTAGCCTTTGAGGGGCTTTCTGTGGCGGGTCCTCGCTCTGCTTATATCTTCCACGCACTCTCTGCACACCCCGATGTTGCAGATGTGTCTGTGGTATCACCACAGCCAGCCAATGTCACCGTCACGATTTTAAGCCATAATGGACAAGGTGAAGCAAACGAAAACCTTTTAAATGTAGTTAGAGCCAAACTTAATGATGATGACATCCGCCCTATTGGCGACCGCGTTATTGTCCAAAGTGCGGTGATCCAATCTTACGAAATCCGCGCCAAACTACATCTTTATCGTGGCCCAGAATACGAGCCAATCAAAGCGGCAGCATTAAAAAAATTGACCGCTTACACCGAAGAAAAACACCGTTTAGGGCGAGATATTAGCCTATCGGGTATTTATGCCGCATTACACTTGGAAGGTGTACAACGGGTAGAGCTTATCTCACCTACCGCCGACCTTGTGCTACCAAGCTCAAAATCAGCCTACTGCACGGCAATTAATTTGGAGATCGTGACAAGTGATGATTACTAATCATTTACTGCCGATAGGCTCAACTCCATTAGAAAAACGTGCGGCAGAAATTCTAAAAAGTGCGGTAGAAAATCCTATTATTATTGCAGATTTAATCAACCCTGAACGCTGCCCAGCCGAATTACTCCCTTATTTAGCTTGGGCGTTTTCAGTGGATAAATGGGATGAAAACTGGACAGAAGAAGTTAAACGCATTGCGATTAAACAGTCTTATTTTGTGCACAAACACAAAGGCACGATTGGTGCAGTAAAACGTGTGGTTGAGCCAATAGGCTATCTCATTGATCTCAAAGAATGGTTTCAAACGAATCCGCAAGGCACACCAGGAACATTTAGCCTAACCGTAGAAGTGTCTGAAAGTGGCTTGAATGAACAAACCTACAACGAACTAGTGCGACTTATTAACGATGTAAAACCTGTCTCAAGACATCTCAATCAGCTCGCTATCGCAATCTCACCAACAGGGACACTCAGAACCTTTATTGGGCAACAATGTGGTGAAATCATCACGGTATATCCACAATAGGAATATTTATGGCATCACAATATTTTGCAATCTTAACCGACTACGGAACACGTGCTATCGCTCAGGCATTAAGCCAAGGGCAACCGTTACAGCTCACCCAATTTGCTGTGGGTGATGGCAATGGGAAAGCGGTCACACCAACGGCGAACGCAACAGCTCTCGTACATCAAACGCACATTGCACCTGTCAGTGCCGTCTCTCTCGACCCTCGTAATAATAAACAAGTCATCGTTGAATTAACCATCCCTGAAAATGTCGGCGGTTTTTACATAAGAGAAATGGGCGTATTTGACGCACAAAACAAACTCATTGCCTACGCAAACTGTCCTGAAAGTTTTAAACCGACAGAAAGTAGCGGAAGTGGTAAAGTCCAAGTATTACGGATGATCTTAAAAGTAGAATCCTCTAGTGCAGTGACATTATCCATCGATAACAGTGTGATTTTTGTCACCCGACAACAAATGACACCCAAAACCATTACTGATACAACGCAAAATGGATTTGATGAAAGCGGACACTCCCACGAAATAGCCAAGGCAAGCATCACGCAACAAGGTATAGTCCAACTCACCAACGACACAGGGCTTGAAAGTGAATCTCTTGCACTCACCGCAAAAGCAGGTAAAAAACTCGCTCAACAAACTGCACAATTGCAGTTAAACGTCTCGCAAAATTACATCCCAAACAGCAAAAAATCCTCTGCAGTAAATAGCAATAGTGCAGACACCGTGGCAACCAGTGCGGCGGTTAAAACGGCTTATGACCTTGCCAATAGCAAACAATCCCCTGCAACAACCTTAGCTGGCTATGGTATCGGGAACTTTAAAATTGAGACTTTTGTTGGCAATTTAAACACCCTCAAAACTGATGGGATTTATGCAATTACGCAAGCAAGCCGCTCTCAAAATCTGCCCGTATCGACCAGTTGCCACATCCAAGTTATTGCTGGAGGTGATGGTGCTTGGTGCCGTCAATTAGCTTATGTGGCATATAGCACCGATGTGTACGAGCGACATCAGACAAGTTATCAAACAGATAGTTGGTCGGCTTGGAAAAAACTTAATACCGATGGCATCCCTACTGGTGCGGTGGTGTCATTCCCTCGTGCGGTAACCAATCCAGTTGGCTTTTTAAAAGCAAACGGCTCGACATTTAACCAACAAACCTTTCCCGATTTATACCGCACTTTGGGCAACAGCAACAAACTCCCTGATTTAACCCGTAGCGATGTGGGGATGACGGCTTATTTTGCCGTGGATAACATTCCCACTGGCTGGATTGCCTTTGATTCAATCAGAACAACCGTTACACAGCAAAATTACCCTGAGTTATATCGTTACTTAGTCGGTAAATATGGTTCTATTTCAAATGTGCCATTAGCTGAAGACCGATTTATTAGAAATGCATCAAACAATTTATCTGTTGGTGAAACGCAAAGTGATGAGATTAAAAAGCACGTTCACAAAGTGAGAACACACTGGGTTAATTCAAGTGATAGTAATATTTTTTATGACAAAACGAAAACAGTTATAGATTCACGATTACGCACTGCAACTACAACTGATGATAATCTCAGTGATAATGGATTTATGCATCCGCTATTAGATAGCCCAATGGCTACGGGGGGAGCTGAAACAAGACCGCGAGCGATTGCTCTCAAATTATGCATCAAAGCAAAAAACACATTTGATGACGTGCAATTCTGGGTGAAGGCATTCGGTGTTGTTGAAAATGCTGGGGCTTTAGATGCGGGTACACTTGCGCAAAATATGCAAGCGTTATCTGAGAGTGTTGAACAAAAAATAGAAGAGAATAAACAATCAACTTTGCGAGAAATCACCAATGCAAAAGCTGATATAAATCAGCAATTTTTGCAGGCACAAGAGAATTTGTCTCAAATTGGCACATTAAAAACAGTCTGGCAAGGTAACGTGGGTTCTGGGCAAATTACTATATCAGAGAAGTGCTTCGGTAAAACGTTAATTTTATATCTTCAGTCATCAGAAAGTCACAGCCTTGATGATAATAACAATATTGAAATCGTCAGTTTTGAAGTGGGTGCAGAAATTGAAGGTAAAAAAGGCGGCGGAGTTCGTTGGCTTGATGTTCGTAAAGTAAATCCATACAGCCGTAATGGTGCTACTGTGAATAGTGTAGCAGTCGATACATTCGATGTGACTGTTGATAGAAACGGTACAACAATACAAATTCAAGATCTTGCTGGTCGTTTTGTAAAACGCATTGATATTCGATGAAGGAGTGATAAATGAAAGTCTATTTTTTAAAAGAAAATTTGAATAGTTATCAAATTTTCCCTATTCCTCAAAACTTAAATGATTTTGTGGAAATGGAAGTAGAAAACGAATCAGAGCTTGAGACTAAACAACTTATTGATTTTAAAAGTCAATACATTCTAGTTGATAGACAACCAACAGAATTACACAAATGGAACGGAAACAGCTGGGTTGTTGATAAAAAAAAGAAAACTGAAATTAAGCGTGAACTCATTAAAAATCTAGTTGATAGCATTGATGATACAGCGGCTAACATTAGTGCAAGATGGACAAGGTTTGCCGAAGAGTATAAGGAGCGAGAAGCTGCCGCTATTGCCTTTAAAGAAGCAAATTTTGCTGGAGAAGTAAGCGTTTATATCAGCAGTTTTGCAACGGTTGCAGGTCTTGATAATCAGTCTGCGTCACTTTTGATTCTTCAGCAAGCAGAAAGCTTGCGTACATTGCAACAACAATTAGCAGTGCAAAGAATGCGTAAGTATGAGTTAAAGCATGAGGCGTTGAGTGATGAAGAACTGCAACGTATTCATGACGATATTATAGGTAAAATGCAAACATTAGCGGAGGCACAACAATGATAGGCGCTAAAATCTATCTCGCATTATACAAAGGTAAAAAAACGGGTAAAAACCCGAGCGCACTTTTGGCACGTTTGAGTGACTGGCTCACTCGTAAATTGACAAAAGGCGTGTATTCGCATTGTGAAATTGCAGTAATGAAAGAAGTATTTGTCAGTGGGCATCACTATGAAACAGAAGTGATGTACGAGTGTTATTCGTCTTCAATTCGAGACGGCGGCGTGCGTTGCAAACAAATTGATGTGTCCGATAATACCAAATGGGATTTAATTCCGCTCGACGGTGTAACCGAAGCACAAATCAAAGCCTATTTTGACCGCACTTTGGGCTGTAAATATGACTGGTGGGGTGCTGTCGGGATTGTTCTCTGGATTAAACAAAAACGCAGTAAGTTTTTCTGCAGCGAATGGTGTTTTAATGCGATTTGTGGTGGGGAAAATGGCTGGCGATTTAGTCCGAATCAACTAGCGGCTATATTTAATAAAGAGAAAAGTTAAAAGGAGCGTTTACCCTGCACAAAGTTTAATTCAATAAAGAAAAGACGGCGATAACAACGGCACTGGGAATGCTCGTTGTTACCAGCTACGCAGAACGAGCCTGCATATAGCCATACGCCGCCTACCTTGCGCAAGGCGGGCGGATTGTAACAAATCTTTTGATTAGGAGAAATATATGCAGTCAATTAAAGCAATCCGTTGCACATTTTGTAACAAATTATTGGCGAAAGTGGGGATAGTTGGTTATTTAGAAATCAAATGCCCTCGTTGTAAAACCGTTAATACTACACGTTAATTTGATTTGAGTGTCAGAATGCCTTGAGCATCGGAACGCTATAGAAAGGAAAAACTATGGGAAATCAAAACACCTTTAAACAAGCTCCATTGCCGTTTATCGGACAAAAACGAATGTTTCTTAAACATTTTGAAACAGTTTTAAATGAGAATATAAAAGGCGATGGCGAAGGCTGGACGATTATTGATACATTCGGCGGTTCGGGCTTATTAAGCCACGCAGCCAAAGTAATTAAACCCAAAGCACACGTGATTTACAATGATTTTGATAGCTATGCCGAAAGATTGGCATATATCAACGACACTAACGCCTTACGCACACAAATCTTTGCAAAAATTGGTAACGCTACGCCAAAGAATAAGCGTTTACCAAAGTCGTTAAAGGCAGAAATCATTAAAATCATCGACCAATTCAAAGGTTACAAAGATTTAAACTGCTTGACGAGTTGGCTATTGTTTAGTGGACAACAAGTAAGCTCATTAGACGAACTGTATAAGAAAGATTTTTGGCATTGCGTTCGATTAAGCGATTATCCTAGTGCAGAGGGGTATTTGGATGGCGTGGAAGTTATCCGTGAATCATTTCACACACTTTTGCCGAAGTTTACCGATAATCCGAAAGCCTTGTTTGTATTAGATCCGCCTTACCTTTGCACCAAGCAGGAAAGCTACAAACAAGCCACCTATTTTGATTTGATAGATTTCTTGCGATTGGTCAATATTACGCGACCGCCTTATATATTCTTCAGTTCAACAAAGTCGGAATTTGTGCGGTTTATTGAGTATATGGTCGATGATAAAGTGCATAATTGGCAAACCTTTGATAATGCAGAACGAATTGTAGTCAATGCCTCAGCAAGCTATTCAGGTAAGTATGAGGATAATATGGTTTACAAGTTCTAAACTGTAAAATTTAAACGCCCTTTAAATCATCATTAAAGGGCGTTTTTGTTTGGTTTAAATTTGAGGTTTATTTTGCATAAACAATTGAACTATTATGCAAAATAAATTTCGATTTTATGCAAAAAGATTCGCGAACTTATACAAGAACCCGAAAAAACGTTGGCGGGTGTTATATCGTGTCCAACGGTATCTTCTTTGATAGCAATCACTGCAAGACAGCTTATGAAAGTGAGGTTTCAGGCAAACAGCACGATGCACGGTTTAATAAGTTATCAAAAATACATTAACTGTTTTTCAAATTAAAACGGCGGATAATTCTGCCGTTTTTATCCGTCCAACTCTACCTAACTGCCCTTTGTTAGTTTAAATACCACAACGCCAGTTGCTACCACTGGCTTTTAAATCCTTACAAAATAGCCCTATCTCAACAACAGGGCTAACATTATGACAGATGAATATCTCCATGGGGTCAAGGTAACGGAAATTTCCGAAGCCTTACGAACACTCACTACATCATCCACTGCAGTTATCGGTTTAGTGGCAACCGCACCAGATGCAGATGCATCGGTTTTCCCACTCAACAAACCCACTCTTTTAACTGGCATCACTGCCGAAATGCAAGCCAAAGCAGGTAAACAAGGCACGCTATCTCGTGCATTAGATGGCATTGCGGACATTGTGAATTGTAAAGTTGTCGTCATTCGTGTGGAAGAAAACGAAGATGAAAGCACCATGAAAGCCAATGTAATCGGCTCAGTCGATAATGAAGGCAATTACACTGGCTTAAAAGCGTTCCTCGTGTCTGCTGCAGTTTGTGGCGTTAAACCTCGTATTTTCTGTATCCCGAAATATGACAACCAAGATGTAACCACTGAATTGTTAAGCGTAGCGAAAAAGCTCAATGGCTTTGTGTATGCATCGTGCGGCACAGCAAAAACCAAAGAAGAAGCAGTGACATACGGTAGCAATTTCTCACAACGTGAATTAATGCTGATTTTCGGTGATTTCTTATCGTTTAACCCAAACACCAAAGAAACCGAAGTGGATTATGCCGTTGTTCGCGCTGCCGCAATGCGTGCATATCAAGACAAAGAATACGGCTGGCACACCTCAATTTCAAACAAAGGTTTAACTGGCGTGACAGGTGTCACCAAGCCACTTTCATTTGATATTAACGACAGTGCAACCGACGTGAATTATCTCAATGAAAAGGGCATTACTTGTTGTGTAAACCACAATGGCTTTAAGTTTTGGGGATTACGCACTCGTTCGGCTGACAAATTATTTATCTACGAAAACTACACTCGCACGGCACAAGTGTTGAAAGACACTATTGCACAATCCTTTGACTGGGCGATGGATAAAGACATTTCCGTAAATCTTGTAAAAGAAATCGTAGAAGCGATCAATGCAAAATGGCGTGAATATGTGGCGCAAGGCTATTTAATCGGCGGTAAAGCATTTATCAATGCCAACCTCAATACTGCCGCAACCTTAAAAGATGCAAAATTGCTTGTGTCTTATGATTACTGCCCTGTTCCACCGTTAGAACAACTTGGTTTCAACCAATACATCAGCGATGAATACCTTGTGGAATTTGCCGCAAACATTGCAAAAGTAGGAGCATAAAAAATGGCATTACCTCGTAAACTCAAATTAATGAATTTTTTGGCTGACGGTAATTCTTACCGTGGTCAAGTCACCGAAATCACCCAACCTAAATTAGCGATTAAATTGGAAGAATACCGTGCAGGCGGCATGTTTGGTCCAGTAAAAGTGAATTTAGGCGTGGAAGGCTTAGAAGCACAATTCAAGATGGGCGGTTATATGACCGAACTTATCAAAGAATTTGGCGGAAAAATTGACGGCACGGCATTACGTTTTGCGGGCGCCTATCAACAAGACGACACCGAAGAAGTGGTTTCAATCGAACTGGTAATGCGCGGTCGTTTCGGTGAGATTGACAACGGCACCAGTAAATCGGGCGATGACACCGAACAAAGCTACACCGTGCCATTAACCTACTACAAAATCATCGAAAACGGCAAAGACCTCGTGGAAATTGACTTAATCAATTCCGTTTTCATTGTCGGTGGCGTTGATCGTCTAGCAGAACATCGCACAGCAATCGGTATTTAATTCACACACACCTTGCCCCGAAAGGGGCTTTTATTAAATCCCCATTCTTTATTTAAAGGAAACATAAAATGAAAACAGAAAACACCAAAATCATTAGCTTAACCAACCCTATTACTCGTGGCGAAAACCAAATCACGGAAATCACTGTCAATAAACCGACTGTGCCCGCATTAAAAGGCTTAAAAATGTTTGATGTGTTGCAAATGGATGTGGACGCATTACAAGTGTTACTTGCACGTGTCACCACTCCTGTGTTGCATAAATCAGATTTTGTCACCATGGAAGTGGCGGACTTCACCGAACTTGCTGCGGCGGCTGTCGGTTTTTTAGGGAAGAACTCGGAAGTGGAAACCGAAGCGACCGAGTAATGATTGCCGCCACAGTAGAAGATGCCATGGCGGACATTGCACTGATTTTCCATTGGCAACCACAAGCCTTTGAGCAAATGACATTTGCCGAATTAATGACATGGCGAGAAAAAGCAAGAGAACGAAATGAACCAGAAACTGATTGATTATGTATTAAATATGCCACGGCATATTGTATGGCGTGGAATCTTTATTCTTTCCATTGCCTTTTGGTTGCTTGTGATTTTCGGCATTGCATTTCTCTTTCGCTAATTCATCAAGTGCGGTCAGAAATCACGAGATTTTTTGACCGCACTTTCATTTAGGATAAAATATGAAATCAATTCTAATCTTCTTTTTCTATTTTTTATCAATTATTGCCGTCACAGGGTACGCCACGTTTTTGATGTATCACAACATTGACGAGTGGGGATGGGTTATTTTTATTGATGTTTTATTGATGTTAATGACCGTCAAAGTTAAGGAAGATAAATAATGTTCCAAAACTTGGCACTTGCCACATTGGGCATGTTTGTGTTCACTCGGCAAACCATACCTTTTCAAAGTTTAGACCGTACATCAAATTGGCGGCATCCAACAAATTCTGTTGTTGGTAGAATGCCCAAAGCACAGTTCACAGGAAAAGAAAGCGAAACCATCACGATAAGTGGCAGATTAATCCCAGAAATCACTGGCGGCAGACTTTCCATTAAAGCCCTGGAATTAATGGCAGACAGTGGCGGTGCATTTCCGCTAATTGACGGTGCAACCTTTGAAATTATCGGTTTTTTTGTGATCGAAAGCGTACAAGAAACCCGAACAGAGTTTTTTGGCGATGGTGCACCTCGTGCGATTGATTTCAGCATGAGCCTAAAACGCACCGATGACCCCATGTTAATCGCCATTGCAGAGAGTTTAATGAGTAGCCTTTAATGTTTGATTTAAATCTTAACGACAATCACCGCACGCCCGCTTTTAAAGTGCAGATCACCACGAAAGACAAAAAACAGCAAGACATCACACAAGCGATTTCGAGCCGTTTAATTAGTTTGTCTTTAACAGATAATCGAGGATTAGAAGCGGACACGCTCGACCTAGAATTATCCGACCATGACGGCAAACTCGCCTTACCGCCACGCAATGCCACAATCCAAGTTGCGCTAGGCTGGAAAGGCAAGCCACTGATTGACAAAGGGCAATATTCCGTCGATGAAGTGCAATTTTCAGGCGGTGCAGGATCAGCAGACCGATTAACCATCAGAGCAAGAGCGGCAGATTTAAAAGGCTCATTTTCCGAACAAAAAGAGCGGTCATTTGATAAAAAAACGTTGGGCGAAATCATTGACACTATCGCCAAAGAAAATCAACTCAAAAGCCACTGTGAGAAAAAACTGGCTAACACCTTTATTGCGCACATCGACCAAACCAACGAAAGCGACATTAATCTATTAAGCCGCCTAGCAGAAGAACACGGGGCAATGTGCACTGTTAAAAATGGCACGCTATTATTTATGCCACTAGGACAAGGCAAAACCGCCACAGGCAAGCCGATTCCACTGCGTAAAATCACTCGCAAAAGTGGCGACAACTACAATTTCTCCATTGCAGAAAGCGAAAACTACAAAGCCGTGCGGGCTTATTGGCATGATACGGACACGGGCAAACGTGGAGAAATTATCGTAGATAAAAATACCAAGATTGTGAAAAAACAGCGCATGACGAAAGGTAGAACGCTAGCAGATGGTACAGTAAAGGGCAGACGATTAACGAAAAGAAAATATAACACTATTGAACAAAAAGCTCCTGTGGAAAGTGATAATGATAAAATTAAAAACCTTCGTGTTACTTATCCTTCAGAAGCGAGAGCTATCATTAGTGCCAAATCCGCCTTTGATAAACTCAAACGAGGCGTGGCAACATTTAGCCTAAATCTTGCCTTTGGCGAACCCGATTTAATCCCCGAAACGCCCATTGAGCTTTCAGGCTTTAAAGCAGAAATTGACGCAACCAACTGGCTAATCACCAAAGTGACACACAATCTTTCAGACGGTGGATTTACCAGTCAAATTGAATGTGAACTGAAAGTGGAAGAAGATGAAGTGGAAGTGGAAGTGAAAAAAGAGAAAAAATAAAGCAGTCGATTGACCGCTTTAAACTCTATCCATAAATACTCTCACAAGGCACGCCATCACGATCGCGATCAAGCTTTTTCATACCACATTGTTTAAGATGAAACATTGCATCATCGCAACTTTCCATATCTCCACATACTCGCTTTCCATCATTACAACTAAATTGCTGTTCTGATTCAGAATTTGATTTTTTGTGCGCCTTAGCAAATACTGCAGGTGATACAGCAAGGGAAAGTGCGGTTAGAATTAATAGAAGTTTTTTCATTGAATACTCCTTATTCAAAAATTACAGGTCGTTTTTCTAGTTTTTCTATTGTCAAAAATGCAATACCGCCTAAATTAGGGTGGACAGTAAGTTTCAGTGTTAGTCCATCAACCAATCTTACTTCTTCGGCTTTATCTTTATTTTTGGATTTTTTCATTTTTTTGCTTGCAGCTTCCATCATAGATGTCACTATCTTAAATGACTTGTTCGGATCTGGTGTAGCAAGCATTGCAGCTGCAATCGCCCCTGTAGATTGCATAACAATATCGGCATTATTAACAAAAGCAAATTGAACGGCAACTTGTACAAGATGATTTTTATCTTTTTCTATTGCATAAACTTTCACAAAATCGCTAATTACAGTGGAATATTCCTTATCTCCATTTGTCAATGTTCTACTATCATTTTGGAACAATGATAGATCAAAGGCTTTTTTCAACTTAACTTGAATATTTGTGAAATCAACATCAATCGGAAGTTTAACTATTTCATAGGGTGTATCAATTTTCCCTGTTAAAAGTGAGTTTAAAATTTGTGACTGATAATCACTCGAAGTGAATTTTTGTGCTTTTCTAGAAGGAGTAAAACCTAAAATGACCCATTCAGAATCTTTGTCAAAACTCACATAATCATCAAAATCTTTCATTCCACTAAATGTTTGTAAAGTTTTTAATGCTTGTTCCCGAGTGATTTTTCCCTTTATAGCTTTATATCCTTTGCCGTAAGGTTTATTCCCTTCTTTTACTGGCTCCAAGGTTATCTCTATCTCATTTTCATTTGTATAAGCAAAAAACTGATATACCGCAAGAATAAAACGGTGTTCCAGTAATTGTTTTACATCATCAACAGATAATGTGGCACCTGTATCTTCTTTTAATGTTACTTTTAATGGAGATTTAGCATTGATCACTAATGTCTTATCTTCGGAGTTGTAATCTGAACCATTTTCAAAAGCATCAAGTGGATTTTTGTAAATTACTCGCCCTTTTTCAGTTTTACTAAATGGAACATCAATATATTTCTCTGGTATGACTGCTTTTATTTCTGATGTTTTTTGTTCGCTATTAGGCACAGATACTTCTGTTTGTTTAAGTTGGTTAGATTGAGATGATTCAGTGGATTTGTCATCACACCCCATAACAGCCATTGCACATAATGTTAAAGCGAATAGTTTTTTCATCTCAATCTCCTATAAGTTCTTCACATTCCATTCTACAGCTTTGATAAATTTCCCAATAATAACTGCTGAGTCGAATAATTCTTCTGTAATATCAAATGGTTCATAATGCTTATTATCACTGAGCGCACGAATCACACCTGTTGGTAAACGTTGTAAGCGTTTGATGTACTCCTCACCATTAAGTGAAAATGCATAAATGCCCTCACCAATGTAATGTTTTATATTCGTGTCAATAAAAACGATGTCCGTTTGTTTGATGGTTGGCACCATTGAATCTGTTGGCACACGAAACATATAAACGCCATTTGTTGTAGTGCGACCTAAAATTCGGTTCGCACCTTCTTCAGTAAAATACAAGGAAGAAACAATATTAGGGTATTCCGCATTGATTATGCCTGATGAATACGCGGCAAGATTTACATCTAATAAATCTACGCGCAAAGTATGTTCATTATCTTTTTCTGAGTGACAGTAGGCGGTAATCCGTCCGATTTCTGAATCCCCCTCCCCATTTTTTAACCAATTCACATCAACACCAAGTGCGGTCGCAATCTCAACGATATTTTTTGGGGAGCGTGTTTTTCCACTCACAATATCACTAATTGCAGGTTGGCTAACGCCTACCATCTTTGAAAAGGCATTCATAGATAAGCCTTTTTCTTCAAGTAAAGTTTTTAAACGTGTTGATAAATCAGACATAACTTTCTCCTTGCATATAAATTATAGGTAAACTTTGAACAAAACAATAAAATATTTCTTGCATATATTCAAAGTTTACCTATAATATCTTTCAAAGATAAATTATGGTAAGGTTATAATGAGTTCTATGAGTGAGTATGTGAACAAAGCTATCGAAATACGCGGTAGCCAATCAGCTTTAGCTAGAGCTTGTGGTGTTAGCCAGCCGACAGTAAATCTTTGGCTAAATGGTTCAAAGATGGATGTGAAATACATCCCACCCATCATCCAAGCCACAAAATTTGAAGTAAACCCAACCGAACTAAGACCCGATGTAGATTGGCCAACAATTTACGAAAGTTTGAAACAGGTGTTTGAAGGGAATTAAAGACTTTTAAACCAATGAACGAAACGAATGATTTCTTGTTTTATGCAGTGGCGTTCTTTGTAAGTGAATACACCCATTAACAACGCATTTAAAAAACACAGTTGGCGTGGGTTAAAGGTGTAATCAAGCAGGGTAAGAGTGGGATTGTTACTTAGTAAGATGAAATTAAGCCAAACAATTCCAGCAACAATAGACCAGTTAAGGATAAATATGAGAAATCGTAAAAATCGAGTCAGCATGGCATACCTCGTGGCGTTATTTTCAATGGTGTCGTGCTTTATAGTGTTGATTATCTTTTAATTTTAATAACCGTGCAATCCATATTGGGGAATGTGGAGAGCGTAGAACAAAAAAGAAGGTGTGTATGTGTGAAACAGCAATTCAAGCAAGCGGGAAATTCTTTCTTCGCAAAACAAAAGACGGCAAATACCGTCTTTCATTTACGTTATTTGATAACAGTTCTACTTCTGTAGAAAAGATTCAAGCGCGTCAAATACTGCTTCAATCTTTTCTGCTTGATCTTCATCAAGAGAAAAATTGTTTAGATGTTGGTCACGTATGTATTCGTAATAGTGATGAAGTTCTTGCTTCTGTGCATTCGTTATGTGATGACGAAAGAAAGCAAGCAAATCTTCAAGCGCATAAATGCGGAGGTTCTTTTCTGCATTATCTGCAACAAGTTCATCAATCTGATCTTCAATCATAGTCTCGGTTCCTTTGTGAATCGTGAATAAATCAAATTGAGTATAACAAATTAGGAGGTAAAGAGTGAATGTAGATCACAAATGTGCAAATTGCGGGAGTAATAACATCCGTGTACGAACTTCAGAAAAAATTGGTTTGTTGTTAATCGACGTGTTGGCTTACTGCAACAACTGCGGCACAGAATTAAAAGTGCAAAGCCAAATTACAAGAGTAAGAACACCAATTTATTATGATCGTCCAGAAGCATTAAGTGCGAACAAGCCGTTAAAGCAGATTGATGAGCGTCAGCAAGAAATCGACATCTAATCTTTAATTTCCATCAAGATTTTTAAAACAGTCGTTTGAAGAAATTCATTCGACAGGATTTTTGCAACCAAAATTTAGGAGTTTGAGCAAATGGCAAGCAGTAATTATGTGTATGACAACGGTAAAAAACGCCATAACCGTGTGAATGTGTGGCAGTTAAACAAAACCGTGCAAGAACAGGCTCGCAACATTCAACTGTTGCAACGAGCGATTTCTCACCAAGCAAACGTGAATGCACAGCAAGTATTGCTGAATGAATCACTCAGTGATCGCATTGCATTACTTGAAGAAGCACAGTGGGCACGTGAACAAAGCATTTTCCAATGCTTTGCTCGGTGGTTCCGTAAATAAGTAAATGGGGGTGAGTGATGGCCTTAATGCCTTATTGCTTTGACGATGAAACGGAATCTGCCGCAGAAAAATGGTGTCGTGTAAATCAAGTAAAGGTGCCTGAAATCCGAAGTTTTGATGATGCGCTGCACTCGTTAAGCAAAAGCCAATTCCGTGTAGAACGAGAGTTTGACGGTTTACAACAAGGCTTTCGAGAAATGCTGTTGGAATTAGCCGATTTAGATTTTTCAGATTTACGTGCAGGGCATTTAACAGGCACTAAGCTCCATCACTACACCGAACAAGGACAACGCAAAATAGCCCGTGCACTACGTAAAGTGCGGTTACTTTCGGGAATGTTTTCACAAGGCGTAACAGAGCGGGAATTTACTCAAATTGATAAGACGATGGGGGAATAACAAATGGCAGCAATAATTTTAAGCCGTGGTGCTTTGTCTTTTTGTGCAAAAGATGTTTATCACAAGCTAGATAATGCGCAAGAACAATTGTTCGCTTATTTCTACCACTTAGATAAGGGCGATGAACAATCAGCGAATACGGCATTTAGTGAATATATCCGTTTGGGCGACATTGCAATTCAAGCGAAACGAGAATTAATGAAAAAACACGCCGAATGGGCAGACTGGAGAGAGAAAAGAAAATGACAAGTTGTTTAGTGATGTTTTTCGTGGTGCTGTTTGCCGTTCTTGGCGTGGCTGTGACGGTAATGGGATTAATTGAGTTTATTACGGACGTGCTAGATAGCCGTTGGTAAAGGAGAAGAAGAATAATGGAAAACAATATTTGTATCGCCCTAGATTGTGGCGCAACGCTAGAAATTTTACCCATCGGTACTCGCTTTCAAGTGGTTGAAGTGATGGGTGATCAAGATAGTTGGTATGGCAAACAAAAAACAAGAACCGTGGGCAATTTACACAACACAATTTGGGGCGCAATCGAAGAAGTACGCCGTTATGACTTAGCCCAATATGAAATGTTGAGCTTGGAAGAATTACTCAGTGCAGTGAGTTCGACCAACAACAAAATCAAAGAATATTTTGAATATCACAGTGAATATTTAGCCAATACGGCAATGTAAGGATTCTTGATGATGAACTGGGAACTTGAGTGCAATGCCAATCTTGCCAAACGTGAGCAAGCGATGGCAGATGCACGTGCAGTGATGATGCAAAGTGCGGTGAATTTTGACCGCACTTTCGATACTGCTCAAGCAACATCGGCGCAAATGGAATTATTTTCTGTTGCGCCGCACCAGTT
Organism: Haemophilus aegyptius; assembly: GCF_900475885.1. Lineage (GTDB taxonomy): Bacteria > Pseudomonadota > Gammaproteobacteria > Enterobacterales > Pasteurellaceae > Haemophilus > Haemophilus influenzae. The sequence continues at coordinate 378,898 of NZ_LS483429.1, forward strand.
CGATTATGTTGAAAAACTGCTTTCTGCGCTCCCTCGCAAACGCCAACGTGAGCATTTTCGCCATGTTTGGTTGCGTGCGTTCAATGGCGTGAAAGATGATGGCTCTATTGGGTTTAAATTCGACAATAAACAGACGGCGTATGCGAACATCTATTTGCGCGAAATTCTCACTAATCGCCTGAAAGCCGTTTTTCAACATTATCAGGTTAGCCTTGATTGGTTGATTGATCGTGATACACATTCACAAGTGGTCGCCCTCTCAAAAGGCAAAAAAGCGGCTAACTTTCCGTTTTATTTGTTAAGTGAACATCAGCTAAAAGAAATGGCAGACAAATTAGCTATGTTGTTTACGAAATTACAGTCTGATTTTGTCAATGAACAAGCGGAGCGGAAAGAGCGTGGGGAAATATCTCTTGATGATTTTGCCGCACTTTCTCTTGACCTTTATCGCTTAGTGGGCGAAGTGTGTGCTGATATTGGTTTTCCGTTAAAGCACTGGTTCGCTTATCAAGATAACCGTTTCTTAGATGTGAATGACATTGAGGTTGATCTTAATAAATCAGTTTGCCAAAAACATTGGAAACGCCAACTTACTACGGCACAAAAACGATTGAAAGAACATGTGGAGATTGGCTGTGGTGCAGTATCGGCAAAAGTGAGCCCTTATGTGTCGCAAAGTGCATTTAATGACTACCGTGCGCAACGTGCAGATAACCTCGAATATCTGCAACAAATGGTATTAGAAAATCTAGACGATAGCACCGAACAAATGCCGTTGATTGAAATGTGGAAAAAATCGGTAGCAAATCCTGCTATCCGTTTTCAGGAAACCATGAACCGCTTGCGTGGTATTGATGAATGGGCGACAGAAAATTCGTTTGTGTCACTTTTTCTTACGCTGACTGCCCCATCCTCTTTCCACGCGACGCATGAAACAGGCAAAAACAATAAAAAATGGCAAGGCGCAAGCCCTCGTGATACGCAACGTTACTTAAATAAAGTGTGGGCACAGTTGCGCGCGCAGTTTGCCAAACGTGGAATCGGTTTTTTTGGCTTTCGTGGTGTTGAACCGCATCACGATGGCACACCGCATTGGCATTTGCTGATGTATGTAAAACCTGAACATAAAGATGACGTTATTCATCTATTCCGCAAGAAAGCGTTGGAATTAGATGGCGATGAATTTGGGGCGAAAAAATACCGTTTCAAAGTAGAAGAAATTGATCCAACCAAAGGTTCTGCCATTGGCTATGTGGCGAAATACATCGCGAAGAATATCTATGTAGGTAAGCAAGGCAAAGAAATGTCCGATGAAGTAGAAAATCTGACATTACTTGAAAACGTGCAACGTGTGAGTGCGTGGGCAAATCTTTGGGGCATTCGTCAATTCCAATTTTATGGCACACCGTCAATTTCGACTTGGCGTGAACTTCGCAAAATTGATGATGCCATGGCTGCCGTTGCGGACGATGAAGTATTGGATATTGGTCGTACGGTGGCTGATGTGAGTTGCTTTGGTAGTTATTTAAAAGTGCAAGGTGGCGCAATGACAAAACGTTGTTATCAGCCGATTTGTATTGAGTATGAAGAATGCGAACCGAATAAATACGGTGAGATTCGTAAGAAAATTGTGGGGGTAAAAAACAGATTCACAGAAAAGAAAATCATCACCAAATTAAAAAACTGGGTGATTAAATCAGCGAAAAGTGCGTTGGGTTCCACCGCACTTAATTCGGAGACCACCGAAACAAACAAGGCGCATCGCGCCGCTTGGACTTGTGTCAATAACTGTAACCGTTCAAAAATTGAACAGCAAGTTAATTTATTAATGTCGCCTATTGGTTCGCCATTAAAACCGTCACAAATTGACCTTTTAATGCGCCATGGATGGTTACGGCTTAATGACTATCGGTGGATTTGTTGTGAAAACGATGAAGTTTTCATTAAAGAAGAAAAAATTCCGTTGGCTCAAGCCTTTGGTTGGGGTGAGAGCTTGGGGGATTTTAGGGTTAATTAATCAAAAAAGAGGTTAAAAATGAGAAAAATTATTCAAATTGCTGTGTCTGAATCTATGGCTTATGACAAAGACTGCGATGATTTACAACTATCAGAAACAATTTTTTCGCTGTGCAATGACGGGACATTATGGCGTAGATGGTTAAACACTGTTGGTACTAATAGAAATGAACCTAAATGGCTAAAGATTGAAAATGTTCCGCAGGATTAAGGAGAATACCATGACCAATATTCAGTTAATTGATGGTAAGCGATATGTGGTACTGGAGTGTGAATTTGCTAGAGAATGGCTAGTTGGGAGGGAAAGCCGAAAAACCGTGACTTATAGTGAAGCAGAAGAAATCGCAGACCATTACAGAAAATATTTAAAAATCCCACCGGATCGAATCCTAATTGTGGAAGTACCTAATGTGATTAAAGGTAGAGATTGAAAAGGAAAGAAAAATGGCAAAGTTACAACATCTTATAAAAAACATTGAACAATGGGCAGAAGATCGCAATTTGATTGAGGGTTCTACCCCACAAAAACAATTCATTAAATTAATGGAAGAATTTGGTGAGCTATGCAGTGGCATAGCAAAAAATAAACCTGATGTAATTAAGGATAGCATTGGGGATTGTTTTGTGGTGATGGTGATTTTGGCTAAGCAAAATCATATTGATAGCGTCTTAGAAACAATTAGTAATCTAGATTCATTTCAACCTGTTTTTAAATTAGACGTTGAAGAAATTATCGCAGAAACAGTCGTTAGCCTTGGTATGCTCGCAAGTGAATTAATGGGGCAAAACCTAGAAATGCCGACAAAAGTTGATGCTATATTCGGGTGTCCTTGCTTATCACTTAAATTAATTAGCAGAAAATATAATTTAATGCTAACAGATTGTGTGCAAGCCGCTTGGGATGAAATCAAAGACCGCAAAGGACGTATGATTGATGGTGTGTTTGTGAAAGAGGGGGATTTGTGATTACGGAGGAAAACACAACAAAATCCGAGCGCACGTTAACGATAAAGGAGGTAGCAGACCTCCTTAATTTAAGTTACAGCACTGTTTTCGCTCACCGTTTTAAATGGGGCTTTTTTCAAATGGAAGGTTCGAAAGCGTGGCGAGTTTTTAGGGAAGATCTTGACCGTTGTAGAAAAAGAAAAAATAATGTCATCCGATTGGTTGGATTGACTGATATAAAAAATGGAGGAAAGAATAAATGTCAATCTACAAGAGAGGAAGTACATATTGGCTCGATATTACAACACCGAGTGGCGAACGAATTAGACGAAGCACTGGGACTGAAGTAAAGAAAAAGGCACAAGAATTACACGATAAGATCAAGGCAGAATTATGGGATATGGCGCACCTTAATAAGAAACCGCCTAAACTGTTTGAAGAAGCCTTGTTGTTATTTGTGGAAGATGCCAAGTTGAAAAAAGATTTTGATACTAACCGCAGACACGCCATTTATTGGCGTTCTGTTTTTGGCGGTTGGAAATTGAGTGATATTACAGGCGAAGATATTATGACTAATTTGCCGACATACTCAACCACTCATAAAAAACCATTGTCGCGTTCGACAAAAAACCGCTATCGCACGTCCATTTTGCGGGTGCTTTCACTGGCTTATAAAAATGGTTGGATTGATAGAATCCCTTATGTGAAAAAATTCGTTGAGCCAAAAGTCCGCGTGCGTTGGATTACAAAAGAGCAAGCCACAACACTGATTTCAAATTTGAATTTAGCGTGGATGAAAAATGTTTGTTCTTTTGCTTTATTCACTGGAGCACGTATGACAGAGATTTTATCAATGACATGGGATAAAGTAGATTTTGAACGTAGTATCGCAATTGTTTCAAATGATGTAGCAAAATCAGGTAAAGCAAGAGCATTACCGTTGAATAACACTGCTTTGGATTTATTGCAAAAATTATACCAAACTCGCCGCAGTGAATTTGTTTTTCATCGTGGTACTGATAAACAAATTGGGCGTATTGATTGGCATGATTTCCATCAAGCATTAGAAAAAAGCAATATTCATAACTTCCGCTTTCATGATTTACGCCATACTTGGGCAAGTTGGCATGTTCAAGCAGGTACACCGCTTTATACGTTAAAAGAAATGGGCGGTTGGGAAACATTAGAAATGGTAAAGAAATATGCACATTTAAATGCAGATCACATGATAGAGTTTGCGAATAATGTCACATTTACGCCACACGAAGACGATGATTTCTCACAAGAAAATTTTTACAATGTAGTAAATTATTGAAAATGAAAGGTTTTTTATGGCAGGGGCGGAGAGGCTCGAACTCCCAACACCCGGTTTTGGAGACCGGTGCTCTACCAATTGAACTACGCCCCTATTGGTATCAATAAACTATGATATGAATTGGCGGAATGGACGGGACTCGAACCCGCGACCCCCTGCGTGACAGGCAGGTATTCTAACCAGCTGAACTACCACTCCGCTAAAAACGACGATTGGCAGTGCCTTACTCTCACATGGGGAAACCCCACACTACCATCAGCGTTACAACATTTCACTTCTGAGTTCGGTATGGTATCAGGTGGATCTATTGCACTATCTCTGCCAAAAATTTTTTATTTTTTTAATTTACTCAATGAATAAACTAAAAAAATAAAACCTGGCGGTGCCCTACTCTCACATGGGGAAACCCCACACTACCATCGGCATTACAGCGTTTCACTTCTGAGTTCGGTATGGTCTCAGGTGGGTCCACCGCACTATCGCCGCCAGGATAATTCTTTGATAACTCGTCTTCTCTTTTATCTCTCGTCTCTTTTATCTCTCGTTACTCAGTCTTTACTCTACCTTTCACTCGTTCTTATTGGTCACAAGCTGAACTCAATTTCCTTTCTATTAAGTCTTCTATATTTACTTTTCTTTGTTTAGTCTTTTACTTCGGTTTCCGCTCTACTTTTATTTGCTTCGCTTTTCATCTCTTACTTCACTTAGCTCCCAAAAACACTTGAGCGTTGTATAGTTAAGCCTCTCGGGCAATTAGTATCTGTTAGCTCAATGTATCACTACACTTACACACCTGACCTATCTACGTCGTAGTCTACAACAACCCTTACTATCTCTTAGATTGGGAGAACTCATCTCTTGGCAAGTTTCGTGCTTAGATGCTTTCAGCACTTATCTCTTCCGCACTTAGCTACCCGGCAATGCGTCTGGCGACACAACCGGAACACCAGTGGTGCGTCCACTCCGGTCCTCTCGTACTAGGAGCAGCCCCAACCAATTCTCCTACGCCCACGGCAGATAGGGACCGAACTGTCTCACGACGTTCTAAACCCAGCTCGCGTACCACTTTAAATGGCGAACAGCCATACCCTTGGGACCTACTTCAGCCCCAGGATGTGATGAGCCGACATCGAGGTGCCAAACACCGCCGTCGATATGAACTCTTGGGCGGTATCAGCCTGTTATCCCCGGAGTACCTTTTATCCGTTGAGCGATGGCCCTTCCATTCAGAACCACCGGATCACTATGACCTACTTTCGTACCTGCTCGACTTGTCTGTCTCGCAGTTAAGCTTGCTTATACCATTGCACTAACCTCACGATGTCCGACCGTGATTAGCAAACCTTCGTGCTCCTCCGTTACGCTTTGGGAGGAGACCGCCCCAGTCAAACTACCCACCAGACACTGTCCGAGACCACGTTCCGCAATCTTCGTTAGAACATCAAACGTTAAAGGGTGGTATTTCAAGGTCGACTCCAACAATACTGGCGTATCATCTTCTTAGTCTCCCACCTATCCTACACATCAAAATTCAATGTTCAGTGTCAAGCTATAGTAAAGGTTCACGGGGTCTTTCCGTCTAGCCGCGGGTACACCGCATCTTCACGGCGATTTCAATTTCACTGAGTCTCGGGTGGAGACAGCCTGGCCATCATTATGCCATTCGTGCAGGTCGGAACTTACCCGACAAGGAATTTCGCTACCTTAGGACCGTTATAGTTACGGCCGCCGTTTACTGGGGCTTCGATCAGGTGCTTCTCTTGCGATGACACCATCAATTAACCTTCCAGCACCGGGCAGGCATCACACCCTATACCTCCACTTTCGTGTTTGCAGAGTGCTGTGTTTTTAATAAACAGTTGCAGCCAGCTGGTCACTTCGACCGGTTCAACCTTCAGGGGCTAGCCCTTACAATCTACGCCGGCGCACCTTCTCCCGAAGTTACGGTGCTATTTTGCCTAGTTCCTTCACCCGAGTTCTCTCAAGCGCCTGAGTATTCTCTACCTGACCACCTGTGTCGGTTTTCAGTACGGTTTAGTAAAGCCTTTCGCTTAGTGGCTTTTCCTGGAAGTGTGGTATCAGTTACTTCAGCTCCGTAGAGCCTCGTCATCATCTCTCTGTGTTAAGGAAGTCCGGATTTGCCTAAACTTCCCACCTACCAACTTAAACGCACATATCCAACAGTGCGATAACCTAACCTACTCCGTCCCCACATCGCAGCTTTACCAAGTACAGGAATATTAACCTGTTTCCCATCGACTACGCTTTTCAGCCTCGCCTTAGGAGCCGACTTACCCTGCCCCGATTAACGTTGGACAGGAACCCTTGGTCTTCCGGCGAACGGGTTTTTCACCCGTTTTATCGTTACTTATGTCAGCATTCGCACTTGTGATACGTCCAGCCCACCTCTCGATGAACCTTCATCCGCTTACACAACGCTCCCCTACCCAACAGGCGTATTAGTGATACGCCTGATGCCGCAGCTTCGGTGCTATATTTCAGCCCCGTTACATCTTCCGCGCAGACCGACTCGACTAGTGAGCTATTACGCTTTCTTTAAATGATGGCTGCTTCTAAGCCAACATCCTAGCTGTCTAAGCCTTCCCACTTCGTTTCCCACTTAATATAGACTTGGGGACCTTAGCTGGCGGTCTGGGTTGTTTCCCTCTCCACGACGGACGTTAGCACCCGCCGTGTGTCTCCTGAGTATCACTCTTTGGTATTCGTAGTTTGCATCGGGTTGGTAATCCGGGATGGACCCCTAGCCGAAACAGTGCTCTACCCCCAAAGGTGTCACCTCAAGGCTCTACCTAAATAGATTTCGGGGAGAACCAGCTATCTCCCGGTTTGATTGGCCTTTCACCCCCAGCCACAAGTCATCCGCTAATTTTTCAACATTAGTCGGTTCGGTCCTCCAGTTAGTGTTACCCAACCTTCAACCTGCCCATGGCTAGATCACCGGGTTTCGGGTCTATACCCTGCAACTCAACGCCCAGTTAAGACTCGGTTTCCCTTCGGCTCCCCTATTCGGTTAACCTCGCTACAAAATATAAGTCGCTGACCCATTATACAAAAGGTACGCAGTCACCCCATCACTTAATCCCACTGCTTCTTTTGGGTGGTTTGACTCGCTTCGCTCCTCTTACCATTGTTTAAGTGCGGTTGCTTTTCATCACCTTCCAATCGGATTAAGTGATGGGGCTCCCACTGCTTGTACGTACAAGGTTTCAGGTTCTATTTCACTCCCCTCACCGGGGTTCTTTTCGCCTTTCCTTCACAGTACTGGTTCACTATCGGTCAATCAGGAGTATTTAGCCTTGGAGGATGGTCCCCCCTTCTTCAAACAGGATATCACGTGTCCCGCCCTACTTCTCGTTAGCTTAGTACCACAATATGGTTTTTAGATACGGGATTATCACCCTCTTTGATTGTGCTTCCCAACACATTCTCCTAACTATATTGCTATCACTTACTGGCTCTTTCGCTTTCGCTCGCCGCTACTGACGAAATCTCGGTTGATTTCTTTTCCTCGGGGTACTTAGATGTTTCAGTTCTCCCGGTTTGCCTCAACAAGCTATGAATTCACTTGTTGATAGTAGATTCTTCATCTACTGGGTTTCCCCATTCGGATATCTTGGATTAAACGCCTCTTATCGACTCATCCAAGCTTTTCGCAGATTAGCACGTCCTTCTTCGCCTCTGATTGCCAAGGCATCCACCTTGTACGCTTAGTCACTTAACTATACAACCTCAAATGTTTTCAACCACTTTACGTTTTCACTTCAAAGTGAGGTCAATTTGATGCGTATTTTCATTTAACTAAACACTTGATTGCTTTTGTTCAATCAAGATTTTATGCAAAACAGGGTTTGTTTTTAGAGTTTCCTTCTCAGTTCCCTCTTTTCACTTTCCTGTCTTGCCTACTCAGACTTTCTCTCGAAAATCTCTTGTTTTCAGCTTGTTTCCAATTTTTTAAAGAACAGTTGATAAAACTTTTCAGTTATCATCGTTAAATAAACTAAAACAAAATTAAATTTAAAATTAAACTTAAAACTAAGAATAAAATAACCTAATATTTAAAATAGCTTAATCACTACCTTAATACTTTATTAATTTGTCCTTTTCTAATTTACTTAACGATGATAAGTGGTGGAGATAAGCGGGATCGAACCGCTGACCTCCTGCGTGCAAGGCAGGCGCTCTCCCAGCTGAGCTATATCCCCATTTATCATTCATCATTTATTATATTAATTACTTAATATTTTTATAATAAATGATTGACCATTACGCCCTTATCCACTCTCAGAGTGGTGGGTCTGAGTGGACTTGAACCACCGACCTCACCCTTATCAGGGGTGCGCTCTAACCACCTGAGCTACAGACCCAAGGGTAATGTTTTCTTCTGCTCATTTGTCTACAACTATCAGCCAATCTGTGTGAGCACTCGCTGTCTCTCGTCTTGGGTAAGGAGGTGATCCAACCGCAGGTTCCCCTACGGTTACCTTGTTACGACTTCACCCCAGTCATGAATCATACCGTGGTAAACGCCCTCCAAAAGGTTAAGCTATCTACTTCTGGTACAACCCACTCCCATGGTGTGACGGGCGGTGTGTACAAGGCCCGGGAACGTATTCACCGCGACATTCTGATTCGCGATTACTAGCGATTCCGACTTCATGGAGTCGAGTTGCAGACTCCAATCCGGACTTAGACGTACTTTATGAGATTCGCTCCACCTCGCAGCTTCGCTTCCCTCTGTATACGCCATTGTAGCACGTGTGTAGCCCTACTCGTAAGGGCCATGATGACTTGACGTCATCCCCACCTTCCTCCAGTTTATCACTGGCAGTCTCCTTTGAGTTCCCGACCAAGTCGCTGGCAACAAAGGATAAGGGTTGCGCTCGTTGCGGGACTTAACCCAACATTTCACAACACGAGCTGACGACAGCCATGCAGCACCTGTCTCTAAGTTCCCGAAGGCACAAGCTCATCTCTGAGCTCTTCTTAGGATGTCAAGAGTAGGTAAGGTTCTTCGCGTTGCATCGAATTAAACCACATGCTCCACCGCTTGTGCGGGCCCCCGTCAATTCATTTGAGTTTTAACCTTGCGGCCGTACTCCCCAGGCGGTCGATTTATCACGTTAGCTACGGGCGCCAGAGTTAAACCCCAACCCCCAAATCGACAGCGTTTACAGCGTGGACTACCAGGGTATCTAATCCTGTTTGCTCCCCACGCTTTCGCACATGAGCGTCAGTACATTCCCAAGGGGCTGCCTTCGCCTTCGGTATTCCTCCACATCTCTACGCATTTCACCGCTACACGTGGAATTCTACCCCTCCCTAAAGTACTCTAGTTACCCAGTCTGAAATGCAATTCCTAGGTTAAGCCCAGGGCTTTCACACCTCACTTAAATAACCGCCTGCGTGCCCTTTACGCCCAGTTATTCCGATTAACGCTCGCACCCTCCGTATTACCGCGGCTGCTGGCACGGAGTTAGCCGGTGCTTCTTCTGTATTTAACGTCAATTTGATGTGCTATTAACACATCAACCTTCCTCAATACCGAAAGAACTTTACAACCCGAAGGCCTTCTTCATTCACGCGGCATGGCTGCGTCAGGGTTCCCCCCATTGCGCAATATTCCCCACTGCTGCCTCCCGTAGGAGTCTGGACCGTGTCTCAGTTCCAGTGTGGCTGGTCATCCTCTCAGACCAGCTAGAGATCGCAGGCTTGGTAGACCTTTACCCCACCAACTACCTAATCCCACTTGGGCTCATCCTATGGCATGCGGCCTCTCAGTCCCGCACTTTCGTCTCTCGACACTACGCGGTATTAGCGACAGTTTCCCGTCGTTATCCCCCTCCATAAGCCAGATTCCCAAGCATTACTCACCCGTCCGCCACTCGTCAGCAAGAAAGCAAGCTTTCTCCTGCTACCGTTCGACTTGCATGTGTTAAGCCTGCCGCCAGCGTTTAATCTGAGCCATGATCAAACTCTTCAATTCAAGTTCAATCGCTCAATAAACTGCTTAGCTATAAATAAAACACTACTTAAAAAAGTAATGATGAATTTTCAGTTAAGCACCTATTAAGACTTCAAAATTAAAAATAGTTTTAAAACAAGTCAATCAACAAGTGCCCACACAGATTGTCTGATATATTGTTAAAGAGCAAAAAATAACGACGCACTTGGAAACTTAAAAAACTTCACAACAGTGCGTCGTTGTGTGCGGTGCATTATAGGGATTTTCAAATCCCTTGCAAGCACTTTTTGCAAAAAATTATTTGAATGAACGAATTTTATTCATCATCTAATTTTCTATAGCCTTTTAAGCCATTTTTTCTCAAAACTTCGTTTAATTTCTTCAATAAACGCTCTTTTTCAGCTTGACTTAACATCTGACTATTTTTATTTTGCAAAGCACATACTAATTTCCAATAAAAATCAAGCGTAGCACCACTGCCACTTTTCTTTAATTCCACCAATGCATTTTCTGCGCCAATCTCTCTTAGCATCGCAACATTTGTAATACCAACTTTTATTAAAGCTCTTTCATGTTTAATCGTTAAATTGGGTAAATCCTTTAATCGATTCAATTTTCTTAACGTACATTCTAGCTTCTGCTCAAGAATCTGCTTAATAGAAAGAATAATCAATTTTCTACACAATCTATTACTACGTAAAACCTGATCAGAAAGTGCATAATATTGTGAAAGCACAAACCGCTTATTCAATTCATTCGTTGTAAAAGGTTCACAACCTAATTTAGTTAATTGAATTGCGAGAACACCCTCACCGCGTAAATAAAGTTTTTTATTTTGCCAAATGGCAAACATTGTCTCTTCCTTGTGAAACAAACCGTAACCAGTAAAAAGATTTTTAAAGGAAACATTTCCTACTAACTGATCTAACAAGGAGCAAACGCTATCTATATGCTCATCCTTTATATTCATATTAAACCTCCAATGAATAATTATTTTAAAAGAGTCAGTAGAAGTACTTCTGATTTCATTTATATCATGAAATTTTTACTACACCTAAATATAAATGTCAGATTTGTGAGCCAGATCGTAAATTTAAAATTTATTTTTATCTAAACGATTGGTTTATATATAAATATACTATATTTAAAACTTTTTCTGAGATTATTATTGTATATAATTTAATCTAATTCTTCTGTTAAAAACTTTTATTTTAAGCCTTCCCCATCCTCTTTACTGAAATGTGTATCTCATATTTTTTTATTAATATAAACATTTTTCTTGACCTGTACATCAATACAGATATAATCATAAAAAATTGAACATTCAAACAGGATTTTAATTATGGCAACTCAAGAAGAAAAACAAAAAGCCCTAGCGGCTGCACTAGGGCAAATCGAAAAACAATTTGGTAAAGGTTCAATTATGAAATTAGGCGATACCAAAACGTTGGATGTAGAGTCTATTTCTACTGGATCACTTGGGTTAGATGTTGCGCTAGGGATTGGTGGTTTGCCTATGGGTCGAATTGTAGAAATTTTCGGGCCTGAATCATCGGGTAAAACAACATTAACTCTTTCCGTCATTGCTCAAGCGCAAAAAGCAGGAAAAACCTGTGCATTTATTGATGCAGAACACGCACTTGATCCTATTTATGCAGCAAAACTTGGTGTAGATGTAAAAGAACTTTTTGTTTCTCAACCAGATAATGGGGAACAGGCACTTGAAATCTGTGATGCATTAGTTCGCTCAGGTGCAATTGATGTAATTATTGTGGACTCCGTTGCCGCACTGACACCAAAAGCTGAAATTGAAGGCGATATGGGCGATTCTCATATGGGTCTGCAAGCACGTTTAATGTCTCAAGCCTTGCGTAAACTCACAGGTCAAATTAAAAATGCAAACTGTCTAGTTGTGTTTATTAACCAAATCCGTATGAAAATAGGCGTGATGTTTGGTAATCCTGAAACTACTACGGGCGGTAATGCATTAAAATTCTATTCTTCTGTTCGCTTAGATATTCGCCGTACAGGTTCTGTAAAAGATGGCGAAAATATTATTGGAAATGAAACCCGCGTAAAAGTAGTGAAAAACAAATTAGCGGCACCATTCCGCCAAGTGGATTTCCAAATTCTCTATGGAGAAGGCATTTCAAAAGCAGGAGAATTATTAGAACTTGGTGTAAAACACAAACTTGTAGAAAAATCAGGCGCGTGGTATTCCTACAATGGTGAAAAAATTGGTCAAGGAAAGGCTAATTCAATGAAATGGCTTAACGAAAATATAGAGAAATCAGATGAATTAGAAGCTCGTTTACGCGCAGAATTAGTGGCTAATCCAGAACAAGCCTTAATGGCGGATATTGAACAATCTGAAAATAATACTGAATCAGAAAGTGATTTTGAATAAAGAAAATTACAAATGCCAAAAGTGCGGTTAAAAATGACCGCACTTTATATCAACTCAATAAAAATAAAGGAATCATTCCTTGTCATCTCTTGCTTTTAATTACATAGTTAATCTTCTTTCCCACAGAGAATATAGTGAATTCGAGCTCCGCAATAAAATGCAGGAAAAGAACTTTTCGGAAGAAGAAATTGATGAAGCTTTATCTCGATGCCAAGCAAAAAATTGGCAAAGTGATCGTCGTTTTTCAGAAAATTATCTAAATTCACGCGTGCAAAAAGGTTATGGTTTAGGAAGAATTCGACAAGAATTACGCCAATTAAAAGGTGTGTCTTCTGATATTATTGATGAAGTTTTAATGGAATCAGAAATTGATTGGTATGAAATGGCTGAGAACTTGTTACGTAAAAAATTCCCAAATTATAACGAACAGCAAACGCCTAAAATGAAACAAAAAATTTGGCAATATATGCTATCACACGGATTTCGTAGCGATGAATTTGCTGATTTAATTGGGCAAAACCAAAGTGAATGGGATTAAGATAAAAGTTGAGAACAAATTTTATATATCCAAATGCCTAACACAGTCATAGCTAAACATCCGAATAAATGCATCATCAATACACAAAATCCATTTAACCACTTGTCATTAAAAAATAATTCCACAACTTCGGAAGAAAAAGACGAAAATGTGGTTAGCGATCCTAAAAAACCCGTAATTAAAAATAACCGCCATTCAGAACTAATTTGTGGAAATTGCCAAAAAAGCCCAAGTAATACACCAATAATTAAACAACCAAGCAAATTAGCGATTAAAGTCCCAAAAGCAAATGAGGAAAATAAAGGATTAAATAACAATCCTATAGCCCAACGCAATGACGCGCCTAATATTGCACCACAACTTATGAATAATAATGCCTGCATTAATAATCTAATCCAAATTGGGTTCGCAAATAACGAGCGACTGATTCTTCTTTATTTGAGCCAATAACTTCTAACTCTGGACAAGCCATTTTTAAACGAATATCAGCATCTTTCATAATGCAACCTTTTCCAGCCCAAGAAAGCATTTCTACATCATTCATTCCATCACCAAAAGCAATACAGTCTTTTAACTCATACTCGCGTGATTCGAGTAAATGTTTTAATGCATCCGCTTTTGAAACATTCTTATTCATTACTTCCAAACAAGCTAATGCTGAATAAACAATTGTCGTTACGTCACCAAACTTATCTCGTAAATAAGTTTCTACTTCAACTAAATCCTCTGGAGTTTTACCAATAAAAAAGACTTTTTCTGTCCCACGTCCATGATGTTTAGAAAAATCGACAACGTTATAATCAAATCCAGATTCTTTATGGAACTGACGCATTGCAGGAATATCTTTATTAGTAAACCAACCTTCATCTTGATAGCTATTCATGCATACTTTGGAAGTATCAAATGGCGTTTTGTAAAGCTCAAAAACTAATTCTTCAGGCAAACTATTGCTATAAAGCAAATTACCCTGTAAATCCCGTACACGAGCACCGTTTGATGTAATCATAACCGCACGTTCCGCACCAATTTTTCCAAGAATGGATGACACATCGGTATGATTGCGTCCTGTTGCCAAAATAATATCTACGCCTTTTTGCTCTAATGCTCTCAGCGTATCAATGGTAAGATCACCGACTAAATGTTCAGGTGTTAAAAGTGTGCCATCCAAATCAGACACCATTGCTCGAAAAGGTAAATTCATAAAAACCTCAAAAAATAAACTATGTTTATCATATCACTAAATATACAAATGGTACTTGCTGAAGATCAATGTATTAAAAACTGCAATAAAAATAACCGCACTTTTATTAAGTATAGATAGACACATTCCTCTTCATAAAAAATAAACTAAAACATATTTTCATTTAAATTCATCTACTATTAGAAATCAAACAAATAACAATAAAGAGTTAGATTATTTTTATTAAATTCTAATAATACTAAAAATCTCGCAATAAAATTCTACATACTGGCATTACCAGTTGAAAAACGACAACAAATTTCATTTTACCTCTCTTATAATGCAACTGTTCGAACAACAAGCAGTATCTCGAATGATGTATGTTTATTCCCCAATGTATAGTCAAAACACAAGGAGATTATTATGGCTTTCAATATGAAAAATAGACATTTACTTAGTCTTGTTCATCACACAGAACGTGAAATTAAATATCTCTTAGATCTCTCCCGAGATTTGAAACGAGCCAAATATGCTGGCACAGAACAACAAAAATTAAAAGGCAAAAATATCGCGCTCATCTTTGAAAAAACCTCCACCCGCACACGCTGTGCATTTGAAGTCGCCGCTTATGATCAAGGCGCACAAGTCACCTACATCGACCCTAATTCCTCTCAAATTGGTCACAAAGAAAGTATGAAAGATACCGCTCGCGTATTAGGCAGAATGTATGATGGCATTGAATATCGTGGCTTTAAACAAAGTATCGTTCAAGAACTGGCTGATTATGCTGGAGTGCCAGTATTCAATGGTTTAACCGATGAATTCCACCCAACACAAATGCTTGCCGACGTACTTACCATGATTGAACATTGCGACAAACCATTAAGTGAAATTAGCTATGTATATATTGGGGATGCTCGCAATAACATGGGTAATTCACTTTTATTAATTGGTGCAAAATTAGGTATGGATGTTCGTATTTGTGGACCTAAAGCATTATTACCAGAAGCAAATCTTGTGGAAATGTGCGAAAAATTTGCGAAAGAAAGTGGAGCTCGTATTACTGTAACTGAAGATATCAACAAAGCGGTGAAAGGCGTAGATTTTATCCATACTGATGTGTGGGTTTCAATGGGTGAACCATTAGAAACTTGGGGCGAACGCATTAAATTATTACTTCCTTATCAAGTCACACCTGAATTAATGAAACGCACTGGTAATCCAAAAGTGAAATTTATGCACTGCTTGCCAGCCTTCCATAACAGCGAAACCAAAGTTGGTCGTCAAATTGCTGAAAAATATCCTGAATTAGCTAATGGTATTGAAGTAACTGAAGAGGTATTTGAATCGCCAATGAACATTGCATTTGAACAAGCAGAAAACCGTATGCACACAATTAAAGCGGTAATGGTAGCAAGTTTGGCTTAAGGAGAACGTATGAGAATAGTGATTGCATTAGGCGGTAATGCGTTATTACGACGCGGAGAACCAATGACAGCCGAAAATCAACGACAAAATGTTCGCATTGCTTGTGAGCAAATTGCTAAGATTTGGCCAAATAATGAATTAGTGATAGCACACGGTAATGGCCCACAAGTGGGTTTGCTCGCCTTACAAGGTGCTGCCTATACTGATGTGCCAACCTATCCTTTAGATGTATTGGGAGCAGAAACAGCTGGAATGATCGGCTATATAATTCAACAAGAACTCGGTAATTTAGTTCCATTTGAAGTGCCATTTGCAACGTTATTATCTCAAGTAGAAGTTGATATCAACGACCCAGCTTTCAAAAATCCAACTAAGCCAATAGGCCCTGTTTATACGAAAGAAGAAGCTGAACGTTTGGCAAAAGAAAAAAATTGGTCTATCGCACAAGATGGTGATAAATATCGTCGCGTTGTGCCAAGCCCATTACCAAAACGTATTTTTGAAATTCGTCCGGTCAAATGGTTGCTTGAAAAAGGCAGTATCGTAATTTGTGCGGGGGGCGGTGGCATTCCAACCTATTATGATGAACACCATAATTTACAAGGTGTTGAAGCCGTTATCGACAAAGATTTATGTTCAGCTTTACTTGCAGAAAATCTTGACGCTGATTTATTCATCATCGCAACTGATGTTTCCGCAACTTTCGTAGATTGGGGTAAACCTAATCAAAAAGCAATTTCAGTTGCCTCACCTGAAGCTATTTCAGAACTTGGTTTCGCTTCAGGTTCCATGGGGCCGAAAGTACAAGCCGCGATCAACTTTGCGAAACAAACAGGAAAAGATGCAGTAATAGGATCTTTATCTGATATTGTGGACATTGTGAAAGGCAAAGCTGGTACTCGTATTACGAAAAAAGCTGAAGGCATATCCTATTATGCTTAAATAATAAAGGAACTTTGGGAAGCCATTCTCAAGGTAAAAAGTGCGGTTGGTTTAACCAATGTTTTACCAACCGCACTTTAAACGTTAAACATAAGGAGCTCGCTATGGATGCGTCCAAAAAGAAGAAAACGCTTAATTTCCCATCAGCGTTTACCATTTTATTTGCAATATTAATTCTCGCTGTTGGATTGACCTGGGTTATTCCATCCGGTTCATATTCAAAATTAACATATAATTCCACTGATAATGTATTTGTTGTCAAAGCTTACGGCGTTGATGATAAAACTTATCCCGCCACAACAGACACTCTTGATAATCTCAATATCAAAATTAAACTCTCCAACTTCACCGAAGGCGTGATCAAAAAACCAATCGCTATTCCTGGCACCTATCAACGTGTAGAACAACACCACAAAGGCATTGAAGACATCACCAAAAGTATGGTGGAAGGAACTATCGAAGCCGTTGATGTTATGGTCTTTATCTTCGTATTGGGGGGTATGATTGGTGTCATTAACCGAACCGGTTCTTTTAATGCAGGTTTGATGGCTCTCGTGAAGAAAACCAAAGGCAATGAGTTTTTTATTGTATTCTGCGTATCCGTCTTAATGGTGTTAGGCGGCACAACCTGTGGTATCGAAGAAGAAGCAGTGGCATTCTACCCGATTCTGGTGCCAGTATTCTTGGCTCTGGGATATGATGCGATAGTCTGCGTAGGGGCTATATTCCTTGCTGCATCTATGGGATCTGCATTCTCTACAATTAACCCATTCTCCGTTGTTATCGCATCAAATGCGGCTGGTATTCAATTTACTGAAGGTATTGGTTTCCGTGCTCTAGGTTTAGTTTTAGGGGCAACTTGCGTAATCGCATATCTTTATTGGTACTGTAAAAAAATCAAAGCTGACCCAAGTTTTTCTTATACTTACGACGATCGCGAAGAATTCCGTCAACGTTATATGAAAAACTTTGATCCAAACACAACTATCCCATTCTCAGCTCGTCACAAATTAATCTTAACGCTTTTCTGTATTGCATTCCCTATTATGATTTGGGGTGTAATGGTTGGCGGATGGTGGTTCCCTCAAATGGCTGCATCTTTCCTTGCCATTACCATCATCATTATGTTTATTAGTGGCTTGTCTGAAAAAGATGTTGTGGAATCTTTCACTGAAGGTGCATCAGAATTAGTAGGCGTATCCTTAATCATCGGTCTCGCTCGTGGCGTGAACTTAGTGCTCGAACAAGGTATGATTTCTGACACTATCCTTGATTATATGTCTAATGTGGTTAGTGGTATGCCAGGTAGTGTATTCATCTTAGGCCAATTAGTCGTATTTATTTTCCTAGGTTTAATCGTACCATCTTCTTCTGGATTAGCTGTACTTTCAATGCCAATTATGGCACCACTTGCTGACTCAGTGGGTATTCCACGCGATATCGTGGTTTCCGCTTACAACTGGGGACAATATGCAATGCTATTCTTGGCACCGACAGGATTAGTGTTAGTGACACTCCAGATGTTGCATATTCCATTTGATAGATGGGTTAAATTCGTCATGCCAATGATTGGATGCTTATTGCTAATTGGTTCCATTTTATTAGTAGTACAAGTATCCTTATATAGCGTTTAATTAGTCAAAAATACCTATCTTAATTCTAGGCTTGGCATTAAAACCTTAAAATCAGAAGTTACTCTAAAAACGGTCAAATCAACAACTGAGTTGCCTTTATACAATCATCATAATGATTGCTCCTAAAATAAAAAGAAGTACGCATAGAATGATGCGTACTTAACGTAGGGTGGGCTTTAGCCCACCAAAATATCTCTCGATTGTTTGTTGGTGGGCTAAAGCCCACCCTACAACGACTAATATCAACAATCAATGGCTCGCATTATAGGAAACAAGCAGGTTTAAATACAGAAAATAATAAGAATAGTTTTTATTTCTTGATTTTTATCAAAAATCAATCTTTATTGTTGTGAGAAAATACTTTTTCCTATAATATATTTGAGAATTATTATTTTTTTATAGGATTAAATATGACCAATTTTAGATTAAACGTGCTTGCCTATTCCGTTATGCTTGGGCTAACGGCAAGTGTTGCTTATGCTGAACCAACCAACCAACCAACCAACCAACCAACCAACCAACCAACCAACCAACCAACCAACCAACCAACCAACCAACCAACCAACCAACCAACCAACCAACCAACCAACCAACCAACCAACCAACCAACCAAAATAGTAATGCTTCTGAACAACTAGAACAAATAAATGTATCTGGCTCTACCGAAAATACTGATACGAAAACTCCGCCTAAAATTGCCGAAACTGTAAAAACGGCTAAAACGCTAGAAAGAGAACAAGCAAACAACATTAAAGACATCGTTAAATACGAGACTGGCATTACTGTTGTTGAAGCTGGGCGTTTTGGTCAAAGCGGTTTTGCGATTAGAGGGGTTGATGAAAATCGAGTAGCGATTAATATTGATGGATTACGTCAAGCTGAAACCTTATCTCCTCAAGGCTTTAAAGAGCTTTTTAAAGGTTATGGTAACTTCAATAATACGCGTAATGGTGCAGAAATTGAAACCTTAAAAGAAGTAAATATCACAAAAGGGGCTGATTCTATTAAGAATGGTAGTGGTTCCTTAGGTGGTTCTGTAATTTATAAAACAAAAGATGCTCGAGATTATCTCATAAACAAGGATTACTATGTAAGTTACAAAAAGGGATACGCTACGGAAAATAATCAATCATTCGATACCCTTACTCTTGCGGGACGTTATAAAAAGTTCGATGTGCTAGTGGTTACAACAAGCAGAAATGGGCATGAACTTGAGAACTATGGTTATAAAAATTATAACGATAAAATTCAAGGTAAAAAAAGAGAAAAAGCAGATCCATATAAAATTGAACAAGATAGTACATTATTAAAATTATCTTTCAATCCTACAGAAAATCATCGTTTTACCTTTGCCGCTGATTTATATGAACATCGTTCTCGTGGGCAAGATTTATCCTATACACTAAAATATCAATATGATATTCGTGAACTCCCTGAAGTTGAATCTAGACATACAAATGATAAAACAAAGAGACGTAATATTTCATTTAGTTATGAAAATTTCTCTCAAACTCCATTTTGGGATACGCTAAAACTCACTTATTCTGATCAACGTATTAAAACTCGTGCACGCACAGATGAGTATTGTGATGCGGGTGTAAGACATTGTGCAGACATAGACAATCCTGCGGGACTAAAAGTAACAAATGGGAAAATAACACGTCGAGATGGAACAGAACTTGAATTTAAGAAAAAAGACGGTAGTAATGACACCTATGACTTCGGCAAATTTATTGATACTGATAATAAAGTAATAGATAGTGGAGGAGTCCTAAAGTTCCTCACTAACTCTGACACTTGGTACGATTGTTCAATATTTAATTGTGAAAAGGGTACAAAAATAAAAGTTGGTCAGAGTGATGGAGGTTATGGCTATGATGGAAAATGGAAAGAAGTTGAACTTGAAACAAAAACATTAAATGGCAAAAAATTCGCTAGAATAAATGATAGGAATAGCTATGCTAAGGATTATTATAATTATGATATTTTACCCTTTTCACCTGGTTATTTAGAACACCACTGGCAAGAGAAAGGTTTAGACACCAACACCCAACAATTAAATTTAGATTTAACCAAAGACTTCAAAACTTGGCATATTGAACATAATCTACAATATGGTGGATCATATAATACCGCGATGAAGCGCATGGTTGATCGTATTAGCGTCTATGCTTCAGATGTGCAATGGTGGGCACGACGTACTTTAGGCACTAAAAAAATATATCATCCAGAAGAAATGGAGGTACCTGCAACTTGTGGAGATGCTCATTTTCCGTTTATGACTAACCTTTGCCCTCATGTAGGGCCTAAACATTATGACTTATTACCCATTAAAACAACAGGAAAATCAGTCTATCTCTTTGATAATTTTGTTATAACTGATTATTTATCTTTTGATTTGGGTTATCGTTATGACAATATCCATTATCAACCAAAATATAAACACGGTATCACACCCGAATTATCCTATAACAATAGTATTGTGACAGGATTATTTATTCCATTGCCTAAATATCATCAATGTAGCATGTGTGTGGATGGATATTATTCGTATAATGACGATCAGGTAAAACAAAATGTTATAGATAACATAAATTATATTGTAAGCCAAAAGAAAAAATATAAAGCGCATTCTTATAGTTTTGTTTCAACGATTGATCCAACGAGTTTTCTTCGTTTACAACTAAAATATTCTAAAGGTTTTAGAACACCAACTTCAGATGAAATGTATTCCACCTTTAAACACCCTGATTTCACTATTTTGCCAAATACTGATCTAAAACCAGAAATAGCAAAAACCAAAGAAATTGCTTTCACATTACATAATGATGATTGGGGATTTATCTCGACAAGTCTGTTTAAAACTAACTATAAAAACTTTATTGACTTAGTATATAAAGGAGAAAAATTTCTTTCAATAGGGTCCGCATTACGTTATCGTCTTCATCAAAATATAAATAGAGATAATGCGTCTTTAAAAGGTATTGAAATTAATTCAAAAGTATTCCTTGGTAAAATGGCAAAATTTATGGATGGGTTTAACCTAAGCTATAAATATACCTATCAAAAAGGAAGAATGAATGGCAATATTCCTATGAATGCGATTCAGCCTAAAACGATGGTATATGGTTTAGGATATGATCATCCAAATCATAAATTTGGTTTCGATTTCTATACGACACATGTAGCAAGTAAAAATCCAGAAGATACCTATGATATTTATGCGAAAGATAAAAGACAAACCGACACTAGCATAAAATGGCGCAGTAAATCTTATACTATTCTAGATTTAATTGGATATGTGCAACCAATTAAAAATTTAACCATAAGAGCTGGTGTATATAATCTTACAAACCGTAAATACATTACTTGGGATTCTGCTCGTTCAATTCGTTCATTTGGTACAAGTAATGTTATAGATCAATCAACAGGATTAGGTATTAACCGCTTCTACGCACCAGGTAGAAATTATAAAATGTCAGTTCAGTTTGAGTTTTAAACCTATCTAAAATCAAAAGTGCGGTAAATTTTTACCGCACTTTTTCTTAAGAAAGGATCTATCTTTTACTCTCTCTTTCAAAGCCAATGTTCAAACATCGGCATTTGTGCAAAATCTCCTTGAAAATCAAGCTATTTTTGCGATCTAGATCGAAAGATTGAAATGACTATCTCGCCAAATTTTTAGTTTCTATTTATGATTACACATCAAAAATCAATAACTTATTAGTTATTGAAATAAGTAGATAAATAGGATAAATTATGTACGAGATTCTCTTTTACAGAGACCAAAATGACATTGAGCCAGTGAAAGAGTATCTGCTATCTCTGGCTCAAAATGAAAGCAAAGATAGTCGAATTAAACTGAATAAAATTCGAGATTATGTAAAGTTATTAAGCGAACTCGGGACGTCTGTTGGCAAACCCTATGTGAAACATTTAGACGGTGAAATTTGGGAACTTCGTCCAATTAGGGATCGCATCTTGTTTGCAAGATTAATGGATGGTCGCTTTGTCTTACTACATCAATTTATGAAGAAAACACAAAAAACGCCAAAACGAGAAATCCAAACAGCCCAACAACGCTTAAGTGAATTAAAAGAGAGATTGAAAAATGAATAAAATCAGCCCATTAGGTTCAAATTGGAATGAGTTTGAACAGCAAATTTTCAATGAAGAAGAAATCCGAGAAAGTAATTTGCGTGTAGCCTTAATTAAAGAATTGATTACTTCTCGCCAGCAACTTGGGATTTCCCAAAAACAACTTGAAACCTTAAGCGGTGTGAAGCAACCTATGATTGCTCGCATTGAAAAAGGACAAACGAATCCTCAGCTTGAAACGTTGTTAAAATTGCTCGCTCCTTTAGGGAAAACCCTGTCGATTGTTCCTCTAAGGGTAAAAAATGCCTAAGATATACCCGTTATATTGATTTGTTATATTATAAATAGTTTTTATTGCGTCTTATTATACGTGGCTTTTTTGACTAGAAAATCGATAAAATCGGAATAGACTGTTCCGAGAAAAGAAAAAATATTGCAAAATAGCCTCAAATTAAGACCTATGTAGAAAAATGATTATATTTAGTAACTTATCTTTAAAACGAGGGCAAACGGAACTTCTCGAAAATGCGTCTGCTACGATTAACCCCAAGCAAAAAGTCGGTTTGGTGGGGAAGAATGGTTGTGGAAAATCTTCGCTTTTTGCCTTATTAAAAAAAGAATTAATGCCAGAGGGCGGTGAGGTAAATTATCCAGCAAATTGGCGGGTGTCTTGGGTGAATCAAGAAACGCCTGCATTGGATATTTCTGCGATTGATTATGTGATTCAAGGGGATCGTGAATATTGCCGTTTGCAACAAGAGCTTGAACGTGCAAATGAACGCAATGACGGTAACGCTATTGCACGTATTCACGGGCAATTAGAAATGTTGGATGCGTGGACAATTCAATCTCGTGCCGCTTCTTTATTGCATGGTTTAGGATTTAGCCAAGAAGAAACAATACAGCCAGTGAAAACCTTTTCGGGCGGTTGGCGGATGCGTTTGAATTTGGCGCAAGCATTGCTTTGTCCATCGGATTTATTGTTACTGGATGAGCCGACCAACCATTTGGATTTGGATGCGGTTATTTGGTTAGAACGTTGGTTAGTGCAATATCAAGGTACTTTGGTATTAATTTCCCACGATCGTGATTTTCTCGATCCGATTGTGACGAAAATTCTCCATATCGAAAATCAGAAGCTCAACGAATACACGGGCGATTATTCTTCCTTTGAAGTGCAACGAGCCACTAAACTGGCACAACAAACGGCAATGTATCGTCAGCAACAACAAAAGATTTCCCATTTACAAAAATATATTGATCGCTTTAAAGCCAAAGCGACCAAAGCCAAACAGGCACAAAGCCGTATGAAAGCACTAGAAAGAATGGAGCTGATTGCACCAGCTTATGTGGATAATCCTTTTACTTTTGAATTCCGTCCGCCGCAATCCTTGCCAAATCCCTTAGTGATGATTGAGCAGGCGAGTGCGGGTTACGGCAGCGGAGAAAGTGCGGTAGAAATTTTAAGTAAAATTAAACTGAATTTAGTGCCAAGTTCGCGCATTGGTTTACTCGGTAAAAATGGTGCGGGAAAATCAACCTTGATTAAACTTTTAGCGGGAAAACTGACCGCACTTTTAGGCACGGTACAATTAGCTAAAGGTGTTCAACTTGGTTATTTTGCTCAGCATCAATTAGATACTTTACGCACAGACGAATCTGCTCTCTGGCATATGCAAAAACTCTCGCCTGAGCAAACGGAGCAACAGGTACGGGATTATTTAGGCAGTTTTGCGTTTCACGGCGATAAAGTAAATCAAGCAGTGAAATCTTTTTCTGGAGGAGAAAAAGCTCGTTTGGTACTTGCGCTAATTGTTTGGCAACGCCCGAATTTGTTACTACTTGATGAACCGACTAACCATTTGGATTTGGATATGCGTCAAGCATTAACGGAAGCATTGGTGGATTACGAAGGTTCTTTGGTGGTGGTGTCGCACGATCGTCATCTATTACGCAATACTGTGGAAGAATTTTATTTAGTTCACGATAAAAAAGTGGAAGAATTTAAAGGCGATTTAGAGGATTATCAAAAATGGCTGAATGAACAAAATAGCACATCTGAAAATAAAGTTTCGGAAAAAGTGGGCGATAATGAAAATTCGGTTCAAAATCGTAAGGAACAAAAACGCCGTGAAGCAGAGTTACGCCAACAAACTGCACCATTACGTAAAAAAATCACGCAATTAGAAGAAAAAATGAATAAATTTTCTTCTGAGCTTGCGAACATAGAAAATCAACTGGCTGATGCTGAATTATATAATGCGGAAAATAAAGAAAAATTGACCGCACTTTTGGCTCAACAAGTGGATGTGAAGAAAGCATTAGATGATGTCGAAACGGAATGGATGATCGCACAGGAAGAATTGGAAGAAATGCTTCAAGCGTAAGGATAGATTATGAATCAAAGCCTTTTTCATCATAGCAAACAACAGGAATATTGCCCTCAATGTGGTGCGCCTTTGCAAATTAAACAAGGCAAAAAAGGGCTGTTTTTAGGTTGCTCTGCCTATCCTGAATGTGATTATTTGCGACCTTTGCAGCGGGCGGAACATAAAGTGTTAAAAACACTTGATGAAATTTGCCCGAAGTGCGGTAATTTATTGCAGTTGAAACAAGGCAGTTTTGGGATGTTTATTGGTTGTAGCCATTATCCTGAATGCGATTTTGTGGTGCGGGAAGAATCTGAATCTGAGGAAAAAATTGCTTGTCCTGACTGTAAAACGGGGCATTTGATTTCTCGTCGAGGTCGCCAAGGAAAAATTTTTTACGGCTGTGATAATTTCCCTAAATGTAAATTTTCTTTGCCTGCCAAGCCTTATGCCGTGCCTTGCCCAACCTGCCATTTTCCACTTTCTTTGTTAAAAAGCGAAAATGGGGAAAAACAAATTTTCCAGTGTGCAAATAAAACTTGCCGTCATATTTTTGAGCAATAAAAGTAAAAGAGTGAAATGAATAGAGAACAAATCGCCGATGCCCTTCGACAAAATCAAATGGTTGCTTATCCCACTGAAGCTGTATTTGGCTTGGGCTGTAATCCGCAAAGTGAAAGTGCGGTAAAAAAATTACTCGATTTAAAGCAACGTCCAGTGGAAAAAGGGCTGATTTTAGTGGCACCTAGCTTGGATTTTTTCCGTCCTTTTGTCGATTTTGAGCAGATTAACGATGAACAGCTTTCTCGCCTGCAAGGTAAATATGAACGTCCAACGACTTGGATTGTGCCAGCTAAATCCACCACTCCGCATTTTCTCACAGGAAAATTTGATAGCATTGCAATACGTTTGTGCGATCACCCATCTGTGAAAGCCTTGTGTGAAATCACGGGTTTTGCATTAACTTCGACTAGCGCAAACCTAACAGGAGAGCCTCCTTGCCGTACCGCCGATGAAGTGCGGTTACAATTCGGTGCGGATTTTCCAGTATTGGATGAAATGGTAGGCAGGGCGCATAATCCATCGGAAATTCGAGACTTGCGCACCAATCAACTTTTTAGACAGGGATAATTTATGGATCTTTATGCTGTATGGGGCAATCCGATTGTGCAAAGTAAATCGCCGTTAATTCAAAATAAGTTAGCCGCACAAACCCATCAAACTATGGAATACATTGCAAAATTAGGCGATCTTGATGCTTTTGAACAACAGCTTTTGGCATTTTTTGAGGAGGGTGCGAAAGGTTGCAATATTACTTCGCCTTTTAAAGAACGAGCTTATCAGCTGGCAGACGAATATAGCCAACGAGCAAAACTGGCGGAAGCCTGCAATACGCTTAAAAAACTCGATGATGGAAAACTTTATGCGGATAACACTGATGGGATTGGCTTAGTGACGGATTTACAACGTTTGAATTGGCTTCATCCAAATCAACGCATATTAATTCTAGGAGCAGGCGGAGCAACAAAAGGCGTATTATTGCCACTTTTACAAGCTCAACAAAATATTGTGCTTGCTAACCGCACTTTTTCGAAAACCAAAGAATTAGCTGAAAGATTTAAGCCTTACGGCAATATTCAAGCTGTCTCTATGGATTCGATTCCGCTACAAACTTATGATTTGGTGATTAATGCGACTTCCGCTGGATTAAGTGGTGGAACGGCTTCAGTTGATGTTGAAATTTTAAAATTAGGCTCAGCTTTTTACGATATGCAATATGCGAAAGGCACAGACACGCCATTTATCGCATTATGCAAAAGGTTAGGTTTAACCAATGTTAGCGATGGCTTTGGAATGTTAGTCGCGCAAGCTGCACATTCTTTCCATTTATGGCGAGGCGTAATGCCAGATTTTGTCTCGGTTTATGAGCAATTAAAATAAGGTAATTGGCAATGGAAAATAAATACAGCGATTTTATGGTGTATGTCGATGAAAGTGGAGATCATAGTTTACAGTCAATTGATAAAAACTATCCTGTGTTTGTACTTGCATTCTGTATTTTTTATAAAGACCATTATCGAAATAATATTGTTCCACAGATACAGAAGCTAAAATTTGATTATTTTGGTCATGATATGGTGATATTGCATGAGCATGAAATCCGTAAAGAAAAAGGCGATTTTAATATTTTCACTTCTCGTGAACAGCGTGAAGGTTTTATGGAACGTATTTCATCTATTATTGAAAATACTAATTTTATTCTTGCTGCCTGTGTGATTGATAAGCGAAAAATGCCACAAAATGAAACAACACACCCTTATCATTTTTCACTCAAACATTGTTTAGAAACCCTATACGAATTTGTTTGTGAAAAGCATCAAGAAGATAAAATCACTTTTGTTGCCGTGGAAAGCCGTGGACGTAATGAGGATAGAGAGTTAGAGCTGGAATTTTTACGTATTTGTGATGGACAAAATAAATTTAAAAAGTCCTTGCCTTTTCAAGTAAAGATTGTGCCAAAACAAATTAATTCTGTGGGGTTGCAAGTTGCGGATTTAGTGGCAAGACCTATCGGGAGACATATTTTAGATAGTAATCAACCAAATCGAGCCTTTGAGATCCTTAAAAAGAAATTTTATTGTGAAGGTGGAAGAAAAATACAGGGGGAAAATTTTGATCAAAAAGGACTGAAACATTTCCCTTAGCCCTAAAAAGCGAAAAGCCTCAATGAAACTCACTGAAGCTATAACGCCGACCAAGCACCCTCGATCCACTTGGCTCGGAATATATCAAAATGTTTTATTTTGTCAAGTTTTAATATGCAACAAATAACCAGATGCCCTTGGGTTGGCGAACAACCTATTTATATTGATTATCATGACAAGGAATGGGGAAAGCCTGAATTCGACAGCCAAAAGCTATTTGAAAAAATTTGTTTGGAAGGGCAGCAAGCGGGGCTTTCGTGGATTACAGTTTTGAAAAAACGTGAATCTTACCGTGAGGCTTTTCATCAATTTGATCCGAAAAAAATCGCAAAAATGACCGCACTTGATATTGATGCTTGCATGCAAAATACAGGATTAATTCGCCATCGAGCCAAGTTAGAAGCCATTGTTAAAAATGCGAAAGCTTATTTGGCAATGGAAAAGTGCGGTGAAAATTTCAGTGATTTTATTTGGTCATTTGTAAATCATAAACCGATTGTCAATGATGTGCCTGATTTGCGAATTGTGCCAACTAAAACAGAAGCATCGAAAGCACTTTCTAAAGCCTTAAAAAAACGTGGTTTCGTCTTTGTTGGCGAAACCACGTGCTATGCTTTTATGCAATCTATGGGGCTGGTGGACGATCATTTAAATGATTGTCCTTGCAAAACTCGCTAGTGTTTATGCTGATCGCGCTCCCATAAATCGGCGTATTTTACAAAGGTTGAATGCGCTGATAACACCGCTAATAAAAATCCTTGTTTGCCATCTAAAAAACCCGCTTTTAACAAATACATCTTCATAAAACAACCAAGCGCGTGCGAAATTCCTTGCCAAAGTGTGGCTTTTTTTCCTTTAGCTTGGCGTTGGTCTGCCCAGGCTTTGGCATAACCTGCGGATTTCACTAGATAATGATGGATACTTTTATAAGTGAAATGCTCTAAATCCCCTGTCAATTTTTCTACTTTTGTGCCAGCTGGAAATTCCACTTTTTCATGTACAAGTGAATCATTATATTGTGCATAGTTTGTGCGATAGAGGCGAACTACATAATCGGGATACCAGCCTGAATGGCGAATTTCACGTCCAAATACTTCACTCACTCGTGGAATTTCATAAACGGTATTTTCTCGATCATTTTTAACCGCACTTAAGATAGCCTGTTGTAGCTTGGGTGTAACGCGTTCGTCTGCATCTAGCCAAAGTACATAATCACTGGTTACATATTGTTGGGCTAATTGGCGTTGTTTACCAAATCCTTGCCAGTTGCTATTTTCATAGAATTTCGCCCCATAACTGAGCGCAATTTCTTTAGTGTTATCTGTGCTACCAGAATCTAGAATGATAATCTCATCCACCCAATCTTTTACGGTATCTAAGCAATTGGCGAGGTCTTGTGCTTCATTTTTTACAATCATTGCAACGCTAATTGTAGGCATATTTTCAATCCTTTTTTTGCTATACTAGCCGAAATTTTTTTAAGTATAACCGAATTTCATTTATGTGGCGTTTTTTTTATACCAGCTTGCTTTTAATTTGCCAGCCGTTGATATTGTGTTTTATTGGCTTGCTCAGTGTTAAATCCCCACGTTATCGTCAGCGTTTGGCTGAACGTTATGGTTTTTATGGCAATGCGTCTTGCCCACCACCACAAGGGATCTTTATCCACGCCGCCTCCGTAGGGGAAGTGATTGCTGCGACACCGCTGGTTCGTCAATTGCAACAAGATTATCCGCATTTATCCATTACTTTTACAACTTTTACGCCCACAGGTTCAGAGCGCGTCAAAGCCACTTTTGGAGACAGAGTTTTTCATTATTATCTTCCCTTTGATTTGCCTTTTTCGATCCAGCGTTTTATTAATTTTGTACAACCTAAATTATGTATCGTGATGGAAACAGAACTTTGGCCTAATCTTATTCATCAATTATTTTTACGCAATATTCCATTTGTTATCGCTAATGCACGTTTATCTGCGCGTTCTGCGCATCGTTACGGAAAAATAAAAGCGCACTTACAAACAATGTGGTCGCAAATTAGCTTGATTGCAGCACAGGATAACATTAGCGGAAAACGCTATGCCACTTTGGGCTATCCAAAGGAAAAATTGAATATCACGGGCAATATTAAATATGATCTCAACACGAATGATGAACTATTACGTAAAATTGATTCATTGCGAACGCTTTGGAAGCAAGATCGCCCAATATGGATTGCTGCCAGCACGCATAATGGAGAAGATGAAATCATTTTAAAATCTCACCGCACTTTGTTAGCAAAATACCCAAATTTATTGTTATTGCTCGTTCCACGCCATCCAGAGCGTTTTAATATGGTGGCTGATTTACTTAAAAAGGAAAAATTTCAATTTATTCGTCGTTCCACAAATGAATTACCAAATGAGAATACTCAAGTGATTTTGGGCGATAGTATGGGCGAACTGATGTTGATGTATGGCATTTCCGATATTGCTTTTGTGGGTGGAAGCCTTGTGAAACACGGGGGGCATAATCCTTTAGAACCTCTTGCATTTAAAATGCCAGTAATTACTGGCAAGCATACTTTCAATTTTCCCGAGATATTTAGAATGTTGGTGGAAGTGCAAGGTGTGTTGGAAGTTAATTCCACCGCAGATGCCTTAGAACGCGCAGTAGAAGCCTTATTAAACTCAAAAGAAGCCCGCGAACGTTTAGGCAATGCTGGCTATGAAGTGCTGATGGAAAACCGAGGGGCATTACAGCGTTTGTTAGATTTATTAAAACCTTATTTGGAGCGCAATGTATGACGAGTGTGATTTATCCTGGTACTTTTGATCCGATTACGAATGGTCATTTAGACATTATTGAAAGAAGTGCGGTAATTTTTCCTCGTGTTTTAGTGGCGGTGGCGAATAGCCCAAGTAAAAAGCCACTATTTTCTTTGGAGGAACGCGTAGAACTTGTTCGTCAATCTGTTGTGCATTTATCCAATGTGGAAGTGTTTGGCTTTTCTGATTTGTTGGCAAATGTGATTAAACAGCACAATATTTCTGCCATTATTCGCGGCGTACGCACAACAACAGATTTTGAATATGAACTGCAATTGGCTGCCCTTAATCGTTTACTCACAAAAGGCGTAGATAGTCTGTTTTTCCCACCAGTAGAAAAATGGGCGTTTGTTTCTTCCTCCATTGTGCGTGAAATTTATTTGCACGGCGGCGATGTGGCAGAGCTAGTGCCTGTGTCTGTGTTCAATGCGTTAAAAGCACGATGATAAAAACCTTTATTTTTTTAACCGCACTTATCGTTTTATCTGGTTGTGGTTCCGTGGTCAAACTTATCGATCCAACAGAAAAATATACCGCCTATGCAGGGGTTGCTTATGATCTTGAAATGGCTCAACAATGGGGATTGCCAATCTTAGATTTGCCTCTCTCATTTTTATTAGACACTGTATTACTGCCCTATGCGTGGGCTCAATAATTCTTATGAAACTCAATCCTCAACAACAACAAGCCGTTGAATATGTGACAGGCCCTTGTCTTGTGCTTGCTGGTGCAGGCTCTGGTAAAACTCGCGTAATCATTAATAAAATCGCCCATTTAATTGAAAAGTGCGGTTATTCTCCGAAACAAATTGCCGCCGTCACTTTTACGAATAAAGCCGCACGCGAGATGAAAGAGCGTGTGGCTCATTCCATTGGCAAAGAGCAATCTAAAGGCTTGCTTGTTTCCACTTTTCATACGCTCGGTTTTGACATTATTAAGCGTGAATATAAAGCGTTGGGCTTTAAATCAAATATGACCTTGTTTGATGAGCACGATCAATTTGCGTTGTTAAAAGAGCTAACCGCTGATGTGTTAAAAGAAGATAAGGATTTATTGCGTGAGCTAATTTCAGTGATTTCTAACTGGAAGAATGATTTGATTTCGCCAAAACAGGCATTTGCGTTGGCGCGTGATGCTAAATATCAAACTTTCGCAAAATGTTATGAACGTTACGCCACACAAATTCGAGCTTACAACGCTCTCGATTTTGATGATTTGATTATGCTGCCGACGTTGTTGTTCAAGCAAAATGAAGAAGTGCGGTCAAGATGGCAGGCAAAAATTCGTTATTTGTTGGTGGATGAATATCAAGACACCAACACCAGTCAATATGAACTGATTAAACTTTTAGTGGGTGATCGCATTTGTTTCACTGTGGTGGGCGATGATGACCAATCTATTTATTCGTGGCGTGGCGCACGACCAGAAAATATGGTGCGTTTACGCGATGATTTCCCTCGTTTGAACGTGATTAAGCTAGAGCAAAATTACCGTTCAACCCAGCGTATTTTGCATTGTGCCAATATTTTGATTGATAACAATGAGCACGTGTTTGATAAGAAACTTTTTTCAACCATTGGCGAAGGGGAAAAATTGCTTGTTATTGAAGCAAAAAATGAAGAACACGAAGCAGAGCAGATTGTCGCAGAGTTGATCGCCCATCGTTTTAGCCGTAAAACTAAATATAAAGATTATGCGATTTTGTACCGAGGCAATCATCAATCCCGATTACTCGAAAAAGTACTGATGCAAAACCGTATTCCTTACAAAATTTCGGGTGGTACGTCTTTTTTCTCCCGTGCAGAAATCAAAGATATGATGGCGTATTTGCGCTTGGTGGTAAATCAAGATGATGACGCAGCATTCCTGCGTATTGTAAATACACCGAAGCGTGAAATTGGCACCGCAACCTTACAAAAACTTGGCGAGTTGGCTCAAGAAAAACACATCAGTTTGTTTGATGCTATTTTTGAGTTTGAGCTTATTCAACGCATTACACCAAAAGCCTATGATTCATTGCAAAAATTTGGCCGTTGGATTGTAGAACTTAATGATGAAATTCAACGTTCTGAGCCAGAACGTGCGGTACGTTCAATGTTATCTGTGATTCATTATGAAGAATATTTGTACGAATACGCAACAAGCCCTAAAGCGGCAGAAATGCAAAGTAAGAATGTCGCCACGTTATTTGACTGGGTTGCGGATATGTTAAAAGGCGATGAAACCAATGAGCCGATGAACCTTAATCAAGTGGTAACCCGCCTGACATTACGGGATATGTTAGAGCGAAGCGAAGACGATGACGACAGCGATCAAGTTCAACTGATGACATTACACGCATCTAAAGGATTGGAATTTCCTTATGTTTATTTAATCGGTATGGAGGAGGGCATTTTGCCCCACCAAACTAGCATTGATGAAGATAACGTGGAAGAAGAACGCCGCTTGGCTTATGTGGGTATCACAAGAGCGCAAAAAGAACTCACTTTTTCTTTATGTCGAGAACGCCGTCAATATGGCGAATTAGTTCGCCCAGAACCAAGCCGATTTTTAGCTGAATTACCTAATGACGATGTGCTATGGGAACGCGATAAACCAAAACTCACCACCGAGCAAAAACAAGAAAAAACACAAAACCAACTTGATAGATTGAGGGCGATTTTGAAAAGTTAATAAAAATCGGCAGGAAATTTTCTGCCGATTTTTTATTTTAAAAGTGCGGTCATTTTTCGTTTAATTTCCACCAATTTTTTACCGCACTTTCAATTCCAGCTAATGTAGCCAATGTAGGGTGGGCGTAAGCCCACGCGTTTAACTAGGGTTTATTCCCACCCTACGGGCTGTAATCTTCCTTATAGTCTAGAAATAACGTGGCAGACAAATATACTTTTAAAAATTAACGTAAAAAGGCATAATGGCAGCCCCATTTTTTATAATTATTTATTTTAGGAGCAAAAAGATGAATATTTTATTATTAGACGGCGGTAAGGCGTTTGGTCATTCTCACGGCGAGTTGAACCACACGCTTCACAAAAACTTGGACACAATGTCAAAGAAACTGTAATTGATGCTGGTTATGACGTTGAAGCTGAAATCGAAAAATTCTTGTGGATGGATGCCGTGATTTGGCAAATGCCGAGCTGGTGGATGCATGAGCCTTGGACAGTGAAAAAATACATAGACGAAGTATTAACCAGTGGGTACGGCAAGTTATATCACAGTGATGGCAGACACAGCGTTAATCCAACCGAGGGCTATGGCACAGGCGGCTTGTTGCAAGGCAAAAAACACATGCTTTCACTGACTTGGAATGCACCGATTGAAGCCTTTACCCGCGAAAGCGATTTCTTTGAAGGCAAAGGCGTGGATGTTTTGTATATGCATTTCCACAAACTCAACGAGTTCATCGGCTTGACTCGCCTGCCGACATTCTTATGTAACGATGTGGTTAAAAGTCCGCAAGTAGAACAATACTTAGCAGACTACCAAGCACACTTGGAAAAAGTGTTCGGCTAATAAAAAATCCATCTTCAATACGAAGATGGATTTTTTGTTTATTTCGTTGAGATTGTTGTTACTTAACAACTGCCCCACAAATCATATTCATCAGAATTTGTGATAGTTACTTTAATCACGTCACCGACTTTGACATTGATTCGGCTTAAATTATCTACGTAAACTAACCCATCTACTTCAGGGGCATCGGCTTTTGAACGACCAATAATACCATCTTCGTCAATTTCATCCACTAATACATCAAGGGTTTTACCAATTTTTTGTTTTAAACGGTTTGCAGAAATTTCTTGTTGTAATTGCATGAAGCGATGGAAACGTTCTTCTTTCACATCTTCTGGTACTTGATCAGCCATATCTGTTGCGGGTGCACCTTCAACAGGGCTGAATTTGAAACAGCCTACGCGATCAAGTTGGGCTTCTTTTAAGAAATCGAGTAATAATTGGAAATCTTCTTCCGTTTCGCCAGGGAAACCAACAATAAAGGTGGAGCGTAATGTTAAATCTGGGCAAATTTCACGCCATTGTTTAATGCGTTCTAAAGTGCGGTCAATACTGCCTGGTCTTTTCATTGCTTTTAAGATTTTAGGACTGGCGTGTTGTAATGGAATGTCTAAATACGGCAAGAGCGTACCGTCAGCCATTAATGGAATTAAATCATCCACATGGGGATAGGGATACACATAATGTAAGCGAACCCAAATGCCAAGTTTGCCAAGTTGTTTACAAAGCGTCATTAAATCATTCTTAATTGGCATGCCATTCCAGAAAGCTGTTTTTACACCGCCCTCTTGGCGTTTTAAATCCATCGAATAAGCAGAAGTGTCTTGTGATACCACAAGTAATTCTTTTACGCCTGCTTCGGCTAAACGTTTTGCTTCGTCCAAAACTTGCGTAATAGAACGGCTTTCTAAATCGCCACGCATAGATGGAATAATGCAGAACGTACAACGGTGATCACAGCCTTCAGAGATTTTCAAATAGGCATAATGTTTTGGTGTCAGTTTTACGCCTTGTTTTGGTACTAAGCTGATGTAAGGGTTATGTGTCGGTTTTGGCACGTATTTGTGTACTTGTGCCATCACTGCTTCATAACTATGTGGGCCACTGACTTCCAAAACCTTAGGATGCACTTCACGAATTTGGTCTTCTTTTGCCCCCAAACAGCCAGTCACGATAACTCGCCCATTTTCTTCTAATGCTTCGCCAATCGATTCTAGGGATTCCTGAACCGCGCTATCAATAAAACCACAGGTGTTCACAATCACTAAATCGACATTTTCATAGCTTGGCACAATGTTGTAACCATCGGTGCGTAGTTCCGTTAAGATTCGTTCAGAATCTACTAAGTTTTTTGGGCAGCCAAGGCTTACAAAGCCAATGCTTGGGGTTGAATTTTGCATAAAATAACCGTTCTTTCGCTCTATAAAATTTCAAACGCAAGATTCTACTCAATTTTCGCAAGAAAAGCGATAAATTAAAGGCTTGGAAGGGTAAAGATTTTAAGCTAAGTGATGTAGAATAGACGAGTATGTCGGACTTATTTTTATCATTATGGAAAATTCATCTTTACTTTTAACCGCACTTTTCAATCCTGATCACTTAATTATTTTTAGCAAAATGCTATTAGCGATGGTGCTTGGCAGTGTTATTGGCTTAGAACGTGAACTTAAACGTAAGCCTGTGGGTGTAAAAACTTGCGCCATTATTGCCGTTACCACTTGTGTGCTAACCATTGTTTCAATTCAAGCCGCAGAGCATTATGCACAAGTTTCAGAAAATATTCGTACGGATCCAATGCGTCTTGCGGCTCAAGTGATTAGTGGCATCGGTTTTTTAGGTGCTGGTGTGATTTTGCATAAGAAAAATGATGCGATTTCAGGTTTAACCACTGCGGCGATTATTTGGGCTTCTGCGGGGATCGGTATTGCTGCTGGGGCAGGTTTCGTGTTTGATGCGGTTATCGCCACTATGATGATTTTGGTGTCTATTCGATTAAGTCCATTAGTGCAACGTTGGGTTCATCGTAAATCACAACGTCGTCGGACGAAATTCAATATTCTTGTCAATGATGCGGAAAGCATAGGGAAAGTTACCCAATTGTTAGTAAATAATCAGTATCGTATTGAACATATACAAGTCAAAGATCAAAGTAGTGGAGAAGTGCGGTTACAAATTCGTTGCTTTTCCATTGATTCCACAATGTTGAAAGATGCGTATGCTTTACTTAAAGCAGAAGATGGCGTAATAAGTGTTGAAGTAGATAACTAGAAAAAGAGTGATTAAATTAAATTTTCTTTTAAATTAACTACACTTTTTTATTTAATTTCTTTCACAAAAGATCAATTTTCATTAAAAATACTTGATTTTGCTAACGCTATCTTGTAATTAATAATGCTATTCAAACACAACAAACTAAGGAAACAACAATGAAAAATGTAGGCTTTATCGGCTGGCGCGGGATGGTGGGTTCCGTATTAATGGATCGTATGTCGCAGGAAAATGATTTTGCGAATCTTAATCCGGTATTTTTTACAACTTCACAAGCAGGTCAAAAAGCACCTGTTTTTGGTGGCAAGGATGCAGGCGACCTGAAAAGTGCATTCGATATTGAAGAACTTAAAAAATTAGACATTATCGTGACTTGCCAAGGTGGCGATTACACCAATGAAGTCTATCCAAAATTAAAAGCAACAGGCTGGGATGGTTATTGGATTGATGCCGCTTCTGCGTTGCGTATGAAAGATGATGCAATTATTGTGCTTGATCCAGTAAACCAACACGTGATTTCTGAAGGCTTAAAAAAAGGTATTAAAACTTTCGTGGGCGGTAACTGTACAGTAAGTTTAATGTTGATGGCTATCGGCGGTCTATTTGAAAAAGATTTAGTGGAATGGGTATCTGTTGCAACTTACCAAGCGGCTTCAGGTGCTGGCGCAAAAAATATGCGTGAATTACTTTCACAAATGGGCTTATTAGAACAAGCGGTTTCAAGTGAATTAAAAGACCCAGCTTCATCTATTTTAGATATTGAACGTAAAGTGACGGCAGAAATGCGTGCTGATAACTTCCCAACGGATAACTTTGGCGCGGCATTGGGCGGTAGCTTAATCCCTTGGATTGACAAACTTCTTCCTGAAACAGGGCAAACTAAAGAAGAATGGAAAGGTTATGCAGAAACCAACAAAATCTTAGGTTTAAGCGACAATCCAATTCCTGTTGATGGTTTATGTGTGCGTATCGGTGCATTACGTTGCCATAGCCAAGCGTTTACCATCAAACTGAAAAAAGACTTACCATTAGAAGAAATCGAACAAATTATTGCATCACATAATGAATGGGTAAAAGTAATTCCAAACGACAAAGAAATCACATTGCGTGAATTAACGCCAGCTAAAGTAACAGGTACATTAAGTGTGCCAGTGGGGCGTTTACGTAAATTGGCTATGGGGCCTGAATATTTGGCAGCTTTTACCGTGGGTGACCAATTATTATGGGGTGCGGCAGAGCCAGTTCGCCGTATTTTAAAACAATTAGTGGCATAAATTTTACTTTCACTACAAAGGGCGTATTTACTACGCCCTTTTCATTAAAAAATTATGATCAGAGAACCTTATTTTCATCAATTTGCTCTTGCAGAATTATTGCCTTTTTTTGAGCAATTTCCTACCCAATATCTTTCTGGTAAACGAAATATAAAATTAGCTTATCGTCATTTGATTCAACCTGAAAGTGCGGTCAGAAAATTGATGATTTTAGTAAATGGTCGTGCTGAAAATATGTTGAAATGGTCAGAGCTCGCTTATGATTTTTATCATCAAGGTTATGATGTATTGCTATTTGATCATCGCGGTCAAGGCTATTCACAGCGTATTATTCCTCAAAAAGGGCATTTAGATGAATTTCGTTTCTATATCGATGATATGGCGAAAATCATCGAAAAAGTAACCGCACTTTTCAGCTATTCAACGCAGCATTTGCTTGCTCATTCAATGGGCGCATTGATTGCAACCTATTATTTGGCAAATTATGATCATCACATTAATAAAGCGGTACTTTCTTCGCCTTTTTACGGTATTCTTTTAAAACATCCAATTAGAGATGAACTGATTATTACCCTAATGAATATTTTAGGACAAGGCGAGCGTTATGTTTTTGGTAAAGGGCCTTATCAACAAGCCCACTTGGAATACAATGAATTAACTTTCTGTAAAACCAGAATGAAATGGATGAATCGTGTAAATCGTAAAAATCCAGCAATTAATCTTGGCGGGCCAACATTCCGTTGGGTACATTTGTGTTTGAACGCAATTAAACGCTTGCCGAAAGTTATTCCTAAGATTGAAATTCCAATCCTAATTTTACAAGCCGAAAAAGAAAAAATAGTAGATAACAAAAATCTTGAAAAATTAACCGCACTTTTTCCGAATGCTCAATGTAAAGTTGTGTTCAATGCTAAACATGAAATTCTATTTGAACAGGACAAATTAAGAAAGGAAACAATATCTAAGATTTTAGTATTTTTGAATGATGAGTAGATTTTTATTCAATAATATATTTAATGTGTAGATAAAATATTCAAACAGGTGTGTTTTTCAAAAAATGGTTTGACATATTTTCTAAAAAACGTATTATACCGCTCACACTGATTGTGGTGAGATGGCCGAGCAGGCTGAAGGCGCTCCCCTGCTAAGGGAGTATGGGGTTAAAAGCTCCATCGAGGGTTCGAATCCCTCTCTCACCGCCATTGTTTGTTTTATTTATTCTGCACCCGTAGCTCAGCTGGATAGAGTACTCGGCTACGAACCGAGCGGTCAGAGGTTCGAATCCTCTCGGGTGCGCCATTTTTAAAACGACTCTATCTTATTAAAGTGGTTATGAATAATTAAAGCATCATCTACGCACCCGTAGCTCAGCTGGATAGAGTACTCGGCT
Source organism: Haemophilus aegyptius (assembly GCF_900475885.1). Classification (GTDB taxonomy): domain Bacteria; phylum Pseudomonadota; class Gammaproteobacteria; order Enterobacterales; family Pasteurellaceae; genus Haemophilus; species Haemophilus influenzae. Next base: position 417,712 of record NZ_LS483429.1, read on the forward strand.
ACGAACCGAGCGGTCAAAGGTTCGAATCCTTTCGGGTGCGCCATTTCTACATTGTTACTTTCATTAAAATATTCTTTACTATTCAACATATTTATTATATTTCTTTCTTGTATCTATTTATTTTTAATTATTTAAAATATGAAAAAACAATCTTTACCAACTAAATTTAGTCCATTTGCTTGGGGTCTTGCTGCCTTTTGTTCGCCTATATTATTGTGTCCAATGGCATTATTAATTTCTACAGCATTTAGTAAAAATCCCTATCTATCAAGCTGGCAAATCAATTTATTTTCAACGCTTTTTTGGGTTTATCCCTTTATTCTAGCTGTTACAGCTAGAATGCTATACCGTCTTCATCAACATAAACCTAAACTAGCAAATAAATTATTAACATTAAGTGCGGTCATTTTTTATGTGATTTTCATTACGATTTGTAAAATTGGTTTATAAAAAAATCCTACGATAATACGTAGGATTTTTTTATGCTATTTTATTTTTTCTTTATTGGTCGTTGCCAACCTTGAATATGTCGTTGAGCAACTCTTGTAATCACTAATTCATTTTCGCCAACATCACGTGTAATTGTAGTCCCAGCACCAATAGTTGCGCCATTTGCGACTTTCACTGGCGCGACTAATTGTGTATCAGATCCCACAAATACATCATTACCGATGATCGTTTTAAATTTATTTGCGCCATCGTAGTTACAGGTGATGACACCCGCACCAATATTACAATTTGAGCCTATTTCTGAATCGCCAACATAAGTTAGATGATTTACTTTAGAACCTTTACCAACGGTAGATTTTTTAATTTCTACAAAGTTACCTACATGCGTTTCAGCTGCAAGTTCTGCACCTGGACGTAAACGAGAAAATGGACCAATTGCTGCTTTTTCTCCTACTATAGAATCCTCTAGTACTGAATAGGGTTTTATTTCTACATCATTGCCAATAACAACATTTTTCAATACGCAACCTGCGCCAATTTTTACGCGATCACCGAGTTTAACATTACCTTCGATAATAACATTAACATCGATTTCCACATCTTTTCCATGCTCTAATGTTCCACGTAGATCAAAACGAGCGGGATCGTAGATCATTACGCCTTCAAGTAATAATTTGGAGGCTTGTTTATTTTGGAGATAACGTTCAAGTGCGGCTAATTGTAAGCGATTATTTGCGCCTTCAACTTCCATGACATCTGTTGCTTGTACAGCAACAACTTGACAATTATCTTGGTTTGCGAGAGCAATAAGATCCGTTAAGTAATATTCGCCTTGAGCATTATTATTGCCTACACGAGCTAGCCATTTTTTGAAACTTGCACCATCAGATACCATAACGCCAGTATTGACTTCTTTAATATTTAGTTGATCTGCATTTGCATCTTTTTGTTCTACAATGGCTACAACATTCCCATTTTCACGGATAATTCGTCCATAGCCTGTTGGGTTATCTAAATTTACGGTAAGCAATGCAATGCCATTTTCTGGTTTCTCTTCAATTAATTTTTCTAATGTTTCTTTCGTTATTAATGGTGCATCGCCGTAAAGTACAACAATGTTTTCGTTATCCTTAAAAAAAGGAGCTGCTTGTTGAACTGCATGTGCTGTGCCAAGTTGTTCTGTTTGTAATACCCAATTTACTTGTTCATTCGCAAGATGGGTACGCATTAAGTCCCCACCGTGACCATAGATTAAATGAATATTTTCTGAGCCTAATTGATGGGCAGTATCAATCACGTGTTTTACCATTGGTTTACCCGCAATTGTATGTAGCACTTTGGGTAAATCAGAATACATACGAGTACCTTTTCCAGCTGCTAAAATTACCGCACTTAATGCTTTTTTTGTCATAAATTTTCTCTTTATTCATCAATAACAACGGGTAATATTCTATCTTAGAAAGATAGCAAATGGTAAGTTTTTAAGTAAAAGCTATAACAAACTTTTATATAAGAAAAAACCGATGGTTTCCCATCGGTTTTTTTGAATTTTAAAGTGGTTAAAATAGAAATTATTTAACTTCTACTTCTGCACCCGCTTCTTCTAATTCTTTCTTAAGTGCTTCAGCTTCTTCTTTAGAAACGCCTTCTTTTAAGTTAGCTGGAGCAGATTCAACTAAATCTTTAGCTTCTTTTAAGCCTAAACCAGTTGCACCACGTACTGCTTTAATTACTGCTACTTTGTTCGCACCTGCAGATTTAAGTACAACGTCGAATTCAGTTTTTTCTTCTGCTGCCGCTGCGCCGCCTGCTGCTGGAGCTGCTGCTACTGCTGCCGCTGCTGAAACACCGAATTTTTCTTCCATCGCTGCGATTAATTCAACGATTTCAGTTACAGTTTTTGAAGCAATCGCTTCAATGATTTGTTCGTTAGTTAATGACATAACAATCAATTCCTAAAATAAATAAAGTTAGATGAAGTAAGAAACGCTTAATGATTAAGCTGCTTCTTGTAATTTGTCGCGTAATGCCGCGAAGGTGCGAGCAAGTTTGCCTGCTGCAGCTTCTTTCATTGTGCCCATTAAACGTGCAATCGCTTCTTCGTAAGTTGGTAATGTTGCCAAGAATTCAACATCTTGGATTTTACCTTCAAAGGCTGCACCTTTAATTTCAAACTTATCGTTTGCTTTAGCAAACTCTTTGAACAAACGAGCAGCTGCGCCCGGGTGTTCGTTAGAGAACGCGATAAGTGTTGGACCTACAAACGTATCTTTTAAGCATTCGTAATCTGTGCCTTCAACTGCGCGACGTAATAAAGTATTACGAACTACACGCATTGTAACACCAGCTTCACGTGCTGATTTACGTAATTCAGTCATTTTCTCAACAGTTACACCGCGAGAATCCGCGATTACTGCTGAAAGTGCACCTTTGGCTGCTTCATTTACTTCAGCAACAATTGCTTGTTTGTCTTGAAGATTTAATGCCATTGGCTTTTAGCTCCTGAATACACTCCGATTACTCGGAATTAATTTACCTAATCCTAAGATTAGGATGACTTCGGCGCCCAGAAGCAAGAAAAATTCTTATTCTGTTCACCATCTACGTAGGATAATTAAGATTACTCCCCTACGGTCTTGGATGGGGCTTGAATAGGTCAAGCACCAACCAGAAATTTGTTAGATTGACTAACACAGGCGCAGGATTATAGAGAAAAGCTATGTTCTTGTAAAGAATATTGTTGAAAAAAGAGCCAAATTCCTATGATAGTTTTTCTACTAATTCCACTGCAGCCCCAATATAAGTAGCAGGTGTTAATTTTTGTAAACGTAATTTTTCTTCTTGTGGAATATCCAACTTATCAATAAATTCACGCATAGCCTGTTCTGTCACTCGTTTACCTCGCGTTAATTCTTTTAATTTTTCGTAAGGTTTTTCTATTCCGTAGCGACGCATTACGGTTTGAATTGGTTCAGCCAAAACTTCCCAGTTTTGATTGAGTTCTTCTAATAAGTGCGGTTGATTTACTTCAAGTTTACTCATGCCTTTGCGCGTTGAAGCATAAGCGATCAAACAATAACCTAATCCTACGCCTAAATTACGTAATACAGTTGAATCTGTTAAGTCACGCTGCCAGCGAGAAATTGGTAATTTTTGACCTAAATGGGTCATCACTGCATTGGCTAATCCTAGGTTGCCCTCTGAGTTTTCAAAATCAATTGGATTGACTTTGTGTGGCATGGTAGAAGAACCAATTTCGCCTGCAATAGTTCGTTGTTTAAAGTGATTTAATGCAATGTATCCCCATAAATCCCGATCAAAATCAATGATAATGGTATTAAAGCGAACTACAGCATCAAAAAATTCAGCGATGTAATCGTGCGGCTCAATTTGTGTGGTATAAGGATTCCATTGAATACCTAATGAAGTGACAAATTCTTCGCTGAATTTATGCCAATCAATATTAGGATATGCCGATAAATGCGCATTGTAGTTACCTACTGCACCATTGATTTTACCTAAGATTTCCGCATTTTGGAGTTGTTTAAATTGACGTTTTAGGCGGTAAACGACATTCGCCATTTCTTTGCCCACGGTGCTTGGTGAAGCTGGCTGGCCATGTGTGCGAGAAAGTAATGGAATCGTTTTATATTCTTCTGCAAGACAAGTGATTTCATCAATCAGTTTTTGCCATTCTGGTAAAATCACTTCGTCACGAGCGGTGCTTAACATTAATGCGTGAGAGAGATTGTTAATATCTTCTGAGGTGCAAGCGAAGTGAATGAATTCGGACACGTTCACTAGTTCCACTTCGTTTTGAATTTTCTCTTTCAGAAAATATTCAACGGCCTTTACATCGTGATTGGTTGTGCGTTCAATTTCTTTAATACGCGCAGCATCGGCCTCATTAAAATTAGCCACAATTCCATCTAAAAAAGCATTTGCTTGCGTAGAAAATGGCGGTACTTCGGTAATGTCTGCCGTTGAAGCTAATTTTTGTAACCAACGAACTTCCACAGCTACACGGAATTTCATTAACCCGAATTCGCTAAAAATAGCACGTAATGGCGTTACTTTATCTTGATAACGACCATCAAGAGGGGAAAGCGCGGTCAGTGTAGAGAGTTGCATAAATGTTTGCTCCAGAATTGTATTAATAAATAGAAGAATAAATCTGTTTTGCGGTGGCAAGTAATTTTCTGCGGAAAAATAAAATTTGCCATTTTGTTCCGCCCATTTGTTTCCACAGCACGGCAGAGCGAATGCCTGCAAGTAAAACTGCACGGATTTTATTTTGCACGAGTTCTTGTCGCAAATAATCAGGCGAGCCTAGTATGTGAATTTTTTTGCCCAATGGGCTAATAATATCGCTGTAAATATTTGCCATAATAGATAGCATTGTTTCACTATCACGAGCGTAATGAATTTCCTGTTCTTTTAGGCGAGAAATTCGATTGCCTAATGTTTGTTTAGCATCGGGATTTTTCGATAATTTCCCTTCTAATGCCAAAAGGCTTAACCAATAGCGAGTTAAATTTTGATCGCCTTGTGCATTGAGCTGATGAATTAAGGTTTCTAGACCTAATTTTAAATGACGAACTTCTCCACCAAAAACATCTTCGATTCGTTGTGGTTGGGTAATGAAAAGGCTATTAAGTGCGGTTAAAAATGTATCTGAATCTGCTCGACTTTCTGTTGCAAGTTGATGAACCAATTTTGCTGATTGACACACTCCAGCAAGGGCAAGAACAATATCGTGGTAGTTTTTCATTAGGAAATATTAGGAAAACGTTTCCGTTAAATATAGCATTTTTAACCTAGCTTTTGAACTCGAACATTAAAAAAGCCTAGAGTTTCTGGTATGATGTGAAAACAATTTTAAGGTATTAAGGATTGATTATGGCTAAACCAATTGTTTTTAGTGGCGTGCAGCCTTCTGGTGAATTAACTATCGGAAATTATTTGGGTGCGTTGCGCAACTGGGTAAAAATGCAAGAGGATTATGAATGTATTTTCTGCGTAGTTGATTTACATGCGATCACTGTACGTCAAGATCCTGTTGCCCTGCGCAAAGCAACGCTTGATGTGCTTGCACTTTATTTAGCGTGCGGAATTGATCCAAATAAAAGTACTATTTTTGTTCAATCTCACGTTCCAGAACACACGCAATTAAGCTGGGTGTTAAACTGCTACACCTATTTCGGTGAAATGAGCCGAATGACGCAATTCAAAGATAAATCAGCGCGTTATGCAGAAAATATTAACGTAGGTTTGTTTGATTATCCTGTGTTAATGGCGGCGGATATTTTACTTTATCAAGCGAAAAGCGTGCCCGTTGGCGATGACCAAAAACAACACTTAGAAATTACGCGTGATATTGCAAACCGCTTTAATGCGCTTTATGGCAATATTTTCACCATTCCTGAAATTTTCATTGGAAAAGCAGGCGCGCGTATTATGTCATTGCAAGATCCTGAAAAGAAAATGTCAAAATCAGATGATAATCGCAACAATGTAGTGACACTTTTGGAAGATCCAAAATCTGTGGCGAAGAAAATTAAACGTGCCGTAACAGATTCAGATGAGCCACCTGTTGTTCGTTATGACGTGCAAAATAAAGCGGGGGTATCCAATCTTTTAGATATTCTTTCTGCGGTTACGGATAAGCCAATTGCCGATCTTGAAAAAGAATTTGAAGGTAAAATGTACGGACATTTAAAAACAGCAGTGGCGGATGAAGTATCAACTTTACTTGCTGGTTTACAAGAACGTTTCCATCAATATCGTAATGATGAAGCTTTATTAGATAATATCTTACGACAAGGTACGGACAAAGCTCGTGCAAAAGCGCAAGAAACCTTGGCGAAAGTGTATGAAGCACTAGGTTTTGTTGCTGCAAAATAATCTGAATAAAAGGGATAATATTATGGCCATTCAAACTGAAAAACCGATTGAATGTGTAGGTTGTAACACATTTGATATGAAATCACTTTTCGATAATCGTGATTGTAGTCAGGTTATTGAATATGTTTATGACAGTGAGAAACAAGCGCAAGAAGCGCTCGCATTTTTTACTCAGAAAGCGCGTGATGTAGAAAGTGAACCTTGTGAAATTCAATCTGAAATTACAAAAGTGGATGATGGCTATTTATTAAAGGCAGATTTAACTTTCTGTTGCCAAGCTGAATTGGTGATTTTTCAAATGCGTATTGCATAAGAAAAACAGCTGAAAAATAAGCCGCACTTTTGCGGCTTATTTTGTTTTTTAGGATTCGTTTTCTACAAAGCTTAGGGCGGTTTCAACCACTTCAACTCCCGCACCTTGTTTAAACGCATTTTCGCTTAAATAGCGTCGCCATTGACGGGCACCTTTGCAATTTTGGAATGCGCCTAGCATATGGCGGACGATATGATTAAGGTGTATTCCTTGGTTAAGTTGTTGTTCAATATAAGGAAGCATTGACTGTACCGCTTCATGAGCGGTAACAATTGCAGCATTAGGATAAAATAAGGCTTGGTCAATTTGCCCAAGTAAACTTGGATTTTGATAGGCCTCTCGCCCAACCATCACGCCGTCCACATATTGCAAATGTTGTTTCATTTCTTCAATGGTTTTTATGCCGCCATTAATTGCGATAGTTAGATGTGGAAAATCACGTTTTAGTTGATACACCCGAGCATAATCTAATGGTGGAATTTCTCGATTTTCTTTGGGACTTAACCCTGAAAGCCAAGCTTTTCGTGCATGGATAATAAACTCTTGGCAACCTTTTCCTTGAACTTTTTCAATAAAATCACATAAAAATTCATAGCTGTCTAATTCATCAATACCAATACGTGTTTTCACAGTGACTGGAATTTTGACCGCACTTTGCATTTGTTCTACACAGTCTGCCACCAAATCTGCTTTCGCCATTAAGCAAGCACCAAACATTCCATTTTGTACGCGATCAGAAGGGCATCCTACATTAAGATTAATTTCGTGATAACCTCGTTCCTCAGCAAGTTTTGCACAATGTTTGAGTTGTTCAGGATCGCTTCCTCCCAGCTGTAACGCAACGGGATTTTCTTGTAAATCAAAATCCAAGTGATCGTATTTGGCATGGATAATCGCAGGTGCTGTGACCATTTCAGTGTAAAGTAACGCATGCTTTGAAAATTGGCGATGAAAATAACGACAATGGCGTGTTGTCCAATCTAACATTGGCGCAACAGAAAAACGGCCGCGGTAAAAGTGCGGTAGATTTTGAGGCATTTTTATTTCTCTTGTTCGGTTTTGCTGCGTAATTCTTCGGCTTGACGAGCTTGCATTTGCTGGCGAAAACGGCCTGCAGCAAAGTGGTAAAATGGTTTAGGACTAAATTGGCGCGAGATTATGGATGCAATAATGCTGGAAATCAAGAGCCAAATGAGAACGAGTTGCGCGCCTGTCATTTCCACTCCAACAGTGCGGCAAGCACTAAACCCAATAATAAAGCAATATAAATAGGAGGTTGGCGAACCCAGCCACGCCATTTTTCAGGTAATAATCCTGCGATACCTTTTGCTAATAATCGTCCAAATATGCCACCTAGAATGCCACAACCCACCCCACAAATTGCAAGCCAAAGATAGAGATAAGAAACCGATGTTGCCCCTTGATAACGTGGAAAATAAGGGCTGTTTCCTTGAATCGCGACAAGAATAAAACCAGCAGCTAATACGCCCAACTGATGCACCGATAAGCATAGCCAAAAAGGTAAGAGGAATTTTCCAAATAGTTTGGCTGAATTCAACTAATACTTGCGGAATACCACTTCCTCCAACATATGGAGTATATTTTTTCGTAAACCAAGTCAGGCAAGCTATGCCTATGATTAGGCAGATAAATTCTAAACTTTTGTGGGGAATTCTGTATGTTTGACGTAATTTCTTATGGAAAAAATAGAGTAAGTGAAATTTGAGTGGACATAACATAGTAGTTTATTTGATTAATACCAATTAATTAAAAATTATAGAAGTGTCATTTATAAGGAGCAATGTATTTATTGTTCTAGGAATCAAATAAATGACTTATTATCTAAAATCTATTAACTTAATAAATATTTAAACGAATTATCAAATATAGAATAAAAAATGCGGAGAATTTTCTCCGCACTTTTCTTTTTACTTCTTCTGTCTTTTATCTTTAAGACATTCAAGAGTTCATCTATTATTTGATGATTTTCGCAACAACGCCAGCACCTACTGTACGGCCACCTTCACGGATTGCGAAACGTAAACCTTGATCCATCGCAATTGGGTGGATTAAGCTTACTGTCATCTTGATGTTATCCCCTGGCATTACCATTTCCACGCCTTCTGGTAATTCAATAGTTCCAGTCACGTCTGTTGTACGGAAATAGAATTGTGGACGGTAACCTTTGAAGAATGGAGTATGACGACCACCTTCATCTTTTGATAATACGTACACTTCTGATTCGAAGTCAGTGTGTGGTGTGATTGAACCTGGTTTCGCTAATACTTGACCACGTTCGATTTCTTCACGTTTTGTACCACGTAATAATGCACCGATGTTTTCACCTGCACGACCTTCGTCAAGTAATTTACGGAACATTTCAACACCCGTTACAGTAGTTTTCGCTGTATCTTTGATACCGACGATTTCTACTTCATCACCTGTACGGATGATACCACGTTCTACACGACCTGTTACTACAGTACCACGACCTGAGATTGAGAACACGTCTTCGATTGGAAGAAGGAACGGTTGGTCAATCGCACGTTCTGGTTCTGGAATATAAGTATCTAAGTGACCCGCTAATTCTAGGATTTTTTCTTCCCATTCTGCTACGCCGTTTAACGCTTGTAATGCAGAACCACGTACGATTGGTGTATCGTCACCTGGGAAGTCATATTGAGATAGAAGTTCACGAACTTCCATTTCTACTAATTCTAATAACTCTTCGTCATCTACCATGTCGCATTTGTTTAAGAATACGATGATGTATGGAACACCTACTTGGCGACCTAATAAGATGTGTTCACGAGTTTGTGGCATTGGACCATCTGTTGCTGCTACGACTAAAATAGCACCATCCATTTGTGCCGCACCAGTAATCATATTTTTAACATAGTCGGCGTGTCCCGGACAGTCTACGTGTGCGTAGTGGCGAGTCGGTGTATCGTATTCAACGTGTGAAGTGTTGATGGTAATACCACGCGCTTTTTCTTCTGGCGCGTTATCAATTTGGTCAAATGCACGCGCTGCACCACCGTAATGTTTTGCTAATACGGTTGTGATTGCTGCTGTTAAAGTTGTTTTACCGTGGTCAACGTGGCCGATTGTACCCACGTTTACGTGCGGTTTTGTACGTTCAAATTTTTCTTTAGACATTGAAATAGTCCCTCTAAATAGACACGGTTATCGATGGGTAAATTAAACCACATTAACCAATAAATTTATTTGCTGATTGATATAAGGATGAGGAATTATAAGACTGGTGCTGATAGGCGGATTTGAACCGCCGACCTCACCCTTACCAAGGGTGCGCTCTACCAACTGAGCTATATCAGCGTCTGGAGCGGGCAGCGGGAATCGAACCCGCATCATTAGCTTGGAAGGCTAAGGTAATAGCCATTATACGATGCCCGCAAGTCCTAAATTCGTCTGTCCCATCAGGATCCATCTAAAAGATGGTGGAGGGAGAAGGATTCGAACCTTCGAAGGCTGAGCCAACAGATTTACAGTCTGCCCCCTTTGGCCGCTCGGGAACCCCTCCACACTAAATGAATACTTGATACGAAAGAATGGTGCCGACTATCGGAATCGAACTGATGACCTACTGATTACAAGTCAGTTGCTCTACCTACTGAGCTAAGTCGGCGTGTCGTAAGCAAGTGAGGCGTATTATATGGAAAAAACTTTAACTGACAAGTATTTTTTATAAAAAAGTTTATTTTTTTGATTATTCGTTTAAATCACAATCAAAAAAGTGATTTTTTAATCAAATTAGCGCACATTTAATGAAAAATGAATGCTAAATTTTTATTTATAGCGTATATTTTTCTCCAATTTGTCTATTTGACTCAATAATATCTCAATGAATCTAACCCCTTTTTTAAGTTTTAACCGCAAACAATGGGCAGAATTGCGTAAATCTGTCCCCCTAAAACTTACAGAACAAGATCTTAAACCGCTTTTAGGTTTTAATGAAGAGCTATCTTTGGATGAAGTCAGTATGATTTATTTACCATTAGCTCGTTTAATTAATTATTACATTGACGAAAACCTTCGCAGACAAGCTGTTTTACACCGTTTTTTAGGGCGTAATAAAACAAAAGTACCTTATATCATTAGCATTGCAGGTAGCGTAGCGGTAGGGAAAAGCACTTCAGCACGAATACTCCAATCACTTCTTTCCCATTGGCCAGCGGAGCGCAAAGTAGATCTTATAACTACTGATGGTTTTTTATATCCATTAGAAAAACTAAAAAAAGATCATCTTTTACACAAAAAAGGTTTCCCTATTTCTTATGATACGCCCAAACTTATTCATTTTTTAGCTGATGTAAAATCTGGCAAAACTGAGGTGGAAGCACCAATCTATTCGCATTTAACCTATGATATTATTCCTGATAAATTTAATGTGATAAATAAACCTGACATTCTTATTTTAGAGGGCTTGAATGTACTTCAAACGGGTAATAATAAAACCAATCAAACATTCGTATCAGATTTTGTTGATTTCTCTATTTATGTTGATGCAGAAGAAAAATTATTGAAAGAATGGTATATCAAACGGTTTCTGAAATTCCGCGAAAGCGCATTCAACGATCCTAATTCTTACTTTAAACATTATGCCAATTTATCGAAAGAAGAATCCATTACCACCGCTAGTAAAATTTGGGATGAAATTAACGGGTTAAACCTTAATCAAAATATTCTTCCAACTCGTGAGCGAGCAAATCTAATTCTAAAAAAAGGTCACAATCACCAAGTAGAATTAATAAAATTAAGAAAATAAAAATTCGCACGTAAAAATGTGCGAATCTTAGTCAATGCCTAACTCAAAATCAGTTATTGATAAAAATATCGTAAAAAATTACCGCACTTTTTATCTAAATTTGACGTCTTGTACAATGCGTTTTGCCGTCGAGATTGGTAATTGCCCAATAAAAGTAATTTCTTTTCCTCCGATGACCTCGCTATAAATCGTATAAGCCCCTTGTTTCCAAGTATTTTCTGGTAGGTCATTAGAGCCTACATTAGAGACAAACAACGTAAAAGTAAATAAGCCATCACTATATAATGCGCTATCTATGATTTCATTTTCTAATATTTCTTGAGTATATCGAACTAAAGAAAAACCTTGTGGCAACCAACCTGCAGACCAAGTTATATCTGAACTTTGTTCATTTTTACTTTCTTTCAATAAAGGGGGCAATGATACCTTGTTAATATAATCCGTTAATCCTCTCAATCTGTCATCGATGTAAAGTGTTACAACTCTAAATTGATCAAGTAGCTTGCCTTCGCGATCAAGCATATCACTGCGTAATAACAAGCCATTTTCTTCATCGATAAACACCAAATATTGATACCGAAAATCATCTTTAGGAACAATTCTAATCGTATCAGCGAAACGCCCAGCAACGCGATCTTTACCTAATTTTACGAAATCATAATCAGAAGAAAGCTTATCAAAATTTGCACGCACAACCGCAGGCATCGTATCAACTATATTGCCACTATTAAGCGTAAATGCTTGAGCATTTGGCTGAAAATAACTGACTAAATTATCACGTTGAATAATTTCTTGCTGGCGACCATCTAAAATGACTAATTGTGCGTAGGTTTTGTTATCTTGTTTGATATGTCGATAACGAAATGAATCCATATTTGCAGGAGTGGTTTGTACAAAAGCAATTTCATAATTGAGATTATCCAATGCTTGTGTCATTTTATCTAAAGACTGCTTCGCAGAAAGCTCTTCAGCAGAAGCAATGCTAGAGAATAACAAAGAAAGAGAAAGTGCGGTAAATTTTAATAGGATTTTTTTCATAGAAATCTAAAGGATAAAAATTTACCACACTAAATAACAATTAGGTGGTGAATCAATAATCTGAACAAAGGAAATCAATTTATCTTACTTGACTTCTACTTACATCTGAAGAATCAGAGTGCATACGACGTTGCAATTCATAGTTTTGCAACATTGCGCCAATACGACGACTTTTTTTCTCAAGCTGATCTGAAGTTAATGTATCTTTACTTGGCGCATTATAGCTAACCTCTTGAACCGCATTATTAAATGGCAAGGTTTGCAACACTGACACTTCTGGTAAATTAGACGCTTCGTTTTTACTATTGAAAGATTGAACACCAAGTACTGCCACTAAACATACACCAGCAGCAACAGCAACTTGCGTCATTGGCGCAAAAAATGCCTTTAATTTTTGCATAAATGCAGAATTATGTGCATCTTCTGGTTCAGGTTGAGACACCGCAATAACATCGACTTTCTTCACGTCTTCTAACTCAATCAAATCTGCCATTTTAGCGGTAAAATCCGCCCCTAAAAAGACTGCACTTTCTTTACGCATTACTGAACGAACGGTATGAAATGAATGCCAAGACGCTTGTAATTCTTCGTCTCTTAATAAAGCATCTGTCAAGTCAGTTTTGACTTGTTCGCCATCCATATAGGCTGAAAGCTGCTCTTTTTGCATAGTAAACTCCAACTTTTATTCGCTCTACATTAGAGATTGAATTTTATTTTCGATCATTTCCCTTGCTCGGAAGATTCGGGAACGAACCGTACCAATAGGACAATCCATAATTTCTGCAATCTCTTCGTAACTTAAACCTTCTAGCTCTCGTAACGTAATCGCGGTTTTTAAATCTTCTGGTAAGTTATGAATAGTATCAAAAACAATTCTTTCTAACTCACTAGACAATATTTCATTTTCGGGTGTATCCACATCCCGCAAATGCGTACCCACATCATAATTTTCAGCATCTTCTGCCAAAATATCTTCATTTGGTGGACGGCGACCTTGAGCCGTTAAATAATTTTTTGCCGTATTAACGGCAATTCGATAAAACCATGTATAGAAAGCACTTTCGCCACGAAAAGATTCAATTGAGCGATAAGCCTTTATAAAGGATTCTTGCACCACATCAGGAATATCGTTACGTGATACATAGCGAGTCAAAAGCCCCGCCACTTTATTCTGATAACGAGAAACCAACAAATTGAAGGCTTTCTTATCCCCTTGCTGCACTCTTTCTACTAAAGCCTGATCTGTTAGCTGTTCAGCCATATTTCTCCTATGCCAATATCTAACACGCCTTAATATTCAAGACAGCAACCTCTTGTTGCAATCTCAGACACAGGTGTGTAAAAAAAGTTCATACGTATCTTAATAATTTTAATTAGTTGTGATTTTTTGTACGTTTTGGATATATTCCACCATAGATTGAATTTCTGAATCTGATGATTTACCACGATTAAAAAACCAAGAAAACAGCTGCAGATCTGTACTTGCTAATAAACGAATAAATATATCTTTTTTGTCATCTGTTAATTCATCAAAATGCTTCAAATAAAAAGGCATTATGATTTTATCTAACTCTAACATTCCTCGGCGACAATCCCATTCAATGCCAAGTTTATTATATTTTTCCATTTTATTTCCCTAAAATTGAGGGTTGATTATAGCTTAAAAAATAGTAATAAAAAAAGTCAGCATTTCTGCTAACTTTTATTTTTTTAATATTATTTATTCTTTAATAAATCACGAATTTCTGTGAGCAAATCTTCCGATGTAGGACCTGCTTTTTTCTCTTCTGGTTTTCTCACTTTATTAAGTCCCTTAATCATCATAAAGATTGCAAAAGCAATAATAATGAAATCGATCACATTCTGAATAAACACACCGTAGTTTAAAGTAACAGCTGGAACATCGCCTTGTGCTTGAGCTAATACAAATTTCATATCTTTGAAATCAATGCCACCCGTTAAAATACCAAGCACAGGCATAAAAATATCACTAACAAGTGAACTTACGATCTTACCAAATGCACCACCGATAATCACACCGACAGCCATATCTACAACATTACCACGCATTGCAAATTCGCGAAATTCTTTAATAAAATTCATAATAATGTTCCCCTTTAAAAATTACATAAAAAAGAGAGACTATTATAATTAATCACTCTGAAAAGTAAAAAAACTAAATAAAGAATGCACTTGGTTGGAATAATTTCTCAATTTCTGGCACATTTTTCTTATCACTTAAATAAATCACTATATGATCGCCTTCTTCAATAATAACTTGACGACGAGCAATAATTACATCATCCCCTCGTAATAAAGCCCCAATAATTGTTCCCATCGGCAAACGCAACTCACCAATTTTTCGCCCTACTATATTTGAAGTATTCACATTACCGTGTGCAACAATTTCAATGGCTTCGGCAATGCCATGTCGTAATGTTGCCACATTTTTTACATCGCCTTTACGCACGTGACCTAACAAAGCAGAAATCGTTACTTGTTGTGGAGAAACCGCAATATCAATCACGCCTCCCTGAATAAGATTAATATAGGCAATCCGTTGAATCAGTACCATTGCTTTTTTCGCGCCTAAACGCTTAGCTAACAAAGCCGACATAATATTCGTTTCATCGTCGCTACTTAATGAAAGAAATACATCCACACTTTCAATATGTTCTTCAAAAAGCAAGTTTTGGTCTGAGGCATCTCCATTAAATACTAACGTTTTTGGCAACTTTTCTGCTAAGGCTTGCGCTCTGTTTGAATCACGTTCAATAAGCTTTACAATACAAGAATTTTCCAAACGTTTTGCCACGCCAGAAGCAACATTTCCTCCACCAACAATCATTACTCGCTTATAAGGTTTCTCCAAACGTTGTAACTCTCCCATTACCGCCTTAATATGTTCAGTAGCACAAATAAACGTGATTTCATCGCCAGCTTCTACAATAGTTGAGCCTTGTGGACGAATCGGTTTACCGTTACGTAAAATAGACATAATGCGACAATCAATATGTGGCATATGTTCGCGAAATGCTGAAAGTGCATATCCAACCAAAGCCCCCCCATAATAAGCTTTCACTACAACAATACTAATACGATTATTGGCAAAATGGGCAACTTGTAATGCGCCTGGATAAGCAATTAAACGCGTAATTTCATCCGTTACAAGATTTTCAGGCGAAATTAAATGATCAATAGGAATATTTTCATTGTTGAACAACTTGTCTTTTTCACGTAAATATTCTGAATTACGGATACGTGCAATTCGCGTTGGCGTATTAAATAATGTATAGCCCATTTGGCAAGCGACCATATTGATTTCATCAGAGGCTGTCACAGCAACCATTAAATCGGCATCTGCTGCGCCTGCGTCACGAAGCACTTTTGGAGATGATGGAGAGCCTTGTACCACACGCAAATCGTGCTTTTCTTGCAATGTTTGTAACTGAGGAGATTCATTATCCACTAAGGTAATATCGTTATCTTCACTGACTAAGTTTTCTGCAAGCGTCGTTCCTACCTGACCTGCACCCAAAATGATAATTTTCATTATCACCCTCCTTTATGATGCTCGTTTAAGCAATTTCGCATAATAGAACCCATCGCCACTATTTGGTTGCGGAATGAATTGAAAACCCACCGCACTTTTATCATCACTAAAGGGCAATGACAATAACTCCGCATCCGTGTGAGCATTTAAAAATGCTTGGATTTGTTCGCAATTTTCTTCTGGCAATACAGAACAAGTCGCATAAAGCAAAACACCGTTTGGCTTCAGTTTTTCCCAAAGCGCACTCAAAATTTTCTTCTGTAATTCAACGAGCTGAGCGATATCGGTTTCTTTGCGTAACCATTTTATATCAGGGTGGCGGCGAATCACTCCCGTTGCAGAACAAGGGGAATCAAGTAAAATTCGGTCAAATTTCGCCGCACTTTTACCGATTTCAGCTAACCATTCGTCAGGTTTACTCGCATCACCACACACCACTATCGCTTGCTGATTTAAACGTGCAAGATTTTCTTCTACTCGTTTTAAGCGATGAGATTCTACATCTAATGCAATCACATTAGCTTGAGGTGCCAGTTCTAAAATATGGGTCGTCTTACCGCCTGGTGCCGCACAAGCATCGAGGATCCACTCCTCATTTTTTGGCTCAAGCAACGTTGCCGCCCATTGAGCACTCAAATCTTGCACCGTAACCGCCCCTTCTTCAAAGTGCGGTAATTTTTGCACAGCAATCGGTATATCTAAACATAGCGCATTAGGATGATGGCTTGTTTTCGAAGAAACACCTTGTTCTTCAAGTAAAGAGCGGTAAGTTTCGAGGGCGTTTTTTTGTGAATTCACTCGTATCCACATTGGTGGTTTCTGATTGTTCGCCTCAATGATCTCACGCCAATTCGGATAGGCTTTTTTTAATTTATTCACGAACCATTCAGGGTGAAGCGTTTGCCAATTTTTATCGATAATTGCCAAAATTTCATCTTGCTCACGTAAAAATCTACGCAAAACCGCATTCACTAATCCTCTAAAACTATCAGATTTTAATGATTTTGTTGCGTTCACAACTTCATCAACTGCCGCATGAGCAGGCACTCGCATATAAAGCAATTGGTATAACCCTACAAGTAACAGGCAATGAACAATACGAGTTTTACCTTTAAGCGGCTTCTCCACAACACGTTTGATAATTTGCTCTAAGCGAGGCAATACTCGACACACGCCAAAACAAATTTCTTGTAGTAAAGGCAAATCTTGAGCTTTTACAGAAAGTTGCACTTCTGGAATTAACGCTGACAATGATTTGCCCTCATCCAATACTTGCAAAATTAAGTTTGCTGCAATAGCCCTGGTCGAAAGTGCGGTCATTTTTACTGAATTTTTTACTTTGATAGTTTTAGAAGAAAATTTTTTCATTATGCAAGCACCTTACCAATAGTAAACCATTCTGCACGGCCATTTAATAAATCTTGTGCAGACATAGGCTTTTTACCTGCAGGTTGTAATTGCAATAATTTTAAGACGCCATCGACAGTCGCAATTTGAATGCCATTTTTATCCGCACTTAAAATAGTTCCCGCTGGTTTATCTTGATGAGGCAACACTTCCGCTTGATACACTTTTAAAATTTGTGCATTGCCATCCTTGTCTTCTGTTAAAAAATAGGCAATTGGCCAAGGATTAAAAGCGCGGATATTACGCTCAAGTTGCATTGCAGGAAGTGACCAATCTAATTGTGCCTCTTCTTTGGAAAGTTTTTCTGCATAATTACTTTGGCTGCCATCTTGTTTTTCCGCTATAAATTTACTGTTTTCAAGATTATCTAAAACATCGATTAATGCTGATGGAGCAAGCTCGGCGAGTTTGTTATAAAGACTCGTTGAAGTTTCAGTCGGTAAAATATCACAATAGATTTTATGTAACATATCACCTGTATCTAAACCTTCATCCATTTGCATAATGGTTACACCCGTTTGTACATCGCCAGCCCAAATTGAACGCTGAATTGGTGCTGCACCTCGCCAACGTGGAAGAATAGAACCATGCACATTCAAACAACCCAAACGAGGGGCATCTAATACAGCTTTCGGTAAAATTAATCCATAAGCCACAACAACCATTACATCTGCATTTAACGCTTTTAATTCGGACTGTGCTTCTTCTTTAAATAAGGATTTAGGTTGATAAACTCGGATGTTATTTTGCTCAGCAAGTTGCTTGACAGGACTTGCTTGCAATTTCTTACCGCGACCAGCTGGTTTATCAGATTGCGTATAAACAGCGATCACGTTATGTTGAGAATTTAGAATGGCTTGTAAATGCTGTGCAGCAAAATCTGGCGTACCAGCAAAAATAATATTAAGTGATTTCATAATGTTCTACGTTATGGTGATTGATAGGAAAAAGTGCGGTTAAAATCAACCGCACTTTAATTAAGAATAAGAATCTTATTGTTTCGCAATTTGTTTTTTATATTTCAGCAATTTTTCTTTAATACGTTGGCGTTTAAGTGGGGAAAGATAATCAACAAATAAAATTCCATTAAGATGATCGATCTCGTGTTGAATACAGATCGCAAGCAAACCATCCGCATCTAAAGTAAATTCTTTACCATCACGATCTAATGCTCTCACTGTCACTTTTTCTTTACGAGGAACCAACGCACGGAACCCTGGAATGGATAAACACCCCTCTTCAATTCCCGTTTCGCCTTCAGAAGCCAAAATTTCAGGGTTAATCAAAACAAACTGATTCTGTTTATCGCCTTCAACATCAATAGTAATAATACGTTGCAAAATATCCACCTGAGGTGCAGCTAAACCAATACCTTTCTCTTGATACATCGTATCAAACATATCATCAACAATTTTACGAATTGCATCATTAACTTCAGTAACAGGCTCACAGACAACCTTTAAGTGATCATCAGGATAAATTAATACATTAAGTGCGGTCATAATTTCTCTTGTTTTTAAGGGTAGAATTTTAGCGGGATTATAGCACAGCTAATAAAACATTTATAGGAATGTGACTTCATATGAGTTGAAAAATCACTTACTTATTGAAAATTAAAATTAGACTCTTATTTGATTAAATAATGAGTAGATTCCCAAAAGCTAAAACCCCACATCTTTCGACACGGGGTTCTTCTGTTTTTATTTAACTTAGATAAGTATTTGATAACCTGGCGGTGCCCTACTCTCACATGGGGAAACCCCACACTACCATCGGCATTACAGCGTTTCACTTCTGAGTTCGGTATGGTCTCAGGTGGGTCCACCGCACTATCGCCGCCAGGATAATTCTTTGATAACTCGTCTTCTCTTTTATCTCTCGTCTCTTTTATCTCTCGTTACTCAGTCTTTACTCTACCTTTCACTCGTTCTTATTGGTCACAAGCTGAACTCAATTTCCTTTCTATTAAGTCTTCTATATTTACTTTTCTTTGTTTAGTCTTTTACTTCGGTTTCCGCTCTACTTTTATTTGCTTCGCTTTTCATCTCTTACTTCACTTAGCTCCCAAAAACACTTGAGCGTTGTATAGTTAAGCCTCTCGGGCAATTAGTATCTGTTAGCTCAATGTATCACTACACTTACACACCTGACCTATCTACGTCGTAGTCTACAACAACCCTTACTGACTTAAAGTCAGGGATGACTCATCTCTTGGCAAGTTTCGTGCTTAGATGCTTTCAGCACTTATCTCTTCCGCATTTAGCTACCCAGCAATGCCTCTGGCGAGACAACTGGAACACCAGTGATGCGTCCACTCCGGTCCTCTCGTACTAGGAGCAGCCCCAATCAATCATCCTACGCCCACGGCAGATAGGGACCGAACTGTCTCACGACGTTCTAAACCCAGCTCGCGTACCACTTTAAATGGCGAACAGCCATACCCTTGGGACCTACTTCAGCCCCAGGATGTGATGAGCCGACATCGAGGTGCCAAACACCGCCGTCGATATGAACTCTTGGGCGGTATCAGCCTGTTATCCCCGGAGTACCTTTTATCCGTTGAGCGATGGCCCTTCCATTCAGAACCACCGGATCACTATGACCTACTTTCGTACCTGCTCGACTTGTCTGTCTCGCAGTTAAGCTTGCTTATACCATTGCACTAACCTCACGATGTCCGACCGTGATTAGCAAACCTTCGTGCTCCTCCGTTACGCTTTGGGAGGAGACCGCCCCAGTCAAACTACCCACCAGACACTGTCCGAGACCACGTTCCGCAATCTTCGTTAGAACATCAAACGTTAAAGGGTGGTATTTCAAGGTCGACTCCAACAATACTGGCGTATCATCTTCTTAGTCTCCCACCTATCCTACACATCAAAATTCAATGTTCAGTGTCAAGCTATAGTAAAGGTTCACGGGGTCTTTCCGTCTAGCCGCGGGTACACCGCATCTTCACGGCGATTTCAATTTCACTGAGTCTCGGGTGGAGACAGCCTGGCCATCATTATGCCATTCGTGCAGGTCGGAACTTACCCGACAAGGAATTTCGCTACCTTAGGACCGTTATAGTTACGGCCGCCGTTTACTGGGGCTTCGATCAGGTGCTTCTCTTGCGATGACACCATCAATTAACCTTCCAGCACCGGGCAGGCATCACACCCTATACCTCCACTTTCGTGTTTGCAGAGTGCTGTGTTTTTAATAAACAGTTGCAGCCAGCTGGTCACTTCGACCGGTTCAACCTTCAGGGGCTAGCCCTTACAATCTACGCCGGCGCACCTTCTCCCGAAGTTACGGTGCTATTTTGCCTAGTTCCTTCACCCGAGTTCTCTCAAGCGCCTGAGTATTCTCTACCTGACCACCTGTGTCGGTTTTCAGTACGGTTTAGTAAAGCCTTTCGCTTAGTGGCTTTTCCTGGAAGTGTGGTATCAGTTACTTCAGCTCCGTAGAGCCTCGTCATCATCTCTCTGTGTTAAGGAAGTCCGGATTTGCCTAAACTTCCCACCTACCAACTTAAACGCACATATCCAACAGTGCGATAACCTAACCTACTCCGTCCCCACATCGCAGCTTTACCAAGTACAGGAATATTAACCTGTTTCCCATCGACTACGCTTTTCAGCCTCGCCTTAGGAGCCGACTTACCCTGCCCCGATTAACGTTGGACAGGAACCCTTGGTCTTCCGGCGAACGGGTTTTTCACCCGTTTTATCGTTACTTATGTCAGCATTCGCACTTGTGATACGTCCAGCCCACCTCTCGATGAACCTTCATCCGCTTACACAACGCTCCCCTACCCAACAGGCGTATTAGTGATACGCCTGATGCCGCAGCTTCGGTGCTATATTTCAGCCCCGTTACATCTTCCGCGCAGACCGACTCGACTAGTGAGCTATTACGCTTTCTTTAAATGATGGCTGCTTCTAAGCCAACATCCTAGCTGTCTAAGCCTTCCCACTTCGTTTCCCACTTAATATAGACTTGGGGACCTTAGCTGGCGGTCTGGGTTGTTTCCCTCTCCACGACGGACGTTAGCACCCGCCGTGTGTCTCCTGAGTATCACTCTTTGGTATTCGTAGTTTGCATCGGGTTGGTAATCCGGGATGGACCCCTAGCCGAAACAGTGCTCTACCCCCAAAGGTGTCACCTCAAGGCTCTACCTAAATAGATTTCGGGGAGAACCAGCTATCTCCCGGTTTGATTGGCCTTTCACCCCCAGCCACAAGTCATCCGCTAATTTTTCAACATTAGTCGGTTCGGTCCTCCAGTTAGTGTTACCCAACCTTCAACCTGCCCATGGCTAGATCACCGGGTTTCGGGTCTATACCCTGCAACTCAACGCCCAGTTAAGACTCGGTTTCCCTTCGGCTCCCCTATTCGGTTAACCTCGCTACAAAATATAAGTCGCTGACCCATTATACAAAAGGTACGCAGTCACCCCATCACTTAATCCCACTGCTTCTTTTGGGTGGTTTGACTCGCTTCGCTCCTCTTACCATTGTTTAAGTGCGGTTGCTTTTCATCACCTTCCAATCGGATTAAGTGATGGGGCTCCCACTGCTTGTACGTACAAGGTTTCAGGTTCTATTTCACTCCCCTCACCGGGGTTCTTTTCGCCTTTCCTTCACAGTACTGGTTCACTATCGGTCAATCAGGAGTATTTAGCCTTGGAGGATGGTCCCCCCTTCTTCAAACAGGATATCACGTGTCCCGCCCTACTTCTCGTTAGCTTAGTACCACAATATGGTTTTTAGATACGGGATTATCACCCTCTTTGATTGTGCTTCCCAACACATTCTCCTAACTATATTGCTATCACTTACTGGCTCTTTCGCTTTCGCTCGCCGCTACTGACGAAATCTCGGTTGATTTCTTTTCCTCGGGGTACTTAGATGTTTCAGTTCTCCCGGTTTGCCTCAACAAGCTATGAATTCACTTGTTGATAGTAGATTCTTCATCTACTGGGTTTCCCCATTCGGATATCTTGGATTAAACGCCTCTTATCGACTCATCCAAGCTTTTCGCAGATTAGCACGTCCTTCTTCGCCTCTGATTGCCAAGGCATCCACCTTGTACGCTTAGTCACTTAACTATACAACCTCAAATGTTTTCAACCACTTTACGTTTTCACTTCAAAGTGAGGTCAATTTGATGCGTATTTTCATTTAACTAAACACTTGATTGCTTTTGTTCAATCAAGATTTTATGCAAAACAGGGTTTGTTTTTAGAGTTTCCTTCTCAGTTCCCTCTTTTCACTTTCCTGTCTTGCCTACTCAGACTTTCTCTCGAAAATCTCTTGTTTTCAGCTTGTTTCCAATTTTTTAAAGAACAGTTGATAAAACTTTTCAGTTATCATCGTTAAATAAACTAAAACAAAATTAAATTTAAAATTAAACTTAAAACTAAGAATAAAATAACCTAATATTTAAAATAGCTTAATCACTACCTTAATACTTTATTAATTTGTCCTTTTCTAATTTACTTAACGATGATAAGTGGTGGAGATAAGCGGGATCGAACCGCTGACCTCCTGCGTGCAAGGCAGGCGCTCTCCCAGCTGAGCTATATCCCCATTTATCATTCATCATTTATTATATTAATTACTTAATATTTTTATAATAAATGATTGACCATTACGCCCTTATCCACTCTCAGAGTGGTGGGTCTGAGTGGACTTGAACCACCGACCTCACCCTTATCAGGGGTGCGCTCTAACCACCTGAGCTACAGACCCAAGGGTAATGTTTTCTTCTGCTCATTTGTCTACAACTATCAGCCAATCTGTGTGAGCACTCGCTGTCTCTCGTCTTGGGTAAGGAGGTGATCCAACCGCAGGTTCCCCTACGGTTACCTTGTTACGACTTCACCCCAGTCATGAATCATACCGTGGTAAACGCCCTCCAAAAGGTTAAGCTATCTACTTCTGGTACAACCCACTCCCATGGTGTGACGGGCGGTGTGTACAAGGCCCGGGAACGTATTCACCGCGACATTCTGATTCGCGATTACTAGCGATTCCGACTTCATGGAGTCGAGTTGCAGACTCCAATCCGGACTTAGACGTACTTTATGAGATTCGCTCCACCTCGCAGCTTCGCTTCCCTCTGTATACGCCATTGTAGCACGTGTGTAGCCCTACTCGTAAGGGCCATGATGACTTGACGTCATCCCCACCTTCCTCCAGTTTATCACTGGCAGTCTCCTTTGAGTTCCCGACCAAGTCGCTGGCAACAAAGGATAAGGGTTGCGCTCGTTGCGGGACTTAACCCAACATTTCACAACACGAGCTGACGACAGCCATGCAGCACCTGTCTCTAAGTTCCCGAAGGCACAAGCTCATCTCTGAGCTCTTCTTAGGATGTCAAGAGTAGGTAAGGTTCTTCGCGTTGCATCGAATTAAACCACATGCTCCACCGCTTGTGCGGGCCCCCGTCAATTCATTTGAGTTTTAACCTTGCGGCCGTACTCCCCAGGCGGTCGATTTATCACGTTAGCTACGGGCGCCAGAGTTAAACCCCAACCCCCAAATCGACAGCGTTTACAGCGTGGACTACCAGGGTATCTAATCCTGTTTGCTCCCCACGCTTTCGCACATGAGCGTCAGTACATTCCCAAGGGGCTGCCTTCGCCTTCGGTATTCCTCCACATCTCTACGCATTTCACCGCTACACGTGGAATTCTACCCCTCCCTAAAGTACTCTAGTTACCCAGTCTGAAATGCAATTCCTAGGTTAAGCCCAGGGCTTTCACACCTCACTTAAATAACCGCCTGCGTGCCCTTTACGCCCAGTTATTCCGATTAACGCTCGCACCCTCCGTATTACCGCGGCTGCTGGCACGGAGTTAGCCGGTGCTTCTTCTGTATTTAACGTCAATTTGATGTGCTATTAACACATCAACCTTCCTCAATACCGAAAGAACTTTACAACCCGAAGGCCTTCTTCATTCACGCGGCATGGCTGCGTCAGGGTTCCCCCCATTGCGCAATATTCCCCACTGCTGCCTCCCGTAGGAGTCTGGACCGTGTCTCAGTTCCAGTGTGGCTGGTCATCCTCTCAGACCAGCTAGAGATCGCAGGCTTGGTAGACCTTTACCCCACCAACTACCTAATCCCACTTGGGCTCATCCTATGGCATGCGGCCTCTCAGTCCCGCACTTTCGTCTCTCGACACTACGCGGTATTAGCGACAGTTTCCCGTCGTTATCCCCCTCCATAAGCCAGATTCCCAAGCATTACTCACCCGTCCGCCACTCGTCAGCAAGAAAGCAAGCTTTCTCCTGCTACCGTTCGACTTGCATGTGTTAAGCCTGCCGCCAGCGTTCAATCTGAGCCATGATCAAACTCTTCAATTCAAGTTCAATCGCTCAATAAACTGCTTAGCTATAAATAAAACACTACTTAAAAAAGTAATAATGAATTTTCAGTTAAGCACCTATTAAGACTTCAAAATTAAAAAATATTTTTAAAACAAGTCAATCAACAAGTGCCCACACAGATTGTCTGATATATTGTTAAAGAGCAAAAAAGAACGACGCACTTGGAAACTTAAAAAACTTCACAACAGTGCGTCGTTGTGTGCGGTGCATTATAGGGATTTTCAAATCCCTTGCAAGTACTTTTTTGTAAAAATATTTAAAAAAATGATCTTTTGATGGAAATATAAACATTTCATTAAAAAGTGCGGTCAAAAATACAATAATTTTTCAAAAATTATTTTTTCCAATAGCTTGGAATAAATAGCACGATTAATGAAAACATTTCTAAACGTCCACAGATCATAGCAAAACTAAAGACTAATTTAGCACTTTCTGGAACACCAATAAAACTTTCGTGAATAAAACCAAGTCCCGGTCCTGCATTCGTTAATGTGGCGAATACTGCCCCCATCGCATCAAAAACATTCATTCCACAAAGAATAACAGCAAAAACACACCCCCAATAAACTAGTATAAAAATAATGAAAAATGCCCAAATACTTTCTATCATTCTTGGTGCTAGACGATTTTTACCTATTCGAATTGGTTGTACTAAATTTGGATGGATTAAACTATGCAGTTCTCGATCGATTTGTTTCCACAATATAAGTGTCCGTATCGCTTTTAATCCCCCAGTTGTTGAACCGCCACAACCGCCAATTACCGCAGAAATTACCAGTAAAAGTCCAATAAAAGGCGGAAGATTATCAATATCAAAAATCGTATAACCAGCAGTCATTGACATTGATGTTAATTGTAATGCACCTTTTGTTACAGCCTCGTTCATATCTGAAACTAAACCGTAACTATATAAAGATAGAGATACAATACCAATAAAAATAATTTGCATCGTTAGAAAAAAACGAAATTCGGGATCTTTCCAATAATTTCGCCAAATATTTCTTTTACCTAGTGCAAGAAAAGCGGAAATATGTAAACTAAAATTAACACCACCAATCAGCATAAAAATTGTTGTAACCCAATAAATGGAAGCTTGATTAAAATAGCCAATACTTGCATCGTGCGTTGAAAATCCGCCATTTGAAATTGTTGAAAAACTATGCCCAATGGCATCAAAAAGATTCATTCCTGATAGCCAATATGCAATGGCACAAAGAACAGTTAATGAAGCATAAATAATCCATAGAGCTTTCGCCACTTCTGAAATTTTAGGCAAAGATTTTTGATCTTTAAGAGGGCCTGAAGATTCTGCTCGATATAATTGTGTCCCACCAATTCCCAACAGCGGAATTATCGCCACAGCCAATACGATAATCCCCATACCACCTAACCATTGTAAAAACTGACGATAAAACAAAATAGATTTAGGTAAATTATCCAGCCCCGTCATTACCGTTGCACCAGTAGTAGTTAAGCCAGAAAATGCTTCAAATACGGCTGAAGCAATAGTTAAATGTGGTGAATCGAACAATAAAAGAGGCAATGTTGCCAGGCTTCCTAAAACTAACCAAAAAGCCACAACAATCAAAAAACCATCACGGGATCGTAATTCTTGTTTATGGTGATGGCATGGCCACCAAAGCAATGTGCCCGCTGTCAAGCTCAACATAAAAGCCTGCATAAATGCCTTGCCGCCCCCATCACCATAAATCAGAGCAACAAATGCAGGAACTAGCATCGTACCTGAAAAACACATCACAAGAATACCAATAATTCGGATAATCGATAAAATACGCACAACTATTCGCCTATCTCTAAAAGTTGAATAACTAATCTACCTGAAGACTTTTCCGTTAATTCTGAAGAAAACGCCTCTATTGTTTTTTCACTAATACCTAAAATCAAATGAATATTTGCCTGAAAACCTTGAGATAAAATCTCAACCTGATATTTTTCACAAAGTTGTTGAACCAACCTTAACTGACCATAGTCACAATCAAGTTTGAAAAGGGTTCGTTCAACTTTAATTTCGCTTTCAACCAGCTTTAACGCTTGTTGAACACCATTGCCGTAAGCACGAACTAATCCGCCCGTTCCAAGCAAAATACCGCCATAATAGCGAACCACCACCGCACTGATTTCACCTAATTGACTGCCTTGCAATGCACTCAACATTGGCTTTCCTGCCGTTCCAGCAGGTTCGCCATCATCAGAAAAACCAAGTTGTAGAGAATCTGTTGGCTTGCCTGCTACGGCAGCCCAACAATGATGCCGAGCATTTGGATGTTCTTGTTTAATCTTTGCCCAAAAAGCTCTTGCGTCTTCTAAACCTTCGGTGTGCTGTAAATAAGTAATAAAACGGCTTTTCTTAATTTCTTCTTCAAAAACAACCGCACTTTTAGGAACGAGGTATTCCGCCATTTCTTTTTTCAAGGTAATTTCAATGACACTAGTCTATCACTGATGACTGGGATTTGTCGAAATTTTGCCGTAAGTGCGGTATGATATGGCTCTGTTTTTCAAAAGAAAAAAGAATATGTCTGAAATTTCCGTCACACAAACCCTAAATACTTTAGGATTACGTTGCCCAGAACCTGTCATGCTTGTTCGTAAAAATATTCGTCATCTTAACGATGGAGAAATACTTTTGATTATTGCTGACGATCCTGCAACAACAAGAGATATTCCAAGTTTCTGTCAATTTATGGATCACACATTACTGCAATGTGAAGTGGAAAAGCCCCCGTTCAAATATTGGGTGAAAAGAGGAAAATAAAACATCGACCTCATTAAAGTGCGGTCGATTTTTTATAATTTTTTAAAGATTACGTAAGGCTTCAATACGCTTTTCGAGTGGTGGATGGCTCATAAAGAGTTCACTGCGTTTACCATTAATCATAAAGGCATTTAAAGAACCTTCAAGATTTTGGGGTTCGTGAAGTTGTTGCAAACGTTGCAATGCCATAATCATCTTTTCTTTGCCTACTAAACTTGCGGAACCTGCATCTGCACGAAATTCGCGGTAGCGCGAGAACCACATTGCGATAATACTTGCAAGTACACCAAAGAGCATTTCCAATACCATCGAAACCAAGAAATAAATACCTGAACTGCGCGTTTCTTCTCCATTATTGTTACGCGAACTTGCTACCGCCGTTGCAATAACGCGCGATAAGAAAATCACGAAAGTATTTAATACGCCTTGCAATAACGCCATCGTCACCATATCCCCATTGGAAATATGGGAAATTTCGTGCGCTAAAACAGCTTCAGCTTCAGCCTCCGTCATGTTGTTTAATAATCCCGTACTCACTGCCACCAAAGAATTGCTTTTTGTCGCGCCTGTCGCAAAAGCATTCACATCGGGAGAATGATAAATCGCCACGTCTGGCATGGGAATACCCGCTTTCTGCGCTTGGCGACTAACGGTATCAATTAACCAACGTTCAGTTTGATTACGAGGTTGAGTAATCACCTCTCCATCCACAGAACGTAATGCCATCGTTTTAGACAGGAATAAGGAAATTAATGAACCAGCAAAACCAAATAGCAAAGCCATAATTAAAATACCGCCGATGCTATTTCCTGCAATACCAGTCACACTTAAAATAATACCTAATACCAGCATTACTGCCATATTGGTTGCCAAGAAAAGAAGAATACGCATCATAATGTGTTCTCTCAAAGTTAGGGTTAAGTATTTCCTTAGTGGGGAAAATTCACAAAAAATTCAAGGTGTAATGTAAAATTTTTGCTATCAGCAGATAAACAAAAAGTGCGGTCTAAAACATGCGAGTTTATGACCGCACTTTTAAGCAGGGATTACCAAACAGAAAATTATTTTCTTACAGCAATCGCTTCAATTTCTAATCCCACATCTTTTGGTAAACGCGCAACTTCTACGCAAGAACGAGCAGGGAAGTTAGGATGATTATTTTCTTTAAAGAAACGTTCGTATTCTGCATTAACCGCAGCAAAATCATTAAGATCTTTCACGAAAACCGTTGTTTTTACAATATCGGCTGCGGTTAAACCTGCTTTCTCGATAATCGCTTTCACGTTTTCTAAAGATTGGCGTGCTTGTGCAACGATGTCAGCTGGCACTTCGCCTGTTGCAGGATTCACTGGAATTTGCCCTGAGGTTAAAACTAAATTGCCAAGATCAACCGCTTGAACATAAGGGCCAATGGCTGCCGGTGCTTTTTCAGTATGAATAATTTGAGTCATCATTTTCTCCTTAGTTGATAAAAACTGGGTAATTTTTACCGCACTTTTCTGTTTATTAATCAATTTCTTTTAGTATGTCATCGGGAAGTGATTCTTTGCTTTCGACTAATTTCCCATCGTTTACTTTAAATTGTAAATTTTGGTAATAAGCTTCTCGGAACGTGATATATGGATCTTGAGCTTGACGTAACAATTCTGCATTATTGAGATTTTTCGCACGGGCATCCACTGCTTGCACACCATATTTCACTAATGCCCATGGGCCACCAACCCATTGCCAGAATGGATACATATAAGCCGCATCAACCACAGCACCCGTTAATTGGCGTGGCGTTGTTGCATTATAAATCGGTAGCACAATATAAGTGCCAGCATCTACGCCGTAGCTACCTAAAGTTTCCCCAAATCCACGTTGATTATCTATGCGTAATTCTTTGCTTGCGCTCGCAAAATCAATAAAACCACCTAGTCCAAATACAGTGTTAATCCAAAAGCGATTAAAGTGAACAAATGCTTTTTTCGGTTCACCTTCAATTAAGCGGTTTATGAAACTGACTGGCTCATCAAGATTATTTGCGATGCCAGCAAGACCAGAAGAAATCGGCTTAGGTACATAGTTATTCCAACCTTTTGCAGCGGGTTCTAGCACATAGCGATCTATAACATTATAGTTAAATTTCCACATTGTTCGATTGAAGTCTTCAAGGGAATCATTACGCTCACTCGCTTGTTTCGTGTCGTTGTTATTTGCACAACCTGTTAGTGCAATGGCACCCAAAAGTGCGGTCAAAATTGCCTTTGTTTTCATTTTTAATCCTTACATAAATATGGGATTATTCTACCTAATTTGTGAAATAACAACAAATTTTGCGTATAAAAACACTCTTTTATGCTGTTTCAACAAACATTAAAAACAAAAAACCGCACTACAAAAGTGCGGTTATATTTTAATCATTTCTTAGTGTATTTTTTCAACTTGACCAAATTCAAGCTCAACTGGTGTAGCACGGCCAAAGATTGATACAGACACTTTTAAGCGACCTTTTTCATAATCCACTTCTTCTACTGTACCATTAAAATCAGCAAATGGCCCTTCAGTCACACGAACTTCCTCACCCGGATGATATTCATTACGATGACGAGGTTTATCAGTATTTTGTTCAAGACGATTTAAAATAGTATCCGCTTCACGTTTGGAAATAGGTGCAGGTTTATCTGGTGTACCACCGATAAAACCCATCACTCTTGGCACACTTTTTACTAGATGCCAAGTTTCATCATTCATTTCCATTTCTACAAGTACATAACCTGGAAAAAATTTACGTTCACTTTTGCGACGTTTACCTGCTACATTTTCCACCACTTCTTCAGTTGGCACTAAAACTTCACCAAATTGATCTTCCATTTGTTGTTGTTTGATGTATTCACGTAAAGTTAGAGCTACACGACTTTCAAAGCCAGAAAACGCTTGTAATACATACCAACGTTTTTTTGATACTGTTGTTTCTTCAGTCATTTTAGAATCTCAAATCAGTTAAGAAATTAATCACTGTCACAATAATCGAATCTACTGCCCAAAAGAAGAGAGAAGCAATCATTGTTACCCCGATAACGATCAATGTTGTTTGACGTGCTTCAGCACGGGTTGGCCATACGACTTTACGCGCTTCTGTACGAGAGTCATTAAAGAACGCGCGTGCTTTTGTTCCTTGATTAGTAATTGCCGCTAAAATAAATGCAATGACTAATGCAATAGCCATACCAATAACACGAATCGGTAAAGAATAGATTTGTTGGAAATAAATATTCCCAATTGCCGCAGCAGCAAAAAAGATCACAACTAAAACCCAAAGGAATGTATTTAAACCTTTAGATTTGCCTTCAACGATCACTTCTTGCGTATTTTTCTTTTTATCAACAATTTCGGTTGCCATAGAATTGAATCCGTTTTAAATGGAAATGTAAAAATAATGCCATAAGAACGTGCGATTGTAGCATTTTCTTTTCGCCTTGCCTATTGAAAATAAGCATCAACATAGAAAATCTGGCGAAAACAACCGCACTTTTGCGATTAAATCTAATATTCTAATTTTGGCGCAAGATTATCTACAATTGTCGATTCATCAACGATAACTTTTTGTAAATTCTCAAGAGACGGTAGATCATACATTGTATCTAACAACACTGCTTCTACGATAGAACGTAAGCCACGCGCACCCGTTTTTCTTTCAAGTGCTTTTTTCGCCATTGCTTTTAATGCTTCTGGTGTGAAATCCAATTCTACTTTTTCCAATCCAAATAAGGCTTGATATTGTTTAATTAATGCGTTTTTTGGTTTTGTGAGAATTTGTATCAGCGCATCTTCGTCTAATTCACTTAATGGGGCAATCATTGGTAAGCGTCCAATAAATTCTGGAATTAAACCAAATTTCATTAAATCATCAGGTTCAACTTGACGGAATAATTCAGAAAGAGATTGTTGTTTTTCATCTTTTTCAACTTTGGCATTAAAACCAATACTCGTACTGGTTTGAGTGCGTTTATCAATAATTTTATCTAATCCTGCAAATGCACCGCCGCAAATAAAGAGAATTTTAGACGTATCCAATTTTACCATTTCTTGTTGTGGATGTTTACGACCGCCTTGAGGTGGAATGGAAGCGATTGTACCTTCAATAAGTTTTAATAAAGCCTGTTGCACCCCCTCTCCTGAAACATCTCGAGTAATTGATGCGCCTTCCGATTTACGGCTAATTTTATCAATTTCATCAATATAAATAATGCCTTTCTCTGCTTTTTCAGTATCGTATTCACAATTTTGCAAAAGTTTCTGTAACACATTCTCCACATCTTCCCCCACATAACCAGCTTCCGTTAATGTGGTTGCATCCGCCATCGCAAAGGGTACATTTAAACGACGAGCTAATGTTTGCGCAAGTAACGTTTTTCCGCTACCTGTAGGGCCTATAAGTAAAATATTACTTTTACCAAGCTCTACATCATTACTTTCATAGTTAGTTCGCAAGCGTTTATAATGATTATAAACTGCCACAGAAAGCACTTTTTTCGCATAATCTTGACCGATAACATAATCATCTAGATGAGCGCGAATTTCGTGAGGCGTTGGTAATTTTTCTTCATTTTCTACCGCACTTTCCTCTAAATTTTTATCATGACTTTCTTCAAGCATTGAGTGACAAAGTTCAATACATTCATTACAAATATAACCGTCTGTGCCAGCAATTAATCTATCTACTTCGCCTTTTTCCTTTCCGCAAAAAGAGCAGTGCAAATCTTTATCTTTGTCTGTCATTGTATACCCTTAACGTTTAACCAAGACTTCATCCACCAAACCATACACTTGTGCTTCTTCAGCTGACATAAAATTATCGCGGTCAGTATCTTTCTCTATACGCTCAATACTTTGTCCAGTATGGAATGCTAAACGATCATTTAAGGTGTGTTTAATTTTCAAAATTTCTTGTGCGTGAATTTGAATATCCGATGCTTGACCACGGAAACCACCCAAAGGTTGATGGATCATCACTCGCGCATTGGGTAACGCAGCTCGTTTGCCAGCGGTTCCGCCAGCAAGTAAGAATGCGCCCATTGAACAAGCCTGACCAATACAAAGAGTGCGAATATCTGGCTTAATAAATTGCATTGTGTCGTAAATTGCCATACCTGCGGTCACAGAACCGCCTGGAGAGTTAATATAAATATTAATATCTTTAGTTGGATCTTCCGATTCTAAAAAAAGAAGCTGTGCCACAATTAAATTTGCCATACGATCTTCCACTTCTCCACTTAGGAAAATCACACGTTCTTTTAATAAACGGGAATAAATGTCGTACGAACGTTCGCCACGCGAAGTCTGTTCAACGACCATAGGAATTACACTCATTTTCTTACCTTTTTCATTAAAACTGCTAATTATTTTATCGTAAATAACCCACAAATAAAAATGCGATCGCTTTTATTAAAAAGAGCGACCGCACTTTTATTCAATCATAATAATATTACTTATTATGCTTGTGGATTCATAATTTCATCGAATGAAGAAACTTTTTCTGTTACTTGTGCTTTTGCAAGTACTGCATCAACAGCTTGTTCTTCCAATACTACGTTACGAATATTATTCATTAACTCTTCGTTTTTGCTGTAATATTCCACAACTTCTGCTGGCTGCTCATAAGCTGATGCAATATCTGCAATCATTGCTTTGGCGCGTTCTTCATCAGCTTTTAATTCATTAGATTTAATCACTTCAGAGAATAATAAACCCACTTGAACACGACGAGTTGCTTCAGCTTCAAATAATTCACGTGGTAACTGTGCAGTTTGTTGTGCATTACCGCCAAAACGTTGAGCTGCTTGATTGCGTAATACATTAATTTCTTCTTCTACTGCAGAAGCTGGCACATCAATCGGATTTTGTTCAATTAAACCATTGATTACTTGTTGTTTAACACGAGAAACTAACGCATTTTTCAATTCACGTTCCATATTTTTACGGATTTCTGCACGCAAATCAGCAACAGACTTAGTATTAGGACCAAATTTAGCAACAAATTCATCTGTTAATTCAGGCAACACCATATTTTCGATTTTTTTCAAAGTGATCGCAAATTTTGCTGCTTTACCTTTCAAGTTTTCTGCGTGGTATTCCGCTGGGAAAGTCACATCAATATCAAATTGCTCACCTGCTTTATGACCAACAATTCCTTCTTCAAAACCTGGAATCATACGACCTTGACCCATAAATAATACGAAGTCAGTAGCTTTACCACCTTCAAATTCTTCGCCATCTACAGAGCCAACAAAATCAATAGTGACACGATCATCTGCTTTTACAACATCTTGACTTTCAGCCCAAGTAGCTTGTTGTTTACGTAACACATCGATCATTTTATCAATGTCAGCTTCCGTGATTTCAACAGTTGGTTTTTCAACTTTGATATTTTCTAAACCTTGTAATTTAACTTCTGGATAAACCTCGAAAGTTGCAGTGAAAACTAAGTCTTTACCTTCTTCAAAAGTTTCAATAGCAAAAGTTGGACGACCTGCAATATTAATTTTTTCTGCAATAACAGCATCAAAAAAATGACGTGGTAATAAATCGTTTAATACATCTTGACGAATTGACGCACCAAAACGTTGTTCAATGATATGGGCAGGCACATGACCTTTACGGAAACCATCTACGCGCACATTTTTTGCAGC
The DNA here is from genome assembly GCF_900475885.1 of Haemophilus aegyptius. GTDB lineage: Bacteria > Pseudomonadota > Gammaproteobacteria > Enterobacterales > Pasteurellaceae > Haemophilus > Haemophilus influenzae. The sequence goes on from NZ_LS483429.1 coordinate 451,997, forward strand.
ACGTTTAAATTCTTCACGAACGGCTTTAGAGACAATTTCAGTTGGAACGGTAATCGCTACGCGGCGTTCTAAACCTTGAGTTGTTTCAATATTTAATGACATTTGTTACCTCAATTAATTTGCACTCGGTCAAATCCACACCGAACACGTTTGTTAAATAAAAAGACGCTCAATTATAACGAAAGAAATCTACGCAGTCGATAAAAGAGTGATTAAAAATTAAATTTTGATGATTTTAAAATACGACTTACAAACAAAAGTGCGGTTAAAATGATTTTCTTTTATGCTCATATAAAGCAATTAGGATTTTGTACTTATTATACTTTTTTTTGATATTGATTAAATAAATTCAATTATTTAATATGTATAATAATTATTATCATTAAAAAAATAAGGAAACCTATGACCAACTTTAAATTCAGCCTGCTTGCTTGCTCTATTGCATTTGCATTAAATGCAAGCACAGTCTATGCTGCCCAACCAACCAACCAACCAACCAACCAACCAACCAACCAACCAACCAACCAACCAACCAACCAACCAACCAACCAACCAACCAACCAACCAAAATAGTAATGTTTCTGAACAACTAGAACAAATTAATGTTTCAGGCTCATCAGAAAATATTAATATCAAAGAGAAAAAAGTCGGGGAAACCCAAATTTCAGCCAAAAAATTAGCGAAACAGCAGGCGTCTGATTCTCGAGATCTCGTTCGCTATGAAACAGGTATTACGGTGGTTGAAACAGGTAGAACGGGCGCAAGTGGTTATGCTGTTCGAGGGGTTGATGAAAACCGTGTGGGTATTATGGTTGATGGACTTCGTCAAGCTGAAACCTTAAGCTCTCAAGGATTTAAGGAGTTATTTGAAGGCTATGGCAATTTTAATAATACTCGTAATAGCATTGAAATTGAAAATGTAAAACAGGCAACAATTACAAAAGGTGCTGACTCCTTAAAATCTGGTAGTGGCGCATTGGGTGGCTCTGTTATATTTGAAACTAAAGATGCTCGAGATTATCTGCTAGATAAAGATTATTATCTTTCCTATAAACGTGGCTATCAAACAATGAATAATCAAAACCTTAAGACACTTACATTAGCAGGACGTTCTAAAAAATTTGATATTTTAGTCGTTGATACAACGCGTGATGGGCACGAAATAGAAAACTACGATTATAAAATTTATCCCAACAAACAGGCTGATTTAAGTGCGGTTGGTCCTACCCGTGAAAAAGCTGATCCGTATCAAATTACCCGCCAAAGCACATTAATAAAACTGGGCTTTCAGCCTAATGAAAACCATCGCTTGAGTGTGGCATTAGATGATTCTACTTTAGAAACAAAGGGTATAGATTTGTCTTACGCTCTTAGACCATATAGTACAGCTAACAATGAAAAATACGGTGAGCGTATTATTAACGATCAATCCAAACGAAAAAATATTCAATTTAGTTATGAAAATTTCAGTCAAACGCCTTTTTGGGATCATATTAAACTAAGTTATTCTTCACAAAAAATCACCAATAAAGCACGTTCTGATGAATATTGTCATCAATCCACTTGTCCTGGTGTAAGTAATCCGCAAGGGTTAAAGTTAGTGGAAAAGGATGGCGTTTATAGCATTGTCGATAAAAATGGAGGTGAATTTAAAAGCGTAGAAGCTGGCTATTATCGTAAATTTAAGAATAATAAGGATGAAGATGTTGATAATGATATAGATTCCTCTGGAGGCTCACTTGATTCGGTCTTAATTGATTGCGAAAAATTAAATTGTGAAGGTAAAAAATTTCGGGTTTTTGTTGAAAAAGATAAAGATGGGAATGATAAATATGAGTATGAAAACCGAGATATTACCACTGAAACCTTAAATGGTAAAAAATATGGAAAAATTCCACTGAAAAAGGGAGAGAAGCCACTCTGGACTGGTGGGCCTCTACAAGAAGAATCCGCACGTTTTTTATTCCCAAAAAGCTCAGGATACAGCAACGACTTCTATAATGATCGCGATTTAAATACACATACCAAACAAATTAAACTCGATCTTGATAAAGAGTTTAATCTAGGGAGCACTCAACACAGTTTAAAATATGGTGGTTTTTATGAAAAAACACTGAAGAATATGGTCAATAACGAAGGCTATACCGCTGCAAATGTGCAATGGTGGGCTGACTATTTTTTCTGTAATAAAGCTGTGGACGGCACATTCCCTATTGAACGTAAGCCAGCACCTGGTTATAGTGCACATAGATGTGCTTTAATGAATTATGAAAACTACAAGTACACTTATTTAATCCCTGTTACCACTAAAAATAATGTGTTGTATTTTGGAGATAATGTGCAACTTACCTCTTGGCTAGGGCTAGATTTAAATTATCGCTATGACCACGTAAAATATTTACCTGGCTATGATGAAAAAACTCCCATTCCAGGTGGCTTAATTGCAGGAATATTTGTACCTTTTGATGAAAAAGATGTTGTTTATAGCACGTATATTCCTGCAGGATATAAGGATTGTCGCTATAACACTGATTGTTATAAAAATAATGTGAAAAAAAATCTTGCACTGCTATTACGCAAAACTGACTATAAACATCATTCTTACAATTTAGCGTTAAATCTTGATCCCACAGATTGGCTTCGTGTACAGCTTAAATACGCCAATGGTTTTCGTGCGCCAACCTCTGATGAAATTTATATGACATTCAAGCATCAAGATTTTTCCATTCAGCCTAACACGGATTTAAAAGCTGAAACCTCTAAAACAAAAGAAGTCGCATTCACTTTTTATAAAAACAGCAGTTATATTACGTTAAATGCATTCCAAAACGATTACCGTAATTTTATTGACTTAGTAGAAGTAGGATCACGTCCTATTGAAGGAGGCTATGCTATCACTTATCCGTTCCATCAGAACCAAAATCGAGATCGAGCAAGAGTCAGAGGTATCGAAATTGCTTCACGTCTAGAAATGGGCGATTTGTTTGAAAAACTACAAGGATTCCATTTAGGCTATAAATTTACCTATCAAAAAGGAAGAATTAAAGACAATGGATTAAATCCAAAATATAAAGAATTTTTGGATTTGAATAAAGCTGAACATCCAGAATACGAAGCCATTGCTCGTAAACCTCAACCAATGAATGCCTTACAACCAACCACATCGGTATACAATATTGGCTATGATGCACCAAGCAGAAAATGGGGAATGGATGTGTATATCACTAATGTTGCAGCCAAAAAAGCAAAAGACAGCTTTAATTCTCAATGGACAAGTATGGTTAAACGAAAAGAAAAGATTTATGGCAGTGAAACAGATGTACCAGCTTCAAAAGCAAACGGCAAAGAAGTAAAAGATTCTCGCGGATTATGGCGTAATAATCGCTATACAGTGATCGATACGATTGCCTATTGGAAACCAATTAAAAATCTTACATTTACCGCTGGTGTGTATAATTTAACCAATAAAAAATATCTCACTTGGGACTCTGCTCGCTCTATTCGACATCTTGGCACCATTAACCGAGTAAAAACAGCAACTGGTGAAGGCTTAAACCGCTTTTATGCACCAGGCAGAAATTACAGAATGTCTGTTCAGTTTGAGTTTTAATACTATGTAAAAATAATCCGCACATTTTACGTGCGGATTATTGTTTAAAGGATTTAAATATCATTACCCTGTCTAAATTCTGCTTTAAATAACTCTTCTAATTGCCCAAAATAGAGCAACAAATCCTGCTCTCCTGCTGCGTAAGGAGCTATTTCATAAAGTTTTATACATTTTTATACATTAAACGTATAATTATACATAGAGAGTATAAAACAATATAAAGAGGCTAAAAATGACACAGGTAGACCCGCTTTATTTCCCCCGTTCTGAATTAGCAGAGCGATTACTATCAAGCCTAAAAGACGGAATATTACACGCCATAACCCTTTTTGCTCCCCGTAGAATGGGAAAAACCCAATTCTTGCTTAATGACGTAAAGCCGAAAGCAGAGAAATTAGGGTTTAATGTGTTCTATTTTAGTTTTATGGATAGGACTAGTAACGAATTGGGCCATGTTTTTACACGTGAGCTAATACACTTTCTTGATGTGGTGGACGGCAAAACCAATAATTTGTTTGATAAACTAAAAGCCATTGACTTAATGGGCGTAGGCGTTGAATTACAAGATAAAAATCAAACTAAACTTGATGAATTAAGCCTTGTTCAGATTATTAATGCCATTACAGAATCTAGCGATAAACCTATTTTAATGTTACTTGATGAAATTCAAGAACTGGCAAGAGTGAGCCATACTATAGGGTTAATCCGTTCATTGCGCACTGGTTTAGATATAAATCAACAAAAGATAAAAGTGATTTTCACAGGGAGTAGCACAAATGGATTGCGGGCAATGTTTAATGACAACAAAGCACCGTTTTTTCATTTTGCACACCCTTTAGATTTCCCAAATTTAGGCAAGAATTTTACTGATTTTCTAGCCGATATTTATCACAGTAGAACAGGGCAAGAAATCGACAAAAATCAATTTTATGAACTCTTTGAACGATTTAATTTTACCCCTCTTTATATGCGTTCAATTGCTCAAGATATGATTATCAACCCGAATCTATCACTTAAACAAGCATCAGAATATAGGATTGCTCAAATGAGTGAATTAGGCGACAGTGTGAAGATATGGCGCGAATTAAGCTCAATAGAACGGGAAATACTAAAGAGCGTTGTAAATGGCGAAAATGCGCTATATAGCAAAGAAAAACGCGCCTATTTTGCTAAAGCGTTAGGGATAGAAGATATTAGCTCAAGCACAATACAAGGGAAAGTGCGAAAACTAGAAAGAAAAGAGCTGATTACACGTAACGCGAACGGCACAATAAAAATAAACAGCCCATATTTTCAAACGTGGATTAAGGAAAATAGCTAAGGCAAATATCAAACAATAAAGTGCGGTCAAAGAGATCGCATTTTTCTTTTTTGCTGGTGGCTTTAAGATGTTCAAAGTTTGATTTTAGACACTGGCAAATCATCATTTAGGGGTGCTTTCAAATTTGATTAAAAAAACAATCAAAAATCAATGAAAAAAATTTTTTAGTACCATATTTTGTACCATAATTTTAATACTAAAAAAAAATAATATCCTTATTTTTATAGCATTAGGATTTAAATTCAACTCCCATTCCCCTCAGCCAATCCATATAAACCCGCATAAATCCACGTAAACAATCCACCAGCAAAACCCAATGCGTAAGCTTCTTTATTATTGCGTATGGTAGATAAAGCACCGTAAACATTTGAATTTATCGCTAGGATATAATATTTACCCCACCATTTTCTTTAACTGATACAAATACGCCAAGGCTTGTTTAGGGCTTAAATCATCGGGATCCAGTTTTTCAATAGCCTCTCTTAGTGCATCCGTTTCTTGTTCAAACAATAATTCGCCCTGATTGTGATTGGCTTCACGCAGCGCTTGAATTTGCTCTTCGACTGAATAGCTTGAGTTTTTTTCTAATTGTGTCAATTTCTGTTTTGCTAGTTTAATGACGGATTGTGGCACGCCTGCCAAAGCCGCGACTGCCAAACCATAACTTTTACTTGCTGCGCCATCTTGTACGGCGTGCATAAAGGCGATGGTGTTGTTATGCTCAAGAGCATCTAAATGAATATTCGCGATGCCTTCTAGCTGTTCTGGCAATGCGGTTAATTCAAAATAATGGGTGGCAAATAATGTAAGCGAGCGGATTTTTTTGGCTAACCATTCCGCACAAGCCCAAGCTAAGGATAAGCCATCATAAGTGGATGTGCCGCGTCCGATTTCATCAATAAGCACGAGACTTTGCGCAGTGGCTTGATGAAGAATATTTGCCATTTCAGTCATTTCCACCATAAAGGTTGAACGCCCTGAGGCTAAATCATCAGACGCACCAATTCGAGTGAAAATACGATCAATCGGCCCAATTCGCGCGCTGTCTGCTGGCACAAAACTGCCGATATACGCCAGCAATGTAATTAATGCGGTCTGGCGCATATAAGTGCTTTTACCGCCCATATTTGGCCCAGTGATAACTAATAAATGACGATTGTGATTGAGTTCCACTGGGTTGGCGATGAAAGGATCTTTCAATACTTGTTCCACAACAGGATGGCGACCATTTTCAATTTTCACGCTCACTTCATCACAGAATGTTGGCATAACGTAATTGAGGGTGTCTGCACGCTCGGCAAGATTGACCAATACATCCAATTCAGAAAGCGCGAGGCTCGCCAGTTGCAACGCGCCTAAGTGCGGTAATAATAAATCAAATAATTCATCGTAAAGTTGCTTTTCTAATGCTAACGCTGCGCCTTTTGATTTCAGCACTTTGTCTTCATATTCTTTGAGTTCGGGAATAATATAACGCTCTGCATTTTTCAAGGTTTGGCGACGTACATAATGAATAGGCGCTTTATGCGCTTGCCCTTGGCTAATTTGAATGTAATAACCATGCACTGCATTAAAACCGATTTTTAGCGTATCAATGCCTGTGCTTTCACGCTCACGTTTTTCGAGATTTTCCAAATATTGAGTTGCGCCATCAGACAGCATACGCCATTCGTCCAACTCGGCATGGTAACCTTCAGCAATCACACCACCATCGCGAATTAAAAGCGGAGGCGTTTCAATCAATGCACGTTGCAATAAATCGCACTGCTCGCTGAAATCGGCAATTTGGCTGAAAAGTGCGGTTAAAAATAGCGGTGTTTTTTGTTGCACAATCGCGCGTAATGCTGGAATTTGTTCTAACGCCGTGCGCAAACGAGTGAGATCGCGTGGACGAGCTGAACGTAGCGCAACACGCGCTAAAATACGCTCCATATCACCGACTAATTGCAAATAAGGCTGAAGTTCATCGACTAAATCAAAATTCAGAATTTCCGCAATCGCTTGTTGGCGTTGTTCTAATTTTTCCACATCACGAATAGGCTGATGAATCCAACGTTTCAATAAGCGACTGCCCATTGGCGTAACGCATTTATCCAATACAGACGCTAGCGTATTTTCTGTGCCACCCGCAAGATTTTGTGTTAATTCAAGATTTCTGCGCGTGGCGACATCTAACTGAATGCAGTCTTGATTTTGAATCAAGCTAATGCTTTGAATATGGGGTAATGCGGTACGTTGCGTTTCTTTTGCATATTGCAATAAACAACCAGCCGCACTTAAGCCTAGAGGGGATTTTTCCACACCAAAGGCACGTAAATCTTTTGTGCCAAATTGATGATTTAATAACGTAATGGCTGTGCTAAGTTCAAATTCCCAAATCGGGCGACGGCGTAATCCCTTACAATGTTCAATCGCAGCCATTTCATTAAATTCTTCACAATACAGCAATTCCACAGGTGCAATACGTTGTAATTCCGCACGCAAAGTTTCTTTGTCCGCAGGTTCACAAAGCTGAAAACGGCCAGAGGTCATATCTAAAGTGGCTAATCCAAATTTTTCTTTTTCTTGATATACCGCAGCAATCAGATTATCTTGGCGTTCAGGCAAAAGCGCTTCATCACTTACTGTCCCAGGTGTAACAATTCGCACAATTTGACGTTCCACTGGTCCTTTACTCGTCGTTGGATCGCCAATCTGTTCGCAAATCGCCACAGATTCACCTAACTGCACTAATTTTGCTAAATAACCTTCCACCGCATGATAAGGCATTCCTGCCATCGGAATGGGCTGTCCTGCAGATTGACCTCGTTTCGTTAAAGAAATATCCAACAATGCCGCCGCTTTTTTCGCATCGTCATAAAACAACTCGTAAAAATCCCCCATGCGATAAAACAACAAAATATCTGGATTCTCCGCTTTGAGTTTTAGATATTGCTGCATCATTGGCGTATGTTGTTGGAAATTTTCTTCGGAAATCATCTAATTACCTGCTTTGAAACTGAATAAAGATAGGTTTTGTGGCTGTTATTTTAGGTGCCGAAAGGGGAAAAAGCCAGATAAAAAAGTGCGGTAAAAATTTGTTGAGATTTTTTACCGCACTTTTTACAGGAAGATTAACGTCTTGGGAGGTAACGTACTGGATCTACTGATTTGCCTTTGTAACGAACTTCAAAATGGAGTTTTACAGCATTCGTGCCAGAACTTCCCATTTTGGCGATGTCTTGACCTGCTTTGACTTCTTGTTGATCGACGACAAGAATTTTGTCGTTATGCGCATAGGCACTTAAAAAATCATCATTATGTTTGATGATAATTAAATTACCGTAACCACGTAAAGCATTGCCTGCATACACTACTCGCCCTGCTGCAGCCGCTTTTACAGCTTGTCCTCGTGAACCACTAATATCAATTCCTTTGTTACCGCCATCTGTGCTTGAGAAACCTTGGATGATATTACCTGAAGTCGGCCATTGCCACGCAACATTTGAGGCGATTGGCGCAACGACATTGGAATTAATTGGTGTGCTATTCGCATTATTTACAGATGATGTAACCTGTGTTGATGAAGTTGCCACAGGTACACTAGACGATGTGCCAGCCTCTGATTTAATGGGGCCAATAATAGTACCGTCAGATCCTATTTGAGTACCGTTTGCGCCTGGAGTATAAGTGACTGCAGGTTTAACTGGCATTGCTGTTGATGCTGTGACTGCAGGTTGTTTTACAGAAACCGTTGTAGTAACCGTTTTTGTGCTACAATTAGAAATCTTTAAAACTTGCCCTAAACTTAAATTATAAGGTTCGGATAGGTTATTCAACGCCGCCAATTCTTTTACATCAATCCCCGCCAAGTAAGCGATTAAGAACATTGTATCGCCTTTGTTTACTTTATAGGTATTGCCTTTGTAAGAGCCTTTTGAGATTTTGCTGTAATCTGGCACATTGGTATTTGGATTACGTGGGATATTAATATGCTGTCCATCTACACAATCAGCGACTGTTTTGGTAACTGTTTTTGTTTGTACTGTCGGTGCGCTAACTACGGTTTTCGGAGAGGGTTGAAATGCAGGTTGTGCAGGTGCTGTTGGCATTGTTGGTTGTTGATTAATCGGTTGAAAATTTGGTTGTGGCGTGACCATATTTCCGATTGTAGGTAATGAATTTTTTTGAATTTCAGGTTGCCAAGCACCACCTACATTACTGCCATTTACAGATTGCATTACACTAGGGGAAAAATTTCCATCTGCATCAGAAATAGGTGCAGGAAAATTAGAGGTACAAGCCGATAATACAACAAGACTCAAAGGGAGTAAGAGAAATGATTTTTTCATAGTTATTCCTTATTGTTCCGTTATTATTTCATTTGTGTTGGTATCGTATTTTTTTGAATTTCTGGCATAAAACTACCGCCAGCAACGGCACCTGTGCCTTCTACTGGTTGCATAATGCCATTTGGTAATGCGTCTGGATCTTTAACTGGTTCAGATGCACATCCAACCAAAAGAAATCCAGCTACTAAAACAAGACTTAATTTGTTCATTTTCTATCCTAATTTTTCAGTATAAAATAAGCGATTATAGCCAGTACAACCACTGACCAGCCAATAATCTCAATAGATTTTCGCAATTTTGCTGCGAATTTTTCACCGCCCCATGCAGCTAATTTTGCTACTAGCAAGAAACGTGCTAAACGTGAAACAAATGCGGTGATAACAAAAGGGAAAAATGCCATTTGCATCACGCCAGAGCAGAGCGTAAACACCTTGTAAGGAATTGGGCTAAAACCCGCCACAAACACAACTAATACACCCCATTGCTCAAACCAACTGACGGCTTTTGCCCAATGCGCAGCATATCCCCATTGTTGCACAATGTTTTCCACCCAGTCCGTTGCATAAAAACCAATAGCATAACCGATAATTCCGCCGATTACAGACGCAATTGCCGTATAAAATGCAAATTTCACCGCACCTTTTGGCTTTGACATAGACATTGGGATCAACATCACATCGGGCGGAATAGGAAAAAATATCGCCTCGATAAAACTTACAAAAGAGAGCCAAGAAACAGCAAAACGATGTTTTGACCATTCCATCGTTTTATCGTACATCGTGCCGAAAATTTTCATATTTTTCTCTATTTGGTAAATTCCTGATCTAACCAATTTTGCAAAGAAAGCAATGAATGATATGCGGTAAGATCCGCTTGAATTGGTGTGATAGACACATAACCATTCTTCACGGCATAAAAATCTGTTCCTTCGCTTTCATCTTCGGGTAATGCTGAAGGACCAATCCAATAAATGGTTTCATCACGAGGATCTTTTTGCTTAATCACTTCTGCTGAAGATGCGCGGTAACCCAAGCGACAAACCTTGTAGCCTTTTAATTCTTCAAAAGGCAAATCAGGCACATTGATATTAATAATTTCACGAGGGTTTAATAATTGATGATGTAATTTAGGAATGAGATCACATACCACTCGTGCTGCTGTTTCATAATGCTGACGACCATCTAACGAAACCGCAATAGCGGGCAGTCCTAAATGGCGACCTTCAAGGGCTGCAGCTAATGTGCCTGAATAAATCGTATCATCGCCCATATTACAACCCGCATTAATGCCTGATACCACTAAATCCACTTGGCCAGATAAAAATCCGTTTAACGCTAAATGTACGCAATCTGCAGGCGTGCCATTTACACAATAATCGCCATTATCTAAATGGCGTGGGCGTAATGGCTCAACCAATGTGAGCGAGCTTGATGCTGCACTTCGATTACGATCGGGTGCAACAATAATGACTTCTGCAATTTTTCTTAATTCCGTTGCTAAAACTTGAATGCCTTCCGCGTGAAAACCATCATCATTACTAACTAAAATTCGCATTATATTTCCTTATTCTTCTGTGTAATTTACTAACTCACGAACTAATGCCGTGGCATAACTGCCTGCTGGCAAATAAAATTTTAAACGCAAGCCTTCTGGCTCAAATGCCCAAGAAAACCCTTTTGCTTTCATTAACAATGGGCGACGCGCCGCTTTCATTCTTTCTTGTTTCATTAAAGGATCGAAAACTGAATGTTGATTTACGATTTCATTTTCAATCTCACTCGCCACCAAAATATCTTCGCCAATTAAAGGGGCAGTAAGCAAAATATCTTGATTTTCTAACCGCACTTGCAAGGCAGTTAAGTCTTCTTTTTCATCCGCTTTGAACCAACTATGCGAACCTGCTAATTGCACAATATCATTTGGCAAAACTTGATTTGTTGCGCTCTTTGCAATACGCGCAGCCACAACTAAATTAAAAATTTCACTGCGTGCGGCGGAAAGATAAAAACTGCGTTTTTTGCGATCTTTTACCTTGATTTCCCCTTGAGCCCAACGCAAGGCTTGCGTGAGGTTATGACCTTCCCGACCAAAACGTTGTTCCGTAAAATAATTGGGGAAACCAAAATTTGCCACAAAATCCAACCGCACTTTAAGCTCATCAGATTCTTCTGCACCGCGTAATAAAATATCGAAATAATTTCCCTCAAGGCTACCCGTGCGAATTTTTCGGTTATGTCGAGTAACCGTTAAAATCTCTACGCCATCTAATTCAAATTGACTGAAATCGGGCGTTTCCATTCCTGGCATTTGCAAGCAAAACCATTGTTCTGTCACCGCTCGACGATCTTTCAACCCTGCATATCCCATATTGCGTTCAGAAACACCAGCAAATTTAGCTAATTTTTCGCCAACAAATAAGGTGTTGCAATCTGTTTTGCGTACATACAACGCAACAAACTCCCCTTCGCCTGACATTTCATAGCCTAAATGCTCTTTTACAATAAAATCCGCACATTCAGCCTTTAAAAGTGCGGTGGTTTTTGGCGGAGTTTTTAATGCCAAATAAGGGAGTTGTTCGAGCATAGTTAAGGGCTCTTTTTTATCGAAAATAATTGTGCGAAATTCTATGCGACTTTTCGTGATTTATCCACTAAAATAACCGCACTTTTGTTCTTGTTGAAGGATTTTATTATGTCAAAATTGGCTGAATTACAAGCAGAAACCCGTGAAATTATCGAAGATTTACTTAATGATGGCAGTGATCCAAATGCGCTTTATATTATTGAACATCACATTGCACACCACGATTTTGATTTGTTAGAAAAAATTGCGGTTGATGCGTTTAAAGCGGGCTATGAAGTTTCCGAAGCGGAAGAATTTAAAGATGATGACGGTAAACCAATTTTCTGTTTTGACATCATCAGTGAAGTAGAATTAAAAGCTGAAATTATCGATGCACAACAAAAAGAAATCCTTCCGTTATTAGAAAAACATAATGGTATTTACGACGGTTGGGGAACTTATTTTGAAGACCCAAATGCCGATGACGATGAATACGGTGACGATGGGGAATTTTTTGATGATGAAGATGAAGAAGAGCCTCGTGTTCATTAATCCGTAAAGTCTTGCGCGCGGAATAATTTTCGCTACAATGGTACGACTTTTTTAACGGATTTTTTATAAGGAAAACATAATGAAAGTAGAAAAAAATGTAGTGGTGAGCATTTCTTACCAAGTTCGCACGCAAGATGGCGTATTGGTCGATGAAGCACCAGCGAATCAACCACTAGAATATTTACAAGGTCACAATAATTTAGTAATCGGTCTTGAAAAAGCACTTGAAGGTAAAGAAGTAGGCGACAAATTTGAAGTACGTGTACAACCTGAAGAAGGTTATGGTGCATACAGCGAAAATATGGTTCAACGTGTACCAAAAGATGTATTCCAAGGTGTTGATGAATTTGAAGTGGGTATGCGTTTTTTAGCGGATACTGACATTGGCCCAGTTCCAGTAGTGATTACTGAAATCGATGGCGATGAAGTTGTGGTTGATGGAAACCATATGTTAGCAGGTCAAGAATTACACTTCACCGTTGAAGTTGTCGCAACACGTGAAGCAACGTTAGAAGAAATTGCACACGGTCATGTTCACGGTGCGCATAGCCACCATCATGATGATGACGAAGAAGGTCACAGTTGTGGCTGTGGCGGGCATCATCACCATCACGACCATGATCATGAGCACAGCGGATGTTGTGGCGGTGGTCACGGACATGGTCACAGCGGATGCTGCGACAGTCATTAATTTAAAAAAACTGAGAAAAATACCGCACTTTAGCAATAAAGTGCGGTATTTTTTGTTAAAAACGAGACAAAATGTGCTGAAAATATTGGATCCTTGCGAACTTCTCGGTAGACTATGGAGCAATTCACTCAAAAACTTTTGTCCTAAAATGAATAAAACACTGTCAAAACTCACCGCACTTTTTTTAGCATTAAGTTGCTTTCCTGCATTTGCTGAACAAACTGTAGATATTGAAGTTCAGGGCATTCGTGGTTTTCGTGCTGTGCGCAATACAGATCTCAATGTTCATCTGATTAACAAAGAAGAAATGGACGGTTCTGAACGCTATCAACATTTAGTGACTCAAGCGGTTGATCGCGGTTTGCGTGTGTTTGGTTATTATGAATCTTCCGTACGTTTTGAGCGAAAACAGCGTCAAGGTAAACGCGATTTATTAATTGCTCATGTTACACCAGGCGAGCCAACAAAAATTGCGGGCACTGATGTGCAAATTAAGGGAGAGGCAACACAAGATGAAAATTTTGATGGGCTGCGTAAAAATTTGCCCAAAGAAGGCGTTTTGGTTGAACACCAAACTTATGATGATTACAAAACAGCGATTTCACGTTTGGCATCAAATCGTGGATATTTTGATGGCGAATTTAAAATTTCACGTTTAGAAATTAGCCCAGAAACCCATCAAGCATGGTGGCGAATGTTATTTGATAGTGGCGTTCGTTATCATTATGGCAATATTACTTTTAGTCATTCACAAATTCGTGATGATTACCTAAATAACATTCTTAATATCAAATCTGGCGAGCCGTATCTAATGAATAGTTTGTCGGATTTAACCAGTGATTTCTCATCTTCAAATTGGTTTAGTTCGGTATTGGTTCAGCCTAATGTAAATCATAAAAACAAAACAGTGGATGTGGAAATTATTCTTTATCCACGTAAAAAAAATGCGATGGAACTGGGTGTGGGCTTTGCCACTGATGGCGGCGTTCACGGACAAATAGGCTGGACAAAACCTTGGATTAATAGCCGTGGACATAGTTTGCGTTCAAATCTTTATCTCTCTGCACCGAAACAAACTCTAGAAGCAACTTATCGAATGCCACTGCTTAAAAATCCATTAAATTATTACTATGATTTTGCCGTCGGTTGGGAAGGGGAAAAAGAGAATGATACCAATACGAGAGTGCTTACGTTGTCAGCGTTACGTTATTGGAATAATGCGCATGGTTGGCAATATTTTGGCGGACTTCGTACGCGATACGACAGTTTTACACAAGCGGATATCACTGATAAAACCTTACTTCTTTATCCAACTGTTGGATTTACTCGCACTCGATTACGTGGTGGTTCCTTTGCCACTTGGGGCGATGTGCAAAAAATTACTTTTGATTTAAGCAAACGAATTTGGCTATCAGAATCTTCTTTTATAAAAGTTCAAGCATCTAGCGCGTGGGTTCGTACTTATGCAGAAAATCATCGTATCGTTGCTCGTGCTGAAATCGGGTATTTACATACAAAAGATATTGAAAAAATTCCGCCTACACTGCGTTTCTTTGCTGGTGGCGATCGTAGTGTGCGCGGTTACGGCTATAAAAAAATTGCGCCTAAAAATAAAAACGGAAAATTAGTTGGTGGTTCGCGATTGCTTACCACTTCTTTAGAATATCAATATCAAGTTTATCCGAATTGGTGGGCGGCAACCTTTGCAGATAGTGGCTTAGCCGCTAATGATTACACAGAAAAAGAGCTGCGTTATGGCGCAGGCGTTGGTGTGCGTTGGGCATCGCCAGTTGGTGCGATTAAATTTGATATTGCCACACCCATTCGTGATAAAGATAACAGCAAAAATATTCAATTTTACATTGGACTTGGTACAGAAATTTAAGGTGAATTTATGACAGAACAAATACAAGCATCAGAAACTTCACCAAAATCACCTGAGAAACCTAATAAAAAACATTGGGTACGCAAGGCTGTTTGTATCGGAAGTGCGGTCATTTTTATACCTGTTTTAGGTGTTGCTGGGACGCTTTCTTTCGATGCGGGGCAAAGAGGTTTAATTCAACTTGTCGATAAAATGCTTGATAGTTTTTCCGTTGAGCAAATTGAAGGCGGATTACAAAATGGCTTGGTGTTAAAGAATGTTCGTTATCAAACCGCTGGGATTGAGACACATATTGCACAAGCACGTTTACAGCTCGATTTTGGTTGTTTGCTTTCACGTGAAGTTTGTTTACGAGACTTCACCTTAAATAAACCGACGATTGCGATTAATACTGCATTATTGCCTCCATCGGCACCTGATAATTCAAAGTCTGGCTCAATGAAGCGTATTTCCTTGCCAATTAGTATCAATGCAGAAAATTTGGTGGTGCAAGATTTATCTGTAAACATTGATCAGACTAGTATTACGCTTGGAAATTTTAAAAGTGCGGTAAGTTTAAATAATGAAAAAGGCTTAACTATTGCGCCGACTGAAATTAACGATATTTCAGTGATTGCAAAAAAATTGTCTGAAGTTAAATCAGATCTGAAAGCCGAACAGCCGAATAAGCCTGTAGATTGGGCTACGATTGAGCAATCTTTAACGCCTGCTTTTTTAGGTAATGTATCAGAAATCATTCTTCCTTTTGATTTACATATTCCTGAAATTTCAGGCAAAAACTGGCAGTATCAAGCAGTGAATGAAAAAGGCGAAACGCTTCAATCTGTTGAAATGTCTAGTTTAATTGCACAGGCGGATACCGTCGATAACCAACTGCAATTACAAAAATTAGCGGTAGAAAGCTCGTTGGGTAATCTTTCTTCACAAGGTAAATTACAACTTGATGGCGATATGCCTCTCGATTTAACTTTAAAATCCCATTTGGAGCCATTGAAATCTGATGGAAAAGAAATTTTACCCGCGAGTGATGTGGATCTTGCACTTTCGGGATCATTGAAAAAATCTACCGCACTTTCTTTGAAAACAAAAGGCGTATTAGATGCTGAACTGAATGGCGACGTGCAATTAGCACAAGATAAAATGCCCTTAAACCTCACATTAAACGTGGCAAAAGGACAATACACTTTTGTAAACACAATGACGCCACTCAAAATTAATGATGTGACGCTTAAACTCACAGGGGATTTACTAAATTATCACGCTGAACTTAAGGGCAATGTAGTAGGAATGAATTATATTCCCGCATCTCAAGTGGAACTTAATGCCGACGGCAAACTTTATGAAGTCACCGTCAATAAATTGGGGATAGATTCATTAGACGGTAAAAGTGAATTTGTGGGGACTGCAAACTGGAAAGAGGGTGCAAACTGGGATATTCAAGCCGATTTAGAAAAAATGAATATTGGTTTTTTTGTTCCTGTAATGCCTGCAACACTATCTGGTAAATTGCATTCACGTGGTTTTGCAGGCTCTCAAGGATGGCAAGTGGAAGTACCAGTAGCCGATTTAAACGGAATGCTTTCTGCAAAACCTATCAGTTTAAAAGGTTCTGCAACGCTCAATCAAAATGTACTTCTAACAGTGCCTGATTTACAGATTAGATATGGCGAAAATTATCTTAAAGCCAGTGGCGTATTAGATGATCATTCTGATTTTGCACTAGATATAAATGCACCAAATTTACGTGGATTATGGTCAGATTTAAAAGGGCGAGTAAAAGGTCGAGTAGCGATTTCTGGTCAAATTACGACACCTAATCTTGATCTTGATTTAACTTCATCTAATTTACATTTACAGGGTTTTCAGTTAGCCAAAGCAAGTATAAAAGGTCATATAAACAATGCCTCACTCTCGAGTGGAAAATTGAATATTAAAGCAGAACAACTTCATTATGGCGAAAATATTAAACTCCATTTACTTGATCTTGATTTATCAGGCGATGAACAAAATCACAAACTAAGCCTAAAATCTCAAGGCGAGCCTGTTGCTGCAAATTTACAAATTAACGGACATTTTGACCGCACTTTGGAACAGTGGAAAGGCACAATTTCCCAAGCAAAATTCGAAACTCCGATTGGCGATGTAAAATCCAACCAAGCGATTGCGGTGTCCTACGATAACAAACAAACACAAGCCAATATTGCCTCACATTGCTGGCAAAACACCGATGTAGAATTATGTTTCCCACAAGCATTCAATGCAGGCAAGCAAGGCAATATTCCTTTCCAATTTAAACGTGTTAATTTGGATTTAGTGAATAAACTTATCGAACAAAACAGCCTCAAAGGCAATTTACAAGTGCAAGGAAATGTGGCTTGGTTTACGGATAAACCATTCCAATTTACCGCCAACGTAGATGGCAATCATTTAGCCTTCTCTCAAAAATTGGATTACCGTACATTTAAATTGGATATTCCAAAATTAACCCTTAACGCCGACATTCAAAATAATAATTTGGTTTTAAAAACAGACATCAATGTGCATAATCAAGGCAGAATTGTTGGCGATATTCATTTAAATGACCTGGCTAAAAATCGCCAACTTGGCGGTAGCCTTGCGATAGAACGATTAAGTTTGAGTATTGCGAATCAACTACTCACTCAAGGCGAATCCGTGAATGGAGAAGTGGTATCAAAATTGCGTTTCGGTGGGAATTTAGAGAAACCATTATTAAATGGTGACTTCAATATTCGTAATATTCGTACCAAATTAAAATCTATGCCAGTCAATATTACTGATGGCGATATTGCCCTGCGCTTTAATGGTAACCGTTCAACATTGCAAGGGAAAATCAAAACAGTAGATAGTCACTTAAACTTAACTGGACGTGCAAACTGGGCTAATATTGAACATTGGACAACAGAATTAAATGCGCAAGCAAATAATTTCAACGTGGATATTCCTTCTATGGCGAAGCTACGTTTCAGTCCAAATATCACGATAAAAGCCAATCCGAAGGAATTGAATTTAAGCGGAACAGTGGATATTCCTTGGGCGCGTATTAAAATTGACAGTCTGCCAGATACTGCTGAGCCAGTGAGTGAAGATGAAGTTATTTTAAATGGCCCGCACAAGAGCAAAGAAGAACTGATTAAACGTGAATTTGCCGCAAAAACAAAATCAGGAATGGAAATTCGCTCTGATTTACGCATCAATATTGGTAAAGACGTTAGCCTTGATGCCTATGGCTTAAAAACCAATCTTGATGGTTTACTTTCTGTGAAACAAGATAAAGGCAATTTAGGTTTATTCGGTCAAATCAATTTAACCAAAGGTCGCTATGCTTCTTTCGGGCAAGATTTACTCATTCGTAAAGGACTTATTAGCTTTTCTGGGCAAGCGACACAACCTACATTGAATATTGAGGCTATTCGTAATCCTGAAACAATGGAAGACAGCAAAATTACTGCTGGCGTGAGAGTGATTGGCATAGCTGATAGCCCAGAAGTCACTATTTTCAGTGAACCAAGCAAACCACAAGATCAAGCACTTTCTTATTTATTAACAGGTCGTTCGTTAGAAAGCAGCGGAGAAGTGGGTTCAACGGGATCAGTTGGCGCAGCATTGATTGGTTTAGGCATTTCAAAGAGCGGTAAATTAGTGGGCAGTATTGGCGAAGTTTTTGGTATTCAAGACTTAAACCTTGGTACATCTGGCGTGGGCGATAAATCCAAAGTGACGGTAAGTGGTAATATTACCAATCGCTTACAAATAAAATATGGCGTAGGTTTATTTGATGGCTTAGCAGAAGTTACATTACGTTATCGCCTAATGCCACAGCTTTATTTTCAATCCGTTTCTAGTACAAACCAAGTGTTTGATTTACTTTATAAATTTGAATTTTAGGAATGTTATGAATGACGCTATTTTAGAACCCAAACATCGTGGCAATGTACGTGAAATTGCCGCGATTGATCTTGGCTCAAACAGCTTTCATATGATTGTTGCGCGTATTGTAAACGGCTCAATCCAAGTGCTTTCGCGCTTAAAACAAAAAGTTAAACTCGCAGAAGGTTTAGACGAAAATGCCGTGCTTAATCAAGAGGCCATCACACGTGGCGTGAATTGCTTAGCCTTATTTGCTGAACGTTTACAAGGATTTCCTGTTGAAAATGTCAATGTGGTTGGTACTTATACGTTACGAAGAGCGGTGAATAATGACGAATTTTTACGTCAAGCAGCCAAAGTTTTCCCCTATCCCATTAATATTATTAGTGGGCAAACTGAAGCGAAAACCATCTACGCTGGCGTATGCCACACTCAACCAGAAAAAGGCAGAAAGCTTGTTATAGATATTGGTGGTGGCTCGACAGAAATGATTATCGGCGATGATTTCACGCCGCTTATAGCTGAAAGCCGACATATGGGATGCGTGAGTTTTGCGACTCAATTTTTTACCGATGGCATCATTTCCCCAGAAAACTTTCAACGAGCGCGCCAAAGTGCGGTCAATAAAATCGAAGATTTAGGCCTTGCATATCGCAAATTAGGTTGGCAATCTGTGCTCGGCTCATCGGGGACGATTAAAACTGTTGCGCAAGTCATTGCGACTAATCTCGATCCAAATGGAACCATTACAGCCGAGCGATTAAATGCTCTAATTGAACAAACACTACAAGCCAAGCATTTTACCGAGCTAAATATTAACGGTTTAAACCAAGACCGCGTGGATGTTTTTGTACCCGGTTTAGCAATTTTAAGTGCAGTGTTTGACGTTTTTCATATTCAACAAATGCGCTATTCTGACGGTGCATTGCGCGAAGGCGTCATTTATAGCCTAGAAAAAACTTCCAAGTTGCAGATATTCGAGCGCGCACCGCTTGAGGGTTAAGTGAGCAATTCAATATTGACCAAGCTCAAGCTCATCGCGTTGCGGATAGTGCTAATTTACTCAGTGCACAATATTTATGGGAGAAAAAATTTAGGGCAAACTAAATACTTGCCCTATTTTTATAATTTGACGGTCTGAAATAACGCTTTTATTTCATCCAATGATAATAATCTAAATGAGCCATTTTCTAATCCATTAATAGATAATGAGCCCATACTCACTCTCACTAATCGTAAAGTGGGGAAACCAATATGCGCAGTCATTCTCCGCACTTGGCGGTTGCGCCCTTCACTAATCTTAATTTCTAACCAGCTTGTGGGAATATTTTTCCGTTCTCGGATAGGTGGATTGCGTTCCCATAAATTTGGCTCTGAAATTAACCGCACTTTAGCGGGTTTAGTCACGCCATCTTTAAGTTCTACACCTTTTCTGAGTTGTGCTAAATCGGTTTCTTCAGGGATACCTTCCACTTGCACCCAATAGGTTTTTTCTGTTTTAAATTTGGGATCTGCCAAACGATGTTGTAATTCGCCATTATTGGTTAAAATCAGTAATCCTTCACTGTCTCTATCTAATCGACCTGCCGCATAAACATTTGGAATTGAAATAAAATCTTTCAGGGTAGCACGCCCTTGTTCGTCGGTAAATTGCGTGAGTACATCAAAAGGTTTATTGAATAACACAACTTTGGTTTCATCCAACGACAGCGTTTGGGGCTTTGATTTTGGTTTAAAAGTGCGGTAAAAATTAACCGCACTTTTTCCTTTAGACGGCAATTTCCCCACTAAAAAATTCTTCTTCATTGAATTAGATTTCTATTTTGAAAGGCTTGCAACATCATAGCAAAACTTCAAGCTGTAGTAATGATGATTACTTGAGTTAATCTAAAAAACTAAAAAGGCTAAGCCAGTAAAAACTGAACTTAGCCTCTCAATTAAATTTTCAAAATCGATATTTAAATCGATCTTTTTAATGGAAAATTATTTACCATCCCAAGCTTGTACTGCATCTAAACGAGCTTTGATTTGGCCTTGTGTATCTTTTTTGAAATACCCATCAGCTAAACCGCCTTCCCAACCACCGTAGTTTGCGTTAGGTAACATGATGAAAGTTTTACCAAATTTGCCTTGGTTTTGATCAACGAATGCACGGCGGTCAGCGTTTAATTTGCCATATACGGTATCACCGAAGTCATCTAAGTTATCGCCTACATAAAGTACGATTTCATAGCCTTGTTTTTCAATTTCTGCAAAACGAGCCGCTTTAGCTGATTTGTCTTTTTTCAAATAAAATGCAGATTCTTCCACGCCATTGAAACCTAAGCGTTTCATATCATCGATAGTGCCTGCTTTTTCAGTGCTGTCTTTGCGGTTTGTTACGTAAAACACTTTACCTTTGTGGCTGTTTACATAATTATTAAATTCTACCGCACCAGGAACGGCACGAGATTGACGCGCGTCTACCCAACGAGTCCAATCTTTACCATCGAATAGTTTGTTATTTTGAACTTGCCAGCCAGCATAAGGGCTGTTGTCTAACATAGTTTCATCTAAATCAGCCACAACCGCTTTTTTCTTACCTTTTGCCACTTTTGCGTGATCAAATGCAACTTTTGCCGCATTGTACGCTTGATAAGCTAATGCTTTATATTCGCCAGAATCTTGCATCCAGTTTAATCCAAGCACCGCTTGTTGTTGTAATTGCATATTTGCATGTTCTTCTGATTTCATTTGGTGTGAACCACAGCCAGCTAAAACAAAAGTAGAAAGAGCCGCAAGTGCGGTCATTTTTAACGTTGTTTTCATATTATGTTCCTATTCATTAAGGGTATAGTAAGTCTTTCTGAAAAACACTTTTCAATTGAAAAGTGTTTTTCATCATAGATGGCATTAATAACCGTAAATAAACTTACCTACGGTTATAATAGAAATTATTTTATTCCTTTTAAGAATTCCACGCAAGTATCTGGGAAATCAGTAAATACACCTGTTGCCCCTGATTTATTCAATAAGGCATCATACATTTGATTTACGTCTGTGAAAAACGCGGGTAGTGCATCTTTACGCACGGTGTAAGGATGCACTTCCACATTATATTGTGCAAGTTCTTTTACCAACGGAGTGTACACAATATTATCAGGTTTGGATTCTTCTTTATTAACTAACATATACCAACCTGGACCAACACCATCGGCATATTTAACCACTTCTGCCATTGCACCAGGTTTAAACATCCAATCGTAATTATAGTTTACCCAATAACCCTTTGGGTCTTTTTCTTGTGTTTCTTTCCAATCTGTATAAGCAATTAATTGAACTAATTTCAAATCCATACCCATTTGTGGAAGTAATTCCGTTTTGATACGTTTTAATTCATTAAAATCGAAAGTTTGTAAGTAAACCATATCGGTTTTCTTATCATAACCATATTTTTTCAACACTTTGAGCGTTTCAGCAGCAATATCTTTGCCATTTTGATGGTGGAACCAAGGTGCTTTGATTTCTGGATAAATTCCTACTTTTTTACCCGTCGATTTTTCTAAGCCTTGGATAAATTCAATTTCATCTTCAAAAGTGTGAATTCTAAAATGTGATTTCCAAAGTGGGAAACGATTAGGATAAACTTGCGCTTGTTTGCCATCTTTGGTTTCAAAGTTTTCTGTCATTTCTAAACTTTGAATTTCTTTTAAGGTAAAGTCGATGACATAGTAACGGCCATCTTTACGATGACGATGTGGGAATTTTTTCGCAACATCAGTCAAGCCATCTAAAAAGTGATCGTGAATAACCACTAAACGACCATCCTTAGTCATTGCTAAATCTTGCTCTAAATAATCTGCGTGTTGTGCAAACGCAAGTGCTTTAGATTCTAACGTATGCTCTGGTAAATAACCGCTAGCACCACGGTGAGCAATAATGATTTTGTCTGATTTCATTTGGGTATTCGCCATATTTGATGAATGGCTGCTACAACCTGCTAGTACGCCAGCTGCTAATAAAGAAAGGGCTAAAGTTTTAAGTTTCATAAGTATTTTCTCCTTAAGAGTGCGGTAAATTTTTATGGTTTTTTTTAGATGTTAGTTACAAAAAAGGCGACTAAGCAATTTGCCCGCCGCCTTTTTTAAGCTAATTATTTAGTACCGTAGGTATCGCCTAATTTCGCTTTGTGTTTTCCTTCTTCAACCATTACGATTAAGAGTAATAACACTGCTAATACGCCACCGCCGATCATTACGTAGAAACCACCGTCCCATCCGTAATGTTGAGCAGCCCAACCAATAACTGCTGAAGCTGATACAGTACCACCTAAGTAACCGAATAAACCAGTGAAACCTGCTGCCGTACCTGCTGCTTTTTTCGGTGCAAGCTCAAGAGCATGTAAGCCAATTAACATTACAGGACCGTAGATTAAGAAACCGATTAAGGTCATTAATACGAAATCAGTTAATTGATATGGGTTTTCATACCAAGCTGCATAGTTTGCAAGCTCTGCTTCTGGTGTAGCTGGGTTCATCCAGTACGCAACAACCGCTGCTGTGGTTAAGATCATAAAGATGAAACCAGTTAAACCACGTTTACCTTTAAACACTTTATCTGATACCCAACCACATAATAATGTACCTGGAACCGCTGCTAATTCATAGATTGTGTATGCCCATGCAGTACCTTTGATGTTGAAGTGTTTCACTTCACTCAAGTAAACTGGAGACCATTTTAATACACCGTAGCGGATTAAATAGACGAACACGTTAGCAATCGCGATATACCATAACAATTTGTTTTTTAATACATAAGTTACGAAGATTTCTTTTGCAGTTAAATCGTTTTCGTAAGTTTTTTCGTTATAGTCATCTGGGTAGTCATTACGCCATTTTTCGATTGATGGTAAACCACAAGATTGTGGAGTATCACGCATCACGAAGTACACAGGAATTGCAAAGATCATCGCAGCAATACCAGGGAAGTATAATGATTGTTGCCAAACATCTTTCGCCTGCGCTTCAATACCGTGAGTACTGAAGAAAATTGCACTAGCTAATAACACCATTGCACCAGGCACCATACCACCGATATTATGCGCCGTATTCCAAATTGACACGATAGTACCGCGTTCAGATTTAGACCACCAATGCACCATAGTACGACCACATGGAGGCCAACCCATACCTTGGAACCAACCATTTAAGAAGATCATTACCCACATAATGGCAATGCCTGAAGTTGCCCATGGGAATAAACCCATTAAGGTCATACATAAACCAGAGAGCAATAAACCAAATGGTAAGAATACACGAGGGTTAGAACGGTCAGACATACCTGCCATAACGAATTTTGATAAACCGTAAGCAAGACCAGCCGCTGAGCCGATAACACCGAGTTCCGCTTTTGAGTACAAGCCGGCTTGAATTAAACCAGGTTGTGCTAAGTCAAAGTTTGCACGCACAAAATAGTAAGCGGCATAACCAAAGAAGATCCCTGCAAACACTTGCCAACGTAAGCGTTTATACGTGGAATCAATTTTCTCCGCTGGAAGTTCCGCAATATGCGGAGCGGGTTTGAATGGTCCAAACATAATTTTTTCTCCAACTTTTTAATTATGTGTCATCTAAATTTACCCTTTTGAAACAGTAAGGGATTTGCGAATCATAAAAGAAAATAAAAAATAAGAAAGTAAAAAAAATCAAAAATGTGAAGTGTTTCACAAATCTTTACACCGTTTGAACGAATGCGAAAATTATTGTGATCAATATCACAAAATCGCTTTCTTTTACACTCAAAATGTTGTTAATTTTGCCGCACTTCTCTACAATGATTACACTTTTTATATTATTTTTTCTTACATTTTGGGAATCGGGGGTAAACAATGGGATTATCGCCTAGTATCTATAAAGATGTTGGAGATCTTTCGTCACTTAGCACTGATGTGATCATTATCGGTGGTGGCGCAACAGGAGCAGGTATTGCGCGCGATTGCGCACTTCGTGGCATTGATTGTATTTTATTGGAACGTCGAGATATTGCGACAGGAGCCACAGGACGTAACCACGGATTATTACACAGTGGTGCGCGTTACGCCGTGAACGACCAAGAATCTGCTGAAGAATGTATTAAAGAAAACCGCATTTTGCGCAAAATTGCGCGTCATTGCGTAGATGAAACGGAAGGCTTATTTATCACTTTGCCTGAAGATTCGCTCGACTATCAAAAAACCTTCCTTGAGAGCTGTGCAAAATCTGGAATTGATGCGCAAGCCATTGATCCTGAACTAGCTAAAATTATGGAGCCTTCTGTAAACCCTGATTTAGTGGGCGCTGTTGTTGTGCCAGATGGTTCTATTGACCCATTCCGTTTAACCGCCTCTAATATGATGGACGCCACAGAAAACGGCGCAAAAATGTTCACTTATTGCGAAGTAAAAAACTTGATTCGTGAAGGTGGAAAAGTGATTGGCGTGAATGTGTACGATCACAAAAATCGCAGAGAACGCCAATTTTTTGCACCGCTTGTTGTAAACGCTGGTGGTATTTGGGGACAAGGGATTGCGGAATATGCCGATCTCAAAATTAAAATGTTCCCTGCAAAAGGCGCATTACTCGTAATGGGTCATCGCATTAATAAACTTGTAATTAACCGCTGCCGTAAACCTGCTGATGCGGATATTCTCGTCCCTGGCGATACAATTTGTGTGATTGGTACAACGTCAAGTCGTGTTCCTTATGATCAAATCGATAACATGCAAGTTACGCCAGAAGAAGTGGATATTCTTTTCCGTGAAGGTGAAAAACTCGCACCTAGCTTGCGTCATACTCGCGTATTACGTGCTTATGCTGGGGTGCGACCATTAGTTGCAAGCGATGATGATCCATCAGGTCGTAATGTGAGCCGTGGTATTGTGCTACTTGACCACGCAGAACGTGATGGCTTAGATGGCTTTATTACTATCACTGGCGGTAAGTTAATGACTTATCGTTTAATGGCTGAATGGGCGACTGACCTTGTTTGTAAAAAACTCAATAAAACGGCTCGTTGTGTTACTGCTGAACAGGCTCTACCAGGTTCGACTGAAAGCCGCCAAGAGACCAATCAAAAAGTTATTTCATTACCAAGTACTATTCGTTATTCTGCCGTATATCGTCACGGTTCACGGGCTACTCGTTTGCTTGAAAAAGAACGTCTAGATCGTTCAATGGTTTGCGAATGTGAAGCGGTAACAGCTGGGGAAGTTCGTTACGCTGTTGATGAACTGGATGTAAATAATCTCGTCGATTTACGTCGTCGTTCCCGAGTTGGAATGGGAACTTGTCAAGCTGAACTCTGTGCTTGTCGTGCTGCAGGATTAATAAATCGTTTTGAAGTGGCAACACCACGTCAATCAACTACTCAACTTTCCGCCTTTATGGAAGAACGCTGGCGTGGTATTGAACCGATTGCTTGGGGGGAAGCTATTCGCGAAGCCGAATTTACCTCTTGGATGTATGCTAGTGTATTAGGTTTAAATGATGTGAAACCGCTTGATGAACAAGCACAACAAGGGACGGATAGCAATGAATTTTGATGTAGCCATTATTGGCGGTGGTTTAGCGGGTTTAACCTGTGGCATCGCCCTTCAACAACGCGGCAAACGTTGCGTGATTATCAACAACGGTCAAGCAGCCATTGATTTTGCATCTGGCTCTTTAGATTTATTAAGCCGCATGCCATCAACGACATATGGGGAAAACCGCGCAGTAGAAAATTTAAAAGAAAATATTACCGCACTTCGCAATGAATTACCTGCTCATCCTTATAGTTTATTGGGTGCAGAGAAAGTGCTTGCTAAAGCACAAGATTTTGAACGTTTAGCCAATGAATTAAATCTTGATTTAATTGGTTCTACGGAAAAAAATCACTGGCGTGTAACAGGCTTAGGCAGTTTACGCGGTGCGTGGCTTTCGCCAAATAGCGTGCCAACTGTGCAAGGTAATGAACCTTTTCCGCATAAACGTATTGCGGTGCTAGGAATTGAAGGTTATCACGATTTTCAACCTCAACTTTTAGCGGCAAATTTGGTGTTAAACCCACAATTTGAACATTGTGAAGTAACGAGTGGTTTCTTAAATATTCCACAATTAGATGAACTTCGCAAAAATGCTCGTGAGTTCCGTAGTGTCAATATCTCTCAACTTTTAGAACATAAACTCGCTTTTAAAGATTTAGTTAAAGAAATCATAGAATCAGCGCAAGGTGCAGAAGCGGTCTTTTTACCTGCTTGCTTTGGTTTAGAAAACCAAGAATTTATGACCGCACTTCGTGATGCAACTAAACTTGCATTATTTGAATTACCAACACTGCCACCATCATTACTTGGTATGCGCCAACGAATCCAATTACGCCATAAATTTGAATCCTTGGGTGGTTTAATGATTAATGGCGACAGTGCATTGAATGCAACATTTGAAGGAAATAAAGTACGTTGTATCAATACTCGTTTACTAGAAAATGAAGAAATCACTGCAGATAATTTTGTATTGGCGTCAGGAAGTTTCTTCAGCAAAGGGCTTATTTCCGAATTTGATAAAATTTATGAACCTGTTTTTGAATCCGATATTATCGGTGTTGAAGGTTTCAACCAGAAAGATCGTTTCACTTGGACTGCTCATCGCTTTGCTCATCCACAACCTTATCAATCAGCAGGCGTAGCGATTAATGCCCAGTGCCAAGTGAAAAAGTGCGGTCAATTTTTAACGAATTTATATGCCGTCGGTAATGTGATTGGTGGTTTTAATGCCCTTGAACTTGGTTGTGGTTCGGGTGTGGCTGTTGTAACTGCCTTGGCAGTGGCAGATGAAATCTTAGCGAAATAAGGGGGAATAATATGGATAATAATATTCAACGACTCATTGATAGTGCAAAACAATCCCTTAATTCGCCTGAAAGCTATAAATATATTGATGAAAGTTTTGAAAGCTGTATTAAATGTACTGCTTGTACTGCTGTTTGTCCTGTTTCACGTAATAATCCGCTTTATCCAGGGCCAAAACAATCAGGACCTGATGGCGAGCGTTTACGCTTAAAATCTGCTGAACTTTATGATGAAGCACTTAAATATTGCACCAACTGTAAACGTTGTGAAGTGGCTTGTCCGTCTGATGTGAAAATTGGCGATTTAATTGTACGTGCGCGTAATAATCACTTAGCGCAGTCTAAAAAACCGTTAATGAATAAATTGCGTGATGCGATTTTAAGTAACACCGATGTAATGGGGAAAATCAATACGCCATTAGCGCCGATTGTAAACACCATCACAAGCCTAAAAGCCACCAAATTTATGTTGGAAAAAACCCTTAAAATCAGTAAAGAACGTACTTTACCTAAATATGCGTTTGGCACGTTTCGTAGCTGGTATATGAAAAATGCGTTACAAGACCAACAAAAATTTGAGCGAAAAGTAGCATATTTCCACGGTTGTTATGTTAATTATAATAATCCACAGCTTGGCAAAGAATTCCTTAAAGTGTTCAATGCGATGAACATTGGGGTGATGTTATTAGAAAAAGAAAAATGCTGTGGCTTACCATTAATGGTAAACGGTTTTCCTAATCGTGCTCGCAATATTGCACAATTCAATACCGATTACATTGGAAAAATGGTAGATGAAAATGGAATAGATGTGATTAGTGAGGCATCAAGTTGTTCACTTAATCTGCGTGACGAATACCATCATATTTTAGGTATCGATAACGCCAAAGTCCGTCCGCATATCCATATGGTAACCCCATTTTTATATCAGCTTTTCAAAGAGGGTAAAACATTACCGTTGAAACCACTCAAACTCCGAGTGGCTTATCACACTGCTTGTCACGTAGATAAGGCGGGTTGGGCACCTTATACTTTGGAAGTGTTGAAAAAAATTCCGGGTTTAGAAATCATTATGTTACCTAGCCAATGCTGTGGTATTGCGGGGACTTACGGTTTTAAATCAGAAAACTATGAAATTTCACAATCTATTGGTAAAAATCTATTCGATAATATTAACGAGGGTGGATTTGATTACGTTATATCTGAATGTCAAACCTGTAAATGGCAAATTGATATGTCATCTAACGTGACCTGTATTCATCCATTAACTTTACTTTGTATGTCGATGGATGCTTAAATAAGAAAAATGCACGTTGTAATTAACGTGCATTTTTATGATTAATTTTATCTATGAAAAAACCGACTTTATATTGACAAAGTCGGTTTTTAATTCAGTTCAATTTAACATTAACCTGCAACTGCGATACGTTTCATATCTGTCATATAACCACGTAATTCTTGACCGATTAATTCAACAGGATGGTTGCGAATTGCATCGTTTACATCACGTAAGGTAATGTTATCGACTTCCACTGCTGGAGTTGGCTCGCCCAAATCGCCTTTTTGAAGGTTAGGGATAATTTCTTTTGCAAGAATTGGGGTTGCTACGTTAGAGAATAAGTAGTTACCATATTCTGCAGTATCAGAAATTACCACGTTCATTTCGTATAAGCGTTTACGTGCGATAGTGTTCGCAATTAATGGCAATTCGTGAAGTGATTCGTAGTAAGCTGATTCTTCATAAATACCGCTAGCAACCATCGCATCAAAGGCTAATTCTACGCCCGCTTTCACCATTGCAATCATTAATACACCATTATCAAAGTATTCTTGTTCGCTAATTTTGCCATCATATTTTGGCGCATTTTCAAAGGCTGTTTTACCTGTTGCTTCACGCCATGCGAATAAATCTTTGTCACCATTTGCCCAGTCTGCCATCATTGTTGCAGAGAAGTGACCGCTAATGATGTCATCCATGTGTTTGTAATATAAGAAACCAAGGCTTTCTTTGATTTGTTCAGCTAGTTCAAATGCACGTAATTTTGCACTGTTTGATAGGCGATCCATCATTAATGTGATACCGCCTTGTTTTAATGCCTCGGTAATGGTTTCCCAACCGTATTGGATTAATTTACCTGCGTATGCTGGATCTTTACCATCTGCCACTAATTTGTCATAACATACGATAGAGCCTGCTTGTAACATACCGCAAAGGATAGTTTGCTCACCCATTAAGTCAGATTTTACTTCTGCCACGAATGAAGATTCTAAAACACCTGCTTTATGACCGCCAGTTGCAGCAGCCCATGCTTTTGCGATCGCCATGCCTTCGCCTTTCGGGTCATTTTCAGGATGAACTGCGATTAATGTTGGCACACCGAAACCACGTTTGTATTCTTCACGAACTTCAGTACCTGGACATTTTGGCGCAACCATCACAACCGTAATATCTTTACGGATTTCTTCGCCAACTTCAACAATATTGAATCCGTGTGAATAACCAAATGCAGAGTCTTTTTTCATTAAAGGCATCACATCAGCAACTACTTTAGAGTGTTGTTTGTCTGGCGTTAAGTTTACGACTAAATCTGCAGTTGGAATTAATTCTTCATAAGTACCCACTTTAAAACCATTTTCGGTTGCACGTTGGAATGACGCACGTTTTTCAGCAATCGCTTCAGGGCGTAAGGCATAGCTAATATCTAAGCCAGAATCACGCATATTCAAACCTTGGTTTAAACCTTGCGCACCACAGCCTACGATAACGATTTTTTTACCTTTTAAGAAGTTTGCTTCATCTGCAAATTCTTCGCGATCCATAAAACGACAACGACCTAATTGGTCTAATTTTTGACGTAAATTTAAAGTGTTGAAATAGTTAGCCATTTTTTGTCCTTAATTGTGTAAGGTTGATAATTGTATGATGTTGTGTTTGCATATTTTTTGTTGTGGTTTGATTATAGGATTTTTTATGATTGCGTAAAGTGATATTATGGGAATGCAATGTTGCGATTTATGCAATTATTTTGTTTTTTTGAATTGGCATCGTATTTCGCTCGATGAGCGACCTACTTTCTTTTACTCGTGTAAAAGAAAGTAGGCAAAGAAAACACGCCCCAGTTAAATCGCTGTTCTTTGCTTTGTTTCAATTTTCTTAACGGCAATTTGCTGAACTCGCTACGCTCAAACAGACGCAAATTGCCTGAAAATTGAAAGTCGCAAAGGCGATTTATATGGGGCATAATTTACCTTAGTGTTATTTAAAAAGTGCGGTTAGTTTTGCATTCGTTTTTAAATTTAAGAAAGAACAAAATGGGTTCCCTTCTTTGCCGCCTGAAAAATTGGAAATTTGTAGGAAATTTTCGTCTGTTTGAGCGTAGCGAGTTCAGAAAATTTCCGTTAAGCAAATTTCCAATTTTTCAGGAAATAAGGCAAAGTAGGGCGTGTTTTCTTTTTGCCTACTTTTGCTTTGCACGAGCAAAGAAAAAGTAGGTCGCCATCGGCGAAACCCGATATTAAATAAATAAAAGAAGAAATTATGGAATTTACCGACCTACAAATATTCATCCACCTCAGTGATACAAAAAACTTCACCAAAACTGCCACCCAAAACCACATGTCTCCCTCTACCCTTTCCCGTCAAATTCAACGATTGGAAGACGAGTTAGGGAAGACACTTTTTATTCGTGATAATCGTCAAGTCAAACTTACTGAATATGGCGAGAAATTTTTACAATTTGCTAAAACAGAATGGCAAAACTGGCAACAATTTAAACAACAACTGAAAGATGAATCCGATGAACTTTGCGGTGAAATTAAACTTTTTTGTTCTGTAACCGCATCTTATAGCCATCTTCCTCACGTACTTAAAGAATTTCGTCAGCGTTATCCTAAAGTGGAAATTCAACTGACTACGGGTGATCCAGCGTTAGCACTAGAATTAATTCAAGCGCAACAAGTCGATCTCGCACTTGCGGGCAAACCAAATAATCTGCCTTCTAGTGTAGTGTTTCATAAAATAGATGATATTAGTTTGTCCCTAATTGCACCACGAGTGGCTTGTTTGGCGACACAATTATTGCAAGAAAAACCTATTGATTGGCAGCAAATGCCTTTTATTTTTCCCGTTGAAGGTCACGCACGGCAGCGAATTGAACAATGGTTAAGGGAGAAACAAATTAAACACCCGAAAATTTATGCTACTGTTGCGGGACACGAAGGAATTGTGCCAATGGTGGGATTAGGATTTGGATTAGCAATGTTGCCTGATGCAGTAATTGACAGCAGCCCAATGAATAACCAAATTTCCAGACTTAATCTTGATAAACCAATTGAGCCTTTTGAATTAGGTATTTGCACCCAAAAAAGAAATCTCGAACAGCCCCTAGTCCGTGCATTTTGGGCGATGTTAGAATAGAATAAATAATGGTTTAAAATAAGGATTTCTTATGTTTAAAGGTATTCTCGTTTCATTATTAGCCTCGTTTTTATTTGGCTATATGTATTATTTTTCTACGTTACTAAAACCTTTGAGTGGCACGGATATTTTCGGTTATCGGATGATATTTACTTTTCCTTTTGTCCTGTTGTCCGTCACATTATTTAAACAAAAAGCGGCTTTAATTGAACGTTTAAAACGCATTCAAAAACGACCGCACTTGGCATTGTCATATTTACTTTGCGGATTATTAATGGGTTTTCAAATGTGGCTTTTTCTTTGGGCACCGAATAATGGCAGTTCATTAAGCGTATCTTTTGGTTATTTACTTTTACCAATTGTAATGGTGGCGGCAGGTCGCGTGTTTTTTAAAGAACGCATTTCAACATTCAAATTTATTGCAGTTATCATTGCAACATTAGGCGTAATTTCTAATATTGTGCTAAAAGGCGGTCTTTCTTGGGAAGCCATTGTTATCTGTTTAGGTTACACCGCATATTTTTCTATCCGAAAAGCATTAAAAAATACCGATCTTGCCTCCTTTTGTTTAGAAATGTTAAGCCTTATGCCTGTCAGTATTTATTTTGCTTTACAAACAGATTTCGCGACAGTACAACAAACCAATCCGTTTATTTGGGGGCTGCTTGTCTTACTAGGATTAATCAGCGGTACTGCGTTAATTGCCTATGTAATAGCCAGTAATATGCTTCCTATGAATTTACTCGGTCTGCTTGGTTATGTTGAAACTATTATGATGCTATGCGTATCATTTTTGATCGGAGAACAAATTGATAGCGAAAGCTACCCACTTTTTATTTGTTTAGTCATCGCGATGATTCTCGTTATGGTTGATGGCGTTTACAAACAACACGCAAAAGGAAGTTTATAAATGTCATTTAAAGAAATAACTCCACAGCAGACTTGGGAAATGATGCAACAAGGCGCAATATTAGTCGATATTCGAGATAATATGCGCTTTGCTTATTCACATCCTAAAGGTGCTTTTCATTTAACAAACCAAAGTTTTTTGCAATTTGAAGAACTAGCAGATTTTGATTCGCCTATTATTGTGAGTTGTTATCACGGCGTGAGCAGTCGAAATGTAGCGACTTTTCTCATGGAACAAGGCTATGAAAATGTATTTAGTATGATTGGCGGATTTGATGGATGGTGCAGAGCAGAATTACCGATTGATACCGCTTACTAACCCATTCATCAAAAATATGTAAGATATAAAAAAGTGCGGTAAAAATTTACCGCACTTTTGTTGTTATTCTAATTAACTGAAAATTAGTTTTTCGCTGCAGCTGCTGCTTTAACAATTACTGCAAATGCAGGGGCTTTTAATGATGCGCCACCCACTAATGCGCCATCGATGTCTGGCTGAGTAAATAATTCAGCGGCATTTGCATCATTTACAGAACCGCCGTATTGAATAATTACTAGCTCTGCCACGGCTTGTGATTTCGCTGCGATGTGACCACGGATAAATGCATGAACGGCTTGTGCTTGTGCTGGAGTTGCAGATTTACCCGTGCCAATTGCCCAGATTGGTTCGTATGCGATCACTGCACCGTTGAATGCTTCTACGCCTAATGCATTGATGACTGCATCAATTTGACGTGCACATACTTCTTCAGTTTTGCCTGCTTCATTTTCTGCTTCAGATTCACCAATACATAATACTGGCACTAAACCAGCTTCTTTTAATGCACCAAATTTTTTCGCCACAAATTCGTCGCTTTCTTTATGATAAGTGCGGCGTTCAGAGTGGCCAATAATGATATATTTTGCACCGAAATCTTTTAACATTTCAGTTGAAATATCACCAGTAAATGCACCTTTCACATTGATATCTACGTTTTGTGCACCTAATTGAACCACACTTTTACCGCCACAGCTGCAACCACAACCAGAAAGTGCTGCTTCAGCCGTACCTAAATACATAACGGGGGGGGCAATTGCTACATCACAACCTGTTACATCATGTAATTCCGCTTTTAATCCCTCGATTAATTCTTTCGTGAATGCTTTGCTACCGTTTAATTTCCAGTTACCCATAACTAAAGGACGACGTGCCATTTTTGTTTCTCCATAGTTGATAAAATTAACTTGCTTACTATACCAAAATTTCGCTCCTATTCTTTGCAGAAGATCATAAAATTAAAAAAATTCTCACAGAAAGATGATTATCTTGAGCTAAAAAGCTACAATTACCTGTATGGAACCAATAAAAAATAACCAATTATGAAACTTTTCAAAGCTGAACAATGGAATATTGAAGTGCTTCTTCCTCTTTTTGAAGCCTATCGCCAAGCCTATGGGCAAGCAGAAAATCCAGAACGTACCTTAGCTTTTTTAACTAATCGTATGCGTTTTAATGAAAGCCTGTTTTTTATTGCGGTGGATGAAAATGAAAAGGCTATTGGCTTTGTGCAGCTTTTCCCTCGCCTTTCTTCTTTACAATTGCAACGTTATTGGCAAATCACCGATATTTTTGTGTTGGAACATGCTCAACAAACAGAAATTTATGCGGCGTTGATTTCTAAAGCAAAAGACTTTGTGCATTTCACGCAATCCAATCGTTTAGTGGCAGAATTAGCGCAAAATCAATATTCAATGTTGGAATCGGAAGGGTTTAAATTGAACCCGAAAGAACGTTTATTTGAATTGAGTTTGTCATGCTAACAGCGTTAAATCGTTATTGGGATTATTTGCGGATTGAACGCCAAATGAGTCCTCACACAATCACTAATTATCAACATCAGCTTGATGCCACCATCAAAATCTTAGCGCAACAAGATATTCACGCTTGGACACAAGTGACACCCAGCGTGGTGCGCTTTATTTTAGCGGAAAGCAAAAAACAAGGCTTAAAAGAAAAAAGCTTGGCTTTGCGTTTATCCGCATTGCGTCGATTTCTCAGTTTTTTGGTGCAACAAGGCGAATTGAAAGTGAATCCCGCCACAGGCATTTCTGCACCGAAACAAGGCAAGCATTTACCGAAAAATATGGATGGCGAGCAAGTTCAGCAGTTGCTTGCCAACGATAGCAAAGAGCCGATTGATATTCGTGATCGTGCGATTTTGGAATTAATGTATAGTTCAGGTTTACGTTTATCTGAATTACAAGGTTTAGATTTAAACAGCATTAATACCCGAGTGCGGGAAGTACGCGTTATCGGGAAAGGTAACAAAGAGCGAGTAGTGCCATTTGGGCGTTACGCTTCACATGCTATTCAAGAATGGTTAAAAGTGCGGGCATTATTTAACCCAAAAGATGAGGCATTATTTGTTAGCCAGCTTGGAAATCGTATTTCTCATCGAGCCATTCAAAAACGTTTAGAAACTTGGGGTATTCGTCAAGGCTTAAATAGCCATCTTAATCCGCACAAATTACGTCATTCTTTTGCGACGCATATGTTGGAAGCCAGTTCTGATTTACGCGCCGTGCAAGAATTGCTTGGGCATAGCAACCTTTCCACCACACAAATTTATACTCACTTAAATTTTCAACATCTATCGGAAGTATACGATCAGGCGCACCCAAGAGCGAAACGAAAAAAACAAAAGAGCGGTTAAAACAAAAGAAATTTTAACCGCACTTTTAATTAATATTAGATTACTTCGCAGGAATATCGGCAAGTACTCTTGTCAATAAATCCCAATAGGTTTGTACTGTTGCGATTTCCACTTTTTCATCTGGTGAGTGAGCATTTCGGATTGTTGGCCCAACAGAAATCATTTCAATGTTTGGATAATGTTCTTTTAAAAGACCACATTCTAATCCTGCATGAATGACTTTCACTACAGGTTGCTCGCCTAGCACTTCAGCATAATGTTTGCGAGTAACGTCTAAGATAGTTGAGTCATTTACAGGTTGCCAGCCCGGATAAGGTGCAGAAAACTCAACTTTTGCATTTGCTAAGATTGCAAGTGAGCTGAGCATTTCAGTTACGTAATATTTACCGCTTTCAATTAATGAACGAACTAAAATGGTGCTTTTTACAACATTACCTTCTGTTTTCAATACGCCAACGCTTAATGAACTTTCTACAACATTTTTAACTACATCACTATTGCGGATTACGCCGTTTGGCAATACGTTGAGTGCGTTAATTACCGTTTGAGTACTTTGTGCGGTGAATACGGTAGGGGCTTTTTCTGCGGATTCTACAAAAAGTGTGAAATTAGGTTCTGCAATTGCTAATTCTTCTTTAAGCACAACCGCGAGATTTTCTACCGCACTTTCTATGGTTTTTACATCGCCATTAAAGGCTAACACAGCTGCTGCTTCTCGAGGAATTGCATTACGAATTGAGCCACCACGAATTTCAGAGAGAGTAAAGTGCGGTTGATTTTGAGAGAGTTTTGCTAATACTCGCGCTAACACTTTGATTGCATTTGCGCGCCCTGTATGAATATCGCCGCCAGAGTGACCGCCACGTAAACCTTTAAGGGTGATTTGTACGCTGTGCTCAAACGTATTGGTTTCATATTGAACGGGAATTTCAAAGTTTGCGTTAATCCCGCCCGCACAACCAATGTAAATTTCGCCAATTTCTTCGGTATCTGTATTGATTAAAATTTCAGATTGTAACCAGTTATGACGTAAGCCTTTTGCGCCATCCATGCCTGTTTCTTCTGTCATTGTTAAAAGCACTTCAAGAGGTGGATGGGCTAAATCATTGCTTTCTAACACCGCTAAAGTAGAGGCTAAACCGATACCATTGTCAGACCCTAGTGTGGTACCTCGTGCTTTCACCCATTCTCCATCGATATAAGGTTGAATTGGATCTTTGGTAAAATCATGTGGGTTGCCTTCATTAGCCTGTGGCACCATATCTAAGTGCGCTTGTAGCACAACAGGTGTGTGATTTTCCATTCCTTTTGTTGCAGGTTTACGAATGAGGACATTACCTACTTCATCGCGTTCAACAAAAAAATGCTTTTCTTTTGCCCAATTTACAATAAAGTTAGCTAACGTATCTTCATAATGAGAAGGATGAGGGATTGCACAAATTTGATCGAACCATTTCCATAACAGTGAAGGTTGAAGTGTTGTAATTTCAGACATAATTGCTCCTTTTTACTGAAAATATTTACGAAATAATAGCATAAAACGCCATTTCGGGTTATCCTTACGCAATTTTTTATTTCTCGATAAATTTAAACTAAGGTGTAATTATGAGCGAAAAATATGTGGTGACTTGGGATATGTTTCAAATGCATGCCCGTAGATTATCAGAACGTTTACTTCCAGCTTCCCAATGGAAAGGTATTATTGCGGTGAGTCGCGGTGGTTTGTTTCCAGCGGCTGTATTGGCTAGAGAATTGGGTCTTCGTCATATTGAAACCGTTTGTATCGCAAGTTATCACGATCATAACAATCAAGGTGAATTACAAGTTCTTCATGCAGCCCAAGTGCCAAATGGCGGCGAAGGATTTATCGTGGTAGATGATTTAGTTGATACGGGTAATACGGCACGTGCGATTCGTCAAATGTACCCTAATGCAAAATTTGTCACTGTATTTGCAAAACCTGCAGGTGCGGAATTAGTGGATGATTACGTAATTGATATTCCACAAAATACTTGGATTGAGCAACCTTGGGATTTAGGTTTAACCTTTGTTCCACCTCTCTCTAGAAAATAATTTTTATACAAAAAAGTGCGGTTAAAATAAAAGGATTTTTAACCGCACTTTCTTTCATTTTATCGTTTTTCCTAATTTTTCACGGTAAACAGGTTAAAATTTTACTCACAATAAATATCCGTATGCGACTTCTTATTTTAATCCTTCTTTCTGTATTAGTATTGTTTCAATATAATTTTTGGTTTGGCAGTAACGGTTTTTTAGATTATCGTCAAAATGCTGAGAAAATTAAGGAAAATCAAGCAGAAAATGAAAAGCTATCTCAACGTAATCAGCGTATTAATGCAGAAATTCAAGGATTAACAAAAGGTTTTGAAGCGATCGAAGAACGCGCACGAATGCAACATGACTTAGTGAAAGAAAATGAAGTGTTCTATCATATTGTAAAAGAGAGTAAATAATGGCTCGTTCAATTATTGCGGTCTTGCCAGCTGCTGGTGTTGGTTCTCGGATGCAAGCGGATAAACCGAAACAATATTTAACGCTGCTTGGCAAAACACTGCTTGAACATACACTCGATGTTATGCTTTCTTATCCTGCTGTATCTAAAATTATCTTGGCGGTAAGCAAAGATGATCCTTATATTTCTACACTATCGCTCGATCCTAAAATTCAGTTAGTGGAAGGTGGCACAACGCGAGCTGAATCTGTCTTAAATGGTTTAAATGCAATTGCGGAAAAAAATGCCTGGGTGCTTGTTCATGATGCTGCTCGCCCTTGTTTACAACATGCTGATATTGATAAATTGTTAGCTATTGAAGATAAACAAGGTGCGATTTTGGCAATCCCAGTAACAGATACGATTAAACGAGCGGACAATCAGCAATGTATTGTAAAAACAGAAGATCGTAGCCAGCTTTGGCAAGCAATGACACCGCAGTTTTTCCCAGTAGATATATTAAGAGATGCGCTTTCCACAGGAATTCAACAAGGTGCGAATATAACAGATGAAGCATCAGCGATAGAACTTGCTGGATTTCGACCGCGCTTAGTGGCTGGACGTAGCGATAATTTAAAAGTGACTCGTCCAGAAGATTTAGCATTAGCAGAATTTTATTTAACAAGGAATAAATTATGATCAGAATTGGACACGGCTTTGATGTTCACGCTTTTGGCGAAGATCGTCCATTAATTATTGGTGGTGTAGAAGTGCCTTATCATACGGGCTTTATTGCGCACTCAGATGGCGATGTGGCATTACACGCATTAACTGATGCAATCTTAGGGGCTGCAGCTTTAGGCGATATTGGAAAACTTTTCCCCGATACCGATATGCAATATAAAAATGCGGATAGTCGAGGCTTACTGCGTGAAGCGTTTCGTCAAGTACAAGAAAAGGGATATAAAATAGGTAATGTTGATATTACCATCATCGCTCAAGCACCTAAAATGCGCCCACATATTGATGCAATGCGTGCCAAAATAGCTGAAGATATCCTATGCGATATTGAGCAAGTTAATGTAAAAGCAACGACTACCGAAAAATTAGGCTTTACAGGAAGACAAGAGGGGATTGCTTGTGAAGCCGTTGCTCTTTTAATCCGACAATAATTGCCTATCCTTAAAAGTGCGGTGAAATTTTAAAAGAATTTCATCGCATTTTTATTTTTGTGATCTGGATCACAGTTTTAACCAAAGAAAAGGCATACCATATTCTTGTACAGTCAGTTTGTAGTTGATAATACAAACAATAAATGAAAAGGTTTTGGCGCAAGAAAGGAAGTTTGCGCCGTTTGGCATTGCACTGTGCAATTTGCCTATTGGGTTTGGCGGGCTGTTGTCTGACATTCCTGATTATCCCAAATCAGTGAAATAATAAGCGATTGCTCGTTATTATTAAGTGACCATTGGTGAAAGGAAACGCCCATTTATGGGTGAGGGAGCAATGGAGGGCTTCAGTCCGCCTTTTTGCTTACCAACCTTGTTGTTAGGTAGTATATGGTTCATTATTAATTGATGGAATTTATACGCTTTAACGAGAATATTCCATTAACTAAACCATTTAATAAAACAAATGTAAAACAGTGAGCTTATTGCCAACTTAGATTTTCTTGTTATACATTTAACCAAAATGTCACAGGCCCATCATTTGTTAAGCTCACTTGCATATCCGCTGCAAATTGCCCTGTTGAAACAGGTAATTTCTCTGCGCACTTTTGGATAAAGTATTCATATAATTCATTAGCCAATGCAGGGGGCGCACCTTTTGAAAAACTCGGGCGTAAACCTTTTTGCGTATCCGCTGCTAATGTAAATTGCGAAACGATAAGCAATTCCCCCTGCGCTTGTTGAACATTTAAATTCATTTTGTCATTTTCATCACTGAAAATTCGATAATTAAGCACTTTTTCAGCGAGTTTATCCGCTTTTTCTCGGTTATCTTCTTTTTCTACACCAAGCAAAACTAACAAACCTTTGCCAATTTTCCCTATTGTTTCGCCCTTTACATTCACTTTTGCTTGAGACACACGCTGAATTAGGGCGATCATTTCAATCCCTCAATAAAACTCGGTAACCATTCTTCAGCATAACTTTCTTGATCATCCACGTTTAACACGTCAATTTTTAAAGTCTCACAAATTTTTACCGCACTTTTTGCTTGAAGTGTTTGCTCCACTTTGTCCGCTGCATAGCAAAAAGTATCATAATCAGAACTACCTAATCCAACGACCGCAAAGCGAACATCTGAAAAATCCTTTTGGCTATTCGCTAATTCATCAAATAGAGGTTTTAAATTGTCTGGCAATTCGCCTGCACCATGCGTTGAAGTAACAATCAGCCAAATTTTCTCGTTTTCAATGTCAGATAAATTTGGTCCGTGAAAAAGTGCGGTGGAGAAACCTTGAGTTTCTAAAACATCGTTTAAATGCTCGGCAACATATTCCGCACCACCTAAAGTGCTGCCTGAAAGAATGCAAATGTGCATTTTATTATCCTATATTTATTTTTTCTCAAAGAGAAAAGAAAATTATTGAAATGATTAAAACAAAAAGGCTTAGAAAATCTAAGCCTTTTATTACAATTAAACGTTATCAAACTTACCAAGTAATGAACGAATATGCTCTTGCCAATTACGATGTTCGTTTTTCAGCTGTTCATTTTCAGTTTGTAAGTTTTCGATATTTCTTTGAGATTCTGCGTTTTTCTCTTTTAATTCTTCAACTTCTAATTGAAGTAATTGGATAGTTTCTACCGCTTGTTTAATTTTTTCTTCAAGCTGGTCTAAAATTTCTAAAGACATAATGATTTCCTTTTAAATATGGGTAAGTTTGGGGGTATTTTACCCAGTAAATTTACCTTTTTAAAGCATTGAATAAAAATTTATTATGCAAACGATTACTCAGTGATAGAATGATGCTATTTTTACCATAATCTTGAAAAATAAGCAGAAGGAGAATAATAATGAATCGAGCATTAGCCATCGAATTTTCACGAGTAACAGAAGCCGCCGCTCTAGCAGCTTACACGTGGCTTGGTCGAGGAGATAAAAATGCGGCAGACGATGCAGCGGTAAAAGCGATGCGTTATATGCTGAATTTGATTCATATGGACGCTGAAATCGTTATAGGAGAGGGCGAAATTGATGAAGCCCCAATGCTTTATGTTGGCGAAAAAGTCGGTTCTGGCTTAGGGGAATTAGTTTCTATCGCAGTAGATCCTATTGATGGTACACGTATGACCGCAATGGGGCAATCTAATGCTATTTCTGTCTTGGCTGCAGGTGGCAAAAATACCTTTTTAAAAGCACCTGATATGTATATGGAAAAATTAGTGGTGGGTTCAAATGTAAAAGGCATCATTGATTTAAATTTACCACTGGAACAAAATCTTCGCCGCATCGCATCTAAGCTAGGAAAATCCCTTTCTGACCTTACCGTAATGGTATTAGCCAAACCACGTCACGATGCTGTAATTAAACAAATACATAACTTGGGCGCGAAAGTATTGGCAATTCCTGATGGCGATGTGGCAGGTTCTGTGCTTTGCTGCTTACCTGATGCTGAAGTCGATCTTCTTTATGGAATTGGTGGTGCGCCAGAAGGCGTGGCAGCTGCTGCAGCCATTCGAGCATTAGGTGGTGATATGCAAGCTCGTTTAATCCCACGCAATGAAGTAAAAGGCGACACCGAAGAAAATAAAAAAATTGCAGCTAATGAAATTCAGCGTTGTGCAGCACTGGGCGTAAAAGTGAATGAAGTGTTAAAACTTGAAGATCTCGTGCGTGATGACAATCTTGTATTTACTGCAACAGGCATTACCAATGGCGATTTGCTTAAAGGTATCTCCCGCAAAGGCAATTTAGCCAGTACTGAAACCATTTTAATTCGAGGAAAATCCCGCACAATTCGTAAAATTCAATCTATTCATTATTTGGATGACCTTTATAAAATTTTGAATATTTAGCTCAAGCAAACAACATTTCAATTAATTTAATCTGCTCTCCAAAAAATGGGACAAATTACAAATGGACAGAGCAGATTTTAAGTATCATTTTTGAATAATTCCTAAAATTTTTTTCCTAAAAAAATCAAAAAAGATATTCAAAAAAGCGAAAAACCATATATGATATAAAAATATTTTATTAAAAGAAAAAGTATCAAATATGAATAACCTTAGTGCACAATTAGAAAATCAAATTGATGAATTAAAAAAGCTTCAGAAATCAGTCATTACCTATGAACAAGCGCAAAGACAACAACTTTACGCAGGGAAAATTACCGATCTCAAAGCATTTGGAAAAATGCTCAATGATAAGCGTAAATCACTTGGTATTGAGCTTAGTATGCTAGAACTGCAAACTGGCGTGTCTATTTCTACCTTGAACCGATTATTTCAAGATCCAAGCCAAGTGAGATTTACAACCGTGTTTCTTGTTGCTCAAACATTAGGGGTTTCACTATGCGCGATTTAGTCCGCTCGGGAAAAGTATTTCTCTACGGTGAATTTATTGGCTTACTTAGAGAAGATCATCGTGGTTTTCATTTTTCTTACAACCCCGATTATCAAGGAATACCGCTCTCTCTCAGCTTTCCTATTGAGCAAAGTCCTTTTCATTCTGACACCTTATTCCCTTATTTT
Source organism: Haemophilus aegyptius (assembly GCF_900475885.1). GTDB lineage: Bacteria > Pseudomonadota > Gammaproteobacteria > Enterobacterales > Pasteurellaceae > Haemophilus > Haemophilus influenzae. Next base: position 494,849 of record NZ_LS483429.1, read on the forward strand.
GCATCGCTCGTCCCAGAAGGCTGGCTAAAACACAAATATGCACTTCATCAACGAATTAATGAAAGCGATATGTTTCGCTTTTTACTTAATAACGGGGAAAATATGTTAGGCGCAGTGCAAATTCAGGAAGAAAAACAATGAATTTTTGTCGTATTTTATTAAAGCCATTGAAGAAAAATGAAGCACTTTCAGGTTACAGTGCTGAAGGTTTGCATTACCTTACAGGCAATAAACATTTTAATCCTGAATTACCCTTTTCTCGCCAAGAATTTATTACAGTGAAACCCCAAAAACAGCAAGGAATGAGCATTTCAGGTTTTCAACCAAAATTACAGCTTATTATCAAAGATGGGCACTTTGACAGCGTAAATCAACAGGGAAATTATATTTTAAAGCCCTCTCCAGAAGAGTATCCTTTTTTAGCTGAAAATGAACACGCCACCATGCGCATTATGAAAGAATTAGGGTTTGATGTGCCAGAAAATGGTTTAGTTTCTTTTGCTGGCGAACAAAATCATAAGGAATTTGCTTTTGTTATAAAGCGTTTTGATCGTGATGAACAGCAAAAACCAATGCACCAAGAACAACTTGATGGTGCAATGAATATTCGAGACAAGTACGGAAAAATAGGTGCAGATAATGAGCAATATGTGAGTTATGAACAAATTGCTAAGTTTATTTTGCAGCACACTGAAAATCATTTAGCTCAGCAACGAGAAATTTTTCGTCGAATTATTTACGCTTATTTATTAGGAAATAATGATCTTCACTTACGCAATTTTTCATTTATTTATCCCAAAAATAGTCATCCAAAACTTGCTCCAATTTATGATTTTGTGTCGGTGTCGCCCTATCCTGAAATATTTAATTCAACACTACTTGCCTTGCCATTGTTAGCGCGAGAAGAAGGTAATGCCACACTAGCCAAAGGATTTAATACTCAATACGGTGAATATATCGGTGATGATTTTGTCGAGTTTGGGGAAAATATTGGATTAAATAAAAATGTGATTATTCAAAAATTAATTCCTGAAATTACACAAGAAAAGGAAAAAGTAGAGCAGATTTATTCACAATCCTTTATGCCGCAGCCACATATTGATTGCGTGCTGAAAACTTATCGCAAGCGTTTAGCTTTGCTTAACCTATTAAATGAACCTGAACTATAAAATCCAAAGGGAATTTTTACCGCACTTTTTCTCTCTAACAAAAAAATCGCACCTTTAACAGTGCGATTTTTTCTTATATTAATTTAGGACATTCTGCCGTTTTCTATGCCAATTACCTGATCGCAAATTGCCATGGTAGATTGGCGGTGGCTGACGAGAATAATCAATTTTTCAGCTTTAACATTGAGTAATGATTTCAAAATCATTGCTTCGTTTAAGCTATCCAAATTGCTAGTTGGCTCATCAAGCAAGATAATCGGGGCATTATGTAAGAATGCTCGTGCAATACCGATACGTTGTTTTTCTCCGTCAGAGAGATTGCCACCCAATTCCGTCATTTTTGTTTGATAGCCTTGTGGCAAACTCAAAATAAAATCATGAATTGAGGCTTTCTTCGCGGCTTCCATAATTTCTTCTAAGGTTGCATCACGGCGCGCAAGGCGAATATTTTCCTCAATAGTTTCGTTGAAAATATAGGTTTGCTGAGTAATGTATGCCATATTGTCACGCAAGCTACGAGTGTTAATATTCTGTAAAGTTTCGCCGTTAATTTTAATGCTACCTGATTTAGGATCGTAAAAACGCATCAGCAATTTCAACAAGGTACTTTTACCGCTGCCGCTTCTGCCGTGAATACCTAAAATTTCCCCTTTTTTCACAGATAAGCTGACATCCGATAAAATTTGTTCTTCGCCGTAAGCGAAATTTAGGTTCTCCACATCAATGCGAGAAACCTCTTTTAAATCCACCGCACTTTCTACGTCTTTTAACTCTGGCTCTTCCGCTAATAAACTTAATACTCGTTCGCCAGAAGCCAAAGTTTGTAACAAGTTGCTTGAAAGGTTACTTAAGGCGATAACTGGCCCGTAGCTCGACATCAATAAAATCACGCCGATTAAAAAGGCAGCGAAATCAATTTTATCTAAGCTAAATAAAATTAAGCCAGTAAACAGCATAATAATGTTGAAAACAGATACTGCCACTTCAGTATAAACACGGACTTTTGCTTCTTGGTCTTTAATACGCTCAAACGCCGTATCAATTTTTTGGCTGCGTTGTTGAATTTCATCTAACCGTTGTTTCGCATAACCGAAAAGCTGAATTTCTTTCATACCACGCACGCTATCGAGGAAGAAATCATTCATTTCGCCGACTAATTCACGATAACGTCTGCCATCTTCACGTGCCAATTTGGTGGTAATAATCGGTAGGATTACGCCCACTGTTAAATACGCCGCCAATGCCACAAGCACAAACCAACCTGAAAGATGAGCAAAAACCAACAATAAAATCGCAGAGGTAAAGAACGCGATCATAATTGGTGCGATGGTGTGCGCATAAAATACTTCGAGCAATTCGATATCGTTAGTCACCAAAGACACTAATTGCCCTGCTTGTTTATCTTGCAACTTCACAAAAGCCAAACGACGCAAAGAAGAAAACACTTTGTCACGCAATAATGCGAGTAATTTAAAAGCAATATAATGCCCTGACATTTGCTCTAAATAACGCAATACGCCACGAGCCACCGCCAATACGATAAGTGCGGTCAAAATTCCAGAAAAACTTAAATGGGTGTCAAAGTTTAAGAGATTTACTAACCCCATCGCACCCAGCACCATAATAAAAATGGCAGCAAGGAAACCGAGCGTACCCATAGTAATGGTAAACGCCATAATGTGCGCCAGTGGTGTCACTAATTTCAACAAATGCCCCATTACAACAAAACCATTTTTACGCATTTGCCACCTCTCTAATTTGTTCTAAATCTTTTTGTTGTTGGAACATTTCAGCATACGCACCTTGTTTTGACATTAAAGTTTCGTGTGTGCCTTGCTCAATCAATTTGCCTTGGTCAAGTACGTTAATACAGTCGGCATTTACCGCATTTGCCAAGCGGTGGGAAATCATCACAATGGTTTTTTGTTGTTTAAATTGTTGAATGAACTGCAAAATAATTTCTTCGCTTTCCACATCAATATTACTGGTCGCTTCATCAAAAATATAAAGCTCGGCATTGTGTAATAAAGCACGCGCTAAAGCTAAACGTTGAATCTGACCGCCCGATAAATTCGCACCTCGGCTTAATAGCTGCATATCTAAGCCGCCATTTTCGCGTACAAATTGGGCGAGATTCACTTGTTCTAAACAAGCATAAATTTGTTCATCTGTGGCATCAATTTTCGCCATCGTCATATTTTCACGCAGCGAGCCTTTAAACACATAACTGCTGTGGCTTACTAATGATACTTTTTGATAGAAAGAAGTGCGGTCAATATTGAGGGCGTTTTGTCCATTAAACAAAATTTCACCTTGTTGCGCTTGATTAAAACCCATCAACAACGAAACTAAGGTCGATTTACCGCAACCACTTTTACCCACAAATACCGTAAGCTGATTTGGTAAGATACTCAAATCTAAACCTGTAATTGCTGGTTTTTCTTCACTATAAGAAAAATGCAGATCTTTAATTTCCACTTGAACGTTATTTTTTGCTTCAAAATCCACCGCACTTTTTTGGGTTTCCACTGGCGTATCTAACAATGTGAAAATCTTATCTGAAGCCGCTTTGCCATTCATCGCCACATGGAAGAATGAACCAAGCAAACGAAGCGGAATAAAGAACTCGGAGGAAAGGAGAATAAATAAAATCACGCCTAACACGCTGAGTTGTGCATTTTGGAATTGCAATAGTGCGGTTAAAATCCCGATTGCCGCGCCACCGTAAGCGAGTAAATCCATAAGAGAAACCGAGTTAAGCTGCATAGTAAGCACTTTCATGGTAATTTTGCGGAAATGCTCAGCCTCTTTATCCATCGCTTTCGCTTTATAAGCATCATCTTGATAGATTTTTAGCGTAATTAAACCTTGTAAGTTATCTAAAAAACTGCTGCCTAACCCCACATAAATCGACCAATATTTTGCCAAAAGTTTTTTCGCAATTTTATTCACCGCAATAATCGACATAGGGATAAGCGGAACACAAATCAACAAAATCACGGCAGTTTTAAAACTGAAAAAAATCAAGAAAACAAAAAGAGTAAGCGGTGCAAGCAAGCTATAAAAAAGCTGCGGCAAATAACGCCCAAAGTAAATTTCAAGCTGTTCCACACCTTCTGATGCCACTTGAATAATGCTTGAAGTGGATTGCTGGTTCACTTGGTTAAGCGGCATAGAAGCCAATTTACGATAGATAAGGCTACGCAATTCATGCTTCACTTTTGTGCTGGCAAAATAAGACGCCTGCACCGATTTTTTCCCTGCAAAAGCACGCAATGCCAATGCTGCAATCAAAACGATGCCCAAAATGACCGCACTTAACAGGCTTAATTCGTGAAAATAAGCCGTCTGTAAAATATAAGAAAACACAACGGCACTAATAATCCCGCCAACTAACGCCACCCAATTCCACAACACCGTGACACCAATCCATTTTTTGCTGTCAGCCACCGTGTTAATTAGGCGTTTATCTATCATCATAATGATTACTCCTAAAATAAAAAGAAGTATGCATAGAATTATGCGTACTTAACGTAGGGTGGGCTTCAGCCCACCAAAATATCTCACGACTGTTTGTTGGTGGGCTGAAGCCCACCCTACAACTACTAACGCCACCCAATTCCACAACACCGTGATACCAATCCATTTTTTGCTGTCAGCCACCGTGTTAATTAGGCGTTTATCTATCATCATAATGATTACTCCTAAAATAAAAAGAAGTACGCATAGAAAGAATTATGCGTACTTAATGTAGGGTGGGCTTTAGCCCACCAAAATATCTCACGATTGTTTGTTGGTGGGCTGAAGCCCACCCTACAACTACTAATCAACAATCAACGGTTCGCATTATAGGAAACAAGCAGGTTTAAATACAGAAAATAATAAGAATAGTTTTTATTTCTTGATTTTTATCAAAAATCAATCTTTATTGTTGTGAGAAAATACTTCTTCATATAATATATTTGAGAATTATTATTATTTTTTTATAGGATTAAATATGACCAATTTTAGATTAAACGTGCTTGCCTATTCCGTTATGCTTGGGCTAACGGCAAGTGTTGCTTATGCAGCTCAACCAACCAACCAACCAACCAACCAACCAACCAACCAACCAACCAACCAACCAACCAACCAACCAACCAACCAACCAACCAACCAACCAACCAACCAAAATAGTAATGCTTCTGAACAACTAGAGCAAATAAATGTATCTGGCTCTACCGAAAATACTGATACGAAAACTCCGCCTAAAATTGCCGAAACTGTAAAAACGGCTAAAACGCTAGAAAGAGAACAAGCAAACAACATTAAAGACATCGTTAAATACGAGACTGGCATTACTGTTGTTGAAGCTGGGCGTTTTGGTCAAAGCGGTTTTGCGATTAGAGGGGTTGATGAAAATCGTGTAGCGATTAATATTGATGGATTACGTCAAGCTGAAACCTTATCTTCTCAAGGCTTTAAAGAGCTTTTTGAAGGTTATGGTAATTTCAATAACACGCGTAATGGTGCAGAAATTGAAACCTTAAAAGAAGTAAATATCACAAAAGGGGCTGATTCTATTAAGAATGGTAGTGGTTCCTTAGGTGGTTCTGTAATTTATAAAACAAAAGATGCGAGAGATTATCTCATAAACAAGGATTACTATGTAAGTTACAAAAAGGGATACGCTACGGAAAATAATCAATCATTCGATACCCTTACTCTTGCAGGACGTTATAAAAAGTTCGATGTGCTAGTGGTTACAACAAGCAGAAATGGGCATGAACTTGAGAACTATGGTTATAAAAATTATAACGATAAAATTCAAGGTAAAAAAAGAGAAAAAGCAGATCCATATAAAATTGAACAAGATAGTACATTATTAAAATTATCTTTCAATCCTACAGAAAATCATCGTTTTACCTTTGCCGCTGATTTATATGAACATCGTTCTCGTGGGCAAGATTTATCCTATACATTAAAATATCAACGTAGTGGTAATGAAACCCCTGAAGTTGATTCTAGACACACCAATGATAAAACAAAGAGACGTAATATTTCATTTAGTTATGAAAATTTCTCTCAAACTCCATTTTGGGATACGCTAAAACTCACTTATTCTGATCAACGTATTAAAACTCGTGCACGCACAGATGAGTATTGTGATGCTGGTGTAAGACATTGTGAAGGCACAGACAATCCTACGGGACTAAAAGTAACAAATGGGAAAATAACACGTCGAGATGGTTCAGACCTTCAATTTGAGGAAAAAAACAATACAGCTAAGAGTAGTGATAAAACCTATGACTTCAAGAAATTTATTGATACTGATAAGAGAGTAATAGACGATAAACTAGTCCTAAAGAACCCCTCTGACACTTGGTATGATTGTTCAATATTTAATTGTGAAAATAACGCAAAAATAAAAGTTTTTAAAGGTAACAATTATTATGGCTATGATGGAAAATGGAAAGAAGTTGACCTTGAAATAAAAGAATTAAATGGCAAAAAATTCGCTAAAATAAAGGATAATGATAGGAAAATAAAATCTATTCTTCCCTCTTCACCTGGTTATTTAGAACGCCTCTGGCAAGAGAGAGATTTGGACACCAACACCCAACAATTAAATTTAGATTTAACCAAAGACTTCAAAATTTGGCATATTGAACATAATCTACAATATGGTGGATCATATAATACCGCGATGAAGCGCATGGTTAATCGTGCTGGCAACGATGCTTCTGATGTGCAATGGTGGGCAACACCTACGCTTGGTGAGGATTCTTGGACTGGAAAACCTCACACTTGTGCAACGACTTATGAGTGGAATGCTAACCTTTGTCCTCGAGTTGATCCTGAATTTTCTTACTTATTACCCATTAAAACAACAGGAAAATCAGTCTATCTCTTTGATAATTTTGTTATAACTGATTATTTATCTTTTGATTTGGGTTATCGTTATGACAATATCCATTATCAACCAAAATATAAACACGGTATCACACCCAAATTACCCGATGATATTGTGAAAGGATTATTTATTCCATTACCAAACAATTCAAATTCAGATCCTAATAAAGTTAAGGAAAATGTACAACAAAATATTGACTATATCGCCAAACAGAACAAAAAATATAAAGCACATTCTTATAGTTTTGTTTCAACCATTGATCCAACGAGTTTTCTTCGTTTACAACTAAAATATTCTAAAGGTTTTAGAACACCAACTTCAGATGAAATGTATTTCACCTTTAAACACCCTGATTTCACTATTTTGCCAAATACTGATTTAAAACCAGAAATAGCAAAAACCAAAGAAATTGCTTTCACATTACATAATGATGATTGGGGATTTATCTCGACAAGTCTGTTTAAAACTAACTATAAAAACTTTATTGACCTAATATTTAAAAAGCAAGAAACTTTTAAAGTAGGCGGCTCTGGAAGAGGTGAAACATTACCATTTTCTCTTTATCAAAATATAAATAGAGATAATGCGTCTTTAAAAGGTATTGAAATTAATTCAAAAGTATTCCTTGGTAAAATGGCAAAATTTATGGATGGATTTAACCTAAGCTATAAATATACCTATCAAAAAGGCAGAATGAATGGCAATATTCCTATGAATGCAATTCAGCCTAGAACTATGGTATATGGTTTAGGATATGATCATCCAAATCATAAATTTGGTTTCGATTTCTATACGACACATGTAGCAAGTAAAAATCCAGAAGATACTTATAATATGTTCTATAAAGAAGAAGGTAAAACAGACAGCACAATTAAATGGAGAAGCAAATCTTATACTATTCTAGATTTTATTGGATATGTGCAACCAATTAAAAATTTAACCATAAGAGCTGGTGTATATAATCTTACAAACCGTAAATACATTACTTGGGATTCTGCTCGTTCAATTCGTTCATTTGGAACAAGTAATGTTATAGAACAATCAACAGGATTAGGCATTAACCGTTTCTACGCACCAGGTAGAAATTATAAAATGTCAGTTCAGTTTGAATTCTAATCTGTTGTAAAAATAAAATACGAGCATTTCCTGTTTAGATTGAGTTTGACACTCATATACTAAACAGGAAATCCTCATTTTTTATTGTGAAGTTTTATTTTTCACATAGTTTTTGTATGTAGATAATCTTTCCTTACTAAGTGCTTTTTCTAAAACAAGAAATTGCGTTGCTGATAACATATAATCCTACTTATCACTTAACATTTGAATTGTTTTACCATAGACTCCGCCCCGACGATAGGGAACGTTGGTCACTGATAGCATTATCAACCCCCCCCTACAATATTGAGGCAAGGCCACCTAAAAGGTGGCTTTTGTCATTTTTAATTCCTGAAAAGCGTCGTTTTCAACTAAATCAATAATGCTACGCAATCCATAAAAAATCCAGCTTTTATGCTGGATTTTGTTTTTAGCTTAGGCATAATAGCAATAACTTTTCATCCCTAAAAAGGATTATAAATATGAAAAATATGTTACTGCTCAGTAGCTCAAAATACAAGAACACGGGTTATCTTGAACACACCCTACCTTGGTTACAAAATTTCTTGGCTGATTATCGTGGTAAAACAATTGCTTTTGTACCTTATGCTGGGGTGAGCCGCACTTTTGATGAATATGAAAAAACTGTGCAAAATGCACTTTCTGATTTAGGGATGAATATTGTTTCCGTTCATCGTGGCAAACAGCATCGAGATATTATTGAACAAGCAGATGTCATCGCTATTGGCGGTGGAAATACATTTTGTTTGTTAAAACAACTTTATGAACATAATTTGATTGATATCATTCGTGAAAAAGTAAATAACGGTACGCCTTATTTTGGTTGGAGTGCTGGGGCAAATGTAGCTGGCGCATCTATTATGACAACTAATGATATGCCAATTACTTATCCTCCTTCATTTCAAGCATTACAACTTTTTCCTCATCAAATTAATCCGCACTTTATTTCAGGTAAAATGCAAGGCCACAATGGTGAAAGCCGAGAAGAACGTTTGGCAGAATTTTTACTCGTTAATCCAACTGCATTTGTATATGCATTGCCTGAAGGTTCTGCGCTTCATATACAAAATGAAATGGCAACCGTATTGGGCGAAAATCCTATTTTGTGCTTCAGTGAAAATATGGAATGTGGCACATTTGATATCAATACAACTTTTTCTTATTAACTTAAAGGGAACATACAATGGAATTATTCAAATCCATCGTTGCAGTGATTGGCATTATTGCCACAATTTATTTTCTGATTAAAAAAGCCGAAACCCGAACTGTTTTGATTGGTGTAGGTTTAATAATGTCCATTCTAACGCTGAATCCAATGGGTGCATTAGATGCTTTTGCCAAAAGCATGACATCTGGCGGATTAATTATGGCTATCTGTTCCAGTATGGGTTTTGCTTATGTAATGAAATACACTCAATGTGATACTCATCTGGTACATTTACTTACCAAACCATTAAGCGGATTAAAATTCTTCTTAATTCCAATTGCAACAGTCATCACCTTTTTCATCAATATTGCTATTCCTTCTGCAGCTGGTTGTGCTGCTGCGGTTGGCGCAACATTAATTCCCGTTTTAAAAAGTGCGGGTGTTCGACCAGCTACTGCTGGTGCAGCTATTTTAGCAGGAACTTTTGGATCAATGATGAGCCCAGGTTCTTCTCACTCAGCAATGATTAGTGAAATGTCAGGCTTAACTATCACTCAAGTAAACCTTTCACATGCACCATATAATATGATTGCGGGAGCAATAGGTGCGGTTGTTTTAACAATTCTTGCGCTTGTTTTTAAAGATTATGGTAAACAACATCGTAAAGCTTATCTTGCAGAACAAAAAGAAAGTGAAATAAAAGTTGTTGAAGGCGTCAATGTACTTTATGCCCTTGCACCATTAATACCATTAGTTATTTTAGTGATTGGTGGAACATCATTACAACAAGTACCGGGTCTTGAATGGACTAAAATGGGCGTTCCTCAAGCGATGCTAATTGGTGCAATTTACGGCATTATCGTCACTCGTATTTCCCCAGTAAAAATCACTGAAGAATTTTTCAATGGTATGGGAAATTCTTATGCAAACGTACTTGGTATTATCATTGCAGCCAGTGTATTTGTGGCAGGATTAAAATCTACAGGTGCAGTGGATGCTGCAATTTCTTTCTTAAAAGAATCCAACGAATTTGTACGTTGGGGTGCAACAATTGGACCATTCTTAATGGGCTTAATTACAGGCTCTGGCGATGCAGCAGCAATTGCCTTTAACACTGCCGTCACACCACATGCTGTAGAACTCGGTTACACTCATGTAAATCTTGGTATGGCAGCAGCCATTGCTGGTGCAATTGGTCGTACAGCTTCACCAATTGCAGGCGTAACCATTGTTTGTGCAGGCCTTGCGATGGTAAGCCCAGTAGAAATGGTAAAACGTACCGCGCCAGGCATGATACTTGCTGTTTTATTCTTAGCATTATTTATGTTGTAAAAATAGTAAAAAATTGACCGCACTTTTTTTAAGTGCGGTCTGTTTTTATAGCCTTTTAAAGGAAGAAAAAAATGAAATAAATATGGACAATAAAATGAAATATTGTCCATGTATCTCTTTTATTAATTATTTTTTATAAAAAAATCTATCAGATTATTTAAATCAATAAGAACTTCATTTCTAGATTTCATTTCTTTAACCTTTACTTTATTTAAATAAACTTCATTTTCTCCTATAATGATACTAAATCTTGCATTATATTTATCTGCACGTTTTAATTGAGACTTTATAGAAGAATGTTCAAAATCTTGTTTTACATTAAATCCTATATTACGTAATTTTTGAGCTATTAACAAACCATACTCATCTGTATTATTACCAAAATGTACTATATATATTAAATTATTATTTTCAGGAATTACCTTTGTATCCAACATATCTAATACACGTTCAACTCCCATTGCAAAACCAATACCAGCTTTAGATTCTCCGCCAAGTTCTTCCATTAATCCATTATAACGTCCACCTGCACAAAATGTTAATGGGGATTCATTAGCATAACTAACCCATTCAAATACCGAATTATTATAGTAATCTAAACCTCTAACCAATCTTGTATTTTCAACATAAGAAATACCTAGTTTTTCTAAAAAATTCAACCAAGTATAATAATGACATAAACTATCTTTTCCTAAATATTCAATTAACTTAGGAGCGTTATTACATATATCTTGCATAGATTTATTTTTAGAATCTAATACTCTAAGTGGATTACTGTATAATCGTCTTCGTCCATCTTCATCTAAAACATCAATATTATCTTCTAAATATTTAATCAAAATATTTCTATATTTGACTCTCTCTGCAACAGTTCCTAAAGTATTAACTTGCAATTCTATATTTTTGAAACCAAGTTGATTCCAAAGATCTTTCGTCATTGTAATCATTTCAGCATCAATATCTGGCCCCTCTAAACCTAATGCTTCAATTCCAACTTGCGTAAATTGACGATATCTTCCTTTTTGTGGTTTTTCATGTCTAAACATTGGTCCCATATACCATAGACGCTGTGTAGAATTATATAATAAATTATTTTCTAAACATGCCCTTAAACATGCTACTGTCCCTTCAGGTCTTAATGTTAATTTATCTTTGTTTAAAGAATCTACAAAAGAATACATTTCTTTTTCGACAATATCCGTAGCTTCTCCAATAGAACGAATAAATAAATTTGTATTCTCTATTATTGGCGTTCTAATTTGCTCATACCCATATTTTTTCATCCACTCAATAATTATTCTTTCAAAAAAAATCCATTTCGGTGATTCACTAGGTAATACATCTTTCATCCCCTTAATAGATTGATATTTAACACTCATCTTTATTATCCTTACATATGATATTATTAAATTTAGTACCTATTATAAAAATTAATAAAATTATAGAAACACCAACTAAAGAAGCCCATCTTGTTTCTTTATTTAACAACATAAATAAAACAATAAAAACAAGAGAAAAAATAGAAAACAATATAAATTTATTTTTTTGTAAAAAACTAATAAAACTGAATAATAATCCAAACAAAAATAGTTATAACGCTAGCAGATGATGCTATAAAAATAAAAACTTTATCAGGAAATAAGTAATTTAAAAATATACCAAAACATAATAAAAAAGAAACCAATAAAACAACTAGCCAAGGAATACCTTGTTTTGAAATTCGAGATAATATTATTGGAGCTTGATTTCTTTTTGACATACTATAAATTATTCTACTAGCACTAAATACATCACTATTAATTGCAGATATTGAAGCAGAAATAATAACAATATTTAAAATATCTGAAATAAGGAATACCTATATACTCAAATATAATGACAAAAGGACTTTTTGAACTATCTAAATTATTCCAAGGAACTATAGTTAAGATAATAAATATAGTAAAAATATAGAAAAAAATAATCCTAAATGGAACTGAACGAATTGCTATAGGGATAGATTTTTTAGGATCAAGCGTTTCACCTGCACTAATACCAATAATTTCTATACCACCAAAAGAAAATGCAATAATCGACAAACTATATATAAATCCTTCTAATCCATTAGGAAAAAAACCTCCATACTTTATTAAATTATTAATGCTTGCAATTTGTTCTAAACTATCTTTATTTAACTGTGTATAAAATAATAAATCCAACAATCAGATATCCAAATATAACAGATGATCCAGCTAATTTTATAGACTCATAAGATCCATAAAATAGCCCTGTACCGATAGCAGAACCTAAAGCTAAAAATTGAATATGTCTTAGTGTTAAACTTTTATTAACTTCTTTATCACTCATAAACCCTCACATAAATTTATAAATAAAAAGCTACTAATAAATTTATTAGTAGCCCTTATTTTTTATTAGATTTTATCTTGACAATTTATTTTTCTATAGTTTTCAATCAATTCATCACATAATTGTTCTACTCTCTCCGTTTCCCATTCGTTATGAGCTGTTGTAACAACATGAACTTCATTACCAGATGGTGCAAGTGACCATTTTTCCCAGACAGACTCTTCAGGTCGAGGAACAACCACTGTAATAGAATTTTTATGTTTCCAAGCATTATAGCCTGCAGAGCGAATTCTATTAACCACATAATCAGCCATAGATAAACATCTATCTATTCTTGCTTTAAAAGCATCAAAAGTATGCCCTTTAATAGCTGTCCATAGTACTAGTGGAGTATGCCCATTACGAGAACCTGTTATAGTTTTATCATGAGCTGCAATATAATCTACTTCAACTGTAATGTTATCTACTAACTTTTTGCGACCAATAGCTATACCGCATGGGATCGGTGAAGCAAGCATTTTATGACCAGAAACACCTATTGAATCCAAACCATCAGAAAAAGTATGAGGTTGAGGATCATCAACGAATGGTAAAATCATTCCACTTAATGCAGCATCACCATGAATATAATAATCCTCACGTTTAAAACCAGCTTGTGACATAAGTTTTTGAATTTTACTTATATCATCAATAGCACCATGTACTGTAGAACCTAAATTAGCTAAAATAATAGGATGTTTTTCTCCTGATTGTAGAATCTTATTAATTAAATCTTCATAATCAACAACACCATCTTTTTGACGTTCAACCACGCAAGATTTCATTCTAAGTAAAGTTACAATTTTAGCTGCAGAATAGTGAGCTTCCTTTGAATAAAATAGCGTTGAGTTAGGGAAAGTTTCTCTGGCTAGCCATATACCAAACATATTCCCTTCTGTACCACCATTTGTCACATATCCCCAAGCATCTTCCTTACTAATTTTAAATAAATCATAAAAATATTCCATTACATCTTTTTCAAATTCAAATGTATTTAATTTAAAATTACAGTATTCAGCCCAATCACCACAGTTATTAAAATTAATATTCCAAAACTTTTCTAAAACCGAATAATCAATATCTGCTGATTCAGGGTACCCTAAGTTAAAGAAACGATTTTTTAAACAATAACCATAAAATTCATCTAATTTAACTTGATCTTTCATTGATAATTTCATTTTTTATTCCTCTCTAATAAAAATTAATCTATTTTTACATCTAATTCTTTATTGTTAATAAGTTTTAATGCTGGAAAAGTAAATACTGGTATCATAAAGGTAACAAGTAAAGTACCCCAGAAAATAGAATCTGCACCCGAACCAACTAAGGCAAACATACAATATAAAATACTTATGAGAACCAATAATGTATGCCATTTATAATTGCCATCTTTTTTAAGTTTTTTCGCTGTCCACAAAATTGGTAATGCGGTAATAGTATATAAATATGGAAGTAAAGAACAGTACACAGACATTAAAATTACAATTTGAAATTGTTCTGCAAGATTAGGGCTTGCTGTCAATAACAATACGCAACACATTAATACTGCAGTAAATATTAAACTTTTCATTGGTACATCATTTTTATTTAATTCAGCAAACCATTTAGGAAATAATCCAGATTCTGCTGCAGCACGAGGAGCTTCTGACTGTAAAATAAACCATCCAGAAATAGATCCAAAACAAGCAAGTATGCTTAATGCTGATGCGATTGAACCTGCCAATTCAGAATCAAACATATATTTCACTACATCTGCAAACGGAGCACTTGAATTTTTTAATACTTCATGTGGAATAATTCCTGCAATAACAGTACTACTTGCTACATAACATACAGCAGCAATTAATAATCCATAAACAGTTGCTTTAGGCACAGTTTTTTCAGGATTTTCAACTTGTCCTGTTGATACCACTGCTGATTCAACTCCTAAAAATCCCCAGAAAGCTAAAGAAGCTGCTGCGATAATAGCACTAAAATTACTATTACCTGTATCATTAATTACTTCTAAGTAAGTTTCCGGTTTAAAATAGAACCAACCGAAGATACCAACACCAAGAATAACAGCTAAACCACAAAGTGCTGTAAATGATTGAGCTGAACCTGCTACTTTGGCACCAAATGAAGACAAAAATACGTAGATCCATAAGATAGCTATTGCCACTATGCAACTATAAGTTGTACCTACCGTAGGATCTTTTAATATAGGGAAAAAATAGGCTAAATAACCTACACCAGCAACTAATAATGCAACATTACCAATCCAAGCACTAACCCAATAAGCAACCGTAGATTGAAAACCAACAAATGGACCAAATGCATCTCGAGAATAGGCTACTATCCCACCAATTTTTTCATGGATGAGAGATGTTTTAGCAAATACCAATGCAAGTGCCATAACACCAAGAATAGTAATAATCCATCCAAAAATAGAAATAGCCCCTATACTACCAAGGTTAGTTGGTAGTAGAAAAACACCAGACCCCATCATATTAGAAGCGGTCACAAGCGTTAAAGCTAATACACCCATTTTTTTAGCTTTTTTTACACTTATTTCAGAACTCATATTATTTTCCTTTTGTTCTAACTTTTAATTATTAATAAACTTTTCAAAATTTATTTACGAAAAAATCAATGTTATTTATTTTAAATAAATAATCAGATATGAAATAATATATAATTTAAAAATAAATATTTATATAGAAGGTGGATAATAGAGATCGCCTTTTTTATGGCAAGATAAGAATGGTAAATTAGGTAATAATAAGATAAAGTGAAAATTATTTTTGAGGATATTATTTATCCCTATACTTTGGCATGTTTTGGCATGTTTTGCTCCTATTTCCTTATTTAAGCTTTCTTTTGCAAATTCTGAACCTCATAAAAAATATTGTCAATAGATATAATAATATTTTTTATAATATTTATTAATAATATTATTTATGTAACTATTTTAGTTAAAAAACATAAAACAATTTTACATCTTTTTAACATTTAGATATATTTTTATTGAAAAAATATAAATATTTTGTAAAATATAATATAAATTATCATTTACTAAAGGAATAAATAAAAATGAACAGACGTCATTTTATTCAAATTGGTGCGACCAGTATTCTTGCATTAAGTGCAAACCGTTTTGCGATGGCAAAAGGAAAGAGCGATGTTGAACTACGCATTGTGGCAACAACAGATGTTCATAGTTTCTTGACCGATTTTGACTATTATAAAGATGCACCAACCGATAAATTCGGTTTTACTCGTGCGGCAAGCCTTATTCGTCAAGCACGTGCTGAAGTAAAAAATAGCGTATTGGTTGATAACGGGGATTTAATTCAAGGTAATCCAATTGCAGACTATCAAGCCGCACAAGGCTATAAAGAAGGCAAATCTAACCCTGCGGTCGATTGTTTAAATGCGATGAATTATGAAGTGGGTACATTAGGTAACCACGAATTTAACTATGGTCTCAATTATCTTGCAGATGCCATCAAACAAGCTAAATTCCCGATTGTGAATGCGAACGTAGTAAAAGCGGGGACAGAAGAACCTTATTTCACACCTTATGTCATTCAAGAAAAATCTGTGGTGGATAATAATGGCAAAACACATAAATTAAAAATTGGTTACATCGGTTTTGTGCCACCGCAAATCATGGTTTGGGATAAAGCAAACCTTCAAGGCAAAGTGGAAACCCGTGATATTGTAAAAACAGCACAAAAATATGTACCTGAAATGAAGAAAAAAGGGGCTGATATTGTCGTTGCATTAGCTCACACTGGCCCATCTGATGAACCTTATCAAGAAGGTGCTGAAAACTCTGCATTCTATTTAGCGGATGTTCCACATATTGATGCGGTTATTTTTGGTCACTCACACCGTTTATTCCCAAATAAAGAATTTGCGAAATCACCAAATGCAGACATCGTAAATGGTACCGTAAAAGGCGTACCAGAAAGTATGGCTGGTTACTGGGCAAATAATATCAGCGTGGTGGATTTAGGCTTAACAGAACACAATGGTAAATGGATCGTGACTTCTGGCAAAGCTGTGCTTCGTCCAATTTATGATGTAGAAACCAAAAAAGCACTTGCAAAAAATGACCCAGAAATTACCGCACTTTTAAAACCAGTTCACGAAGCGACACGTAAATA
Source organism: Haemophilus aegyptius (assembly GCF_900475885.1). Lineage (GTDB taxonomy): Bacteria > Pseudomonadota > Gammaproteobacteria > Enterobacterales > Pasteurellaceae > Haemophilus > Haemophilus influenzae. The sequence goes on from NZ_LS483429.1 coordinate 512,042, forward strand.
TGTTTCTCAACCTATCGGCAAAGCCACAGACAATATGTATAGTTACCTTGCATTAGTACAAGATGATCCAACCATTCAAATTGTAAACCAAGCACAAAAAGCGTATGTAGAGAAAGTTGCACCAAGTGTTGCAGCAATGGCTGGCTTACCTATTTTAAGTGCAGGCGCACCATTTAAAGCGGGTGGTCGTAAAAATGACCCAACGGGTTATACCGAAGTGAATAAAGGTAAATTAACTTTCCGTAACGCTGCAGACTTATATCTCTATCCAAATACGCTAGTGGTTGTTAAAGCAACAGGCGAACAATTAAAAGAATGGTTAGAATGTAGTGCTGGTATGTTTAAACAAATTGACCCTACAAGTGATAAACCACAATCATTAATCGACTGGGAAGGTTTCCGCACTTATAACTTTGATGTGATTGATGGTGTTAATTATGAATACGATCTAACCAAACCTGCTCGTTACGATGGCGAATGTAAATTAATTAACCCAGAATCACATCGTGTAGTGAATCTCACTTATCAAGGTAAACCAGTTGATCCAAAAGCAGAATTTTTGATTGCAACTAATAACTATCGTGCTTACGGCAATAAATTCCCAGGTACTGGCGATCAACATATTGTTTACGCTTCACCAGATGAAAGCCGTCAAATTTTGGCTGATTATATTAAAGCAACCAGTGAGAAAGAGGGTTCAGTCAATCCAAATGCGGATAAAAACTGGCGTTTTGTGCCTATCACAGGTAACGATAAATTAGATGTCCGTTTTGAAACATCGCCAAGCGAACAAACGGCGAAATTTATCGCTGAAAAAGCACAATATCCAATGAAACAAGTTGGTACAGATGAAGTTGGATTTGCTGTATATCAAATTGATTTGTCTAAATAATAGCTAGAAAAATAAAATGCCGTCTAAATATTAAAATTTAGGTGGCATTTTTTCTTCCTAAAGTGCGGTCAAATTTTTGAATATTTTTACAAATTACATTTGCTTTTCAATCCTTCTATTGCTTTACATTCCTCTTCATTATGTTCACTTTCAGTAACAATTGACTGTAAAAAATCTTTGATTTTATTTCCTTAACTATTTGATTTTAAGGAAGCATAAAACCTGTAGTAACTACAAAGTCAAATCATAAAACGTACATTTAATAAAATTAATTGTTTAAAAAAACTAAATTATAGGGATTTCAATAAAAATTCATTTTTATCTGTGGATAACTCATAAATAATCTGTCATAAAACTGTTTTTACTCACTTAGTAACGTTGAGAAAAAATAAAGTTGTTAATAACTTTCCATTTTACACACAAGATTTTTAAAGAAAATGATCGCATTTTCACAAGATTTTTGGATCCTATAACACCTGTTTCCATAAGGATCGAATAAGGTTACTCACAACCAAAAAAGATCTTAATAATAACAATAATAAGATCTTTATATAAAAAGAGATCTTATTTACTAATACAAACCTGATCTTTCAAAGGATCAATAGATCCATTCTTTTTTTGTCAGGTGTTTTAAATTTCTGTAGAATAACGCCAATTTTTTGATCAGAATAAATAGAGATAGATATGTTTTACACTGAAACTTATGATGTGATTGTGATCGGTGGTGGTCATGCGGGTACAGAAGCCGCGCTTGCACCAGCTCGTATGGGATTTAAAACCCTTTTATTAACACATAATGTAGATACTTTAGGGCAAATGTCTTGTAACCCTGCAATTGGTGGGATCGGTAAAGGTCATTTAGTAAAAGAAGTAGATGCAATGGGCGGTTTAATGGCGCATGCTGCAGATAAAGCAGGGATCCAATTTCGTACTTTAAATAGCAGTAAAGGCCCAGCAGTGCGTGCTACTCGAGCTCAAGCTGACAGAGTTCTATATCGTCAAGCTGTTCGTACTGCATTAGAAAATCAACCTAATTTAGATATTTTCCAACAAGAAGCGACTGATATTCTGATTGAGCAAGATCGAGTTACAGGCGTTAGCACAAAAATGGGATTAACCTTCCGTGCAAAATCAGTGATCTTAACGGCCGGTACGTTCTTAGCCGGTAAGATCCACATAGGTTTGGAAAATTATGAAGGTGGTCGTGCAGGGGACCCTGCTTCTGTAAATCTTTCACATCGATTAAGAGATCTTGGATTACGTGTAGATCGCCTTAAAACAGGTACACCACCACGTATTGATGCACGTACGATCAATTTTGATATTTTAACTAAACAACATGGTGATGAGGTGTTGCCCATGTTCTCTTTTATGGGATCTGTTGATGATCACCCTCAACAAATTCCTTGTTATATAACCCATACCAATGAACAAACCCATGAAGTGATCCGTAATAACTTGGATCGTAGTCCAATGTATACAGGTATGATTGAAGGGATCGGTCCACGTTATTGCCCATCCATTGAAGATAAAGTGATGCGTTTCTCGGATCGTAATTCACATCAAATTTATTTAGAACCAGAAGGCTTAACCAGTAATGAAGTGTATCCAAACGGGATCTCTACCAGTTTACCGTTTGACGTGCAAATGGGCATTGTGAATTCTATGAAAGGTTTAGAAAACGCACGTATTGTGAAACCAGGTTATGCCATTGAATACGATTATTTTGATCCGCGCGATTTAAAACCAACATTAGAAACTAAATCAATTTCGGGTCTATTCTTCGCAGGTCAAATTAACGGTACAACCGGTTATGAAGAAGCAGCGGCACAAGGTTTATTGGCTGGGATTAACGCAGGTCTTTATGTTCAAGAGAAGGATGCATGGTATCCACGCCGTGATCAATCTTATACTGGCGTATTGGTTGATGACCTTTGTACACTTGGTACCAAAGAACCATATCGCGTATTTACTTCTCGTGCTGAATACCGTTTATTACTACGTGAAGACAATGCAGACATTCGTTTAACACCAATTGCCCATGAATTAGGTTTGATTGATGAGGCTCGCTGGGCACGTTTCAATCAAAAAATGGAAAATATTGAACAGGAACGCCAACGCTTACGCAGTATTTGGTTGCATCCACGTTCGGAATATTTAGAAGAAGCGAATAAAGTGCTTGGTAGTCCACTTGTACGTGAGGCTAGCGGTGAAGATTTATTGCGTCGTCCTGAAATGACCTACGATATTTTGACTTCTTTAACGCCATATAAACCGGCAATGGAAGATAAGGAAGCTGTTGAGCAAGTAGAAATTGCTATTAAATATCAAGGCTATATCGAGCATCAACAAGAAGAAATCGAAAAACAAAAACGCCACGAAAATACGGCTATTCCAGCTAACTTTGATTATAGTAAAGTTTCCGGTTTATCTAATGAAGTACGTGCGAAGTTAGAACAGCATCGTCCGGTTTCCATTGGACAAGCGAGCCGAATTTCAGGTATCACCCCTGCAGCAATTTCAATTATTTTGGTGAATTTGAAAAAACAAGGAATGCTAAAACGTGGGGAATAAAGTTTTTTATAAAAAACAAAAGTGCGGTAAATTTTAATCTAGTTTTAATCCTAGAGTATATTGTTTAATTATTGACAATAAAGCGTAAAACTATTAGAATTTACCACCTACTTCTGTATAGAGAAGTAGATTTTTTGAGCAACATTCTATTCTTGAATAACATTTAAACTGGAGCTTTTTTAATGGCAACTATCAACCAGCTAGTACGCAAACCGCGTGTGAAAAAGGTTGTAAAAAGCAACGTTCCTGCATTAGAGGCTTGCCCGCAGAAACGTGGTGTATGTACTCGTGTATATACTACAACTCCTAAAAAACCAAACTCAGCGTTACGTAAAGTATGTCGTATCCGCTTAACTAACGGTTTTGAAGTAACTTCTTATATCGGTGGTGAAGGTCATAACCTTCAAGAGCACAGTGTTGTATTAATCCGTGGTGGTCGTGTTAAAGACTTACCGGGTGTGCGTTACCACACAGTACGCGGTGCATTAGACTGCGCAGGCGTTAAAGATCGTAAACAAGGTCGTTCTAAATACGGCGTTAAACGTCCTAAAGCTTAATGGTTCTCCGTTAAGTAAGGCCAAACGTCTAAATTAGCAAAACAATTTAAACCATAAACTCCAGTCAAAAAGCGCTTTGTGCTGCAAATTTTCTCAATGAGAAATATTGCTGATGGGTTTTGGATATCCTGAAGATTAAAATACGGAGAAATTCGCAATGCCACGTCGTCGTAGTGTTGAAGCACGCAAGATTCTTCCAGATCCGAAGTTCGGTTCAGAATTACTTGCAAAATTTATTAATGTAATCATGGTAGACGGTAAAAAATCCGTTGCTGAATCAATCGTTTATGGTGCTTTAGAAACTTTAGCACAACGCACGGGTAAAGAGCCTTTAGAAGCGTTTGAAGTTGCACTTGAAAACGTACGTCCAACTGTTGAGGTTAAATCTCGTCGTGTTGGTGGTTCTACTTACCAAGTGCCAGTTGAAGTGCGCCCTGTACGTCGTAACGCATTAGGTATGCGTTGGATCGTTGAAGCAGCACGTAAACGTGGTGATAAATCAATGGCTTTACGCCTTGCAAACGAATTATCTGATGCTTCAGATAATAAAGGTGCAGCAGTGAAAAAACGTGAAGACGTTCACCGCATGGCTGAAGCTAACAAAGCATTTGCTCACTACCGTTGGTAATAAGTTTTTGAATTTAAAGGGCTTCATCGTTGATGAAGCCTTACCCTTATATAAACTGATATTAAATAAACAAGGTTATAATAATGGCTCGTACAACCCCTATTGAAAGATATCGTAATATAGGTATCAGTGCGCATATTGATGCGGGTAAAACTACTACTACTGAGCGTATCTTATTCTATACTGGTGTTAGCCACAAAATCGGTGAAGTGCACGATGGTGCAGCAACGATGGACTGGATGGAACAAGAACAAGAGCGTGGTATCACCATTACCTCTGCGGCAACAACTGCATTCTGGTCTGGTATGTCACAACAATTCCCACAACATCGTATCAATGTTATTGATACTCCGGGACATGTGGACTTTACTGTTGAAGTAGAACGTTCTATGCGTGTTCTTGATGGTGCGGTAATGGTTTACTGTGCGGTTGGTGGTGTTCAACCACAATCTGAAACCGTATGGCGTCAAGCTAACAAATATGAAGTTCCACGTATTGCGTTCGTAAACAAAATGGACCGTACTGGTGCTAATTTCTTACGTGTTGTTGAACAATTAAAAACTCGCTTAGGTGCTAATGCTATTCCTCTTCAACTCCCTGTTGGTGCAGAAGAAAACTTCACAGGTGTAGTTGATTTGATCAAAATGAAAGCGATCAATTGGAATGAAGCAGACCAAGGTATGACTTTCACTTATGAAGAAGTGCCTGCTAATATGCAAGCAGACTGTGAAGAATGGCGTCAAAATCTTGTTGAAGCGGCAGCTGAAGCATCAGAAGAATTAATGGAAAAATACTTAGGTGGCGAAGACTTAACTGAAGAAGAAATTAAGTCAGCATTACGTCAGCGTGTATTAGCAAATGAAATTATTTTGGTAACCTGTGGTTCTGCGTTCAAAAACAAAGGTGTTCAAGCAATGCTTGATGCAGTTGTTGAATACCTACCAGCACCAACTGATATTCCTGCTATTAAAGGTATCAATCCAGATGAAACTGAAGGTGAGCGTCACGCAAGTGATGAAGAACCATTCTCTTCATTAGCATTTAAAATTGCAACTGACCCATTCGTCGGTAACTTAACATTCTTCCGTGTATATTCTGGAGTGATTAATTCTGGAGATACAGTATTGAATTCTGTACGTCAAAAACGTGAACGTTTTGGTCGTATCGTACAGATGCACGCTAATAAACGTGAAGAAATTAAAGAAGTTCGTGCAGGTGACATCGCAGCTGCTATCGGATTAAAAGATGTAACTACTGGTGATACATTATGTGCAATTGATGCACCAATTATCCTTGAGCGTATGGAATTCCCAGAGCCAGTAATTTCTGTTGCGGTAGAACCAAAAACTAAAGCTGACCAAGAAAAAATGGGCTTAGCATTAGGTCGTTTAGCACAAGAAGACCCTTCATTCCGTGTTCACACAGATGAGGAATCTGGTGAAACCATTATTTCTGGTATGGGTGAGTTGCACTTAGATATCATTGTTGATCGTATGAAACGTGAGTTCAAAGTGGAAGCTAATATTGGTAAACCACAAGTATCATACCGTGAAACTATCCGTACTCGTGTTAATGATGTAGAAGGTAAACACGCTAAACAATCTGGTGGTCGCGGTCAATATGGTCATGTTGTTATCGACTTATACCCATTAGATCCAGAAGGCCCTGGTTATGAATTTGTAAACGAAATCAAAGGTGGTGTAATTCCTGGTGAATACATTCCAGCCGTTGATAAAGGTATTCAAGAACAACTTAAATCTGGTCCATTAGCGGGTTACCCAGTAGTTGATCTTGGTGTACGTTTACACTTCGGTTCATACCATGATGTGGATTCATCTGAGTTAGCATTTAAACTTGCTGCGTCTTTAGCATTTAAAGCGGCATTCTCAAAAGCAAACCCAGTATTACTTGAGCCAATTATGAAAGTTGAAGTTGAAACTCCACCTGAATATGTTGGTGATGTAATTGGTGATTTAAGCCGTCGTCGTGCTATGGTAAACGGTCAAGAAGCGAACGAGTTTGTTGTTAAGATCGATGCTGAAGTTCCACTTTCAGAAATGTTCGGTTATGCAACAGACTTACGTTCACAAACTCAAGGTCGTGCATCATACTCAATGGAACCGTTAAAATATGCTGAAGCTCCAACAAGTGTGGCAGCTGCAGTAATTGAAGCGCGTAAAAAATAATTTTTGTAAACCAGCGGTGTAAAATATGATTGTTTTATACCGCACTTCTTAGGAAACATTAGCAATGTCTAAAGAAAAATTTGAACGTACAAAACCGCACGTAAACGTGGGTACAATCGGCCACGTTGACCACGGTAAAACAACTTTAACAGCAGCAATCACAACCGTATTAGCAAAACATTACGGTGGTGCAGCGCGTGCATTTGACCAAATTGATAACGCGCCAGAAGAAAAAGCGCGTGGTATTACCATCAACACTTCACACGTTGAATACGATACACCGACTCGCCACTACGCACACGTAGACTGTCCGGGACACGCCGACTATGTTAAAAATATGATTACTGGTGCGGCACAAATGGATGGTGCTATTTTAGTCGTAGCAGCAACAGATGGTCCAATGCCACAAACTCGTGAACACATCTTATTAGGTCGCCAAGTAGGTGTTCCATACATCATCGTATTCTTAAACAAATGCGACATGGTAGATGACGAAGAGTTATTAGAATTAGTAGAAATGGAAGTTCGTGAACTTCTATCTCAATATGACTTCCCAGGTGACGATACACCAATCGTACGTGGTTCTGCATTACAAGCATTAAACGGCGTAGCAGAATGGGAAGAAAAAATCCTAGAATTAGCGGGTCACTTAGATACTTATATTCCAGAACCAGAACGTGCGATTGACCAACCGTTCCTTCTTCCAATCGAAGATGTGTTCTCAATCTCAGGTCGTGGTACTGTAGTAACAGGTCGTGTAGAACGTGGTATCATCCGTACAGGTGATGAAGTAGAAATCGTCGGTATCAAAGATACAGCGAAAACTACTGTAACGGGTGTTGAAATGTTCCGTAAATTACTTGACGAAGGTCGTGCAGGTGAAAACATCGGTGCATTATTACGTGGTACCAAACGTGAAGAAATCGAACGTGGTCAAGTATTAGCGAAACCAGGTTCAATCACACCACACACTGACTTCGAATCAGAAGTGTACGTATTATCAAAAGATGAAGGTGGTCGTCATACTCCATTCTTCAAAGGTTACCGTCCACAATTCTATTTCCGTACAACAGACGTGACTGGAACTATTGAATTACCAGAAGGCGTGGAAATGGTAATGCCAGGGGATAACATCAAGATGACAGTAAGCTTAATCCACCCAATCGCGATGGATCAAGGTTTACGTTTCGCAATCCGTGAAGGTGGCCGTACAGTAGGTGCAGGCGTTGTTGCGAAAATCATCAAATAATTGATGAATTCTTGAATGTCTTAAAGATAAAAGACAGAAGAAGTAAAAAGAAAAGTGCGGAGAAAATTCTCCGCATTTTTTATTCTATATCTGATACTTTGCTTGAGTATTTACTAAATTATTTGATTTTTATAGTGATAGCTGTGGTAAATAATTTTCAGTGATTCCAACAAGTTCTTCTATTGATATTAATTTTATCTTGCTGCTTTGAGGTAAAAGTGCGGTGAGATTTCTTGCTAAAATATCTTGTTTTAATATCATGCAATTCCCTTTACATTTGGCAAAATAATCAGGATATTTTATTGCCAATAACACACCGTCTTGCCATAGTACTACCGCATCTTTTTCTGTAATATATGAAAAATAGTCATCGAGTTCAGTTTTGGGATAATCTGATTGAGAAAATGTATAAAGCATAATATTCCTTAGAAAGTAAACAATTTTTCTGCTTGATTAAGCTTTTCTAGCAATAAAGAGCGGTCAATTTTTTCACAAGATAGGATAAGTTCTCTATTATCTAATTTAAATTTCTGCAAAGACGCTGTGCAGATAAAGCGTTGTTCTACATCATATAAATCTAATAATTTAAAGGTTCTAATGAAATCTTTTTGTTGAATGATTTCGGGTTGTTGGTTATCGATAAGATTTAATACGCCATCATCGATAAAAAATATCCCAATATCATTGGGTTCACAAAAAGCTGTCGCGGCAAGAATTGCATCTAAGCCTTCTCGTGAAATGGATGTGCCATGTGGAGATGTGCGAAATAAAAAGGCTATCTTCATAGGGTTATTACTCGATCTGCGTTTAAACTTGCTGCTATAAATTCTCCAAGACCTGCAATTGTGAATCCCTCTGCAAGATTGTAGTGAGCTGTAGTTGGTGTAGTTAAGTTATCAACAACACCTCGTCTTTGAGATGCTGCAACACATAAATGTAAAGGAATATTGTAGGTAATAGAAAACATTTGCCAATGTTTTTGTAAATTAACTTCATCATTGGCTGGATACACTAATGCATTTCCGTTACTCACTCCATCTTGGAAGAAAAAAATCTGTGAGATTTCGTGTCCTTTTTTGATTAAGGCATCTGCAAATTGATAAGCTAAAAATGCCCCTTGCTTTCCGTAAATAGGGCTTTTGACGGCGATAACATAGCGCATTATTCTTGCTCTTGTTTGATTTGGCGGATGTACAGGTAAACCGTATGTCGGGAAATATCTAAGCGTTCTGCGACTAAATTAATCGCATCTTTAATATCAAAAATACCTTTTTCGTAAAGAGAAAGGACGATTTGTCGGTTTTTAGTATTATTGGCAACAGCACGATCCGCATTGACTTCTTCTATTGTTTTTTCAATAGTCTGCGTAACCAAGTCTTCCACTGAATTCGCAAAGTTCACTGAAGATGTTTCATTCGTATGCTCCGTTGGCATAAAGCATTGCAAAAATTGAAACATGGGTACATCTAAATTGATATTGATGCAAAGCAAACCAATAATACGTTGAGTTTTATTACGAATAGCGATAGTAACTGATTTCATCAGTACGCTGCCTTTTGCTCGTGTAAAATAAGGTTTTGAAACACTTTCGCTTTGCATATTTCGTAGCGAACGTAAGGCAAGATCAGTAATTGGCGAACCAACTTGTCGATTAGTGTTATGTCCGTTGGCAATACAAACAGCAGAATGTTCAATATTTTCCAGAGAATGAAGCACGATTTCGCAGTGCTCGCCAATCAGTGCGCTGACACCATCAACGACTGGTTTGTAGGAATTTATGATAGCCTGATCTTCATCAGTGAAAGGATATTTATCGTTTAATGTCATAGCGTTAGGTTAAAAGTGCGGTAAAAATTCCGCTCGTTTTTTATAATAAAAAGCACGCGTTAAAGAACGCGCGCTATTAAACTTATCCGTTATTTTTCAGATTTCGGATTGACGTCCAATACTTCCACATCAAAAATTAATGTTGAATTTGGTGGAATAGATGTACCAGCACCTTGTTCGCCATAGCCTAATTCAGGTGCAATAACTAATTGAATTTTTCCGCCTTTTTTCACTAATTGAAGACCTTCAGTCCAGCCTTTAATTACTTGATCAAGTTGGAATTCTACAGGTTGTCCGCGCTCGACAGAGCTATCAAATACTTTTCCATTTGGTAATTTACCCGTGTAATGTACTTTAACGGTATCCGTTGATTTGATTGTATCGCCTTTACCTGCACTTTCAATTTTATACATTAAACCAGATTGCGTCGTTTTTACATCTTTACCTTTAGCAAATTCAGCACGGAATTTATCGCCTTCTTCTTTTGCTTGTTTAGCAATCGATTCTGCTTTTGCTTTTGATGCAGCCACTAATTTTGCTTCAATAGATTCTAAGGTTTTTTGGATTTTTTCATCTTTACGAACATCCACTTTGCCTTCTAAAGCATCTTTTAAGCCATCTAAAATACGCGCATTATCATATTTAATAACTTCTTTGTGGGAATCAACAAGATCTTTCATTTGACTGCCCATGAGCGTACCTACTGCATAAGATGCCGCTTTTTCATCGAATGTGTTATCTTCTGCAAAAACTTGGCCAGAAATCACCGCACTTACCATTAATGCTGCGATAGATAATTTTTGAATTTTTAACATATAAGTTAATCCTTTATAATGAATGGAATAATACGAGGAATAGATTAAATGGCTTTCTATCTATTCTCAACTTTTTTTTAGAATTTAGAGAAAATTTATGCAAATTCAACAAATGTTAGAAAATCGCATCGAAGAACTTGAAATGAAAATTGCATTTCAGGAACAGTTATTAGATGAATTAAATCACGCTTTAGTTCAACAGCAATTTGATATTGATAAAATGCAAGTCCAATTGCGTTATATGGCAAATAAATTAAAAGACTTTCAACCGTCTAACATTGCAAGTCAATCTGAAGAAACGCCACCGCCCCATTATTGATTTTTGCAATAAATTCGTACAAATGAAAAGGGCGCTTAATGCGCCCTTTAAATTACATTCCCAAATAATAATCAGCTAAATACTTGCTTATGCAAAGTATTTTTCTAAATCGTCGCTACCGCCAATATGTTTACCACCGATAAATACTTGTGGAACAGTAGTACGACCTGAAACTGCACGTACGCTCACGATTGTTGCATCGTGACCTAATATGATTTCTTCAAAGCTTAAGCCTTTATCGTGTAAAAGTTGTTTTGCTTTTGCACAGAAAGGACAGCCAGGTTTTGTGAAGATTGAAATAGACTCTTGCACTTGGTGTTGTGGTGCAAGGTATTTCAACATAGTGTCAGCATCGGATACTTTGAACGGATCGCCTGGTTCGTTTGGTTCGATAAACATTTTTTCAACTACACCGTTTTTCACAAGCATAGAATAACGCCATGAACGTTTACCGAAGCCTAAATCTTCTTTACCAACTAACATACCCATGCCTTCGGTAAATTCACCATTACCATCTGGAATGAAAGTGATGTTTTCAGATTTTTCATCTTCTTTCCATGCGTTCATTACGAAAGTATCATTTACAGATACAACAAGAATATCGTCTACACCGTATTTTTTGAATACTGGCGCTAATTCGTTGTAACGTGGTAAGTGTGATGATGAGCAAGTTGGAGTGAATGCGCCCGGTAATGAGAACACGATCACTGTTTTGTTATCAAATAACTCTGAGGTAGTTACATCAACCCATTTATCACCCTGACGAGTGCGGAATGTCACTTGAGGGACTTTTTTTCCTTCCATACTAGACATTGTTTTTTTCTCCTATTGGTTGTTAATTTAAATTTTACGTGCTGTATTATAGGGAAAATTATGATATAGTCATAATCAATTAATTCTATTCTTTTAATTGAATTTTTCTATAGGGAAAATCTCATGAATATCCGTGATCTAGAATATCTTGTTGCTTTATCTGAATATAAACATTTCCGCCGTGCTGCCGATTCTTGTAATGTGAGCCAACCAACATTAAGTGGGCAAATTCGTAAATTAGAAGATGAGCTCGGTATTATTTTGTTAGAACGTACTAGCCGTAAAGTGTTGTTTACTCAATCTGGGATGTTATTGGTTGATCAGGCTCGTACAGTTCTTCGAGAAGTAAAATTATTGAAAGAAATGGCGAGTAATCAAGGTAAAGAAATGACCGGGCCATTACACATCGGTTTAATTCCAACGGTTGGTCCTTATTTGCTCCCTTATATTGTGCCAATGTTAAAAGCGGCATTCCCTGATTTAGAAGTGTTTCTTTATGAAGCGCAAACGCATCAATTATTAGAACAATTGGAAACGGGGCGTTTAGATTGTGCTATCGTTGCCACTGTTCCAGAAACTGAGGCTTTTATTGAAGTACCTATTTTCAACGAGAAAATGTTACTCGCCGTATCAGAGCATCATCCTTGGGCTCAAGAAAGTAAACTTCCAATGAACCAATTAAATGGTCAAGAAATGTTAATGCTTGATGATGGTCATTGTTTGCGCAATCAAGCGCTAGATTATTGCTTCACTGCTGGTGCGAAAGAAAATTCCCATTTCCAAGCAACTAGTCTTGAAACTTTGCGCAATATGGTGGCAGCGAATGCTGGTATCACTTTTATGCCTGAATTAGCGGTACTAAATGAAGGTACGCGCAAAGGTGTGAAATATATTCCTTGTTATTCGCCAGAGCCATCACGCACCATTGCGTTGGTTTATCGTCCTGGTTCGCCATTACGTAATCGTTATGAGCGTGTGGCAAGTGCGGTCAGCGATGAAGTTAAATCTATTCTAGATGGGTTGAAATAATGGCTGGTGTTCGTGCTGTTCAAAAAGAAAAGACTCGTCGCGCTTTAGTGGATGCGGCATTTAATCAGCTTAGCGCAGAAAAAAGTTTTTCTAATTTAAGTTTACGAGAAGTGGCGCGCGAGGCTGGTATTGCGCCTACCTCTTTCTATCGCCATTTTAGTGATATGGATGAACTTGGCTTAGAAATGGTGGATGAAGCAGGTTTGATGTTGCGCCAATTAATGCGTCAAGCGCGTAAACGCATTGATGCGGGCGGTAGTGTTATTTCTGTTTCTGTGGATACATTTTTTGAATTTATTACTAATAGCACGAACGTTTTTCGCTTGTTATTACGCGAAAGTTCAGGCACTTCTCAAGCTTTTCGTACTGCGGCAGCACGCGAAATTAAGCATTTTGTTGATGAGTTAGCAGAATATATTTCCTACAAACATCAATATTCGCAATATGTTGCTTATGTTCAAGCGGAAGGCATCGTAACAATCGTATTCACTGCAGGGGCGAATGCTTTAGATATGAGTAAAGCTGAGCGTGAGCAACTTAAAGCTCGAGTGATTTTGCAGTTGAGAATGCTTGCAAAAGGTGCTGATTTTGCTGCAAATAAGGAAAGAGGCAAATAAGATAGTTTTTATATCTAGTCAATTAATTTTTCTTTGTGCTTAGGTATTTGCTATCTTTTATTTTTCCGAGTTATTCTCATACCAAATTTTATTTATATAAAGGGTAATAAAACCTGATGGCGTTTCTACCCGCACTTCGTCGTCTAATGTTTTTCCGATTAAAGCTCGAGCAACTGGGGAATCAATGGATATCCAATTTTTCGCAGGGGCAAATTCATCACAACCGACGATACGATATTGCTTGGTTTCGCCTTCTTCATTTTCTAATTCCACCCACGCACCGAAGAAAACTTTTCCCTCTTGCTTTGGGTTGTAATCGACAATTTGTAGCACTTCCAATCTTTTAGTTAAAAAACGCACGCGGCGATCAATTTCACGTAAGCGACGTTTACCATAAATATATTCGGCATTTTCGCTACGATCGCCTAGTGCAGCTGCATCTGAAACGGCTTGAGTGACTTTTGAGCGTTCTTCTTTCCACAAAAACTTGAGTTCTTGGTCAAGCGCAAGCCAGCCTTGACGGGTAATATAATTTGATTTTGCCATAATAAAATAAAAGAAAGTTTTTTGAATTATATTTGAGCCATCCCGCTAAAACCAGTATTCTATCTTCGTTTTTTTATAATAAAGAAGTACGACAATGTTAAATCAACAAATTAGCCAAATTATTGCGGCAGAATTAACCGTTCAACCCCAACAAATTCTTGCTGCCATTCAATTATTAGATGATGGCAACACCATTCCATTTATTGCACGTTATCGTAAAGAAGCCACAGGGGGCTTAGATGACACCCAGCTTCGCCATTTTGAAACCCGTTTAATTTATTTACGTGAGTTAGAAGAACGTCGTCAAACCATCTTGAAATCTATTGAAGAGCAAGGAAAATTGACTGATGAATTGCGTGACAAAATTGATGCGACACAAAGCAAAACCGAATTAGAAGATTTATATTTGCCGTACAAACCTAAACGTCGCACCAAAGGGCAAATTGCCATTGAAGCTGGTCTTGAGCCATTGGCTGATTTACTTTGGAACGAGCCAAAAAATGATCCAGAATCAACCGCATTTTCCTTTGTTGATGCTGAAAAAGGCGTAGCTGATAGTAAAGCTGCGTTAGACGGTGCTCGCTATATTTTAATGGAGCGTTTTGCTGAAGATGCGGGCTTATTAGCGAAAGTCCGTGATTATTTAGCAAAAAATGCCGTTATCGTATCAAAAGTGATCGAAGGCAAAGAAACGGAAGGCGCAAAATTCCAAGATTATTTCGACCACCAAGAATTATTGAAAAAAGTGCCTTCTCACCGAGCATTGGCCATGTTCCGTGGACGTAATGAGGGCATTTTACAATTAAGTTTAAATGCTGATCCTGATGCAGAAGAGGGAAGTCGTCAAAGTTATTGCGAAGAAATTATTCGTGATTATTTAGATGTACGTTTTACTGGTCAGCCAGCAGATAAATGGCGTGAGCAAGTGATTGCGTGGACATGGAAAATTAAAGTTTCGTTGCATTTAGAAACGGAATTAATGGCAAGTTTACGTGAAAAAGCGGAAGAAGAAGCCATTGATGTTTTCGCCAGAAATTTGACCGCACTTTTAATGGCAGCACCGGCAGGGGCGAAAAGTACTATGGGCTTAGACCCAGGCTTACGTACGGGAGTTAAAGTTGCAGTAGTGGATAACACAGGTAAATTATTAGATACCACCACCATTTATCCACACACGGGGCGTGAAGCTGAAGCTCAAGTGGCGATTTTCAGCTTAATCCGCAAACATAACGTGGAATTAATTGCCATTGGTAATGGTACGGCTTCTCGTGAAACTGAACGTTTTGCGAAAGACGTGATTAAAGAAATTAAAGAAAATAAAGAAAATAAACCACAAACCGTTGTAGTAAGCGAAGCTGGCGCGTCCGTTTATTCAGCTTCTGAATTTGCCGCAAATGAATTCCCGAATTTAGATGTATCTTTACGTGGTGCGGTCTCTATTGCACGTCGTTTACAAGATCCATTGGCAGAATTAGTGAAAATCGAACCGAAAGCCATTGGTGTGGGGCAATATCAGCACGATGTAAACCAAACCCAACTTGCGCGTAAACTCGATGCAGTAGTGGAAGACTGTGTAAACGCAGTAGGTGTGGATTTGAATACCGCATCCGCACCATTATTAGCTCGTGTAGCTGGTATGACAAAAACCTTAGCACAAAACATTGTGGAATATCGTGATGAAAATGGGCGTTTTGAAAGCCGTGCAGAATTGAAAAAAGTGCCGCGTTTAGGACCAAAAGCCTTTGAGCAATGTGCAGGCTTTATGCGTATTGCAAACGGGAAAAATCCACTTGATGCTTCAGGTGTTCACCCAGAAGCTTATCCTGTGGTCGAAAAAATCTTGCAAGCTACCGCGCAATCTATTCAAGATTTAATGAGTAATGCCAGTGTGGTACGTCAGCTTGATGCAAAACAATTCATTGATGAGCAATTTGGTTTACCGACCGTCCAAGATATTTTCAAAGAGTTGGAAAAACCAGGGCGCGATCCCCGTGGTGAATTTAAAACTGCCGTATTTGCAGAAGGCGTGGAAGAAATAACGGATTTAAAACCTGGTATGATTTTAGAAGGAACAGTGACTAATGTAACCAATTTTGGCGCATTTGTGGATATTGGTGTTCATCAAGATGGTTTAGTGCATATTTCATCATTAAGCGATAAATTCGTGGAAGATCCCCATCAAGTGGTAAAAACAGGCAATATTGTAAAAGTCAAAGTGTTAGAAGTAGATGTGTCACGTAAACGCATTGCATTGACGATGCGATTAGATGAAAGTGCGGTCAAAAATGACGGTAAATCTGACCGCACTTTATCCGCAAGACCTCGTGGAAATACGCAGCGAGAGGCGCGTAGTTCAAGAGGTAATAATGCGATGGGCAATGCCTTTGCTGATGCGCTAAAAAATTGGAAAAAATAACAAGTTATAGGGCGAAATTATTCGCCCTTTTTTTATCGCTTTCCTTTCCCGAAAAGCATCGCCAAAACGGCGATTTTTTGCTATAATCTCGCCCGATTTTTATTTACAAAAGAATGAGATAAATTATGTCAGAAACGACCAATGATAACTATGGTGCATCGAGCATTAAAGTATTAAAAGGCCTTGATGCGGTGCGTAAGCGTCCTGGTATGTATATCGGCGATACCGATGACGGTACGGGTTTGCACCATATGGTATTTGAAGTGGTGGATAATGCCATTGATGAAGCCCTCGCTGGCCATTGTTCCGATATTATCGTGACAATTCACGATGATAATTCTGTATCGGTGCAAGATGATGGGCGCGGGATTCCTGTGGATATTCATCCTGAAGAAGGCGTTTCTGCAGCGGAAGTGATTATGACTGTGCTTCACGCAGGCGGTAAATTTGACGATAACTCTTATAAAGTATCGGGCGGTTTACACGGCGTGGGCGTATCTGTAGTGAATGCGCTTTCTGATAAGTTACAATTAACCATTCGTCGTCAAGGTCACGTTCACGAGCAGTTTTATCATTTAGGGGAGCCTCAATCGCCATTAACAGTGATTGGCGAAACAGAGGCAACGGGGACAACGGTTCGTTTCTGGCCAAGCTCAGATATTTTTGCTATCACAACCTTTGATTACAAAATCTTAGCAAAACGCTTACGTGAGCTTTCTTTCTTGAATTCTGGCGTATCTATTCGTTTAATCGATAAACGTGATGGATCTGAAGATCATTTCCATTACGAAGGTGGTATTCAAGCATTCGTAGAATATTTGAACAAAAATAAAAACCCAATTCATCCAAAGCCATTTTATTTTACCGCTGAGAAAGATGGTATTGGCGTAGAAGTTGCATTGCAATGGAATGATGGTGTAAATGAAAACGTGTACTGCTTTACCAATAACATTCCTCAACGTGATGGCGGTACTCACCTAGCTGGTTTCCGTGGGGCTTTAACCCGTAGCTTAAATAGCTATATGGAAAACGAAGGCATGCTGAAAAAAGAAAAAGTGGCGACTTCAGGCGATGATGCGCGTGAAGGTTTGGTGGCGATTATTTCCGTTAAAGTGCCTGATCCAAAATTCTCATCGCAAACGAAAGACAAACTCGTGTCTTCAGAAGTTAAAAGTGCGGTGGAATCAGCGATGAATGAAAAAATGCAGGAATATTTATTAGAAAATCCTGCAGATGCAAAAATCATTGTAAATCAAATTATTATGGCTGCTCGTGCGCGCGAAGCCGCACGTAAAGCGCGTGAAATGACGCGCCGTAAAGGGGCATTAGATATTGCAGGTTTACCGGGTAAACTTGCAGACTGCCAAGAAAAAGATCCTGCACTTTCTGAACTTTACTTGGTGGAGGGTGACTCTGCGGGTGGTTCTGCGAAAGTTGGTCGTGATCGTAAAACTCAAGCAATTTTGCCATTGAAAGGTAAAATCTTAAACGTAGAAAAAGCACGTTTCGACAAAATGTTGTCTTCCCAAGAAGTGGGCACATTAATTACTGCTTTAGGCTGCGGTATTGGTCGTGATGAATATAATCCAGATAAATTACGTTATCATCATATCATTATTATGACCGATGCTGATGTGGATGGTTCTCACATCCGTACGTTGCTTTTAACGTTTTTCTATCGTCAAATGCCTGAGCTGATTGAGCGTGGTTATGTTTACATTGCTCAGCCGCCACTTTACAAAGTGAAAAAAGGAAAACAAGAACGCTACATTAAAGATGCGGATGAAATGGAGCAATATGAATTAACCCTTGCGTTAGATGGCGCAGAATTACATATCAGCGCAAATGCACCAGCAATGAATGCCCTTGTATTTGAGAAATTGGTGGCAGAATATAACAGCGTACAAAAACTTATCGGTCGTTTAAACCGTCATTACCCAGTGCCTGTATTGCAAGGATTAATTTATCAGTCGCCAATTTCTGTTGAAATGATGAAAAACGAAAGTGCGGTGGAAAATTGGGGTAAATCTTTTGTTGAACAACTGACTGCAAAAGAAACAGAAGCACATCAATATTCAGTGCGTACACAATTTAATGCGGAACGCCAAGTGTATGAAGCGGTGATTACTGTTCGCAAACACGGTATTGATACCGATTATTTCTTGAATTTTGATTTTGTTCACGGCAATGAATACGCGAAAATTGTTTCTCTTAATAAACAACTCAATGGTTTATTAGAAGAGGGTGCTTATGTTATTCGTGGCGAAAAAGTACAACCAGTACGTAGTTTTGAACAAGTCGTTGAATGGCTAGTGAAAGAATCTCGTAAAGGTCTTGAAGTACAACGTTATAAAGGACTTGGGGAAATGAATGCAGATCAACTTTGGGAAACCACAATGGATCCAAATTCACGTCGTATGTTGAAGGTTTCTATTAAGGACGCCGTTGCAGCGGATCAACTCTTCACGACCTTAATGGGAGATGAAGTTGAGCCACGTCGTGAGTTCATTGAGCTGAATGCGTTAAGAGCAAATTTGGACGTGTAAATTTTCGTCTATTTATATTCAATTCATGACTGAAAGGGCACCAAAGTGCCCTTTCTTTGTTTATCTTGTTATTTCATATAAGGATTACTATTGGTTTTTTGAACTTAAGTGAGTAAACTAAATGCACTCATTTTCTCAACGGAGAACCTTTATGAAACCTTATCTTATCGCCCCATCAATTCTTTCTGCCGATCTTGCACGTCTTGGCGATGACGTACAAAACGTACTTAATGCAGGCGCGGATGTTATTCATTTTGATGTTATGGATAATCATTATGTACCTAATCTCACTTTTGGGTCTGCGGTATGTCAAGCTTTACGTGATTATGGCATTACCGCACCGATAGATGTGCATTTAATGGTAAAACCGATCGATCGCATTATTCCCGATTTTGCTAAAGCGGGTGCGAACTACATCACTTTTCACCCAGAATCTAGCGAACATATTGACCGCTCTTTGCAGCTTATTCGCGATTGTGGTTGTAAATCTGGATTAGTTTTTAATCCTGCGACGCCGTTGAGCTATTTAGATTATGTTTTGGATAAAGTGGATGTGGTTTTATTAATGTCAGTGAATCCTGGATTTGGCGGACAATCTTTTATTCCAGCAACATTGAAGAAATTACAACAGGCTCGTAAGATCATTGATGAAAGTGGTTATGACATTCGTCTTGAAGTAGATGGTGGCGTGAAGGTTGATAACATCGCAGAAATTGCCGCGGCGGGTGCAGATATGTTCGTGGCAGGTTCTGCAATTTTTGGTAAGCCAGATTATAAACAAGTTATTGACCAAATGCGTACACAGTTAGCGAGAGTTAGCGTATAACCGTTATTTTAATAAAATATGATCGTAATAGAACAGAGAAAAACAATGAACACACAATTTAAACTTATTGGCTTTGATTTAGATGGCACCTTGGTAAATAGCCTGCCTGATTTAGCGTTATCCGTAAATTCTGCCTTGGCTGAATTTAATTTACCGCAAGCGCCAGAAGAATTAGTTTTAACTTGGATCGGCAATGGTGCACCTGTATTAATTGCTCGAGCGTTAGATTGGGCGAAAAAACAAACAGGAAAAGTGCTAACTGAAACAGAGGTTAAGCAAGTAACAGAACGTTTTAATTTTTATTATGGCGAGAATTTATGTAATGTCAGTCGCTTGTATCCAAATGTAAAAGAAACTTTAGAAACCTTGAAAGAAAAAGGCTATGTCCTAGCAGTTGTTACCAATAAACCCACAAAGCACGTTCAACCTGTGTTGGCAGCATTTGGCATTGATCATTTATTTAGTGAAATGTTGGGTGGTCAATCCTTACCTGCCATTAAGCCACATCCAGCTCCACTTTATTATTTATGCGGAAAATTTGGTTTTGAACCACGCCAAGTGCTTTTCGTGGGCGATTCTAAAAATGATATTATCGCGGCTCACGCTGCGGGCTGTGCAGTTGTTGGTTTAACTTACGGCTACAATTACAATATCCCTATCCGTGAATCCAATCCAGATTGGGTGTTTGATGATTTTGCCCAGCTATTAAGTATTCTTTAGGTTTTCCATCTAATAAAAAGTGCGGTTAATTTTTACCGCACTTTTGTTATCTACTTAATTGATTTTAAAGAATGTTTGAAAATTCTTCTAACATTTCTTTTGGCCATACGCTTGATTGCACTTCACCGATATGTTTTTTACGAAGTAAAAGCATCGCTAAGCGAGATTGACCGATACCACCGCCGATAGTTAATGGCAATTTTCCGTTTAATAAATCTTGGTGCCAATCCATTTTTAAACGGTCTTCATCGCCTGTTAAGCCAACTTGTAAGCGTAATGCACTTTCATCCACGCGGATACCCATTGAGGATAGTTCAAAGGCTTTGCCTAATTGGTCGTTCCATACCAAAATGTCGCCATTTAAGCCTTTGTAGCCATTTTCAGATTCTGTTGTCCAGTCATCATAGTCAGGTGCACGACCATCATGAGGTTTGCCATCTGAAAGTTTGCCGCCAATCCCGATTAAGAATACTGCACCGTATTCTTTACAAATTGCGTTTTCACGCTCTTTACTGCTTAAATCTGGATAGCGTTTTACTAAATCTTCGCTATGCACAAAGGTAATCTGTTTTGGAAGAATGGAAGGAATATCAAAACGTGCTTCTACGGCTAATTCTGTTAAACGAATAGCACGATAAATAGAATTTACCGTTTCTTTTAAGTATGCAAAATTACGACGACCTTCAGGAATCACTTTTTCCCAGTCCCATTGATCTACATAAACAGAGTGCGTTGGATCAAGAGAATCTTCATCGGGACGCAATGCTTTCATATGAACAAACAAGCCTTCGTCTTCTTTAAAGTTGAAACGAGCTAATGTATGGCGTTTCCATTTCGCAAGAGAATGTACTACTTCAAATACGGCATTTGGAATACATTTCACGTTAACTTGAACGGCTTTTTCAATGCCAGATAAGTTATCTTGCATTCCGTTACCCACTTGGCTCAAAATTGGGCCTTGCACTTCAATAATGCCAAGTTGCTCAATAAGATTTTGCGTGAAAGTGTTCTTCACAAAGCTGATTTCTTGTTGTTGTAAAATAAATGTCTTTTTCATTTTGATAACCTTTTTTAATGAGGAATAATATTTTTGAGTATTATTCAATAAATTATGATTTTATTTCAAGTATTTTATTTACTTTCTTATTTTGATTAGATAATATCTAATTCAGTAATGAAAAATTAAATAAAATCTAAAGGAGGTTGTTTTATGCACAATATTGACAGTTTAGATCGGCAAATCTTACGTGTACTCACCAAAGATGCGAGAACTCCCTATGCCGAAATGGCTAAAAACTTTGGCGTCAGTCCAGGAACGATTCACGTTCGGGTCGAAAAAATGCGTCAATCGGGCATTATTGAAGGCACGAAGGTGATCATTGATGAGCGTAAATTAGGCTATGATGTATGTTGTTTTATCGGCATTATTCTAAAAAGCGCAAAAGATTATGAGAAGGTAATCAAAAAGCTAGAAAGTTTCGATGAGGTAGTGGAAGCCTATTATACAACGGGTAATTACTCAATTTTCTTAAAAGTGATGACACACACAATCGCAGAATTACATTCTGTTTTGGCGACAAAGATTCAGTTAATAGATGAAATTCAATCCACTGAAACCTTGATTTCAATGCAAAATCCAATTTTGCGAGATATTAAACCTTAAAAACACAGAAAAGTGCGGTAAGATTTTTATTCAAATTTATCCTGATGTTTAAATTTCAATAAATCTCTCCGCTCTTTTTTGTTTGGGCGACGATCAGGATGGGGCATTGAAAGTGAATTGTTTTTTCTTGCCCACGCGATTTCTTCTCTTTTTTTCACGCTATTTTCGGTTTCTTGATAAAGTAATTGTGCTTCTGGCGCACCTCGGCGTTGATCGCTTAAGGCGATAATTTTTATTTCTTTTTCTTCGTTTCCTTGACGAAGTTTTAACATTACGCCCACTTCCACAATTTTACTTACTTTCGCACGTTGATTGTTGTAATGCACTTTACCACTTTCAATCATGGCTTTAGCAATGCTACGTGTTTTGTAAAATCGTGCAGCCCACAACCATTTATCTAATCTGACTTCTTTTTCTGCCATTATTTTCTCCTTATTTTAATTCGACAAAATAGTACCACAAAGTATGCTAATGAACTGTTATTAAAAATTTTATTCTTTAATAGGATTTTTATTAAATGAAAAAAAATCAAAACAGGTTAATTTAAACATTTTTCAATAAAACAAATTTTATGTTAAAAAAACTTGAAAAATGGTCAAATTTTTGACAAGGTTGAGCGGTTTTCTTTTTTTTACTCAAGGAACATTTTTATGCATAACGAAAACTTAAAAGAATTGACCGTTCGAGGAATTATCCTCGGCGCATTGATTACAGTGATTTTCACTGCATCCAATGTGTATCTCGGTCTAAAAGTGGGGGTGACATTTGCGTCATCTATTCCGGCTGCGGTGATTTCTATGGCTGTGCTGAAATTTTTCAAAGATTCCAGTATCCTTGAAAATAATATGGTGCAAACTCAAGCATCTTCTGCGGGTACGCTTTCTTCCGTCATCTTTGTCTTACCCGGTTTACTAATGATGGGTTACTGGCAAGACTTCCCATTCTGGCAAACCATGTTGATTTGTGCCGCTGGTGGTACATTAGGTGTGTTATTCACTATTCCATTACGCCGTGCGATGGTGGTAAACAGTGATTTACCTTATCCTGAAGGTGTAGCTGCTGCAGAAATTTTGAAAGCGGGTAATCATGCAGATGGGGACAGCGGTGTGAAAGATATTGTTTACGGTGGTGTTTTAGCGAGCTTAGTTGCATTTTTAACCAATGGTTTACGCGTTATGGCTGATGGTGCAAGCGCTTGGATTCAAACGAGTAAAGCTGCTTTCCAATTACCAATGGGCTTTTCACTTGCCTTGCTTGGGGCGGGTTATTTAATTGGTATCGTAGGCGGTATCGCAATGTTAGTTGGTGTGATTTTGACTTGGGGTGTGGCTGTGCCATATTTCACTATGTCAGGTGATATTGCAGCAGACGCAAGCTTAATTGATGCCGCAATGGTGGTTTGGAAAACGAAAGTACGCTTTATTGGTGTAGGTACAATTGGTATCGCAGCGATTTGGACATTACTTATTTTAATGAAACCAATGATTGAAGGGATGGTACATTCTTTCCGTATGTTGAAAGGTGGACAAGTTGAATCTGAGCACCGCGTTGATATCGACCTTTCTCCAAAAACAATGATTTACATCTTGATCGCGACTGTTGTGTTAGTCGTTATTTCATTACACCACTTTATTTCGGCTGCACCAATTTCACCAGAACTTTCCATTTTATTAGTGGTAGTTTGTACTTTCTTAGCTGTATTTATCGGCTTCTTTGTGGCTGCAGCTTCTGGTTATATGGCAGGTTTAGTGGGTTCATCTTCAAGCCCAATTTCTGGTATCGGAATTATTTCTGTTATTGTGACTTCATTAGTATTGGTGTCAATCGGTAATGCTTCGGGCTTATTTGAAACCGTAGATGGTCAGAAATTTTTGACCGCACTTACATTGTTTACGGCATCTATCGTAATCACTACAGCTTGTATTTCTAATGATAATCTACAAGATTTAAAAACGGGTTTATTAGTTGAAGCAACACCTTGGCGCCAACAAGTCGCATTAATTATCGGCTGCTTTGTGGGTGCGCTTGTTATCGCACCAGTATTAGAAATCTTGTATCACGCGTATGGTTTCAGCGGTGCGTTGCCACGCCCAGATATGGATCCGTCACAAGCCTTATCTGCGCCACAAGCAACACTAATGACCACCATTTCTCAAGGTATTTTCACAAATAAATTGGAATGGACTTACATCTTAACTGGTATAGGTTTAGGTGCTGTGTTAATTACGATTGATGCATTCTTGAAAAAAGTCAGCAACAAAGTCTTTGGCTTGCCAGTTATTGCTGTGGGGATTGGTATTTACTTACCGCCATCAATTAATATGCCTGTGATTGTCGGTGCATTCTTAGCGTGGATCATGACTCGTCATATTGCAAAACTTGGTAACAAAGAAGTGTCAGCTAAAGCAGAACGTTTCGGTACGCTTTTCTCTGCGGGTTTAATTGTAGGTGAAAGCTTAATGGGTGTGATTTTAGCATTCATTATCGCTGCTTCTGTTACCACAGGCGGTTCTGAAGGGCCATTATCCTTAAATCTTGAAAACTGGGATACGATTGGCGAGTGGTTAGGTTTAATCGTATTTATCGTGGGCATTGTGATTTTTGCATCTCGCGTATTACGTGCGAAAAAATCTGATTAATCCTTAAATTTATTTTAGAATAGGCTACCTTTTGGATAGCCTATTTTTTATTATGAAATCTTACTTAAAAACACTTATTTTTTTCCCTCTGATTTTGCAGGTCATCGTCACCGCACTTTTGATTTGGTTTGATGATGATTCAAGTGGCGTTATCGTTCCTTTTTCTCGCTATGCTCTCACAGCATTTCTTCTCGCCACAATTCCCGCATTTTTAACCGCACTTTTAGCTGCAAAATTCCGTTACATACGTTATAACATTGCTTCGATTGTATTCGTTTCATCGATTATTTCATTTGTTTACTGCAACATGGCATCTTATTTTTATTTGTTATTGCTCGGCAAACAAGAAGCTTCCTTTTGGCAATGGATAACGGAGGGTGGGTTATCTCTCGGATTAGTGAGTACGTGCGGAATGGTATTTTATGCTCTATTTGTTATGCCGTGGTTGCTGCCAAAAACAAGAGAATGATTTTATGCTGACGTTAAACGAACATTTACTCAACCAAGTATTGCTGATTGCTTATCAAGCGGGTAAGCATTTGCAACAGTTTTATCAAAAACAGGTTCATATTGAATGGAAAGAAGACAATACGCCTGTGACGGAAGCAGATCTTTTTGTGAGCCAATTTTTAACAGAAAAATTGACCGCACTTTTCCCTAATGTCCCTGTTCTTTCGGAAGAAAATTGCCATATTTCCTTTGAAGAGCGTAAAAATTGGAAAGAATATTGGTTAATTGATCCTCTTGATGGCACACAACAATTTATTAATCGTACCGATCAATTTTCTGTGTTGATTACCTTAGTTCGTAAAAATAAACCAGTGTTAAGCGTTATTCACGCGCCAGTTTTATCAATCACTTATTATGCAATGGATAATTTCGGCGCATTTAAAAAACAACTGGATCAGGTAAAAAAACTCACTAAAAACACGACAGATTTTGACCGAACTTTACGAATTGCGGTAGGTTCAACCACTTCTCAAGAAAAAGTGCGGTCGATTTTACCGAAGGATTTTCTTTGTAAATTTGTTGTGGTCGGTTCAAGTAGCTTAAAAAGCGGTTTGGTGGCTGAAGGTGCAGTGGATTGTTATGTTTGTTTAGGGAAAACAGGCGAATGGGATACCGCTGGTGCTGAAGTGTTGCTGGGTGAAACTCACGGTGCCATTTTTGACTCTCATTTTGAGCCTTTAACCTATAACCAACGTGAAACCTTGATTAATCCGCATTTTTTAATGGTGGGCGATCAATCGCTCGATTGGCGTTCTATCTTTCAATTTAATTGATTGGTTCGATTGGTTTTTTTCTCTAGAATACGGCATTATTTTCCGATATTACTCGGAATCTTATAAGGAATAATTATGCAAACTGATAATAACTGTATCGTCATCTTTGGCGCGTCTGGTGACTTAACTCACCGTAAACTCATTCCAGCTCTTTATAATCTCTACAAGATCGGGCGTTTGAGTGAAAACTTTTTCGTTCTAGGTGTTGCACGTTCTGACTTGAACGATGAAACTTTCCGCGAAAAAATGCGTGAGGCGTTAATCCATAATGAAGAAACAACACCAGAAACCTTAGATGCTTTCTGCTCTCATCTTTATTACCAAGCTGTGAATACTTCTGATGCTCAAGATTATGGCAAACTTGTTCCACACTTAGATGATCTTCATGATAAATATCAAACTTGTGGTAACACCCTTTACTATATGTCCACTCCGCCAAGTCTTTATGGCGTGATTCCTGAGTGTTTGGCTGCACACGGTTTAAATACGGAAGAATATGGCTGGAAACGTATTATTGTGGAAAAACCTTTTGGCTACGATGAAAAAACGGCGCAAGAACTCGACGTTCAAATTCATCGTTTCTTTGAAGAGCATCAAATCTATCGTATTGACCATTATCTTGGTAAAGAAACTGTACAAAACTTACTTGTTTTACGTTTCTCAAATGGGTGGTTTGAGCCGCTTTGGAACCGTAATTTCATTGATTATGTGGAAATTACCGGTGCAGAATCTATTGGCGTGGAAGATCGCGGGGGCTATTATGATGGTTCTGGCGCAATGCGAGATATGTTCCAAAACCATTTATTGCAAGTGTTAGCGATGGTGGCAATGGAGCCGCCAGCGATTATTAACGCGAATTCAATGCGTGATGAAGTAGCAAAAGTGATGCATAGTTTGCGTCCATTAACTTCGGAGGATATGGAGAATAACCTTGTTTTGGGTCAATACACTGCGGCTGAAATTAACGGCAAAATGGAAAAAGGCTATCTAGAAGAAAAAGGCGTACCGGCAAATTCTCGTACTGAAACCTACATCGCATTACGTTGTGAAATTGAAAACTGGCGTTGGGCTGGTGTGCCGTTCTATGTTCGTACGGGTAAACGCTTACCAGCTCGTGTGACTGAAATTGTGATCCATTTTAAAACTACGCCACATCCTGTATTCAGCCAAAATGCACCAGAGAATAAATTAATTATTCGTATTCAACCTGATGAAGCGATTTCAATGCGTTTTGGTTTGAAAAAACCAGGTGCAGGTTTTGAAGCGAAAGAAGTATCAATGGATTTCCGTTATGCAGATTTAGCAGGCGCGCAAGTATTAACCGCTTATGAACGTTTATTGTTGGATGCGATGAAAGGAGATGCAACCTTGTTTGCTCGTACTGATGCTGTGCATGCCGCATGGAAATTTGTGCAACCGATTTTAGATTACAAAGCCAATGGTGGTCGTATTCACGAATATGAAGCTGGCACTTGGGGGCCTGTTGCAGCTGATAAATTAATCGCAAAACAAGGCAAAGTGTGGCGTAAACCAAGTGGATTGATGAAGAAAAAAGTTTAACTAATCTAATGTAGGGTGGGCTTTAGCCCACCGCTCTTACTAACATAATAAATTGTGGGCTAAAGCCCACCCTACGGAAAATCAATGAACTATATCAGCTTCCCAACTGCTCAACATGCAGTCGATAAAATTGCACAAGAATTTGTGATTTATAGTCAATTAACTCACCCTGTGCATATTTCCCTTTCTGGTGGTTCGACGCCTAAGTTATTATTTAAAACCCTAGCCAAATCACCTTATGCGGAACAAATTAACTGGAAAAATCTGCATTTTTGGTGGGGAGATGATCGTATGGTTCCGCCATCTGATCCTGAAAGTAACTATGGCGAAGTGCAAAAACTTTTATTCGATCATATTCAAATTCCAACGGAAAACATCCATCGAATTCGTGGTGAAAATGAACCGCACTTTGAGCTAAAACGTTTCGAAGAAGAATTAAGTGCGGTCATTCCAAACGGTGTTTTTGATAGGATTATTTTAGGTATGGGAACTGATGGTCATACTGCTTCTCTTTTCCCACATCAAACCAATTTTGATGATGAAAACCTTGCTGTCATTGCAAAACACCCTGAAAGCGGTCAAATTCGTATTTCTAAAACAGCCAAACTCATTGAACAAGCTAAACGCATTACCTATTTGGTGACAGGCGAAAGCAAGGCGGATATTTTAAAAGAAATTCAAACTACCCCAGCAGAAAACTTGCCTTATCCCGCTGCCAAAATTAAAGCAAAAAATGGGGTGACGGAGTGGTATTTGGATAAAGCAGCGGCAAGGCTGCTCTAATGGAAATTTTAGCCTATATTTTAACTGCACTTGTCACCCTTGAACATTTCTACATTCTCTATTTAGAAATGTTCACCATTGAAAGCAAAAGTGGTGTTCGCCAATCAAGGGTTATACAACGGCTTTTTGGCAGCAGGGATTATTTTTGGTTATGCCATCAACCAAATTTCGGTGATTTATTTATTTTTAGGTTGTGTGATTATCGCCGCAGTTTTTGGGGCAGTTACGACGAAGAATAAGGGATATTGGTAAAGCAGGGGTTGCCTGCAGTGTTGGCAAAATTGATCGCTTGTAGGGGCAAATTACATTTGCCCTATAAAAACAATTACAGCGGAATGTATGACTACGAAATATAATGCAGGTATTCATCATCGAAGATCGATTCGTTTAAAACATTATAATTATCGTTCTGAAGGATTTTATTTCATCACCATTTGTTGTAAAAATAAAGAATGTCTATTTGGGCATATCATTAATCAACAAATGCAATTAAATGATTTAGGGAATTACGTAAAACAGTGTTGGGAAAATATTCCAATGTTCTTTCCACAAGTACGAATTGATGAATTTGTTATTATGCCAAATCATTTACACGGTATTATTGAAATTATTGAACAGGTAAAGGGCAAATGTAATTTGCCCCTACAATCAAGAGCAGCACAAAAGGGAACATCTCAAACAATTGGCTCAATAGTTCGTGGATTTAAAGCAGGTGTAACATCTTGGGCAAGAAAAAATAGTGAAATTTTTGATGTTTGGCAGCGAAATTATTATGAACATATTATTCGTGATGAAAAATCCTATTTGCAGATTTATGAATATATTCAAAATAATCCTATTTTATGGGAACAAGATAAATTATATGTAGATTAAAAGGGCGAATGTAATTCCCTCCTACAATTTATCTACATCATAGACAAACATGTAGGGGCTAATTATATTAGCCCTCATCATAAACAAAGATTTAGTATACAGATTTATGAATATATTCAAAATAATCCTATTTTATGGGAACAAGATTAATTATATGTAGATTAAAAGGGCGAATGTAATTCCCTCCTACAATTTATCTACATCATAGACAAAACATGTAGGGGCTAATTATATTAGCCCTCATCATAAACAAAGATTCAGTATACAGATTTATGAATATATTCAAAATAATCCTATTTTATGGGAACAAGATAAATTATATGTAGATTAAAAGGGCGAATGTAATTCCCTCCTACAATTTATCTACATCATAGACAAACATGTAGGGGCGCCCCCATCATAAACAAAGATTTAGTAATCCAACAGGAGAAAACAATGTCAGTAAAAGGCGACATCGGTGTTATCGGCTTAGCCGTAATGGGGCAAAACCTCATTTTAAATATGAACGACCACGGGTTTAAAGTCGTGGCATATAACCGTACCACTTCAAAAGTGGATGAATTTTTACAAGGTGCGGCAAAAGGCACCAATATTATCGGCGCATACTCTTTAGAAGATTTAGCTGCTAAATTAGAAAAACCACGTAAAGTGATGTTAATGGTGCGCGCAGGTGATGTGGTGGATCAATTCATTGAAGCATTATTACCACATTTAGAAGAGGGCGACATCATTATTGATGGCGGTAACTCAAACTATCCAGATACGAACCGTCGAGTGAAAGCCTTGGCGGAGAAAGGTATTCGCTTTATCGGTTCAGGTGTGTCTGGTGGCGAAGAAGGGGCGCGTCACGGGCCTTCAATTATGCCGGGCGGTAATCAAGAAGCGTGGCAGTATGTGAAACCAATTTTCCAAGCAATCTCAGCTAAAACAGAACAAGGCGAACCTTGTTGTGACTGGGTCGGCGGCGAAGGTGCTGGTCATTTTGTGAAAATGGTTCACAATGGTATTGAATATGGCGATATGCAGTTAATTTGCGAAGCATACCAATTCTTAAAAGAAGGTTTAGGCTTAAGCTATGAAGAAATGCAAGCCATCTTCGCAGAATGGAAAAAAACGGAACTTGATAGTTATTTGATTGATATTACTACCGACATTCTTGGCTATAAAGATGAAAGTGGAGAACCTTTAGTCGAAAAAATCTTGGATACTGCAGGTCAAAAAGGGACAGGTAAATGGACAGGTATCAATGCGTTAGATTTTGGTATTCCATTAACTTTAATCACTGAATCCGTTTTTGCACGCTGTGTGTCTTCCTTTAAAGATCAACGTGTTGCGGCTAATCAATTATTCGGCAAAACTATTACACCAGTTGAAGGCGACAAAAAAGTATGGATTGAAGCGGTACGTAAAGCATTATTAGCGTCAAAAATTATTTCTTACGCACAAGGCTTTATGCTGATTCGTGAAGCCTCTGAACAATTTGGTTGGGATATTAACTATGGTGCAACTGCGTTGTTATGGCGTGAAGGTTGTATCATTCGTAGCCGTTTCTTAGGTAATATTCGCGATGCTTATGAAGCAAATCCAAATCTTGTTTTCTTAGGTTCAGATAGCTACTTCAAAGGCATTTTAGAAAACGCATTAAGTGACTGGCGTAAAGTGGTGGCAAAATCTATCGAAGTGGGTATCCCAATGCCTTGTATGGCGTCTGCGATTACTTTCTTAGATGGCTATACTTCAGCACGTTTACCAGCAAACTTATTGCAAGCACAACGCGACTACTTCGGTGCTCATACTTATGAATGCACAGATAAACCTCGTGGCGAGTTTTTCCACACCAACTGGACTGGTCGTGGCGGTAATACAGCATCAACTACTTATGATGTGTAGTTAAAAACATCAATAAGAATTACCGCACTTTAAACTGTTGCCATAAATTTGGATAGTTTATTAATTTGCTGAAATATTGGGCTCTGCATAATGTAGAGCTCAATTATTTATACTAAGGGTATACTTTATTGATGGCAGCGATCGTAAAGCGGTTGTAATTGTTGAATGGTGTGTGTAATAAATAAAACGGGATCTATTTGATTTAACTCGGCTTTTTCAATACTTTTCCCAATGCACCAAAAATCCTCATCTGAACGTAAGATCAGATTTTTTTCAGAAATGACCTTCACTTGGCGAAAATCATCATATTCACTTTCATCCTCTCGCCAAATCTCAAAATCAGCAAATTGTTTGAAATCAAATTGATCAAGCCACTGATTATATTGTTGCACATTAATTTGTGAGCGATCTGCACGATAGCAATGCCAATCTAAACACACTCTTAGTCGGCGACGATTTAATAGCACAGAAAAGATTGCGGCAGAATTTTGGTTAAACTCGTATTTAAAATAAGCGAAGAAATGAGCCCGTACTTGCCAACCATTGGTCCAGCTTTCAATATGCGGTTTCGCAAAAGGCGTACCGAGTTGTGCTGAAACAGATTGAATTATCGCTTTCCAATTATCCCAATGTAATTTGTAATCCGCTTTAATCGCTGGAATATCTTCTGGGCAGAATTTTTTCATTTGGGCGAATTGGTAGAAAGGAATGTTGAACAGTTCGCAAGATTCAGTCGTAAGCGAGAGCATAGTGTTTCCTTAAAAATCACTGTAATTTTTGACCGCACTTTGAGTGAAGAACTGCTTGTCTTCCCAACGCAACATAGTCATTCGATTATTCCACACACAACCCGTATCTAAGGCATAAATACCTTTTGGAGTAGGCTCATCGACTAAACTTGCCCAATGCCCAAAGACAATGGGAATCTGTTTATAAAGTGGATTATCTAAATTAAACCAAGGCGTGAGCTCCGCTGGCGCATCTTTTAAAGGGGATTTACAAGCAAAATCAAAGCGATGATCCAAATAGCAAAAACGCATTCGAGTGAAAGCATTAATAATGTAGCGATGACGTGCTAAGCCCTGTAAATCTGGCGACCAGCGATCAGGCTGTTCAGAATACATATTTTCAATAAGATAATGAAAATCGCCGTGCTGTAAAATCTGTTCAACTTCAGCCGCACAAGATTTCGCAGTTTTCAAATCCCAATCAGGTGAAATGCCTGCATGCACCATCAGGAAGTTTAACTTTTCATTATGCACAAGTAATGGCTGATGACGTAACCAATGAATCAGCTCATCAAAATCGGGCGCATTAAAAATGGCATCAACACGATCATGCGGTTTTACTTTTTTAATACCCAGTGCGGTCGCAATTAAATGTAAATCGTGATTCCCTAGTACGGTTTGCGCTGCATTACCAAGTGATTTTACAAAACGAAGACATTCAAGTGATTTATCCCCACGTGCCATAAGATCCCCCACAAGATAAAGTTTATCTTGCGTAGGATTGAAATCTACACGTTCTAATAAAAGCTGTAATTCATCATAACAGCCTTGCAAATCACCGACGAAATAGGTTGCCATTTTTGACCGCTCTTTTATAAATAAATTTTGAAAATTTTAACACAGACTTTTATTGTTGATTTATTCTTTTTGTATAGTAGAATGCGAAAAATTTAGTTATTTCCATTTTTATTTAAATATGAGTGCTATTGAAAATATTGTCATTAGTATGGAAAATGCAACTGAACGTCGCAAACATATTACTAAGCAATTTGAATCAAAAAAACTTTCATTTAGTTTCTTTAATGCGTACACTTATCAATCAATCAATCAATCAATCAATCAATCAATCAATCAATCAATCAATCAATCAAACTCCATATTACATAATATAGAGGAATCTAGAATACTTACTAAAGGAGAAAAAGGCTGTTTAATTAGCCATTTCTTATTATGGAATAAGTGTGTGAATGAAAATTTGGAATATCTCAAAATTTTTGAAGATGATGTAATTCTTGGCGAGAATGCGGAAGTATTTTTGAACCAAAATGAATGGTTAAAAACACGTTTTGATTTTAATGATATTTTTATTATTCGTTTAGAAACTTTTTTACAGCCAGTTAAACTTGAGAAACAAACTAAAATTCCACCTTTTAATTCTAGGAACTTTGATATTTTAAAATCAACTCACTGGGGGACGGCAGGTTATATTATTTCTCAAGGTGCGGCTAAATATTTAATTGAATATTTAAAGAATATTCCTTCTGATGAAATTGTTGCAGTTGATCAACTTATTTTTAATAAATTAGTTGATGTTGATAATTATATTGTCTATCAACTGAATCCAGCAATTTGTATTCAAGAACTCCAAGCGAATCAAAGTAAAAGTGTATTAACAAGCGGATTGGAAAAAGAACGACAAAAACGTCCAAAAATCCGTAAGAAAAAGACATTGAAACAGCGTTTAACTCGGATAAAAGAAAATATTATACGAGCTTTAAATAGAAAAAAATGGAAAGAACAACAACGTATTAAAGAAATGCAAGGTAAAGAAATTGTTCGTTTTATGTAGAAAGCCAAGGTGTAACAAGGGTTACACCTTTATTATTTTTACTCTTCTGAATCTAAGATTTCATCTTTATTGACATCTGCTGGTGGATTATCCGCTAACCAGTTCGCTAAACGTGCATAATCTGCGATAGCCAAATTTTCTGCACGTGCATTTAAATCAATACCAAGTGCGGTCAGATTTTCAGGTGAAAATAGAGTTGAGAGTGCATTGCGTAATGTTTTACGACGTTGATTGAACGCTTGGGAGCAAACACGGTTCAACCAATATAAATCTTTTACAGGGTGCGGCAATTCCTTATGCGGAATTAAACGCACAACGGCTGAATCTACTTTCGGTGCAGGTTTGAATGCCGAAGGCGGTACTTCAAGCACAGGCATCACTTGGCAGAAATATTGCGCCATAATGGTTAAACGACCGTAGGCTTTGCTATTTGGTGCGGCACATAGGCGTTTTACCACTTCTTTTTGCAGCATAAAGTGCATATCTTGAATCACATCATGATATTTAAACAAGTGGAACATCAATGGCGTAGAAATGTTGTAAGGTAAGTTACCAAACACACGTAATTTTTGCCCTTTTTCTGCTAAATTTTCTTTTGTGTAAAGCGCACCAAAATCAAATTGCATCGCATCCGTTTCAATAACGGTGAGCTTTTGATGTAAAAATGGATGGTGGCGTAAACGTTCTGCAAGGTCTCGGTCAAGCTCTACCACGGTCAGATGATCGACTAGTTCACCAACAGGCTCTGTTAATGCACCAAGCCCTGGACCAATTTCCACTAAGAATTGATTAGGTTGTGGGTAAATCGCCGCCACGATACCTTGAATCACAGAAGTATTATGTAAAAAGTTTTGACCAAAGCGTTTACGCGCCGTATGGCCTAAGTGTTTTTTTGAATTCATAAGTACTATTTAATAAGAAAAGTGCGGTTATTATAGAGCCTGTATTTCTTTTGTAAATTTTAGTGTAACAGTCATGGGCAATATCATTTAGCGATGACTTCCAGTATTGCTTTAATATGATGACTCAAACTTGGATTATAACGAATACAGTCCATTGGATTGAAAATACGGTGTTGCTGTTCAGATGCTTGTTTTACTGATTTTTGAATTGCATCATCTAAAGTACTTATGTTTTCTCTAGAAAATGTATAGCCAAATTCGTTTTGTAATACTTCTAGGCATCCCATGTTTTCAGAAAAAATAACTGGCGTACCAGATAATATGGATTCTAGTCCAACAAGCCCAAATGGCTCATATTGAGATGCCATAATGGTGAAATCTGCCGCTTGATATAATTCAGGCATATTTTTGCAAAAACCAAGCGAAGAGATTTTAGGATTTTCTTCTACAGGCGTTCCTGCTACCACTAAGCGAATCGGTAACTGAGTTTTTTCAAAATATTTTTTTAAAATATCAAAACCTTTTCGCGTATGCCCAGTAGAAGGAAATAGGTAAATGATTTCATCTTTTTTGAAACCCAACTTTTCTCTGAGCTTCATTCTTTCTTCTTCATTGATTTGTGTGAATTTATCTGTATTAATGGGGGGATAAATCACATCAATTTTGTTTTCTGGGATATGATATAACTCAACGAGTTCTTTTTTCATCAATGCAGAATGAGCGATGACATATTTGGATTGATTTAAGGATTTTTGTTCACCCATGATTTTAAATCGATCTGATATGCTTGGCTTTTTCTTTGATGCTTGTAGATATCCTTTATGATTACCACCACAAATAACCACGTCAGATAGGGTATAAGAGGTGGTAAGTGAGACTTCTGATGTTTCTTTATATTTATTTGAAAAGTAGGAAAGAAACGAGGTTCTCCATTTTTTAGGAACAAAAGAAAGATTAATCTTAATTGGATTAATTAGATTATATTCTGATAATGTTGTATCAAATTTGGCAGAGTAGATTTTAGGTGTAATATTTGTCTTAGATAATCCATTAACAATATCAAGAAGATATCTTTCCATTCCTCCGCTATATTGAAATTTTTGGCAAGTTAATGAAATTGTTATTAATTTAGTCATATTTTTACTTTATCAAAGTATAATGTTGGATTATCTAAATGGTACTATGTGTTTAGAAATAAATAGCTTTCTGTATATTTTTCTCAATATTTTTCTCAATATTTTTTTAGGTTTTCCTGCTAAAGATATTAATACTGTTTTTAGTGTTCTTTTTTTCTTTACACTAAGATATTTTTGTCTTTCCGTTTCTAACTGACTATGTAATTTTATATCATTTGGATATAGCTGTTCTTCTTGAACACATACACCTGGTGATACCTGGTATCTAGACTGATTAAATATATTAAACATTAATAAATCTATCGCGAGTAGATGGTTGGATGTGAGCGAACAGATATGAGTACTTAGTTGTTTAACTGCTTCTCTAGATATAACATACCCTGCGGAGCCACAATTTTCTGATACTAGTTTTAATATTTTTCTACCTGAATAAGGTTTAATTTTTTTATCTTTACATTTAGAAAAATTTAGGAATGTTTCAAATCTTAAAATAAATTTATCAGTTTGTTTAAAACGTTCTTCTAACCATTCATCTTCAGCTAGAAATTTGTCTGCATTCTCACCTAATAATACATCATCTTCAAAAATGTAAATATAGGGTAGATCTTCGGACAAGCATTTTTGCCATAGCATGTAATGGCTCATAAAACATGCTTTTTCTCCCTCAGTTAACTTTGCATGGAGTAGATTAGGGATAAATTTTTCTATTAACGAGGTTAGTTCTTTTGAAGGTTTTAAAGCATCAAAAAATTCAAAAGGAATGTTTTGTTGAGAGAATTCTTTTTGAATATGCTCTCGTCGTTGATATGCTGAAGTAAGACTAATAACGTAATTTATATGCATTTGAGGATCATACTTACTGAGAAAAGGCTTTTGCATTATAAGGGTTATTTTTTTCTGTTCAATTTTATTTTAATCTTTCGTCTAACATTAAAAACGGCTATAATCCGCCCGTTTTTCTTAACTTTTCCGCCTAAAGTGCGGATAAAAAATCGATTATTTTTAGAGGATACAATGGCGAAAGAAGATTGCATTGAGATGCAAGGCACAATTTTAGAGACTTTACCGAATACTATGTTCCGCGTGGAGTTGGAAAACGGTCACGTGGTTACTGCACATATTTCTGGAAAAATGCGTAAAAACTATATCCGTATTTTGACTGGGGATAAAGTGACTGTAGAAATGACGCCTTATGATTTAAGTAAAGGTCGTATTATTTTCCGTAGTCGTTAATTACAGAAGATTTGAGATAGGCCGATATTGTTATAATATCGGCCTTCTTTTTTTTTGCTCAAAAAGAACTCAAATTGGTTGCGGAGCGTAAAAAAATCGGTATAATCCGCAACCCTTAGCCACATTGAATTTTTCGTTCCTTGCCTTTGCAGATTGGTGGCTGATCTACGTCAAAGGCTGATTAACCCGTAAGGAGCAGTAATGCGTCACTACGAAATCGTGTTTATGGTTCATCCGGACCAAAGCGAGCAAGTACCAGGTATGATCGAACGTTACACCGGTTCTGTAAAAGAAGCTGGTGGTCAAGTTCATCGCCTAGAAGATTGGGGTCGTCGTCAATTAGCGTACCCAATTAATAAATTACACAAAGCACATTATGTGCTTATGAATGTAGAAGCGCCTCAACAAGTCATCGACGAGCTAGAAACGACTTTCCGTTATAACGATGCTGTATTACGCAGTCTTGTTATCCATACTAAGCACGCCGTAACCGAAGCGTCCCCAATGAAAGCGGCTAAAGAAGAACGTAAACCTTTAGCTGAAGTTGAAAACAACGATTTTGAGGATGCTGAAGAGTAATTTGAAAATTGATAATCGTTTTTCGGTTATGGGAGTCGTTTCTCAGTTGCCAAAGCGATTAAAAAGCCCTAGTGGAATTGAGCATTGCAAGTTTTTGTTAGAACATTGTTCTGATCAGATTGAAAGTGGTTTCACACGTCAAGCTTGGTTAAAAATGCCTGTTCAAATTAGTGGTAATCAATTGATAGAAAAAACTCAAAGCATTACGGTCGGTAGTAAAATTTTGGTGGTGGGATTTATTACATCACATAAAACCCAAAGTGGGTTATGCCAATTAGTTTTACATGCCGAGCAAATCGAATTTATAGATTAGGAGACTAGCCAAATGGCACGTTATTTCCGTCGTCGTAAGTTCTGCCGTTTCACAGCGGAAAATGTTGTTGAAATCGATTATAAAGATATCGCTACATTAAAGAACTATATTTCAGAAAGCGGCAAAATTGTACCTAGCCGTATTACCGGTACTCGTGCGAAGTACCAACGTCAATTAGCTCGTGCAATCAAACGCGCTCGCTATTTAGCGTTACTTCCATACACTGACAATCATCAGTAATTAAGGAGACACGGTAATGCAAGTAATTCTTTTAGATAAAATTGTTCACTTAGGTCAAGTGGGCGATCAAGTAAATGTTAAATCAGGTTTTGCACGTAACTTCTTAATCCCACAAGGTAAAGCAGTTATGGCAACTAAAGCTAACATTGAACACTTTGAAGCACGTCGTGCAGAATTAGAAGCGACAGCGGCAGCAAATCTTGCAGCAGCTCAAGCTCGTGCAGCAGAAGTTACTGCATTAGGTTCTGTGACTATCGCATCTAAAGCAGGTGATGAAGGTCGTTTATTCGGCGCAATCACTACTCGTGATGTGGCAGAAGCAGTAACTGCAGCAGGCGTTAAAATTGCGAAAAGTGAAGTTCGTTTACCAAACGGTCCAATCCGTACTCTTGGTGACCACGATGTTCGTTTCCAACTTCACGGTGAAGTATTTGCAACATTAGATGTAATCGTTGTTGCAGAATAATTTATCCAATAGATAAAATAAAACCCAGTTTAAAACTGGGTTTTTTTATTTTTATCATATATAAATTTAGAATAGGGTAATAAAAAATATCCTTTATTTTAGTAGATTTGAGCCCTAAGTCATATAGAGCTCAAATTTTCTGTTGGGATAGATTTTTTACTCGTATAAGCGAATTACATCATTCCGCCCATTCCACCCATACCGCCCATTCCAGCAGCACCTAAATCGGCTTTATCATCTTTTGGAAGATCAGTTACCATACATTCAGTGGTAATCATTAAGCCTGCTACAGAAGCTGCGAATTGCAATGCAGAACGAGTGACTTTAGTTGGATCTAAGATACCCATTTCGATCATATCGCCGTACTGTTCTGTTCCTGCATTATAACCAAAGTTTCCTTCGCCATTTTTAACCGCACTTGCCACAACTGAAGCTTCTTCACCTGCGTTAGTGACGATTTGACGTAAAGGCGCTTCCATCGCACGTAATGCAAGTTTGATACCCACATTTTGTTCTTCGTTGTCACCTTTTAGGCTTGCTGCAACTTTCGCTGCTGCACGAACTAATGCAACGCCACCACCAGCAACGATACCTTCTTCAACCGCTGCACGAGTTGCATGTAATGCATCATCTACACGATCTTTTTTCTCTTTCATTTCAACTTCAGTTGCTGCGCCCACTTTGATTACTGCCACACCGCCTGCTAATTTAGCCACGCGTTCTTGGAGTTTTTCTTTGTCGTAGTCAGAAGTTGATTCTTCGATTTGCTGACGAATTTGAGCCACACGACCTTTGATTTGTGCTTCATCGCCGATACCATCAATAATGGTTGTGTTATCTTTATTGATAACAACGCGTTTTGCTTGACCTAAATCTTCCAATGTTGCTTTTTCAAGCTCCATACCAATTTCTTCAGAAATCACAGTACCCGCTGTTAAAATTGCAATATCTTGTAACATCGCTTTACGACGATCTCCAAAGCCTGGTGCTTTCACTGCTGCAACTTTCACGATACCGCGCATAGTGTTTACTACTAAGGTTGCAAGCGCTTCGCCTTCCACATCTTCAGCGATGATTAATAACGGTTTACCTGCTTTCGCAACGCCTTCTAACACGGGAAGTAATTCACGAATGTTAGAGATTTTTTTATCTACAAGAAGAAGATATGGATTATCTAATTCAACCGTTGCAGTTTCTGGTTTGTTGATGAAATATGGAGAAAGGTAACCACGGTCGAATTGCATGCCTTCAACCACATCTAATTCATCTTCAAGACCCGTACCATCTTCAACAGTAATTACACCTTCCTTGCCCACTTTTTCCATCGCTTGTGAGATTAATTGACCCACAATGCTGTCAGAGTTTGCAGAAATGGTACCTACTTGTTCAATTTCTTTTGCTGTTTCACAAGGTTTAGATAAATTTTTAAGTTCAGAAACAACCGCACTTACTGCTTTATCAATACCACGTTTTAAATCCATTGGATTCATACCTGCAGCTACTGCTTTCAAGCCTTCATTTACGATAGCTTGCGCAAGTACAGTTGCAGTAGTTGTACCGTCACCTGCAGCATCATTTGCTTTAGATGCCA
Organism: Haemophilus aegyptius; assembly: GCF_900475885.1. Lineage (GTDB taxonomy): Bacteria > Pseudomonadota > Gammaproteobacteria > Enterobacterales > Pasteurellaceae > Haemophilus > Haemophilus influenzae. The sequence continues at coordinate 552,330 of NZ_LS483429.1, forward strand.
CTTCTTTCACCATTTGTGCCCCCATGTTTTCGAATTTATCTTCTAATTCGATTTCACGAGCAACAGACACACCGTCTTTAGTGATAGTTGGTGCGCCAAATGATTTATCTAAAATTACATTACGACCTTTCGGGCCAAGGGTTACTTTTACTGCATCCGCTAATACATTCACGCCTTTAAGCATTTTTACGCGTGCGTCATTACCAAATTTTACGTCTTTTGCTGCCATTTTTTTTCCCTCATTTAATAATTATTCTACAATTGCTAGGATGTCGTTTTCAGAAATGATTAACACTTCTTCACCATCGATTTTTTCGCTTTTCACGCCGTAACCGTCGTTGAAAATGACTGTATCGCCAACTTTAACATCTAAAGGTTGAACGGTGCCATTTTCTAAAATACGACCTTTACCCACAGCTAATACTTTCGCACGGGTTGATTTAGTCGCTGCTGAACCGGTTAATACGATACCGCCAGCTGAACGGGTTTCGACTTCTTCACGTTTAATAATTACACGATCGTGTAAAGGACGAATATTCATGATTAATTTCCTTCTTAAGAATTTGTAAGTGCGGTTTCTATATAAGGAGGATTTTTTTTCTTTCAAGGGGCTTACAAAAAATTCTGACAAAATATTTTTCCTATTTTAGATTTTTTACGTAAAATTCGCTGACTTTCGTATAATAAATTAAGGAATGAAAATATGCACTTAACTTCCAGAGAACAAGAAAAATTGATGCTTTTCCTCGCGGGCGAACTTGCGGCAAAACGCAAAGCACGCGGGGTTAAATTAAACTATCCAGAAACTATTGCTTATATTGCGAGCCATTTACAAGAGGCAGCAAGAGACGGAATGAGCGTGGCTGAAGTGATGCAGTATGGCTCAACACTTTTAACCGTTGATGATGTCATGGAAGGTGTGGCAGAAATGGTTCATGAAGTCCAGATTGAAGCTACTTTCCCCGATGGCACGAAACTTGTTACCGTGCATAATCCAATCAGATAACCGTAGGGTGGGCTTTAGCCCACCAAAATAAAAATATCAATGGTGGGCTAAAGCCCACCCTACAAGGAACAAAGATATGATCCCAGGCGAATACCAATTAGCCGAAGGCGATATTCTCGCTAATGTCGGCAGAAAAACCGTAAAAATCGAAGTAACAAATTCAGGCGACCGCCCAATTCAAGTTGGCTCGCATTACCATTTTTTTGAAACCAATAATGCCCTTAAATTTGACCGCACTTTGGCGCGTGGAATGCGCTTAAATGTTCCATCTGGCAATGCGGTGCGTTTTGAACCCGGTGAAGTGAAATCAGTAGAATTAGTTGCTTTTGGTGGTAACCAAATCATTTATGGTTTCCATAATCAAATTGATGGCAAATTATAAGGTAGGGCAAGATGGCATTAACAATTTCAAGAGCTCAATACGTAGCAACTTATGGCCCAACAGTTGGCGATAAAGTCCGTTTAGGCGATACCAATTTATGGGCAACCATTGAACAAGATTTATTGACCAAAGGCGACGAGTGTAAATTTGGTGGCGGTAAAAGCGTGCGTGATGGCATGGCTCAAAGCGGTACGGCAACTCGCGACAATCCGAATGTATTGGATTTTGTGATTACCAACGTGATGATCATTGATGCTAAATTAGGCATTATCAAAGCAGATATTGGTATTCGTGATGGGCGTATTGTGGGCATTGGACAAGCAGGTAACCCTGACACCATGGATAACGTCACACCAAACATGATTATCGGTGCAAGCACAGAAGTTCATAACGGTGCACATTTAATTGCAACCGCTGGTGGTATCGATACCCACATTCACTTTATTTGTCCACAACAAGCACAACATGCAATTGAAAGTGGCGTTACCACGTTAATTGGTGGTGGAACTGGCCCTGCTGATGGTACGCACGCAACCACTTGTACCCCTGGCGCATGGTATATGGAACGTATGTTTCAAGCGGCAGAAGCCTTGCCTGTAAACGTCGGATTTTTTGGTAAAGGCAACTGTTCAACCCTAGATCCTCTGCGTGAGCAAATTGAAGCGGGTGCATTAGGTTTAAAAATCCACGAAGACTGGGGCGCAACGCCTGCCGTGATTGATTCTGCCTTAAAAGTCGCAGATGAAATGGATATTCAAGTGGCAATCCATACAGACACGCTAAATGAAAGTGGCTTTTTGGAAGACACGATGAAAGCGATTGATGGACGTGTCATTCACACTTTCCATACGGAGGGTGCGGGTGGTGGTCATGCACCTGACATCATTAAAGCAGCGATGTATTCAAACGTATTACCTGCTTCAACCAACCCGACTCGTCCGTTTACCAAAAACACCATTGATGAACATTTGGATATGTTGATGGTTTGCCATCACTTAGATAAACGTGTGCCAGAAGACGTAGCTTTTGCCGATAGCCGTATCCGCCCTGAAACCATTGCTGCAGAAGATATTTTGCATGATATGGGCGTCTTCTCCATTATGAGTTCAGACTCTCAAGCGATGGGACGTATTGGCGAAGTCGTTATTCGTACATGGCAAACTGCAGATAAGATGAAAATGCAACGTGGTGAGCTAGGTAATGAAGGAAACGATAACTTCCGTATTAAACGATATATCGCGAAATACACCATCAACCCAGCAATTGCACACGGTATTGCGGAGCATATTGGCTCGTTAGAAGTGGGTAAAATCGCAGATATCGTGTTATGGAAACCGATGTTCTTTGGCGTAAAACCTGAAGTCGTCATTAAAAAAGGCTTTATTAGCTACGCCAAAATGGGCGACCCAAATGCCTCAATTCCAACGCCGCAACCTGTATTCTACCGTCCAATGTACGGTGCACAAGGCTTAGCAACGGCACAAACAGCGGTATTTTTTGTTTCACAAGCCGCTGAAAAAGCCGATATTCGTGAAAAATTCGGTTTACACAAAGAAACCATTGCTGTGAAAGGCTGCCGCAACGTAGGTAAAAAAGATCTGGTTCATAATGATGTAACACCAAACATTACTGTTGATGCTGAACGTTATGAAGTTCGAGTGGATGGAGAGTTAATTACCTGTGAACCAGTGGATAGCGTACCATTGGGTCAGCGATATTTCCTATTCTAAAGGACTGTTTTCATAGACGAATTAGTGTAAAAGGGCGTGTACGATACGCCTCTTACTTGATAAATAAGAAATCATTGTAGCTGTAGTTTTTCTTTCGAAGAGAAGAAAGTGGATTTATAGAGGAAAGATGAAAATAATTAACCCAATTCTCCCTATTATAGAAAATATCTTGGGAAATTTAACCGCACTTCAAGCAGATGGCAAAATTACCACACAGCCCATTGAACGAATAGCATTGCAGTGGTATGAAAGCGAACGCAATATTTTGCGTAAAACTACAAATACGGGGCGTGAAGTAGCATTTCGCTTGCTAAAAGAGGGGCAACGCTTGAAACACGATGATGTAGTGTTTATCAGCGATGAATTAGTGATTGCGATTGAAATTTTACCGAGTGACGTGATTGTGCTGTCGCCCAAAACCTTGCCTGAAATGGCGAGAGCCTGTTATGAAATCGGCAACAAACATTCGCCGCTTTTTTTAGATGGCGATGAAGTAACATTACCTTACGATAAGCCGATGTTTGAATGGCTGCAAGCCGCGGGATTTCATCCGCAAAAAGCAGAACGCCGTTTAAGCCAAGCGTTAAGAGCAAATTCTGCACAAGGGCACGGACATTCTCATAGCCATTCGCATGATCATCATGGCTATCATCATCACGGAGATGGACATTGGCACAAACATTAAACCGCTCTTTAACGGATTTAGGTGCGTTGTTGCACTTGGTCGATCCAACTTTACCGATTGGTGGATTTAACCATTCCAATGGCTTGGAAACCTTCGTCCAGCAACGTGTGGTAGAAAGCAAAGCGACCCTAGAAGAATATGTGCAAACCCAGCTTTTACAAAACTGGATTTACAACGACGGGGCGTATCTTTCTCTTGCCTTTGATGCAATGTGTGAGGGGAATTTTGACCGCTTGTGCGAACTGGATTGGCAACTTTCTGCCACCAAAGTGGCACGCGAAAGCCGCGAAGGGAGTTTCAAACTCGGCGTACGATTGTTGAAAATTTTTATTCGCTATGAAACACATACGTTGCTCACAGCTTACCAGCAAGCGATTGCAGAAAAACGAGTACAGGGCTATTTCCCAATAGTGTTTGCAATGGTTGCTCAAGCCATGGGTTTAAGCAAAGCAGATACACTCTATGCGTTCTACTATAACGCAGCAGTTGGTGTAATCACTAACGGCGTGAAGCTAATTCCTCTCAGCCAAATGGATGGACAAGATATTCTGTTTGACTTGCGTGGCTCGCTCGTGCAAGCGGTGGAATTAAGCCTTGACCCCGACGAAGAGTGGCTTGGTGCAGCAACGCTGGCGAATGATATTCGGGCTATGCAACACGAAGTGCTTTATACGCGACTTTATATGTCGTAAGTGCGGTTATTTTTTATTGAAATTTTACTTGTAGGGGCAAATCACATTTGCCCTTGAACATATCGTTGATATATTGGGGAAAATGTAACTTGCCCCTACACCCATGAGCAACACAGTTGCTACGATGATAAACAAAAGGAACATTATGCGTAACTACATTAAAATTGGCGTAGCAGGTCCTGTTGGCGCAGGCAAAACCGCGTTAATTGAAAAACTCACTCGTGAAATAGCGTCAAAATATAGCGTAGCAGTCATTACTAACGATATTTACACCCAAGAAGATGCGGAATTTTTAACGAAAAATAGTTTGCTTCCACCAGAGCGAATTATGGGCGTGGAAACAGGCGGTTGCCCGCACACAGCAATTCGTGAAGATGCCTCGATGAATTTAGAAGCGGTTGATGAAATGGTGGCTCGTTTCCCTGATGTGGAAATTGTATTTATTGAATCGGGCGGCGATAACCTCTCGGCGACTTTTAGCCCAGATTTGGCAGACGTGACAATTTTCGTGATTGACGTGGCTCAAGGGGAAAAAATCCCTCGTAAAGGTGGGCCGGGTATCACTCGTTCAGATTTACTTGTGATTAACAAAACTGACCTTGCACTATTTGTAGGGGCAGATTTAAGCGTGATGGAATGTGATGCCCGCCGTATGCGTAACGGTCAGCCGTTTATTTTCACTAATTTGATGAAAAAAGAAAATCTGGATGGCGTGATCGGTTGGATCGAAAAATATGCGTTGTTGAAGCATGTAGAAGAACCCGCATCTTTGGTTCGTTAATCGTAGGGGTAAATTACATTTGCCCAATTATTGGTGAAATATCGGGGCTAATGTAATTAGCCCCTACAAAATCTATGAACAGCAAATTATCCCTTTCCACCAAACTTTCCTCAAGAGGCAAAACCCGGCTTGCCGAATACTTTGCGACGCCACCTTTTAAAGTGATAACGTTGCCAAGTTACGATGATGCGTGGGCGAATGGCTTGAGTGCGATGCAAATGTCCTCCTCCCCTGGCGTGCTGGCGTGCGATCTGTTAGAGATCGACATTTCATTGGCAAAATCGACCGCACTTTCTTTAAATACGCAGGCATTTACTCGGGTGCAGGCGATGAATGAAGGCGACAGTGCGATGCAAACAACCCATATTTTGCTTGCGGAAAACAGTCGTTTATTCTATTTGCCGCATCCGTTGGTGTTACATAAAGATTCCGTTTTTAAGCAGCAAACCCAGATTGAAATGGGCGAACAAAGCGAGCTGATTTACGGTGAAATCGTGGCGATTGGGCGGGTGTTGAATGATGAACGTTTTGCCTTCCGTCAGTTTTCTTCCCATTTGAAGATTTATACTTTGAAAGACGATGGCAAAAAACGACCGCTTGTCAGTGATTGTATCCAGTGGCTGCCGTCTAAAATGAATCTTACCGCTTTGAGTCAGATGGAAAATTATTCCCATCAAGGTTCGCTGACTTATCTAAATTTGGCGAAAAATAATGCGGAAATCAAACAACAGGTGCAAGCCTTGCAGCAACAAAGTACGGAAGAAAAAGATCTACTGATAGGCATATCACAACTCAATGAATATGGTTTAATGGTGCGGGTACTCGGGTGTCGTGCAGAGCAAATTCAGAAATTATTTGAGAAAATTGGTAGGCTATTGAAATCTGTGTAAGATTGATAGATAGAACATTTTTCCCTAAAAAAACTAATCCGAAAAATGAAAATATGTCTTGAGAGCATTTTTTGAAAATGTGATCTTCATCAAGTTTTTTCTTCTTGAAATTTCTATAATGACGATAAATTAACTAACCCAAAAAGGTAATTAAAATGACTCAATTTAGAAAAGAAGTAGATTTACTCGGCGAACGTGATGTGCCTGCAGAAGCATATTGGGGGATTCATACATTAAGAGCGGTAGAAAATTTCAATATTTCTAACGTAACCATTTCTGACGTGCCTGAGTTTGTGCGTGGTATGGTAATGGTAAAAAAAGCAACGGCTTTAGCCAATGGCGAATTAGGTGCAATTCCAAGTGATATTGCAAAAGCGATTGTAGCAGCTTGTGATGAAATCCTTACCACTGGAAAATGCTTAGATCAATTCCCATCAGATGTATATCAAGGTGGTGCAGGTACGTCTGTCAATATGAATACTAATGAAGTGGTTGCTAATCTTGCCCTTGAAAAAATTGGTCATAAAAAAGGCGAATATAACGTGATTAATCCGATGGATCACGTTAATGCAAGCCAATCAACCAACGATGCGTATCCTACTGGTTTCCGTATTGCGGTGTATAACAGCATCTTAAAATTGATCGATAAAATTCAATATTTACACGACGGTTTTGATAATAAAGCAAAAGAGTTTGCAAATATCTTAAAAATGGGTCGTACCCAATTGCAAGATGCGGTGCCAATGACTGTTGGTCAAGAATTCAAAGCTTTCGCCGTATTACTTGAAGAAGAAGTGCGTAACTTAAAACGTACAGCAGGTTTATTACTTGAAGTAAACCTTGGTGCGACTGCAATCGGTACTGGTTTAAATACGCCACAAGGCTATACAGAATTAGTTGTAAAACATCTTGCTGAAGTAACTGGATTAGCTTGTGTACCAGCAGAAAACTTAATTGAAGCAACATCTGACTGTGGTGCTTATGTCATGGTTCACGGTGCATTAAAACGTACTGCAGTGAAACTTTCTAAAGTATGTAATGACTTGCGTTTACTTTCTTCTGGCCCACGTGCAGGTTTAAAAGAAATTAATCTCCCTGAATTACAAGCGGGTTCTTCTATTATGCCAGCAAAAGTAAACCCAGTTGTTCCTGAAGTGGTGAACCAAGTATGCTTTAAAGTAATTGGTAACGATACCACTGTGACCTTCGCATCTGAAGCAGGTCAATTACAATTAAACGTAATGGAACCAGTGATTGGTCAAGCAATGTTCGAATCTATCGACATCTTAACCAATGCTTGTGTGAACTTACGCGATAAATGTGTGGATGGCATCACTGTAAACAAAGAAATTTGTGAAAACTACGTGTTTAATTCAATTGGTATTGTGACTTACTTGAATCCATTTATCGGTCACCACAACGGCGACTTAGTGGGTAAAATCTGTGCGCAAACAGGTAAAGGCGTGCGTGAAGTTGTGTTAGAAAAAGGTTTATTAACAGAAGAACAATTAGATGACATTCTTTCTGTAGAAAACTTAATGAATCCAGCTTACAAAGCGAAATTAAATAAATAATTTACGCCAAATATCAAAAAAATTTACCGCACTTTAATCTGTGCCTTAAAGCTGAATAAATAAACCAGCTAATTGGGGCGCAGATTTTTTTATGATTAAAATGTTTTAAATAACCAATATTTGTTGCCATTGTTAAATGTTAATGGCTTATCTAACTAAAATAGTTGAAATTTGAATGCATATTAATGCGGTGCTTTAAGTAAAAGTAAAAGTAAAAGTAAAAGTAAAAGGACTAAATTCTGCGGATTATAGAATTTAGTCCTTAAACAAATGTATCTGATTTTTTAAGATTAGATCGATTTTTCTCTTTTATGTTTCTCTCTATTCATCTAAAAAACTTCTCAGTGTTTCAGAACGGCTAGGATGACGTAATTTACGTAATGCTTTTGCTTCAATTTGACGAATACGTTCGCGTGTTACATCGAATTGTTTACCCACTTCTTCAAGTGTATGGTCGGTATTCATATCAATGCCAAAACGCATACGTAATACTTTTGCTTCACGTGGCGTCAAGCCTTCTAGCACTTCGTGAGTTGCAACTTTTAAACTTTGTGCTGTGGCAGAATCAAGAGGAAGTTCTAAGGTTGAATCTTCAATAAAATCCCCTAAATGCGAATCATCGTCATCGCCAATAGGTGTTTCCATAGAAATCGGCTCTTTTGCAATTTTCAGTACTTTACGGATTTTATCTTCTGGCATTCCCATACGTTCTGCCAATTCTTCTGGTGTTGCTTCACGTCCCATTTCTTGTAACAACTGGCGAGAAATACGATTAAGTTTATTGATTGTTTCAATCATATGCACAGGAATACGGATTGTACGCGCTTGATCCGCAATAGAGCGAGTGATTGCTTGACGAATCCACCAAGTAGCATATGTAGAGAATTTGTAGCCACGTCGATATTCAAATTTATCTACCGCTTTCATTAAACCGATATTCCCTTCTTGAATTAAATCTAAGAATTGTAAACCTCGATTTGTGTATTTTTTCGCGATGGAAATTACTAAACGCAAGTTAGCTTCAACCATTTCTTTTTTAGCTCGACGTGCTTTTTGTTCGCCTCGTGCGACTGCATCGCAAATGTCACGCATTTGAGTAATGGTAAGTTTAGTATTTTCTTCTGTTATCGCTAGATTGTTTAAGGCTTCATAAATACGATCTTCATATTTAATTAAACGTTTAGCCCAAGGTTTGCTAGATTTTAATGCTTTTGCTACCCATTCACTGTTACTGCCATTAGTGGTAATAATTTTTTCAAAATCATCCTTTGGCATTCCTGCTATATCCACTAATATTTTTTGTAGCTGACGTTCTTGGTAGCGCACACGTTTCATCATTTCTTTCATTGATAGAACGAGTAAATCAAATTGTTTTGGTACTAAACGGAATTGTTTAAAAATTTCGCCAAGTAGTGCAATTTGATCTTGGGCACGTTTTCCAGAGCGACCGTGTTTTTCAATAACAGCAAGGGTTTTAGAGTGCTGTTCTCTTAATTGCTGAAATTTTTCGCGAGCAACTTCAGGATCAATACTGTTATCAGAGTCGCTTGAATCTGATGTAGATTCTGATTCATTGTCTTCTTCATCTTCATTGTCTTCCACATCTGCATTACTAGATTCTTCTTCATCATCTTCGTCAGAAAAGTCTTCATCAAGTCCGTTGTGTTCTTCTATTTCGGCATTTGGATCAACAAAACCCGTAATTAAATCGGTCAAACGGAAATTACCTTTTTCTACATCATCATAGTTTTTTAGTAATCCATTTAATGCTTCAGGATAGGCTGCGATAGAGGTTTGAACTTCATCAATCCCTCCTTCAATACGTTTTGCAATGCTAATTTCATCTTCACGAGTAAGAAGATCCACCGTTCCCATTTCGCGCATATACATGCGTACGGGATCCGTTGTTCGACCTATTTCAGATTCTACATTTGAAAGAATTTGAGTTGCTTCTTCCACTGCATCTTCATCAGGTATGGTATCACTCAACATCATATCATCGCTTTCTGGTGCTTCATCTAATACAGGGATACCAGCATCATTTTGCAACGTTTGTAGCAATTTGTCGTAATATTCAGGATCAATAGCATCTTCGGGCAATAAGTCATTGATTTCAGCAAAAGTTAAATACCCTTGTGTACGACCTAGCTCCATCAATTGCTCAATTTGTTCTGAATATTGTTCAGCCGTAGATTGTTGATTTTTTCCCATTTTTATACTCGTTTTGCTTGATGTGATTGAGAAGATAAGATTTTTTATGAACTTGAGATTCTACCATTGTTATAGCGGATTCACTAACTGTTTTTTCTGCTGTTCTTTACCAGCTAAAAGATGTACAAGTACCGTTTTTTCTTCATTAGTGAGACCCTCTGTTCGTTCTTTAGCAATAAGCATTTCAATATCGCGCTCAATAGCTTGAATATTTAAGCGACGGTAATTTTGAGAAAATGCGTTGATTATGTCGGATTCGTCTAATAAATGATCCCAAGTTGCCAGTATTTCAAGGGGATTACTGTAAGATGTATTGCGGAAGTATTCCAAAATTTGCCCCGTAGTAATGCCCTCTCGTTGGCGACAAAGTGCGGTCAATTTTTCCAGAATTTCAAACCCTGCTTCCGCACGTAATGCTTGTACGCCGCTTTCAGACATACGTTTTACTAACTCAGGATTTTGCAGAAGCAATGAAATGACCATTCGCATCGGTGTCTTTTTGATCTTATTATGAGTGACTTTTTGTTGTGTATTGGCTTGTTCTAATTGTTTGGGAATAAGATTTTCCAGCTGAGTTTGATCAAAAATCCCAAGTTTTTGAGCAAGTATATTGCGTAGCGATAAGCGAAGCATTTCTCCTGGAATTTGGTGAATTAACGGCGCAGCTAGCGCAACTAATTTTCCGCGCCCTTCTTTAGTGGAAAAATCAACTTGTGGGCTTAAGTGAGCAAACATAAACTCGCTTAAAGATTGCGCACTTTCGATGTATTCTTCAAATTTTTCTTTGCCGTATTGACGAATGTAAGTGTCAGGATCTTCTCCATCTGGCAAGAAAATAAATTTGAGTTGTCTGCCATCTTCTAAATAGGGCAACGCATTTTCTAGTGCGCGCCAAGCAGCATCACGCCCTGCACGGTCACCATCGTAACAACAAACAACCTGTTCGGTCGAACGAAAAATAAGTTGAATTTGTTCTGATGTCGTGGACGTACCTAAAGAAGCCACCGCATAATCCACGCCAAATTGTGCTAATGCCACTACATCCATATAACCTTCAACAACAAGTAATTGTTTGGGTTCATCGTTGGTTTGCAAGGCTTCATACAAACCATAAAGCTCCTTACCTTTATGATAAGTAATGGTTTCTGGCGAATTCAGATATTTCGGTTTTTCATCTGTTAATACACGCCCACCAAAAGCCACTGTGCGACCACGTTTATCACGAATCGGAAACATGATGCGATTTCGGAATTTATCGTAAATATTGCCACGATCATTTCGAGAAAGCATGCCTAATTCAATGAGTTTTTGTTGTTCTTCACGATTAACACCAAATTTACGCAGTACAGTATCCATTGCATTCGGCACAAACCCAATTTGGAAACGCTCAATAATTTCAGCTGAAAGCCCACGTTGTTGTAAATATTCTTGTGCTTGAGAATTTAATGGCAATTGGTTTTGATAAAACGTGGCAATCTCTTGCATTAATTCATAGAGATTTCGTTTGGTTTGGTAATTAGCTTGAGGTTTTCCGCTGTGATTAGCACGTTTTTCGTAAGGTATTTCAAGCCCTGCCATAGCTGCAAGTTCTTCAATGGCTTCGACAAATTCAAGTTTGTCATAGTCCATTAAAAAGGAAATCGCATTACCATGTGCGCCACAACCAAAGCAATGATAAAACTGTTTCTTTTGGCTAACTGTGAAGGATGGTGTTTTTTCGTGATGGAAAGGGCAGCAGGCTTGATAATCGCGGCCAGCTTTTTTTAGTTTTACGCGGGTGTTAATCACATCGACAATATCGGACTTTGTCAGCAAATCATCAATAAAGGGGCGAGGAATAGAACCTTTCATTGTCGAGCCTCCGTGATCGTGGTGTGAAAGTGCGGTCGTTTTTGGCGTAGATTTTTATTGTGCTTAAAGTAACAAAACCGTGAGTCCAAAGGATTCACGGTTTGTCTTAACTCGAGTCAGAAAATACTATAAATTAGTATAAACGGGTATTGCGCGCGTTTTCGCGAGCGTTGCGTTTTGCGTGACGTTTTGCAAGTGTTGCATTTTCACGTTTACGAATTGTAGTTGGTTTTTCGTAAAATTCGCGAGCGCGTACTTCAGCTAAGATTCCCGCTTTTTCGCAAGAGCGTTTGAAACGACGTAAAGCTACGTCAAATGATTCGTTTTCACGTACTTTAATTACAGGCATAAGCCAATCACCTCAATGAGTTTAATTTAATTGCAATTTAAAATTTTATTTTTGCCAAAGCACCTGTGTGTAAATGACAAATTTAATAAAGGACGCAATTCTAATCTATTTTTAGGGAAAAAGTAAAGGATAGAATGCCAATTCACCTTAATATTTGTGGTTTCAACTGGTTAAAACCGCTTAAACAGGGTAAAATCGCGCAACATTTTAGGTAATAAATTAAGAAAATCAATGAAAATCTTAGGCATTGAAACTTCCTGTGATGAAACGGGCGTGGCGATTTATGATGAAGAAAAAGGGTTAATTGCTAATCAACTTTATACTCAAATTGCCCTGCATGCAGATTATGGTGGTGTGGTTCCTGAATTAGCATCACGTGATCATATTCGGAAAACAGCGCCTCTTATTAAAGCGGCATTAGAGGAAGCCAATTTAACCGCAAGCGATATTGATGGTATTGCTTACACGAGTGGTCCTGGGCTTGTTGGCGCATTGCTTGTCGGTGCTACGATTGCACGTTCTTTAGCCTATGCTTGGAATGTGCCAGCGATTGGTGTTCATCATATGGAAGGGCATTTACTTGCGCCAATGCTTGATGAAAATTCACCGCACTTTCCTTTTGTTGCTCTGTTGGTATCGGGTGGCCACACTCAATTAGTGCGTGTCGATGGTGTAGGAAAATATGAAGTGATTGGAGAATCTATTGATGATGCTGCTGGCGAAGCCTTTGATAAAACAGCAAAATTACTTGGACTAGATTATCCAGGCGGCGCGGCACTTTCTCGTTTAGCGGAAAAAGGTACACCAAATCGTTTCATATTTCCACGCCCAATGACAGATCGTGCAGGTCTTGATTTTAGTTTTTCTGGTTTAAAAACATTTGCCGCGAATACAGTTAATCAAGCAATTAAAAACGAGGGCGAACTGATAGAGCAAACTAAAGCAGATATTGCTTATGCTTTCCAAGATGCGGTGGTGGATACTCTTGCCATTAAATGTAAGCGTGCATTGAAAGAAACAGGTTATAAACGTTTAGTGATTGCGGGAGGGGTGAGCGCAAATAAAAAACTCCGAGAAACGCTTGCGCACTTAATGCAAAATTTAGGTGGCGAAGTGTTTTATCCTCAACCTCAATTTTGTACAGATAATGGCGCAATGATTGCTTACACAGGTTTTTTACGTTTAAAACAAGGTCAGCATAGCGATCTGGCTATTGATGTTAAACCTCGTTGGGCAATGACGGAATTACCGGCAATTTAGGAGGAAAAATGGCGAAACTCTACTTCTATTACTCCACAATGAACGCTGGAAAATCAACGACGTTGCTACAATCTTCCTATAACTATCGTGAGCGCGATATGAACACAGTAGTTTATACGGCTGCGATTGATGATCGTTTTGGCGTGGGAAAAGTCACATCGCGTATTGGCATTTTGCAAGATGCCTTTTTATTTCGCTCGGAAACCAATTTGTTTGATGAAATCAATGAGCACTTAAAAAAAGAAAAAGTGCATTGCGTGTTGGTGGATGAAGCTCAATTTCTTAGCAAACAACAAGTTTACCAGTTGAGTGATGTTGTTGATAAACTCAAAATCCCTGTGCTTTGTTATGGCTTGCGTACAGATTTCCAAGCGGAACTTTTTGAAGGAAGTAAATATTTACTGGCTTGGGCGGATCAACTCGAAGAATTAAAAACAATTTGTTATTGTGGCCGCAAGGCTAATTTTGTTTTGCGTTTAAATGATCAGGGCGAGGTCATTAAAGAAGGCGCACAAATTCAAATTGGAGGCAATGATTCTTATCTTTCTGTTTGCCGTTTACACTATAAAGAAAAGTGCGGTCAAATTTAAATTAGTTTTTAAACACAACATTATAAGGACAATTTTATGCTAAAAAACAAAACTTTTGGGAGTGCGCTGATTATTGCAGGCACAACCATTGGAGCAGGTATGCTTGCTATGCCGCTTACATCAGCGGGTATGGGCTTTGGTTATACCGTGTTATTGCTCGTTGGCTTGTGGGCTTTGTTGGTTTACAGCGGATTGTTGTTTGTAGAAGTGTATCAAACAGCGGATCAGTTGGATGATGGTGTCGCCACGCTCGCTGAAAAATATTTTGGGGTTCCTGGGCGAATTTTAGCCACGTTGAGTTTGTTAGTTTTACTTTATGCACTTTCAGCCGCTTATATTACTGGTGGTGGATCTTTACTTTCAGGCTTGCCAACGGCTTTTGGAATGGACGCAATCTCACTTAAAACGGCGATTATTATCTTTACTGTTGTATTAGGTTCTTTCGTGGTTGTAGGAACGAAAGGCGTGGATGGCTTAACTCGCGTCTTATTTATTGGTAAGTTAATCGCCTTTGCTTTTGTGCTGTTTATGATGCTTCCAAAAGTAGCAACAGATAATTTAATGGCATTGCCTTTGGATTATGCTTTTGTGGTTTCTGCGGCACCAATATTTTTTACTTCTTTCGGTTTCCACGTTATTATGGCGAGTGTGAATAGCTACTTAGGTGGAAGTTTTGATAAATTTCGTCGTGCCATTTTGATTGGTACTGCGATTCCATTAGCTGCTTACCTTGTATGGCAGTTAGCAACTCATGGTGTATTAAGTCAAAGTGAATTTGTGCGTATTTTACAAGCTGACCCAACGCTAAATGGCTTAGTGAATGCAACACGTGAAATTACAGGTTCGCATTTTATGGGAGAGGTTGTGCGTGTGTTTTCATCACTTGCACTGATTACTTCTTTCTTAGGCGTAATGCTTGGTGTATTTGAGGGATTGGGGGATTTATTCAAGCGTTATCATTTGCCAAATAATCGCTTTGTTTTAACTGTAGTCGCATTTTTACCGCCACTTGTATTTGCATTGTTTTATCCTGAAGGATTTATTACAGCATTAAGTTACGCAGGTTTATTGTGTGCGTTCTATTGCTTAATTTTACCAATTAGCTTGGCATGGCGTACACGTATTGAAAATCCAACATTGCCATATCGTGTTTCTGGCGGTAATTTCGCTTTGGTGTTTGCGTTATTAATTGGCGTCGTGATTATGCTCATTCCATTTTTAATTCAATGGGGATATTTACCAGTGGTGGCGGGGTAATATTTGATTTTTCCCTAGAGAAAACACTTTTCTTCCTCTGTTTGCAGGGGAGCTGCCGAAGGTTGAGGGGAGATATAGAAAGCCCCCTTCCGCCCTTCGGGCACCTTCCCCCACAAGTAGGGAAGGGAAGTTATTTTCTACAATTTATCCGAATGATGAATCATTACAAAGCGTTCCCAAAGCTGTTCTTCGGTTTCTTGATGTTCAGGATCGGGCTTAATACAGTTAGTGATTGGGCAAACTTTTTGGCAGGTTGGGGTGTCGTAATGGCCGACACATTCCGTACAAAGTATAGGATCGATCACATAAATTTCATCGCCAATGGAAATGGCTTCGTTTGGGCATTCAGGCAAGCACATATCGCAGTTGGTACATTTGCTAGTGATGAGTAATGCCATTGTGATCCTTAATAGAGAGTTGAAAGCGGCGAATTATAGCCGACAAAAACTTGATTGACAAAAACTAAACAAAATTTATGAAAAAACTTACTTCCATTCTTTCTCTTATTGTTCTCGTTATATTAGCAATTTGGCAATATTTTACCGATACAACCAAAACTAAACATCAATCATCTTCGCCCGTAATTGAGCAGACGAAGCAAACAAAAGTATCTGAGCCTAAATTTGAACCTAAATTCGAGCCTCAATTTGAGACAAAGCGGACGGATATTGAAAAAAGTGCGGTAAAAAATCCAGATGTTTTTGCAAACTATGATGTGATTATGCGCAATGATCATATTGGGCAAAATGCAAAGGCACCTGTCGATTATTATATGTTGGCATTATCTTGGTCGCCTGGATTTTGTGATATTCAGCGTGAAAAATATGGCGATCAATTGCCTTATTCCTCTCAATATCAATGTGGAAATAACCGCACTTTTGGTTGGGTTGTACATGGATTATGGCCTCAAAATGCAAATGCTCGCGCTGTTTCAGATCATCCTCGTTTTTGCAAAGGCGATTTACCCGCCTTGCCAAAAGGTTTATTAGCACAATATTTGGCGATTTCTCCGGGCGAGAAATTATTGCAAGGCGAATGGGAAAAACACGGTAGTTGCGCCTTTGATTCTGCCCAGCAATATTTTGCTAAGGAGCAGGAATTATTTAACGCATTAAAATTACCGAATCAAAAATTAAGTAGAGATGAACTTTTTGGTTGGATGAAGCAACATAATCCACAATTAAAAAATGCGTATTTGAGGGCTAGTCGAAATGAATTATTTATTTGTTATGATAAAAAATGGCAGGTAATGAATTGCCAAAGCAAATAAGAATTTCTTTGATCTAAATCGTTACAACCTAGTACGAAGTAGGTATAATACGAAAAATTTTCAATTTTAATTTTAACTTAACAAGAGGATAGATTATGTCAGTAATCAAAATGACCGATTTAGATTTAGCGGGTAAACGTGTATTTATCCGTGCAGATCTTAATGTGCCAGTAAAAGATGGCAAAGTGACCTCAGATGCGCGTATTCGTGCGACCATTCCTACTTTAAAATTAGCCTTAGAAAAAGGCGCGAAAGTGATGGTAACTTCTCACTTAGGTCGTCCAACTGAAGGAGAATTCAAACCAGAAGATTCTTTACAACCAGTTGTTGATTACTTAAAAAACGCAGGCTTTAATGTGCGTTTAGAACAAGATTATTTAAATGGTGTGGATGTTAAAGATGGCGAAATCGTTGTTTTAGAAAACGTACGCGTAAACAAAGGCGAAAAGAAAAATGATCCAGAATTAGGTAAAAAATATGCCGCACTTTGCGATGTATTTGTAATGGATGCTTTTGGTACAGCTCACCGTGCGCAAGCTTCAACTTATGGCGTTGCAGAATTTGCGCCAATCGCTTGTGCAGGCCCATTATTAGCGGCTGAGTTAGATGCATTAGGTAAAGCATTAAAAGAACCTGCTCGTCCAATGGTGGCTATTGTTGGTGGTTCTAAAGTTTCCACTAAATTAGAAGTATTAAATTCTCTTTCAAAAATCGCTGACCAAATTATTGTGGGCGGTGGCATTGCGAATACTTTCATCGCGGCAGCTGGTCACAATGTAGGTAAATCTTTATATGAAGCTGATTTAATTCCAGTTGCGAAAGAATTAGCCGCAAATACAGATATTCCAGTTCCAGTTGATGTGCGTGTAGGTTTAGAGTTCTCTGAAACGGCAGCTGCAACAGAAAAAGCAGTAAACGAAGTGAAAGATGATGAATCTATTTTTGATATTGGCGATAAATCAGCAGAACAATTGGCTGAAATTATCAAAAATGCAAAAACCGTTTTATGGAATGGCCCAGTTGGCGTGTTTGAGTTCCCTCACTTCCGTAAAGGGACTGAAATCATTTCTCACGCCATTGCAAACAGCGATGCATTCTCTATTGCTGGCGGCGGAGATACTTTAGCGGCTATCGATTTATTTGGTATTGCTGATAAGATTTCTTACATTTCAACGGGTGGCGGTGCGTTCTTAGAATTTGTAGAAGGCAAAGTATTACCTGCAGTAGAAATTCTTGAAAAACGTGCGAAAAACTAACCGCACTTTTCCTCTATAACATATTGATGGTGGCATCAAAAATGCCATCATCAATACAAATTCTTCAAATTGTGGGCTTATCCCGCTAAACATAAAAAGGAAACACAAGTATGGCTAAATTATTAGATATCGTGAAACCCGGTGTTATAACAGGCGAAGATGTGCAAAAAGTTTTTGCTTATGCTAAAGAGTATAACTTTGCTATTCCTGCCGTAAACTGTGTGGGTTCAGACTCCGTTAATGCCGTGTTAGAAACTGCTGCACGCGTAAAAGCACCAGTGATTATCCAATTTTCAAATGGTGGCGCAGCGTTCTACGCAGGTAAAGGTATCAAACCAACGAGTGGTACTCGTCCAGATGTTTTAGGGGCGATTGCTGGAGCGAAACAGGTTCATACTTTAGCGAAAGAATACGGTGTGCCTGTTATTCTTCATACTGATCACGCAGCGAAAAAATTATTACCTTGGATCGACGGTTTATTAGATGCAGGCGAAAAACATTTTGCCGAAACGGGTCGTCCACTTTTCTCTTCACATATGATTGATTTATCTGAAGAGTCAATGGAAGAAAATATGGCAATCTGCCGTGAATATCTTGCTCGTATGGATAAAATGGGGATGACCCTTGAAATCGAAATTGGCATTACTGGTGGCGAAGAAGACGGCGTAGATAACTCTGATGTTGATGAATCACGTTTATATACACAACCTTCTGATGTGCTTTATGTTTACGATCAATTGCATCCAGTAAGCTCTAATTTTACCGTTGCTGCTGCATTCGGTAACGTACATGGTGTTTACAAACCAGGTAATGTAAAATTAAAACCATCTATTTTAGGTGCATCACAAGAGTTCGTTGCGAAAGAACGCAATCTTCCTGCAAAACCAATTAATTTCGTATTCCACGGTGGTTCAGGTTCTAGCCGCGAAGAAATCCGCGAAGCAATTGGCTACGGTGCAATCAAAATGAACATTGATACCGATACTCAATGGGCGTCTTGGAATGGTATTTTGAATTTCTATAAAGCAAATGAAGCTTATCTTCAAGGTCAATTAGGTAACCCTGAAGGCCCAGATGCGCCAAACAAAAAATACTACGATCCACGTGTATGGTTACGTAAAATGGAAGAATCTATGTCTAAACGCTTAGAGCAATCTTTCGAAGACTTAAATTGTGTCGATGTTTTATAATCCACAAAAATAACATAAAATACGACCGCACTTTCGAGTGCGGTTTTTTGTTTTAGCGGAGAAATTATGGAAAAGATCTTAGTTATTCGTAACGATAAATTAGGCGATTTTATGCAAGCATGGCCCGCTTTTGCTATGCTGAAGTTATCGAATCCTTCTTTAAAATTAACCGCACTTGTGCCGAGTTACACAGCGCCTCTAGCGGAAGTTTGTCCGTTTATTGATCATGTCATTATTGATAGCAAAAAAAATGATAAAACGGATTTCAATCGTCTTGTGCAGGAAATCAAAGCGCAGCAGTTTGATGGCATGATTAGTTTCTTTTCCAATACCCATAATGGAAAACTCGCTTGGAAAAGTGGAATTAAATATCGCCTTGCACCTGCGACTAAATGGGTTCAAATTCTCTATAATCACCGTCTAACACAACGCCGTTCTCGTTCTGAAAAATCAGAAGCGGAATACAATCAAGATTTAGTTCGGGCTTTTTTGCAAAAGCATAATATGCCAGTTGTTGAACCTAAACCGCCTTATTTAATCTTTGAGAAAAGTGCGGTGGAAAATCAGCACGTTTTTTTACAAGAGAGTTTAGGGCTTTCCGCAAATAAAAAATGGATCTTTGTGCATAGTGGTTCTGGTGGTTCAGCTACGAATCTTTCTTTAGCGCAATATGCGGATTTAATTAAAGGCTTATTGGCTGAGTTTGATTGCAATATTGTGCTGACAGCAGGGTCTGGCGAAAGTGAAAAAGCCTATGAATTAGCAAATCTTGTGAATGATTTACGCGTAGCCATTTACGATAAGAATAAAGGTTTAGTGGATTTTGCTCATTCTTTGGCTTGTGCAGATTTATTTATTGCGGGATCTACTGGGCCATTGCATTTGAGCAGTGCGTTTAATATTCCGACTATCGGGTTTTATCCAAATAGTCGTTCTTCTCAGCCGAGACGCTGGAAACCGATTAATGATGTCGATAAGCATCTTGCCTTTTGCCCACCCGCAGGAAAAGAGACTCAAATGAATTTAGAGTTAATTTCAATAGACAATGCGTTAGCTGAAATATCACTTTTCATACGGAATATGTGGCAAACGAGCAATAATATTTAAGAAGAATTGAACAACGCTGCCTATGCTGGTGGCGAAAAGGACAGTACCCAAGCCAACGACACCACCAAGTAAAAAACCAAGTAAACAAACCGAGATTTCAAGGCTTGAGCGTACCACGTTGATGCTTAAATGAAAACGTTGGCAAATACCAACCATTAATCCGTCTCGAGGGCCCGCACCTAAGTGACAAGTGAGATATAAAGCAGTTCCAAAACCATAGAGTAATATACCGATCAGACAGAAGATCATTCGTGAAAAAAGTGCGGTTGGCGGCGCCAGTATTTTTGTTGTGATTCCTAGAAATAGAGCAATAACGATAATATTTAATAATGTCCCAAGCCCAAGGCGTAATTTGAGAGGTTTCCATACCAACATTACTGCGCAACTAATTAAAAAAGATGACCAGCCAATATCAAAATTTGTCTGTATTGCTATACCTTGTGAAAGTACAGTCCAAGGTGTCGATCCTAAACCTGATAATACAATAAGCCCATCTCCAATACCTAAAATAGAAAGAGCAAAAAGTAAGATTGAAATGGTTTTATATTGCGCGGTCCATAATGATGTGGCAGCCCAAGATGTGTGGGGTATAACGCGTACTTTTTTCTTCATATTTATTACCTTTTATATTCCGTTTTATCATAAAAGGAAAGATGCAAAAACAGAAATAATTTTGTCAGTTCATTTATATCAAAAACATATTATTTATTTTGAGTAACCGTTTGCATAATGTTTATTTTCTAAAACTGTGATCTTCCTCACATTTTCAAAATTGTCTATTTTGTTACCATTGCGTACAATACAAAACCATTTTCAAAGGGGGATGTTATGTTAGCTTCACTTCAAGATATTCTTGATACGGTTAAAGCCAATAATCTGACTTATCATCAAAAATTAATGACATTAGGCAATATTGCCGAGCGTTTATTTGATCCTCGCGATTTGCTTGGTTATACCGATGAAGAATGGGGCTTTTTACAGAATCAGATGATTTGTGATTTATGTGAAGGTTACGCAATTTATCGTCCTCGTTATATCCTGCCTGATTACAATGTGTATATCCAAAAGGGCTGCGAGTTTTTAGAGTTGCCGCCTCCAAAAGATCTTGATGAGGCACTTGATGGATTATTGATTCTTTACTCCCACGTGCCATCCATTACGACTTATCCTGTTTATGTTGGGCGTCTTGATGTGTTGCTCGAACCGTTCATTACTGATGAAGAAAAAGATTACATAAAAATTAAACGTTTCTTAAATCATATTGATAAAACTGTGCCAGATTCATTCTGTCATGCCAATATTGGGCCGTATGATACGAAAGCGGGTCGCTTGATTTTACGCGCCGTGATTGAGCTTGAAGCACCAACACCGAATATGACTATTCGTTATGACAAATCGAAAACAAGCCGTGAGTTTGCTGAACTTGCAGCAAAAGCCTGTTTGTTGGTTTCTAAACCATCTTTTGCAAACGATGCTTACTATATTTCCGATCTAGGCGAAGAATACGGCGTAGCAAGTTGCTATAACGCACTGCCTGAATGTGGCGGTGCCTACACCTTAACGCGTTTACGTCTAGGGACAATTGCTCGCGCCTGTAAAAGTGCGGATGAAATGCTGAATGAATTATTATCGCGTGTGGCGAAATGTACTCTTTCAACCATGGATAAACGCCACAAATTTGTAGTGGAAGAAAGTAATTTCTTTAACAGTTCATTCCTCGAAAAAGAGGGATTTATCAAACGCACTAATTTTACAGGAATGTTTGCGATTGTGGGCTTGGCTGATGCCACAAATCACTTATTGCAATGTGAAGGCTTAAATGAAACCTTTGGTACGAGCGTTCGTGGCGATGAAATTGCGACAGCGATTATGGATAAATTAAAAGAAATTACTGATGCGCACGAAGGAGTTTATGCCGAACGTACTGGCAATCGTTATTTATTACACGCACAAGTGGGCGCAAGTAACCACGAAGAAGACAAGCGTAACGCACCGGCTCACCGTATTCGTGTAGGCGAAGAACCAACGTTACTTGCACATTTGAAACAGTCTGCACCGTTCCATAAATATTTCCCATCTGGTACAGGGGATTTATTCGCCTTTGATCAAACCCATGTAGATCACTGCGATGCAGTGATGGATATTATTGATGGCGCATTTTCCTTAGGCTATCGCTACATTACCACCTATTTGAAAAATACAGATTTAATTCGAGTTACAGGTTATCTAGTGAAGAAAAGCGAAGTTGAAAAATACCGTAAAGGCGAAGTCGCATTACGCGATACAACTTGGTATGGCTCGGGTACGGATGAATGTGCCAACGTGTTTGATCGCCAATTACGCGATGAAAAAGATGTCACTGCTGAAAAATAATTAGAAAAATGACCGCACTTTCTGAGATTTTTGTGCCGTTACATCGGATTATTCCGTTTTCAAATGTAGAGGGGCAAGGCAATCGTTCAAGCATTTTTCTGCAAAGTTGCAAGCTAAATTGCTTGTATTGCCATAATCCTGAAACTATTCCTCGTTATACGGAAAATGCGAAATTGGTTAGTCTACAGTATTTGTATGAACAGGTTATGGAGGCAGTTCCATTTATTCGCGGTGTAACGGTTTCTGGTGGAGAACCCACTATTCATCACAAAAAACTTGTGCCACTCTTTAAGGCTTTACGTTCGCAAGGATTGACTTGTTATTTGGATAGTAGTGGCTTTTTTGAGTTTGATCGTGTTTGTTCGTTAATTGATGTCACTGACAAATTTTTATTTGATCTCAAAGGCGAGGGCATTGGCTTGCAAACACTTTGTTTTGATCGGAAAAATCAAGCAGGCATTGTACCACAGCAAGTGATACTAGAACGTTTGCATATAAAAAACGATAAACTGGAGCGGAATTTGCAAAATTTAGCTGCCTTGTTGCCATTAAATAAAGTGGAAGAAGTGCGGTTGGTTTTTTTAAAGCATTTTTTTGATGCTGAACATTTGGTGGGCAAAGTTGCTCAACTACTACGAAATTATCCAGACGTGGCATTAAAAATTATCCGTGTGCATAGCAAGGGCGTACGTGATGAAGCTGGGTTATCAGCGTATATCCCAAGTGTGGAAGAAACTAATGCGCTATCTGCTTATGCGCGTCAATGTGGAATTAACAAGATTTTGACTATTTTATAGACGTTTACAAAAAGTGCGGTGAAAATTCGCCGACTTTTCATAAGAAAACAAGTAGAATAAGCCGAATTTTATTAACTTAACTAATCTAGGGGAATCAAATGAGTGTGTTAAGCAGCATTTTGGGAATGGTCGTATTAATCGCTATTGCCGTGTTACTTTCTAATAATCGTAAAGCGATTAGTATTCGAACCGTAGTAGGGGCGTTAGCAATCCAAGTAGGATTTGCCGCCCTTATTTTATATGTGCCAGCAGGTAAACAAGCGTTGGGTGCCGCTGCGGATATGGTATCCAATGTTATTGCCTATGGTAATGACGGGATTAATTTCGTTTTCGGCGGATTAGCGGATCCAAGTAAACCATCCGGTTTCATTTTTGCAGTGAAAGTATTACCGATTATCGTGTTCTTCTCTGGCTTAATTTCTGTGCTTTACTATCTCGGCATTATGCAAGTCGTGATTAAAGTATTAGGTGGTGCATTACAAAAAGCATTGGGTACGTCAAAAGCGGAATCAATGTCAGCGGCGGCGAATATCTTCGTCGGTCAAACTGAAGCACCATTAGTTGTTCGCCCTTACATTAAAAATATGACCCAATCTGAATTATTTGCCATTATGGTGGGTGGTACAGCGTCTATCGCGGGTTCAGTAATGGCAGGTTACGCAGGAATGGGCGTGCCATTGGCATACTTAATCGCTGCGTCATTTATGGCGGCACCAGCAGGTTTATTATTTGCGAAATTAATGTTCCCACAAACCGAACAATTCACAGATAAACAACCAGAAGACAATGATTCAGAAAAACCAACTAACGTACTTGAAGCAATGGCGGGCGGTGCGAGTGCAGGTATGCAACTTGCGTTAAACGTAGGTGCAATGTTAATCGCATTCGTTGGTTTAATTGCATTAATTAATGGTATTTTAAGTGGCGTAGGCGGATGGTTCGGCTATGGCGACTTAACCTTACAATCTATCTTTGGTTTAATTTTTAAACCATTAGCATACTTAATCGGTGTAACTGATGGTGCTGAAGCAGGTATTGCAGGACAAATGATCGGGATGAAATTAGCGGTTAATGAATTTGTGGGTTATCTTGAATTTGCAAAATATTTACAACCAGATTCTGCAATTGTATTAACTGAAAAAACCAAAGCGATTATTACTTTCGCGCTTTGTGGTTTTGCTAACTTCAGCTCAATTGCAATTTTAATTGGTGGTTTAGGTGGTATGGCACCAAGCCGTCGTAGTGATGTTGCTCGTTTAGGTATCAAAGCCGTTATCGCTGGTACTCTCGCTAACTTAATGAGTGCAACTATTGCTGGTTTATTTATCGGCTTAGGTGCTGCAGCACTTTAATTTATCTTAATCAATTAAAAAGTGCGGTAAAAAATGACCGCACTTTATTCATTTTTATTCATTATTAAAAATAAGGAAAAATTATGACTCCACATATTAACGCGCCTGAAGGTGCATTTGCTGATGTTGTTTTAATGCCTGGCGATCCACTTCGTGCAAAATACATTGCAGAAACTTTTTTACAAGATGTTGTTGAAGTGACGAATGTTCGTAATATGCTTGGTTTTACTGGAACTTATAAAGGTCGTAAAATTTCTATTATGGGGCACGGAATGGGGATTCCATCTTGCTCTATTTACGCGAAAGAATTAATCACTGAATATGGCGTGAAAAAAATTATCCGTGTAGGTTCTTGTGGTGCAGTTCGTATGGACGTGAAAGTGCGCGATGTGATTATCGGTTTAGGTGCATGTACTGATTCAAAAGTAAACCGTATTCGTTTCAAAGATAACGACTTTGCAGCTATTGCTGACTTCGATATGGCACAAGCTGCTGTTCAAGCTGCAAAAGCAAAAGGCAAAGCTGTTCGTGTCGGTAATTTATTCTCAGCGGATTTATTCTATACACCCGATGTAGAAATGTTCGATGTAATGGAAAAATACGGCATTTTAGGTGTGGAAATGGAAGCTGCTGGAATTTATGGTGTGGCTGCAGAATATGGTGCAAAAGCATTAACGATTTGTACTGTTTCTGATCACATTCGTACTCACGAACAAACCACGGCAGAAGAACGTCAATTAACATTCAATGATATGATTGAAATTGCGTTAGATTCAGTATTAATTGGTGATGCACAGTAATTCTTATAGTGGATTTAAGAAGTGCTTGAAAAACAACCGCACTTTTTATATAATCGGCGCCCATTATGAGCCGTTCGCGGCTCATATTTTTGTGTGGTGCAATGAATTTTGCACTAAAAATTATCGGGGAGCTATTTAATAGCGTTATTACCCAATTAGAGGAAAACTAAAATGGCAAAAAAAGTCCAAGCCTATGTTAAGTTGCAAGTTGCAGCTGGTATGGCTAACCCATCACCACCAGTTGGTCCTGCATTAGGTCAGCAAGGTGTGAACATTATGGAATTCTGTAAAGCATTCAACGCTCGTACTGAGAGCTTAGAAAAAGGTTTACCAATTCCAGTTGTTATCACTGTATATGCAGACCGTTCATTTACTTTCGTCACTAAAACTCCACCAGCAGCAGTATTATTGAAAAAAGCTGCAGGTATCAAATCTGGTTCTGGTAAACCGAACAAAGATAAAGTGGGTAAAGTAACTTTAGATCAAGTTCGTCAAATCGCTGAAACTAAAGCAGCAGATATGACTGGTGCGTCTATCGAAACCAAAATGAAATCAATTGCTGGTACTGCTCGCTCTATGGGCTTAGTGGTGGAGGAATAATACGATGGCTAAATTGACTAAAAAAATGAAAGCAATCAAAGCTGGCGTAGATTCTACTAAAGCATACGAAATTAACGAAGCGATCGCGGTATTAAAACAATTCGCAACCGCTAAATTCGTAGAAAGTGTTGATGTTGCAGTAAACCTAGGTATCGATCCTCGTAAATCTGATCAAAACGTTCGTGGTGCAACTGTATTACCACACGGTACTGGTCGTGAAGTACGTGTAGCTGTGTTCACTCAAGGTGCTAACGCAGATGCAGCTAAAGAAGCTGGTGCTGATTTAGTGGGTATGGAAGATTTAGCAGAGCAAATCAAAAAAGGCGAAATGAACTTTGATGTTGTTATCGCTTCTCCTGATGCAATGCGTGTTGTTGGTCAATTAGGTCAAGTATTAGGTCCACGTGGTTTAATGCCAAACCCTAAAGTTGGTACTGTAACACCAAACGTTGCTGAAGCAGTTAAAAATGCTAAATCTGGTCAGATCCGTTATCGTAATGATAAAAACGGTATTATCCACACCACTATCGGTAAAGCAAACTTCTCTGAAGTTCAATTAAAAGAAAACCTTCAAGCATTATTGGCTGCTTTAAATAAAGCAAAACCAACTACTGCTAAAGGTATTTTCATCAAGAAAGTAAGCATCTCTACCACTATGGGTGCAGGTGTTGCTGTTGATCAAGCTTCTTTATAATTTAAAGAATTGATAGATTTTAAACCGCACTTTTTGAAAGTGCGGTTTTTTATTTCATAAAATTTCTAAATAATTTTTCAACTTGACGAGAAAGCTGCATTCATTTAAAATTTACCGCCTTAAAATTAGCAAAGATTTAGATTGATTTTTAATCAATTTTGACCTTTTATTGCTTAATTTAACCGTGTTTTTGATAGAAAGCACATCCACACAATGACAAATTCACCGTTATTTGTCGTTGTTTTGCTCAAGTTGTCGTTCTATGTAATTTGAGTTGTCACCCCACTATAGAAGTAAGGTTCAGAGTGCGGTCATTTTAACGGTCATTCACGTCACAGTTAGTTTGTGGCTAGGTCACTGAACAGTTAGCAGAGGAAAACCAATGGGTTACTCCTATTCTGAAAAAAAACGAATTCGTAAAGATTTCGGTAAACGTCCGCAAGTTTTAAATGTTCCTTATTTATTAACCATTCAGTTGGATTCTTTTGATAAATTTATTCAAAAAGATCCTGAAGGTCAGCAAGGTTTAGAAGCGGCATTCCGTTCTGTATTCCCTATTGTCAGTAATAATGGCTATACAGAATTACAATATGTAGATTATCGTTTAGAAGAGCCAGAGTTTGATGTACGTGAGTGCCAAATTCGTGGCTCAACTTATGCAGCAGGCTTACGTGTAAAATTACGTTTAGTGAGCTACGATAAAGAATCTTCTTCACGCGCAGTTAAAGATATTAAAGAAAATGAAGTTTATATGGGGGAAATCCCATTAATGACGGATAACGGTACTTTTGTAATTAATGGTACCGAGCGTGTTATCGTTTCACAATTACACCGTAGTCCAGGTGTATTCTTTGATTCTGACAAAGGTAAAACCCATTCTTCAGGTAAAGTGCTTTATAACGCACGCATTATTCCTTACCGTGGTTCTTGGTTAGATTTTGAATTCGATCCAAAAGATAACTTATTTGCGCGCATTGACCGTCGTCGTAAATTACCGGCAACAATCATTCTTCGTGCATTAGGCTACACCACTGAAGAAATCTTAAACTTATTCTTTGATAAAATTACCTTTGAAATCGCTGGCGATAAATTGTTAATGACTTTAGTGCCAGAACGTTTACGTGGTGAAACGGCTTCTTTTGATATTGAAGCAAATGGCAAAGTGTATGTTGAACGTGGTCGTCGCATCACTGCTCGTCACATTAAAGCATTAGAAAAAGATAATATCTCACAAGTAGTTGTGCCTTCTGAATATATTTTAGGTAAAGTTGCGTCGAAAGATTATGTTGATTTAGAGTCTGGCGAAATTATTTGTCCTGCAAATGGCGAAATTTCGTTAGAAACCCTCGCAAAATTAGCACAAGCTGGTTACACCACGATCGAAACTTTATTTACTAATGATTTAGATTATGGTCCATATATTTCTGAAACGCTACGTGTCGATCCAACTTATGACAAAACTAGTGCGCTTTACGAAATTTATCGTATGATGCGTCCGGGCGAGCCACCAACACCAGAATCTTCAGAAGTGTTATTCAATAATTTATTCTTCTCTGCAGAACGTTATGATTTATCTACAGTAGGTCGTATGAAGTTCAACCGTTCTTTAGCTTTTCCAGAAGGGGAAGGTGCGGGTATTTTAAGCAATGAAGATATTATTGCGGTAATGCGTAAATTGATCGACATCCGTAATGGTCGTGGCGAAGTAGACGATATTGACCATTTGGGTAACCGTCGTATCCGTAGCGTGGGCGAAATGGCTGAAAACCAATTCCGTATCGGTTTAGTGCGTGTTGAAAGAGCGGTCAAAGAACGTCTATCTTTAGGCGATTTAGATGCGATCACGCCACAAGACTTAATTAACCCGAAACCGATTTCTGCGGCAGTAAAAGAATTCTTTGGTTCTTCACAGCTTTCGCAATTTATGGATCAAAACAACCCATTGTCAGAAGTGACACACAAACGTCGTATTTCTGCATTAGGTCCAGGCGGTTTAACGCGTGAGCGTGCAGGCTTTGAAGTGCGTGACGTACATAATACTCACTATGGTCGTTTATGTCCGATTGAAACCCCTGAAGGTCCAAACATCGGTTTGATCAACTCACTTTCTGCTTTTGCACGTACTAATGATTATGGTTTCTTAGAAACACCATATCGTAAAGTGGTTGATGGTCAAGTTACTGAAGAAATTGAATACTTATCTGTAATTGATGAAGCAAACTACATCATTGCACAGGCAAACTCAAACTTAGACGAAAATAACCGTTTTACTGATGCTTTCGTTACTGCTCGTGGTGAACGTGGTGAATCTGGTTTATATAAACCTGAAGATATTCACTATATGGATGTTTCGACACAACAAGTGGTATCTGTTGCGGCTGCATTAATTCCATTCCTTGAGCATGACGATGCGAACCGTGCGTTGATGGG
This sequence comes from Haemophilus aegyptius, assembly GCF_900475885.1. GTDB lineage: Bacteria > Pseudomonadota > Gammaproteobacteria > Enterobacterales > Pasteurellaceae > Haemophilus > Haemophilus influenzae. The sequence goes on from NZ_LS483429.1 coordinate 581,457, forward strand.
TGCGAACATGCAACGTCAAGCAGTTCCAACATTACGTGCGGATAAACCATTAGTTGGTACAGGTATGGAAAAACCAATCGCACTTGACTCAGGTGTTGCGGTTGTTGCAAAACGTGGTGGTACCGTTCAGTACGTTGATGCGTCTCGTATTGTGATTAAAGTAAATGAAGATGAGACCATTGCAGGTGAAGCTGGTATTGATATTTATAATTTAATTAAATACACTCGCTCTAACCAAAATACTTGTATTAACCAAATTCCTTGTGTGAATTTAGGCGATCCAATTAATCGTGGCGAAGTATTAGCAGATGGTCCTTCAACTGATTTAGGGGAACTTGCATTAGGTCAAAATATTCGCGTAGCGTTCATGCCTTGGAACGGCTATAACTTTGAAGACTCAATGTTAGTTTCTGAACGTGTTGTTCAACAAGACCGTTTCACTACCATCCATATTCAAGAATTATCTTGTGTTGCGCGTGATACTAAGTTAGGTGCAGAAGAAATTACTGTGGATATTCCAAACGTAGGTGAATCAGCGTTAAGCAAACTTGATGAATCTGGTATCGTTTATGTCGGCGCTGAGGTTAAAGGTGGCGACATCTTAGTAGGTAAAGTAACCCCTAAAGGCGAAACTCAATTAACCCCAGAAGAAAAATTGTTACGTGCAATCTTTGGGGAAAAAGCTTCCGATGTGAAAGATTCTTCATTACGCGTGCCAAATGGTACATCAGGTACGGTTATTGATGTTCAAGTCTTCACTCGTGACGGCGTAGAAAAAGATAAACGTGCATTAGAAATCGAAGAAATGCAACTTCGTGAAGCGAAAAAAGATTTAACTGAAGAGTTAGAGATTTTAGAAGCTGGTTTATTTGCTCGTGTGCGTAATCTTCTTATTTCTAGTGGTGCGGATGCGGCGCAATTAGATAAAGTAGAGCGTACTAAATGGTTAGAACAAACCATTGCAGATGAAGAAAAACAAAACCAATTAGAACAGCTTGCTGAGCAATACGAAGAACTTCGTAAAGAGTTTGAACATAAACTTGAAGTGAAACGTAAGAAAATCATTAAAGGCGATGATCTTGCACCAGGCGTATTAAAAGTGGTGAAAGTTTACCTTGCAGTGAAACGTCAAATCCAGCCGGGGGATAAAATGGCGGGTCGTCACGGTAACAAAGGTGTTATCTCGAAAATTAACCCAGTTGAAGATATGCCATACGATGAAAATGGTCAGCCAGTTGAAATCGTATTAAACCCACTGGGCGTACCGTCTCGTATGAACATCGGTCAGATCCTTGAAACTCACTTAGGTTTAGCGGCAAAAGGTATTGGTGATCAAATCAATGCAATGCTTAAACAAAAACAAGAAGTGGAAAAATTACGTAGCTATATCCAAAAAGCATACGATTTATTAGGTAATGGTTCACAAAAAGTGGATTTAAGCACCTTTACTGATGAAGAAGTATTGCGTTTAGCGGGAAATTTACGTAAGGGCTTACCAGTTGCAACGCCAGTGTTCGATGGTGCAGACGAAGCGGAAATCAAAGAGCTATTAAAACTTGGTGGATTACCAACTTCAGGTCAAATCACCCTTTACGATGGTCGTACTGGCGAGAAATTTGAACGTCCAGTAACCGTGGGTTATATGTACATGCTAAAATTGAACCACTTAGTTGATGATAAAATGCACGCTCGTTCAACAGGTTCTTATAGCCTTGTTACACAACAGCCATTGGGTGGTAAAGCTCAATTCGGTGGCCAACGTTTCGGTGAGATGGAGGTATGGGCACTTGAAGCATATGGTGCAGCCTACACCTTACAAGAAATGCTAACTGTGAAATCCGATGATGTGAATGGTCGTACGAAGATGTATAAAAATATCGTAAGTGGCAACCAACATATGGACCCAGGCACACCGGAATCTTTCAACGTAATTATGAAAGAAATCCGCTCACTTGGTTTAAATATCGAGTTAGACGAAGAGTAATCACTGATTACTATAAATGGTGCTGATCCCTTGGCTCCACCCGTTTACGGGGGGAGCTGGCGCGAAGCGACTGAGGGGGGATTTATATCCTAAGCCCCCTTCCGCCCTTCGGGCACCTTCCCCCGCAAAGCAGGGGAAGGCAAGAGGAACAACAACATAAGATTTGAAATCGCCGAAGTGCGGTCAAAATTCTCCGAAATTTTTAACCGCACTTTAAACCTTTAACTCCGACAGGAGAACATTTGTGAAAGACTTAGTTAAGTTTTTAAAAGCACAATCAAAAACCAGTGAAGATTTTGATGTGATTAAAATTGGGTTAGCTTCCCCAGATATGATCCGTTCTTGGTCATTTGGTGAAGTGAAGAAACCTGAAACCATTAACTACCGTACGTTCAAACCTGAACGTGATGGTCTTTTCTGTGCGCGTATCTTCGGGCCTGTAAAAGATTACGAATGTTTATGTGGTAAATATAAACGTTTAAAACACCGTGGTGTGATTTGTGAAAAATGTGGTGTTGAAGTCACTCAAACTAAAGTTCGTCGTGAACGTATGGGTCATATTGAACTTGCATCGCCAGTTGCACATATTTGGTTCTTAAAATCATTGCCGTCTCGTATCGGTTTACTTTTAGATATGCCATTGCGCGATATCGAACGTGTACTTTATTTTGAAATGTACATCGTGACCGAACCTGGTATGACGGACTTAGAGCGCGGTCAATTATTAACAGAGGAACAATACCTTGACGCTGAAGATCGTTGGCAAGATGAATTTGAAGCGAAAATGGGTGCCGAAGCGATTCAAGATCTCTTAAAAGGTATGGATCTTGAATCTGAATATGAAAAATTACGTGAAGAATTACAAGAAACTAACTCTGAAACTAAACGTAAAAAAATCACTAAACGCTTAAAATTATTAGAAGCATTTGTTCAATCTGGTAATAAACCAGAATGGATGGTTATGACGGTACTGCCAGTTCTTCCACCAGATTTACGCCCATTAGTACCACTTGATGGTGGTCGTTTTGCGACTTCAGATCTGAATGATTTATATCGTCGTGTGATCAACCGTAACAACCGTTTAAAACGTTTATTAGATTTAATTGCGCCAGATATTATTGTGCGCAACGAAAAACGTATGTTACAAGAATCTGTTGATGCCTTATTAGATAATGGTCGTCGCGGTCGTGCAATTACAGGTTCTAACCGTCGCCCATTAAAATCATTAGCGGATATGATCAAAGGTAAACAAGGTCGTTTCCGTCAAAACTTATTAGGTAAACGTGTTGACTATTCAGGTCGTTCTGTAATCACTGTTGGTCCATACTTGCACTTACACCAATGTGGTTTACCTAAGAAAATGGCATTGGAATTATTCCGTCCGTTTATCTATGCGAAATTAGAAAGCCGTGGTTATGCTACGACAATCAAAGCGGCTAAGAAAATGGTTGAGCGTGAAGATGCGATCGTTTGGGATATTCTTGCGGAAGTTATTCGTGAACACCCAATTCTATTGAACCGTGCGCCAACACTTCACCGTTTGGGTATCCAAGCGTTTGAACCGATCTTAATCGAAGGTAAAGCTATTCAATTACACCCACTCGTTTGTGGTGCGTTCAACGCAGACTTCGATGGTGACCAAATGGCGGTACACGTTCCATTAACCCTTGAAGCGCAATTGGAAGCTCGTGCGTTGATGATGTCCACCAATAACGTGCTTTCTCCAGCAAACGGTGATCCTATTATCGTTCCATCACAAGACGTGGTATTAGGTCTTTACTATATGACCCGCGAAAAAGTGAACGGTAAAGGTGAAGGTATGTTATTGCAAGATCCTCGCGAAGCTGAAAAAGCATATCGTACAGGCGAAGCAGAATTACATTCTCGCGTGAAAGTGCGTATTACTGAATATGTGAAAAATGAAGTGGGCGAATTTGATGCGAAAACCACGCTGACTAATACAACTATCGGTCGTGCAATCTTATGGATGATCGCGCCGAAAGGCATGCCTTATTCATTGTTCAACCAAACATTAGGTAAAAAAGCCATTTCTAAACTGATTAACGAAGCTTATCGTCGTTTAGGTTTAAAAGAAGCGGTAATGTTCGCTGACCAAATTATGTATACCGGTTTTGCGTATGCAGCACGTTCTGGTTCATCAGTTGGTATTGATGATATGGAAATTCCAGCGAAGAAATACGAAATTATTTCTGCAGCGGAAGAAGAAGTAGCTGAGATCCAAGAACAATTCCAATCAGGTCTTGTGACGGCAGGTGAACGCTATAATAAAGTAATCGATATTTGGGCTGCCGCGAATGAGCGCGTAGCGAAAGCGATGATGGAAAACTTATCTCAAGAAGAAGTCATCAATCGCGAAGGTAATCCTGAAAAACAAGCGTCCTTTAACAGTATCTTTATGATGGCTGATTCTGGTGCGCGTGGTTCTGCAGCGCAGATTCGTCAGTTAGCAGGTATGCGTGGTTTGATGGCTCGTCCAGATGGCTCGATCATTGAAACCCCAATTACAGCAAACTTCCGTGAAGGTTTGAACGTATTACAGTACTTTATTTCAACCCACGGTGCTCGTAAAGGTTTGGCGGATACCGCATTAAAAACAGCGAACTCAGGTTACTTAACTCGTCGTTTAGTTGATGTGGCACAAGACTTAGTGATCGTAGAAGATGACTGTGGTACGCATGAAGGCTTAGTCATGACCCCATTAATTGAAGGTGGAGATGAAAAAGTGCCACTTCGTGAATTAGTGTTAGGTCGTGTAGCTGCAGAAGATATTTTAAAACCAGGTACAGAAGAAGTATTAATTCCGCGTAACACCTTATTAGATGAAAAACTCTGTGATGTGTTGGATGCAAACTCTGTAGATAGCGTAAAAGTACGTTCTGTTGTAACTTGTGATACTGATTTTGGTGTATGTGCGAAATGTTATGGACGTGATCTTGCGCGTGGTCATTTAATCAACCAAGGCGAAGCGGTGGGCGTTATTGCCGCTCAATCTATCGGTGAGCCGGGTACACAGCTAACAATGCGTACGTTCCATATTGGTGGTGCGGCATCTGCGGCAGCGAAAGAATCTAGTGTGCAAGTTAAAAACACTGGTACAGTGCATTTAATGAATGCAAAATTCGTGACTAACGATGAAAGCAAACTAGTATTAACTTCTCGTAACACGGAATTAACTATTACTGATGCATTTGGTCGTACTAAAGAACATTATAAAGTGCCTTATGGTGCGGTATTAAGCAAAGGTAACGGTCAAGAAGTCACTGCAGGCGAAACTATCGCAAATTGGGATCCACATACCATGCCAGTTGTCTCTGAAGTATCTGGTTTTGTGAAATTTGTAGACATTATTGATGGTTTAACTGTGACGCGTCAAACAGATGAATTAACAGGTTTATCATCAATCGTGGTTCAAGATGTGGGTGAACGTGCAACTGCGGGTAAAGATTTACGTCCAACTATTAAATTAGTTGATGCAAATGGCAACGATATTTTCTTACCTGAAACTGATGTTCTTGCACAGTACTTCTTACCGGGTAAAGCAATTGTAAGTTTAGACGATGGCGCAGCAGTGAAAGTAGGGGAACCATTAGCACGTATTCCGCAAGAATCTGTGGGTACTAAAGATATTACTGGTGGTCTACCACGTGTTGCGGATTTATTTGAAGCACGTAAACCAAAAGAACCCGCTATCTTAGCTGAAATTTCTGGTATCGTGTCTTTCGGTAAAGAAACCAAAGGTAAACGCCGTTTATTAATTACTCCTGCAGAAGGCGAAACTTACGAAGAAATGATTCCAAAATGGCGTCAGCTCAACGTATTTGAAGGCGAAATGGTACAACGTGGTGACGTAATTTCTGATGGTGCTGAAACACCACATGACATTTTACGTTTACGTGGCGTGCGTGCAGTAACTGAATACATCGTGAACGAAGTGCAAGATGTTTACCGCTTACAAGGGGTAAAAATCAACGATAAACATATCGAAGTAATTGTTCGCCAAATGTTACGTAAAGCGGTAATTACTAAAGCTTACGACTCAGAATTCCTTGAGGGAGAACAAGTCGAAGTGGCTCGCGTGAAAATTGTTAATCGCCAACGTGAAGCAGAAGGTAAACCACCAGTTGAATTTGAACGTGAATTATTGGGTATCACTAAAGCGTCTCTTGCGACTGAATCCTTCATCTCTGCCGCATCGTTCCAAGAAACTACTCGTGTTCTTACCGAAGCAGCAGTGGCAGGTAAACGTGATGAATTGCGTGGCTTGAAAGAGAACGTAATCGTAGGTCGTTTAATCCCAGCAGGTACAGGTTTTGCGTATCATCAAAATCGTCACAAACATCGTTTAGTTGATGATGTCGTAGCGAAATTATCTGAAGAAGATGAAGCTGCTATCGCTGATGAATTTGTTATGACTGCAGATGATGCAAGTGCGAACTTAGCTGAAATGCTTAACATGGCAGATGATGCGGAATAATTAATTCCCTGTATGAGAAAACCCGAATGAAAGTTCGGGTTTTTTATTTTTATGAAAATGGGTAGAGGTTTTATGCCAGAACAACAAGTATGTTTCTTCATAGAAATTCACAAAAATTTGAGACTTTTAGAAAAGTCTGTTGTTGATAGTTATGTTACACTTTGCTCATATTTTTCAAAATAAGGATCATACTATGAATATAACAAAGCCTTTTCCTCTTCCAACAGGATATTTCGGTATTCCTCTTGGTTTGGCAGCCTTATCTTTAGCTTGGTTTCATTTAGAAAACTTATTTCCTGCTGCGCGAATGGTAAGTGATGTTCTTGGCATTGTAGCAAGTGCGGTCTGGATTTTATTTATTTTAATGTATGCGTATAAACTTCGTTATTACTTTGAGGAAGTTCGTGCAGAGTATCATAGCCCAGTTCGTTTTTCCTTTATTGCATTGATTCCTATTACAACTATGTTGGTAGGCGATATTCTTTATCGTTGGAATCCTTTAATTGCTGAAGTTTTAATTTGGATTGGAACGATTGGTCAATTACTTTTCTCAACATTACGTGTCAGTGAATTATGGCAAGGTGGTGTATTTGAGCAAAAATCTACTCATCCTTCGTTTTATTTGCCTGCGGTTGCTGCAAATTTTACCAGCGCAAGTTCATTAGCATTACTTGGCTATCATGATTTAGCCTACTTATTCTTTGGCGCAGGAATGATTGCTTGGATTTTTTTTGAGCCTGTATTATTACAACATTTACGTATTTCATCTCTTGAGCCACCATTTAGAGCCACAATGGGGATTGTTTTAGCACCTGCGTTTGTGTGTGTATCTGCTTATTTGTCACTCAATCACGGCGAGGTGGATACGTTAGCTAAAATCCTTTGGGGATATGGATTTTTGCAATTATTTTTCTTATTGCGATTATTCCCTTGGATTGTGGAAAAAGGACTTAACATTGGCTTATGGGCATTCTCATTCGGATTAGCGTCTATGGCAAACAGTGCTACCGCTTTCTATCATGGCAATGTTTTACAAGGCGTGTCTATTTTTGCCTTTGTTTTCTCAAATTTAATGATTGGCTTATTAGTTCTAATAACAGTTATTAAATTAGCTAAAGGGCAGTTTTTCCTAAAATAAGACATTTAAATTAACTAAGGCAGGGATTACCTGCCTTATTTACATATTACATCTATTTGTCTTTTTCTATTTCAATCACTTCTACACAATCAAGCGTACCCGCTTTAATTCGCCATTTCACATTAAATTCATACAAACTCATACCATAAATACGATCACTCGGTTTACCTTGTTGATAGGCTGGGCGAGGATCTTGCTCTAACACTTGGCGAATGAAACGACTTAAGTGCGGTCGTTTTTCTTCTCGTTTTTTTACCGCACTTTTGACTTGCTCGGTAAATTCAACAGTCAGTTTTACTGGTGGTTTTTCTTGGGCAAAGCTCGATTGCGCATTTGGCTCGCTATCCGCATAGGCAATATAGGGTTTGATATCGAAAATGGGCGTGCCATCCACTAAATCCACCGCACCTAAATGGAGAAAAACGTTACCGTTGATGCATTCTACTTGATGTAATTTAACTTTGGATAAACCGAGAGGATTTGGGCGGTGCGTTGTGCGTGAAGCAAATACACCAACTCGTTGATTACCGCCTAACCGAGGTGGGCGTACGGTGGGTTGCCATTTTCCTTGTTGGATTTGGTCGAACTGAAAAATTAACCAAAGATGACTGAATTGTTCTAATCCTCTCACGGCTTCAGGCGAATTATAAGGCGGTAAGAGTTCTACAATGCCTACTCCGTCTTCAACTAAATTAGGTTGGCGTGGTACGGAGAATTTTTCTTTATAAGGCGTGTAGATAATGGCGATAGGCGATAAGGTTAAATCATTCATAAATTGGGTGTCTTAGTGTAGAATACGCGGCTTATTGTAATCAAAAGTGCGGTCAAAAAAAATGACAAATGAAAAATTGAAAATGTGGTGGGAAACGGCTCGACCAAAAACTTTGCCCTTAGCGTTGGCATCGATTTTCACGGGTTCGGCATTAGGTTATTGGGCGAATCCACAAGGTTTTAATGGGCTTGTAATGGTGCTTTGTTTACTCACGACAATTTTATTGCAGGTGCTTTCTAATTTTGCCAATGATTATGGGGATCATCAAAAAGGTTCAGATACTGAAGAACGTATTGGGCCATTACGTGGCATTCAAAAAGGCGCAATTTCAGCAAAAGAACTGAAATGGGGATTAATTCTAATGGTGATGGCAAGTTTTCTTTCAGGAAGTTTCTTGATTGGAATCGCTTATGAAAATCTCTCAGATTTATTCGCTTTCGCTGGGCTTGGAATTTTAGCTATTGTTGCTGCCATTACTTACACAGTTGGGGTAAAACCTTATGGTTATATGGGCTTGGGCGATATTTCTGTGTTGGTATTTTTTGGTTTGCTTGGTGTTGGCGGTACTTATTATTTGCAAACTCACAGTATTGATAGCCACATTATTTTGCCTGCTATTGGTTCTGGCTTATTGGCAAGTGCGGTATTAAATATCAATAATTTACGCGATATTGAACAGGATGCGAAAGCTAGCAAAAATACCCTAGCCGTTCGTTTAGGTGCATATAAAGGGCGTGTTTATCATTGTATTTTATTAAGTGTGGCGACCCTATGTTATTTAGCATTTGCGGTGGTAACGGCTATTTCTTGGACAAATTATTTATTTGTATTAGCAATGCCGTTGTTAGCTAAACACGCGATCTTTGTTTATCACAGTCAGCAGCCAAGTGAATTGCGTCCAATGTTGGCTCAAATGTCTATGATTTCGTTATTAATCAATATCTTGTTTAGTTTAGGCTTGCTTATCGGCTAAATCGGCATATACTAAAGCAAACAAAATTTTAACAATCGATAGGGGAAAGTTATGTTTATTGATACTTCAGAACTTTGCGATCTTTATGCAGAACAAGTGGATGTCGTGGAGCCAATTTTTTCAAGCTTTGGTGGCGTAAGTCATTTTTACGGTAAAGTCACTACAGTAAAATGCTTTGAAAGTAATGGATTAATTGCTGAAGTATTAGAAGAAAACGGCGAAGGTCGAGTGCTTGTCATTGATGGCGGTGGTGCGGTACGCCGTGGTTTGATTGATGCAGAATTGGCTCAACTTGCCGTTGATAATGGTTGGGAAGGCATTATTGTATATGGTGCAGTACGCCAAATTCAGCAATTAGAAAACCTCGATATTGGTATTCATGCCCTTGCGCCAATTCCAGTCAGTGCAGATGAAAGCAGTGCTGGCGAGAGTGATATTCCAGTGAATTTTGGTGGCGTAACCTTTTTCCCAGAAGATTATATTTACGCAGATCTGACAGGAATTATACTTTCGCAAGAGCCTCTAGATTTAGAAGATTAATTTCTACTTGATTAACATCTTAGTATTTTATTTAAGCTTTCCTATTCTAAACGGCGTATGATACTAAAAAATTAAATTGTAACTATATCATATATAAAACCCCGTTCAATTTGAACGGGGTTAAAAGTGCGGTAAATTTTTAATGTGTTTTATGGCTTGTGCTATACAAAATTTTGTCCGTATAAGCTAAAGCAATTGCCGACACTAAAAAGCCTAAGTGCAACAATAACTGCCACATCATCGTTTTTTCTGGCATATTGCTTGCATTCACAAAAGTTTGCAACATATGGATAGATGAAATGCCGATAATAGACATAGAAAGTTTAACTTTCAACACGGTGGCATTTACGTGGCTCATCCATTCAGGCTGATCAGGATGATTACGCGTACGCAATTTAGATACAAAGATTTCATAACCGCCGATAGTCACCATCACAAGCAAGTTGGCGATCATCACGACATCAATCAAATTCAACACGCCTAACATAATTGTGTTGGAATCCATATCATTGACATTAATCACCAACGCCCATAATCCTTTGATAAATTTATAAGAGTAGATTGCAAGGGTGACAATCAAGCCCAAATAAATCGGCACTTGCAACCAGCGACTAGCAAAAATGATTTTCGCGATAATATTCGATTGTTCGTTATATTTCGCATAAGGATCAACAGGTTTGTTTTCTTTCATAAGATTTTATTCCTAAATTAAACAGTGGGTTAAATAAACAAAAAAAACGCAAGAAAATAGCAGTTTTTTTGAAAATAGCAATAAGGAAATTGAGTTATTCTAATTTTATTTGAAACTGTAAATAGACTCTCTTAACACACAAGTCGGTTCTAAAACCAAAGTGCGGTAATTTTCATTAGGATTTTTAATTCGTTGCAATAGTGTTTCAACAGCGAGTTTGCCAAGTTCAGCTTTCGGTTGGCAAATGGTGGAGAGAGGAGGCGAGAGGTAACGAGCCAATTCAATGTCATCATAACCCATAATTGAAAGATCTTGCGGAATACGTAAGCCTTGTTGCTGAATAGCTTGGTATGCACCAACAGCAATGGTGTCACTACAACAAAAAACTGCTGTTGGACGTGAAGATTGAGTAAGTAAAGATTGTATGCCAAGTACACCGCCTTCAAAGTCAAAATGACTTTCGACAATCCAATGAGGATTTAACGCAATTTTTGCTTCCGAGAGCGCATTTTTATAACCTTGCAAACGATTTTGTGCGACAGATTTTTTGAGATTTCCCGTAATAATGCCAATTTTACGATGTCCTGCATCAATTAATGCTTTTGTCGCCAAATAGCCACCAAGTGCTGAATTTTCGAGTATTTTATCTGCATTTAACTCAGTAAACCACCAGTCCATCACAACCAGTGGCAGCGAAATGGCTAACTCTATATCAGCCTGAAAACGGCTATCACCACACATCAAAAGCAAACCATCCACTTGTTTGTGCATTAGAGTTTGCAGATTTTGTTGTAGGCGTTTGGCATCTCCACCCGTTGTAGCAATAATAAGATTATATTGATTTTTCTGACAATATTGCTCCACGCCAGCCATCACTTCCGCAAAGAAGGGATTATTTGTTGCGGTGACAAGTAGCCCGATAGTTTTGGTTTCGCGCACCTTAAGGCTTCGTGCAACAGCTGAGGGGGTGTAATTCAGTTCAGCGACAATACGCATCACTTTCTCACGAATTTCATCGCTAACAAAACGCGATCCATTAATGACATGTGAAACTGTGGAAGTCGAAACTTGCGCCAGTCGTGCAATATCTTTCATTGTCGCCATAAAAACACCCTAAAAATTCACCGCACTTTAAGCGTGTTCAAGAAATTCCAAAGTTTCTTGCCGCATTGGAATAGAGGATTGAGCCCCTTTTTTCGTCACACTAATCGCAGCGGCAGCTTGCCCAAAACGAATGGCTTCATCAAAGGATTTTTCTTCCAATAAAGCCGTAACAAAACCGCCATTAAATGTATCACCAGCTGCGGTAGTATCTATTGCTTGCACACAAAAGCCCTTAATGATGCGGCTTTTACCTTTTCGACTGACAAACACGCCTTTCGCACCAAGGGTAATCATTACGGTTTTAATGCCTTGATCGTGAAAAACACTCGCAGCTTTCACCGCACTTTGCTCGTCGGTTACCGCTACCCCCGTCAGGATTTCAGCTTCAGTTTCATTTGGTGTAATAATATCAATCAAACTCAATAATTCGTCCGATAAAATCTGCGCTGGAGCAGGATTTAGCACAACCTTAACACCATTTTTCTTAGCGATTTGAGCAGCCAGCTCCACACCAGAAAGTGGGGTTTCTAATTGCATTAACAAGCAATCCGATTGTGCAATTTGTGCCTCACTTTGACGAACAACCATCTCACCCAAATGTGCATTTGCACCGCTAGCCAACACAATACTGTTCTCACTAGACTTGGCGACTTGAATAAATGCCATTCCCGTCATTTCCTGTGAAACGGTATTAATATGGGTTGTATCAATTCCTTCTTGCTCAAACGCATTTTTCATTGTTTTGCCTATGCTATCTGATCCAATGCAACTAATGAACGCGACCTTTGCCCCTAAACGAGCGGCTGCCACTGCTTGATTGGCACCTTTGCCACCATAGGCAATTTGATAATTTTGACCTGTTAGCGTTTCACCGGGTTTAGCAAAGTAAGGCACAGAAATAACGTGATCAGCATTGATACTACCGAGAACCGTGAGGGTTTTTCTCATTATTTTATCCTGTATTGTTATATTTTTTCTTTCTACACAATGGGACAATATAATTTGCCCCATAATGTGATATAACGAGCTTATTTAGTAGATAGATTATTCACTTATTACTTTCAAATCTACTGGAATTTTCGCTTCAACTTTTTCGACCTTTAAGATTTTATCAGCGGTAACAATACCTAATGAACCAATAAGCTCGGGTTGTTGTGCGATAGTTGCTGCCATTTTGCCACTTTTTACCGCTTTAACACCATCATCGGTACCATCAAAACCTACGATAAGGACTTTTTTATTTGCGGCTTTCACCGCACGTAATGCACCTAATGCCATTTCATCATTTTGCGCAAAAATTGCTTGAACATCACCTTTAGATGCCAACAAATTTTCCGTTACATTCAAACCTTTTGTTCGATCAAAATCTGCTGGCTGACTGGCAAGCACATTGAATTTATGAGCATCAATAGCTTGTTTGAAACCCTCACCTCGTTCGCGTGCCGCAGATGTTCCTGCAATACCTTCAAGTTGAATCACCTTGGCATTATCGCCTAATTTCTGTGCGATAAAATCACCTGCCATTTTACCACCTGCGATATTGTCAGATGCGATATGGCTCACTACGTTTCCTTTAGCTGCGCCACGATCTAATGTAATTACTGGAATATGCTTACGGTTTGCAATCGCCACTGCGTTGCCAACTGCTTCAGAATCAGTTGGATTGATCAATAATATTTTTGCACCACGCACAGTTAAATCTTCGACATTAGCTAATTCTTTAGCAGGGTCATTTTGTGAATCAAGCACGACTAACTTATAACCTAATTCATCCGCTTTTTTCTGTGCGCCATCTTTTAACGTTACAAAAAATGGGTTATCTAATGTAGATACTGCCAAAGCGATTGTGTCTTGTGCAGAAGCAGAGCCAGAAACAGCCAAACCTAATAATAAAGCAGAAGTAAGTGCGGTTAGTTTTTTCATAGTTTCTCCTTAAAGTGAGTTACAGTTTTTTTGTACCAAGATAGTTATCGGCTAAAACAGCAACCAAAATAACCAACGCTTTTGCTATCATTTGATAGTAAGATGAAATATCTAATAAATTTAATGCATTGTTTAAAAATCCGATGATTAATGCACCGATGAGAGTTCCCATTACACGACCTTTCCCCCCCATCAAACTGGTTCCACCGACTACCACGGCGGCAATTGCATCTAATTCATAAGATACGCCAGCAGTGGGTTGAGCGGAAGATAAACGTGAAGTTACAATTAAACCCGCCAGCGCAGAAAGAAATCCACTCACCGCAAAAACAAATACTTTGATTTTATTGACGTTAATACCTGAAAGTTGGGTCGCTGCCTCATTTCCACCTAAAGCATAAATATAGCGACCGATTGGTGTGTGTTTTAAAATATACCAAGCAACCGCAAACACGATACTCATAATCCAAATTGGTACTGGGATACCTAAAACATAGCCTGTACCAATGCTAGCAAATAGATCAGCATTATCCGAAAAACCTGTCGTAATAGGGCGACCATCTGTATAAACCATTGTTATACCACGCAGTAAGGTCATGGTAACCAAGGTAGCAATAAAAGCCTGAACTTTCCCTTTTGCCACAATTACACCACTTATGCCACCAAGAAGTGTTCCAATCAATAAAACCACAGGAATGACTAAAAAAATAGGCAATTCGATACTCACCATTGAAGCGGCGATTGCACCTGTCAATGCCAATACAGATCCAACAGAAAGATCTATACCTGCAATTAAAATAACGAAAGTCATACCCACGGCAATAATCGCATTAACTGAAGTTTGGCGTAAAATATTCAAAATATTATCTACGCTAAAAAAATCAGGATTAATCATTGATACAATCGCGATAAGAATAATCAACGCAATAAAAGAACGCTGTTCAATCAAAAATCTTCCTATTTGAAAATTAGATGTTTCATTTTTCATCATACTTACCTACTCTTATTTACCAATAGCTGCTGCTAATAACTTTTCTTGTGTTGCCTCTTCACGAGAAAATTCTGCACTAATTTTACCTTCACGCATTACCAACACTCGATCGCTCATACCAAGCGCTTCTGGCATATCAGATGAGATCATTAAAATACTCAAGCCCTCTTTCTTAAATTCATTAATCAACTGATAAATTTCTTTCTTCGCGCCAACATCTACGCCACGAGTTGGTTCATCTAAAATTAACACATTTGGGCGAGTCATTAATCCACGAGCAATTGCCACTTTTTGTTGATTTCCACCAGATAGCAAACCTACTTGTTGATCACGATTAGGTGTTTTAATGTTAAACATCAGAATAAAGTCATCTACTGCCATTTTTTCCGCTTGATGACGAATACTGCCTTTTTGTGAAAAATGATCGAGCGATGTGAGTGACATATTTTCTTTTACTGACATTCCTAAAACCAAGCCATCACCTTTACGATCTTCAGAAATATATACAATACCATTATCCAAACCATCTTGCGGACTGAGATTCTCAATCTCTTGATTTTTTAACCGCACTTTTCCCGCCGTTTTTGGCAAAGCACCGTAAAGTAGCTTGCCGAGTTCCGTTCTACCCGCGCCCATTAAGCCCGAGACACCAACAATTTCACCAGCATGCAATTTGAAGGAAACATCATCAATGCCGCTTCCGCTCACATGTTTCACATCCAATACACATTCGCCTTTTTCTTGTGATAAATGCGGATATTGTTCATCAAGACGACGACCAACCATCATTTCAATTAAATCATCTTCTGTAATTTCTGCCACAATGCGTTCACCGATAAATTGACCATCGCGTAAAACCGTCACATCATCACAAATTTGGAAAATTTCTTTTAAACGATGAGAGATATAAACAATGCCACGATTTTCTGCTTTGAGTTCACGAATCACATTGAATAGGGCTTCGGTCTCCGTATCTGTGAGCGCATCGGTTGGTTCATCCATAATGATAACTTTGGATTCAAAACTTAAGGCTTTGGCTATCTCCACCATTTGTTGCTCACCAATAGAAAGTTCAGCGCAAAGCTGTTTACTGCTGTGAGTTACCCCCAAACGCGCAAGTAGCTTGTCTGCTTCTTGGTGCATTTTCTGCCAGTTAATCGCTCCCCACGAGGTTTTAAATTCACGACCAAGGAAAATGTTTTCTGCAATCGTGAGATTACCGACCAAATTCAGTTCTTGGTGAATAATACTAATGCCAGCTTCCTGTGAGGCTTTAGGTCCATTGAAATTAACTGATCGATTAAGATACTCAATTGTGCCTGCATCTTTAGAATAAATACCAGTAAGCACCTTCATCAAAGTCGATTTACCCGCCCCATTTTCTCCCATCAATGCCATTACGCGTCCAGCGTAAACAGAGAAACAGGCATTATTCAAGGCTTTCACACCTGGAAATGACTTATCAACACCACTAATTTTGAGTAAAGTTTCCATAATTTCACCCTGATTAAAATGGCACGCCAGAATATAAAATCACATTGGCATAAGGTGAACATTCTCCAGTACGAACAATAGCTTTACTTTCGAGGGTGAATTTTTTAAAAGTTTCGTGCGATACAAATTCCACTTGTATTTGATTACCCTGATGGCTTTCAAGTTGTTGAAGTTGTGTTAAAAGTGCGGTCAATATTTCTGGATTTTTTTCTTTAATTTCTTCTGCAATAACAACGCGTTCAACATACATTTCATTCGTTACTACATTCAACGTTTGTAGAAAACTTGGTACACCCGCAGTTAATGCGAGATCGATACGTTCCACACTTAATGGAATTGGAAGTCCCGCATCGCAAATCGTCAAACTTTCTGTGTGACCAACAGAAGCGATACAACGAGAAAGTTGCGCATTTAATAACATTGTTTTTTTCATATATTTCCTCTTTCCACCTTTATCGAAACGTTTCGATAAGACAAATATAGATAACAAAAATAGAAAAACAACTAAGAAATTTCAAATTTGGGATATTGATCACAAAATTTCTAGATAGGATAAAAAATTCTCCGACCAAATTTACATTCAATCGGAGAATAAATTATTGAAGATTTTCTTGATTTAAGACATTCAATCTAGCCAAATCCAGCTGATTATTCAATAAGTCCACATCGGGCATCGTTTTATTGGCTTTTGCGGAAAGGGTTTTAAATCGCTCTACTTTGCCAACTAACCCTTGTTGGCCAACAAGTGCGGTGACGGTGCTGTTGTATTGGTTGCTGACAGTGGAAAGCGTATTGCCGAGTTTGTTTAAACGCTCTGCCACCAAACAAATTTGGTTATAGATTTCGCCCGCTTTTTCAGCAATTTCTTTGGCTTCAGCATTACCACGTTCGATACGCCAGAGGTTTGCCACGGTGCGTAAAATCGGCATTAGCGTAGTGTGAGAGACCATAATTACATTGCGTTCATAACCGTAATTAAATAAGGCAGGATCAGCTTTTAAAGCCTCAATATACGCAGGTTCCACCGCAATAAACATAAGAACAAAATTCGGACTACGCATGCCAATCAGATTGCTGTAATCTTTTTTATGCAGATCGTTAATATGGGTTTTTAATGCAGAAATATGTTCTTTCAGTAAACGCTCTCGTTCAAAATCATCCTCAGAATTCACCGCACTTTCGTAAGCCACTAACGACATTTTGCTGTCGATAATTAAGTGTTTTTCATCAGGTAAATTCAACACAAAATCAGGATAATTTCGTCCACCTTGTTCATCTTTAAAATGCACTTGAGTGCGGTAATGTACATTTTCTTCAAGTCCTGCCAGTTGCAACGCTCGTTCTAATTGCACTTCGCCCCAGTTGCCTAACGTTTTCTTTTCGCCTTTCAGTGCAGAAGTTAAATTACTCGCCTCTTGCGACATATTCAGACCAATTTCCAGCACTTTTTTAATTTCCGCTTCCAATCCAGCATTGCCTTTCACGGATTCGGAGTGAATTTCATTGACGCGTTTTTGGAAACCTTCAATTTGCTCACGGAAAGGCTTGAGCAAGGTTTCCAATGCCGTTTGATTTGATTGACTAAATGATCGACTTTTTTCATCCAAAATACGATTTGCTAGGTTTTGAAATTCCACACTCAACTGCAGCTTAGATTGTTCAAAGTTCTGTTGTTGTGCGGAAAAATATTTTTCTTTCTCTGTTAAGGTTGTTTGTAACCCCGTTAATTCTTGAGAAAGTGCGGTCAATTTTTCAGTCAAATTTTGTCGTTCTTGCGTGAGATGATGTATTTGTTCATCACGTTCAGTTAAACGATATTGCAGTCCTTGATTTTCAGTCTGTACTTTAATTGTTTGTTGTTCAAACTGGTTTTTAATGCTACTAAGTTCATCAAATTTACTGGCAAGCTGATTATAATCTTGAGTCGTCTTCGATAATTCTTGATGAAGATGTGTATATTTTTGCTGGCGTAGAATAAGTAATAAAATCAATATAATAACAACAGCTAACAAGCTGAAAAGTAACAAATTTTCTGACATATTTCTCTCTTAATGGAAAACACAAATTGTAGCGAAAAATATTATTTTAATTCTTGCTTTAAAGTGCGGTAAATTTTTTAACTGATTTAGAATTTATATCCATACAAAATTTAATTATTTTAGTCAATTTTGATGGCAATGCTTTAGAAAAAAATTGTTGTATTTTAACGGTATTTATCTAAAAACTTGTAATACTGCACACCAATCTTTGTCGCAAGATCTTTGATAATTCGACCACCATAAACAGAAGGGACTTTCAGTCCTTCAAAAATAGATAAACGTTCATCGTCACCCAAAATCGCCTCAGCTACAATTCGCCCCGCAAGACCAGTCAAAGCAACACCGTGACCAGAATAACCATGAGCAAAATAAATATGCGGAGAAATACGACCAAAATGTGGCGTTGAGTTTAAGGTCATATCAATCGGGCCAGCCCAGCCATAATCGATTTTTACATTTTCAAGTTGCGGAAATACACACAACATATTTTTCCGCATAATCGCGACCATATCTTTTTCTGAGCTCGAATCACTACCAAAAAGCAAGCGATTGTCAGCACTTAAACGATAATAGTCTAATAATAAATTGTTATCGCACACCGACATGCCATTATTAATGACAGAATCAGCAACCGCTTGGCTTAACGGCTCTGTGGCGATAATAAAACTTTCCATAGGTAATATTTTACGATTAATTCCGTGATGAATAGATTTCGGGAGGACATCAATATAAGCATTGGTGGCTAAAATAACGTCTTGAGAAATAACCGCACTTTTAGCTGTTTTAACCTCAACACAACCATTTTTCTCAACCATATCCACGACAGGAGATTGTTCAAAAATCTGAACACCCAGATCGACACAAGCTTTCGCTAAACCTAAACAATAATTAAGTGGATGCAAATGCCCTGAATTACTATCAAATAGCCCCCCCACATAAATATCACTGCCTAAGTGCTGTTTTAATTTAGTTTTATCCCAAAGTTGCATATTCTGATAGCCAAAATTTTTATGACTTTCTTTTTCCATTTCAATTAAGTCATCCATTCGGCGTTCATTTAATGCTAATGTGGCATAGCCTTTTTTCCAGTCGCATTGAATGCTATATTTTTCAATACGTTCATCAATAATATCAATGGTCTCTAATGACATATTCCAAAGTTTATGTGCTTTATCTTCGCCAACTTGTTTAACGTATTCATCAATGCCTTCTTCAAAGCCATTAATTGCCTGCCCACCACTACGACCAGAAGCACCAAATCCTACTCGAGCGCCCTCTAATACAATGACTTTTTTTCCTTTCTCCGCCAGTTCTAATGCTGCAGATAAACCAAAAAATCCAGCCCCGATCACACATACATCAGCATGTTCAATTTGAGTGAGCGGCGGGAATTGAAAATCTTGGTTACGAGAGTCGAAATAATAAGAGCGAACGTGTTCTTGATAGGCAAAATTAAGCATAAAAAATCCCTTAGGAAAAAACTGGCAAAATCTTACCCCGAAAGGGAAATATGTCAAACCTTTTAGAAAAAAATGCTATACTGTGCGCGCGCAAAATTTGCGTGTTTTATGATGAACGATAACCCTCGGAGGTCAATAAATTGAAAAAATTCTTTGCTCACTCACTCAAAAATCTTTTCCTTTCCACCACCGCACTTTTCGCGGCTTCCGCTTTTGCCAATAACAAACTTTACGTCTATAACTGGACAGACTATGTGCCTTCTGATTTAGTCGCACAGTTCTCTAAAGAAACTGGCATCGAGGTAATTTATTCTACCTTTGAAAGCAACGAAGAAATGTATGCGAAACTTAAACTTACTCAGAATACTGGTTCTGGCTATGATTTGGTGTTTCCATCAAGTTACTACGTAAATAAAATGATTAAGGAAAAGATGCTCCAACCGATTGATCAAAGTAAATTGACCAATATTCATCAAATCCCTAAACATTTATTAAATAAAGAATTCGACCCAGAAAATAAATATTCATTACCTTACGTTTACGGCTTAACAGGTATTGAAGTTAATGCGGATGAGATTGATCCTAAAACCATCACTAGCTGGGCGGATTTATGGAAACCTGAATTTAAAGGCAAAGTTCTCATGACCAGTGATGCGCGTGAAGTGTTTCACGTAGCATTATTGCTGGATGGTAAATCGCCAAATACCACCAATGAAGAAGACATCAAAACAGCTTATGAGCGTTTAGAAAAACTGTTACCAAATGTAGCGACTTTTAACTCTGATTCTCCTGAAGTCCCTTACGTACAAGGCGAAGTTGCAATTGGTATGATTTGGAATGGTTCAGCTTATTTAGCGCAGAAAGAAAATCAATCTCTTCAATTTGTGTATCCAAAAGAAGGGGCTATTTTCTGGATGGATAATTATGCTATTCCGAATTCCGCTCAAAACGTGGAAGGCGCACATAAGTTCATCGACTTTTTACTTCGCCCTGAAAATGCAAAAATTGTTATCGAACGTATGGGCTTTTCTATGCCAAATAATGGGGCGAAAACATTGCTAAGCACGGAAGTTGCTAATGATCCAAAATTATTCCCACCAGCGGAAGAAGTGGAAAAAGGAATTATGCAAGGCGATGTAGGAGAAGCGGTCGATATTTATGAAAAATATTGGAGTAAATTAAAAACTAATTAGTTTCTCAATTTAGAAAACAAAAAAGTGCGGTAAAAATTTACCGCACTTTTATATGTAAAATTTTTATCTTTAAAGAATAAAACGACTCAAATCTTCATTTTCAACCACTTCGCCAAGTGCATCCGCAACATAAGCCGCATCAATATTGACCGTTTGACCATTCATATCGCTTGCACTGAAAGAAATTTTATCCATTAAACGCTCCATTACCGTATGCAAACGGCGTGCACCGATATTTTCCGTTTTTTCATTCACTCGGAATGCCGCCTCAGCAATTTTCTTAACCGCCTCTGTTGTAAATTCAATATTCACGCCTTCTGTTGCCATCAACGCTTTATATTGTTCGGTTAAAGAAGCATGTGGCTCTGTTAAAATACGCTCAAAATCCGCCGCACTTAATGCGGTAAGTTCAACACGAATCGGCAAACGCCCTTGTAGTTCAGGGATTAAATCTGAAGGACGAGCAACTTGGAATGCACCCGATGCAATAAATAAGATATGATCAGTTTTAACCATTCCGTGCTTGGTGCTAACTGTCGAGCCTTCTACTAACGGAAGTAAATCACGTTGCACGCCTTCACGCGATACATCAGCACCACTGTATTCGCCTTTCTTACAAATTTTGTCGATTTCATCGATGAAGACGATACCATTTTGTTCCACAGCATCAATGGCTTTTTGTTTAAGTTCTTCAGGGTTAATTAATTTCGCTGCTTCATCATCAATCAACGTTTTCAACGCATCTTTAATTTTCATTTTGCGTTTTTTCGTTTTATCTGAACCCAAATTTTGGAACAATGATTGCAGTTGATTTGTCATTTCTTCCATGCCTGGAGGAGCCATAATTTCAACCCCCATAGATACGCCAGCAGACACATCAATTTCGATTTCTTTATCATCTAATTGACCTTCACGTAATTTTTTACGGAACGCTTGGCGAGTACTGCTGTGACTATCATGGTTTTCAACTTCGCCCCACTGATTTTTTGCTGGAGGAAGTAAAGCATCCAAAATACGCTCTTCAGCCACGTCTTCAGCTCTTGCTCTGTTCTTCGCAATTTCTTGTTGGCGAACAAGTTTCATCGCACTATCCGTTAAATCACGAATAATGGAATCCACCTCTTTCCCCACGTAACCTACTTCAGTAAATTTCGTTGCTTCCACTTTGATAAATGGTGCGTTAGCTAATTTTGCTAAACGGCGCGCAATTTCAGTTTTACCCACACCAGTTGGGCCAATCATCAGGATATTTTTTGGGGTTACTTCGTGACGCAGAGGTTCTTGAAGCTGCATACGACGCCAGCGATTACGCAGCGCAATCGCCACTGCACGCTTTGCATCGGCTTGACCAATAATATGTTGATCTAATTCAGAAACTATTTCACGAGGAGTCATTTCAGACATAGCTTTTTCCTTAATTCGGTAATTCTTCAATAGTGAAATTGGTATTTGTGAACACGCAAATATCACCCGCAATTTTCAAAGATTTTTCAACAATTTCACGAGCAGAAAGTTCGGTATTTTCCGCCAATGCACGTGCTGCAGACAACGCATAGTTACCCCCCGATCCGATTGCTAAAATTTGATCTTCTTCGGGCTGAACCACATCGCCAATACCCGTGATGATTAAACTTTCTTTTTCATCCGCCACAATTAACATCGCTTCTAACTTACGAAGTGCGCGATCTGTACGCCAATCTTTCGCTAATTCCACCGCACTTTTTAGCAAATGCCCTTGATGCATTTCAAGTTTACGTTCAAATAATTCAAAAAGTGTAAATGCATCTGCCGTTCCACCCGCAAAACCAGCAAGCACTTTGCCATTATATAAACGGCGTACTTTACGGGCATTACCTTTCATTACGGTATTGCCTAAAGAAACTTGTCCATCACCGCCTACGACGACTTGCCCATTGCGATGTACGCTTACAATCGTTGTCATTGTTCTGTCCTTTATAAAGTGAAAAGTTGTTCGTTATATGGCGACAAATTGATTAAATTCAAGAGGGAAATTTATATTGTAGATTTATTCTTCACTCATAAATAAAAAATGTGAAGTGGATCATACTTTGAAACAGCAAACGATTGCTAATTATTGAATATAAGCTAAAAAAATGTATGATCTGAGCGGTTTTTAAATCAACGTTTGTGAGGAAAGGCAATGAAAAACGGCATAAAATTATCTGTAATCGCACTTTTAACTGCAGCTGCAGTTCCAGCGATGGCAGGCAAAACAGAACCTTATACTCAATCTGGCACTAATGCTCGTGAAATGTTACAAGAGCAAGCAATTCATTGGATTAGTGTTGATCAAATCAAACAAAGTTTAGAAGGTAAAGCACCAATTAATGTAAGCTTTGATATTGATGATACCGTGCTTTTCAGTAGCCCTTGCTTTTACCACGGACAACAAAAATTCTCACCAGGTAAACACGATTATTTGAAAAACCAAGATTTCTGGAATGAAGTAAATGCAGGTTGCGATAAATATTCTATTCCTAAACAAATTGCCATAGATTTAATTAATATGCACCAAGCACGTGGCGACCAAGTTTACTTTTTCACTGGCCGTACTGCTGGCAAAGTGGATGGTGTAACACCAATTTTAGAAAAAACGTTCAATATTAAGAATATGCACCCAGTTGAATTTATGGGCAGCCGTGAACGTACAACAAAATATAACAAAACGCCTGCAATCATTTCACATAAAGTGAGTATTCACTATGGCGACAGCGATGATGATGTACTAGCAGCTAAAGAAGCAGGTGTTCGTGGTATTCGTTTAATGCGTGCCGCAAACTCTACTTATCAACCAATGCCAACTTTAGGCGGCTATGGCGAAGAAGTGTTAATCAATTCAAGCTATTAATTGACCGCAAGTTGGGATTTATCTTCCCCCAAAAAGTTAGATTGATTTAGTTCAAGGACTGAGTTCTGTCATTCACAGGGCTCAGCCCTTTTAGTTTCCCCTGAATGTGATCATGGTTGTAATAATGAATATACTCATGAGTTGTTTTTTCAGTTGTTTGAACTTCTCAAATCGTTTGTCGTAATAACATTCAGTTTTTAATCGTCCAAAGAAGTTTTCCATCGCATTGTTATCTAAATAATTTCCTTTCCTTGACATATTCTGTTGAATGCTATTCTCTCGTAAAATCGCCTGATAACCGACCATTTGATACAGCCAACCTTGGTCGGAATGTAAAATTGGGTTTTGCGTCTTCAAGTCTTTTTTGTTGGTTGAGTTCTTGCAACTTTTTTAGAATTGCGTTCTCCGCACGTAGTAAATTTTCCAATTCTAGTTCTTCCCCTCATGTTTTCGGTTTAGGTGGCATCTTAGGGTATTTCGGTTTCATGATTGGACGACTTTTAGGTTTGAGGATTAAGCCGTTTATACCTTGTTTTTCAAAGGCTTGCAGCCATTGATTAACAACGTCTGAATTGGTAATGCCAAAATGTAAATATGCGGCTTCTGCAGAAAATTGCCCATTTTTAACCGCTTGTATTATGTTAAGTTTAAATTCAGGTAAGTAATTTTGCTTCTTACTAAGTACGGATAATCTATTGATTTAACTATGATTAATTGGTTAATCCAACGTTTTAGTGTTATTTAGGCAAGTTGAAAATACCTGCGGGTAAGTGAACGATTTTTACCATTTTGAAGATCAAATTCGATGACTTGTTGTTTGAAAAGAGTGTTGTATTTGGTCATAAAAAATCTACACCTTAGTTGGTTATTTAGTCAATTTTTGGGGTGTAGATCATAAAATGCGTTTTTTACTACTAACTTTTTTAGGTTAATCAAGCGTCTTCCTATTTTAATAAGGAATTATCGAGTGACAAATCTTCATTTTTATTTACACCTATACCGCGTGCGATAACATTTTTGGCAATTTCGTGTGCATCTTCTAAGGAATGTTCCGTATAGCTTCCGCATTGATAGATATTTAATTCGGGAATAGAAGCTTGATCTTGTACACCTAAAACATCTTGCATTGAAGCTAACCAAGCCTCAGACACTTCCTGTTCATTTGGTGTGCCAATCAAAGACATATAAAATCCCGTGCGACATCCCATCGGAGAAATATCAATAATTTCTATGCTATCGCCATTTAAGTGATCGCGCATAAATCCAGCAAATAAATGTTCAAGTGTATGAATGCCTTTTGGGGAAAGAATTTCTTTGTTTGGAATACAAAAACGTAAATCAAAAACAGTAATATTATCGCCTTTTGGCGTGAGCATCGTTTTTGCAATGCGTACTGCAGGTGCGTTCATTTTTGTGTGATCCACTTTAAAACTATCAAGTAATGGCATAAATTTTCCTTATAAATCAGTTGGTTAAGAAATAATTGAATAAATATTTATTTTTTACAAATTTTAATGAACTTTATAGTAAGGTTCATTGTCTTATAGAATAAGCAACTTGCAGTTGTTTTAATAAAATTGGTTCCTTAGGTTATTTGCCCCACATTTATTGTGGGGTTTTTTCTTGCTCATTTTATAGTAAGAATGGTGTACTCAAAAACAATAACGCAACATAACGAACCATTTTTCCCAGAAAGATAAAGAGACTACTCGTTACAAAATTTAATCTTAACCAACCAGCTATGGCACAAAATAAATCGCCAACTACAGGCAGCCAGCTCAAAAGTAAAGCAATCGCCCCATAACGCCGTAGCTGATTTATTGCCCATAAAGTGCGGTAATTTTTGGGCTCGAATTTTGGCATCCATCGTCCAATTCCGTAAGTGGTTAAACTTCCTAAGCTATTTCCAGCGGTTGCAATCAATATTAGAGCTAATATATCTGCGTTAAATAAAGAACCTAACATTAATTTAGGTACAGCAAGCGCAACAAATATAACTTCTGAATTACCTGGTAATACTGTTGCACTCAAAAACGCGCTGATAAACATAAAGCATAAGCTATTAGCCTGCCAAAAATCAGCACTAAAAAATGAAAAAATATCCATTATCTTGGCGAAATAATTTCTCGTGTGCGAACATCAAACACATCCATTCCCGCACTTAATCCTGCTTGCACGCCTAAATCCGCATCTTCAAATACGATACAACGACTTGGATTTGCTTGAATTAACTCCGCACAACGTAAAAAAGTTTCTGGGTGTGGTTTATGTTCTTTTACATCATCTGCACTGACAATTGCATTAAAGTAAGGTGCGATAGCCAGTTTATCCATCAACATATCAATAATTTTACGGTGTGAGCCAGAACCTAAAGCCATCGGCTTTTTCTGATGGAAGGATTTAACAATTTCAAAGGTTGGCAATAACTTTGATTGAGTCGGAATAAGTTGATAAGACAACTCACGTTTTGCAGCCAGCACATCCTCAATTCGATCTAGTGGCATATTCGCCGCTTTCATCATTTCCCCCGCGATAGTTCGAACCGTCGCCCCGCCGAAGTTATACATAATTTGAAAATCAAATTCATAGCCAAATTTCTTTCCCACCATTGTCCAAGCCTGTGCATGCACGGGCATTGTATCAATTAAAGTTCCATCCATATCAAAAATCAATCCTTCATATGGATTGAAGATCTCGTAATCTAACATTTTTACATCCTTACAAATTTTTTTACCATTTTGCTACAAAACTGTGATCTATGCACTGTTTTATTTCAGTAAAGTGCGGTAAATTAGCGAACAAATTTTGAACTAACAAAAACAAATGCGGTTATTTAAGCAACTAGAACGTTGGAAAATTCGCAAGCAAATAAATCAATCTATTATTGATGTGATATTTCGTTTACGAAATCGATTAGCTCATTACTGGCAAGCTGATGTGAATACGCCTCAAGTGGATTTTATGCTGCTACACATTGCTTGCAGCTTAGGTCGAATAGAACGAGGAGGTTGTGTTTCTTCGCTTTATTCAGAAATGCTCGAAGAAATGCAAAGTGCGGTCATTTTTCCACAAGTTTTAGCTATTCATCGAGATTTACTCAAGTTAATGCCATTTTCCATTCCTGAAGCAGAACAAACTTATTTTTTAGCGAACATTCATTCTTTGGTTCTTGAACAGAAGCAATTAAAGCCTTTGAAATGAATTATGCGGAGGTGCATTCAATTTATGGTGTAAAACTGGACATTGATTCGGTAAATAATTCTCAAATTACTAAAACATTAAGGAAATTTACCGCACTTTTAAGTAAAATAGCGTAATTTTTCAAAGAGATAATAAATATGAAAGCCAAATTAGTCAGTTTACTTGCGCAAGCAAATATAAAAATAAGTGATCAACAAATTCAGCAGTTGATTAATCTGGTCAATTTACTCAATAAATGGAATAAAGCTTATAATTTGACGTCAGTTCGTGATCCACAAGAAATGTTAGTTAAACATATTTTAGATAGTCTTGTTGTAAGTCCTTATTTACAAGGTGATCGTTTTATTGATGTCGGTACAGGGCCTGGTTTGCCTGGTTTACCTTTGGCAATTATTAATCCTTCCAAACAATTTGTCCTCCTTGATAGCTTAGGTAAGCGTATTAGTTTTATTCGAAATGCTATACGTGAGCTTAGACTAACTAATGTAACCCCCGTTTTAAGTCGAGTAGAAGAATATCAACCTGAAGATAAATTTGATGGTGTATTAAGCCGTGCTTTTGCTTCGTTAAAAGATATGACAGATTGGTGTCATCATTTACCAAAAGAAAATGGATATTTTTATGCATTAAAAGGGATTTATCAGGAAGATGAAATTAATGAATTGAATAAAAAATATACTATTCAAAAAGTGATTGAATTATCTGTTCCTGAACTTATAGGCGAACGACATTTAATCGTTTTACGTTAAAAAGTAACAAATAGATAAATTATTTTCTAAAAGTGTGATTTATATAACACTTTTTATGTGTTTTTAAGTTGAATCTAAAGCCAGCAAAGGTATAATCGGCGGGCTAAAATTATTTTGTAAAAGTGATGTCGCGCATTTTATCTCACGCTAAAAAAAACTACAGAAAAGCTATTATTATTGAGAGTCTTTTGCTTGTAGTTTTTTATTTGCTTATTTATGGATGGCAACGCCAAAGTGCGGTAGATTTTAGCTACGGTTTTTTAAGTGCCTTTTTGCCTTTTTGTACATTTATATTTATCATTTTTTACAGAAAACAAAATTTTTCAACAAAACTGACCGCACTTTATCGTGCTGAAGCAATAAAGTTTATTTTAACGATGGTTTTTATCATTGTTGCCATCAAATGGTTATTCGTTATCAATTTTATTGCGTTTTTTGTTGGTTTTTTATTGGCATTAGTGCTGAATAATATTATTCCACTTATTCTCAATAAAATTTAACTTTGGGTTATTCTTCTTCAGAACAAAGGATCGATTATGTCTGGACAAACAACATCGGAATACATTAGCCACCATTTATCCTTTCTCAAAACAGGGGATGGATTTTGGAATGTTCATATAGATACGTTGTTCTTTTCTATTCTTGCTGCGGTTATTTTCCTATTTGTTTTTTCTCGAGTAGGGAAAAAAGCAACAACTGGCGTTCCAGGAAAAATGCAATGCTTAGTTGAAATTGTTGTGGAATGGGTTAATGGAATCGTGAAAGAAAATTTTCATGGTCCACGTAACGTAGTTGCACCACTTGCATTAACAATTTTCTGTTGGGTATTCATCATGAATGCTATCGACTTAATTCCTGTTGATTTCTTACCTCAATTTGCAGGTTTGTTCGGTATTCATTATCTTCGTGCAGTGCCGACAGCAGATATTAGCGCAACTTTGGGTATGTCCATTTGTGTTTTCTTTTTAATTCTTTTCTACACAATAAAATCTAAAGGATTCAAAGGCTTAGTTAAAGAATATACGCTTCATCCATTCAATCATTGGGCGTTTATTCCTGTTAACTTTATTCTTGAAACGGTGACTTTATTGGCTAAACCAATTTCACTTGCTTTCCGTTTATTCGGTAACATGTATGCAGGGGAGTTAATCTTTATTCTTATCGCTGTAATGTATTCCGCTAATATGGCCATTGCAGCATTAGGGATTCCGTTACATCTTGCTTGGGCTATTTTCCATATTTTGGTTATTACCTTGCAGGCTTTCATCTTTATGATGTTGACGGTTGTTTATTTAAGTATTGCTTATAACAAAGCAGATCATTAATCGTTTTTTATTAACCAGCTCTAGGGCTAAAACTTAACTTCTATTGGAGAAAATTATGGAAACTGTAATTACAGCGACAATCATCGGTGCATCAATTCTTCTTGCATTTGCTGCATTAGGTACTGCAATTGGCTTTGCTATTCTAGGTGGTAAATTCTTAGAATCATCAGCTCGCCAACCAGAATTAGCATCTAGCTTACAAACTAAAATGTTTATCGTAGCTGGTCTTTTAGATGCGATTGCAATGATTGCTGTTGGTATTTCATTACTTTTCATTTTCGCAAACCCATTCATCGGTTTATTAAACTAATCACCTTATTTGCTTATCAACGTAAAACAAGCATAGTAAGGAGGACGTTGTGAATTTAAATGCAACATTGATTGGTCAACTTATCGCATTCGCACTTTTTGTGTGGTTTTGCATGAAATTTGTTTGGCCACCAATTATTAATGCGATTGAAACACGTCAAAGCCAAATTGCGAACGCTTTAGCGTCAGCTGAAGCAGCTAAAAAAGAGCAAGCAGATACGAAAAATCTTGTTGAACAAGAACTTTCAGCTGCAAAAGTACAAGCTCAAGACATTTTAGATGCTGCGAATAAACGTCGCAATGAAGTATTAGACGAAGTGAAGGCAGAAGCCGAAGAACTAAAAGCAAAAATTATTGCTCAAGGTTATGCAGAAGTAGAAGCAGAACGTAAACGTGTTCAAGAAGAATTACGTCTTAAAGTGGCTTCATTGGCTGTGGCTGGTGCTGAGAAAATTGTGGGTCGTTCTATTGATGAAGCGGCAAACAATGACATTATTGATAAATTAGTTGCAGAGTTATAAGAGGCTTAGCTTATGTCAGAATTAACTACAATAGCTCGCCCTTATGCAAAAGCTGCATTCGACTTTGCCATTGAACAAAGTGCGGTCGAAAAATGGACTGAAATGTTAGGTTTTGCTGCTGCCGTAGCTGAAGATGAAACGGTAAAAGCTTACTTAAGTAGTTCTCTTTCTGCACAGAAATTAGCTGATACAGTAATTTCTATTTGTGGCGAACAATTGGATCAATATGGGCAAAATCTTATTCGGTTAATGGCTGAAAATAAGCGTTTGAGTGCTATTCCTGCGGTGTTTGAAGAATTTAAACATCACGTAGAGGAACACCAAGCTATTGCAGAAGTTGAAGTAACATCTGCGCAACCATTGAATGCAACACAAATCGAAAAAATTGCAGCTGCAATGAAAAAAAGATTAGCTCGCAAAGTGAAATTAAATTGCAACGTGGATAACGCACTTATTGCTGGTGTGATTGTTCGTACTGAAGACTTTGTGATTGACGGAAGTAGCCGTGGGCAACTTACTCGTCTCGCAAACGAGTTGCAATTATAAGAGGAATACAAGATGCAACTAAATTCAACTGAAATTAGTGAATTGATTAAAAAACGCATCGCTCAATTCGACGTGGTCAGTGAAGCGCGTAATACAGGGACAATTGTTTCTGTAAGCGATGGTATTATTCGCATCCACGGTTTAAGCGATGTGATGCAAGGTGAAATGATCGCCTTACCAGGTAATCGTTATGCGATGGCACTTAACCTTGAACGCGATTCTGTTGGTGCTGTAGTTATGGGACCTTACGCAGATTTAGCGGAAGGTATGGAAGTTCAATGTACAGGTCGTATTCTTGAAGTACCAGTTGGTCGTGGTTTATTAGGTCGTGTAGTTAATACGCTTGGTCAGCCAATCGATGGTAAAGGCGAAATTGAAAATGATGGTTTCTCACCAGTAGAAGTGATTGCGCCAGGTGTTATCGATCGTCGTTCTGTTGATCAACCTGTTCAAACTGGTTATAAAGCTGTCGATTCCATGGTACCGATTGGTCGTGGTCAGCGTGAGTTAATCATCGGTGACCGTCAAACGGGTAAAACTGCGTTAGCAATTGACGCTATTATTAATCAGCGTAATTCAGGTATTAAATGTATCTATGTTGCGATTGGTCAAAAAGCCTCTACTATTGCAAACGTCGTGCGTAAATTAGAAGAACATGGTGCGCTTGCAAATACTATCGTGGTAGCTGCATCTGCATCTGAATCAGCAGCGTTACAATATTTAGCCCCTTATGCTGGTTGTGCGATGGGGGAATATTTCCGTGATCGCGGCGAAGATGCGTTAATTGTTTATGATGATTTATCAAAACAAGCCGTAGCTTATCGTCAAATTTCATTATTATTACGTCGTCCACCAGGTCGTGAAGCCTATCCAGGTGATGTGTTCTATTTACATTCTCGTTTACTAGAACGTGCTTCTCGTGTAAATGAAGATTATGTAGAAAAATTCACTAAAGGCGAAGTAAAAGGAAAAACAGGTTCTTTAACCGCACTTCCGATTATTGAAACCCAAGCTGGTGACGTATCTGCGTTTGTTCCAACCAACGTAATTTCTATTACCGATGGTCAGATCTTCTTAGAATCTAACTTGTTTAACTCAGGTATTCGTCCTGCGGTAAACCCAGGTATTTCGGTATCTCGTGTGGGTGGTTCAGCGCAAACTAAAGTTATTAAGAAATTAGCGGGTGGTATTCGTACCGCGCTAGCTCAATATCGTGAATTAGCAGCGTTTGCACAGTTTGCATCAGATCTAGATGATGCGACTCGTAAGCAACTTTCTCACGGTGAAAAAGTAACTGAATTATTAAAACAAAAACAATTCGCGCCATTATCTGTTGCAGAACAAGCGGTTATATTGTTTGCTGTTGAATTTGGTTATTTGGATGACGTGGAATTATCAAAAATTGCAAGTTTTGAGACCGCACTTTTAGATTATTCTAACCGTAATCATGCTGAATTTATGCAAGAGCTTAATAAAACCGGTAACTATAATGATGAAATCAAAGATACGTTAAAAAGTATTTTAGATGGTTTTAAAGCGAATAGTGCTTGGTAGTAACGGAGAGATAAGATGGCAGGTGCAAAAGAGATAAAAACCAAAATTGCCAGTGTACAAAGTACACAAAAAATCACTAAGGCAATGGAAATGGTGGCAACCTCGAAAATGCGTAAAACGCAGGATCGTATGGCTGCATCTCGTCCGTATTCTGAAACTATCCGTAATGTTATTAGTCATGTGTCTAAGGCAAGTATCGGTTATAAACATCCGTTCTTAGTTGAACGAGAAGTGAAGAAAATCGGTATCTTGGTTATTTCAACAGATCGTGGGATGTGTGGTGGGTTAAATGTTAATTTATTCAAAACCATACTTAACCAAATAAAAAATTGGAAAGAACAAAATATTTCTACAGATTTGGGCTTAATAGGTTCAAAAGGGATTAGTTTTTTCCGTTCCTTTGGATTTAATATCAAAGGTCAGCTTTCTGGTTTAGGCGATACGCCCGCTCTAGAAGAGTTAATTGGTGTGGCAAATACAATGTTTGATGCTTATCGTAATGGTGAAATTGATGCAATTTATATTGCATACAATAAATTTGTTAATACGATGTCGCAAAAACCTGTTGTGCAACAGTTAGTTCCTTTACCAGAATCTAAAGACGATCATTTAAATGAAAGACAACAGACTTGGGATTATCTTTATGAGCCAGAACCAAAAGTACTATTAGATAGCCTTTTAGTTCGTTATTTAGAATCCCAAATTTATCAAGCGGTTGTAGATAATTTAGCTTCAGAACAAGCGGCTCGAATGGTAGCAATGAAAGCAGCAACGGATAATGCAGGTAATTTAATTAATGATCTGCGGTTGGTGTACAACAAAGCTCGTCAAGCAAGTATCACAAATGAATTGAATGAAATCGTAGCCGGTGCGGCAGCGATTTAAGAAAAGAGGAACGGTAATGTCAGCAGGAAAAATTGTACAAATCATCGGTGCGGTGATTGACGTTGAATTTCCACAAGATGCAGTGCCAAAAGTTTACGATGCATTAAAAGTTGAATCAGGTTTAACACTTGAGGTGCAACAACAATTAGGTGGCGGAGTAGTTCGTTGTATTGCATTGGGTACATCTGATGGTTTAAAACGTGGCTTAAAAGTAGAAAACACAAATAACCCAATTCAAGTACCAGTAGGTACAAAAACACTTGGTCGTATTATGAATGTGTTGGGCGAACCAATTGACGAACAAGGAGCAATTGGTGAAGAAGAGCGTTGGGCTATCCACCGTTCGGCACCGAGCTATGAAGAACAATCAAACAGTACGGAATTATTAGAAACTGGTATCAAAGTGATCGACTTAATTTGTCCATTCGCAAAAGGTGGTAAAGTTGGTTTATTCGGCGGTGCAGGTGTAGGTAAAACCGTAAATATGATGGAGTTGATTCGTAATATTGCGATTGAGCATTCAGGTTACTCTGTATTTGCGGGTGTAGGCGAACGTACTCGTGAAGGTAATGACTTCTATCATGAAATGAAAGATTCTAACGTATTAGATAAAGTATCTTTGGTTTATGGTCAAATGAACGAGCCACCAGGTAACCGTTTACGTGTTGCATTGACTGGTTTAACTATGGCTGAAAAATTCCGTGATGAAGGTCGAGATGTATTATTCTTTGTGGATAATATTTATCGTTATACCCTTGCTGGTACGGAAGTATCTGCGTTATTAGGTCGTATGCCATCCGCGGTAGGTTACCAACCGACATTGGCAGAAGAAATGGGTGTGTTACAAGAACGTATCACTTCAACCAAAACAGGTTCTATCACTTCTGTGCAAGCGGTGTACGTACCAGCGGATGACTTAACTGACCCATCTCCAGCAACAACTTTCGCACATTTAGACTCAACTGTTGTATTAAGTCGTCAAATCGCATCTTTAGGTATTTACCCTGCAGTTGATCCATTAGATTCAACTTCACGTCAGTTAGACCCGCTTGTTGTTGGTCAAGAACATTATGATGTTGCTCGTGGTGTACAAGGTATTTTACAACGTTATAAAGAATTGAAGGATATTATTGCAATTCTTGGTATGGATGAATTATCTGAAGAAGATAAACTAGTGGTAGCACGTGCACGTAAAATTGAACGTTTCTTATCACAACCATTCTTTGTTGCAGAAGTCTTCACAGGTTCACCAGGTAAATACGTGACATTAAAAGACACCATCCGTGGCTTCAAAGGTATCTTAGATGGCGAATATGACCATATTCCTGAACAAGCGTTCTATATGGTTGGTTCAATCGATGAAGTGTTAGAAAAAGCCAAAAATATGTAATCACTTCAAGTCATTTGAAGGAGAACAAAATGGCGACATTTAATTTAACAATAGTAAGCGCAGAGCAGAAAATCTTTGAAGGTGAAGTAAAACAAATTCAGGTAACTGGTGTGGAAGGGGAGCTTGGTATTTTGCCCGGACATACGCCATTGCTAACAGCAATTAAGCCTGGGATTGTTAAATTTACTCTTAAAGATGGGAATGAAGAAGTTATCTATGTTTCTGGTGGTTTTTTAGAAGTTCAACCAAATATTGTGACAGTATTAGCAGATATTGCTATTCGAGGTAGTGAATTAGATGCAGATCGTATTCACGAAGCAAAACGTAAAGCAGAAGAAAATATAGTATCTCACGGATCTGATGCAGATCACGACTTACTTGTTGCAAAACTTTCTAAAGAGTTAGCAAAACTTCGAGCTTATGAACTCACTGAAAAACTATTGAAAACAAGACGATAATTGAAAGTATAATATAGATGAAGTGAACTTCATTTAGTTTAAGGGCTAAGTTCTATAATTTTAGAACTTAGCCTTTTTGTTGTATGAGATTAATGATAAGTTTTGTCTGAAATTTTTATCTAAATTAATTAGGATAATATTTACTCTTTTTTAGATAAAAAGTGCGGTAAATTTTTAGTTTGTTTTTAACCTACAACAAAGGGTAAATAACCCGCACGAATCGCAAATGGAATGGATGTAATGATCACGCCTAATACCAATACGATAATTAAAGTCAGATTTCCTCCCCACACTTTATATGGCAAATTACGGTGAACACGACGAGCTTTCCAAACAAGGCTAACTGGCAATACTACGGCGTAGAATGCAAACATTTGACCTGCGTAGCCTAGTGCTAAAATAAAACCTTCTGGGTAAAATAATGCAAAAACAAGTGGTGGAATAAAAGTCAGTAAACCAAGTGAAATTCTACCTGCTGTAACGTTAAATGAACGTTTTAGTAAATCTTCAATACATTCTAATAATCCTAATCCCACACCTAAGAAAGAAGTGATAAGTGCTAATGTAGAAAATAATTTTACCGCACTTGCGATCACATTGCTTCCAGTGATGGCGAAGGTTGCTTTTACTAAGCCATTTAAAGTCGCATCTTCTTTTAAGATTTGTAAAAATTCATTTTGTGTAAGCAAGCCGTGCGTGGATAGTTGCCATAGAATATAAGCACAAAGTGTTATGGCAGAGCCGACCAAAATAGAGAAGCGCAATGCTTTTACATTGCCATCTAAGTATTTATTTAAACTTGGAATGGAACCGTGGAAACCAAACGCCGTGAAAAATACAGGGCTTGCAGAGATAATTAAAGCCTTATCAATTGGCGTCGCCATTAAGTTATCAAATTTGATTTCTGGCAACATTAAGCTTAACACCACAGCAAAGGCAGCAAGCATAACGAAAAATAACACGCGATTAATTTTATCTACGCTATGTGTGCCGATGACGATAAATGAACCGAAAATCACGGTAAATAATAAGACGCTAACTTTATCGCCAAAACTTTCTGGTAATAAATCTTTTAGTAGTGAACCGCCACCGCTGATATAAGCGGCAATTAATGCATATAAGAAAATAATTAGCACGGCTGTGGCAATAATGCGTCCTGTTTTACCAAAATATTGTTCTGCAAGTGTGCCGATACCTGCATCACTTTCCGCAGTTTGATAGAGTTCAACGAATAAAAGTGCGCTAAAAGTTAATAATGCCCAAAGCCCCAATAACAAGACTAAAGTAAAGCCGAAGCCAATGCCAGCGGAAGTGAGAGGCATAGCCAACATTCCCGCACCAATCATCGTACCAGCAACAAGAAGTGTGCTGCCTACAGTTTTGTTCATTTTTGTTTCCTTATGATGTAATAAAAAATTTACGATAATTGTATTGTATAATTTACAGTCTGTAAATAAAATTTATAAATTGTGAATTTTTTACTATCTTCCTTGCTATATTGTTGCTTAAGAAGAAGGAATAAAATGATATTTCCTAAATTTTGTTGTTTATCAATACATTTAATTACCACAGTTTCACTGTATTTTACGATGATATTGAATTGTCCAAACAAATCTTCTAATTGCTCACTTAATATTGCCTGACAATTTTCTTATTTATTTCCTCCTTCTGGATGTAATCCAATCCCTTGATGGCGTTCTTGTAGTTTTGCGATAATTTCGTACCACTGAAGATCTTGATTGTGTAATAATACGGTTAAGTGATAGACCAAATCTGTAGCTTCAGAAATGACTTCTGCTTTATCTTGTGCGACCGCAGCCAAGGCAGTTTCCACACCTTCTTCCCCCACTTTTTGGGCGATTTTTTTGGTACCTTTTGCGTGTAATGTTGCAGTATAAGAATTAGAAGGATCTGCATTTTTCTTTTCTTTTAAATGTTGTTCTAATTTTATAAACCACGCCCAATTTGCAAATTGTTGCTTCTTGTTCTCTGATTGTGGAGAGGTAAATTGATGGAAGCAGCTGTATTCACCTGTGTGGCAAGTTGCCCCAATGGGATCAACTAAAATGAGCAAAGTGTCGTTATCGCAATCTAAGCTCATTTCTTCCACATTTAAAAAATTGCCCGAGATTTCTCCTTTTGTCCATAATCGTTGTTTGGTACGAGAGAAGAAAGTTACTTTACGTTCTTTGATGGTTTTTGTAAGGGCTTCTTCATTCATATAGCCAAGCATTAGTACCTCACGAGTACTTATATTTTGAATAATAACAGGAAGAAGACCATTAACTTTTTGCCAGTCTATTTTAGTAATATTCATTATTCACTCCGAATCTCGATGGCTGATTTCACAAGGTAGGATTTTAACTCGCCAATTTCAATAATCTGTTTATGGAATACGCTGGCAGCTAATGCCCCATCAACTTTTGCTTCAATAAAAGCATCACGAAAATGTACCATTTTACCCGCACCGCCAGATGCAATTAGAGGTACTCTACATACTCCTCGCACCAGCTTGAGCTGGGCTAAATCGTACCCGTTTCGTAAACCATCTTGATTCATCATATTTAGCACGATTTCTCCTGCACCGCATTGTTGTACTTCTTTTACCCAATCTAACAACTGCCAATGAGTTTGTCGGGTACGTGTTTCATCGCCTGTATATTGGTTTACCCAATACTTACCTGTTTCCTGTTCAAACCAACTATCAATACCTACTACAATCGCTTGTACGCCAAAGCGATCTGCTAAGCGAGAAATGAGCGTTGGATCAGCGAGAGCAGGGGAATTAATCGAAATTTTATCCGCCCCAAATGCAAACAATTTTTCCGCATCTTCAATGGTTTTAATCCCACCTGCTACGCAAAACGGAATATCAATTACCTGAGCGATTCGTTCTACCCAACTTTTATCCACGGTACGACCGTCTGATGAAGCCGTAATATCATAAAATACTAATTCATCAGCTCCTTCTTGCGCATAGCGTTGAGCAAGTGGCACAATATCGCCAATAATTTCGTGGTTACGGAATTGTACCCCTTTTACCACCTGTCCATCACGTACATCCAAACAAGGAATTATCCGTTTTGCCAACATTTGATTGCCTCCGAAAGCGTAAATTTTCCTTCTAATAAAGCTCGACCTACAATTACACCTGACACACCTGTGCCTTTTAGAGCCTCAATATCAGCCAGTGAACCAATCCCTCCAGAAGATTGAAACTGAATAGGTGGATATTTCTCACAAATTTCTTGATAAAGTCCAATATTTGAACCTGTCAAGGTGCCATCGCGTGAAATATCGGTACATAAAACTTGTTGTAAGCCAACGGTTTGGAAATCTTCGATCAACGTTTCTAATAGTACACCACTTTCTTCCTGCCAACCGCTAATCGCAACGATTTTCTGACCGCTTGCATTAATATTCACGTCTAATGCTAGAACAAATTTTTCCGCACCATATTTGATGAACCAGTTTTTCACCATTGAACGATGAGTTACGGCGGTTGAACCAATCACCACGCGATTCGCACCCACAGCCAATAAATCTGCCACATCTTGCTCTGTACGAATGCCTCCTCCCACTTGTACTTTACATTGTGTTGCTTCAACGATTTTTCCAATAAGTGCGGTTTGTCTTGACTGGGGATTTTTCGCTCCCGTTAAATCGACTAGATGTAGTTGTTTTGCTCCTTGACGTACATAATTATCAAATTGCTTAATTGGATTTTCAGAATAGGTAGTTTGCTTGGCATAATCGCCTTGGTGTAACCGCACAACTTGACCATTGATAAGATCAAGAGCAGGGATAATAATAGATTGTTTCATTGTGTTTGATCCTGTATGACTATATGATCTAGTGATTAAAACGGTACTTTTTCCACAAAATTTTTTAGCAACAACGCACCATTTTTACCCGAACGTTCGGGATGAAATTGTACACCGTAAAAATTTTCTTTCGCTATCGCAGCAGAAAAATTCACACCATAATTGCTTATTGCCACCGAATGTTTATTTTGGCTAACTGCATAACTATGCACAAAATAGAAGTGACTATTTTGCACAATACCATCAAATAACGGACAGTTTTTTACAAATTGCACGCGATTCCATCCCATTTGAGGTAACGGTAAACCCGTATCGGGAATTCGATTAGTTTTTCCGCTTATTAGGTTTAAGGTCGGCACATTACCCTCTTCGGAAAATTCGGTCATTAACTGCATACCCAAACAAATTCCTAGCACTGGTTGTGTTAGATTTTGAATGGTTTCGATCAATTGACGTTCTTGTAAATTATACATTGCTGCATTTGCAGTGCCTACGCCAGGTAAAATCAGCTTATCGGCAGATTTGATTTTATTAAGATCAAAAGTGATCTCGGTATTGTAACCTAATCGGTCAAAGGCGAATTTTACAGAAGAAAGGTTGGCACAACCTGTGTCTATAATCGTGATGTTTGTCATTTTTTTATCCTTTTACAATCGGTCGAATTTTGCAAAAATACGACAAAAATTAACCGCTCTTTCAACTATAAAACTCCTTTTGAACTTGGCATTTCATTTCCTTCAATCCGAATCGCCTGTCTTAATGTTCTCCCAAAGGCTTTAAATAAGCTCTCTATTTTATGATGATCGTTATTACCCGTGACATTTAAATGAAGCGTGGCAAGCATTGAAAATGCCAAAGATTGAAAGAAATGTTCAGTGAGTTCCGTACTAAAATCACCCACTTTATCGCGTTTAAAGCAGGCATTGAATTTGATCCAAGGTCTGCCCGATAAATCTAAAGCACATTCTGCTTTACATTCGTCCATTGGAAGCACAAAGCCGAAACGGGCAATACCACGTTTGTCACCAATGGCTTGTTTCAGTGCTTGTCCAAGGGCGAGAGCGGTGTCCTCCACCGTGTGATGTTCGTCAATCCATAAATCGCCTTTACACTGCACGTTCATTCTAAACCCACCGTGTGTGGCGATTTGATCGAGCATATGGTCAAAAAAACCAACACCGGTTTTGATTTCATTTACACCAGCTTCATCTAGCCAAACCTGCACTTTAATATCGGTCTCTTTAGTTTGACGAATTACTTCTGCAAAACGTGGCGGACGTTTGCCACAGTTTGTGACCGTTTCCCCCAACAATTTTTCTGCAATCAGATCCCAATTCATTTTCTGTGGATCGTATTGAATAGCTCGAATACCTAGATTTTCTGCTAATTGCACATCGGTCTCTCGGTCACCAATGACAAAAGAGCGGTCAATATCGAATAAATTTTTACGAATATAGTGATCAAGCAACTTAATTTTTGGTTTGCGACATAGACAATTTTCTTCGGGCTTATGCGGGCAAATGAGCACTTCATCAAAGGTAATGCCCTGAGATTCAAATAATGCCATCATTACATTGTGGGGCTTATCAAAATCTGTTTGCGGAAAAGCATCCGTACCAAGCCCATCTTGATTAGAAACTATCACAAAACGGTATTTCGCTTTCAGTCTGAGGAGTGCGGGAATCACTTTCGGTTCTAATTTTAGTTTCTCTAAACTGTCAATTTGGAAATCAGTTTTTGGTTCATCAATTAATGTGCCGTCTCGGTCGATAAAAAGAGTAGGTTGCATATTTTTCTCCGTGTATGTTATATGAATGGTATGAGGTTTATCATTTGCTTTATACAAACAGTATAAAACTAAATAATCTCGAATCGCTCTGTGACTTAAATAGGAGGTGGTTCATTTTACCTCCTTAATTGCTTCAACAACTCTCTCACACTCATTCCTTGTTCCCACAGTAATGCGAATACAATTTTGTAAATGTAATGTCTTATTCTGGTCTCTTAAAATAATTCCTTGTTCCCACAATGCCTTAAACACAGCTTGCCCGTTTTGACATTTGATCAACAGATAATTAGCTTCACTTTCATACACTTTTTCCACTTGATGTAAAACTAAAAGAGCTTTAGCAAGCCATTGACGATTGGAAAGAAGTTCTTGTGTGAGAGCTTGAACAGTGGCGATGTTCGCAGGTCTTAACGCTTGTTCCGCAAGATCAGCACTCGGCACAGGGATAGGATATGGAGCGATTACCTTACTTAAGATGTCAATTAGCTCAGGGTTTGCTAACACAAAACCACAACGCAATCCAGCTAAAGCAAAGGCTTTAGAGAGCGTGCGGATAATTGCTAAGTGCGGGTAATTTTTAAGCAAATTAATAACGCTTGCTTCAGGACAGAACTCAATATAGGCTTCGTCCACCACCACAATCGCTTTGCCTGCCGTGATTTGCAAAAGATCGAGTATATCTGATTGCTTGAGCAAATTACCTGTCGGATTATTTGGGCTGCATACAAAGACTACTTTTACATCATTAAGATGATTTTTGATTTCTGGCAAATTAAGCTGAAAATCGTCAGTTAAAGGCACGGTCTTACTTAGCACACCTGCCGTTTCAGCACTCACTGCATACATTCCGTAAGTCGGAGGACAGAATAAAATGGCATCTTGTTTGGGTTCGCAAAAAGTGTGGATTATCAATTCAATGCCTTCATCACCGCCACGAGTAACGAGTACATTTTCAGTTGAAACGCCCGCATAATTCGCATAAGCCTGTACCACTCTTTGAGGCTGAGGTTCGGGGTAGCGGTTTAAATCCTTACCCGAAAGCTGAAATTCAGGCGAGGTTGGATATTCATTTGCATTCAGCCAAATCGTACCATTGCCGCCGAGTTTTCGAGCGGATTGATATGGCGTTAAGGCTTGTATATTTTGTCGGGATAAAGTTGTGATTGTCATTATTGTTTTCTTCCATTGTAAAATGTGCGAATTGTAATCATTCATACATATTTCGTATTGTTGTATGAAAATTTGACTGCTTACGTGTCGTGCTTAGATCTACAATTAATATCTTAGATATTGAGTTTCGCCAATCTTACACTTACTGCCATTTTATGTGCTGCCAATTGCTCAGCTTCTGCCATCACTTCCACCGTTTCAGCAAGGTTTTTAAAACCTTTTGGTGTGAGTTCTTGTACTGTCATTCGCTTACTAAAATCAGCTAATCCTAGACTAGAATAAGTTTTGGTGTAACCATAAGTAGGCAAAACGTGGTTTGTACCACTGGCATAATCGCCCATACTTTCAGGCGAATATGCACCTAAGAAAATTGAGCCTGCGTTATCTAAATATGGTAATAATTTACGGGCGTTTTTTGTTTGCACAATTAAATGTTCAGGGGCATATTCATTGCTAATTTCTACCGCTTGTTCAAGGCTTTCTGCTATAAATATACGGCTGTGGTTTAACGCTTTTCGAGCGGTTTCAGCACGAGGTAATAGAGCAAGTTGGCGTTCAATCGCAAGTGCGGTCTCTTTTGCCAGAGTTTGACAGGTCGCCACCAAAATCACTTGGCTATCTGCCCCATGTTCCGCTTGAGAGAGTAAATCGCTTGCCACAAATTCAGGATCTGCCGATTCATCTGCAATTACTAACACTTCTGAAGGTCCCGCTGGCATATCAATCGCTGTACTATTTTGTGCTACCTGACGTTTTGCTTCTGTCACAAATGCGTTTCCAGGTCCGAAAATTTTATCTACTTTCGCCACGCTTTCCGTGCCTTGAGCCATCGCAAAAACTGCCTGAGCACCACCTATAGCGTAGATAGTTTCCACACCGCAAAGATGAGCAGTGTAGAGAATTTCATCTGAGATCGGTGGCGGTGAACAAAGCACGATTTTTTTACAACCTGCAATTTTAGCAGGAATAGCTAACATCAATACGGTGGAAAACAGCGGTGCTGAACCACCTGGAATATAAAGCCCTACACAAGAAATTGGACGAGTCACAACTTGGCAACGCACGCCTTCTTGGATCTCTAGGTCAATTTCCTGATTTTGCTGTGCTTTGTGAAAGGCTTCAATGTTCGTTTTGGCTTGCTCAATCGCATTGCGAAGTTTTACAGAAATCCGACTACTTGCCGCTTGAATTTCATCTACCGAAACAATGAGTTTATCTAACTTCACGCCATCAAATTTTTCACAGAGTTCAAATAACGCCCGATCGCCATTGTATGCCACATTTTCACGAATGACATTAACTGCCTGCTGAATGTTTTTCCCATTTTGTTGGACTGGACGCATAATGACTTTGCGTTTTTCAGTTTCTGATAAATGATTCCAAATAATTGTTTGCATTGTTTATTTTCCTTTGTATCCGTAAAATGGATGATAACCCAGCATTTTGAGATATTGATTATTTAAATGGCGAGTCAAAGCTCGCACTACATTTACTCCATCATCTTCTCAATTGGTAACACTAAAATTGAACTAGCTCCTGCCTCTTTTAACTGTTCCATTGTTTCCCAAAATAAATTTTCTTGGCTCACTACGTGCATTGCTACCCGAGTTGTATCACTGGCTAATGGTAAAATGGTCGGATTTTCAACGCCAGGTAAAAGCGCAGTGATTTTTTCAAGTTTTTCTTTCGGAGCGTGGAGCATAATATATTTACTTTCTGCTGCCTGCTGCACACCTTGAATACGAGTGAGTAGTTTATCCACAAGAGCTTGTTTAGTTGATTCAAGCGGTTCAGCACGCTGAATTAAACAAGCTTTAGAACGATAAATCACGTCCACTTCTTTTAAGCCATTTGCTTCAAGCGTTGCCCCTGATGATACTAAGTCGCAAATCGCATAAGCAATACCCGCACTAGGTGCGACTTCTACTGAACCATTTAATAAACAACTTTTAAACGACACCCCATTCTCATTCATATAACGTTTGAGTAAATGCGGGTAAGAAGTTGCAATACGCCTATTAGCAAGATCTTTCACATTCTCATAATGACAATCGCGATCAACCGCAAGTGATAGACGACAATCACCAAAATCAAGTTGGCGAAGTTTTTTGTATGTAACTGTTTCATTTGCTGCACGGCGACCAAGCTCTTCCTCTTCTAACACATTTTCGCCAATAATCCCAAGATCCACTACGCCATCAAAAATCAATCCAGGAATATCATCATCACGTACGCGAAGAATTTCAATCGGCAAATTTTCCGCATAAGCGATTAAACGTTGTTCATTCCAATTAATTTTCACGCCACATTGTTTAAGTAATATGGCACAATCTTGGCTTAAACGCCCTTTTTTTTGCAAAGCAATACGAAGGCGGTTTGGTTGCATTGTTGTGTTTGTCATAATGTTTTTCCTATTTTAAAGTTGAGATAAAAGAAAACCCCTCGAAAATTGCCTTCCGAGGGGTATTTATTGCTTTTACACTGATTTTTATTACACTCGGAAGATATTTTATTATCTTCCAAACATACAATCACGCCTGAAAGATAATCAGGTGTGGTGATGATGGTAAGTGCAGATAAAATTCATATTGTATATGCTCGCTCAAATGTTATTAGATTTTATATGGCCTTAAAAATACACTTTAAAATTAAAAAAAGCAATTTTTTTGAAAAAATTGTGTTTTTAGTACATTTTTACTATCGTTAAAATTTATCAAAAATGTTTACTTAAGGGGTATAATTTTCCAGATTTTTATTGTGTTAATTTTCTTTTCCCTTTCTGTGTTCATCTCGTTACAATACTTAGCGAATCAACTAAGACAAAGCTAAGAGAAAATAGGAGAGCTTATGATTTACAGTATGACTGCCTTTGCACGCCTTGAAGTGAAAAAAGATTGGGGCGATGCGGTATGGGAAATTCGTTCCGTTAATCAACGT
This sequence comes from Haemophilus aegyptius, assembly GCF_900475885.1. Lineage (GTDB taxonomy): Bacteria > Pseudomonadota > Gammaproteobacteria > Enterobacterales > Pasteurellaceae > Haemophilus > Haemophilus influenzae. Next base: position 625,781 of record NZ_LS483429.1, read on the forward strand.
TATTTAGAAAACTTTTTCCGTTTGCCCGAGCAATTTCGCGGATTAGAAAACACGTTGCGTGAGAAACTTCGTCAAAGCCTTACTCGCGGTAAAATCGAATGTTCTCTACGCATTGAAACAAAAAAACAAGCAAATGCTGAGTTGAATTTAAATAAAGAGCTTGCGAATCAAGTAATTCAGTCTTTGCAATGGATTAAAGCTCAAGCTGGAGAAGGGGAAATTAATTTGACAGACGTGTTGCGTTATCCCGGCGTGGTGGAAGCGCAAGAGCAAGATTTAGATGCGATTAGTCAAGATTTATTGACAGCCTTTGATGATTTACTGACAGATTTTATTGCAATGCGTGGTCGTGAGGGGGAAAAACTGAACGATATTATTCAACAACGTTTAGATTCCATTGCAGTGGAAACGGATAAAGTGCGGTCACAAATGCCAGCAGTTTTACAATGGCAGCGTGAACGTTTATTGCAACGTTTTGAAGATGCTCAAGTTAATCTTGATCCGCAACGTGTGGAACAAGAAATGATTTTACTGGCTCAACGCGTTGATGTGGCGGAAGAGCTAGATCGTTTACAAATGCACGTGAAAGAAACCACGAATATTTTGAAAAAAGGCGGTGCAGTTGGACGTAAATTAGATTTTATGATGCAAGAATTGAATCGGGAATCGAATACGCTTGCGTCTAAATCCATTAATGCAGATATCACGGCTTCTGCGGTGGAGCTAAAAGTGCTTATTGAACAAATGCGTGAGCAAATTCAGAATTTAGAATAGGAAAACAGAATGTCTCAATTTATTTCTCTTACTCAATATCAGCTGATTGAAGTACAGGGTGCGGATGCCGAAAAATATTTGCAAGGGCAATTAACTTCTGATGTTGTGCGATTAGCAAGTGGCGCAACGACGCTTACAGCTCACTGCGACCCAAAAGGTAAAATGAATGCAATTTATCGTTTGTTTAAAGTGAGCAGTGAACAATTCTTTTTACTCGTTAAGAAAGATATTTTGCCAAGCGGGCTAGATGCTTTGAAAAAATATGCGGTATTTTCCAAAGTTAGTTTTGATTTACGTGATTGGCAAATTATCGGCGTAATAGGTGAAAAATGTGGAAAAATTACACCGCACTTTTCATTAGAAATTGATGAACAACGTTCAATTTTATTAAATGAAACTGAATTGCCCGTGAATTTTAATGGCGATGAAAAAATTTGGGAAGTAGCTGATATTCAAGCAGGATTGCCAAATTTAAGTCCTCAAACGCAAAATGAATTTATCCCACAAGCCCTAAATTTACAGGCTATTGAGCAAGCCATTTCTTTTACCAAAGGTTGCTATATTGGGCAAGAAACTGTGGCTCGTGCGAAATATCGTGGTGCAAACAAACGCGCAATGTTTATTTTTAAAGCACAAACTCAGCAGGAATCGGAAATTGGCAGTGAAATTGAAATGCAGCTTGAAGCTAATTGGCGTAAGACTGGCACGATTACAAGTGCGGTCAATTTAGACGGTGTTTTATGGTTGCAAGTTGTGATGAATAACGACATTGATTCAGAGCAACAATTTAGGTTGCTGAATAGTGAAATATTGTTAGAGCGAGTGCAGTTACCTTATTCGATTACTGAATAATAAAGCAAAAAAGATCAGGCATTAACCTGATCTTTTTTCTATTTAGTAAAGCACTCGCGCACGAATTGTGCCATCTATTTCCTTCAATTTCGTCAGTAATGGCGATGCATCATTCGTTTCTACATCTACGACAACATAACCAATTTTCGGGTCAGTTTGTAAATATTGCGCTGCAATATTGAGGTTAGCTTCGACGAAAATTTGGTTCAGTTTGTTCAATATACCAGGACGATTTTCGTGAATATGCAATAAGCGTTTTGTTCCCTCGTGTTCTGGTAAAGAGACCTCTGGGAAGTTTACCGAAGAAAGGGTTGATCCGTTGTCTGAATATTTGACAAATTTGCCTGCCACTTCAAAACCGATATTTTCTTGTGCTTCCGCTGTTGAGCCGCCGATATGTGGCGTTAAAATCACATTATCAAATTCACGTAACGGCGAGATAAATTCTTCATTAATTGAAGCGGGCTCAACGGGGAATACATCAATTGCTGCACCTTGAAGTTTCCCGTCTTTTAAGGCTTGAGCGAGAGCGTCAATATCTACCACTGTGCCACGCGCAGCATTGATCAAAATTGCCCCTTGTTTTAATTGTGCGATACGTGCTGCGTTCATTAAGTTTTTGGTAGAGGGCAGTTCTGGCACATGTAATGAAACCACATCGCAAGAACTGAGTAATTCTTCAAGGCTACGAAGTTGTTTGGCGTTACCGAGTGGAAGTTTGTTTTCAATATCGTAGAAATACACATCCATCCCTAATGATTCAGCAATAATACTTAATTGTGAACCAATGTGACCGTAACCAATAATGCCTAATTTTTTCCCCCGCACTTCATAAGATCCCGTCGCGGATTTATTCCAGATACCACGATGTACTTCGGCATTAGCCTGTGGCACATTGCGCATAAGTAATAAAATCTCGCCTAATACTAGTTCTGCGACGGAACGAGTGTTTGAGAATGGGGCATTAAATACAGGAATTCCACGCACTTTTGCTGCATTTAAATCCACTTGGTTGGTACCAATACAGAAACATCCCACAGCGATTAATTTGGGTGCGGCCTCAATCATTTCTGCCGTTAAATGGGTGCGAGAACGCAAGCCGATAAAATGTGCATCTTTAATGGCTTCTTTTAATTCATCGCCATCTAGTGCTTTTTTATAGTAATCAATATTGCTATAGCCTGCCGCATGGAGCGTATCAAGTGCGCTTTGATGCACACCTTCAAACAATACAAATTTGATTTTTGATTTGTCTAGAGAGACTTTGTTTGTCATGTTTGCTTCCTTATGATTTTTATTATGAATTAGTCAATAACTTTGGCACCCTCAGGCGTCCCGACGATCACAACATCTGCGCCACGTAACGCGAATATCCCATTATTGACGACACCTGCAACATTATTTAATTCTTTTTCCATTTCGACTGGATTTAAAATACTGAAGTTGTGCACATCTAAAATCACATTGCCGTTGTCTGTCACCACGCCTTCACGATATTCAGGTGAGCCACCAAGTGCGGCTAATTTTCTGCCTACTTGTGAGCGTGCCATAGGAATCACTTCAACTGGTAATGGGAAAGTTGAACCCAAGACATCCACTTGCTTACTTGAATCCACAATACAAATAAATTTTTTCGCTAATGCAGCGACTATTTTTTCACGAGTGAGTGCTGCGCCGCCGCCTTTAATCATCATTTTTTGTGGATTGATTTCATCCGCACCATCCACATAAATATCTAAGCTAGAGACATCATTTGCATTAAATACTTCGATACCTTGCTTACGTAATAATTCTTCTGATGCTTTTGAAGCCGCAACGGCACCTTGAATTTTATCTTTGATTGTACCCAAAGCCTCAATAAAGCAGTTCACCGTGGAGCCACTTCCCACCCCAACAATCGTATCTGCTTTTACATATTGTAATGCAGCTTGTGCGGCGAGTTTTTTCATTTCTAATTGATTCATTTCTTTTCCTTATCTTAATAAGTAAACGATTGTGTTACTTTATTACGAGAGTATTTAATAAACAAGTGTAATTTTTAACAGGCGTTTTTCTCAAGCAATGTTATTTCACGACTAGGTTATTTCACGATTAGGCTATTCTTCCGTTAAAAATAATTCCAAAAGTTCATTGAGAAATAACTTGCCGTGTTCAGTGATTTGCCAAGAATCAGCGTTTTCCACAATATAGTTTTGTTGAATGGCAAAATCAATTTGATTTTTCACCGCACTTTGCGACAAGCCTGTGTAATCTTCAAATTCTTGTTTGGGTACCGCTTCTAACAAACGAAAGCGATTCATAAAAAACTCAAAAGGGCGGTCAATTTTTGGCACGTTTTTTTCTTCGTAAAGATATTCGCCACGCAAATAACCTTTCGGGTGCTTGGTTTTAGAAAAGCGAGTAATCTCGCCAGTCGGAAACGTCAATTTCCCGTGTGCGCCACAGCCAATGGCTAAATAATCCCCAAATCGCCAATAATTCAAATTATGTTTACATTGAAAACCTGCTTTTGCGTAAGCTGAGGTTTCATATTGCTGGTAGCCTGCCATCGTTAAAAGTTGGTGACCTTGCTCAAAAATGTCCCAAAGTGCGTCATCATCTGGTAATTTAGGTGGGCGATAAGCAAACATCGTATTTGGTTCAATAGTCAGCTGATACCAAGAAATATGGGGAGGAGATAGCTCAATTGCTTGACGAAGATCATCTAAGGCTTCTTCCAACGTTTGGTTAGGCAAACCGTGCATTAAATCCAAATTAAAACTTTTTAGCCCAGAAACTTTCGCTAAATTGACCGCACTTTTTGCCTCTGCTGCATTATGAATCCGCCCAAGACGCTGTAATTTGTCATCATTGAAACTTTGAATTCCCATAGAAATTCGCGTAATGCCTGCTGAAACATAACCTTTAAAACGTTCAGCTTCTACCGTACCGGGATTAGCCTCTAATGTGATTTCAATATTATCTTCAAAATCAATCTGCTTTTTTATTTCTTTTAAGAGATACGCAATGCTTTCTGCCGAGAACAAACTTGGCGTACCGCCACCAATAAAAATTGAATGGAGTTTTCGTTGTTGAATAGCATCTTTAAAGCGTTGCAAATCAGCCTGCAAATCTTGCAGAAGATGATAAATATAGTCTTGTTCTGGTATATCGCCTTTTTGTGCGTGCGAATTAAAATCACAATAAGGGCATTTTTGAACGCACCAAGGAATATGTATATAAAGGGAAAGTGGAGGAAGTTTTGGCATTGTGTTATTAACAAGTTTTCAATTTGGAAAAGTATAAATTAACCTTGTGTAAAGATGAAATTATCATCTCTAAAATCAATAAAAGGGCTTGTTTTCACAAGCCCTAAAACATTCAATTAATTGACCGCTCTTTCTGATTTACTCGTCACTTTACGGCGTGGTGCTTTAGGTTTAGCCTCCACTTTAACAAACTCAATGCCTTCTGGTGGATTTTCCAATGCAAAACCAAGCACTTCATCAATGGTTTCTACCGCGTGAATTGCAAGATTTTGTTTTACGTTTTCTGGAATTTCTTCAAGATCTTTAACGTTTTCTTTTGGGATTAATACGGTTTTAATTCCGCCACGATGTGCCGCAAGAAGTTTTTCTTTTAATCCACCGATTGGTAATACTTTACCACGTAAACTGATTTCTCCCGTCATTGCCACATCAGCACGCACAGGATTACCTGTTAAACAAGAAATTAATGCAGTACACATTGCAATACCTGCACTTGGGCCATCTTTTGGTGTTGCACCATCTGGCACGTGAATGTGAATGTCACGTTTTTCGTGGAATTCAGCATTGATACCCAGTTTATCCGCACGAGCACGCACAACGGTCATTGCCGCTTGAATGGATTCTTTCATCACATCGCCTAATGAACCAGTGAAAGAAAGTTTTCCTTTGCCCACAACAGAGGCAGTTTCAATAGTGAGTAAATCGCCGCCCACTTCTGTCCAAGCTAAACCAGTCACTTCACCAATGCGGTTTTGCGTGTCAGCTTTACCAAATTCAAAACGTTTTACGCCAAGATAATCGTGCAGATTATCTGAATTTACCGTGATAGATTTAAGTTTTGGATTTACTAATAAATTTTTCACGGCTTTACGGCAGATTTTTGAAATTTCACGTTCTAATCCACGTACGCCCGCTTCACGTGTGTAATAGCGGATAATATCTAAAATTGCACTTTCTTCTACGGTAAGTTCGCCTTTCTTCAAACCATTACGTTCAATTTGTTTTGCTAATAAATGGCGCATTGCGATATTAAGTTTTTCATCTTCTGTATAACCAGAAAGACGAATGACTTCCATACGATCCAATAATGGGCCTGGAATATTCATAGAGTTTGATGTTGCCACAAACATCACATCAGAAAGATCATAATCCACTTCTAAATAGTGATCGTTAAATGTGGTGTTTTGCTCGGGATCTAATACTTCAAGCAACGCTGATGCAGGATCACCTCGCATATCGGATGCCATTTTGTCGATTTCATCAAGCAAGAATAATGGATTTTTTACGCCCACTTTTGCCATCTTTTGAATTAATTTACCCGGCAATGCACCAATATAGGTTTTACGGTGACCACGGATTTCTGCTTCATCACGCACGCCGCCTAATGCCATACGTACATATTTACGACCAGTAGCATTGGCAATAGACTGACCAAGAGAAGTTTTACCTACACCTGGAGGGCCAACTAAACAAAGAATCGGGCCTTTCACTTTGTTTAAACGCGCTTGTACTGCTAAATATTCAAGAATGCGTTCTTTTACGCGATCTAAACCATAGTGATCGGTATCTAAAACTTGCTGTGCTTTAACAATGTCTTTTTTCATTTTAGAACGTTGATGCCAAGGCACTTGGATCATCCATTCAATATAACTGCGTATTACCGTTGCTTCAGAAGACATGGCTGACATCATTTTAAGTTTTTGTAATTCATTTTCTACTTTGTCGCGTACATCAGCTGGCATGCCTGCCGCTTCCACCTTTTGATGCAGTTGTTCAACTTCATCAATGGTATCTTCATTTTCGCCACCATCCATTTCTTTACGAATGGCTTTAATTTGCTCGTTCAAATAATAGTTACGCTGGCTTTTCTCCATTTGTTTTTTGACACGACCGCGAATCCGTTTTTCCACTTGGAGAATATCAGCCTCTGATTCCATCATACCAAGCAAATATTCTAAACGTTCTTGCACATTAGCGAGTTCTAACGCATTTTGTTTATGGCGAATGCTTACAGGGAGATGGGCAGCCATTGTGTCAGCTAAGCGATCAACATCATCAATACGTTGAAGGGCATTGAGAATATCTGTAGGCACTTTTTTGTTGAGGGTAAGATAATTTTCAAACTCAGAAAGTACCGCACTTTTTGCCACCACTAACTCTTTTTCATCGCCATAAGTGGTTTCGATAGGGGTAATTTGGGCGGAAAAGCACTTTTCGCCGTCTTCAAGACTGTTAATTTTCGCACGATTTTGACCTTCAACTAGCACTTTTACTGTGCCATCAGGTAATTTTAATAACTGAATAATGTTAGCAATGGTACCCACATCAAATAAATCTTCAGGGGTAGGTTCTTCCAAATCAGCTTCTCTTTGGGATACCAAAAGAATCTGTTTGTCATCGTTCATCGCTTCTTCAAGGGCATTAATTGATTTTGCGCGCCCTACAAAAAGTGGCATCACCATATAAGGAAAAACGACAACATCGCGTAATGGCAATACGGGCATTGTACGTTGGGTATTCTTCGCCATAATTGGTCTCTCTTATAATTTCGTTCCGATAATTTGGGTAAATATTGGGGTAGGGAAAAAGGAATTCAAGGAAAAGATTATAACAAAATCTGAGTTGTAAAGTGGGTTTTAAACAAAAAAGAATTTTGGCAAATGAAGTGATAATGGCTAAAATAACGAAAAATTTTATTAAATTTCACAAAATATTGAGTTATGTCCACGAAAAATCATTTTATTTTCCCCACTTACGTTCAAATGTATCCTTATTCTAAGGATCGCCCTTTTCTTAAACAAGTGCGGGAAAAATTACGCTATTATGGCTATAAATGGTTATATCAAAAGCAATGTCATCAATTAGTGGACTTCCTTAATACAGAAACGCAATGGCAGTCTTTATTTACACAAGATTATTATCGTACTAATACAATTCTGACGACCTTTTGCGATAAACGCTTTTCTGCTTCAGAACGTTTAACGGCGATTACGGAGAATTTACGTTTGGCAGAAGAAAAAATGGGACGTTCGCTTTGCCAACAATTATTAGATCAACAACATATCGTGCTAACCCAATTAACTGAGGATTTGCGTTTATCGTTGAGTATTAATCATATCGATCCCTTTGAAGGATATTTTTCTATTAATATTCGCAATCAAAATAACGAACGAGTATATGATGCGTCTTTCACTTTTTTAAGCCCGAATAAATTGCTTATCGCCTCGATTCAAGGCTCCTCAAGTAACAATGCGCAAGAACTTGTGAAACAGGCTACGAAAGCATTACACGGTATGCGACCAATGTTTATGTTGGTTAATGCGTTCAAAATGCTTGCTGAAAAATGGCAATGTGAGTTAGTGGGCATTCCGCACAAAGCGCAAGGAAAATATCGTCTTTCTGCGCGCAGTAAGATTTTGTTTAATTACGATGAATTTTGGCAAGAAAACCAAGGAGAATATCGCCATAACTATTGGCAATTACCTTTGCATATTGAACGCAAACAATTAGAAGATATCGCAAGTAAAAAACGTTCTATGTATCGTAAACGTTATGAAATGTTAGACCAAATGGCACTGGATATTCAGCAACTTTAACGAAGAAAGTGCGGTAAAAAATGAGAGAAATTTTTACCGCACTTCTCTATTAATTTTCTTGTTTTTTCACTTCATCCCATAACAAATCTAATTCAATAAGTGGCACATTATTCACTTGCTTACCTTGTTGTTGAACCGCTTGCTCTACTGCTCGAAAACGACGTTCAAATTTTAAATTTGCTTTCCGCAATGCATCTTCAGGATCACATTTTAAGTGGCGAGCAAGATTGACGGTTGCGAACAATAAATCGCCGATTTCCTCTTCTACTTTATTTTGTTCAATCGAAGTGCGGTTAATTTCAGCTTGAACTTCTTGTAATTCTTCCCGCACTTTGTCAAATACGGGTGAAATTTCTTCCCAATCAAACCCTACTTTTGAACAACGTTTTTGTAATTTTGCCGCTCGCGTAAGAGAAGGCAAAGCACGAGGCACATTATCTAAAATAGAGGTTTCTTCACTTTTACCTTGTTTTTCTTTGGCTTTCATTTCGTTCCAACGGGAAAGGGCTTCTGTTTCGTCCCCCGCTTTTGCATTACCAAACACATGAGGATGACGGCGTACAATTTTTTCAGCGATATCTTGTAACACATCGTCAAAAGTAAAGTATTTATCTTCCGTTGCAAGCTGGCTGAAGAAAACGACTTGCAACAATAAATCCCCTAATTCTTCGCGTAAATTTGGTATGTCTTTTTTCTCAATCGCTTCAATTACTTCGTAAGTTTCTTCCGTTAAACAAGAAATCATAGATTCATAATTTTGTTTTAAATCCCAAGGGCATCCGCCATTTGGATTGCGAAGTTGGGCGATGAGTTGAATAAAATCTTGAATGGAGTAGCGCATAATTTGGTTTCCTTTGATGGAATGTTTTGGATAGTATAACGAACAAGAAAAATGGTGCAAATGCCGTCGCTTTTTAGGTGTATTTTCTTTATACTTTGTGCATTGAAATACTATTGATAAAGCTGGGAAAAATGGAAAAAATTATTATTGATCATGATCGTTTTCTTCGCACAATTTCGCGTATTTCTCACGAAATTATTGAAAAACATCAAACCTTAGATGATCTTGTTATTGTTGGGATTAAACGCCGTGGCGCGGAAATTGCAGAATTATTACAACGTCGAGTTGAAGAGTTAAGTGGTATAAATTTACCTTCAATGGAACTGGATATTACCTTTTATCGAGATGATTTAACTTTGGTTGATCAGGAAGATAAAATGCCAGTTTATAGTGGTTCATCACAATATTTGAATATTCAAGATAAAACCGTCATTTTGGTTGATGACGTGCTGTTTACTGGTCGAACCATTCGAGCGGCAATGGATGCGCTTACTGATTTTGGTCGTGCTGCAAAAATTGAATTAGTGATTTTTGTTGATCGTGGCCATCGTGAATTACCCATTCGTGCTGATTACGTAGGTAAAAATGTGCCAACAAGCCGTGATGAACTTGTGCAAGTTCGCACTGAAAAACAAGATGGCTGTTACGAAGTTGCTATCTTAGGGAAATAAATCTTATCTATTGTGAACCTTCAGTAGAATTGTTACTCTAACCAACGTTATTGACTCTTTTTTGGATGAGATGAAAATGAAAAAATTTGTTTTAAGATCTTTTTTATTGGCTGCTTTGGGATGTGTCGCTTTTGCTTCTATGGCTCAAGCTGGGGAACGTGTTGTTGCAACAGTAGATGGTATTCCTATTTTAGAAAGCCAAGTGCGTGCCAATATGGGTAAAAAAGGTGATCGCCAAAGTGCGATTGATAAAATTATTGATGATATTTTGGTGCAAAAAGCAGTTCAAGAATCGGGAGTCAAAATTGATCCGCGTGAAATTGATCATATTGTGGAAGACACTGCAGCTAGAAATGGCTTAACTTATGGTCAATTTTTAGATGCGCTGGATTACCAAGGCATTTCATTAAATACATTCCGTCAGCAAATTGCCAATCAAATGGTAATGGGGGCTGTACGTAATAAAGCTATTCAAGAAAGTATTGATGTAACGCGTGAAGAAGTGGTTGCACTCGGTCAAAAAATGTTAGAAGAAGCGAAAGAAAAGGGTACGGCACAGAAAGTTATGGGGAAAGAGTATGAAGTTCGCCATATTTTGTTAAAACTTAATCCATTGTTAAATGATGCTCAAGCAAAAAAACAATTAGCTAAAATTCGTTCTGATATTATTGCAGGTAAAACAACTTTCGCTGATGCCGCATTAAAATATTCTAAAGATTATTTATCGGGTGCGAATGGCGGTAGTTTAGGTTATGCGTTCCCAGAAACTTATGCACCACAGTTTGCACAAACCGTCGTGAAAAGTAAACAAGGTGTGATTTCTGCACCATTTAAAACTGAGTTTGGTTGGCATATTTTGGAAGTAACTGGCGTACGTGATGGCGATCTTACAGCAGAAGCCTACACACAAAAAGCATATGAACGTTTAGTAAATACTCAATTACAAGATGCGACGAACGATTGGGTTAAAGCATTGCGTAAAAGAGCCAATATTCAGTATTTTAATAAATAACAAAGTATCAAAAATAAAGGGGCTTAATTGATCTGCGCCCCAAAAGTTGGACTAAACAACCAACTCACTAAGGTGTAGATTTTTTATGACCAAATACAATTTTCTTTTCAAGCAACAAGTCATCGAATTTTATCTTCAAAATGGTAAAAATAGTTCACTTACCCGCAGGCATTTTCAACTTGCCGAAACAACATTAGAACGTTGGATTAACCAATTTAATCATAGTGGAATCAATGGGCTAGCCTTGCTGGGTAAGAAGCGAAATTACTCACCTGAATTTAAACTTAACGTGATACAAGCGGTTAAAAATGGGAAATTTTCTGCAGAAGCCGCTTGCTTACATTTTGGCATTGCCAATTCAGGTGTTGTTAGCCAATGGTTGAAAGCCTTTGAAAAACAAGGTATAAACGGCTTAATCCCCAAACCTAAAGGTCGCCCAACCATGAAACTCCAATACCCTAAAATGCCGCCTAAACCGAAAACACGAGAGGAAGAACTAGAATTGGAAAATCTCCGACTACGTGCGGAGAACGCAATCCTAAAAAAGTTGCAAGAGCTCAACCAACAAAAAATGCAGAAAAAGCCGCTATCGTAAAGGCATTACGCATTCATTTTCCGCTGCCCATTTTATTAGATTTAATCGGTTTGGCACGCAGTGTTTTCTTCTATCACTTGAAGACGAAAAACGATAAAAATTCAGCACTCTCACAAGAAATCGCCACTATTTATCATGATAATCACGGAAACTACGGTTATCGCCGTGTGACGTTTAAGCTAAGAGAAACCATTAAAATTAACCATAAAAAAGTGCAACGTATTATGCAATGGTTGGGGCTTAAGGGAAAATGCAAGACACAAAAATATCGTTCTTATCAAGGTGAAGTCGGGCATATTGCGGATAATCTGTTACAACGCGATTTTACGGCAACACAGCCTAATGAAAAATGGACAACCGATATTACCGAGTTCAAGTGTGCGGAAGGCAAGCTCTATTTATCCCCAATTAAGGATTTATTTAACAATGAAATTATTGCTTATGATTTATCGCGAAGCCCGAACTTTGAGCAAATTACCCGAATGATGAAACAAGCTGTAGCAAGGCTTGAAGGCGCAAAACCGATTTTACATTCCGACCAAGGTTGGCAGTATCAGATGATAGGCTATCAAAACATACTCAGGGAGAATGGCATTCAACAAAGTATGTCAAGGAAGGGGAATTGTTTAGATAATAGTGCGATGGAAAGCTTCTTTGGGCGATTAAAAACGGAATGTTATTACGGCAAACGATTTGAGACGTTCGAACAACTGGAAAAAACGATCCATGAATATATTCATTATTACAACCATGAGCGCATTCAGGGGAAACTAAAAGGACTCAGCCCTGTGAATTACAGAACTCAGTCCTTGAACTAAATCAGTCTAACTTTTTGGGGTCAGATCATAATTGCCCCTTTTGTTGTTTTTTTATTTTCTCTTTCTTATAGCTTATGAAGAAATTTTTAATTGCGATTTTACTTTTAATTTTGATTTTAGCGGGCGTGGCGAGTTTTGCTTATTACAAAATGACTGAATTTGTAAAAACACCAGTAAATGTGCAGGCAGATCAACTTTTAACTATTGAACGTGGCACAACAGGTTCAAAATTAGCCGCACTTTTTGAGCAAGAAAAGTTAATTGATGACGGAAAATTATTGCCTTATTTGCTGAAACTGAAACCTGAGCTAAATAAAATAAAAGCAGGGACTTATTCTCTTGAAAATGTGAAAACTGTGCAAGATTTACTGGATTTGCTTAATTCAGGTAAGGAAGTGCAGTTCAATGTAAAATGGATTGAAGGAAAAACCTTCAAGGATTGGCGAAAAGATCTTGAAAATGCACCGCACTTGGTGCAAACCTTGAAAGATAAGAGTAACGAAGACATTTTCACATTACTTGACTTGCCAGATGTCGGTCAAAATCTTGAACTAAAAAATGTGGAAGGTTGGCTTTATCCTGATACTTATAACTATACGCCTAAATCGACAGACTTGGAGCTGCTTAAGCGATCGGCTGAGCGAATGAAAAAGGCGTTAAATAAGGCTTGGAACGAGCGTGACGATGATTTACCTTTAGCGAACCATTATGAAATGTTGATTTTGGCTTCTATCGTGGAAAAAGAAACGGGCATTGCTAATGAGAGAGCAAAAGTGGCATCTATATTTCTCAACCGCTTAAAAGCAAAAATGAAATTACAAACGGATCCAACGGTAATTTATGGTATGGGCGAAAATTACAATGGGAATATTCGCAAAAAAGATTTAGAAACCAAGACGCCTTATAATACGTATGTGATTGATGGATTGCCTCCAACGCCAATTGCTATGCCAAGCGAAAGTTCATTACAGGCTGTTGCGCATCCAGAAAAAACAGATTTTTATTATTTTGTAGCAGATGGTTCTGGTGGGCATAAATTTACCCGAAATTTGAATGAACATAATAAAGCGGTACAAGAATATTTACGTTGGTATCGCAGCCAGAAAAATGCCAAATAAAAGTGCGGAAGAAAATATGAAAGGAAAATTTATTGTCATTGAAGGTTTGGAAGGCGCGGGGAAAAGCTCCGCTCATCAGTCTGTTGTGCGAGTCTTGCATGAACTTGGTATTCAAGATGTCGTATTTACACGCGAGCCTGGTGGAACCCCGTTGGCAGAGAAATTACGTCATCTAATTAAACATGAAACTGAAGAACCTGTGACAGCGAAAGCAGAGTTATTAATGCTTTATGCCGCACGTATTCAGTTGGTGGATAACGTGATTAAACCTGCGTTAATGCAAGGAAAATGGGTAGTGGGTGATCGCCATGATATGTCATCTCAGGCGTATCAAGGTGGCGGACGTCAATTAGATCCGCATTTTATGCTTACTTTGAAAGAAACCGTATTAGGTGATTTTGAGCCAGATCTCACAATTTATTTGGATATAGATCCAATTGTCGGTTTAGCGCGAGCTCGTGGACGTGGCGAGTTAGATCGTATTGAGCAAATGGATTTAGATTTTTTCCATCGTACTCGAGCACGCTATTTAGCGTTAGTAAAAGATAATCCAAAAGCAGTCGTAATTAATGCAGAGCAGAGTATTGAACTTGTTCAAGCTGATATCGAAAGTGCGGTAAAAAATTGGTGGAAATCAAACGAAAAATGACCGCACTTTTAAAATAAAAAATCGGCAGAGAATTTCCTGCCGATTTTTTTGTTACTACTAAACTTAAAACGTCCACTGTAAATTCAGTGCGCCTTGTTTAGCGTGGTGATGTTTGCCTGTTTGGCGATTGAATGTTGCTTGTAAAGTTAAGTGAGATTTAATTTTCAATGCTACACCTAATTGACTTTCAATTGCCGTTTTATTGTTTATCACTCGACGTTCATTGTCTATTTCCACACCGAAAGGTTTTTGTTGGTAAATTGAATTGAGAGCAACAAATGGTTGGAAAATGACACCATTAGTAAAAGTAAATTGGGCTTTAGCTTGTGCGCCCACTCGGCTTTGTAATTGGCGAGAGCCAAGTAAATTTACTTTACTATTACCACTATCGGTTAAGTCGCCATTTACCCCCAAATAAGTCAATTGTGCCTGTGGTTGTAGGTAAAAACGAATTTGAGTGCCTTTTTCAGTTAAGTGTTCTGCTAATAAAGCATTGTAACCTGCTTCAATTGAGGCGGTGATACCTTTTGAAGTAAAACGTTCTATGCCATCTTCAGTGTTAATGCGGTGGCGGAAACGTTGATATTGTACCCAGCTATCAACATACGCACCTGTCTGTTTGTCCTGAAGTTGATGCCAAGTGGCATAAATGCCCGCACCAAAGCCTTTCATACTTCCTGTTGTAAGATTGTCTGTATCTGAGTTACGAAAAGTACTACGTTGTTCTGCTTGCCCACCCATTAAACCAAAGGAAAGTTGGTAGTCTTGATTCTGTAAGGAGAAAACATCGCCACCAAGTTGTATGCCTTTACGATTTCCTTCTACTGGTGCGGTCTTGCCTTGAACATCTTGACTTAAGTGACCGCTAATTAAACGCAACCACAAACCTTTGCGCGGTAAAGTGCGGTCAAAAATATCGCTGTTTTTGTCGTTCAAACGCAAGGCGAATAACGTATTGGCGGCTTGAGCCTGTTGTGCATAAATCGCAATATCATCGCGTTCTTGCACTTTGGTAAAAAAGCCCTCTGGGCGTTGTTGTAAAGAAAGCGTATAAATTCCCTTTTGGTGTTTGCCAGAAAGACGGAATGCGTGTTTATCTGCCGTGCCGTTTACTTTGATAATTTGATGTCCATCTAGGCTTTTTAAATCGTCTATTGGCTTTTCAAAAACTATGTTAGACGTTCCTGTCACATCTTTATCAAAGGTTAAAACAGGTTGAGTTGCTTCTTTTGGATTAAATTTAATGAAAAAGCGAGAGCCGTCACCCTGATAATTTTCATGCACGGTTAATCTTGTATTTGTGCTATTAAAGCGAATATTAGCATTTTGTGTCTCTAAGTGATGTACATCAGAATTAAAACGTGGCTCCCAAAGAGAATCTTGTAAAACCATTTTTAATAACTGAAGGGTGGCACCGCGTACTTCACTTTGGTTTTTCACGGTAAGTGTTAAGCCTCTAGTTTCATCTGGAAACTTAGATCGATAATTATCAATAGCAAGTACATTAAAATCATATACCCTGTTATTGATTAATGCATTTAATGGGCGGCTTGTTTTTTCTGTTTCATAGTTATCATATAGATAAGATTGATACAAAACAGGTAACTTATACAGTTTTTCACTTTCACTATAAAAAGGAATATCTTCTCGGAAGGGGTAAACAAAATGTTTAGCATATTCATTACCAAATATTCCATTTTCTTCTTCTGCCCCATATTTTTGCTCTGAAAAATCAGTGAGGAACCATTTTTTTTCATAAGTATTGGAACCAAATAGTTGACAATCATCTTTAGGGGAATCTGGGTGTGAAAAATAGCAGGCTTCAGTATTTGTTATATAATCAATAATTTGTTTAGGAACAGGACTCCAAGCTACAGAATTTCGATCGAGCATATCTTTTAATGAATAGAATACGGAAGCACCACTTCCCTCTCCAAAATACTGAATTCCTCTTTCTTTGACAAAATATTCTTGAACATATTTAGGCTCACCGCTAACAGAATATGGAATAAATAAAAATGCTATCAATAAGGAATAGATTAAACTAAACTTCTGCTTGCTTGCTTGCTTGCTTGCTTGCTTGCTTGCTTGCTTGCTTGCTTGCTTGCTTGCTTGCTTGCTTGCTTGCTTGCTTGCTTGCTTGCTTGCTTGCTTCGAATTTCATAATAAATTTTCCTTTGTCAAGTAAAAATAAATAAAGGCGTGAATTTTAGCATAAAACTGAACAAAAAGTGCCATTTGGTTCAAATTTTCTCTATTTATTTCTTATTTATTAAAAGTAAACGTTTGCTTTTTGCTATTTTGTCAAGCCAGTTTGAAAATGTGTATAATTGCCCTCGTTATTCACAAAAATTTCTGGAAAAATGACCGCACTTTACCCTTGGCTAATGCCAATTTATCATCAAATTGCTCAAACCTTTGACGAAGGGTTGGGGCATCATGCTGTGCTAATTAAAGCTGATTCTGGTTTAGGCGTAGAGAGTTTATTTAATGCACTTGCACAGAAAATAATGTGTGTGGCTCAAGGCGATAAACCTTGTGGCCAATGCCATTCTTGTCATTTAATGCAAGCCCATAGTCATCCAGATTATCACGAATTGAGCCCTATTGATGGTAAGGATATTGGCGTCGATCAAGTACGCGATATTAATGAAATGGTTGCGCAGCACGCACAACAAAACGGCAATAAAGTGGTGTATGTGCAAGGTGCGGAACGTTTAACGGAAGCGGCTGCTAATGCGTTATTGAAAACATTAGAAGAGCCTCGCCCAAATACTTATTTTTTACTTCAGACGGATAGTTCGTCAAGTTTGTTGGCAACCATTTACAGTCGATGCCAAGTGTGGAATCTGTCCGTGCCTGATGAACAAATGGCTGTTGATTGGTTGAAATCAGAAAGTGCGGCAGAAAATCAGGAAATTTTGACCGCACTTGCGATGAATCTTGGACGTCCGCTTTTAGCATTAGAGACTTTACAACAAGGGCTTATTGAACAGCGTAAGAACTTCTTACGTCAATTTTGGGTGTTTTATCGCCGACGTTCGCCATTGGAATTGCTTCCGTTGTTTGATAAAGAACGCTATGTTCAGCAAGTGGATTGGATTTTAGCTTTTCTTTCCGATTGTTTAAAACATAAACTTGAAATTAACAATCATCGACAAGTGGCTGATCTGGGGCGTGGTATCGAACAATTCAGCGATGAGCAAACTGCCCTTGGTTTATTACAATCAATCAAAATTATGCAAAAAGTGCGGTCAGATTTGCTTACAA
Organism: Haemophilus aegyptius; assembly: GCF_900475885.1. GTDB lineage: Bacteria > Pseudomonadota > Gammaproteobacteria > Enterobacterales > Pasteurellaceae > Haemophilus > Haemophilus influenzae. The sequence continues at coordinate 643,225 of NZ_LS483429.1, forward strand.
TTAATGGTGTGAATGTTGAATTAATGCTATTAGATGGTTTGACGCGATTAGTCACAGAAGTGTTTAGGGATTAATTATCATTCAGTGGGTATATTTACCCAAGGTACAAATATAGGAAAATAAATATGTTCATTGTTGATTCCCACTGTCATTTAGATGCATTGGATTATGAAAATTTACATAAAAATATCGCAGATGTGGTGGAAAAAGCACGCGCGCGTGATGTGAAATATTTGCTCGCCATCGGTGTAACATTAAGCCGTTTTGATCAGGCTTATGACTCTTTACGCGAATTTAATAATGTCTCCCTTGCTTGCGGTGTTCATCCCCTCGATTTTGAAGAAGAACCTTATAACGCAGAACGCTTATTGCGTTTAGCACAAGATCCTAAAGTGATTGCGATTGGCGAAATTGGATTAGATTATTATTACAGTGCTGACAATAAAGCGACGCAACAAGCGGTGTTTGGTAGCCAAATCGATATTGCAAACCAATTAGATAAGCCTGTGATTATTCATACACGTTCTGCGGGTGATGATACTATTTCAATGTTACGCCAACACCATGCTGAGAAGTGCGGTGGCGTTATTCATTGTTTTACGGAAACCATGGAATTTGCGAAAAAAGCGTTGGATTTAGGTTTTTACATTTCTTGTTCTGGCATTGTCACCTTTAAAAATGCTGAAGCGATTCGTGAGGTTATTCGTTATGTACCAATGGATCGCTTATTAGTAGAAACGGATTCACCTTATCTTGCGCCAGTGCCTTATCGAGGAAAAGAAAACCAACCAGCTTATACGAGAGAAGTATGTGAATACGTGGCAACCTTAAAGGGCGTTTCTGCCGAGGCGTTTGCTCGAATCACCACGCAAAATTTCGAGCGTTTATTTAAAATTCGTGTAGAATAAATGCACAGTTCTGACAAGGAAAAAGTATGCGAAAGTTTTTTAAATATTTCTTATTTATTGTTGTTTTTTTATTCCACGGTTTTATGTTTTCCGTAGTGAATTATGTATTTCCTCATTACGATGTGACGCGTGTTACTGGCGTAGAAGTAAAACGCGTTGATAAAGACGGTCCAATCACAAAATCGAATCCAGCTGATGGAGCAACACGCGATGTGTATTATATCAATACGCAAAATGACGATGGCAAAATTATGGTGTATCGCAATGAAGATACGCGTTGGGGTTTCCCATTCTACTTCAAATTTGGCTCAGCCAATTTACAGGCTGAAGCACAGGCTTTGGGTAATGACAACAAACTTGTTCAAATTAAATACTATGGTTGGCGTATTACGATGGTGGATGAATATCGTAATGCAACCTCAATTAAAGAAATTACTGCTGATGACACACCAAGCAATCCGATTGTTTCGTGGATTTTATATGTATTCTTGCTGGCGACATTATTTTTGTCTATCCAATTTATTCGCGGCTGGTTTGACAGCGATAAGTAATATCCCAAACGGTCGCAAAGTGCGGTCGTTTTCTTTTATATTTTTGAGTAATGATTATGGAATTATTTCATACTATTTTGGCAATTGTGGCTTTAATTTTAAGTAGTGCAGTTGTTTCTTCTGCTGAAATTTCTCTGGCGAGTTCTCGTAAGTTAAAATTGAAATGAAGGCGATGTGCGCGCGCTTCAAGTGCTTAAATTACAAGAACATCCTGGTCGTTTTATTACGGTGGTTCAAATTTTGTTGAATATGGTGGCGATTTTGGGTGGGGGAATTGGCGAAAGTGCGCTAAGTCCTTACATTGCAGATATTTTAAATCGTTCTTTTGAAGGAAATTGGATTGAGCCAACCGCCTCTACAATCGCTTTTATATTAGTGACTTGTTTGTTTATTTTATTTGCCGATCTTATTCCAAAACGAATTGCTATTACTTATCCTGAAATGGTGGCGTTGCGCGTTGTGGGTATTATGAATTTTAGTATGTATGTGTTTAAACCGCTTGTGTGGTTTTTTGATACGCTTGCTAATGCCTTTTTCCGTCTATTTCGCATTTCTACTGTGCGTGAAGATGGCATGACCTCTGAAGATATTTTCGCCGTAGTTGAAGCAGGCGCAGAAGCTGGTGTATTAAAAACTCAAGAGCATTATTTGATCGAAAATATTTTTGATATGCAAGCCCGTACGGTAACTTCCACAATGACAACCCGTGAAAACATCGTATATTTAGACCGCACTTTTTCTCGCCAAGAAGTCATGGATACGCTTTCTCGTGATTCTCATTCTAAAATTGTGATTTGTGACAATGGCCTCGACAAAATCTTAGGTTATATCGAATCCCATACGTTGCTCACCATGTATTTGCAGAATGAAAATGTGGTGCTGACTGATCCCAAACTACTCCGTAAAGCCTTATTTGTACCTGATACGCTTTCTCTTTACGAAGTGTTGGAATTGTTTAAATCTACTGGCGAAGATTTTGCGATTATTGTGAATGAATATGCTCTTGTGGTGGGTATTGTTACGCTAAATGATGTGATGAGTATTGTTATGGGGGAATTGGTTTCTAACGAAGAAGAATATATTGTGAGCCGTGATGAAAACTCGTGGCTGATTGATGGCGCAACGCCATTAGAAGAGGTAACTCGAGTATTAGATATTGCTTATTTTCCCGATGAAGAAAACTACGAAACTATCAGTGGTTTTATGATGTATATGTTACGTAAAATCCCGAAAAAAACCGATTCTGTGGTTTACGGAAAATACAAGTTTGAAGTGATTGATACGGAAAACTTTAAAATCGATCAGATTTTGGTGTCTTTAGTAAAAGAGGCGGAATAATTACCGATCTTTCTTTAATGCCCTTCAGCCAGTATAATGGCGACGTTTTATTAACTTTAATCAGGTATGACTATGTTTAAAAAAATCTCTGTTTTATTTTTTACGTTAATATTGGCAGGTTGTTCTTCTTGGTCATCGGTTACTAACTATATTCCATTTACGGGGAACGATAAAAAAGTGATTGATTTAGATAAAGATAAAATCGATCAAAAATCCTATGCAGCTGCTTATGAAGCGACTGTGGCGACATATAAAGGTCGCGTGAATGAAAATTTCTTTGTAGATAATTTTGCAAGTGGTGCGAATGACTGGTATTTAGGTCGTATTTTAGTTCCTGTGAAACAAATTCAGGATAAACTTTATACAGGCGGTCATGATTCTGATGTATATGCTTATTATAGCGGCGTGTTACATGCGGAAGCATTGCAAGCTAACCTTAAACGTTTGAGTGCAAATTGTTGGGAAAAAGTGGATTCGCAAAGTATGGCTCAAGGTATTTATGATGCGATGCGTGATTTACAAAAAGGCGAAGCACGCGGAGAAAATGATGAATATATTGTGCAAGGTAGTGAAGCGCTGCTGAAAGCCTGTACATCTAAATAATTGTTTTTCAATAAGCTGCTGGTCGATTTGTTTCATCCGCAGCTTTCTTTTTAAATTATTAAGGAGCAAGAATGTTAGAACTTTCGGAAAGCAACATTCATTTAAATGCTAATGCAATTGATAAACAACAAGCGATCGAAATGGCAGCGTCCGCATTGGTTCAAGCAGACAATGTTGAAAATGGCTACTTGCAAGGAATGTTAGCGCGCGAGCTGCAAACCTCGACCTTTTTAGGCAATGGCATCGCTATTCCTCATGGCACCTTGGATACTCGTTCGATGGTAAAGAAAACGGGCGTGCAAGTGTTTCAATTTCCTCAAGGCATAGAATGGGGCGAAGGAAATATTGCTTATGTCGTGATTGGTATTGCGGCGCGATCTGATGAGCATTTGTCCTTATTACGTCAACTTACCCACGTTTTGAGTGATGAAGATACCGCAGCAAAATTAGCAAAAATAACTGATGTGGCTGAATTTTGCGCGATTTTAATGGGCGAGACAATTGATCCATTTGAAATTCCTGCTGCCAATATCAGTTTAGATGTAAATACCCAAAGTTTATTAACTTTAGTTGCGATTAATGCAGGGCAATTACAGGTGCAAAGTGCGGTAGAAAATCGCTTTATTTCTGAAGTGATAAATAATGCGGCATTACCGCTTGGCAAGGGGTTATGGGTAACGGACTCTGTCGTAGGAAATGTGAAAAATGCCTTAGCATTTAGTCGTGCTAAAACAATTTTTAGCCACAATGGCAAGGCCGTAAAAGGCGTGATAACTGTTTCAGCCGTCGGTGATCAAATTAATCCAACTTTGGCGCGTTTATTAGATGACGATGTCCAAACAACCTTGCTCAATGGAAATTCAACAGAAATTTTGACCGCACTTTTGGGTTCATCGAGTGATGTTGAAACTCAATCTGTAGAAGGTGCTGTTGTAGGAACCTTTACGATTCGTAATGAGCATGGCTTACATGCACGCCCAAGTGCAAATTTGGTTAATGAAGTGAAAAAATTCACTTCTAAAATAACCATGCAAAATCTTACTCGTGAAAGTGAAGTCGTCAGCGCAAAAAGTTTGATGAAGATTGTTGCGCTTGGTGTAACACAAGGACATCGTTTACGTTTTGTGGCAGAGGGGGAAGATGCAAAACAAGCAATTGAATCATTGGGCAAAGCGATAGCCAATGGCTTGGGCGAGAATGTTTCGGCAGTGCCACCGTCTGAACCCGATACCATTGAGATTATGGGCGATCAAATTCACACACCTGCGCTAACAGAAGATGATAATTTGCCAGCAAATGCCATTGAAGCCGTATTTGTGATTAAAAACGAGCAAGGTTTGCACGCTCGCCCAAGTGCAATATTGGTAAACGAAGTGAAGAAATATAATGCTTCCGTAGCAGTTCAAAACCTTGATCGTAATTCTCAATTAGTGAGTGCTAAAAGTTTGATGAAAATTGTGGCATTAGGCGTAGTCAAAGGGACTCGTTTACGTTTTGTTGCGACGGGCGAAGAAGCGCAACAAGCTATTGACGGAATCAGTGCTGTGATTGAATCGGGTTTAGGGGAATAGTATGGCAAGCGTCGTAACCATTACCTTAAATGCCGCCTATGATTTAGTTGGGCGTTTAAATCGTATTCAACTTGGCGAAGTAAATACGGTAGAAACATTGGGCTTATTCCCTGCTGGAAAAGGCATTAATGTCGCAAAAGTACTAAAAGATTTAGGCGTTAATGTTGCAGTCGGTGGCTTTTTGGGCAAGGATAATTCAGCTGATTTCGAGCAAATGTTTAATAAGCACGGTTTGGAAGATAAATTCCACCGTGTTGATGGCAAAACACGTATCAATGTAAAAATTACCGAGACTGAAGCGGATGTGACAGATTTAAATTTCTTGGGATATCAAATAAGCCGACAAGTTTGGCAACAATTTGTGACAGATTCTTTGGCTTATTGTTTAGATTATGACATTGTCGCAGTTTGTGGCAGTTTACCTCGAGGTGTGTCTCCTGAATTATTTGCTGATTGGTTAAATCAGCTTCACCAAGCTGGCGTTAAAGTGGTTCTTGATAGTAGCAATGCTGCGCTCACCGCTGGATTAAAAGCGAAACCTTGGTTAGTAAAACCCAATCATCGAGAACTTGAGGCTTGGGTTGGTCATCCATTAAATCGTCTTGAAGAAATTATTGCCGCTGCACGGCAACTCAAAGCGAAAGGCATTGAAAACGTGATTATTTCAATGGGCGCAAAAGGTTCTTTATGGATTAATAATGAAGGCGTGCTCAAAGCCGAGCCAGCAAAATGTGAAAATGTCGTGAGTACCGTTGGAGCAGGGGATTCAATGGTAGCAGGCTTAATCTATGGTTTTGAAAAAGGTTTATCTAAAGCTGAAACCTTAGCTTTTGCTACGGCTGTGTCCGCTTTTGCTGTATCTCAGAGTAACGTCGGTGTGAGTGATTTGAGTTTACTTGACCCCATTTTAGAAAAAGTACAAATAACGATGATTGAAGGATAGTATGAAGTTATTTTTAACCCAATCAGCTAATGTAGGCGATGCGAAAGTCTATTTATTACATGAAGTTTTTCGAGCAGCTGCACAAAAAGCAAATGTCTCTATTGTAGAAACACCAGCCGAAGCAGATCTTGTTCTTGTATTTGGTTCTGTATTACCAAATAACCCTGAGTTAGTCGGTAAAAAAGTCTTTATTATCGGCGAAGCTATCGCCATGATTTCTCCTGAAGTCACGCTGGCAAACGCTTTAGCCAATGGGGCTGATTATGTTGCACCGAAAAGTGCGGTGAGTTTTACAGGTGTTTCTGGTGTAAAAAATATTGTTGCGGTAACTGCTTGTCCAACTGGCGTTGCACATACGTTTATGTCAGCCGAAGCGATTGAAGCCTATGCGAAAAAGCAAGGTTGGAATGTAAAAGTTGAAACCCGTGGTCAAGTTGGGGTTGGCAATGAAATTACTGTGGAAGAAGTCGCAGCGGCTGATTTGGTATTTGTTGCAGCAGATATTGATGTGCCTTTAGATAAATTTAAAGGTAAGCCAATGTACCGCACTTCAACAGGCTTAGCCTTGAAGAAAACTGAGCAAGAATTTGATAAAGCATTTAAAGAAGCCAAAATTTTTGATGGTGGAAATAATGCGGGAACGAAAGAAGAAAGCCGTGAGAAAAAAGGTGTGTACAAACACTTAATGACTGGCGTTTCTCATATGTTACCGTTAGTGGTTGCTGGTGGATTGTTGATCGCGATTTCCTTTATGTTCAGTTTTAATGTAATTGAAAATACAGGAGTTTTTCAAGATCTTCCAAATATATTGATAAATATCGGTAGTGGTGTGGCGTTCAAGTTAATGATTGCCGTGTTTGCCGGTTACGTTGCATTTTCTATCGCTGATCGTCCAGGACTTGCAGTTGGTTTGATTGCAGGGATGTTGGCAAGTGAAGCGGGTGCAGGGATTCTTGGCGGTATTATTGCAGGTTTCTTAGCGGGCTATGTGGTGAAAGGGCTAAATGTGATTATTCGATTGCCAGCAAGTCTGACTTCATTAAAACCGATTTTAATTTTACCGCTCTTAGGTTCGATGATTGTTGGTTTGACAATGATTTACCTCATCAATCCACCAGTGGCTGAAATTATGAAAGAGCTAAGTAATTGGCTTACTTCAATGGGCGAAGTGAATGCGATTGTTTTAGGTGCAATTATCGGCGCAATGATGTGTATCGATATGGGCGGACCAGTAAATAAAGCAGCGTACACTTTTTCGGTTGGATTGATTGCTTCCCAAGTTTATACACCAATGGCTGCGGCAATGGCCGCAGGTATGGTTCCTCCAATTGGTATGACAGTTGCGACTTGGATTGCTCGCAATAAATTTACCGTTAGCCAACGCGATGCGGGGAAAGCATCATTTGTTTTTGGTTTATGTTTTATTTCTGAAGGTGCACTACCATTTGTGGCAGCAGATCCAATTCGAGTCATTATTAGCTCTGTGATTGGTGGTGCGGTGGCTGGTGCGATTTCAATGGGATTAAATATTACCTTACAAGCTCCGCACGGCGGATTATTTGTCATTCCATTTGTATCTGAGCCGTTGAAATATCTTGGTGCAATTGCGATTGGTGCTTTATCAACAGGTGTGGTTTACGCCATTATTAAATCGAAAAACAATGCGGAATAATACCGCACTTTGAATGTAAAAAATAATTTTCATTGAAAAAGTTAGACTATGAAATCAAGGACTAAGCTCTGTAATCTACAGGGCTTAGTCCTTTTAGTTATGGATGTATTCGTGAATCGTTTGCAAAAGTAGGAGCAATCTTTTTCTTTCAGTTTTGCTTTTTTAATTTGGGCGTCAGAAAGCGGATTTGTTAAGTATGCCATAAAATAGCCCTACTTAGTAATATAACAAACTAGGCGATAATCCTCTAGTATTTACAAGTCTCTATGCTGTTTTAGTAATAGATTTTTTTGCCTTAGCGTGAATATATTATTAAGTCTATTACTAAGATTCTAAGGTTCGATAGTATTTTATAGTGGAGTATAGGGAATAAAAAAGCCTTGATTTCAGTAGAATCAAGGCTTTGTAATGCTTTTAGTGCTGTATATTTTTTAATTTGGTGCTCTGGGCGAGACTTGAACTCGCACGACCTGTGGTCACTACCCCCTCAAGATAGCGTGTCTACCAATTCCACCACCAGAGCTTTAATTTTTATGCTAATCCTATTTTATTGTGGGATGTCGCTATTTTTATTGTCTTTCGCTGGAGCTGCCTGTTGTTGCTGAACTTGCTCTGCAGCTTGTGATAAATCGTCAAAAGCACCTTTTTGAATATTGCCTTTATGTGAATTCATATTACCTAAAACGAGAGCAATAACAAAGAATGCGGTTGCTAAAATCGCGCTAGTACGTGTTAAAAAGTTACCTGCACCAGCAGAGCCAAACATTGTACCTGATGCGCCACCACCAAAAGATGCGCCAGCGTTCGCTCCTTTACCTTGTTGAACGAGAATAAACCCGATCAAGGCAATCGCGACAACAACATAAATAAATAAAAGAACTTGATACATTTTTTCTCTCTAATTTGCAATTTTGCAAGAAAACTGGTCGTGAATGTTATAGAAAATTCAATTTTCTCGCAAGTGCTTTGCATAAAAAAAATATTAATTGGTTTAACTTTAATCAGTTTTACCGTTTGATTTACTCGATTTTTTTACCGCACTTTTAGGTTTCACTCTATCGGATTTAATCATTTTAATGCGGCTTAATTGTCTTAATGCATTAAGATCTACAAAACGGACTAAATCAGGCAACATTTGATTCAAGTTATGCATAAATTGTTGATAGGTTGCTTGTTTTTGACTAATGTCTGTGAGTTGCGATTCCCAATGAGCCGTCATATCTGGTTGGGTGGCAATATCTGGTAATGCCTGAATTAAAATTCTTCCAGTTTCTGTACTATGAATATTTCGCCCTTTTTTAGTTAAAAAACCGCGTTTAAAAAGTAATTCAATGATGCCAGCGCGAGTAGCCTCTGTACCCAATCCATCGGTTTCTCGCAGAATTTTTTTGAGTTCTTTATCCTGCACAAATCGCGCAATGCCCGTCATTGCTGAAAGCAAGGTTGCATCAGTGAAGGGCTTTGGTGGCTGAGTTTTTTTACTCATCACTTCTCCGCGTTCACAATGCAAAATTTGTCCTTTCTTTACTATTGGTAATAAGGGTTCTTGATTGTCTGTGTCGTCTTCTTTGCCTAACAATTCTTTCCACCCAGCCGTTTGTAAATTTCGCGCTTGGGCTATAAAAGTACCGCCAGCGATATTTAATGTGATTTTACTTTTACGATATTCTGCGTCAGGGCAAAATTGCATTAAATATTGGCGAGCGATAAGGCTGTAAATATTACGTTCTTCTTGTGTTAGATTTACTGGACGATTTTTGGCAGTAGGAATGATTGCGTGGTGAGCCTCTACTTTTTTATCATTCCAACAGCGATTTCTCTGTTCAGTTGAAATGACATTTGGTAAGCGTAGATAAGCTTCACAATGGGTTGAAATTGCATTTAATACATTGTGGCGTTCGGCAAAATGTTCTTCGGGCAAATAGCGACAATCAGAACGCGGATAAGTAATCAAACGATGAGTTTCATATAGGCGTTGGCACGTATCTAATACGGCTTGAGCGGACATACCGAATCGCTTTGCTGCATCAATTTGTAACGCAGAAAGAGAATAAGGCAAGGGTGCCGTTTCTTTTTCACGAACGTCTTTGTATTCGGTGACTTCTGCAGGTTGATTTGTAATACGTTTTACAACGTTTTCAGCTAAGCCTTTAGAGAGCACCCTGCCGTCATCATCTTGGTAATCTTCACAAGCTTTGCTAGGTTGCCATAAGGCACTGAAAAGTGCGGTTGATTTTTCTGGAGTTTTTTCTTCTTTATTATCTGGATTAACCCAAGCCTGTACTTCAAAGAAATCTTTGGGCTGGAAATGCTCAATTTCTAAATCTCGACGTACAATTAAACCAAGCACAGGGGTTTGCACTCGCCCAACCGAAAGCACGCCATCATAGCCAGTTTGTCTGCCTCGAATGGTATAAGCTCTGGTCATATTAATTCCATAAAGCCAATCGGCGCGAGCTCGTGCGAGAGCGGATGTGGCAAGAGGAATAAAATTACGGTTGGGTTGTAATTTTTTAACCGCTTTTTCTACCGCACTTGGATTTAGGTCGCTAATCAAGCAGCGTAAAATTTTATCGCGTTTTTCGGCAGATAAATTGGCATAACTGAACACTTCATCTACAAGTAATTGTCCTTCTCTATCTGGGTCTCCTGCATTAACAAGTGTATCCGCTTGATGGATTAGCTTTTCTACCACAGAAAGTTGTTTTTTTACTTCTTTTCGCGGTAAAAGTTGCCATTTTTCAGGAATGATAGGGAGATGTTCTAAACGCCATTGTTTGAATTTAGGATCATAGGCATCGGGTTCTGCTTGCTCGAGCAAATGCCCTACACACCAAGTTACCACATCATTATCGCCACATTTAATAAAACCATCCCCACGTTGATGAGGCTTGGGGAGCACGTCAGTAATAGCACGAGCTAGGCTTGGTTTTTCGGCGATAAATAAACGCATAATGGTATGAGAAGATTAGTCGATTTGACGACGACCTAGAAAAGAGTGAGTAAGCGTTGTGCCGTCCACAGTTTCCAGTTCACCACCGACCGGGATACCGTGAGCGATACGACTCACTTTGATATTATGTTGGCGGCACATTTCAGCAATATAGTTTGCCGTCGCATCGCCCTCCACCGTTGGATTTGTTGCAAGAATCACTTCGTGGAAAGATTCTTCTACTAAGCGTTTTTGCAGTAAATCTAAGCCAATTTCACGAGGCCCAATACCATCAAGTGGAGACAAATGTCCCATTAAAACAAAATAACGTCCTGAAAATTGCCCCGTTTGCTCAATCGCTTGAATATCTGCTGGCATTTCAACGACACAAAGCAAACCTGAATTTTGACGGCGTGGATTGTTGCAAATATTGCAAGTGTCTTCTTCCGTAAAGTCTCGACATTGTGAACAATGACCAATTTTAGACATAGCTTCTGTGAGTGCTCGAGCTAAATTCATTCCACCGCTACGATTACGCTGTAAAAGATGATAAGCCATACGTTGCGCAGATTTAGGCCCTACGCCTGGAAGACAACGTAAGTTTTCAATAAGGTGTTCTAAAAGTGGGCTGCTTTGCATAATTTGAGATGAAATATAAGACTACTTTCCGCTCCCTCTATTTACGGGGGAATACCGAAGACTTAGGGGGAACCCCTTTCCGTCGCTTTGCGACACCTTCCCCCGCAAGCAGGGGAAGACAAGTGTTCGATTAAAACGGAAACTTCATTCCTGGTGGTAATGGCATTCCAGCGGTAACTGATGCCATTTTTTCTTTTTGTAATTCTTCTGCACGACGCACCGCATCGTTAAAAGCAGCTGCGATTAAATCTTCTAACATTTCTTTATCGTCTTCCATTAAAGACGGATCAATGTCAATACGGCGGCAGTTATGTGCACCATTAATTGTGATTTTCACTAAACCTGCACCAGATTCACCCGTTACTTCTAGTTGCGCGATTTCTTCTTGCATTTTTTGCATTTTTTCTTGCATTTGTTGGGCTTGTTTCATCAAGCCGCCTAAACCGCCTTTTCCAAACATAATGTTATCCTTTATTAAGTCAAAAATTGCGTGCATTCTAGCGAAAAAATGGGCTTTTGGGAACTGTGGGATTTATTTAAAATCTTAGAAAATCTTACCGCACTTTTAAGCTATAAAGTGCGGTGAAATTTAGTGGCGTTTATAATGGAGAATTACTCTGGGGTAATCCATTCGACAGTCCAGCTTCCTGTACCTTCTGGAACTAATGTTTTTGTGAGATAAGGCAAAATTTCTTTCATTTGGGTTTCTAATGTCCAAGGTGGATTAATTACCACCATACCGCTTGCGGTCATTCCTCGTTGATCGCTATCTGGGCGAACAGCGAGCTCAATTTTTAGAATTTTTCTAATTCCCGTTGCGTCTAAACCCTTAAAAATACGTTTAGTTTGTTGGCGTAATACAACAGGATACCAAATCGCATAAGTGCCAGTGGCAAAACGTTTATAGCCTTCTTCAATGGCTTTAACAACGAGATCATAATCTTCTTTTAATTCATAAGGAGGATCGATTAGTACTAAGCCTCTGCGTTCTTTTGGCGGAAGCGTTGCTTTGACTTGTTGAAAGCCATTGTCACATTTTACGGTGACATTTTTGTAGTCATTAAAATTATTGCGAAGGATTGGGTAATCGCTAGGATGAAGTTCGGTTAATAGTGCGCGATCTTGTGGACGCAACAATTCCGCGGCAATTAATGGAGAACCCGCGTAATAACGTAGTTCTTTGCCACCATAATTGAGTTTTTTGATCATTTTTACATAACGTGCAACATCTTCGGGTAAGTCTGTTTGCTCCCACAGATGTCCAATGCCTTCTTTATATTCTCCCGTTTTTTCTGATTCGTTTGAGGATAAACGATAACGCCCCACACCAGAGTGCGTATCCAAATAAAAAAAGCCTTTTTCTTTGAGTTTAAGATTTTCCAAAATGAGCATTAAGACGATATGTTTCAAGACATCAGCATGATTGCCTGCATGGAATGAGTGACGGTAACTCAGCATAATATATCCTTTGTTTAATAACGAAGGCGAGCCAATTGACTCGCCTGATTATGCACTAAAGTGCGGTCATTTTTAGAAGAGTTCTTGTGGTTGTGCAGCAGGCATTGGCGTATTGCCTTCATTATTTAAGCGTTGCTGTAACTCTGTAGGAACATAATAACCACGCTCTTGCATTTCTGAAAGATAAGTTCGAGTTGGTTCTGTTCCCATAATAAAGTATTCTTTGCGTCCACCAGCTGGAGAAAGCAATCCAGTCATCGTATCAATACTTTTTTCCATAATTTTCGGTGGTAATGGTAATTTACGTTCAGGCTTATCAGTTAGAGCAGTTTTCATATAAGTGATCCAAGCTGGCATTGCTGTTTTTGCACCTGCTTCACCGCGCCCGAGTACACGTTTGTTGTCATCAAATCCGACATAAGTTGTAGTGACTAAATTTGCTCCAAATCCCGCATACCAAGCCACTTTTGAACTGTTGGTAGTACCTGTTTTACCGCCTATATCGCTACGTTTAATACTTTGTGCAATGCGCCAGCTGGTGCCTTTCCAGTCTAAACCTTGTTCGCCATAAATTGCCGTATTTAAGGCACTACGAATGAGAAAAGCAAGTTCGCCACTAATGACACGTGGCGCATATTCTATTTTCGACGAAGCATTTTTTGCAGCAGCCATTAAATCAATCGCATCTTCTTTAAGTGCGGTGAAATTTGATTGTAATTCTGGCAGTTCAGGCACAGTTTCAGGTTGTTGATCTAATTCTTCGCCATTGGTGCTGTCATCTGTTGGTTTTAAGGCACTCTCGCCTAAAGGAATATTGGCAAAGCCGTTGATTTTGTCTTTGGTTTCGCCATAAATTACAGGTATATCATTACATTCAATGCAAGCAATTTTAGGGTTTGCAATAAATAAGTCTTTACCCGTGTTATCTTGAATTTTTTCAATGATATAAGGTTCAATGAGGAAGCCACCATTATCAAACACGGCATAAGCTCGCGCCATTTCTAATGGCGTGAAAGAGGCCGCGCCAAGTGCTAAGGCTTCACTTGCAAAATATTGATCACGTTTAAAACCAAAACGTTGTAAAAATTCTGCTGTGAAATCAATACCTGCCGTTTGGATCACACGAATAGCAATCATATTTTTGGATTGACCTAATCCTACGCGTAAACGCATCGGGCCATCATAACGATCAGGCGAGTTTTTCGGTTGCCACATTTTTTGTCCCGGTTTTTGAATAGAAATCGGGCTGTCTTGTAATACGCTTGAAAGTGTTAAGCCTTTTTCTAATGCTGCCGCGTAAATAAATGGTTTAATAGAAGAACCCACTTGAACTAAAGATTGTGTGGCTCGATTGAATTTACTTTGTTCATAGCTAAAGCCACCCACCACTGCTTCAATCGCGCCATTATCTGAATTAAGAGAAACTAATGCTGAATTTGCTGAGGGAATTTGTCCTAATTGCCATTCCCCATTAGCACGCTGACGAATCCAAATTTGCTCGCCGACTTTCACAGGATTGCTTCTGCCTGTCCAACGCATTGCATTGCTTGATAAGGTCATTTTTTCTCCAGAGGCAAGCAATATTTCAGCACCGCCTTTCACTATTCCAATCACTGCCGCAGGAATAAATGGCTCTGAATCAGGTAGTTTGCGTAGAAAACCGACAATGCGATCATTGTCCCAAGCGGCTTCATTTTTTTGCCATAATGGCGCGCCACCGCGATAACCGTGACGCATATCGTAATCAATCAAGTTATTACGCACAGCTTTTTGGGCTTCAGCTTGGTCTTTTGAAAGTACAGTGGTAAATACTTTATAACCACTGGTGTAAGCATTTTCTTCGCCAAAACGACGCACCATTTCTTGACGCACCATTTCAGTGACATAATCGGCTCGAAATTCAAATTTTGCGCCGTGATAGCTCGCCACAATCGGCTCTTTCAATGCAGCATCATATTCTTCTTTGCTGATGTATTTTTCATCTAACATACGGCTTAGCACCACATTGCGGCGTTCTTCTGAACGTTTTAGCGAATAAAGCGGATTCATTGTTGAAGGTGCTTTAGGTAAACCAGCAATAATAGCCATTTCCGATAAGGTCAATTCATTCAATGATTTACCGAAATAGGTTTGTGCTGCCGCTGCAACACCATAAGAACGATAGCCTAAAAAGATTTTGTTTAAATAAAGCTCTAAGATTTCTTGTTTGTTGAGGGTATTTTCGATTTCTACCGCAAGCACGGCTTCACGAGCTTTACGAATAATGGTTTTTTCTGAGGTTAAGAAAAAGTTACGCGCTAATTGTTGAGTAATCGTACTTGCGCCTTGTGATGCACCGCCATTACTCACTGCGACAAATAATGCACGGGCAATGCCAATAGGGTCTAATCCGTGATGATCGTAAAAACGACTGTCTTCCGTCGCTAAAAATGCGTCAATTAAGCGTTGTGGCACATCGGCTAATTTCACTGGAATACGGCGTTGCTCACCCACTTCGCCAATTAATTTACCGTCTGCCGTATAAATCTGCATTGGTTGCTGTAATTCAACGGTTTTTAATGCTTCGACTGAGGGCAATTCAGATTTTAGGTGGAAATACAACATTCCGCCTGCTACTAAACCTAAAATACATAAAGTTAATAGGGTGTTTAATATTAATTTTGCGATCCGCATCGTAAAATTCTCGCTTCGTTAATGAATATTCTTGTCAAGAGACCTATGATTTGGTTGTTAAGTATAAAAGATTCAGCCTTTAAAGAATAGGAAAGAATATGCAATTCTCCCTGAAAAATTACCGCACTTTACAAATCGGCATTCATCGTAAGCAGAGTTATTTTGATTTTGTGTGGTTTGATGATCTCGAACAGCCACAAAGTTATCAAATCTTTGTTAATGATCGTTATTTTAAAAATCGTTTTTTACAATAGCTAAAAACACAATATCAAGGGAAAACCTTTCCTTTGCAGTTTGTAGCAAGCATTCCCGCTCACTTAACTTGGTCGAAAGTATTAATGTTGCCACAAGTGTTAAATGCGCAAGAATGTCATCAACAATGTAAATTTGTGATTGAGAAAGAGCTGCCTATTTTTTTAGAAGAATTGTGGTTTGATTATCGTTCTACCCCGTTAAAGCAAGGTTTTCGATTAGAGGTTACTGCAATTCGTAAAAGTACTGCTCAAACTTATTTGCAAGATTTTCAGCCATTTAAAATTAATGTATTGGATGTTGCATCAAATGCTGTTTTGCGTGCATTTCAATATTTGTTGAATGAACAAGTGCGGTCAGAAAATACCTTATTTTTATTTCAAGAAGATGACTATTGCTTGGCGATTTGTGAAAGATCTCAGCAATCACAAATTTTACAATCTCACGAAAATTTGACCGCACTTTATGAACAATTTACCGAACGTTTTGAAGGACAACTTGAACAAGTTTTTGTTTATCAAATTCCCTCAAGTCATACACCATTACTAGAAAATTGGCAGCGAGTAGAAACAGAACTCCCTTTTATTGCACTTGGCAACGCGCTATGGCAAAAAGATTTACATCAACAAAAAGTGGGTGGTTAAATGTCGATGAATTTATTGCCTTGGCGTACTTATCAACATCAAAAGCGTTTACGTCGTTTAGCTTTTTATATCGCTTTATTTATCTTGCTTGCTATTAATTTAATGTTGGCTTTTAGCAATTTGATTGAACAACAGAAACAAAATTTGCAGGCACAGCAAAAGTCGTTTGAACAACTTAATCAACAGCTTCATAAAAATACCATGCAAATTGATCAGTTACGCAGTGCGGTGAAAGTTGGTGAAGTTTTGACATCTATTCCCAACGAGCAAGTAAAAAAGAGTTTACAACAGCTAAGTGAATTACCTTTTCAACAAGGAGAACTGAATAAATTTAAACAAGATGCGAATAACTTAAGCTTGGAAGGTAACGCGCAAGATCAAACAGAATTTGAACTGATTCATCAATTTTTAAAGAAACATTTTCCCAATGTGAAATTAAGTCAGGTTCAACCTGAACAAGATACATTGTTTTTTCACTTTGATGTGGAACAAGGGGCGGAAAAATGAAAGCTTTTTTTAACGATCCTTTGACTCCTTTTGGAAAATGGCTAAGTCAGCCTTTTTATGTGCACGGTTTAACCTTTTTATTGCTATTAAGTGCGGTGATTTTTCGCCCCGTTTTAGATTATATCGAGGGGAGTTCACGTTTCCATGAAATTGAAAATGAGTTAGCGGTGAAACGTTCAGAATTGTTGCATCAACAGAAAATTTTAACTTCTTTACAGCAGCAATCGGAAAGTCGAAAACTTTCTCCAGAACTGGCTGCACAAATTATTCCTTTGAATAAACAAATTCAACGTTTAGCTGCACGCAACGGTTTATCTCAGCATTTACGTTGGGAAATGGGGCAAAAGCCTATTTTGCATTTACAGCTTACAGGTCATTTTGAGAAAACGAAGACATTTTTAACCGCACTTTTGGCTAATTCGTCACAGCTTTCAGTGAGTCGCTTGCAGTTTATCAAACCCGAAGACAGCCCATTGCAAACCGAGATTATTTTTCAGTTAGATAGGGAGACAAAATGAAGTATTGGTTTTTCCTAACAGCATTGCTTTTTATAAATTGCACTTGGGGACAAGATCCTTTCGATAAAACACAGCGTAACCGTTCTCAGTTTGATAACGCACAAACAGTAATGGAACAGACAGAAATAATTTCCTCAGATGTACCTAATAATCTATGCGGAGCGGATGAAAATCGCCAAGCGGCTGAAATTCCTTTGAACGCTTTAAAATTGGTGGGCGTAGTGATTTCTAAAGATAAAGCCTTTGCCTTATTGCAAGATCAGGCTTTGCAAGTTTACAGCGTTTTAGAGGGCATTGATGTGGCTCAAGAGGGCTATATTGTAGAAAAAATCAACCAAAACAATGTTCAATTTATGCGCAAGCTCGGAGAGCAATGTGATAGTAGTGAATGGAAAAAATTAAGTTTTTAAAGGAAGATTATGAAGAAATATCTTTTAAAGTGCGGTTATTTTTTAGTATGTTTTTGTTTGCCATTAATCGTTTTTGCTAATCCTAAAACAGATAACGAACGTTTTTTTATTCGTTTATCGCAAGCACCTTTAGCCCAAACACTGGAGCAATTAGCTTTCCAACAAGATGTGAATTTAGTGATGGGTGAGAGGTTAGAAGGCAATATTTCTTTGAAATTAAACAATATTGATATGCCACGTTTGCTAAAAATAATCGCAAAAAGTAAGCATCTTACTTTGAATAAAGATGATGGAGTTTATTATTTAAACGGCAGTCAATCTGGCAAAGGTCAAGTTGCAGGAAATCTTACGACAAATGAACCGCACTTAGTCAGCCACACGGTAAAACTTCATTTTGCTAAAGCCTCTGAATTAATGAAATCCTTAACAACAGGAAGTGGATCTTTGCTTTCTTCTACGGGGAGCATTACCTTTGATGATCGCAGTAATTTGCTGGTTATTCAGGATGAACCTCGTTCTGTGCAAAATATCAAAAAACTGATTGCTGAAATGGATAAGCCTATTGAACAGATCGCTATTGAAGCGCGAATTGTGACAATTACGGATGAGAGTTTGAAAGAACTTGGCGTTCGGTGGGGGATTTTTAATCCAACTGAAAATGCAAGACGAGTTGCGGGCAGCCTTACAGGCAATAGCTTTGAAAATATTGCGGATAATCTTAATGTAAATTTTGCGACAACGACGACACCTGCTGGCTCTATAGCATTACAAGTCGCCAAAATTAATGGGCGATTGCTTGATTTAGAATTGAGTGCATTGGAGCGTGAAAATAATGTAGAAATTATTGCAAGTCCTCGCTTACTCACTACCAATAAGAAAAGTGCGAGCATTAAACAGGGTACAGAAATTCCTTACATCGTGAGTAATACTCGTAACGATACGCAATCTGTGGAATTTCGTGAGGCAGTACTTGGTTTGGAAGTGACGCCACATATTTCTAAAGATAACAATATCTTACTTGATTTATTGGTAAGTCAAAATTCCCCTGGTTCTCGTGTCGCTTATGGACAAAATGAGGGGGTTTCTATTGATAAGCAAGAAATTAATACTCAGGTTTTTGCCAAAGATGGGGAAACCATTGTGCTTGGCGGCGTATTTCACGACACAATCACGAAAAGCGAAGATAAAGTGCCATTGCTTGGCGATATACCCGTTATTAAACGATTATTTAGCAAAGAAAGTGAACGACATCAAAAACGTGAGCTCGTGATTTTCGTGACGCCACATATTTTAAAAGCAGGAGAAACGTTAGAGGCGTTGAAACAAAAAAGTGCGGGGAAAAAATAACTTTTTTAGACGATGAATTTTTTTAATTTTCGCTGTATCCACTGTCGTGGCAATCTTCATATTGCAAAAAATGGGCTATGTTCAGGTTGCCAAAAACAAATTAAATCTTTTCCTTATTGCGGTCATTGTGGTGCGGAATTGCAATATTATGCGCAGCGTTGTGGGAATTGTCTTAAACAAGAACCTAGTTGGGATAAGATGGTCATTATTGGGCATTATATTGAACCTCTTTCGATATTGATTCACCGTTTTAAATTTCAAAATCAATTTTGGATTGACCGCACTTTAGCTCGGCTTTTATATCTTGCGGTGCGTGATGCTAAACGAACGCATCAACTTAAATTGCCAGAAGCAATCATTCCAGTGCCTTTATATCATTTTCGTCAGTGGCGACGGGGTTATAATCAGGCAGATTTATTATCTCGGCAATTAAGTCGTTGGCTGGATATTCCTAATTTGAACAATATCGTAAAGCGTGTGAAACACACCTATACTCAACGTGGTTTGAGTGCAAAAGATCGTCGTCAGAATTTAAAAAATGCCTTTTCTCTTGCTGTTTTGAAAAATGAGTTTCCTTATCGTCGTATAGCATTGGTGGATGATGTGATTACTACTGGTTCTACACTCAATGAAATCTCAAAATTGTTGCGAAAATTAGGTGTGGAGGAGATCCAAGTGTGGGGGCTGGCGCGAGCTTAATATAAAGCACTGGAAAAAAAAGCGCGATAAGCGTATTATTCCCGATACTTTCTCTCAAGTATTTAGGACATAATTATGGAACAAGCAACCCAGCAAATCGCTATTTCTGATGCCGCACAAGCGCATTTTCGAAAACTTTTAGACACCCAAGAAGAAGGAACGAATATTCGTATTTTCGTGGTTAATCCGGGCATGCCTAATGCGGAATGTGGCGTATCTTATTGCCCCCCGAATGCCGTGGAAGAAAGCGATATTGAAATGAAATACGATACTTTTTCTGCATTTATTGATGAAGTGAGTTTGCCTTTCTTAGAAGAAGCAGAAATTGATTATGTTACCGAAGAGCTTGGTGCGCAACTGACCTTAAAAGCACCGAATGCCAAAATGCGTAAGGTGGCTGATGATGCGCCATTAATTGAACGTGTTGAATATGTAATTCAAACTCAAATTAACCCACAGCTTGCAAATCACGGTGGACGTATAACCTTAATTGAAATTACTGAAGATGGTTACGCAGTTTTACAATTTGGTGGTGGCTGTAACGGTTGTTCAATGGTGGATGTTACGTTAAAAGATGGCGTAGAAAAACAACTTGTTAGCTTATTCCCGAATGAATTAAAAGGTGCAAAAGATATAACTGAGCATCAACGTGGCGAACATTCTTATTATTAGTGAGTTATAAAAGAAGATTTATAATAACCGCACTTTTGAAAGTGCGGTTATTTTTATGGAGAAAAAATGAAAATACTTCAACAAGATGATTTTGGTTATTGGTTGCTTACACAAGGTTCTAATCTGTATTTAGTGAATAATGAATTGCCTTTTGGTATCGCTAAAGATATTGATTTGGAAGGATTACAGGCAATGCAAATTGGAGAATGGAAAAATCATCCGTTGTGGCTTGTGGCTGAGCAAGAAAGTGATGAACGAGAATATGTGAGTTTGAGTAACTTGCTTTCACTGCCAGAGGATGAATTCCATATATTAAGCCGAGGTGTGGAAATTAATCATTTTCTGAAAACCACATAAATTCTGTGGAAAGTGCGGTCATAAAACACAACAAATTCAAGAAGAGCTTGCAGTGCAATGTATTCACTGTGGGTATCGAGCTTATCCTGTGATTTGCCCATCAATTATTGTTGCGGTTCGTCGTGGTCACGAAATTCTATTGGCAAATCATAAGCGACATTATAGTCCTAACGGAGGAATATACACGACGCTTGCAGGTTTTGTCGAAGTAGGGGAAACATTTGAACAAGCAGTGCAGAGAGAGGTTTTTGAAGAAACAGGGATTTCAATAAAAAATCTTCGTTATTTCGGTAGCCAGCCTTGGGCATTTCCAAACTCTCAAATGGTCGGCTTTCTTGCTGATTATGAAAGCGGAGAAATAACATTGCAGGAAAGTGAAATTCACGATGCACAATGGTTTTCTTATGATCAACCCTTGCCAGAATTACCGCCAACGGGTACTATCGCTCGCAAATTAATTCATGCGACGCTTGAACTTTGTAAAGCGGAACATAAATCCGATTAATAAATATTCCAACTCTTACGAATTAAGGAAATAAGATGCGAAATCCGATTCATAAACGCTTAGAAAACTTAGAAAGTTGGCAACATCTTACTTTTATGGCTGCTTTATGTGAACGTATGGCACCAAATTTTAAATTGTTCTGTCAAATGAACGAGCTTAGCGTTGAAAGCAAAACGTATCAAAATATTCTCAATTTGGTGTGGGAATATTTAACGGTTAAAGATGCGAAGATCAACTTTGAAAATCAGTTGGAGAAATTAGAAACGATTATTCCTGATGTGAATGATTATGATAGTTTTGGTGTTGTGCCAGCGTTAGATGCCTGTCAGGCTTTAGCTGAAATTTTACACGCCATTATTGCGGGCGAAACCTTAGAAAAAGCGGTGGAAATAAGCTTAATTTCGTTGGGAACAATAAGGGCATTATTGGAAACAGAAACAGGACGAGATTGGTCAGAAAGTAAGCTAAAAGAAAATGAAGATATTCAAACAGAACTTGATGTGCAATGGCAAGTTTATCGTTTGCTTAAAGAATGTGAAAAACGTGATATTGAATTAATTTTAGCTTTAAAAAA
Organism: Haemophilus aegyptius; assembly: GCF_900475885.1. GTDB lineage: Bacteria > Pseudomonadota > Gammaproteobacteria > Enterobacterales > Pasteurellaceae > Haemophilus > Haemophilus influenzae. The sequence goes on from NZ_LS483429.1 coordinate 664,998, forward strand.
TGAAATTCGGACTGAGGGTATATCTAACATTGGTATAGAATTTCATCAATAACGTGAGATTTGTCACAATTTTTATAAATCATGCTTTTAATTTATCTAAAGTTAGATTATCCTTTGCACAGTTTTTGCGACGAATTCGCAAAGATACTTTTAAAGAATCAAATTTTTTATTTAACAGAAGGTACAAATTTATGAACAAAACAAATTTAATTGATGCAATTGCAAACGCTGCAGAGTTAAACAAAAAACAAGCTAAAGCAGCGTTAGAAGCGACTTTAGATGCAATTACTGCAAGCCTAAAAGAAGGTGAGCCTGTACAATTAATCGGTTTCGGTACATTTAAAGTAAATGAACGTGCTGCTCGTACTGGTCGTAACCCACAAACTGGTGCTGAAATCCAAATCGCAGCATCTAAAGTGCCAGCATTTGTATCTGGTAAAGCATTAAAAGATGCAATCAAATAATTGATAACATCAATGAAATGAAGCCCTGTCGATTGCACAGGGTTTTTTATTGTGTAAACGCGTGGCAAATGTAAAAACAAACTTAGTAATAGAAATAAATAAGGAAAACTTATGTGTGGTATTGTCGGCGCAGTAGCGCAACGAGATGTAGCGGAAATCTTAATTAATGGTTTACATCGTTTAGAATATCGTGGTTATGATTCAGCTGGTGTTGCAGTAATCAATAAACAAAATGAATTACAACGTATTCGTTGTTTAGGCAAAGTTAAAGCTTTAGATGAAGCCGTATCAGAAAAACCATTAATTGGTGGAACGGGAATTGCACATACCCGTTGGGCAACTCACGGCGAACCATCAGAAACTAATGCGCATCCGCATTCATCAGGTACTTTTGCTGTAGTACATAACGGTATTATTGAAAATCACGAAGAACTTCGCGAATTATTAAAATCTCGTGGTTATGTCTTTTTATCACAAACCGATACTGAAGTGATCGCTCACCTCGTTGAATGGGAAATGCGTAGCACGGATTCCCTTTTAGAGGCTGTGCAGAAATCGGTAAAACAACTCACGGGCGCATATGGTATGGTGGTAATGGACAGCCGTCATCCTGAACATTTAGTGGCAGCTCGTTCTGGTAGTCCACTTGTGATTGGCTTAGGTATCGGTGAAAATTTCTTAGCTTCAGATCAACTTGCACTTTTAAGTGTTACCCGTCGTTTTATCTTTTTAGAAGAAGGAGATATTGCAGAAATTACACGTCGTACAGTTGATATTTATGATACTCACGGTAATAAGGCTAAACGTGAAATTCACGAGTCTAATCTTGAAAATGACGCGGCAGAGAAAGGCAAATTCCGTCATTTTATGCAGAAAGAAATTTACGAACAGCCAACCGCACTTATTAATACAATGGAAGGGCGTATTAATCACGAAAATGTGATTGTCGATTCAATCGGTAATGGTGCAAAAGGCATTTTAGAAAAAGTTGAGCATATTCAAATTGTTGCTTGTGGTACATCTTATAATGCAGGTATGGTGGCGCGTTATTGGTTTGAATCTTTAGCTGGAGTGAGCTGTGATGTTGAAATTGCATCAGAATTTCGTTATCGCAAATTTGTTACCCGTCCAAATAGCTTATTGATTACCCTTTCTCAATCTGGCGAAACAGCCGATACTTTAGCTGCACTTCGTTTAGCGAAAGAAAAGGGCTATATGGCGGCATTAACAATTTGTAATGTTGCTGGATCTTCGCTCGTACGCGAATCAGATCTTGCATTTATGACTCGTGCCGGTGTTGAAGTTGGGGTGGCATCAACAAAAGCATTTACGACACAGCTCGCTGCATTATTAATGCTGGTAACGGCACTTGGTAAAGTTAAAGGTCATATTTCTGCAGAAAAAGAGCGTGAGATTATCAAAGCAATGCAATCTTTACCTGCTGAAATTGAAAAAGCGTTAGCTTTTGATACAGAAATTGAAGCATTGGCTGAGGATTTTGCTGAAAAACATCATGCACTTTTCTTAGGTCGTGGTGCGTTTTATCCAATTGCCGTAGAGGCTTCTTTGAAATTGAAAGAGATTTCTTATATTCACGCTGAGGCCTATGCGGCGGGAGAATTGAAACACGGGCCATTAGCGTTAATTGATGCTGATATGCCAGTGATTGTTGTTGCACCAAATAATGAATTATTAGAAAAAGTAAAATCGAACATTGAGGAAGTGCGAGCTCGTGGTGGTCAATTATATGTATTTGCCGATAAAGAAGCAGGATTTACGCCAAGTGAAGGAATGAAAATCATCACGATGCCAAAAGTCAATGATATTGTTGCACCGATTTTTTATACCATTCCAATGCAATTACTTTCTTATTATGTGGCTTTAATTAAAGGTACTGATGTAGATCAACCTCGTAACTTAGCAAAATCAGTTACCGTTGAATAAAGTGCGGTTGATTTTAATGTAATAAAAAATACGGTGAAATTTCACCGTCTTTTTTTAGTTAAATAATCTTCTTTGTTTCCGTGTTTTAATCACTTGTGCGATTAACAATAATGTGAGAATAACCACATATAGTGAAAAAATAATCACTAGCCATTGCACCATCGTTAAACCAAATAATGACCATTGGCTTTCATTACAAGAGCCAGTCGGGTTAAATATAAATGGAAACCATTGATGAAATGGTAAAGTCTCGGGAAAATTTGGAATAAACTCACATTGTTTCCAAGGAGCTGGATTCATTTGCAAATCAAGATGACGAAATGAAATTAATAAGCCCTTAATACTGCTGAATAAACCTAAAGCCAAGGCGATTAATCGAAGTATGAAAACGCGAGGTTGAAGTAATGCAATAATGCCCGCTACAAATAAGCCAATCATTGCTAAACGTTCATAAACACAGAGCACACAAGGTTGTAAGCCCATTCCATATTGGAAGTAAAGTGCGGTGGATTCTAAGGCTAAACTTGAAAAAGCCAATAAAAACCACACAAAACGTTTTTCGGAAAATTGTTTGAATAGTGCGAGCATTTTCTCTCCTTAAATTGGCAAAATTAAACCTAAACTTGCTAACCAAATTGTGGCAGCTGGTAAAATAAATTCAATAGCCAGTAAACCAATGATTGAAAGTACAATCGTGTAAGGTAAAGCCATATAAACCATTCTGCCATAAGAAAGGCGAATTAATGGCGAAATTGATGAAGTCAATAAGAATAAGAAAGCAGCTTGTCCATTTGGTGTTGCAACTGATGGTAAGTTTGTACCTGTATTAATGGCAACAGAAAGCAATTCAAATTGATGCGGTGCAATTACTCCATTAGTCAGTGCAGCTTTAGCTTCATTAATATAAACCGTTGCAACAAATACATTATCAGAAATAGAAGAAAGCAAGCCATTAAACAAATAGAATAAAGTAAGTTGTGTATTTTCTTCCGCAGAAAGAACGAAGTGAATAATTGGTGAAAAAAGTTTTTGATCAATAATTACTGCAACAACAGAAAAGAATACAACGAGCAATGCAGTAAAGGGTAAAGATTCCTGAAAGGCTTTACCGATAGTATGTTCATCCGTCACACCAGTGAAAGACGTAGCAAAAATGATGATACTTAAACCAATTAAACCGACTGCGGCAAGATGGAATGCTAATCCAAGAATTAACCAAATTGCGATTAACGCTTGCATACCTAATTTAATTTTATCTTGTTTAGACATTTTTTCTGAATTAGTGCGATCTAAATCTGATAAGACTTTCCACACTTCGTCTGGTAATTTCTCGCCATAACCAAATAATTTGAATTTTTCGACCAAGAAACAAGTGAGTAATCCGCAGATAAATACAGGAATAGTCACGGGTGCCATACGGAAGAAAAATTCCATAAAGTTCCATTTTGCTTGTTCTGCAATAATTAAGTTTTGTGGTTCTCCAACAACGGTCATTACACCACCGAGTGCAGTTCCTACACCCGCATGCATCATTAAACTACGTAAGAATGCACGGAAATTTTCTAAGATTTCGTGCTGTTGTTCAATAATTTTTCTATCGTCTGAAATATCAACCGCATCAATTAAATTATTGCCTGATGCAACTTTGTGATACACACCATAAAATCCCATTGCGACACTAATGATAACAGCAACAACCGTTAAAGCATCGAGAAAAGCCGATAAAAAAGCAGCACTAAAACAAAAGGCAATAGAAAGTGCAATTTTAGAACGAATTTTGACAAGTAATTTAGTAAATACATAAAGCAGTAATTGTTTCATAAAGAAAATACCTGCCACCATAAATATCAGTAGCAAGATCACTTCAAAGTTTGCCATAATTTCTGCTTTGACGTGTTTGGCATTTGTCATTCCAATAATAATAGCTTCAATTGCTAATAGACCACCTGGTTGAAGAGGGTAGCATTTTAATGCCATTGCCAATGTGAAAATAAATTCTGCAACCAGTAACCAACCCGCAATAAAAGGACTAATAAAAAAGAAAACAATTGGATTTATAATAAGAAAAACCACAATGGCAAGTTTGTACCATTCTGGACTTGCCCCAAGAAAGTTTTTCATAAAAGCCTGAATGTTTGTCATAGTGAACTCCATTATTTTTATCACGTGAAGATTGTAATATATCCCCCTTTAAAGGATAATAAAAACCAAGTAATTTTTTTATAAAATTGCATTTTTTTTGATTTTTATCTGATTTTTAATTGTAATGCAAAACAATAACGACATTTTAAAAGCCCAAAGTCCAGCAGCTTTAGCAGAGGAATATATTGTAAAGAGTATTTGGCAAGATGTTTTTCCTGCGGGCAGTAATTTGCCATCAGAACGTGATTTAGCCGATAAGATTGGTGTAACTCGCACCACCCTACGTGAAGTTTTACAACGTTTGGCTCGTGATGGTTGGCTAACAATTCAGCACGGCAAACCCACCAAAGTAAATAATATTTGGGATGCTGCAGGGCCGAATATTATTGAAACCCTAATTGCTTTGGATATGCAGTCCGCGCCCTTAATTATTGATAATATGCTCTCTTTACGTAGTAAAATGTCGGAATCTTACATTTATGAAGCAGTAAAAAATTCCCCTCAAAAATCAACCGCACTTTTTGCTGAATTAGATCAATTACAAAACACAGCACAAGATTACACAGAATTTGATTACCAATTATTTCGTCAATTCACTGTTGTTGCCAACAAACCCTTTTATCGTTTAATTTTCAATAGTTTAAAAGGCGTTTATCAGCGAATAGGGTTGTTATTTTTTAAAGAAAAAAAACACCGTGAATTAACAAAGCAATTTTATTTAGAAATGCAACAAATTTGTCTTGAGGGAAATGCAGATGCAGTAGTGGATTGCATCCGTAAACATAATGTACGTTCTTCAACCTATTGGAAAGCCATTTTAGAACGATTGCCACAAAATTTATCAGATTAATACTGGAAGCGAATTTAAGAAAAAATATAAAACTTTTCTTATAATTACAAAATCATTTTCACCAATTTATCTGCTTTAATTCGTGCAAATTTTTTCAAAAGTTTTTGCACTGGTTCTGGGTATTGATTCAATTCTTCTAATTCAGTGTAATGTTTTAATACTTTTGTATGTTGGCGAATTTGGTTTTGCTCTTTTTCCACTTGGGCTAAAAGCTGTTGTTGTGGATCGTAAATTAATAAGCCATTTTCTGCATCCAAACGCCATGCTCGAGGGTTAAGATTATTACCCGTAAGTAAAATATAACGGTCATCTACCCACACGCCTTTTAAGTGGTAGGTATTATCGCCATCACGCCATAAACGCACCACAAGCTGACCATTTTCAATTTGAGTCTCAAATTTTTCACAGAAACGGCGAAGATTACTTTCATAAAGATAAGGTAATGCCCCCGCCATTTTGAATGGTTGTTCTGGTGGAATATAAAAATCGTTTGCGACTTTATCGCCAACAATAATTTCTACTCGTTTACCATTTTCCAATAATGTTGCTATTTTATGTTGCAATGTGCGTGGAAAATTAAAATATGGCGTACAAATCACTAATTTTTTTTGTACTTGTAAGAATAAATCTTCAATTACTTGATTTAATTCATTGCCTGATGCGCCTAAGCCAAACAATGGCGATACGCTTAAAACATTGGGTAATTTCACCGCACTTTTTAATGAATATTCACCATTTTGAGCAAGATCTTTACGATAAGCGCGAATATTGCCGCGGATCTCTTTGGTGCGAGGGCGGTTAGTCACATCAAGTGGATAAACTGCACTGAAATCTAACAAGTAATCATTGATGAAATTTACCATCGAGTCAGCTAATTCTGAATGAGTGATTTTTTGATAGCGGTCATAACGATATTTTTCAAATTGATGAAGATAGACATTATTAATACTTGCACCGCTATAAAGCACCGTATCATCAAATACAAAGCCTTTGACATGCAATACACCAAAAACTTCTCGTGTGTTAATTGGTACGCCAAAGAACATATTCGGATCATTAGGTAACTGATAAGTTTGGCGTTGCTCGCAATACCAGTCTGCATTAGTGGCAGATTTTTCCGCTCCCAATAAATTGCGTTGTGCGCGATGCCAATCTATGAGAATTTTTACATCCAAGTGAGGATTTTCTTGCTTCACGCGATAAATTTCATCGAGAATTTCCTGTCCCGCTTCATCTTTTTGCCAATAAAGTGCGGTGACATAAATACGTTTTTTTGCGTTTCTGATTAATTCAATAATTTGAGTTTTAAATTCAGCCGAGCTACCCAAAAATTCAATTTGCTCAGCTTGCAAAGCAAGGAATGGCAAATTATTTAAATTTTGTTCAGCTCGTTTGGTTTTATTGATTAACATAATCCATCTCGTGATTAAAGACTAGTGCGTTAGTTTACAATATTTCACGCGCTTATTAATAGAAAAAAGGCTTTTTTTCGTTATAATGCTCACAAATTTTAGCATTTTTTGGCTAAAAAACAGCCATTTTTACTCAGGGAAACCCTATGAACGACAAACGCAAACCGTCTTTTCAATCCGCAGGCAAAACCTTTCAAGAACGCTCAGTGGGGGAAAAGTACAGAGAAAAACCAAGCCAAAATCGACCGCACTTTAATGATAAATTTAATGGAAATAGAAACGAAAAATCTCGTTTTTCTCGTGATAAACAAGAAGTGAAAGAAACTAAAATTACGCAACTTTCTTTATCTCGTGCGCCATCAAATAAAAATGCAGAACAACCTAAGGTTCAAGTGACAATAAAAAGTACGGGTACGGTTTATAAAACGAAAGAAAAGAAAACGGGTGCACTTTCTCCTCGTGCGCCTGAAAAAATTAAGAAAAACCGTGCGGAAGAAATGAAGGTTTACGGTGAAAATGCCTGTTTAGCTTTATTTGCAGAACGCCCTGAAAGTATTGTTCGATTGTGGGCAACCGTGCAAATGTCACACAAAATTGGCGATGTATTGAGTTATTTAGCCGAAAACAAGAAGGCTTATCACGTTGTAGATAGTGAAGAATTAGCTCGAGTGAGCGGAACAGAACATCACGGTGGCATTTGCTTATTAGTGAAGAAACCGCGTGTTTTCATGTTGCAAGGGTATTTGGATATTCCTCATAAAGAAGATTGTTTAGTGCTATTGGACAACGTGAATAATGCACAAAATATCGGAGGTGTATTGCGTACTTGTGCTTATTTTGGCGTGAAAAATATTGTCGCCGATAATGTGGAAAATCTGTATTCGGGAGCCTCTATGCGTGTAGCAGAAGGTGGCGCAGAATATATTCGTGTGTTAGAAACGGATGATATTGATTCGGCTTTGATGCACTTGCGCAAATCAGGCTATCAAATTATTCACGTATCGCACAATAAACAAGGCGACCCATTGGATAAAGTGCGGTTAAAAAATAAAGTGGTTTTTGTGCTAAGTGAAAGTTCTACGGAAAGTTTAGCGACGCCAGAAGACACGCAAGTGCGTTTAACGCTCGCAAGTCCAATTAAATCAGGCTTAAACATTGCAGTGAATGCGGGTGTGTTGTTAGCGAAGTGGTATTTTAGATAGTGTATGATTAAAGGGGAAAATGATTTCCCCTTTAAAATTTCAAATAAAAGTCTTTAGTCAATTCAATAAACGCTTCAGTGTATTGATTATCCGCATCATAAATTACCAATTGATCTTGCATTAAAACTTCGGGTTGTTTGGCAAAGGTAAGCAACATTCTCTGGGGCGTTTTTCCTATTTTAGTGATGACATTCGTCTGTTTTATGCAAAAAAGTGCGGTGGATTTTATGAGCGTTTTGCCTGCCTCATAAGGCAAAACAAAACTTATTCTCCCATTTTCCGACAAGCGTATTGCAGCCCATTCTAACCAATTTAAGTGGCTTTGCTTGGTATAACGAGCCAATTCTCGTTCTTCATTTTTACAAGCGATACCTTGTTCAAAATAAGGTGGATTTGCCACAATTAAATCAAAGGTTTGTTCAGTGGTTTGTAAAAAATGTTGTATATCCGCTTGAGTAAGTTGAATGCGATTTTTCCACACTGAATTATTGATGTTTTCTTGTGCTTGTTTTGCTGCAATGGGATCCAACTCAACCGCTTGAATTTGACAGTTTTCTTCAGTTCGTTGTGCCAACATTAACGCCAATAATCCTGTGCCACAGCCCATATCTAAAATATTTTTACAATGCTTTACATCTGCCCAAGCACCTAACAAAATGCCATCAGTGCCGACTTTCATGGCACAAGAATTTTGATTGATATGGAATTGTTTAAAGGTAAATCCGTTCATAAATTTTTCGTAAATTGACCGCACTTTCAGGTATAATCCTCGCCAATTTTAACAAAGAACCGCACAATAATGAATTTATCCCAATTTGAACAATTCGATCTTTCTCCAGAGCTTTTAAAGGCACTTGAGAAAAAAGGTTATTCCCGCCCAACAGCTATTCAAATGGAAGCCATTCCTGCCGCAATGGAAGAGCGTGATGTATTAGGCTCTGCTCCAACGGGAACAGGGAAAACGGCTGCTTTTTTATTACCTGCGCTACAACATTTATTGGATTATCCACGCCGTAAACCAGGCCCACCGCGTATTTTGGTATTAACACCAACCCGAGAACTGGCAATGCAAGTGGCTGAACAAGCGGAAGAATTAGCGCAGTTCACCCATTTAAATATTGCGACAATTACAGGTGGCGTGGCGTATCAAAATCACGGTGATGTATTCAATACCAATCAAGATTTGGTGGTGGCTACGCCAGGCCGTTTATTGCAGTACATTAAGGAAGAAAATTTTGATTGCCGTTCCGTTGAAATGCTGATTTTTGACGAAGCCGATAGAATGTTACAAATGGGATTTGGGCAAGATGCGGAAAAAATTGCAGCTGAAACCCGTTGGCGAAAACAAACTTTGTTGTTTTCTGCAACCTTAGAAGGAGAGTTATTGGTCGATTTTGCGGAGCGTTTGTTGAATGATCCTGTGAAAGTAGATGCGGAACCAAGTCGCCGTGAAAGAAAAAAAATCAATCAATGGTATTATCACGCAGACAGCAATGAACACAAAATCAAATTGCTCGCGCGTTTTATTGAAACTGAAGAAGTAACCCGTGGAATTGTGTTTGTTCGCCGTCGTGAAGATGCGCGTGAACTTTCCGAAACATTGCGTAAACGAGGCATTCGTTCCGCATATTTAGAAGGCGAAATGGCACAAACTCAACGTAACAATGCCATTGATAAATTGAAATCAGGTATTGTGACGGTATTGGTTGCAACGGATGTGGCTGCGCGTGGTATTGATATTGATGATGTAAGCCATGTAATGAATTTTGATTTGCCCTATAGTGCGGATACTTATTTACATCGAATTGGACGTACCGCGCGAGCTGGCAAAAAAGGCACGGCAGTCTCTTTTGTCGAAGCCCATGACTACAAGTTGCTAGGTAAAATCAAACGCTATACTGAGGAAATTTTAAAGGCGCGCATTTTAGCAAGTTTAGAGCCTCGCACTAAGCCACCAAAAGATGGCGAAGTGAAATCTGTCAGCAAAAAACAAAAGGCTCGTATTAAAGAAAAACGTGAAGATAAGAAAAAAACAGAGGCAAAGAAAAAAGTAAAATTGCGTCATAAGGATACAAAAAATATCGGCAAACGACGCAAGCCAAGTAACAGTCATATTTATGCTTGTATAGTATAGCTTTGCTTTGTTCTAGTTCAATTTAATAATCTTAAATAATTAAGGATTTCTTATGAAAAAAAATTTATAGGCTTCGTTTGCACACTCGTTGCTAGTATAGATATGTGAATAAAATCAATAATATTTGGTGTATTTATAACACAGATGAAAATCCCCTCTTAAGAGGGGATTTTCATCTATTTTATTAATTTTGTTAGCGGATAAAATAACTTTCTGTGTGTTCCTCCAAATTCTTTAAATTCAATAAACCCTAATCGTTCATAAAACGAGCTGGCATCATCATTTTTTGCTTCAACGACTAAAATTGTGGCAGCTACCGTAGCATTCTTAATCTTATGAATGGCGTCTGCAATTAGAAACTTTCCATACCCTTGCTTCTGGAAATTCGTATCAATTGCTAATCGCCCTATTAAAACAGCAGGAATATTAGGATATGGTACACCTTTACTTATTCGTTCTTGTGGTATATCTGTAATTGGTATTGATAATGCCGATAAAGTGTAATAGCCAACAATCCTAGATTGTTGTTCATTTATAAGCACAAAACACTTTGCAAGCCCTTTCTTTACATCTTGAGAAACGTACTTATGAAAATACTTTTCTAAAGGTTCAACTGAACAAGAAAATGAACTTCTCTCAATCTTTAAATCTTCTAAGGGTAATACACTTAAATATGCTAAATTTTCATTTATCATTATTTTTCCCTGTAATAGATAGATATGCTTCATACATATTAAGCGCATTTTTCATTGATTGATTAGGCTCAAATGGTTTACTTAGACTTTCAATCAGCAATGCCTGATCATTCACTGCTAAACGTAAAACTTGATGTTCTGAAATGGTCTTTTTAGCTTCCTCGTAAGCTACACTTACCACAAAGTCGGTTAATGTTCGCCCTGTAATTGCAGCAGCTTGTTTTAGCAATTCGTATATATCTATGTTTACTTTAGCCTCCAATCTTGCTTTTGTTACTTGTGTTTTCATTCATCTACTCCTTATGTTATTAATAACATCTTATATTTTACGGCTAACAGACGTACATTATCAAGAAAAATACAATAAATATTTATCGTTTTGGAGCGTGGGAGCTAGTAGAAATCCCCCTCCTTTAGAGCGGGGAGCATGTTAATTAGAATGCGGGTTTCTTGTATTGGTATTAACTAAATTACGCATTAATAAAGCGTAATTTAAGTTAATATCTTGTGGCACATTTAAGAATACAAAATGCCCATCGCCTAGTGCGGCATCAACCGTTTCATTTTTACGATTTAGCATTTTTTCAATTTTGAAATTAATATTGCCTTGTGGTGTCATCATTTCTACATTGTCGCCAAGTAAGAATTTGTTTTTTACTGCTACTTCTGCCATACCTTGTTCATTACGTTTGCCGGTAAATTCACCGACAAATTGCTGACGATCAGAAATAGAATAGCCATATTCGTAGTTTTGGTATTCATCATGCGTATGACGGCGTAAGAAACCCTCGGTATAACCACGATGCGCAAGGGATTCCAACGTATCCATTAAGCTTTCATCAAATGGTTTGCCCGCGGCTGCATCATCAATTGCTTTGCGGTAAACTTGAGCCGTTCTTGCACAATAATAAAATGATTTAGTACGGCCTTCGATTTTTAAAGAATGCACACCAAGTGCGGTCAATTTTTCTACATGTTGTACGGCACGCAGATCTTTTGAATTCATAAAGTAGGTGCCGTGTTCATCTTCAAACGCTGTCATTTGTTCGTCAGGCTTTTGTGATTCGGTATAAAGGAAGACTTTATCCGTTACCGCACCCTCGCCTAAGGTTGGTGCTACATTTTTCACTTCGATTTGTTGAGCAGGATCGATTTTCGGCACGATGTTGCCTACTTCATCCGTCGTGCCTTCTTCCATTTTGTATTCCCAACGGCAAGCATTGGTGCAAGTGCCTTGATTTGGATCGCGTTTGTTGATATAGCCAGAAAGTAAGCAACGGCCAGAATACGCCATGCACAACGCACCATGTACGAAAATTTCGAGTTCAATATCTGGCACTTGTTGGCGAATTTCAGCAATTTCATCTATTGAAAGTTCGCGCGATAAAATCACACGAGTTAATCCCATTTGTTTCCAGAATTTTACCGTTGCCCAGTTTACCGCATTGGCTTGCACAGAAAGATGAATATCAATATTAGGGAAATTTTCACGCACCAACATAATTAAGCCTGGGTCAGACATAATTAAAGCATCTGGTTTCATATCGATGACAGGTTGTAAATCTTTAATAAAAGTTTTGAGTTTGGAATTATGGGGTGCAATGTTTACCACTACATAGAATTTTTTGCCAAGGGAATGGGCTTCATCGATCCCGATTTTCAAATTGGCGTGATTAAATTCATTATTGCGTACACGTAAGCTATAACGAGGTTGTCCTGCATAAACCGCATCTGCACCATAAGCAAACGCATAGCGCATATTTTTAAGAGAGCCTGCAGGGGAAAGTAATTCTGGTTTGAATTGGGTTGTCATAATATTCTCTTTTGTCTGATTTCAGGTCAGGGATTTACTCAAGGTAAATCGTTAGGTGGGGTATTGTAGAGAAAATATTTGGCTTGTAAAGAAAAGTGCGGTTAAATTCTTAGTAGAATTTTATGTAAAATTTAACCGCTTAATAGGTTGTATTTAATTCCTCAAATCTTAGGATAGTAATTTATCTTTCGTTTCTGAAATAAACCATAATCCAATCAAGCTCAACACAGCGTTTAGGGTTAAATAAATCCCCACACCTTTTAAGCCGTAGTGAGCATTCAGCGGTAAGGCAATGATTGCCGCAACACTTGCCCCGAATAAACCTGCAATATTATAAGTTAAAGAAGCACCTGAATAGCGGGCGTGAGTAGGGAAGAGTTCAGGTAAAAAACTCGCTAATGGTCCATAGCCCATTCCAATTAACCCCATACCGATGAATAAAAACCAAAACAGACTGGTAGTTGTACCGTTTTCGAGAAATAACGGCAAGGATAAACCAAAAATCGCAACGCCAACAGTTGTCCAAATGAGCCAAATACGGCGACCAATTTTGTCGATATATTTACCCGAAGCGGCAATCGTTATTGCCAAAGAAACCGCACTTGCCATCAATAAAGCGGTAAAAATTTGCGGGGAAAGTCCTAATCCCATTGCGTATCCTGCCTCTGAAACCGTTGGAGCAGATTTGGCGTAAATTTGGCTAAAGGCAATCATAATGTAGAACAGCACATAGCCTGCAATACAAATTAACATCCCCAAGAAAAACGGCTTGAAATAAGTAGTGATGACTTCCAACATTGGTAAGCGTTTTGGCTGCGGTTTATTGAGTGCCGCAAGGAAAATCGGGGCTTCAGTCAGTTTTAGGCGAACATATAAGCCAATTGCCACTAAGATAACGGAAGATAAAAACGGTATCCGCCACGCCCATTCAGTCATAGCTTCTTGCCCGAAAATTGCCGTAATGCCTAAGAATACGCCATTTGCCAACAACAAGCCAAGCGGGGCTCCCAGTTGTGGGAAAGTACCATACCAACCTCGTTTACCTTCGGGAGCATTTTCAACCGCAACTAACGCTGCACCGCCCCACTCTCCGCCTAAACCGATACCTTGCCCAATACGGCATAAACAGAGCAAAATTGTCGCCCAAATACCGATGCTGTCATAAGTTGGCAACAAACCGATAACCACAGTGGAAACGCCCATCAACAGCAAGCTCATCACAAAAGTATTTTTCCGACCGAAACGGTCACCGAAATGCCCGAACAATATTGCTCCCAAAGGGCGAGCAATAAAAGTGAGTGCTAAAGTGGAAAGTGCCGCAATCTGCCCTGAAAGTGGATCTGCGGCATGGAAGAATTGATGGTTAAATACCAATACCGCTGCCATTGCGTAAATGTAGTTATCGAAATACTCAATCGCCGTGCCGACCATCGTCGCTGTTGCTACTTGCTTTAAACTATTTTGCGTATTCACCACTTGCCTCCCGTAATGCTTTTGTTGCGGCTTGCACATTATCGGCGTGCGTAATTGCAGTAATCACTGCCACACCATCCGCCCCAAATTCTCGTAAGGTTTTAACGTGAGCTAATTTCACCCCACCAATTGCCACAAGCGGTTTAGTTATGCCCGCATTTCGCAAAGTTTGAATAAACGCCATTCCTAATGTTGGTTTGGGATTTTCTTTTGATTGCGTTGGAAAAATCGGGCCAATTCCAAAATAATCAATTTCCGCTAAATTTTCCCCAATTTTTGCTTCGTCTAAACGATTCACCGACCAACCAATAATTAGCGGTTTATCTGTTTTAGCTCGAATCTCTTGCACAGGCATATCGCTTTGCCCAACGTGAATGCCATCCGCCTCGATTTCCAACGCCAAATCAACGTTGTCGTCTACAATAAACGGTACGCCATATTCACGGCACAAATCACGACAACTCATCGCCAATGCCTTCTGTGCTGAGGGCGTATGTTCTAACGAAAATTTGCCTTTATCCCGAAATTGAAAGCAGGTAATTCCGCCTTCTAACGCTTGTTTAAGCACGAATAATAAATTTTCCGACAAGTTCTCGCCCAAATGACGGCAATCTTGCGTGCCTGCCACAAAGTAAAGCGGTAAGATTTTTTGAATATTTTTCATCTTTCAATCCTTAAAGGCGACTGTAAGCCCAATGATTTGTCGGCCCGTGTCCTTGCCCAATATTCAATGGGTGAGAAATCGCAGCGGTAATAAAATCTTTCGCTGTTTTTACCGCACTTTGCAACGGTTCGCCTTTCGCCAACTCTGCGGTTAAACAGGCAGAAAAGGTACAGCCCGTACCATGTGTATGTGGCGTGTTGAAACGGGGGCTTTGCAAAGTAAAATGACGACCATCTGCAAGTAAAACCCAATCTTGGCACAGCTCACTTTGCGAATTGAGCGAATGTCCGCCCTTAATAATCACATTTTTCGCCCCCTGTTTTTGCAACGCTTTTGCGGCTTGTTGAATACTGATGTCGTCCACAATCGCAATCCCCGTTAAAGCTTCCGCTTCGGGAATGTTTGGTGTAATCACATCCGCTAACGGCAGCAATTTTTGGCTTAACGCACTTACCGCTTGCTGTTGCAATAACGGTGCGCCGCCTTTGGCGATCATCACAGGGTCTAGCACCAGCGTGCCGAAAGGCTTATCAGCAAGAAAATCTGCAACGCATTCAATAATTTCTGCATTGCCCAACATACCAATTTTGCAACTTGCAATCTGGAAATCATTTTTGACCGCTTCCAGTTGCGCTTGAATTGTTTTCAGTGGAATAGGGTGAATATCAAATACGCCAAGTGTGTTTTGTGCCGTAACTGCCGTGATTGCTGATGTACCAAACACGCCGCGCATTTGGAAGGTTTTAAGATCCGCTTGAATGCCTGCACCACCGCCACTGTCTGACCCTGCGATGGTTAAAACTTGTTTCACATTACTCATTAATGCGCCCTCTTTGTCCAATGGTTTCAGGGGAAAGGGCAGCAAGCTCGTCCAACAAACGGATTTGGAACTGTCCCACTTGTGTGGTTAAGCCTTGTGCCGCACACTCGCCTGCAATGGTGTATGCTACACAGGCTTCTAATGTCGCAGAAAAATAATTCCCTTCACTTACCGCTAAAAATGCAGCACACGCGGCACTCAATAAACAGCCCGAAGCCGTAACTTTCGGGAACAATGACGTGCCGTTGTGAACGGTCGCAGTTTGTGTGCCATCGCTGACAATATCCACCGCCCCGCTAATCAACACCGTACAGCCATAGCGTTGAGCCACTTTCTCGGCAACGGCTTTTAAATCCACTTCGCCTTGCCCTGCATCTACACCTTTTGCCTGCCACGCCTCGCCTGCAATGGCAGCCAGTTCACCTGCATTACCACGAATAAGTGCGAATTTTACCTCGGCTAAAAGCTCACGAATGGTCTCACGGCGATAGCTCGTTGCCCCCACACCAACAGGATCTAACACTACAGGAATTCCAACCTCATTTGCCGTTTTTCCTGCCTGCAACATCGCTTCCCGATCTTTACCAATCAGCGTACCAATATTAATGACCAACGCTTGACTGATTTTCGGTACTTCCTGCATTTCTTCGATATTCGCCGACATCAAAGGCGAAGCTCCTAATGCCAACAAGCCATTGGCACTAAAATTCGCTGCCACAATATTGGTAATGTTATGAATGAGCGGATTCTGCTCACGGATTTTGGAGAGATAAATTGATTGCATAAGCATTCCTTGTGTTGAATATAAAATAAACAAAAATGCCCGCTATTCACTGTGAGCAATTAGCGGGTGTAATAAAATGTAGAAAATTGGGAAAATAAACAGGATAAAATCGTGATAGAGAAAGGTTGAATATGTGGCATATTAGTTTCCTACGTCAGTGCTAACTGTTTCAGGTTCACGGGTATCATCTCAGCCTTTCGGCACCCCGACTAAAAGTTGAAAGAAGTTTACGCTTGTTTTACGGAAAAAACAAGCGGTCAAATGCTTCTTGTCTTTGTAAATAATCAGAAGAATTTGGCCGCTTAAATAGAAAACTAAATTTGTTTTAAAAACGGTAACGTACACCGAAAGAGGCTTCGTGAGTTTTAAAACGCACGTTTTCTAAACGTCCCCAATCGTTATAACGATAACCTAAGTCTAAGGTAATATTCGGTGTAATGTCATAGCCAATACCACCAATAAAACCAAAACCAATGCGTTTTATGGTTCTGGAATATGATGTTTTCTGATCTGCCTTCACATCTCCGCCTATTCGCATATTGTTAGACTTTAATGTAAGTTTTGTTGTAAATTCATCTTTTGTGTAACCGCTGGCAGCAACATGCCCAACTCCAATTCTTGCACCAACATAAGGTTTAATTTTATATTCAGTATCAAAATCATAAATTACAGAAATACCATAAGAATTCTTGGCTTGGAAACTACCTGCATCTTTGTGATCAATTACTGTGCTAGATTTAACTTGATTCATCGGAGGAGTCGGTCCAGCAGGATCTTTTTCGATAGGTTCACTAATAAGATGTTTGCCGTGACTCCATTTACGATAATGAGCATAATCTACTGCAATTCGCCAATTGCCAAAATTATAACCAATAGAAAAACGAGGATGGTTGGAATGAGTTTTGATGTATGAATAGTCTTGTAATATTTCAGGTTGATTTGGATTATGTGTCTCTATTTTTTCACGTGCGTGCACCCAATCCGCTTGCACATAAATCCCTTTTCCATTATCTTCCTTTGCTTGTACAGCAGAAGAGAAGAGAAGATTTCTCAATTCGAATATTCATTAGGGTTCCTCCAAAGGATTTTTGTTAAAAATAAAATTTTTATAGTTTTTTTTTGAAAATCGTGCTTCATTTTACTCTATTCT
Organism: Haemophilus aegyptius; assembly: GCF_900475885.1. Taxonomy (GTDB): domain Bacteria; phylum Pseudomonadota; class Gammaproteobacteria; order Enterobacterales; family Pasteurellaceae; genus Haemophilus; species Haemophilus influenzae. The sequence goes on from NZ_LS483429.1 coordinate 682,545, forward strand.
ATAATATAAGTAAAAATGTTTTAATTAAAGCATAAAATAACAGCAAAATTTGACTGATTGGTTTTTTTATGCTTTCAATCAAACTGTATTTATAAAATAAAAAGAATTGACGTAATGTTGGTTACGTCAATTCTATTTTTATTTTTGATTATTCTGATTTTGCGCGGGTTGGTTCAGAATAAACGTGGCTAATTGCACAATGATGTCCTGCCGCGCCTGTTCCATAGAAATAATAACGAGAATCCTGCCAAGCCCTAATTGGGAAAGCCTCTGGCATTTCATCATTTGCTTTCGCTAAAGTCATCTCCGCTTTTGTATGGGGCACTGAAGAAATTGTACCTAAACGTCCATTAAATTCATAAGTGCGGACAAATTTTGATACTTTCTCAAGCGTTTCAGGTTCATCTACATTAATTGCTGGATCAATAGATTCAACAACTTCTTGAGGTTTATATGAACTTAAACGATCTAAAGATTCTTGTACTTTTTTCTGTACCGATTCATTAGCTGGTTGAGTAATAAAATCTAATGCAGGTTTTACATCAGGGGATTTTTCTTCAACGACAATTCCCATTGCTGGCGTGATAAACCCTTTTTTAGTTTTCTCTTGCTCAAGCAATTCATCCACAGATAAGAAATGATTTTCTTTTGGCAGATTTACCGTTGAATAATCAATCCAAGCCTTGCCACTTGCCAATTCAGGCGAAACCACCGCAGCAAATAATGGCATTGGCGATTTTGGCTCTTGATTACGGCGACGACGCTGATTATTCGCTGCACGTAAATGACGTGGAGTACGACGCTGACGCTCTTGACGTTCAGAACGTTGGTTCTGATGAACGGGTTTTTCATCATTATTTTGAACCGTAATTACATCCACTTCTGGCATTTTTTCAGTCGTGCTGAAGTTATTTTCAACAACTGTTTCATTATCTTCAACGCGCACGCGTTTACGTAAATCACGGCGTTGGCGGCGTTGAGTTACAGGCTCAGTTCTTTCTTCTTTAGTCTCAAAAACAGGTGTAGAATTTACCGCACTTTCAGCGATACTTTCTTCCACTAAGTTACGGCGCGGACGGCGTTGATTACGCTCACGGACATTACGAACCTGTTCTTCGGTTCTTTTTATTTCGTTATTTTCAGAACGTGGACGACGAGAAGGACGACGATCCTGTGAACGGCGTTGATTACGATTAGGATTGCGCGAAGTGCGGTTATTTTTCGGTTTGTTTTCTTCAGATTTAGTCGCAAATAAACCTTTAATCTTCGCAATAATTTTAGCTAACAAAGAGGATTCATTTGATTTACGCTCAACTGGCGTTGGGGCTGCTTCTGAAATAGAAAGCGCAACTGCTGCACTTTCAACCGCCGGTTGTTCAATAACAGCTGTTGTTTCCACATTACGAGAAAGCAGTGATTCTTCAGTATTTTCATCTTGAGCGCAGTGAATTTTCGCTAAGTTATAGCTTAATTCATTTACTTCTTCGCCATCACGTAAACGGAAAACACTAAAGTGCGGTGTTTCCATTGCTTCATTTGGGGCAACAATAATATCGACATTATGACGCTTTTCAATATTACTGATTGCTTTGCGTTTTTCGTTAAGAAGATAAGAGGCAATTTGTACTGGCACAATGGTATGCACTTGCTTGGTGTTTTCTTTTAATGCTTCTTCTTCCAGCAAACGCAAAATAGATAAAGAAAGAGATTCATTATCACGTACTTTGCCTGTTCCTTGACAACGAGGGCAAATATGGTGCGAAGATTCGCCCAATGATGGGCTTAAACGCTGACGTGACATTTCTAACAAACCAAAATGAGAAATTCGGCTAATTTGAATACGGGCGCGATCTGGACGAACCGCATCACGAATACGATTTTCTACTTCACGTTGATGGCGAATTGGTGTCATATCAATGAAATCAATGACAACTAATCCACCTAAGTCACGTAAGCGTAATTGACGCGCGATTTCATCTGCCGCTTCAAGATTGGTATTTAATGCCGTTTCTTCAATATCGCCACCACGAGTAGAACGTGCGGAGTTAATATCAATAGCGGTTAATGCTTCAGTTACATCAATAACGATTGAACCGCCAGAAGGTAAACGCACTTCACGTTGGAATGCGGATTCGATTTGAGATTCAATTTGATAGTGACTGAAAAGTGGTACTTCGCCTTGATAAAGTTTCACGCGATTGATGAAATCAGGACGCACAAGTTTGATATGCTCTTTCGCTTTCTCAAAAATTTTTGGGCTATCAATCAGGATCTCACCAATATCACGACGCAAATAATCGCGAATAGCGCGTACAATCACATCGCTTTCTTGATGAATTAAAAATGGAGCTGGACGACTTTGTGAAGCTTGTTTGATCGCTTCCCAATGATGTAATAATACTTTTAAATCCCATTGTAATTCTTCTGGCGATTTTCCCACACCAGCAGTACGGACGATTAAGCCTACACCGTCAGGCACATCTAATGAACTTAATGCCTCTTTTAGTTCAGTACGTTCATCGCCCTCAATACGGCGAGAAATTCCTCCTGCCCGTGGATTATTCGGCATAAACACCAAATAACTACCAGCAAGAGAAACAAAAGTAGTTAAGGCTGCACCTTTGTTTCCTCTTTCTTCTTTATTAACTTGAACGATAACTTCCTGTCCTTCAGTCAAAATATCGCGAATATTCGGACGACCTTGAAAAACATAATCATCAGGAAAATATTCACGGGCAATTTCTTTTAAAGGTAAAAAACCGTGACGTTCTGCACCATAATCTACAAAAGCCGCTTCTAAGCTTGGCTCAACGCGAGTAATTTTTCCTTTGTAGATATTCGCTTTTTTTTGTTCGTGTCCCAGACTTTCAATGTCCAAGTCAAAAAGGCGTTGTCCATCGACAAGCGCAACACGCAACTCTTCTTTTTGAGTTGCATTGATTAACATTCTTTTCATTGTCAATTCTCTTATTAAATATTTAAAAAAACCTCAAAATAAACCGCACTTTGCTTCGTTATCGACCTCGTGTTTCTCGCGCCAGTCAATCTCACGACTGTATGTTGCTGGGTGCATTGATAACGTTATTAAGCATAAATATTTGCTTGATAAAACAACGCGATATTCCGCACGCGTTGCAAACGGCTGATTTATTTTAAGAAAAATGTTGATTATCAATGTCTTATGCCAATTGCTGCATTGAGTTTTCACCAACAAAACTTATCCTTTTTTACGCAAATTCTTAGGCACAAAAAGACGTTCTATTATCCATAGAAAACGATTAATTAGCAAGGCGAATTTGCGTTCATAGAGTGACGTTCATATTACGTTTATAGTGCCTTTATGATATGATTTGCAGCGATTTTCAAAAGGAAAAAAAATGACAAAACAAAATGAAAAAATCATTAATTCATCCGTAAAAATGCTGACAATTAGTGAAGATGAAAGTGGGCAACGAATTGATAATTATTTATTAGCAAAACTCAAAGGTGTACCCAAAAGTTTAATTTATCGCATTGTGCGTAAAGGCGAAGTGCGAGTAAACAAAGGCAGAATTAAACCAGAATATAAACTGCAAACAGGCGATGTTGTACGCATTCCACCTGTGCGTGTCGCAGAAAAAAATGATGCGCCGATTTCAAAAAATCTCAATAAAGTTGCCGCACTTGAAAACCAAATTTTGTTTGAAGATGATTGCTTGATTATTTTAAATAAACCCTCAGGAATCGCGGTGCACGGCGGAAGTGGTTTAAATTTTGGTGTGATTGAAGCCTTACGAGCATTACGCCCAGAAGCACGCTTTTTAGAACTGGTTCATCGTTTAGATCGCGATACATCAGGCATTTTATTAATTGCCAAAAAACGTTCAGCATTACGCAATTTGCACGAACAACTTCGCGTCAAAACCGTTCAAAAAGATTATTTAGCGTTAGTACGTGGGCAATGGCAATCCCATATAAAAGTTATTCAAGCCCCTCTTTTGAAAAATGAATTATCTAGCGGAGAGCGCATTGTGCGTGTCAGCGAGCAAGGAAAACCATCTGAAACCCGCTTTAGTATTGAAGAACGCTATATAAATGCTACGCTTGTGAAGGCTTCGCCAGTCACAGGGCGAACGCATCAAATTCGCGTGCATACACAATATGCAGGGCATCCTATCGCATTAGATGATAAATACGGCGATAAAGATTTTGATAAACAAATGAATGAATTAGGATTGAATCGTTTGTTTTTGCACGCTTTTTCAATTCGATTTGAACACCCTAAAAATGGAGAAACACTACGTTTCAATGCGTCACTAGATCATCAAATGAAAGCAATTTTGCAAAAGTTGCGGGAAAGCAAATAGACAATATTTCTGTTTATTGCTACACTTACACACGGAGACAACTCGTTTCTATCAACAAATTTCATAATAACGACAACAAAGGATAGCAAAATGGCAAAAGGACAATCTTTACAAGATCCTTATTTAAATGCGCTTCGTCGTGAACGCATTCCTGTATCAATCTACCTTGTAAACGGAATCAAACTTCAAGGTCAAATTGAATCATTCGATCAATTCGTGATTTTATTAAAAAACACCGTGAATCAAATGGTATATAAACACGCAATTTCAACGGTTGTGCCTGCTCGTTCAGTTTCCCATCACAATAACAATCATCATACTGCTCCAACAGAAGCAGTTGAAAACGTGGAAATTCAAGCAGAGTAATCACAATACCATTAATGGGTAATCAATATTTATTAAGTGCGGTTGAAAATTCTCAGGAAATTTCAACCGCACTTTTTTTCATCTCAAATGTGAAAACTACTTTCCAATTCCATATTGTTTCAATTTATTCGCAATGGCAGTATGGGAAACGCCTAAACGTTGAGCCAATTTTCTCGTGCTTGGATATTCTACATAAAATAATTTTAGGACTTGTGCTTCATAGAAACCAATAATTTCATCTAAGGTTTTATTTTCAAATTCATCCAAAGAAATCACCGCACTTTGTGGCAGAGCAAGATTTAAACTTTCGATAGTTAAATGATTATCTTGTACTAACGAACAAGCGCGATAAAGGGTGTTATAAAGCTCTCGAACATTCCCTTTCCAATCATATTTCTGCAAATAAAGAAGAAAATCTTTATCGAAAGTTGGTTTTGCAATTTTTAATTCTTCACTGATTTCCTGTAAAAAACCTTGTGCCAGTGGCTCAATATCAGCCATGCGATCTCGTAATGCAGGCACATTAATAGTGAGAACATTTAAGCGATGAAATAAATCAGCACGAACTTTACCTTGCTCAACAAGCAAATGAAGTGGAACCTGTGATGTGCAAATCACGCGCACATTTGCATAATGCTCTTTTTCTTCGCCTACTCGACGGAAAGATCCATCCGTTAAAAAACGCAATAATTTAGCCTGTAAACTTAATGAAAGTTCGGCAATGCCATCGAGTAAAACTGTCCCTTTATTCGCGTACTCAAAAAAACCGATGGTTTCACTGTCTCCGACTTTTCGACCAAACATTTCACTTTCCGCATCTTCATCAGGCAAACCCGCACAGTTTACTGCGATAAATTTTTTATCGCGACGCAAACTCTGATAATGGCAGGCTTTCGCTAACAAATCTTTTCCACTCCCCGTTTCGCCTTGAATTAACAAAGGCACATCAAACATAGCAAAACGTTTCGCGTTTTCTACCGCACTTTTCATGGATTCACTTTGCACAATAAAACAATCGAAAGGTTTTTTAGGATCAAATTTAGAAATCGTCATATTCAGAGAATGGGGATAATTAAGATATGGCTATGATAATTTCTTTACAACAAAGTGTAAATATTATTTTACATAAGGTAAAAATGCGACCATTTTTGACCGCACTTTATATCGCTAAGGTTTTAACATTTTTTCAGCTTCACGAACACGAACAAGGAATTGTTTCCGTTCAGCTGAAGTCATACCACTGCTAGTGCCGGGTAATTTAACAGTAAGAGGATTCACTGCCCGACCGTTAATATGAAATTCATAATGTAAATGTGGGCCCGTAGAAATCCCCGTGTTACCAGAAAGTGCAATACGTTCGCCTTTTTTAACTGTTTGCCCTGCTTTTACTAGGGATTTGCTCAAATGCATATAAACAGTTTGATATTCACGCCCGTGACGCAACATAACATAACGTCCTGTACCGCCAGCCTGATAAGCGACTTTTTCAACTGTGCCATCTGCTGGTGCAATAACTGGTGTGCCTTGAGAAACGGAGAAATCCACACCTTTATGCGGACGAACACGTCCTGTTACTGGATGACGACGATTTGGATTAAAAGGGGAGGATACGCGTGCTTGGCGTTGCAATGGATAACGAGCAAAACCTTTGCCTAAGGTTTCTCCTTGCTGATTATAATAACGACCATTTGCAGCTTGCACAGCATAATAGTTTTTACCACCAGATGAAATACGTAACGCCTCAACATTACCTTGACCAGTGAGTTTATCGCCTAAATATTCACGAGAAACTAAAATGGCAAATTGAGTTCCTTTTTTTAGTTTTCTCAAATTCACTTGCCATTGTAAGGCGTTACTAAGTTGGCTAATTTGACGCGTATCAAGACCTTGTTCTCTTAAACTACTATTTAAAGAATTTTGAATCTCGCCTTTTAATACTTCTTTTCGCCAAATACTTTTCTTTTCAATAACTTGGCGTTTAAATTTCCCATCTTCGAGACGTTCATAAATACGTTCTTCTTTTTCAGAAACCAGCCAATTTAAATATTCCAAGTTATCATTTTTATCTAAAATCCAGTAAAATTGCTGACCTGCTTTTAAGTGGGCTAATTCGGGATCAAGCGCAAGCAACTGTTGTACTGTTAAATCATCCAAGCCAGACAGAGCCAAAACATCTTTTAACGTATCCCCTTCGGTTACCGTATAGCTAAATTGATCAGTAATTCTTATGGCTTGATCGGCTGCGTCTAATAAACCATTGAGTGCGTCTTGTGCGTCTTGAGGTAAAGTATCGAGATTATCTGAAGATAGTTTTACTTCATCAACTTCGTCATCTTTTGCTTGTAGTTCATCATCATAAGAGGTGGCATCTTCATCAGGTTGAAGTGCGGTGGAATTTTTATTTGGCGATGTATTTAACTCGTGATATTCCCCACTGTCAGAGGTGGAAAATATGGGGTTTTCTTCAGGTTTGCTTTTTATTGTAAGTAAAATGCCTGTCAAAATAAGCAAAATAGCAACAAAAAACACGCCTACTTTTATATATGCGCGTTTTTTTCTTCTATCTCGAGCTAATTTTACATGTTGCACTGGCATCCCTAAAATAAAAAAAAGTTTTCAGCATTCGGACTACAGATTATAAAGAAAATTCATTTCTACGGGAAAAGCATTATTCAAACGCTTAAATATTCGACATTAGGTAGAAAATCTTGAGAATTCTATAAAAATGCGTTATTTTCCCCAACCATTGTTGAAAACACGGCGATTTTATGAATATCACAGCCATTCGCAACGAGCAAAACCAACAACCGCTCATTCAATTAAAAAATATCAATGTGGTTTTCGCACAAAAAACCGCTCTGCAAGATATTAATTTAAATATCTATCCCAATTCTATTATTACCATTGTGGGACCAAATGGTGGCGGAAAATCAACGTTATTAAAAACCTTATTAAAACTACAAACGCCCACTTCTGGCGAAGTCATTTACAGTAAAAATGTTCGCATTGGCTATGTTCCACAAAAAATCCATTTAGATCATAGTTTACCTATTACGGTTGAGCGATTTCTTTCGCTAAAAAAAGGCATTAAAACACAAGAAATTTCCACCGCACTTGAGCAACTTTCGATTTCACATTTACGCAAAAATAATATGCAAAAACTATCTGGTGGCGAAATGCAACGCGTATTATTGGCGCGTGCAATTTTAAATAAACCAAATTTACTTGTGCTAGATGAACCCACTCAAGGCGTAGATATTACTGGTCAGGCAGAACTTTATCAGCTCATTCATCAGACCCAACAAAAATTAAATTGTGCTGTATTGATGGTATCACACGATTTACACATTGTGATGGCAGACAGTAAAGAAGTATTGTGTATTAACCAACATATTTGTTGTGCAGGTACGCCTGATGTTCTCTCAAATGATCCAACATTTATGCGTTTATGGGGAAATCAGATCGCACAAAATATCGGCTTTTATACCCATCATCACAATCATCATCACACTTTACACGGAGATGTGTGCGGTTGTAATTCATCAGCAGTGCATTGTCAAAATAAGGATAAATAATGTTTGAAATTTTATTTCCTGCCCTTTTAACAGGCATTTTGCTTTCACTTATTACCGCGCCACTTGGCGTATTTGTAGTGTGGCGGAAAATGGCTTATTTTGGAGACACACTTTCTCACTCTGCCTTGCTTGGCGTGGCGTTAGGTATTTTCTTACAAGTCAATCCTTACATTGCGATTGTGGTGCTGACCTTAATTCTTGCTATCGCAATGGTGTGGTTAGAAAGCAATACGCAATTTTCTATTGATACCTTGCTCGGCATTATCGCCCATAGCTGTTTATCTCTCGGCGTTGTGACAGTAGGATTATTACGGAATGTACGGGTAGATTTAATGAATTATTTATTTGGGGATTTGCTCGCAATTAATTATACCGATTTAATTTATATTGGCATTGGCGTGATAATTGTGCTTTCAACATTAATTTACTTTTGGCAATCCTTACTTTCCACCACCGTATCGCCAGAACTCGCGCAAGTTGAAGGCATTAATATCAAAAAAATGCGTTTTATTTTAATGATATTAACCGCATTGACTATTGCCTTGAGTATGAAATTTGTCGGTGCATTAATAATCACATCCTTATTAATAATCCCTGCGGCAACCGCTCGTCGCTTTGCGAGAACGCCAGAATCTATGGTGGGCTGGGCGATTGTAGTCAGTATGTTGTCAATTATAGCTGGGCTAATCTTATCAGCCTTTTATGATACCGCTGCTGGGCCTTCCGTTGTGATTTGTTCAGCGTTTTTATTTGTCTTATCACTCTTCAAAAAAGAGCGATTATAAGTTTGCCCAACCAGTGAAAACCATTTGCGCCCCAGTTTAATTCTTGATAAAGTGCGGTCGATTTTTACGGTCTTTTTAGGATAACAAAATGAACCAAGAATATTTAGATTTTGAATTGCCGATTGCCGAATTAGAAGCAAAAATTGAAGCATTATGCTCAGCATCGGATGATAAAGTTGATTTAACTGATGAAATCAAACGCTTACAAAAGAAAAGTAACGAACTCACTAAAAAAACCTTTGCTAACCTTGATGCTTGGCAAGTTTCACGTATGGCACGTCATCCAAACCGTCCTTATACATTAGATTATATCGAACATATTTTTACGGAATTTGAAGAACTTGCTGGCGATCGTGCTTTTGCTGATGATAAAGCGATTGTTGGTGGCTTGGCGCGTTTAGATGGTCGCCCAGTGATGGTGATTGGTCATCAAAAAGGTCGTTCCGTAAAAGAAAAAGTACAACGCAATTTTGGTATGCCTGCACCTGAAGGCTATCGCAAAGCGTTACGTTTAATGGAAATGGCTGAACGTTTTAAATTGCCAATTATTACATTTATTGACACACCAGGGGCTTATCCAGGTATTGGCGCAGAAGAACGTGGTCAAGCGGAAGCTATTGCTCGCAACTTACGCGAAATGGCACAACTTACCGTTCCCGTTATTTGTACTGTTATCGGTGAAGGCGGTTCGGGCGGTGCGTTAGCTATTGGCGTGGGCGATAAAGTGAATATGTTGCAGTATTCCACTTATTCTGTTATCTCGCCTGAAGGCTGTGCTTCTATTCTTTGGAAAAGTGCGGAAAAAGCATCGACTGCAGCGGAAGTAATGGGATTAACCGCAAGCCGTTTAAAAGAATTAAATCTTATCGATGGCATTGTGCAAGAACCTTTAGGTGGTGCACATCGTAATTATCTAGAAATAGCTGAAAACTTAAAACTTCGTTTAAAAGAAGATTTAGCAGAGCTTGACGGACTAAGCAAAGAAGAATTATTAAATAGACGCTATGAACGTTTAATGTCTTACGGTTATTGCTAACTAATATTCTAAAAGAGCGGTGATTTTTGCCGCTCTTTTTTGATCTAAATATACAACAAAGGAGAAAACACAATGAAAAACGTACTTTCAATCCAATCCCACGTGGTCTATGGTTTTGCAGGTAACAAATCTGCGACTTTTCCAATGCAGTTATTAGGCGTAGATGTATGGGCATTAAATACCGTTCAATTTTCTAATCATACTCAATACGGAAAATGGACGGGCATGATCATTCCTCAAGAACAAATCCGAGAAATTGTAACTGGACTCGATAATATTGAAAAACTACAAGAATGTGATGCCTTGTTATCTGGTTACTTAGGTTCTGCGGAACAAGTCGATCAAATTCTTTTTGCTTTAGAGCAAATCAAACTGCGTAATCCAAATGCGCTTTATTTATGCGACCCTGTAATGCCACATCCGAAAAAAAGCTGCGTAGTTGCCAATGGTGTTTGCGAAGCACTTATTGAAAAAGCGATTCCAGTGGCAGACATTATGACGCCAAACTTGCATGAATTACGTCAGCTCACTGAATTCCCAATTAATACCTTTGATGATGTGTTAAAAGCAGTGAATGCGTTAATTGCAAAAGGCGTGAAGAAAGTCCTTGTTAAACATTTAGGCAGTGCAGGTAAAATCAACGATCCTGATACATTTGAAATTATTATGGCAACCCCAGAGGGTGTTTGGCATTTAAGCCGTCCACTTTATCAATTCAATTTTGAACCAGTGGGCGTGGGCGATTTAATTGCAGGGACATTCTTAGCAAATTTACTCAATGGAAAATCTGATGTAGAAGCCTTTGAAGCGATGAATAATGAAGTAGCAGGCGTAATGAAAACCACCTTTGAACTAGGTTCTTACGAATTACAAACCATTGCCGCACGTTTTGAAATTCTCAATCCAAGCAGCAATTATAAAGCTGAAAAAGTTGCCTAATGGACTTACTTTCAGACATTGAAAAACAACTCAAACAAACCACCGCTCAAGCATTTCTTATTGCCTTGAGTGGTGGTTTAGATTCCACTGTACTTCTTTCTTTATTTGCAAAACTTCGTCAAAAACGACCGCACTTACCGCCTTTATCAGTACGAGCAATCCATATTCATCACGGCTTAAGCCCCAATGCAGACAGTTGGGCTAAACATTGCCAAGACTTATGCGATCAATTTCAAATTCCGTTGATTATCGAGCGAGTACAAGTAGATAAAACCAATGGTATTGAGGCTGGGGCACGTGAAGCACGCTATCAAGCCATAAAAAAACATCTTCAAACACAAGAAATGCTGGTCACGGCACATCATCTAAACGATCAAACAGAAACCTTTTTCTTAGCCCTAAAACGTGGCAGTGGGCTACAAGGCTTGGGCGCAATGCAACAACGAAGTGTATTGTTCGGCATGCCAATTTTACGCCCTTTGTTAGGTTTTACTCGCACCCAGTTAGAAAATTACGCGCAAAAAGAAAAACTCAACTGGATTACAGACGAAAGTAATGAAGATAATCGATTTGATCGCAATTTCTTACGCAATGAAATTTTGCCAAAATTACGTGAACGCTGGGCTTATTTTGATTTAGCCGTGCAACGTTCAGCACAACATTGTTTTGAACAGCAACAATTAATCAATGATTTATTGAGTGAAACCTTTGCAAAACATTGTCAAATTAAAAACCAATTTAAACTGTGCCAGTTCCGCAAATATTCTCTCGCAAAACAAACCGCACTTTTGCGTATGTGGCTTGCGGAAAACCAACTTGAAATGCCAAGTAAACGCCAGCTTACACAGCTTATTAATGATGTTGTTTTTGCAAAAGAAGAGGCAAATCCTCAATTTCAACTTGTAAATAAAGTCATTCGACGTTATCAAGATAGTTTATATTTAACTAAACGGTTTTCTGATCTAACCAAATACTGCCTAAAATTAGAACAAAACACGTTAAGTTTACCCGATGATTTAGGCAATCTCACTGTTCAAGAAAATGAACAAAACCTGATTTTCTACTGGCAGGATTACTCTGTTACGCTAGAAAAAACGGACTTGCCTATTTCTATTCGCTTTGGCTATTCAGGCAAAATTAAACATCATCCGAAACGCCCAAGAGAAGATATAAAAAAAATCTGGCAAGAATTAGGCGTGCCACCTTGGGAACGAAATCGAATTCCCTTAATTTTTTATGGCAACAAGCTAAAAAGTGCGGTCGGTTTTTTCCGTGTTTTAAAATCAAGTTAAAGTGGCTTTACATCTAAAAATGCTTTCAAAATTTGAGCGGTAAATTCTTTTCTTAGATAAAAACCTAAAGGCAAGGTATCTATCACTTCCCCATTTTTGCCAATGCCTTTTGTAACGGCTTTGCTATTTGCCCCTTTTGGACGGAGTTGCATAACCTCGCCAATTCGAGCAGTAATTTGATCCAATTTGCCAAGTACAATTAAATCCATCAATTCTTCCCAATCTTGTTTTAATTGACGTTCTTGCTTAGCGGTTGGTTTCCATAAAATTGGCGCACCGATATGACGTTCACGCAATGGAATATGGCGACTGCCTTCAATAGGCATCCAAAGTACACAAGAAAGTTTATGACGAACGTGCGAATTTTCCCATTTAACTCCTGAATTTTGTACCAATGGAGCAAGGCTCACAAAGGTGGTTTCAAGAGGATAACCCTCCGCATTAATCGGCAATGTTTTAAGCTCAACACCTAAATGAGAAAAATCCTGTTCAGCTTTACTCCCTGCCGTTGCGCCTAAAGCACGCTCTAATAACATGCCTACCCAGCCTTTATCACGTTTTAAATCAATCGGAACAGGAATATGCAGTTCATCAGCTAACTCCCCAAAAGTTAAGCCAGCAATAGATTGCGCTTGGGAAAGTAATTGTTCAAGGGTTTGTGGAATCATTCGTGATATTTCTTAAAAAAGCGAGGCTTCGTGTTTTCAGTGCCTTTATCAATATAGGGAATATTCTCTAACTGTAATAAAAAACGTTTTGCCTCTAAGCCACCGCCAAAACCAGTTAAAGTACGATCTTTGCCTAAAATGCGATGACAAGGAATAATAATACTAATGGGATTACTCCCCACCGCACCGCCCACGGCACGAACAGCTTTAGGATTATTAATCCGTAACGCCAGCTCGCCATAAGTGGAAAGCTCGCCATAAGCAATTTCGCGCAAGGCTTGCCAAATGGCTTGTTGAAACGCGGTGCCTTCTGGTTTTAAAGGAATGTTTGAAAAACACTCAACTTCGCCATTAAAATATCGTTCAAAAGCCAACCGCACTTTTTGAAAAACAGGCAATTCATCTTGCTTGTGCCATTTTGGATTAGGCGCATATTGCTCTTTTTCAAAATCAATATGTGTAATGCTTTCGCCATCAGATAAAATCAAAAGCCGTCCCACTGGCGAGGGGTAATAAGTGTAATAAAGTGCGGTCATTTTTCGCCTTGTTTTATAAAAAGAAAAGCACACTTGCTGTGGAAGTGTGCTTTATTATGCTAAATTTTTTAACGGATTAGAAACTATAATTTAAGTTTAAGCCGTAAAGATTTGCATGTGCTTGAGAAGTATAATTTGCATTTGTATTCAATTCGAATGCAGTTTTTTCACCTATTGTTTTTACTTCTTTAAAGTGAACTTTTTTGCCTTTTAAGTAAGCATAGCCAAGATCAACAGATAAATTCGGCGTGAATTTATAGGTCGCCCCTAAACTATACCAAGTGCGATCGGTATCTGGAATTGCAGCACTACGGTGATGACGAGATGCCGCTTGATCGTAAGCAATACCCGCGCGTAAGGTCAATTTTTCATCAAGATTATAACTTGCCCCTAATGCAATACGAGAGTTATTATTGTATTGCAATTCTTTATCAAAAGCTTTCTTACCATCTTCGAAGCTGGCATGTAATTTTGTTAAACGACTCCAATGGGTATATTTATAACTATAATGCACAGCAAATTTGTCAGTTAATTGATGGAAACCAGAAAGTTCTAAGTAATCTGGCAATTTAAGGGTTAAATTACCTTTTTTACCTTCTTTGATGACATTTGCTTCTAAACTAGTGGCAGTGCGGTCAGAAAAATCAATGTCCACTTTAGAATGATAGGCTAAACCAATTCGGTTACCTTCATTAAATTGATACATTACACCTGCATTCCAGCCAAACCCCCAAGCTGCTCTATCTTGTAATGACACAACAGATTTGCCTTTAGAGGTCAAATACTCAGCAATTGTTTTTTGTGGTTCTGGCAGTACTGTGGATACTTTTCCATTTTGTGCAATTATAACACTATCCGCAATAATACCAGCATTCCGTTCAACTTGGGCTTTAGCATAAACCGCATTTACCCCTAAACCTATGCTCAAGCCTTCTGTTACTCGATAAGCACCACTTAAATTTAAGTTGATAGCAGTCAAGTCAGTTTTTCCACCAAATACACCAGCATCATAACTATCGTCATATTTACTTTTTAGACCGAAATTGACATTCATTCCTGCGCCCACCGCTAATTTATCATTCACTGGCGCAACGAAATAAAGATTTGGCACAAAAGCACCAGGAACAACATTACGCTTTGAAGCTGAGCCGTTCTTTGTTGTTGCTGTTGAAAGAGATTTTATATAAGTAGTTACATCACCATTCATATTAATTCTAGAATCAACATAAACGCCACCCACAGAAAATTGATTCGTTTTAAATAAACTCATCAAAGCTGGGTTAGTTGCCACCACAGAAGCATTATCTGCAATCGCCGCTTCACCCGCATAGGCACGACCAAGACCTGAAGTAGAAACTTCCGCCAATTGGAACGCAGCCGCATTTGCGCCACCTGCAGCCAATAACATTGCTGTTGCTAATATAGATTGATTAAATTTTTTCATTTGGATCCCCTTGTTATAAGTAAAAGTCTGGGTAATTACTGGGTAATTACTGGGTAATTACTGGGTAATTATAAAGCCTGAATCTGTTGAGTGCAACTCTATTTCCTTATTTTTATTATGGTTAATATCAGTTAGCAGGAGTTTTTTGCATTTAATGGATTGTTTTGTTCAATTTTTGTCATTTATGGGAAAAAAAGAAAAATGATAAAATGCACAAAAATATTCATATAAGGAAAAGAAAATGACCGTAAAATGCAAAGCAGAAGAATCCTTAACTTGTAGCTGTGTTGATGTAGGCACGATTATTGATGGCTCTGACTGTAGCGTAGAAGTACATCAAGTTTATAGCACAGAAGCTGATGCCAATGCAGCACTTGAACGATTAACGAAGAAAGCGCGGGATACAGAAAGCGATCCTTGCGAAATTAAAAGCGAAATCGTGGCAGTTGAAAACGGCGTTCAATTAAATGCCTCTTTCACTTTTAGTTGCCAAGCAGAGGCGATGATTTTTGAACTGGCGAATCGTTAAAAACAATTAAAAATTTGACCGCACTTTTGTTGGGTTAGAATAGTGGACGTTTTAAAAATACGCACTATAAAAACGATTTTTAAAACGTCCACAAAATTTAATATCCATCTTCTTGCATATTCGGCAAAAATTCCGCTTGCTGAATACGCTTTACTTCCGTACGAATTGAACCATCTGAATGTAGCTCAATTTCACGCCAACCAGGCTGTAAGGTATCAAGAGAAAAATACTGGCAATCAGGTTTAAATTGAATACAAGTCGCTGGCGTTGCCATCACTTGATAGCCATTCCATTCACTATTTACTTCTTGATGAATATGCCCATATAAAATAGCTTTCACATTACTAAAAGGCGCAAGCACTTCTGCCAATTCGTGAGAATTACGAAGGTTATGTTGATCAAGCCACGCGGAATTAGTTGGTAATAAATGATGGTGTAATACAACCAAGGTATAGCGTTCAGGATTTTTTTCTAAGGTTTCTTTTAATAAATCGAGTTGATGCTGGCTTAGTTGTCCATGCGGTACACCATAAACTTGGCTATCCAACAATAAAGCTTGCCAATGTTCGCCTAGTAGAAGATGTTTTGCCACGTTCATTGGTGGCTGATTTAAAAATTCTGCCATTTTAGGCTGAAAATCGTGATTTCCTGGAATCCAAAATACAGGTTTATTGAAAGGTTTCATCATTTCTACAAAACGAGTGTAACCTTCATCGCTACTATCTTGCACAAGATCACCTGTAGCAAGAATCACATCAAATTGGTTATTTTCTTGCTGAATTTCCTTTAATACTTGAGCAAAACTTGCTTGTGTATTTACTCCCAATAATTCCGCACTTTCATCTTTAAATAAATGGGGATCGGTAATTTGTAATAACTTAATAATTGGCTTTTCCGCCTGATAAACAAACGTATTTTTCATTAATGCCCCCTAGCTACGTTTCCAACTTTGTTGTAACTGAGCATAATTTAATTGAAGCCACTGCAATCCAATCACTGCAATGCCATTATCAATTTTCCCCTCGCACATCCATTGATACGCCTGTTCACGTTTTACTACGTGCACTCGAATGTCTTCATTTTCTTCAGCCAAACCGTGAATGCCTTTTGCTTGTGAGCTATCCACTTCGCCTGCAAATAAATGAATCCGCTCCACTATGCCACCTGGGCTATCCCACACACTTAAACAATGTGTTAAATTTTTGACTTGAATTCCCGCTTCTTCTTCACTCTCACGCAAAGCAACGTCTTCTGGCTTTTCGCCTTTTTCCACCATACCTGCAATTAATTCAAGTAACCAAGGCGAACGATGAGATTCAGGATGATAAGCCGCGCCAATGCGAACTTGTTCAACTAAAATCACCGAATCTTCTTTTGGATCATAAGCGATAACCGCTGAGGCTGCGCCTTTAATCAGTAATTCTCGGGTTACGACGCCACTTTGCCCCCCAGCAAAAAGTTTATGTTTAAATTGGATTCGTTTAAGCGTGAAAAAACCCTCATACAAAGTTTGTTCGCCCAATATTTCTATATCTTGTTGGCTAAAATGTTGAATTTCTGACATCTTTTTCTCCAAAACTGAGTGCAAAATCATACGCTTAAAAGACTACAAAAAAAATAGAAGGTTTCCACTTTTTGCTGAGAGTTTGAAGTGAGTCACAAAAAAACAAAATGCCATTTTTACAAAATAAGCATCTTACAAAACCTTACTCACAATTTTTCCATCAGCCACTTGAGTTGTAATGAAGTCCCCTTGATTGACATCTTTCACGCTAACAATGGCTTTACCTTGCGGATTTTCCGCAATAGAATAACCTCTTGCCAAGACTTTCAACGGGCTTAAGCCATCCAATTTTCCGCATAACGTTGCCAGTTTATTTTGACGTTCCGTCACTTGCCGATTTATGCTGAAATTTAACCGCACTTGAAGTTGTTCTAAATGCTGTTGATGACGTTGCACTTGATATGGCAATGGATTTTGTTTTAAACGAACAGAAAGTGCGGTGAATTTTTGTTGTGTATTTTCAAACTGACGCAATATTGCAAGTTGCAAGCGATGCGTAAGCTGTTCATTTTTCGCTTGTTGAGCACGTAGCTGATTCTGCGGATGCTGATTTTGCAATCGTAAGGCAAGCTGTTTCAAACGCTGGCTTTTTCGTGTAAATAAACGATCAAATGCCATATCTAAACGTTGCTGTTGATGGCGAAGTTGTTGCAATAATTCATCTTGATTACGACTAACTAACTCTGCCGCAGCAGAAGGGGTCGGCGCACGAAGATCTGCAACAAAATCGGCAATCGTCACATCTGTTTCGTGACCTACCGCACTGATAATGGGTAAGGTTGAACGAAAAATCGCACGAGCCACTTCTTCTTCATTAAAACACCAAAGATCTTCTAATGAACCACCACCACGACCCACAATTAATACATCCACTTCTTGTCGCACATTAGCAAGTTCAATCATTTGCACAATTTCTGCAGTCGCCTCTTTGCCTTGAACTGCAGTGGGATAAATGACGACTTTTAAACTTGGATCACGGCGTGCCAAAATATGCAAAATATCCTGTAATGCCGCACCTGTAGAAGACGTAATAATCCCCACTGCTTTACTAAAGTGCGGTAGATTTTTCTTGAGATTTTGAGCAAACAATCCTTCCGCAGCCAATTTCATTTTTAACGCTTCAAATTGCTGTTGCAATAATCCCTCGCCTGCTGGGTGCATAGAATCAATAATAAGTTGATAATCGCCGCGAGGCTCATATAAACTCACATTGGCACGCACAAGCACTTGCATTCCATTTTGTGGACGAAAAGCAACACGCAAATTTTTCATACGAAACATTGCACAACGCATCTGTGCATTTTCATCTTTCAGCGTTAAATACCAATGCCCAGACACGGGTTGCGTAAAATTGGAAATTTCCCCTGTTAGCCAAATTTGGGAAAAATGCCCCTCCAACATCTGGCGCGCAGCAGAGTTGAGTTGAGAGACGGAATAAATATTGTCTGACATATTATTCAATTAACACCCAACCATCATCAACCCAGTTACAAATGGAATCCAACAACAAATCCATTGAGGTTTCAGGATCTTCAGTTTCATTTACTAAACTTGATAAAAATGCCCAATCTAAACTTTCGCCGTCAGATAAGCGTTTTAACACTTCGCTTTCAATTACATTAAGTTCATCTAACCATTCGCCGTTCGCATAAATTCGCAGCGGATTTTCGGTGTAAAGCAATTTACAATTGTTGTCTTGAGAAAGGAATGCACCATCTTCTTCTAACATTGACCGCACTTCATCAGGATCGCACATTTCATCAGAGACTAATAACTCGTAACGACGAGAACTTACCGCACTTGCCACAGCTTGTTTAAATAACGCATCGAAAGCTTTTGAATTAGCCAATTTATCTAATAAAAGCTGTTTCATTGCTTGAATATTTTCATCCGCAAGTTTACCTGTACGTTGTACAGACTGGCTTAAACGTAGCGGTAAATCAAATTCGCTTAAATTCAAATCAGGATCTTGATGACAAAATCCTTTACTTACGCTATCAATCAAATTACTTAAATTCGGATAACGCAAACCAAAAGAGAAGGTTAAACAATCATCTTCAGCCACGCCATAATGTGCCATACGGGCTGGAATATACAAAATATCCCCTGGATTCATCACTTCATCAATGACTAATTCGCCCATATCATCAAAAATTCGGATCGATTGATTGGGTTTAAATTCAGTGCTTGCATCACACCATTTACCCACTTGCCAACGACGATGACCATAGCCTTGCACTAAAAATACATCATATTCATCATAATGCTTACCGACAGAACCTCCTTTCGGCGCGTAAGACACCATAATATCGTCACGTTGCCATTGAGGAATAAAGCCAAATTTGTTCCAAAGTTGTCCTAATTCAGGCGACCATTGCTCCAAATTTTGAACCAACACCGACCATTTTTCTGGCAATTTTTGGAAATCCTTTTCGCTCAAAGGGCTAAAAAAAACTTTCCAATCATCATCAGAAAATGTTTTCACTAAACGAGCGGTGACATCTTCATTTTGTGCAAGCTCAATAATATCTTGTGGCTCAAACTGCCCAACAATTTCAGGCAAACCGTTACGAATTACAAGTGGCTTTTTCTGCCAATAATCACGTAGAAAAATTTCTGGCGTGATATGTTCAGGTAAACAAAAATCAACAGATGAAAGTGCGGTCATTTTTAAGCTCCTTTTTCTTTGTCTTTGGCTGCAGCTTGCTCTGCTGCACGTTTACGGCGAATTTCTTTCGGATCAGCAAGTAATGGACGATAAATTTCAATACGATCGCCCTCTTTTAATACATCAGTCAATTTTATTGGACGACTGAAAATCCCAATTTTATTTATGCTCAAATCAATCTCTGGAAATTGGCTTAAAATCCCTGATTGCATAATCGCCGTTTGCACGGTAATTCCTTCATCAACTTGAAAAGATTTCAAATAATAACGTTCGGGAAAAGCATAAGCGATTTCAATGTTAATCTGATTCATTTTTACTTCTTTGTTAAAAAATTTTAGCCATTATAACGGAAAAGTGCGGTGACTTTTAATGATAAATCACGAGCAATAAATTACCTCTTTGTTTCCGCCTTATAGATTGAGAATTTAAGGCTTTTTCGCTACAATACGCCACTATTTTTTACATCATCAAATTTTTACATCATCAAATAAAAATGTCAGAAATAAAACTCATTGTTGGTTTAGGCAATCCTGGCGAAAAATATACCGATACACGCCACAATGCAGGCGAATGGCTTATTGAACGCTTGGCACGTCGTTTTAACGTTTCGCTAAATCCAGAAAGTAAATTCTTCGGAAAAACTGCCCGCACTTTAGTGAATGGAAAAGAAGTACGCCTTTTAGTACCAACAACTTTTATGAATTTAAGCGGTAAAGCAGTTGGGGCATTGGCAAGTTTTTACCGTATTAAACCTGAAGAAATTTTAGTGATTCATGATGAATTAGATTTACCACCTGGCACAGCGAAACTCAAACAAGGCGGTGGGCACGGCGGACATAACGGCTTAAAAGATATTGTGGCTCAACTGGGCAATAACAATAATTTCTACCGTTTACGCATTGGCATTGGGCATCCAGGCCATCGTGATTTAGTGGCAGGTTATGTTTTAAATAAACCATCTCCAGCAGATCGCAATGCACTTGAAAAAGTGTTAGATGAAGCAACTGATTGTGTAGAAATGATTTTCAAAGATGGAATGATCAAAGCGACCAATCGTTTAAACAGTTTTAAAATTTAAAAGTGCGGTTAGTTTTACAACCGTTTTACTCAAAATAAGGGAAAAATTATGGGATTCAAATGTGGTATTGTGGGATTGCCAAATGTCGGCAAATCTACTCTTTTTAACGCACTCACTAAAGCTGGCATTGAAGCCGCAAACTATCCATTCTGTACTATCGAACCAAATACGGGTGTCGTGCCAATGCCAGATCCACGTTTAGATGCATTGGCAGAAATCGTTAAGCCTGAACGCATATTACCTACCACGATGGAATTCGTGGACATCGCAGGCTTAGTTGCGGGAGCAAGTAAAGGCGAGGGCTTGGGTAACAAATTCCTCGCTAATATTCGTGAAACCGATGCGATAGGTCACGTAGTGCGTTGTTTTGAAAACGATGACATTGTACACGTTGCAGGGAAAATTGATCCGCTTGATGATATTGAAACTATCAACACTGAATTAGCCTTAGCAGACTTAGACAGTTGTGAACGAGCGATCCAACGTTTACAAAAACGTGCCAAAGGTGGCGATAAGGAAGCTAAATTTGAACTTTCCGTTATGGAAAAAATCCTTCCTGTGCTGGAAAATGCTGGAATGATTCGTTCTGTTGGGTTAGATAAAGAAGAATTGCAAGCAATCAAGAGTTACAACTTCTTAACGTTAAAACCAACAATGTATATCGCAAACGTAAATGAAGATGGCTTTGAAAATAATCCATACTTAGATTGCGTTCGTGAAATTGCTGAAAAAGAAGGGGCAGTGGTTGTTCCAGTATGTGCTGCGATTGAATCTGAAATTGCAGAACTTGATGATGAAGAAAAAGTCGAGTTTTTACAAGATTTAGGCATTGAAGAACCAGGATTGAACCGAGTAATTCGTGCAGGATATGCGCTTTTAAATCTTCAAACTTATTTCACTGCTGGCGTAAAAGAAGTACGAGCTTGGACAGTTTCAGTCGGCGCAACCGCACCAAAAGCAGCAGCTGTAATCCACACTGACTTTGAAAAAGGCTTTATCCGAGCAGAAGTTATCGCTTATGAAGACTTTATCCAATTCAACGGTGAAAACGGTGCAAAAGAAGCAGGTAAATGGCGTTTAGAAGGCAAAGATTACATCGTACAAGATGGCGATGTAATGCATTTCCGATTCAACGTATAAAAACACACAAAAAATCACCGCACTTTTGACGCATAAATCAAGGTGCGGTTTATATTTTTATTAAAGGAATATTATGTCATCTATTAAATATCGTCCAGAAATTGATGGACTACGCGCAATTGCTGTTATTTCAGTCATTATTTATCATCTTAATGAAAACTGGTTATCTGGTGGTTTTCTTGGGGTGGATATTTTCTTTGTTATTTCTGGGTTTCTGATTACGGGTATTATTATCACAGAAATTCAACAGAATTCTTTTTCGCTTAAACAATTTTATACTCGACGTATTAAACGAATTTATCCTGCTTTTATTACAGTGATGGCATTAGTGTCTTTCATTGCGTCTGCTATTTTTATTTATAATGATTTCAATAAATTAAGAAAAACCATTGAATTAGCTATTGCATTCCTATCTAATTTCTATCTAGGATTAACACAAGGTTATTTTGATTTAAGTGCGAATGAAAACCCTGTATTACATATTTGGTCATTAGCCGTAGAAGAACAATACTATCTTATTTTTCCACTTATCCTCATTTTAGCTTATAAAAAATTTAGAGAAATTAAAGTATTATTTATTATAACGCTAATTTTGTTTTTTATTTTACTTGCGACATCTTTTGTTTCAGCTAACTTTTACAAAGAAGTATTGCATCAGCCTAATATTTATTATCTCTCTAATCTCAGATTTCCTGAATTACTTGTAGGATCTTTGTTGGCAATTTATCATAATCTTTCAGCAAGCAAGCAAGCAAGCAAGCAAGCAAGCAAGCAAGCAAGCAAGCAATGTTATTGCAATATTAAGTACATTACTATTATTTTTCTGCTTATTTTTAATGAATAATAATATTGCATATATTCCTGGTATTACTTTAATTCTTCCTTGTATTTTTACAGCATTAATTATTCATACCACATCACAAAATAACATCGTTAAATTATGTTTATCTAATAAAGCAATAGTGTTTATTGGAAAAATTTCTTATTCTCTTTATTTATATCATTGGATTTTTATTGCGTTTGCTTATTATATAACGGGCGAAAAACAAATTAATAATCAATCTATCGCTATAGTAATAATATTAACAATAATTTTTTCAGTTCTAAGTTATTATTTAATCGAACAACCAATTAGAAAATCGAAACTAAACTTTAAACAAAGTTTTCTTTATATTTATTTTATTCCTTCTCTTTTACTCTTAGGATTTAATCTTTATAAAAGACAAACAATACGAGCTGAAAAAGAACATATTGAACAAGCAATTCCTGTTTCTAATGAAAATCATTATCCTGCTAAGGTCATTATTTTAGGCGATTCTCATTCTTCACATTTAGAAGCTTTTCTAAACTATGTGGGAAATAAAGAAGGCTGGAAAGCAGATATTTTCAAAGATAAATTTGAATGTAGCTTTATTGTGAATGAACAATATCAATTAGATCCTAATTGCCAATCTGTATGGCAGAAAGATTCTCAATATAAAGCGATATTTATTTCAGCATTTTATGACTTGAGAATGGGCGGACAGCCAGTACCTCGTTTTAGACCCGAAACTTTCATTGAACCAGACTTTAAAGCGCGTTTTAAAAACACAGTGAAACAACTAGCGATGCAAAAGCCCGTATATGTTTTTGCTAATAATAGCTCAGTAAGTCGTTCTCCGCTGCGTGGTTATTTATTAGAAAATTATGGACTTGAAAAATATTTGGAACCAATTCGTAGAATGGGCGATATTGATGCGAGTAACAAAATTATTCATGATTTAGTCAAAGATATTCCTAATGTTTATTGGGTAGATGCTCAACAGTATTTACCAAAAGATAGTGTTATGGCAGAAGGAAAATACTTGTACGCTGATCAAGATCACCTAACAAATTTTGGTGCTTACTATATGGCAAAAGAATTTAGTAAATACCAACGAGTGATGACACCTGAACAAGTGAAAAAACTCTATGAGTAAAAACTAAAAGCGTTGAGCTATTTGCCCAACGCTTTTTTATATTTACCTAAGTTCATCAACTAACTTTTCACCAATAGGTTTTCGCCATCCAATCAGCAACTCTGGTAGTGTATCTTGAGAACAATCATATTTCCAAACCCATTTAATCAATTCTTCCAAAGTGCGTTTACTTGCAACGATTTCAGGGGCTAAACCTTCTGGTGTTAGGCTATTCACTTTTTCTTGTAATAATCGAATTGTTTTTTTATAACGAGGATCTTCAGAAATACGTTCAATAGATTTTGGATAGTCATTAGACGAAATACGTCTTGCTTGAGAAAGTAATTGTAGAATTTTCTTACCACGTACACGCACTTCATTTTCAGTTAATCCCATTTCCAACATTTCAGATGTATTGCGTGGATTATTCTTTGCCACTTTCCAAAGATGTTCTGATTTCACAATATAAGAAAGTGCTAAATCACGTTCTATTGCCACGTTTTGTCGCCACTGCCCCAAAACTCTTAAACGAGACAATTCTAATGGATT
This sequence comes from Haemophilus aegyptius, assembly GCF_900475885.1. Taxonomy (GTDB): domain Bacteria; phylum Pseudomonadota; class Gammaproteobacteria; order Enterobacterales; family Pasteurellaceae; genus Haemophilus; species Haemophilus influenzae. The sequence goes on from NZ_LS483429.1 coordinate 706,997, forward strand.
TAATTTCCAAGCATTTGGAATATCTAAATACGCTTTTTCTGAATCTCGTTCTTGTAATTTATGCGTTTTAGCAAGAACAAGTTCGCAATCATCTCTTACTGCTTGTTCCCAAGGTGTTTTCGCTAACTCTTTTTCAAGAATATGATAAAGCGGCAACAAATACCAAACATCGCCTGCGGCATATTGAAGTTGAATATCAGAAAGGGGGCGTTTGATCCAATTGGTACGAGTTGCGCCTTTATCGATTTCTATATTTAAATATTGTTGTGCTAATTTTGCTAATCCTGCTGATGTGCCAAGCCCAAGAAAGCGTGCCATAATTTGTGTATCAATCATTGGGCGTGGAAGCTGATCAAATTCTTGTAAGAAAACCAATAAATCTTCACTACAAGAATGTAAGATTTTTAATACCTTAGGGTTGGATAACAATGCGACAAAAGGCGAAAAATCCGTAATCGCTAAAGGATCAATTAAAGAGACGCGTTCGCCATCATAAAGCTGGATTAATCCCAGCTTAGGAAAATAAGTGGAAACACGCATAAATTCTGTATCTAGGGCAACCGCACTTTTCATCTGAGCCAAATTACAAATTTCCAATAGTGCAGCATTATCCGAAATGACTCTAAAGTGCGGTGGATTTTGACATTCTTTTATCATAGTGATTTTTTTATTTGAAAAGAACAAAAATGGGATATTGCTATCCCATTTTGACATTAATGTTTTGGACGTTTTGCGATCTCTTCATCGCGTAAAACCCGACGTAAAATCTTGCCAACATTAGTTTTTGGCAGTTCGTCTCGGAACTCAATTTCTTTTGGCACTTTATAGCCTGTGAGATATTGACGACAATGGTTGCGAAGTTCGTCACGAGTTAAACTATCGTCTTTTTTCACCACAAAGATTTTTATCGTTTCGCCAGAAACTGCGTGAGGAACACCAATTGCCACAGCCTCAGACACTTTGTAATTCAGCATAACGACATCTTCAATTTCATTTGGATAGACATTAAAGCCAGAAACCAAAATTATATCTTTTTTACGATCTACAATGCGTAAGCTATATGATTCATCCATAATGACAATATCGCCAGTTGCCATCCAACCGTCTTTTAACACTTCACTCGTTGCTTCAGGTCGTTGCCAATAACCTTGCATTACTTGATCGCCTTTCACCCATAATTCGCCAGCTTCGCCAATTTTTGCATCAGAGCCATCATCTTTAATGATTTTTATATCCGTATTTGGCACTGGCACACCAATAGTGCCATTATGTTTCACAACATTAATCGGACAAGCGGCGATTAATGGCGAACACTCCGTCATTCCATAACCTTCAATGATGTTACAGCCCGTCAATTCGTGCCAACGTGTTGCCACTGATTGTTGAATAGCCATACCGCCACCTACAGAAAGTTTTAAAGCCGAAAAATCAACTTCTTTGAAATTTTCATTATTTAACAAGGCATTAAATAAGGTATTCACACCAGTGATTGCTTCAAAACGGTATTTTTTCAACTCTTTCACAAATCCTTCAATATCTCTCGGATTAGTAATTAAAATCGCCGTGATACCTAACTCTAAAAATAATAAGCAGTTTACCGTTAAGGCAAATACGTGATAAAGAGGCAAGGCTAAAATAGCTGAACGAGTGCGAGAATGATCGCCAATAAATGGCTCTGCAATCCATTTTGCTTGGAAGACATTGGTTATAATATTTCCGTGCGTCAGCATCGCACCTTTCGCCACGCCAGTTGTACCGCCAGTATATTGTAAAAAGGCTAAATCCTCACGCGATATTTCTGGACGAACATATTGGCGATATTTACCAATACTCAATACTTCACGGAATGTTACTGCGTGCGGTAATTTATATTTCGGCACGAGTTTTTTCACATATTTTACGACGAAATTGACTAAAGTACGTTTACCAAATGAAAGTTGATCGCCCATTCGGGTAAGAATAACGTGTTTAACATTGGTATTGAAAACGACTTTTTCCAAGGTAGAAGCAAAATTTGATACCACGACAATCGCTACCGCACCACTATCTTGCAACTGGAGCTCTAATTCTCTCGGTGTGTAAAGAGGATTGACATTTACTGCAATTAAGCCAGCCCGTAAAATACCAAAAAGTGCGATAGGATATTGCAATAAATTTGGCATCATTAATGCCACGCGATCTCCACGTTGAAGTTTAAATTCATTTTGCAAATATGCGGCAAATGCACGACTGCGTTCTTCTAATTTACGGAAAGTAAGTACTTGCCCCATATTAATGTAAGCGGGGCGATCTGGATGTTCGCGCACTGCTTTGTCGAACATATCCAAAATAGATTCATATTTTGAGGTATCTAGAAATTTTTCAGAACCTTCTGGATAATTTTGAAACCAAATTTTTTCCATTTTTTATCCTAATTTGTTGGAAAATCTTTAAGATTTTATCATTTAATTCAAATAATAGTGAATTTCAGGCTGAACATACCAAGGGCGATATCTCCATCTAAAAAATCCCCAATCATCGTCTTCATCCCAATCATCTGTTGGATAATCATAGGTGGTACTGAGTGTCCAAATACGGTATTTATCCGCTTGAACAACAGGATAAGTATAATCAGCTTGTTCTATTTTGCCTTTCTCTGTTCCAGCTAATTGACCGCCTACAGTAATATAACGTTCTTTTAAATTTTCAGGCTCAACAAAACCGTTGAAATACACGATAAAGCGACCATCGGATTGCAATTCAACAAATGGTTTAGCTGAAATTGATGATACGGGTAAACTTAACACTTCAATTTTTGTTTGATTTGCTAAAACGGTAGTATTGATAATTTTTCCTCCAAGTCGAACTGTTTTACAATGACAGGTCAAATCCTGAGGAGAAATCTCGCGATAGGAATTAATTGAGAATCGCTCTTTTTCTAACCCTTTTGGTGGTGCAATACAGCCCGTTAATCCGAAACAAAGTGCGGTAAAAAATAAGGTGATTTTTCCTTTCATTTTCTATCCTCCAGTTATTTAAACTTATTCACGTCCTGGTAATTTTTTCCAAGTAACTTCGTTTCGCAAATAAATCGGTTCAATCTCTAAAGCTGAAATTGTGTGTTTTTGCAAGTATTCTACCCGTGCAAGTTCTAACATATATAAGGCATTAGGTAATGCTATATCTGAGCCAGTTAGATTTTTTTCAGTAAATTGAGAATAAGCAGCCCAACCTGTCCCGACTCTAAATGTGTTATCATCTCGAAGCTGTTTAATTGCTTGTTCAGGGGAACAAACTTGTTCGCTAATGATTTCTCGCCATTGAAAAACTTCCCCAAAATCTGACCGCACTTTTTCTCTCACTACTTGAGAAAAATAGACTTCGTTCATTCTCGCATCAATCGCTGCAACAACATTTTCTGCTTGATGTAATTCAAATGCCGCCTGTGCCATTGCGGTTAAATTTGAAATTGGAATGACAGGCAAATCCGCACCAAACGCTAAACCTTGTGTAATCCCCGCACCAACACGAACACCAGTAAAACTACCAGGCCCGCACCCAAAAGCTAAAGCATCAACTTGATTTAAACCTAAACCCGAATTTGCCAAAATTTCATCGATCATAGGTAAAATTCGTTTAGTGTGTGTGCGTTGGGCTAGTTCATTAATATGTGTTTTCTCACCACGATACAATAAAGCGACAGAACAGGCTTCAGTAGAGGTGTCCAACGCCAATAAAGTTAAATTTTGCATTATTATTCTCGTTTACTTATTTTGTAAGAATTGTATCACTTTGTTGAGATCACGGGTACGACTTGAGTTAGGTAAACTTTTCAAAAAAGTTTCGCCATAATTGCGCATTACTAATCGATTATCACAAATAATCACAACGCCACGATCTGTAACATCACGAATTAAACGTCCAACGCCTTGTTTCAAGGTAATTACCGCTTCAGGAATTTGAATATCATTGAATGGATCGCCACCTTGCAAACGACAATCCTCAATGCGAGCTTTCAACAAAGGTTCATCTGGCGCGGTAAAGGGAAGTTTATCAATAATCACTAAAGAAAGTGCATCGCCGCGTACATCTACACCTTCCCAAAAGCTAGAAGTTGCCACCAAAACGCTATGCGTTTCTTTTATAAATTGTTCGAGTAATTTGCCTTTTGAGGTTTCGCCTTGTAATAAAATCGAAAGATGACTTTTTTCACGGAAATATTCTGCTAAACCACGCATCATTGAATAAGAAGTGCAAAGAACAAAACAACGCCCTTTGTTTGCTTCAATCACGGGTAATAACATTTCGCCTAGTGAATTTAATGTATTCACTTGATTGGTATTCGGCAAATATCGAGGCACACAAAGCAAAGATTGTTCAGGATAATTAAAGGGACTATATAAAATTTTTTGTGTCGCATTTTCAATGCCTAAACGTTGGCAGAAATGATTAAAAGTTCCCCCCACTTCTAATGTCGCAGATGTGAATATCCAAGCGGCTTCTTTCGCTTCCAGCTGAGCACCAAATTTATCGGCCACCGTCAATGGCGTAATATGTAAACCAAACTGGCGACCATTTCCTTCATACCAATAACAATAACCCACAATATTTGTTTCTGATAAACGTTTGAGTTGGATTTTAATGGATTCAACACGCTCAAAAATACTGTCTAAAGTTTGGGAACGACCAAGTGCTAATTTAATTACTTCAGATAAAAAATCTATTTTCTCTTGTAATAATTCAAAGGCTTTTTTCACCGCACTTTGCGTGTAAAGCTCACGCCAATTTCCTCGAACATTACTCCCATTACCCAGTAATAAACGAAAATCTTGTACCACTTTCAGTAAGGTATCAGATGTTGTGCCAAGCTGCTGCATATCTTTAAGTTCTGTGCGGTAAACAATATTAATATCCTTACACAAATCAAAAAGCTGGCGTGATGTTAAAGATTGACCAAAATATTGACTGGCAATATCGGGTAACTGATGAGCTTCGTCAAAAATAATCACTTCTGCATTTGGAATAAGTTCGCCAAAACCACTTTCTTTCACAGCCATATCAGCAAAAAATAAATGATGATTAACTACAACCAAATCCGCATTTAATGCTTTTTTACGCGCACTTGCTACATAACATTCTGAATAATTAGGGCAATCGGTGCCTAAACAACTTTCCGCTGTACTCGTCAGTTGAGGAATAATTGGGCTATCTTCTGCAAGCTCGATACATTCTGTGAAATCGCCTGTTTTAGTACTATTATTCCATTTTCGTACTTTACTTAATTCAGCTAAAACAGACTTATCTCCAAGCACACCTTGAGCAATCACTTGATCTAAACGCTCTAAACAAAGATAGTTTGCCCGACCTTTTAGCAACGCAATTTTTCCCGTGAAATTAAGGGCTTTTTTAATAGCTGGAAGATCTCGATTAAAAAGCTGATCTTGAAGATTTTTAGATCCTGTAGAAATAATGGTTTTTTTACCAAAAACTAAAGCAGGCGCGAGATATGCAAAGGTTTTTCCTGTCCCCGTTCCAGCTTCAACTACAAGAGAAGATTTATTTTGAATTGCTTTACCTACAGCATATGCCATTTCAAGTTGTTCAGCTCGAGGACGAAAACCTTTGATATTTTGGCTTAATTCGCCATTTAGTGAGAAAATATTGGCAATTTGATTTTCGTAATCCATCTAGTAAAACATATTTTTAAAGTAAATAACCGCAAAGATTGTCGCATAGAAACGCTAAATATCAAGAATAAAAATACTGGTGGCTTAAGATTACATAGAGGTTATTTTTAAAGAACGGTTATGTTTTGAATAGATTTTGCTCAATTAGAAAGGTTAAAAATGATTTGTCATTACCTTATCTTTTGCTAGTCAGGCTAAAAGTGCGGTAAAAATTTTAGATGTTTTAAAATGAATAAAATCTTATTGAGTTTTTTCATAGATAGCTTGCTTATCCCAAAAACTGGTTCTAGAATACACGGCTTATTGCGACCAATTGGGTGAGAATATGTTGGATAATTGCTTTTCTTTTCCTGTTCGTGTGTATTATGAAGATACTGATGCAGGTGGCGTAGTGTATCACGCTCGCTATTTGCATTTTTTTGAACGAGCAAGAACAGAATATTTGCGTACATTAAATTTTACGCAACAAACCTTACTAGAGGAACAACAACTCGCATTTGTTGTCAAAACGCTCGCCATTGATTATTGCGTGGCAGCAAAATTGGATGATTTACTTATGGTGGAAACAGAGGTTTCAGAAGTAAAAGGGGCTACAATCCTTTTTGAACAGAGACTGATGCGCAACACCCTGATGTTATCAAAGGCTACTGTTAAGGTAGCCTGTGTTGATCTAGGCAAGATGAAACCTGTGGCGTTTCCCAAAGAAGTTAAAGCGGCGTTTCATCACTTAAAATAATTTTTCGGAGTATGCAATGACTGCAGAATTGAATTTTTTAGATCTTTTTCTAAAAGCAAGTATTGTTGTGCAACTGGTAATTGTGATTTTGATTTCTTTCTCAATCATATCTTGGGCAATTATTATTCAACGTAGCCGTATTTTAACGAATGCCTTAAAAGAAGCACGTACGTTTGAAGATCGTTTCTGGTCAGGAGAAGATTTAAATAAACTTTATGAAGGGCTATCTAATCGTCGCGATGGATTAACGGGCAGCGAACAAATTTTTTGCGTGGGATTTAAAGAATTTTCACGTTTAAAACAAGTAAATCCAGACGCACCTGAAGCGATTATTAAAGGCACAATGCGTGCGATGAATCTTGCGATGAACCGTGAGATTGAAAGTTTGGAAAACCGAGTTCCATTTTTAGCCACAGTGGCATCTGTTAGCCCTTATATTGGTTTATTTGGAACTGTTTGGGGTATCATGCACGCTTTTATGGCATTAAGTGGTGCAAAACAAGCAACGTTACAGATGGTAGCGCCAGGTATCGCCGAAGCGTTGATTGCCACTGCGATTGGTTTATTTGCCGCAATTCCTGCAGTAATGGCTTATAACCGTTTAAGTTTACGAGTGAATGCCATTGAACAAGATTACGGTAATTTTATTGATGAATTTACGACGATTTTACACCGTCAAGCCTTTGGTAAAGCCCCTCACTAAAAATAGGGAAAATTGACCGCACTTTGAAGAAAAAGTGCGGTAAAAATAAGTTAAAATTTTAGAGGAATATATGGCTCGTCGTCAGCGTAAAGCAATTAAATCTGAAATTAATATTGTGCCTTTTTTAGATGTGCTTTTAGTTTTAGTGTTAATTTTTATGGCAACCGCCCCTATTATTAGTCAAAGCGTTCAAGTTGAATTGCCTGATTCTGTGCAAAGCCAAGAGGTTTCTAATGAAGATAAAGTCCCCGTCATTCTTGAAGTGGCAGGTATTGGAAAATATGCGATTTCTATTGGCGGAGAACGTCAAGAAGGTTTAACAGAAGAAATGGTTACTCAATTATCTAGACAGGAATTTGATAAGGATAATAATACGCTATTTTTAGTAGGCGGAGCTAAAGAAGTGCCTTATGAAGAAGTGATTAAGGCATTGAATTTACTTCATCTTGCAGGCATTAAATCTGTAGGTTTAATGACAAATCCCATTTAGCTAAGTAGGTAACACGTGCAAAATAATCGACAAAAGAAAGGAATCAATGCTTTTGCTATTTCTATCCTTTTGCACTTTATCTTGTTTGGCTTATTGATTTTAAGTTCGCTTTATCACACCGTTGAAATTATGGGTGGTGGAGAAGGTGAAGGAGATGTAATAGGGGCAGTGATTGTTGATACGGGTACGGCTGCTCAGGAATGGGGGCGTATTCAACAACAAAAAAAAGGGCAATCGGATAAACAAAAACGCCCAGAACCTGTTGTGGAAGAAAAACCACCTGAGCCTAATCAAGAAGAGATTAAGCATCAACAAGAAGTTCAACGACAAGAAGAGTTAAAACGTCAGCAAGAACAGCAACGTCAGCAAGAAATAAAAAAACAACAAGAGCAAGCTCGTCAAGAAGCGTTGGAAAAACAGAAGCAAGCTGAAGAGGCTAGGGCTAAACAAGCGGCTGAAGCTGCAAAATTAAAAGCAGATGCAGAGGCTAAACGTTTAGCTGCTGCGGCAAAACAAGCTGAAGAAGAGGCTAAAGCGAAAGCAGCAGAAATTGCTGCTCAAAAAGCAAAACAAGAGGCAGAAGCTAAGGCGAAAGTAGAAGCGGAAGCTAAGGCGAAAGTAGAAGCGGAAGCTAAGGCAAAAGCCGCCGCTGAAGCTAAAGCAAAGGCTGAAGCGGAGGCAAAAGCAAAAGCTGATGCAGAAGCTAAAGCTGCTACGGAAGCGAAACGTAAAGCAGATCAAGCAAGCCTAGATGATTTCTTAAATGGCGGAGATATTGGTGGCGGCAGTGCATCTAAAGGGGGAAACATAAATAAAGGTGGAACTCAAGGTAGCGGTGCTGCACTTGGCTCTGGCGATGGTGGTAAGGTTGGGGATCAATACGCAGGTGTAATTAAGAAAGAGATTCAACGTCGTTTCTTAAAAGATCCAAGTTTTGCAGGAAAGGTTTGTCGTATTAAAATTCAATTAGGTCGAGATGGTGCAATCTTGGGGTATCAAAAAATTTCAGGCTCTGATGATATTTGTTCAGCTGCATTAAGTGCGGTGGCTAGAACGAAAAAAGTTCCAGCTGCGCCATCGGATGAAATTTATGAAAAATATAAATCACCAATTATTGACTTTGATATTCGATAATTCTTTAGAAAAATTTATTGTTAAATTTTAAAGGTAACAAAATGAAATTATTAAAATGTTTAGTGAGCGTATTAGCGATTGTACTTGCTGTTGGAAGCAATGCATTCGCTGGCGATGAAGTACGCATTGTCATTGATGAAGGGGTTGATGGTGCGCGCCCTATCGCTGTCGTACCATTTGTTGGTTCTGCACCAGAAGATATTAGTAAAATTGTTGCAGATGATTTACGTAACAGTGGTAAGTTTAATCCTATTGCGGTGTCTCAAATGCCTCAACACCCAACTTCAGCTGCAGAGGTAAATCCTGAGGCTTGGTCGAATATTGGAATTGACGCAATTGTAATTGGACAAGTGGTTCCATCGGGTAATGGTTATAGTATTACTTATCAATTAATTGATACGGTTGGTGCATCAGGTACGCCAGGGACTGTATTAATGCAAAATAGCTATACAGTAACAAATAAATGGTTACGCTATGGCGCGCATACTGTGAGTGATGAAGTTTTTGAAAAATTAACTGCGATCCGTGGTGCCTTTAGAACTCGTATCGCTTATGTTGTGCAAAAAAATGGCGGTTCGCAACCTTATGAAGTTCGTGTAGCAGATTATGATGGCTATAATCAATTTATCGTCAATCGTAGTGCCCAACCAATTATGTCTCCAGCTTGGTCTCCAGACGGCCAGCGTTTGGCTTATGTATCGTTTGAAAATAAAAAATCACAACTTGTTGTACAGGATTTAAATTCTGGCGCACGTAAAGTAGTGGCATCTTTTCAAGGGCATAATGGCGCACCAGCCTTTTCGCCAGATGGTTCTCGTTTAGCTTTTGCTTCTTCTCGTGATGGTGTTCTGAATATTTACGTTATGGGAGCAAATGGCGGTACACCTACTCAATTGACGAGTGGTGCGGGTAATAATACTGAACCAGCGTGGTCGCCAGACGGAAATTCAATTTTATTTACATCCGATAGAAGTGGTTCGCCACAAGTTTATCGAATGGATGCAAGCGGTGGTAGCGCAACAGCAGTGGGTGGTCGCGGCAGCGCGCAAATTAGTGCAGATGGAAAAACACTTGTGATGATTAATGGTAACAATAATGTAGTTAAACAAGATCTCACAACGGGCGTTTCAGAGGTACTTAGTACATCTTTTCTAGGCGAAAGTCCAAGCCTCTCTCCAAATGGAATTATGATTATTTATAGTTCTACACAGGGCTTAGGAAAGGTGCTACAATTGGTTTCTGCAGATGGTCGCTTTAAGGCTAGCCTTCCAGGAAGTGATGGCCAAGTTAAATTTCCAGCTTGGTCTCCATACTTAACTAAATAAAAAACTCATTTAGGAGAAATCTAATGAACAAATTTGTTAAATCATTATTAGTTGCAGGTTCTGTAGCTGCATTAGCAGCTTGTAGTTCATCTAACAACGATGCTGCAGGCAATGGTGCTGCTCAAACTTTTGGCGGTTACTCTGTTGCTGATCTTCAACAACGTTACAATACCGTTTATTTCGGTTTTGATAAATATGACATTACTGGTGAATACGTTCAAATCTTAGATGCACACGCTGCATATTTAAATGCAACGCCAGCTGCTAAAGTATTAGTAGAAGGTAACACTGATGAACGTGGTACACCAGAATACAACATCGCATTAGGCCAACGTCGTGCAGATGCAGTTAAAGGTTATTTAGCTGGTAAAGGTGTTGATGCTGGTAAATTAGGCACAGTATCTTACGGTGAAGAAAAACCTGCAGTATTAGGTCATGATGAAGCTGCATATTCTAAAAACCGTCGTGCAGTGTTAGCGTACTAATTCTTAGTATTTCTAATACTTGAAAAACAGGATCCATTTTTTATTGGATCCTGTTTTGTTTTCATCGTTTGTAATTTAACCAATTAGCTTGAAAGAATGAATTTATTCTTTTGCTTCTAGAACAAATGCGTTATCATAAATCCATTAACACAGTGGGTCGTTAGCTCAGTCGGTAGAGCAGCGGACTTTTAATCCGTTGGTCGAAGGTTCGAATCCTTCACGACCCACCACTCTCTGATTTAGTTGTCCAGTTGGGTTGTTAGCTCAGTTGGTAGAGTAGCGGACTCTTAATCCGTCGGTCGAGAGTTCGAGCCTCTCACAACCTACCAAATAGAGTTTTCTAAGTATTGTAAGTTTTCTCTTTAGAATTAATAACTTACGTACTTTTTGTTTCTGGATAATCATCCAGTTTGTCGTTTTCTGCTATTCTGCTTTACCTAGCAAGGCGAGTGTTTGACGAGAATTTGACTTGATTCACGTATGACAATAAATGGTCGGCATTTAGGTGTGCATACTTCTGAACCATTTCTATCGTTTCCCATCCGCCTAACTCTTTGAGTACCATTAGCGGTGTTCCGCGTTGGATATGCCAGCTTGCCCAAGTGTGACGTAAATCATGAAATCGGAAATTCTTAATATTGGCTCGCTGCAAGGCGCGCTTAAAATCCCTTCGTGAAATATCATCACGTAGTTTCCCTGTTCCGCTATGAAAAACATAGGGAGACACTTGATATTTCATCCTTTCTTTGATTAGATTAATTGCGTCATCACTTAAAGGCAGAGAACGTCCACGTCCAGATTTTGCAATATCGCCAGTAACTATTGCCATTTTGTTAGCAAAATTAATTTTATCCCACGTCATTGACAAAATCTCCGTCATTCTAGCCCCCGTCAATAAGGCGAACTGGCAGACATCTTTCATCCAATTAAGATTTAAGCTATCTAATAATCGCTCTGCTTCCTTTTCAGTAATCCAGCGGATGCGTTTTTTGGGTTCGCTACTTTTAGCGATATAAGGCACGACATCAATCCAACCAGCTTGCTTTGCCAGATTGATTGCCCGCATAATGGACGAACGATAGCGGTTTTGGGTTGCTGGGGAAAGTATTTTCCCTGTGCGTACAACGTGCGTAGGAATCGCATTTTGAATATCTTCACTTGTTAAAGAACTAAGCAGCTTGTTCCCGATTTCATCGCGCCAATATTTGGCGTGCTGAATTTTGGTGAGTTTGTCTTTTTTATGCTCTGCGTCTTTGAGCAATAAAATTAAGGCTTGCTCCACCGTTTTTTCGGGCTTTTTGTTAAGCTGCTCCACTTGCCATGCTTCGTGCTTGAGCTTATCGTGGAGATGTTGAGCTAATTTTTTGTCAGTTGTTTTACTACTGCATCGAACTCGCTCGCCGCTTGGTGTGGTAAAATCGATTTGCCACACGCCATTTTTATTTTTGCGGATCGGCATTTTTGTTTCTCCTGTGTATCACCGACCTTCGCATATAGATCGCTGAGATTTTCAGCTTTTTTGCGATTGCGATCAAGATCGGATTTAAAAACTCGCCACATTCTAGACCCTTCCATTTGGAAAAATCCCCACTTTAATTTATTTTTCCGCACGGTTGTTTCGCTAAGGTTCAAGCACTTTGCAACATCGCGAATAGTGAGCGTTTGTTCCATATTTCCTCCAATAAAAAACCGCCCTTTCGGACGGTCATATCATTTAGCGTTATTACGCGTACCATTTTTCTAATTTTTCAAATTCTTCGACCAATTCACTTTGCCCAAGAGTTTTCAGTACTTCACACAAGATTTTATCAGCTTCAATATGTGTTCCCTCGACATCTCGATTGTTTGCAAGATCACGAATACGATTGATATAGTCTTCAATATTTGGATCTGGCATATAAGTTTTTTCAAAAATATCTGGCTTACACGGATAAAATTCGCCATTTACCCCACAGATAACCCAATCATTTTCGGAAATTTCCATTACACCCTCTAATGTTTTAATTTCCCCTCCGATAACCTTTCCGCCATATTGCGACCAATACGAAACATTTTTACTTCTAAAAATGTGCGGAACCCCTTTAGTGTAATTCTCTTTTGTGAATTGCCACGCTTGGATTGTGACAGGTTTCTTTGTGTAGTTCATACATACTCCTTAAATAACAAACCGCACCAAAGTGCGGTCGATTTACTTAAATTTGCGCCAAACGAGCATCCAAAATTGCAAGATATTGTGACATCACTTTTTCTTGCTGCTTGAGAACGTTATGCTCGCATATTGTGATTATTTCTTTGCTATTGAGAAACTCTTTAAGTGCATCAATACGTTCAGCCAATTCCGAGCGTTCACGATGTAAGCGATACATCCAATCACCGCCAATTTTCTGTTTCAGTTCAAAACCGAATAATTGCCACAATTTATCGAACGCATTTTCATACGCAATTTTGTTTCCGATTTCTACATCAAAGTTATTTGGATCTACGCAAGCACTTTCGCCCGTAACAGTAAAGCCTGATTTTAATGTAATGACCGAGATTGTGATTGTTGTGCCGGTAAGTTGATGATATTCAACATTGGCAATTTGTGATTTAATAAATTCTTCGGTAATACTATTCATGTTTCCTCCGTGGTTTAGATAGTAAAAAAAACGCCCATAATGGCGGTTATAACGATTTATTTTAGTTAGCCCATTTCATCTAATTTATTCCCCTTTTTGTAAAGAGGAGAGGGCGATTTAATGGGCTGTAAATGGGTTTTATCCCCCAAGATAAGGCATAGGGCATTCCCAAATGTAATTTTTAAATTCGATACATTTATCTAAAGTTAATACGCCTTTTATGATTTCTAACTCTTGATTAAATGCTTGCCCCAATTCAAATCCATAAAACCTAAAATCAACATTAAATTTTTTGCTTAATTCAATCATTTCAGGCTGACTTAATACCCATGCAGCTGAGATTGGTATGACAACGATATACCCATTCTCCAACTCATATCCCTCAATGATTTCATTTGGGTTGTCGCAAAAAACACGTCGGGCCCCTTTGATTTCTTGCTCTCTAATGTTTTTTATTTCTAACGTGCCAAATTCATCAATGTCACACTCGCAACCTTCAATGCACTCCGTTAAAAAATGCGTTATATCAGCGGATTCGCCTCTAATTTTTAAATTTCCTACACACCAATTTGGCATAATTTATTCCTCCGGTGGTTGTGGTAGTGGTTGCCAGTGTGTTACTTCACCATCTGTAAACTCTGTAAATCCGCACAAGTCTGCATCGTAAAATGCAACCTTCACAGGTATGTCATATTCCGGGCAATATGCGATAAAAAAGCCATCTTCACTTGGCGGGCAAGAGTCATACTTAATCCAGTTGCCATCTTTCGGGTAATCTACAATTTCTGGTTTTTCAAGGACGTAATCAAAATCGGAGCAGTGCTCATCTTTCTCCTCTTCGGTTAACGTTTTTTTCTTGCATTCCGCTTTACCTAAAACCACACCATAAACAGCATACGGTAAATCATTACTCTCATAATTTTCGTATTCGTCCATGTCGTCTGCAAATTCGTGAGCCTCGACAGCGCCAGCCAAACAAGTCTCTCTTGCTTGCTCTAATGTTTCACACAAATTAATAATGTGGATATCGTTTGATATATCCACTGAAAAATATTTGGTCATTTTTTCCACCTTTGTTTGCTTAAAATAAAAAACACTCACTTGGAACGCCTATTGGATTTATTTGTTTAAATAATTAATCATTCTTTCCCCGATCCACTTAATAACCGGTACAGCCATACTATTGCCGATAGCTTTATAGCGCGGGCTATCCGGGCAATCTTCGGCTGGTTTATTTCGATACGATATTTGCGTATAACCTGGAGGAAAACCTTGTAATTTTTCGCATTCTGAAGGGGTAAGTTTGCGAATGTTTTGGTTGATGCTCATGCATGGAATGTTATTCCCACCTGTCCCCATTCTTGCGGTAAGTGTTGGCGTAGTGCCGTCCTTTTGTATGCGCACAACATCGCGTCGGTCTGAAATATCGAACAAAACATTTTCCTGCCCATTATTGCGCCCTAGGCAGTGGGCAGTTGATGTTGAAATAATCGGGTCTTGCGTACCATGTACTACAATAGTTTCAGAGCCACCACCAAGCGCCCCACCACTAGCTTTTACTAGCCCCCCCAATACGGATTGGCGATACGTTCCAAAGCTTCCCTCAGCGTAGCAGGTAAAACCTTGTTGCGTTTTTCCGCACGATTGAGAATACCCTTGCAAGCTTGTGCGCTCAAAAAGTATTTGGGCGACGCTTCTTTCTCTAGCACTTGCCACAAGGAACACGCGCTTGCGTCGTTGGGCGAGTCCGAAGTATTGAGCATTGAGTGTTCGCCACGCGACAGTTCGAGCTGAATGCAATAAACCTGCGTTTGTCCATTTTCGCCCTGTTGGCTGCAATGGCTGACGTTCTTGAACCAGTCCAGCCAAAAAGTGTCCGAATGCGTTGTCCTTGGTGGATAGTACACCCGGAACGTTTTCCCACAACAAAACGCACGGCTGCTTACCGTCTTGGTATCTAACATAATCAATAGCCTCTAATATGTGTATTAAAGTTAACGTGAGATTTCCGCGGTCGTCATCTAACGAGTTTCGCAAACCAGCGACAGAAAATGCTTGACAAGGAGTACCACCAACAAGCACATCAGGCGCAGGAATTTCACGGTTTAAGATTTTTTCGGGTAAGGTGGTCATATCACCAAGATTTGGGATGTTGGGATAATGATAAGCAAGCACGGCGCAAGGAAAAGGCTCAATTTCGCTAAACCACAGCGGTTTACTTAAGCCTTTCCATGCCACGCTTACCGCTTCAATCCCTGAACAGATTGAACCGTAGGTAAACATAGTGCGGTTATTTTTTCCTCTGTTTTGGATTAATCACAGGCAACACAGGCACAAGTGGTTTTGCTGTTGTGCCAGTTGTTGATGTACTACTGCGGTTTTCATTTATCCAGTCGGCTAATTCACTCCAAGCAGCTAAATCTTTCTTAAAGAATTCATCATTGCGTAGATGATGATATTCTTTGATAAAAAATGTCACTTCGCCCTTAATTTTTTCTCTTGTATGGCTATCTAGCACCGCCCAATACTCTTTAACATCGTGGATGCAGATTAAAACAGGCGTTCCGTTATCGTGTAGGCTGTCTCTAACATAACGGTGTATTAATGTTTGGAATTTATGTAAGGGGATTTTGATGTTAATTTCATTCATTTTCGTTTGCTTTTCTTTTTACGTTTACTAAAAATACGTTCTTGTTTTATTGCTCTAAGCTCAGTTTCAAGCGTCGCATTTTCTCGTTTTAGTTGATTGTTCTCAGCTTCCAGACTTTTAATTAATTCACCCAATTTTCGTAGCTTCAATTCATGGAGTTCGATAGATTTATCAATATGTTTATCCAATCGTCTAAGATCGTCTATCAGGACTTTTTCAGCTAGCCGTTTAAGTAATCTCATAATCTATCCCTAATCCCGCCAAATTCTTTTATTAGGCTATCCACTGTTTTACCAAGCACGCTCGCCATTAAGACAAAGTCTACATCAAAACGAGCAGTTACATCTTCTTTTACAATATCATCGTTCTGCTCGGTGATATTGTCGTCAAATTTCAGGCGTTTCAGCGTGCCATCTTCGATTAATACGAATTTAAGGTTGTTTTCCCACTCAAGCGCGAGTTTAGAGATCAAGCCATTTTGAACAAGCTCAATAATTTCCTCGTCTTCAACATCTTTTTGCTTGCAGTGAATAACGCCAAGATCTTCTTTTTCGCGGATTTCCACTTCCTTACGCAAGATTAGCCAATCAGGTGCAGTATCTGTAACCCATCTTGTCATTACTTCACACGGCGCACAGTTAAACGCCAACGGTACTACTGGCAAGCTGCCAAGCGATTTACGCAAAAGTGCAAGTGCATCTTCGGCTGTTTTACTTGATGCTGTATCAACAAAGATAAGTTGTTTCAATGTGTCGATATAAAGTGCGGTCATTTTGATACGAGAAAACGCTTGCGGAAGTAGGGTAGCTATCACATCATCTTTTAAAGATGATCGTTCTACTTTCTTTAATTTTCGCTGTTCTTTTTCTTCAAGTGCAGTGATTCGTTTATTGAGTTCACGATTCACAACTTCCACAGGCAAAATCTTCTCTTCTCGTTTAGCTACAAGTAAGATTTTTCCGTTCGCTTGATGTGCTAAATTTTCGCTGGTGACGAGCGGAGCAGACCAACCGAAATG
Organism: Haemophilus aegyptius; assembly: GCF_900475885.1. Lineage (GTDB taxonomy): Bacteria > Pseudomonadota > Gammaproteobacteria > Enterobacterales > Pasteurellaceae > Haemophilus > Haemophilus influenzae. Next base: position 723,822 of record NZ_LS483429.1, read on the forward strand.
GCTAACATCTGCTGAACCACACGGAGTAAATTCACATTCTTTGAGTTGTTTTTCGATACTCTCAAAGTCTATTTGTTTTGTTAATTGGTAAATAATTGCATTTCTAAACCAGTACATTTTTATTATTCCTCATAAATAAAAAGCCGCTAATTAATAGCGGCAGATTTTAAGCATCATCTTCGTAGTAGTGTTCTTCAACCACGAATCTATCACTACCATAGATAGGTTCTCTATATGGTTTTTTAGTCGTCTTTAACCTCAACAAACTCACCTATCTCATCTAACGTGTACCAAGTATCAGCTTTGATGTTATTTTCACCGACTTTTGATGCTTTGATATGGATTAGCTCGCCATCATGATTGCGATACACACAAACAATCGCACCATCGATACTCGCCTTAGCTTTAGATTGCCAACCAAGCGCGACAGCTATAGATTGCTTGCCAGATACTTCCGCTGCCGACCAATTGCCTGTATTGGTTGCTGCCGACAGATTGCCTGTATTGGTTGCTGCCGACCAATCGCCTGTATTGGTTGCTGCCGACCAATTGCCTGTATTGGTTGCTGCCGACAGATTGCCTGTATTGGTTGCTGCCGACAGATTGCCTGTATTGGTTGCTGCCGACCGATTGCCTGTATTGGTTGCTGCCGACTGATAGCCTGTATTAGTCGCTACCGACCGATAGCCTGTATTGGACACCTTGGCAGCATCCCAATCAACTTTACCTTTTATCCATTCAACGGCTTTTTTTATCATTTCCGGTAAGTTAATTTCGGTTTCGATCGTGATTTTTGCAGATGCAATTTTTGTATCATCACTATCTTTTGATGTTTCGCCGCTCATTTTAACTACAGCAAATTTACTTACCGCTGGACTGTAATAGCTAAGCACATCAAGCGGGTATTCGCAGGCGTGGAATCCACTCTCACAAGCCTCAACATTACCTTTATGCTCATACGTTTTGCCTACCTCATACTGATAACCTCGACAAGTCCAGTCTTGCTTAAACCCTTTATAAGCTATAATTTCTTTGTTTTCTTCAGTCATTTTTTTGTCTCTCAAATTTAGATAATAAAAAAGCCACTATTGGTTAGTGGCTTATCATGTAACTCAAAACGGAATATCATCATTAAACCCATCTTGTTCAGCTGCTGCGCTTAATGGGTCGGGTTTTTCTTTGTCTTTGCTTGGCTGTTGTGTTTCATTGCTTACCTTGCTGTCTAGCATTTCAAAGGATTGTGTCGCTACTTTAAGTGCGGTGCGATTATTGCCGTTTTGGTCTTGCCAGCTTTCCTGTACTAGTTTTCCTGTTACACAGATTTTTGAGCCTTTTTGCAGATATTGTCTTGCTACATCAGCAGAATTGCCATGCACCACAATAGGTATCCAATGCGTACGTTTAACTGTATTACCTTGTTTATCTCGGTAATCATCGCCGATAGCAAGATTAAATGTGGCAATTTGCCCGCCATTTTGGAATTGGCGGATTTCTGGGTCACTGCCTAAATGACCGACTAATATCACGGTGTTGGTATTACGTGCCATTAGCGCATCTCCTGTATGAGTTGTTGATAATATTCTTGAGCAATTTCTACCCGCTCTTTGATTTTCTCGATGATTTTCTCATCACGTTTAATTGTGACGGTGGTGATACGTTTTTCTTGGGGGATTTGCTCAACCAAGTCAATGTATCTGTTTGGGTCGTCATAGCTTGATAATTGGTCATAAGGAGTGGGGAGGAGGACAAAATCAATTTGCGCCTCACTACAATCCCATAGCCACATATAGCCTTGCATTTGTGCGTCATAACCCGCTTTTTTCGCTTTTTCTTCCGCCTCATCAGCAAAAAAAGGGTGTGAACCAATATCCCAAGAGCATTTAGTATCTATGATTAATTTTCGACTTGGCACATAAATATCGCACTCGCCTGTAATCCAATCGTTTTCACGCCTTTCCGTGTTCTTTTTAAGAGGTAATCCACGCTTACGACCGCTTAACTTAATGGCTTGTTCTTCTAGTGCGATACCTTTCTCGGTGTATTTATTCCCCTCAAAATCTCGATAACCGAATAAATCAAATTTCACTATCTTTCTCACCGCACTTTTTGCTGTAGCAGATATTCCATTACCGCTTTTAGGCTTTACCATTAAATCAGCCAAGCCAGAGCATTTAGCTTTGAGTTGGTACATTTCCATTCTCAATCGCCTCCAACTCCGCAATCTGCTCTTGGCTAAATTCATAAGCCCCACTATCACAAAGCTCTTGTAGGGTGGTTTCGCCGTTGGCAATGCTTTGTTTGCATTGTTCGAATGTGGCTTCATCAACAACCGCTAAAAATTCCGCCTCTTGAATATTGTCGGTGTAGTTGAATTCTTGATTTTCTACATCTTTCACAACGGCTTGGTCGGCTAATACGGCTTGTTGCATTTCAACAGAGAGCGGGGCTTGTTTTGATAGCAATAACTTAGTTACAGTTTTTAATGCCATTGCCTCGAAGTTATCGTGCCATACGCCATAGCCTTTTTTAAATGTTTGACTGTAGCGTTGAGCGTGTTTGACGATGTCATCGTGGCTCATATAGAGTTCGGCTGAAAAATCGTTTACTAGTTTAAAATAGGCGTAATAGCCGATTGGATTTTCGTTTTGCTCGGGTTCTTGCTCCCAGTCGAACTCAAAACCATTAATAAAATCTTTTTTGATAAGTTGCTTTTTGTACACAGGCAATGCGACTAAGCGTTTAAATTGCCCGCTACGTTGTGCCAGTTGGATAAAACCTTTATAGCCAATTTGGAATTGCGCTTCGGTTTTCTTTTCCTTGTTGTTTCTGAAAGGGACGATGTAGGCAAAGCCTAAGCCATTTTGTAGTGGCAAATTCAGTGTCGCAGCCATACAGGCCGCATTAAAAATGCTCATTGGGTCTGCTGTTTTAAGCATTGAATTGCTGTTGGCGATTTGCATGACACTTGTTGCAAAAGTGGCCGCATTTTTGCCAACAAGTTCCTTAATCTTATTTTGCACATTCGCACTTTCAAAAAATGTTTTAAGCGCAGGTGGCTGTTTATTTTGTTGATGTTGGACTTGGTTTGTCATCTCGCCCCTCCATTAATCTGGGTCATAATCATTCATTCTGTCGTTTAATTCACGCTCGGCGATTTTCTTAATCGCTTCTTGTCTATAAGGCTCATAACTTGCACCGCTGCCAATGGCAAGCCAGAAATTATCGTTATCACACAACATTTCCGTGAGTTCGTGATAATGCGTTTGGTCGCCTTGTTGTAAATCATTGTCAATTTCCGTGGCGACTTCGTCTAAGGCGATTTCATAGCCTGCTTGCCAATCCACTTTACGTTGGTGTGCCGCATTGAGTTGAGCGTAGTAATCAGCGTAGGGTTTCATTGTTTTTCTCCTAAAGTGCGGTTAATTTCTGCTTGTTTTTGTGCGGTGTAATCCTGCAGTTCTTTTTCTGCTGCCAGTGTAAGATTAGGCGGTAAACATACACCGTTTTCATATATGCCCCCTTTCAGTTCACATCGGGTTTCTTGTTGGATTTGTTGGCTTAATTCGTTATCGTGCCAATCGGTGGGGTTGGCATCGGCGTCTAGGCTAATCCCGCCCACAATTAGGGAAATAACCAAGGCGGCGAGAAAATAGCAGATTCTGTTTAGCCATTTTTCACTGCCTTTCATAAAATGCGTGAAGCTTTGTTTTTCTTGGCGTAATGCGTTTTTTGAGCGTTTCATTTGGGGCTCCTTGTTAGATATTAAGCATTTGTTCTTTTGCGATTTTGCAGCTGTCTTTTTTGATTTCAAAGCCATAGGACGGGCGGTTAAGCTCTCGTGCGGCGCGTAGCGTGGATGCACTGCCAGCAACCGGATCAATCACTACATCGCCCTCATCGGTAAAGATTTCGATGAGGCGTTTTAACACGGCAATGGGCTTTTGTGTCGGGTGCAGTTTAGGGATTTCCTTGCGGTTGTCCTTTTCCCATTCGAACCAGTTTTTAATCATTTTGCCGTTGTTGTTAAATTTCGGCAGTTTATCGCGGTATAAAATCAAGGCATATTCTGTTGCGCCGACGACTTTCATATTCGCTTTGAGCACCTGTGGTGATGATGATTTAATAAACACCAAAGGGATGTGATTTTTAAAGCCGTGCTGCTTGGCGTAATCAATCACCATTGGGATTTGTTGGAAAGCGCAAAACACAATCATACAAGGGGCTTTGCCGCGTTCTTTCGGTTCTTTGATGAGCATTTTTGAACAAAAATGCATAAATTCGGCAATGCGAAAATCTTTATCTGTATCAAAAAAACTACTGTTGGCTTTGTCGCTTTCGCCGTTTTTGTTATCGCCGTTTACATACCATTCAGGGTTTGAAGCGTAAGCATTATTACCGAGATTGTAGGGAATATCGGCGATGACTAGCTGCGCTTTTGGGATGTGGTAGCGTTTGTAGTTTTGGAAGTGATCGTTGAATAATTCGGTTTTCATTTTTGTTTCCTTTTTAGTCGATTTGTTGAATTTTGGGTGTAATAATCCGCCACACGATTTTTCAAAAGTGCGGTCGGATTTTTTGCTGTTTTATAGAATTTCTAATTGAAAACTCGTTTTTTTAGGATCGTAGGCTCGAAGATATTTTAATACGCGCCAGTTATTGCCTTGCTCGCATTCAAATTGTTCCGTGATTCGCTCTAATACTTTTTGAGCTTGACGGAGAGTACTGCGATATTCGTAAGCCATGCTATAAACGGAAGCAGCGTAGTGCGAGCCAATTTGTTTTAATGCAGGGTGAAGTGCTTGGCAAAGCTCCATGCCACGCAATAAAGCAAACCACGCCCAAACGAGCTGTTGTAGGTCATGCTCTGTAAATTCAAACGTGAATGTTGTCGGTTCCTGCGTGGCAATATTGGGGGATTGATTTTCTTCCATATCTTTCTCTTTTTTACGTTGATTTATGCCTTCTTTGAGTTTTACAAAGGCGGAAAAGGTGGGTTTAATTTCATCATTGAGTTGGTGATACTGTAATTTCTTTCGCCAAGCCATTTCAACACGTGAAATTAATTCGAGATTTTCAAGGGTGCAATTTCTTGAATTGCCGTCTTTGTAATCAATAATATGTCCACGCGGAATTTTTCTACTGGCTTTGCGCCAGAGATAATGCGATTTCCGTTCATAACGTTTAATGCTTGCTTTTATTAACCAACATTTTGCATTTTCACAATATCGCTCAAAGCCAATCGGTTTTAAATTTTCACCTTTCTCAAATCGACCGCTTCGTCCGGTTAGCCATTGTCTCTTCACGCGCAAAACCTTTAACGCGTGTGGATTAAATGGTTTATTGAAATAAACTTCCATTTTTTGAGCCAAGATTCTTTCATTTAACGTGCAATTCGCTTTAATGAACGCAAGTTCTTCTTTGCTGTAACGATTAGCATGCTTAAGGCTTGGAATATTGTGTTTCTTTTTTAATTTATAGAAAACATTACGATTTATTAATAAATCAAACTGTTGCTGAAACAATTTAATTAGATCAGATGGCTTTTTATCCCAATGTAAGCGAATAAACGCAATATGTTCATCGGTGAATTTAAATCGTTCCGCATTAGAGGTCATCGCCTTGCGCCTTAGATATTCTTAGAAAATCAGGGGATTCTCTTTCAATTTGACGATTTTCAAACAATGTCATTGCTTTAAGCGAAATCGCATTGCTTGCGATAATATTTGCCGCAATGCCTGATACGGCATTGGCACGTTTAATTTCTCGATTAAGTTCTTCATCGGTTAAGTCTTCATCAAGCAGTTTTTCTAACTGGGAAAATAAATGATTGTTTAAGTCTGTGATTTTATTTTTCATTTTAAATAACCCTAAAAAAACCGCCCTTTCGAGCGGTCAGTGGAGTAGTGCAATCAGTCTATGCTAATTTTGTCTAGAATATGGTGCCTTTCTTTATGCTTGTAAGGCTCAAGCCGAGGCTATCGTATTAATTCTCTTACCCCTAATCTGCGCTTCTGCACTGCGTGCACGGTGTTTGTACCAGCAGGTTTACCTTTGCAGCAGGGTAGTTGGCTATGTCGATAAATTGCTCTTTTTGGCGGTTGGCTGCAAATTTAATTGCGCGATCCGCCGCACTTTCTTTTACCACCATTTTTTCAAACGCGGCATTAATGCGACGTTGTTTATCGAACATTCTTTCTAATCTGCCCGCTTTACCACGTTGTAAAATTTCGCCTTTTTCGGTGAATTTGCGTGAACCTGCATCACGCTTTACGATGATAGTTGCCATAGTTGGCTCCTTGTTTGTGTACCATTTTTAACCGCGCTTTAATGTGATAATGCGCTTAATCTGTCAGATTCCGCAACGCGGTCGCCGTCAAATCGATTTCGGCTGCATTAAGAGAAAAGTGCGGTTAAAAATGGCGTTATCTTGATTGCCTCAGCCCCACGCGTTCAAGTTACGCATTATTCCCAATGTTGATGTTGGTTCGTGGGTGATTCGATTTGTTAAAGAGCAATTAAAATTTTTATTCAAGGCCTTCTCAAAGGGCTTAGTAAAAACTTTAGGCGATAAACTTAAGTGACTGTTCTTATTTTTCTTCTTCTTTTATTAAATCCCACTGCCGTCTCTGCTTATCTCTCGGCTTACGCCTGCTATTGCGGTGGGTACATTTTTAAATATGTGCTACAACTTGTTTTGCCTCTACTTCAACTTCATCCATAATCAGATTTCTGAAATCTTCATTAGTCATAAACAAATCTGCTAAGGCTTCTAAGGCTTTTCCTGTTTTCTCTGCGTAACGCTCTAACACTTCGGTAATGAAAAAGGCTTTTAATTCTGCAGAGCTATTAATATTCATTTTAGGTTCCTTATAGGGTGTTTTGTTTTGATGTGCTTATAATATAGCTTTTTCTATTTAATGTAAATAGTTTTTTCTATAAAATATAGTTTTTTTGTTTGTCGAAATTTAGGCAATAAAAAAGCCCGCGATTGCGGGCTGGGTGGGTTGTGTATTGCGTTATTTTTTTTTCACTCTAAAATTTTCATCATCTTGACAATACTCAAGGCAATCACGAATGATACCGCTCAATCTTAAGATGTTTTCAGGGCAATCTATAATAATTTGGCTGCCTGAGATTTCCAAACCGGCGCGCACGATCTCCTTTCTGTTCTCGTCATTTAGCTCTATAGGAATTACAATCGATGGGCGTTGCTTGTTATCGTAATAACGTAAGATCCAGCGGTTCGTTTTTCCTTGATACAAAATGCTGAAATAGCTTTCAGTGTCTTTGGCGATCAGTTCAACTTCTTCGCCTAGAATTAATGAAACATATTCAGATAATAATCGCTCAGTATAGGTTGTCACGATTTTACTATTGTTAGGATCGACGACAGGCGCGGTTTCATCAATCATCTCCGATGCTGGCTCTTCCAACTGCTCCATTACCGGCTGCTTGGATAAGCCTGATACAACCATTTCGCTCACAGCTTTCTCAACTGCCTGCTTCACGATTGGGGTAATGGATTCAATAAAACGCTGGTTAAGCTGGCGTCCAATATTGGAACGACCGGCAATATATCGAACAAAATCGCTATCTACATCTTTTAGAGACGATGAAATAACCTTAGTGAAAGCGGAAAGATAAACACTTTCTTCCGCTAATGTGCGGAGTGCTTCTGGTTGAAACTTATCGTGGCAGAATTGCGCTAGTTGTGGGATTTTAGTTTCATCAAGACTGCTAAAGTTTATGCGTAAAAATGGCGTACTATCCATTATATTTTTATCTTTCAAGTCAGTGAAAAATCGCCATTCTTTGCCATTGGTAATTGCTGCAACGGCTACTTCAGGGGTTGCATTAAAATAACGCGCGAGCTGTGGTGCATGATTGCTTAAGTCTTCATTGTAGGATTTTGCTTCAATAAACATTACCGGCACGTTATGACAAAATAGCGCGTAATCCACTCGTTCACCATTTTTTGCGCCGACAAAATCTGCAGTATATTCCGCTTTTACTTTAGTTGGATCGTATGATGTAAAGCCTAATATATCCAAGAATGGAAGAATTAATGCTTGCTTGGTAGTTTCTTCGGTTGTGCAATGTGGCCCAGCGCGTAATACGTGTTGGGCGTGAGATAGGATTTTATCTTTTAAAATGGCATCAGTCATAATACATTCCTTATTGATTATTTCGCTGATCTTTTGGGGTGTAGTGGAAATCTAAATATTCGGCTAATGGTTTAAGTTCAGGGATAAAATCATTATTCTCAGCCGCATCTTCAATTGCTTTTTCTTTTTTCTTATCTACGCCCTTATCAAGGCAATCAGATGTAATTTTTTTACTGCATTTGCTAAATCCATTGGTTATATACGCTCGTCGTGCGACGATATATACGATCTTATTTAAAAATACTTTTGATGTATCTACGCCTTTTGTTAAAAGGTTATTATAATCTGCGAGATATTGATCTGTAATGGATTTGATGACATCGGCGCGGAATTGGCAATTGTCTAGCATTGGTGTTCCCGCCACTTCTCCGGCACCTTCACAAACTAAATTTACTTTATCGCTTTTATTTAAATCGATCACTTTATCGTAAGCAGATTTTTTAAATTTTGCTTGTGTCGCGTTGAAGTTAAATTCATTTTTTGATTTAAATACAATATACGGGTGATCGAATAAATCCGTCTCAATGCTACCTATCGTGCCTGAAACTATCAAATTTTTGCCTTTGAATTTTTTGTTGGCTCGAGCTTCATTTTTATCATATTCCTTTTCTAATTCAGATATGGTGGTAAATACGTAATCACCATATTTATAAGCAGTTTTCCCACCTTGAAAGTAGACATCTATTTCTTCCTTGATCACTAATTTCATTAATTCAATTTCTTGTGGACTTGGATTGTAGATTTTATCTTCGGTAAGCGTTGAAAAGGGTAATGCAACTAAGATTAGCGAGGATAGCACAGCTTTTTTCATTTTAGTTTCCTTGATGTTAGCGAGAGATTTTTGGCATATTACACAATAGGTGGGGATCATTCAGTGATATAGATCACATTTTAGAAACCAAACGCCTACCGAAGCAGACGTTTGATGAAAGTTTAAGCGAGAAAAATACACTTATTTTGCGTTAGAAGTAGTTTTAGAGATTGATGCGCGGCGTAAAGATAAGATTTTATCGTTGGTACACTCACTCTCATTTCCCGCCCTACGTCACCTTGCGATAAATTGCTAACATACCGTAGCATAAACACTTGATATAACTCTGGTGTGACGTTGCGCATAATAAGTGTTGCGTCGTGAATGCGCATTGCGGTTTCATCATCTAACATCGGGATACCGTGATCGGGCGTTGCTTTGCGTAAAAAGGGCTGAATTGAGGGATAGTTAATTCCCTCGCCTTCACGCGCCCATTTGCCATAGCGGCGAGCAGTTAATTTAATATCTAAGATGTGTTTGGTCTGCATATTATCCCTTTCTTTTTTCTATTAATCGGCATTTTTTGTTAAAAATCTGTTTGATGCGCCGTAAGTCATCGGGGAAATAATGCCGTGGGCGGTTGTCAGCTTCAATTTGTTCGACTTTTTCGCTACCTAGTCTATCAAGCAAGCCTAGGCGATATTGCTGTACATTGCCGCCGTAGTAGCGGTTGCATTTTTTACATTGACCGTGGATATTGAGAGTATAAAAGCGCAAGTGTGGCGCAGCTCCACGTGAGCGGTAATGCCCAGCATCAAACCCTCCTCCTAGCTGTTCTGCCACTAAGGGCGTGCCGCAGGAGATGCATTCTTTGCCCATATCGCGTAGGCGGATATATTTATTTACTGCCGCTTGCGCTTCCTTGGTCAATTCGTGCTTGGTTTTGTTTTTCTCTTTAAGTGCGGTCATTTTTTTGCGGTTTTCGATTCGCGCCTGTTTGTCTTTTTTCTCGCGTGCCTTGCGGGTCTGTTCGCGCGAAAGTTTAATAGCGCATTCTGGCGAACAGACCTTTTGCAGACTTGAAACGGTTTTTATAAAGTAGTTTCCGCACATTTTGCATTTATACTCTTTCGCCATTAACCAAACACCATATTAAACATTACCCAAACTGCCGCAATCAAAAGTACAATTTTTAACTCCAAAATCTCATCATCGTTTAAGCGTTTCATTTAAATCCCCATCTATCGTTAAATCTCACGCCATTTTGCACGCCCCAACTGGTCACATACTCGATAAGGCTCGCCATTCTGCTCACGCTCATTTGAGCCGAACTTTCACGGATATTCACAAATTCCCCCTCAAGACCTGGCACAACATCTGCTTTTTGATTGGTGGCGATTGCGTGACCCGAAATAAACAACACTTTCCACTGCTCCATTGTGAGCTTACGCCCCATAAATTCAGCCTGATTTGCAACATCTTGGCACATAGCGTGAAACTTGGCGTTTTGCTCAAGGTTTCGTGTTATTGGTTGGATTTTGACTACCAACGGCTTTTTATCGTCTATTGGCAGCTCTTTGATTAAATCCAAGCAATTATTTTTAATGCGTTGATCGCGTAAAAAGAAAGGTTTGTATTGGCTCATCACATCATTCCCAACGCTTAAATAACATCGCAATACTCATTCTTTGTACTCCACGCCTAAATCTTCCAACCCAAAATAACCGCAAGATTTTGTTCGATTTACTGCGCTGTATTTGCTTACCTGCGGAAACGGTATCGGCTCAATTAAGTGACCGTTACAACGAAAACGATCGTCATCCCATTCGCTGCTCGATATAAAATAATCTGGCGTATAAAAATCCTCTAATTCCGCACCGCACTTTGGGCATTTATAGCTTGTCATTGCAATGCCCCTTTCCCTTTCATCATTGCCATCAAGCTATCGCGTGCCTTATCAGCCTTCGCTTTATCGTAAAAACGTGGCTTTGTTGGAATCATTTTCGGAATATCCTCAAAAGGAAAATTCGACCGCACTTTTTCTGCCGCTTTTGTGAGTAATTTCGGAATAGCTTTCAACGTGTCCTCTTCCGATTTTTTCTTACACTTTTCGTACAGATTTTTAAGCAACCAAAATTCCACTTTTGAACGATATTGAAATTCATCCCGATTGAATCGGGCATAGCCTAAGAAAGTGTTATAACGTTGGTATAATTCCGCTTCATTCGGTAAGCCCAGTGCGTGATAGTCATAGGCTTTGCACCAAAACACAAACAACCCTACGCTAGGTAAAAATTTATCAAGAGAGTTTTCTGCTTTATAAAGCCCGTTCTCCAACTGAGGTCTCGTAATTTTTTCTCGTACCAACACACGCAACCAAGTTTTTTTAGCAGAAAGATAATCCGCTTCGGTTTCAAAGGCTGCACGCCAACCAAGAAAAATCGATTTAAGCTCTTGAAAGAGCCAGTTAATCGTCTCTTCCGCACACTGTGCACATTCTGGCGGGAGCGTGTTAATTTGGTCTTGTGTTATGGAATTTTCCATTGCGTACCGTCCACTGTGAAATTCATTCCTGCAGACCAGCCTGTCTGCGTATCGTCAAATTTGGGTTTATTGGGGTGTGATTGCCCTAAGTGCGGTGAATTTGGTCGCAGTTTTTCATCACGCCAATCCCATGATGCGTTAAATCCCTGCCAGTTTCGTTCAATGCAAATCTCCACCGCTTCACAAATCGAAATCCCCGCCTTGTCCGCTTGTTTTTGCAGACGGTTGAGTTGCGTTTGGTTAATTACGCCCTTTTTGGCTTTGCGGTGTGCAATAAAATCTTTCGCCAGTTGTCCGGTAATACCGAACTGCTCAAGCAACATTTCGGATTCGCTTTTTTGCGTAGTTTTTTTAATATGATGGTTATCTGATGGTTCTATTGATGGTTCAGGGTTAAGCTCGTTTACTAGGGGTGGTAAAGCTGCTTTACTAGGGTGGTTAAGCTCGTTTACTAGGGGTGGTAAAGCTGCTTTACTAGTAAAAGGCTCTAATATTTCCCAGTTTTCGGGATGCAAGATATACACATTAGTGGCGTTGCCGTTTTCGGTTTTACGTTCACGAATGGATAAATATTTCATCGCTTCCAATTTCTTAACGTGCGAAATTGCCGTAGGGCGCGAAACTTCACATTGGATTGCAATACGTTTATAACTTGGATAACAAACGCCATCATCATTCGCATTATCGGCTAATTTTACCAGCACTAATTTTGTTAAAGGATTGCCGGTTTTGCTTTTAAATGCTTTAGTCATTAACTCAACACTCATCTCATACCGCCATAAAATACGCTTTATATACTTTGCCTGTGCGTGCATCGTGGACGAACTCGTCCGAAATCTGATGCCAGCGGTTTTTTAAATCTAAAATTCGCGCCGAAAGACGCAAGCAACCGAATTTGTCTAAAGCTTCGAGTGATGTCAGTCGCTTACCTGATTGCAAATAACGCAAAATACGGTCACATTGCGATTGACTTATTTTTTCGTTTGGATTAGTATTCTCCATAAATACATTCCTTAATGATTAGCCACGGTTCCCGCCGTGGTTTTTTTATTGCTCTAATTCCCACTTTAAGCACAATGCGCTTTCAATGAGCGCGTCAATGCTGGCGGAAATCGTTTGTTTTTCTTTGTTGGATAACTCGCGCCCTAAATCTGAATTAGGATGGACTGCGCTTTTGATTTGTTCGCCAATTTTCCCTGCATTGGTGGTAATGTCTAAAAAGCCTTGCACGACATCGGCGCAGCAACTGGCGCATTTGGGCATAGGTACGATAAGATGATCGATTTTGTCGGCAATGGCGGCGACGGTGCGCGTGCTATTGGTGATTTCGATGAGATCGAGGGCTTCGATAAAGCTGAGATGATTGTTTTCGCATTCTACGTTAAGTTTATTGCCTAAAATATTCGGCGATTTGCCTAGCGTGAGTGCCAGCGTAGTGATACCGCCAGACGCGTTTTTACAATCGCGATGTAACGTGCGCTGAATGTCTTTACTGTTCATTAAAACCTTTCCTTTTTCTTGAAGATTTTTACTATTCGTTGCGCTATTGTGACTTTGTGAGTGAGCGCAAGATGTCAGTTTCGGTGACTTTCCCATTGGATGCTTTGGCGATAAGCGGGATGTATTTGCCACTAATACCACCACGGTGAAGCCAAGCAAAAACCGTAGGCTGTGCGACACTGCACAGCTTTGCTAATTTGGCTTGACCACCACATTCATCAATCGCAATTTTAATTGTTTTATTGATCAAAATAGTCTTTCCTATTAAGTAAATAAAGTTTTTACTATTCTAAAGGAAAATAAACTATTTATAAATAGGTAAATCTATTTTTTTATCTATAGAAATATCTATAAAATAAAATAGAAAGGGAAAGGGAGTAAATATGACAACATTGGGCGAGCGATTGAAATTTTTGCTGATTGAAAGGAATGTTACACAAGCAGAATTGGCGGAAATGGTGGGAACTACCCAAGGTGCGATCAGTAATATCGTGAAAGGTGAAACTCAAAAACCAAGAAATATTCTTGAGATTGCCAATGCGTTAGGTGTAGATCCAAACTGGTTAAAATATGGGAGTACAAAAATGACAACATTATCAGGGAGATTAAAAGCGTTGCTGGTAGAAAAAGGAATAAACCAAACCGAATTTGCTAATATGATCGGCATTGCTCAACCCTCTATGCAGAAAATCCTTGCCGGAGAAACCAGAAATCCACGCAAAATTGTTGAAATAGCAAAAGAGCTCGGTACAACGCCGGATTATTTGTTGTATGGCGATATGACCGTTAGTCATTCCACTTTGGAAAATTCTCAGATTAATAACAATCAGGGGCAGACCGTCAATAATTTTTTTGACAGTGGAAGTGATGAATTACGCGAGATGTTGCAGAAGCAGCAGGTTTCATTAAAAACGAAGCCAACGGAAGAATGGGTTTTTGCCTTAGATGTAAATCGTTTAGCTGAGACAGATATAATTAATGCGCATTTCCCTCGCCCTTTTGAAGCCTTACATCTTTCACAAGATGGGATGATGGATTTATTAAAACTACGCTCTACGGCGAATGTGGCGATGATAACGATGTTTAATGAGAGTATGTCGCCGGTAATTAATAAAAAAGATTTGATGTTTGTGGATACGACTTGTAAACAATATGCTGGCGAAGGGATTTATTTGTTTGTAATGAATAATGAGTTGTATGTGCGTCGTTTATATCAAACACCGAGCGGTGTATTAAATGCGGTGGCGGAGAATGAGCGCGTGGGATCGAGCTTTGAAATTGATGATTTGTCACGTTTAAACGTACTGGGTCGTTGCGTGCGAAAATTTTCTATTATTGCAGAGGATTTATAAGAAAAGGGGAAATTTGATCTGCACCCCAAAAGTTGGACTAAACAACCAACTCACTAAGGTGTAGATTTTTTATGACCAAATACAATTTTCTTTTCAAGCAACAAGTCATCGAATTTTATCTTCAAAATGGTAAAAATAGTTCACTTACCCGCAGGCATTTTCAACTTGCCGAAACAACATTAGAACGTTGGATTAACCAATTTAATCATAGTGGAATCAATGGGCTAGCGGTGCTGGGTAAGAAGCGAAATTACTCACCTGAATTTAAACTTAACGTGATACAAGCGGTTAAAAATGGGAAATTTTCTGCAGAAGCCGCTTGCTTACATTTTGGTATTGCCAATGCAGGTGTTGTTAGCCAATGGTTGAAAGCCTTTGAAAAACAAGGTATAAACGGCTTAATCCCCAAACCTAAAGGTCGCCCAACCATGAAACTCCAATACCCTAAAATGCCGCCTAAACCGAAAACACGAGAGGAAGAACTAGAATTGGAAAATCTCCGACTACGTGCGGAGAACGCAATCCTAAAAAAGTTGCAAGAGCTCAACCAACAAAAAATGCAGAAAAAGCCGCTATCGTAAAGGCATTACGCATTCATTTTCCGCTGCCCATTTTATTAGATTTAATCGGCTTGGCACGCAGTGTTTTCTTCTATCACTTGAAGACGAAAAACGATAAAAATGTAGCACTCTCACAAGAAATCGCCACTATTTATCATGATAATCACGGAAACTACGGTTATCGCCGAGTGACGTTTAAGCTAAGAGAAACCATTAAAATTAACCATAAAAAAGTGCAACGTATTATGCAATGGTTGGGGCTTAAGGGAAAATGCAAGACACAAAAATATCGTTCTTATCAAGGTGAAGTCGGGCATATTGCGGATAATCTGTTACAACGCGATTTTACGGCAACACAGCCTAATGAAAAATGGGCAACCGACATTACCGAATTTAAGTGCGCTGAAGGCAAGCTCTATTTATCCCCAATTAAGGATTTATTTAACAATGAAATTATTGCTTATGATTTAGCGCGAAGCCCGAACTTTGAGCAAATTACCCGAATGATGAAACAAGCTGTAGCAAGGCTTGAAGGCGCAAAACCGATTTTACATTCCGACCAAGGTTGGCAGTATCAGATGATAGGTTATCAAAACATACTCAGGGAGAATGGCATTCAACAAAGTATGTCAAGGAAGGGGAATTGTTTAGATAATAGTGCGATGGAAAGCTTCTTTGGGCGATTAAAAACGGAATGTTATTACGGCAAACGATTTGAGACGTTCGAACAACTGGAAAAAACGATCCATGAATATATTCATTATTACAACCATGAGCGCATTCAGGGGAAACTAAAAGGACTCAGCCCTGTGAATTACAGAACTCAGTCCTTGAACTAAATCAGTCTAACTTTTTGGGGTCAGATCAATTTCCCCTAAATTTTTTGAGTTCCCCTAAAAAAGTTTCAAAAAATCCTTGAAATGGCTAGCTATTAGGTGTATTATTTTATTTATAGTGCGGTTTTAGCACGTTGAGAACGCACAAATGAATTTGATAGCTCCGAGTTGATAGACTTGGGGCTTTTTTATTGTGGCACTTCGTACTATAATTGCTTTAATTTTAGGCGGTTATAAGGGGATAAAGAATGTCATTTGAATTACGTAAACAACTTGCTGATTTAAAGGCTGAAAGTGATGCCTTATTTAAGCAGCGTTTAGCCCTATTACAGGGCAAAAAAGAGAATGCTATTTCGTTGATGACGAATGAAGCGATTGCATTTTTACAAGGGCAAGGATTTACTGTTAGTAATCTTATTCCTGATACGATTGAAGCCAACTACAAAGGCTCTATGAATATTAGAATTCAGTTTTCAGATCCGAAAGATAGTTTTGTTGGTGCAGATATTACAATCGATGTGGATTATTTAGCACAGTCATTCGGATTTAGCGTCAATTTGGCACGTGAAGCCTTTAATGGCATTCTGTCTGGCGATTTAGTGGAAGAAATTTCACAATATCAAACAAGAGTGGAAAAATTAAAATTATTGGGCTGCTCGGATATTGATGGCTCTTTTGAGATTACACTTATTAAGCAAAATTTAGAGAAGCTTACTTTTTCAACGATTACGGATACGTTGAAGTTTGTATTGGAAATGTAATGTGTTAATGATTTATTAGCCCTGATCGGAAACGGTCGGGGCTTTTTGTTTACAGTAATAGCTCCTTGCCTTGTTAGACTTTATTGCGCGAGAAATCGCACGGGGTAAGGCCATCTATCACAAGCTCACGTTAATACGTGGGCTTTTTTATTGCCTAAAAACAGGCGGGAGAAAATATATGCCAATTAAAGAGCCTGATGTGTGGGCGTTAATATGGTCTTGGTTGCAAACAAATCTTAGTTCTAGCTCAGCACAGAGTGCTTTTTGGGCGTTATTTATTTCTCTTTTAAGATTTGGGTTTATGCGTAAAAAGCCGACTATTCGTTATGTCTTAATTGATGCGGCTATGTGTGCCTCTATTGCGGGTGTTGCGGTGCCAATTTGTACACATTTATTTGGGCATACTGAATATTCTTCTTTTCTCGGTACGATGATTGGTTTTGTTGGTACGGAGAAAATTCGTGAGTTTTTATTTAAATTCATTAATCGGAGAATTGATAAAGATGACAATGATGATTTCCGAAGTGACATTCAATAAAATTTTTCCGCACGCAGTTAAAGGTGTTTATCAAGCTATTTCAGCACAGATAGAAAAAGCAGGTTGTGTAACTAAGATGCAGCAAGCGATGTTTCTAGCGCAATGTGGACACGAAAGTGGCGGATTTACAAGATTTAAAGAAAATCTAAATTATTCTTGGCTTGGGCTTTCTAAAACTTTTCATAAATATTTCCCAGACTCACTTACAGCGAAGAAATATGAGCGTAAGCCTGAACTTATTGCTAATCGTGTTTATGCTAATCGTTTAGGTAATGGCGATGAGAAAAGTGGAGATGGCTGGAAGTATCGTGGTCGTGGACTGATTCAGATTACAGGTAAGGATAATTATGCCGCATTTAGAAAATGGTTAGGTAGAGACATTGAGCCAGAAGATGTGGCAAGCAATTTAGATTTATCTGTTAAAACTGCTATTTGGTATTGGCAATGCTGTGAATTGGCTGAACTTAATTCTGTAGAGAAAGTCACGCGAAGAATTAATGGTGGGCTAAACGGCATTGATGAGCGTTGTAAGCTCTATCGGGCATTAATGGTAACGGATAATGGCTAAGTACATTTACATAGCATTAGGGGTTGTTGTAGTGGTTTTGTTTGGTGCATTGCGTTATCAGTCGGGCGTTATTGATGAATTGGAAATAACGACAAAGCAACAAGAAAAAACTATCCAGCAACAAGAAGATGCTAACAAATCATTAAGCCTTGCATTACAACAAGAGCGTGATGCCGTTATTGCTCAACAAGAGCGTAATGATGAAATAGAAAGGATAGCAACAGAAAATGCTGAATCAGTTAAAACAATCATTAAGACACAGCCTTGTGCCAACACTCGTCTGCCTCAGTCTGTTCTTGACCGCTTGTACAAATAAAGTCACGACTAAAGCAGAATATATTTATCCGCCTCAAGCCTATACCGCACCTTGTGTAAGAACAGCATTTACTGGGGAAACATACGGCGATGTAGTCATACAGTTAGTTAAAGTAACCGCAGAGCGAGATAAGTGCGCAAGCCAAGTAGATCATCTTAATAAATGGGTTGATCAAGCAAAAGGCAGTAAATAGATTAAAAATCTAATTGAGCGGGATTAATGCCAAGTGCTGTCGCTATTTTAATGCGAGTGCTTTTACGCAATGTTTGTGAATTTTCATGTTGCGAATAAGCTGCTTGAGAGATACCTAAACGTCCCGCAACATCAGCCTGTGTTAAGCCTAAGTGCTCGCGCCAAGCACGCAATGCAGAATAATCGTTTAATAACGCTAGTTTGGCGACAGATTCAGGTATACCTGTTTCAATAGGGTCTGAAAAATTCGCTTTTTGTTTTAGCCAGTTAAGCGTGGCAATTGGCATAACAGCAAAAGCAGGTACGCCTTGCTCATTATTAATGTATTGAATATTAGTAAGTGCGTTCATCTCTTTTTTTAACCTCTTCAATAGATACGATATTCATCGTATTACCAACGATATTAAAGAAAACACGATAATCACCAACACGGTAACGATATTCGTAAGTGTGATTGGTTAGTGCTTTGATATTAGAACAATCGGGAAAGGTTTTAAGCGACTCACATTTTTCAATTATATGTGCTTTTGTTGGAATCTTTCTCAATTGTTTTAATGCTTTTGGCTGATAGATGATTTCTTTCATAGCTAAAGTATTACATTTAATTAATAAGTATTTTATAGGTTTTATAAGTTTTATTCAAGTTATTTTAAGGATTTCCTATGTCAGACGTGAAAGGAAAATCCACGTCTGGTCGTGGATTAACGCCTAAACAAGAAAAGTTTTGTCAGCTTTATATTGAGCTGGGGAATGCGAGTGAAGCGTATCGGCAGAGTTATGATTGCCAAGATATGAAGCCCGAAAGTATAAACCGATTAGCTAAAAAAGAATTAGATAAGATCAAGATTAGATCAAGGGTTGATGTGCTTCAACAAGAGCACAGACAACGCCATAATCTTACCGTTGATAACATCATTGCGGACTTGCAAGAGTATCGTGATATTTGTATGGGAAGAAAGCCGCTTACCATTACCACTGTGGTAAAAAACGCTCAAGAAGGAACGGCACAAAGCGTTAATACCGAATGTTTTGTTTTTGAACCGACAGGTGCAAATAAAGCTCTTGAGCTACTAGGCAAACATCTTGGTATGTTTAAAGATAGAGTCGATGTGACCTCAGGCGGTAATGCGTTACCTGCAGTCATCAACATTAGTTTTAGCGATGAACCAGAAGAACCTTAAATTTCCCACGAAATTCCGACCGCTCTTTGAATCTATTTGGCGTTTTATTATTTTCTATGGCGGACGTGGTTCTGGGAAAAGTTTCAGCATTGCCCGTGCGTTAGTGCTACGTGCTTATACTCAACCGATTCGGGTGTTGTGTTGTCGTGAAATTCAGAAATCGATTTCTGATTCTGTGATTCAGATGTTGGCAGATCAGATTGAAATGCTTGGCTTGCAAGCCTTTTTTGATGTACAGAAAACGCAAATTATCGGGCAAAACGGTTCACGCTTCACGTTTGCTGGGCTGAAAACCAACATCACTTCAATCAAGTCAATGACGGGTATTGATGTAGTGTGGGTGGAAGAAGGCGAGAATGTTTCAAAAGAAAGCTGGGATGTGTTGATTCCGACCATTCGTGAAGATGGCTCGCAAATTATTGTGAGTTTCAACCCGAAAAACATTCTGGACGATACCTATCAACGCTTTGTGATTCATCCACCTGAACGGTGTAAATCGGTCTTAGTGAATTGGCAAGACAACCCATATTTTCCAAAAGAATTAATGGAAGATATGGAGCAGATGCGTGAACGTGATTATGAGCTTTATCGTCATGTTTATGAGGGAGAACCGGTAGCTGATAGCGATAAGGTTATTATTAAACCATTGTGGATTGATGCCGCGGTTGATGCACATAAAAAACTAGGCTTTGTGGCAGCAGGGCGAAAGATTATTGGTTTTGATGTGGCGGATGAAGGCTCAGATGCGAATGCTAATGCCTTTGTTCATGGTTCTGTAGTGTTGCGAATGGATGAATGGCGCGGCGAAGATGTGATTGGTAGTGCAGACAGAACTCGGCTTAATGCATTGGAATTTGGCGCAAATGAAATTGTTTACGATAGCATCGGCGTGGGTGCCGGTGTAAAAGCACACTATCATCGCCTAGACGATAAATCCATTCGTATTAATGGCTTTAATGCTGGGGGTGCGGTGTTTGAGCCTGATGTGGAATATGTTTATGGTAAAACCAATCGAGATATGTTCGCCAATATTAAGGCTCAGGCGTGGTGGCGTTTACGCGATCGTTTCTATAAAACCTATCGGGCGATAACGTATGAAGAGCAATATCCCGTTGATGAGATGATTAGTCTTTCTTCCGATATAAGGGATTTGGAATATTTAAAAGCAGAATTGGCACGCCCTTATGTGGATTATGACGGTAATGGGCGTGTAAAAGTAGAAAGTAAGAAAGATATGAAAAAGCGTGGCATTCCGTCACCGAATAAGGCGGATGCGTTGGTAATGTGTTTCGCACCGAAAGAAGATGTATTGTCGCGTTTCATTGGGTTAGGAAGTTAATATGGCATTTAATCAAGACGGCTACGCCGAAGCCTTGGGGATTAATCATTTTGCAAGAAATTCTGCAAATTCAACCGCACTTTTTGATTTAACGTTATATGAGTTAGGTGGTTTAGCCGCACGGGTGGTCGATATGCCAGCAGATGCGGCGATTTCACGTTCGATTGAAATTCAAGGCGATCAAGATGATGCGATTAGCAATGAGATTGAACGGTTGAAGATTTTGCCTGCATTGGCAGATATGGTGCGTTGGTCGCGGTTTTTTGGTGGTGCGGTTATGGTTTTATTGACCGATGACGGTGCGCGATTAAGTGAGCCGTTAGAGCCAAGTCGCATTACACGTATCGATGAAGTGCGAGTGTTTGATTTAAGTCAAATTTCGCCTACGGCTAATCGCTATTCCGATCCAACCAAGCCAAATTATGGTCGCTATTCCAGTTATCGGTTAAATATCGGTACGATTGCTGGTTCGCTTGATAGTCAGGTAGAAATCCATGAAAGCCGTTTGTTATTTATGGGCGGTGATTCATTGCCAGAACGTCTAAAAAATGGCTTACATTGGATTGGGCGTAGTGCGGTTAGATCGGTTTATCCAAAAATTCGTGATTATCAAAAATCATTGATGTGGGCTTCGTTAATTCTTGAACGCAAACAGCAAGCGGTTCATAAAATGAAAGGGCTTGCATTGGCAATTGATAATGGATTAGAGCCTGTTATTCGAGAGCGTATCAATCTTGTTGAACGTGGGCGTAGTCTGTTAAATGGCGTAGCTGTTGATAGCGAAGACGATTACAACATTCTCAATGCGGATTTAGGCGGGATTGTTGATGTGCTTGATGAATTTAAAGTAGCGATTTCGGCTGATGTGAATATTCCAGTGGCGATTTTATTCGGGCAGTCAGCTAAAGGTATGAACGCCACAGGACAGAGCGATTTTGAAAGCTATTACGATTTGGTCGAAAGTATTCAACAACATAAAATCAAGCCAGTGCTTGAAAAGCTGATTGAACTATTGATGTTTCAAAAGCATATTAAGCCGTTTGAGAACTGGAAAATCAAATTCCCGTCGCTTAATACACCAACTGACAAAGAAATAGCCGATGTGCGTAAAACGAATGCGGATGCAGCGAAAATCGAGCTTGATCGCTTAATTAATTTGGTTGATTCGGGTGCATTATCCACAGAAGAATTGCGAACACAGATTGCCGGGGAGTTTGGCATTCAAGCGGACAAATTGCCACAGGTAGATGACGATGATGTTGAAAAGTATCAAGAAGAACAGAAAGCCAAAGGCGTGGTTGTTTCCTCACGCAATTGAGCGTGAATATGTGGGTTATTTACGTGGTGTGGCGAGAAACATTAATACGATGGTTAATCAAAAATTCGTTGAAATTCGACCGCACTTTCAGGCAAATATTCGACAAGATAGTTTTTCTGACATACTTGAACGTTGGCTTATTGAATTATTGCAAGCGGTATTGATTTTTGTTGATGAAAAAGAAATTACGCAATTTGTGCGTGGTTATGTGAAGCAAACGGCTGATTTTAATCGCAGACAGTTTCACAAGGTGCTGAAATCAGTTTATAGCGTCGATGTTTTCACGACTGAACCTTGGCTTGATGATGCATTAAAAATTGCGGAATGGGAAAATATCCGTCTAATAAAAAGCCTTCCTACGCAGACGTTAGAAAAATTGCGTAGTCGCTTTACTCAAGCGGTGCGCGGTGGTTGGCGTTGGGAAAGCGTGGTAGATGATGTGAAGTCTATCCTTAACACCAACGAGAAACGTGCAACATTAATTGCTCGTGACCAAATTGGCAAGTTAAACGGTCATTTGACGAAGTTGCGCCAGCAAAATATCGGCGTGAAGTCGTATATTTGGCGCGGTATGCTTGATGAGCGTGAGCGGGCGCACCACGTTGATCGTGAGGGTAAACAATTTGATTGGGATAATCCACCTGATGACGGACATCCGGGGGAGCCTATTTTATGTCGTTGCTATGCGGAGGCGGTATTCCCTGAATTTGAAGATCTTGGGAGAGATGACGCTGAACCGATAGATCCTATTTCAACAATCAAAACAGGGAAAATGAACTTAGATGAGTTGTTTGATAATTCATTATCCGGTGGTGGAAATAAGTCATTTTCTAATTTTGGTTCGGTTGATCCTGCCTTAGTTACGCTTGCTAAAGAAAGTATTGGATTAGATATAAGCGGTTGGCAGCATAGCATTGATGAATCGAGTATACGCCATATTCTAAAGCAACACGGAAATGAGAAAGCTGAAAATAAGCGTGGGCAAAGAGCGGTAACAAAAGCCGATATTTTGATGTTGCCGCAGATTGTTTCGTCATTTGATAGTATTGACTACACTGGGACAAGTGATGCGGGAAATGAAACGTTTTTACTACGCAAAGAAATTGGAGATGAAATCTTTTGCGTTCAAGAAGTTAGAAAACGCCATAAGAAAATTGCAGTAAAAACAATGTGGATTCGGAAAAAGAAAAAACCATAAATCTCACATAGTGCTTGGTTCACTCTGGCACCTGCTTAACGTCCGAAACGTGCTATGTCCTACGATTTATGGTTTTCTGTATTATAGAGCATTGAATTTAAATTTCAATTTTTGGAGATCATTATATGGTAATGCGATACGACCGCCGTGGCATTCAGGCACGGCGAGATGATAACGGTTTTATTTATGACACCCCTATTCTGACAAGAAGTGGGGTGTTTGTTTATGAGCTTCCTAATGGCAAAACTCGACGTGAATATCGTCCGCCCGATGAAGTATTTAAGGCGGATAGTTTACGCGCTTATAAGGGATTGCCGATTACAGAAGATCATCACGGACTTGTGACGAAAAATAATGCGCATTTGGTGGTGGGCTCTATCTTAACGGAAGGTAAACAAGATGGGCAAAATTTAACGGCAGATATTGTGATTCACAATACGAAAGCCGTTGATTTTGGAAAAAAAGAATTGTCGGTTGGCTATAAGGTAGATATTGACGAGACGAGCGGTACAACAGAAGACGGCGAGCCGTATGATGTGATCCAGCGTAATATTCGTCCTAACCATTTAGCCATTGTGACAGTTGGGCGTGCAGGCAATGCCGCACTTAATTTAGATGCGGCAGATGCCGTGGAATTTAACGAAGATGGAGAAAATCCGATGAGTAACACTCAAACAACGCTTTCTGACATTCGCTTAGATAGCGGCATTACGTATCAAGCCGCACCCGAAGTGATTGTTGAATTAAATAAACTAAAACAAGACGCCAAAGACGCAGTGACAGCAAAAGACAAAGAAGCGGCACGCGCAGATGCGGCAGAAGCGAAAGTGAAAGAGCTTGAAACGCAGGTTGAACAAATTAAACAAGATGCGGTAAGTCAAGCCAAGGTGCGTGTTGAATTGGAAAACGTAGCGAAAGTGCATAATGTGGAAGTGAAAGCTGATAGTACCGACCGTGCGTTGCGTGAAGCAGTAATTAAGGCAATTCGTCAAGACGATGCGGATTTATCGCAAAAATCCGATGGTTATATTGAAGCGGCGTTTGATATTGCGGTAAGCGATGCCAAACAACGCGAGGATGCGGCAGGTTTGCAGCGTCAGCAATTAACACCATCTGCCACAAATCAAACCACATTCACGCAGGATAGCCAAACGAAATTAACTGGTCGTGCGGCAATGATTGCAAGTCGTAACCAATAGGAGCAAAACGATGTCTATGTACGATCAATTACAACAAAAAGCCTTTGCTGGTATGAAAGGCGATAGCCGCTATGATTTGGTAGAAACTTTTGCAGCAGAAGCGGAAATCCCTTTTGGTGTGGTAATCACACAAGGTACAAAAGCTAATCAAGCTAAATTAGGTGGCACTAAGCCCATTGGCATTGCGTTACATTCCCATGCTGTAGTAGGCGGTTATGCGAAATTTGATGCGGTTTCCGTATTGCGTAAAGGGGTTGCGTGGTGTGTAGTGAAAGACAGCGAAGCGATTACGGCAGGAAGTGCGGTAAGTTTTGACCCCGCTTCAGGCAAGGTGGCAAAAACTGGCACAGCATTACCGAATGCAACCTTTAAAACCGCCGTAGTAGATTGCGGTAAATATGGCAAGCTCGCGTTAGTCGAGTTAGCTTAATTATTCAATGTTTAACGATGCCCTAAGTGAAAACTTGGGGCTTTTTTATTGGAGAAAAATAATGACAGATATTCGTCAAGATGCGTTCGAGTTGAATGCGATCAATACTTGTTTAAATGCGGTGGGTGTATTTAACCAAGATGCGGGCTTGTTTACGCAACGCCAATTAGAGTTTGTGCGCAACAAAATCTATGAAGAAAAATTACCGGGTATGAATGGCTTATCGCTCGTCCCTGTCTCTTCTGAAGCCCCTGAATGGGCAGAAACCGTGACTGAACGCATTTACGATATGGTCGGCATGGCTAAAGTCATTGCCAACTATGCCGATGATTTACCGCGTGCGGATGTGGCAATGACAGAACGTGCGGTGAAAGTGAAAAACATCGGTGCTGCTTATGGCTACAATCTACAAGAGTTGAAAGCGGCGTCAGCTAATCAAACGGATTTACCGTCTTCTAAAGCTCGTGCGGCGCGTCGTGCGGTGGAAGTAAAGATGAACGAAATTGCCTTGTTAGGAGATAAAGAATTTGGTTTAAACGGCTTTATTAACCACCCGAATTTAGGAGAAACATCGGTAACTGGTGGCTGGAAAACTGCAACGGCGGATGCGGTGCTAGCGGATTTGGACAATCTACACGATACCGTCGTGTTGCAATCAAAAGGTGTGCATCAGCCAACACACTTATTGTTGTCGCTAACCGATTATCAGACGTTATCCAGTAAGTATATGAACACGGCTGACAAAGTGGACGTATTGACGTTCTTCAAGCGTAAACATCCTAACTTAACTATTCAGGGCTTATGGGAATTAGAGAAAGCGGGTACAGGGAATAAGAACTTAGCGATTTGCTATGAAAAATCCCTTGATAACTTAACTCTTGAAACGCCGCAAGATTTTACCCAGTTACCGGCACAAGAACGCAATTTAGAGCTTGTTGTGAACTGTGTGGCTCGTGTGGGCGGCGTGTTCTTACGTTATCCGTTATCGGCAACCAAAGCGGAGATTTAGCGATGATTGTACGTAATATTGAAGCCCGTTTAATTCGTGTTGGCGGCGAGTTTATCGCCCCTAATCAAGAGGTGGAAATTGCCGATGATGCGGTAGGGCTTGATCGTTTAATTAAACGTGGCGTATTAATTGACGTAACGCCGAAAGCGGAAGATGCGAAAAAAGACGGCAAAAGTAAAAAGCAGGAGTAATAAATGAGCGCATACTCGTTACTTAATCTCTTTTACCCATTAAGCCAACAAATGCCTGAAGATATGGTAAATAAGGCGTTAAGCGTGGCTGATAATAAACGTCCAGACTGTTTATCTGATGACAAGCAAGATGAGGCGGTGGCGTGGTATGCGGCTTATTTGTTGGCTCAGTCGATTGAAAGCGGGGTAAATGCGGCAGGTTTACGGCGTGAACGTGAAGGCGATTTAGAACGTGAATATTTTTCAGGGAGCGATAAAGGCGGCAACGCTGAACGCTTTTTGGCGAAATATAACGAGCTAAACAATATTTGCGTACGCCTTGGTGCGATTACCGTAGGGAGTTATTGTGTCTAGCGTGGTTAAGGTAAAAATCAACAATAAAGGGCTTGAAAAAGAACTTGAGTTGATAAACAAAATCGGCAAAGCACGCGTAAAAGTAGGCGTTCAAGCGGATGCAGGCGTTCATTCTGAATCAGGCGAAAACTTGGTGGATATTGGTATTTGGAATGAATATGGCACGGCACATATCCCGTCTCGTCCTTTTATTCGTCAAACCTTTGAAGATAATCAACAGGCAGTGGCGCAATACTTAGGGCGTGTGGTCTCTAATGTGGCGAAAGGGGCTGATTTGGTGCAAGAGCTTTCAAAACTTGGGCAATGGTATCAAGACAAGCAGAAAAATACCTTGAAGTCTTATCCTTGGACACCGAATGCGCCATCTACGCGTAGGCGCAAGAAAAGTAGTAAACCGCTCGTAGATACCTCGCAATTAGTCAATTCAATTCGTTATAAGGTTGAAATCTGATGCAGATATTTTCTTCTCAATCTTCTTTTCGCAAGCCTTATACAATACTTGTGCGTTCTGACGGAGAGTACGTGAAAGGCAAGTGGGTAAACGGCGGCGAAATCGAGCAGACGTTAATGGCATCCATTCAGCCGTTAAGCGGTGTTGAAATGGATCGCCTAGTGGTATCAATGCAGGGGCGGCGCGTTTCAAGTGCGGTAAAAATTTACACCGATCAAAAACTAACGGTGGCTGGAGAAAATGCACACAATGGCACAGTAGTGCTATTTGACGGCGAGCGATACGAAGTGATTTCACGAGCTAGTTATCACAGTGGTGTGTTGTCACATCATCGCTACGTGGCTATACGGGTAAAATAATATGCTTGAGCGTTTGTATGATTTATTGGGCGATCTATCGGATCGCCCTTTTATTCGCACCTATGAAAATGGGCGTGAGCCAGAAAAGCCATTTTTTACTTATGAACTGAAGTTTGAGAGGACACCAGAACATTTTCATTATTCGGCGGTAAATGATGAAGGCAATCAGACGGTAAAAACTCATATCGATGCCGTGCTTGAGTTGAATTATTTCGGTGGAAACAGTTTACAGGCATTGCGAGATGTTTGTATGCGCTTATCTATGCAGTCTTGTCGTGAGCGTTGGTTAAATGATGGCGTGGCATTGATTCGCATTGGGCGGATTACCCATTTAGCCTTTCTAAATGAACAGCGTGAATATGAAGATCGGGCAATGGTAGAGCTTGAAATTCGTTATGCGGCTAGTGTGCAGGATATTATGGGTATTATTGAACAAGTGGAAGTGACGGCAAACATAGGACGTGCTTCTGAGAAAAATTTAATAGGGGTAAATGAAAATGGCGAAAATTGATCGCTTGGTAAATGTGGCTATTGATTTAAATACAACCACAATCGCCGGTAAATCTTTTAGTGATTTATTAATTTTAGGCGAACATACGCTGAATAATTCAGCACGTTTTCTGGTAGTAACCGATCCAAATGAATTATTGGATTTAGGCTTAAAATCAAACAATCCGCTTTATATCGCTGTGGCTACCGCCTTTGCGCAGCCGTCACACGTGGCACAGGTATTTATCGGACGTAAAGCACAAGATGAAAGCGTGACGGATGCGCTTGCTGCGGTCGCACGAGAAAATAACAGCTGGTATGGCTTGGCGTTGGTCTCGCGTGAAGACGCTGATGTGATGTTGGCGGCGGCGTGGGCAGAAACCAATGGTAAATTATTTGTTACCGCCTCTGCTGATGAAAAATTGCCACAATCGGCGGAGAAAACCGATATTGCGAGCAAACTTGAAGCGAAACAATATTACCGCTCGGCGGTAATGTATTCCCATAAAGCAACGGAAGAATACCCAGAAATTGCCTTAATGAGCTATTCCTTCACATTCTATCCGGGGTCAGAAACGTGGAACTTGAAAAAACTTGCTGGCGTATCTTATTCGCCGTTAATGGAAGGCGAATACTTAGCTTGCTCGAAGAAAAACGCAACGACATTTGAGAAATTTAACGATAGCTTTGCGGTAACGCAAGGCGGCAAAGTCGCAGCTGGGGAATGGATCGATATTATCCGTTTCCGTGATTGGTTGGTGCAGGAAGTACAAATTAATGTGACATCCGTCTTAATCAATGCTTACGGCAAAGTGCCTTACACCGATAAAGGTATTCAATTAATTGGTGCGGCAGTGCGTCAGGCGTTAGATTTAGGTGTAGCACGTGGCGGTATTGCGCCGACAGAATTGGATGATAATAACAAGGAAATTCCAAGTTATGTGATTTCCCTTCCACTGGCGGCGAAGGTGTCGAATAACAATAAAGGTAAGCGTTTATTGCAAGATGTGAAATTCTCGGCACGTTTAGCCGGTGCTATTCACTTAACAGAAATCAAGGGCAATCTGGCTTACAGTCTTTAATCATTAACAGACCGCTAAAGTGCGGTCATTTTTTAGGAGAATTTTATGGCTTTAGCAACTTATGCGCCCGATGAAGTAAGTATTGTGATCGGGGCGGTTATTGTTTCTGGCTTTGCAGATGGAACCTTTATTGATATTGAAGAAATGTCTGACGGCGTATCATCTGTTGCTGGTGCAGATGGCGAAGTAGCACGTGCAACCAGTGCCGATCCACGTAAAAAAGTCACATTAACGTTATTACAAACCAGTGATACCAATGATGTGTTAAGTGAACTCTATGCAGCGGATAAAGTGAGTAAAAACGCAACCTTTCCAATTGCGGTAAAAGACTTGCGTGGTCGCTCATTATTCGCTGCAAGCACGGCGTGGGTGGTTAAATCGGCGAAACTTGAGCTTGGAAAAGAAGTGGGTTCTCGCGAGTGGACGCTTGAAACTGCGGACGGTAAATTATTTGTAGGGGGAAATGACTGATGACACGCAGTGAAATTCAAATTGGCGAAAGCACTTTTTTTGTGCAAAAGTTTTCGGTAATGGATCAGTTACGCATTTTTGGCGATTTGCAGAAAACCCTTGTACCGTCACTGGCGAAAGTAATCGGATTTAGCGATGAAAAACCGAAAGATGCAACGTCAGCTCAGTTAGCCGAATTAGCACAGAAAAGTGCGGCGAATTTTGCGCAAGGTTTACAAGATTTAAGCCAGCAATTAAGCGGCCAAGAGTTAGTTAAACTAGCTGATATGCTAATTAAACCTGAACTAGTGACGGTGCAGCGTGATGATTTCAACAATGGGACAGATAAAAAACTTAGCAAAACTGATTTTGATTTGGTGTTTGATGATATGTCGGAGCTTATCGAGTTGGTAATTTTCATCTTACAACTTAATTTCAGCAGTTTTTTTACGAAATTTCTTGCCCGTCTTGGGTCGGTGCAAGAGCTTGTGAAGAAAGCGTAAGCGTTGGTAAATACAGCGAACAGACGCTAAGTGAGATGATCGCTTGGCGTCCTTTTTTAGCCGGTAAAGTTACACTAACAGAGCTTAATACGGCAGGATTGATGGATATGGGCGAGCTTTTGAAGATTAATCGCTTACTAGATGCGGTAGATGCGATGGAAGCAAAACAAATGGAGAAAAACCGATGAATGTTGTGCGTGAACTGGTAACGTTACTGCGTTATAAAGTCGATAATTCCGGTTTAAAAGCTTATGTTATTCAAACTCAACAGGCGGCAAAAGGTATTCGTAGCAACCTAAATAATGCAGTCGATGGATTACGTGCTAAATTCTCAGGGGCTGCCGTGAACGTGAAAGAGGTCGGTAATAATCTGAAAGACGCTAAAAATCAAATGCGTTCTCTACGTAACCTTGTTGCTGGTTATTTTGCGATGGTTACCGGTGGTAGTGCGATCAAAATTGCCGATGAATGGGCTGCGGTGGATAGTCGTGTGAAATTGGCGACAAAATCTGTTGAAGAACATAAATATGCATTGAGTCAGATTTTCGACCTTTCACAACGTTCCGGACAAGACTATCTCGCCAGTGCGGATTTATTTTCAAAAGTGAATCGAAGTGCGGGGGATTTGGGGTTAAGTCTTGATGATACGTTAAATTTAACGGAAATCATTGGGCAAACGATGACGATTGGCGGCGGAGATCAGGGGGCGCAGCAAGCCGCCTTGATGCAGCTTGGTCAAGCCTTAGGCTCGGGTGCATTACGTGGCGATGAGCTGAACTCAATTATTGAACAAGCCCCACGTTTAGCGAATGCCATTGCTGATAG
Organism: Haemophilus aegyptius; assembly: GCF_900475885.1. GTDB lineage: Bacteria > Pseudomonadota > Gammaproteobacteria > Enterobacterales > Pasteurellaceae > Haemophilus > Haemophilus influenzae. Next base: position 754,283 of record NZ_LS483429.1, read on the forward strand.
TTTTGGCGTGCCGATTGGGCAATTAAAAGATCTAGGTAAAGAAGGTAAGCTCACATCAAAAGAACTCGCACAAGGTCTGCTAAAACAAGCGGATAAAATCCAAAAAGAATTCGATCAGATGCCGAAAACCTTTGGGCGCGGTATGACGATTCTGAAAAATAAAGCCGGTCAATTGATTGATGTAGCGGTCAATAAAGTCTCTAAACTCGGCGCGGCTTTCTATAATGCTGCTGAATGGGTAATAGAAAACATTCGTTTAGTGGGCTTTTTAGCTGGTACGGTAATCGGTGGTAAGCTGATGTTTGCGCTGGCAGCGGCGAAAAAGAGCTTGCATCAATTGTTAATGATGGGTGCACGTGCGGCGGCACCTTACTTGGCGATGGCTGCGGCGGCGGGTGTCGTTGCCTTGGTGTTAGAAGATATTTATGGTTGGACACAGGGCGATTTATCCTTTACTGGGGCATTAGTCGGACGCTATGAAGTTTGGGCGGATAAATTCGCCGCGCTAGGTAAACTGGCGGATAAGCTTTGGATCAATGTTCGTGGTTTATTAAAAGATTTAAGCCGAATGGCGGGCGTTGAGATTAATTTTGACTCTTGGCAGGCTTTTGCTACTGATGTTTTAGAATATATTATTGCCGCCGTGAGGAATCTCATTAATACGGTAAGCGGTATGGTGCGGATTATTCGCGCATTAATTAATGGGGATTATGCCGGTGCTTGGTCTAGTGTGGGCGATATGATTGATGGATTAAGCTTGAAATTCCTACCGCTTTATTCTGTTGGGCTAATGGTGCTGGGCGGTATTATCTCCGCTGTATGGGCGTTATTTTCCCCATTCCGTGCATTTTTCGGATTGTTGAAAGGTGGATTTAGATCCGTAATGTTTGTAACCAAACCTTTTATTAAGGTAGCGAAAGGGATTGCATCTCCATTTATCTGGGCGCAAAAACATTTTAAATTATTTTCCCGTGTCGGCAGTGGCGCATTCTCGCTTTTGAAACGTGGGGCGGTCAAATTTGGCGTGATATTTAAATCTGTCGTTGGCACAGTGGTAAAAGGTATTTTTGCGATCGGTCGCGCGATGTTTATGGCGGTAGCAAGTAACCCAATTTTGCTTGCGATTAGTGCGGTAATTGGCTTGGTTATCTTGCTTGTTGTGTATTGGGATGAAGTGAAAGCCTTTGCCATTGCTGCGTGGGAAGCCATTTCCACAAAAGCGGCGGAGATTTGGCAAAGTATCATCACTGGTGCAAGCGAAATGTGGGATAACATCACAAATAAAGCAGCGGAGAGCTGGGATAATGTAAAGAAAGATGCTGGCGAAAAATGGAATAGCGTGACGACGATGTTTAAAAATGCGTGGCAAAAATCTATCGATACTGTGGTAGGCTGGTTTAATTCGCTTATTCCGAGCTGGATTAGAGATTTGTTTTCTGACGGTGCGAAAGCGGAAGTTAAGCTAAGCGGCGAAGCCTTAACTACACCAGTAAGCGGTCACGTATCGCCACAGCGGTTAGGCTATGGCGGTCGTCCTATTTTCGCACCTAATCAGAATATGACGCAAACCAATAACTTCAATATTCAAAGCTCCGCTAATCCTAGCGGTGTGGCTAATGCGGTATCAGACAAATTAAGCCGTGGTTCATCTACATCGTTTGGAATGGGGGCGATTGAATATGCTGGGTAAAAAAGTGCGGTTGATTTTAACCGTACTTTAAAAAAACAAAACCCCGAAACGTTAAAGCATTTCGGGGTTTTCTATTATTGTGTGATTAGCTTATGCAGTAAATCGCTTGCCTGTTGAATATCTTGCTGAATGTTTTTGTTGAACACAAACAGATAGCTATCTCCATTTGGAATGCTGGAAAAAAAGAACTCTACAAGGCGTTTTTGCTCTTCCAGTTGTGCGCTTGTAATGGCTTGTTGGAAGTTGGCATATTGCGATGCGTAAGTTACCATTTTTGCCATTGCCTGTTTAAGTTCATCACTGACAAGCGGTAGTGTAAGTTGTTTTGGCTCGTTGCGGTGCATAGCCAAAAACGCGCGCAAGACTATTAAGTGAAATTTTGGGCTAATCCACATGGCATAGGAAAGCACTAATTCTTCGCAAGCGTAAGTGCCGCCTTTAGTGCCGCGAATAGTTTTAAATGCGCAGATCTGCGCATTTAGATCTTCGTCTTGAATTTCTTTAATTAATTCTTGAGTGGTTTCTAAGCGGATAAATTGATTTGGGCGGTGTTTCTCTTTTCGACCGCTAGCAACGTGTAAATCGTTTAAAGAGAAAAGATTTTCGTATGAACGAATAGAATTGTTAAGAATGGTTAAGTTTGACATATCTGATTTTCCTTTTGATGGAACCCCTAATTTTAGGTTAGGGCGATCGACAGCTCAAAACTGGTCAGATAATCCAGCGGACGTATTCCCTTGCGGTATTGTATTAGTCGCACTGTCGATCATTGAATAAATTGTTAATTTTTGCTCCGCACTTCTAATGAATTAAATAATGGTGGTTTAACTCACTAAAATTTGGATACAAAAAAATCACACTAACGGGGTGAAAACCGTATCTGATAAAGGCTTTTGAGACCTTGAACTAATCCTAATGAAATTCTCGGGCGTTGTAAAGAGAAAAAAGTAAATTATGAGCATAGTAAACCTTTTATTTTCAGCCCTTTCGGGCAAGCGTACGACAATTGGCGTATTGGAATTGGACGCACTTTTAACCGAAAACACATCACTTTCTAGCCAAATCACGGAATATCCCATTGAAGACGGTACGGTAATTTCTGATCACATTACACGGGAAAGTGAGCGGTTAAGCCTTAGTGGCGTGATTACTGGCACAGGAACATTGTTTAATGTTGGCTTAGGGAAATATAAATTGATTGCAGCAAAAGAGACGTTGCGAGAATTACACGCTAAGCGGGAATTAGTCACGATTGTTACCGGTCTTGATGTGTATGAAGATTTTGCTATTGAAAGCCTTGAGATTGAGCGTAACAGTGATGACGGCGAGCGGTTAAATATTAGTGCGGAATTTCGAAAAATTCAAAAAGTGACGTTACGCAAGGAAGAGGTGCCACCAGAGAAAGCCGCGCCAAACGCAAAAGGCAAAGCGGGACAGACGAAAGCAAAAACCGGCAAAGCACAAACTGGCAAGCCGACAAATACGCAGGCACAAAAAATCACGAAGTTCGGCGAATGGAGTGGTAAAAAACAATGATCACAATAAACCTTGCAAATAAAAACGATTTTATTACCGAAGTAAATCTTGATGATGAAGTCTTTTTTTTACACTTTTCTTGGAACGACACAATCGGATTTTGGTCGCTCACTATTGAAAATGCTTATAACGATGAACTGGTCTCAAGCATTGTGATTTTGCCGAATCGTCCTTTAATTGCGCCAGTACGCCGTGATGAATTGCCACTTGGGGAATTGATTGCGGTGCGTGATGATAATTTACAAACGATTGGACGCGATGATTTTATCAATGGCAAGGCGGTGTTGATTTATATCGGAGTGGATGAATGAGTTATCGCTTTTTACGTAGTTATAAATTGATGATTGGCAAGAAAGGGCAAAAAGATGCCATTGTGATTGAGCCGCCAATGCGTATTGAGTTCGATATTGAAAAAGATTGTGAAGCCGAGCCGAACGAAAATACCATTAAAATCTATAACCTTGCATCCACTACACGAAAAACTATTGAGCAGCCAGATATGCGATGTGTGTTGTATGCAGGATATGAGCAGGAAGGTAATGTTTTGTTATGCTCGGGGGATATTGCCACGGCGTATTCTTATCATCAAGGCGCAGACTGGGTGACGGAGCTTTATGTTTTAGATGGCTTGGTAGAAATTCGCGATACGGCGGTTTCATTAGGTTATGGCGGTGGTGTGAGTTCTACGCAAATTACTAATGATATTGCTGCAAAAATGGGCGTAACCGTAGTTGGTGCGGATAATTTGAAATCACGCACTTGGGCAAATGGTTTTAGTTTTTACGGTGCCGCTCGTAAAGCGTTAGACAAAGTCGTTGCAGGAACGGGGCTTGAGTGGTCGATCCAAAATGGCGAACTGCAGATTGTAAACCGCAATGGCGTGACAAAGCGATCGGGTTATGTGTTAGCAAAAGATAGCGGGCTAATCGGTTTTCCTGAACGCACACGTGAAGCAGCACGCAGTAAGAAGCAGGATACGCCAAATAAAAAGCAAGATGAGAAATTTGCCTTTGATCGGCAAGCGAGGGACGGTTGGAATGTAAAAAGCCTGTTACTGCCTATGCTAAACCCTTGTGACAAAATCAAGCTGGAAAGTGTGACCGTGACAAATTGGTTCCGCGTGGAAAAAATCAAGCATTCGGGTGATAGTCATTCTGGTGATTGGCAAAGCGAACTACATTTAGTAGATCTAAACGCACCGACTAAAACGCAGATGGAAACGCAAAGTAAACATCGTAAAAAACGTAAGAAAAAGGACGAGCAAAAATGACGGATATTTTAACCGCACTTTCTGAAATTAATGTGTCATTGCCAGGGAAAATTGTCAGTTATGATGCGGGAACGGTGCGGGCAACGGTACAACCCTCTATTCCTAAGCGGTTAGCCAATGGCGAAGTATTAAATGCACCGCAGATTGTAAACGTGCCGGTGATGTTCCCTATGACAGACATTAACGGTGCGGTGGCACAAGTGACATTACCAGTGAAAGTTGGTGATGGTTGCTTGCTGATTTTTTCGCAGCGATCTCTAGAAAATTGGTTAAGTGGAAGCAATGATGCGCCAGATGATCCGCGAATGTTTGATTTATCCGATGCTTTTTGTGTAATGGGCGGTAATAGTCGCTCTCCAAATGCCGATGTTGAGAACCTTTGTATTAAATACGGTAGCGGTAAAATTAAAATCGCACCAAATGGCAATATTACGATCAATTCGCCTGATGTAAGGGTAACAACGGATAATTTTACTGTGACTGCGCCAACCAGTACCTTTAACGGCAATGTAATCGTAAATGGCGGTATTTCAACGGCAGGTAACAGTGGCAGTGTATCCGTTAGTGGTTCTTTAACGACAACTGGCGATGTTATGGCAGATGGTGTGTCATTACAAAGTCACAAGCATAAAGGCGATAGCGGTGGTACAACAGGGACACCATTATGATCGATTTAAAATTGAATGGACAACACGATTTGATGATAAAAGATCGTAAACTAGTACTTGTAGATGGCATCAATCAAAAAGCACAACAGATTAAGGTTGTGCTTTTAACGTTTTTAGGAGAGTGGTTTTTAGATACAACAATTGGACTGCCTTATTTTGATGAAATTTTGACAAAGAATCCTGATAACGCACGTATTCAATCCATTTTTCGCAAAAAGATTATGGGTGTGAAAGGGGTTCTAGCGGTAGAGCGTTTATCTCTTGAATTTCATCTAAAAGATCGGGTTTTGGCGGTGCAATTTTCAGCACGAACCAACGAAGGTGTAGTAAAAGACAAAGTGAGTATAAAACGAAATGGCTAATTATGGATTAACGCGTAGTGGCTTTGTGCGTAAGCGTATGCCAGAGCAGTTAAAAGAGCTTTATGAAAATGCGAAGAAAATGTTTGGGGAAGATATTGATTTGTCACCTGAAACTGTGATGGGAATGATGTTAAACATTGAGTCAGAACGCTTTGCCGCCTTATGGGAGCTTATCGAAAGCGTTTATAGTGCAATGTATCCGATGAGCGCAACTGGAGCAAATTTAGATCGCGCCGTTTCTTTTACAGGAGTCACTCGTTTACAAGCAGAGCACTCAACGGTGCCAGTGATTTTTTACGGTAATACTGGCGTTGAAATCCCCCGATATACTGCAGTACGCAATGCAGGAACACAGATTTTATATTATTCAGATGAAGACGCACGCATTGATTCAAATCAAGCTGCTTATGCACGGATTGAGCTAAATTCAAATACCATTAATACGGGCGATGTATTTTCCGTCGTAGTTAATGGTGTGACGTATCGTTTTACAGCAATGCGTTCATCAAGTGCGAGTATTATTCAAGGTTTAGCCAATCAATTAAAAGCGATAAGTTATGCCGATGTGAGTAATGATAATGTAATTATTGAGATTTCGGCACAATCTATACCGCACTTTTCTATCTCCGTTAGCCAAAATCTTACGCTTTCTCGCTTAGGCGTGCGTTGTATGCTTTCCACTGAAAGCCCTAGTGAAGATAAAGCCGATATTGGGCAAATGATTGAACTGGTAAATATGATTGATGGCGTTGTTGAAGTGAACAATGTTGTTGAAGGTGCATCCGGTCGTTTAGAAGAAAGTGATATTGAATTATATCAACGTTATCATCGTGGTGTTTGGCAAAATGGAGCCGGTACAATTGATTCACTTTATGCCAATTTAAGCAAGGTGGCGGGCGTTCATTCATTGAGAATTTATGAAAACGATGCAGATCAGACGATTAATGGTATTCCTAAGCGTTCACTGTATGCGGTAGTCAAAGGTGGTTTAGATACGGATATCGCATCGACATTATTAAAATTTAAGCCTTTGGGTATTGGCACACACGGGCAAACCGAAGTTACCGTGCGAGACAGTCAAAACCAACCGCACTTGATTAAATTTAGTCGTCCGACTAAATGTTACATTTGGTTAAAAGTTACCATTGAAACCTTTGTTGATGAAGATGAAATTGCGAGAGCTGGTTACATTGTAAGTGCACTCAACAATATCTTGAAATATGGTAAATCACTTGGCGTGGGAGCAGATGTAATTCATCAACGCCTTATTGCTGCTTGCATTGAGGTTCAAGGCGTGGGAAAAGTTACCGTTCAGATAGGTAAAACGAATAATATTACCGATCCAGAGCCAAGATACCAAGAACAGAATATTACCATCGCACCTGATGAAGAAGCGATTTTCGATCCGTCTATCATTGTGATGAGTTAGGAGAAAATATGAAAGATATTTTAACCGCACTTAATGATGATTTTAAGCAGTTAGGGCGAGAGCGATTACTTTCTCAATTTAATTACTCGCCTAACTTAAACACATTTTTATCACTTCTTCTTTTACCGCATCACGAAATTCAAGCAACCTTAAAGCAAATGCTTACAGAAAGGCATATTGATACCGCTATAGGAAAACAACTTGATGGCGTAGGCGATATTGTCGGTATGCCACGCCCTTTCGCTAGAGTAAATGGCGATTGGTATTTCGGTTTTTCTGGTCAATCAAAGGCAAAACCCTTTAGTCGAGCCCCTATTCGTGATTTAGCCACGCAAACTAATTCTAGAGATTTTAATTATATGCTCGATGAGCATTATCGACGATTAATTAAATGGAAAGTTATCGCCAATCATTCACATGGCACCCTTGATGATGTAATTGAAGCCTGTAGGGCTATATTTTTAGCAGAGCGTGTTTCAATCACAGAAGGACAGGATGCAGATGTGCATATAGCGATTACACGAATGGAAAAAAATAGGTTGGATGCGGTAGAACAAGAGCCGGTTTTGTGGATTCCCACGGCAGCAGGTGTAAAGGTAACGGTAGAATTTATAACGCATAAGGATAACAAATGAAGTTAAAACTAATTGATTTATTCAAAAGAATTACTTGGGCGAAAAATGGCGATTTAACCGACTTCTCTCAAACTAATTATGAAGCAGGCTGGGCGCATTTAGGCGATGATACGCCAACAGTGCAAGACTTTAACTATGTTCAACAGATGAACGATAAAAAAGACCAGTGGTTGTTTAATCAATTAAAAGCCGTGTTGGAAAAAGCCAATATCGAGCCAACAGAAGAAAATGTTAATTCATTGCGTGATGCGATTTTGGCATTATCAAAAGGCTATAGTCATCCGAAAAGTCTAACGGCAGACACAGTGAATTTTGTTGATGAGCAAGGTCATACCCACGAAATCGCTAAAGCAACCTTGCAACAACAAGGAATAACCCAACTCTACACAGGCTACGATAGCCAACGTGAAGATTTAGCATTAACGCCTAAAACCGCCTATCAGCTCAAGCAACTGATTGACTCCAATACTCGCTCACTTGGCAATGTTATCCCCAACAGCAAGAAATCCTCTGCAGTAAATAGCAATAGTGCAGACACAGTTGCAACCAGTGCAGCCGTGAAAACCGCCTATGACAAAGCAGTAGAAGCCAAAACTACCGCAGAGAGCAAAGTGGGATTAAGGGGCAATGAATCGATTCAAGGTACCAAAAGTTTTGAATCTAAAATCATTGGGTTTCGTGGCATTGGGGTGGCTGATTCGCAAACTTATGCAAATGCTAATCACCTCTTAAATATGGGGGCGAATGATGGCGACGGCTGGATAGAGTATAAAAAAAGTAACCGAGCTATCGGCACCATTCGTATTCGGGCAAATGGGGAATTGTCATATAACAATCAAAAAATCTACCACGCTGGGGAAAAACCCCAATTTAATACGGATATTGAAGGCAAGCCTAATACACTTGCAGGCTATGGCATCGGGAACTTTAAAATTGAGACTTTTGTTGGCAATTTAAACACCCTCAAAACTGATGGGATTTATGCAATTACGCAAGCAAGCCGCTCTCAAAATCTGCCCGTATCGACCAGTTGCCACATCCAAGTTATTGCTGGAGGTGATGGCACTTGGTGCCGTCAATTAGCTTATGTGGCATATAGCACCGATGTGTACGAGCGACATCAGACAAGTTATCAAACAGATAGTTGGTCGGCTTGGAAAAAACTTAATACCGATGGCATCCCTATTGGTGCGGTGGTGTCATTCCCTCGTGCGGTAACCAATCCAGTTGGCTTTTTAAAAGCAAACGGCTCGACATTTAACCAACAAACCTTTCCCGATTTATACCGCACTTTGGGCAACAGCAACCAACTTCCTGATTTAACCCGTAGCGATGTAGGCATGACGGCTTATTTTGCCGTGGATAACATTCCCACTGGCTGGATTGCCTTTGATGAAATTGCCACACAAGTTACCGAGCAGCGTTACCCAGAGTTATATCGTTACTTAGTTGGTAAATATGGCTCCATTGAACGCGTGCCTAAAGTCGCAGATAGATTTTTGCGTAATGCGGGCAATGGGCTCTCTGTGGGGCAAACACAAGAAGATGAATTCAAGCGACATGTGCATAGGGTGCCGATAGACTACGATTCTTGGTTCGACGACTCAAGTCAAGGAAGAAATAATTCGTATTTTGACTATACAACATTTGCCCAGTCTTCAGATTTGTGGAGCACTCTTGGTTATGACAATGCAGATGGCGATAATGGTTTTGTTTCCCCCAAAGACACCTCTCAAATGGCAACAGGTGGAAATGAAACTCGCCCTAAATCATTAATCCTCAAACTATGTATCAAGGCCATCAATAGCCTTGATGATGTCGTCTTTTGGATTAAGTCCCATGGCGAGGTAACCAATGCTGGTGCGCTTGATGCAGGGCGATTAGCGCAAGGACTGCAAGATAAAGCAGAGCGTAATCATACCCATACAGTGAGCCAGATTACGGATTTTAATCAAGCCACCTCTCAAATTATTAATGAGGCAATTACTTACCAAAGAATTGGTAATGTTGAAATTAGAAAATATCCTGACGGGACGATGATTCAAACAGGTCTAATTGTTTTTACTCGAGGCGATACTACAGTGCATACAGATCTCGTTCTGCCGATTGCATATGTAGATAAAGAATATCGATGTTTTATTACAGAACGATACGAATCAAGAGCAAGCGGTAAGGGGCAATACAACTGGGTATTTATGCAAGCAAAAACGAATACAACAGCGACAGTAACAAGTTGGTATTTAGGGTCTGCAGACTGGATGACTATTGGGAGATGGAAATAATGACAATGTATTTTAAAAACGGCTTTTTTGATGATACTGACGGCGGTTTTGTGCCTGAAAGTGCGGTAGAAATTAGCCAAGAAACCTACCTTGAGCTCCTTAATGGACAAGCCCAAGGAAAGCAAATTATCACAGATAAAACAGGCTATCCTGTATTAATTGACCCACAACCCAGCGCAGCGCATGTGTTAAATCTTGATACGCTCAGCTGGGAAGTTTTAGCCGAAAAACAGACCGCACTTTTAGCCGACACCCAAACTCGACTTATCGCCAACATTGACGAGCACGCAGCAAAAATCTACAGCACTTGGACGAGATTTGAGAGTGAGTACCGTGAACGCCAAGCGGTGGCAGAAGCCTTTAAAGCCGCAAATTATGAAGGCGAGTGTAGCCGTTATATCACGGATTTCGCGCAACGTGCAAGACTGGATAATAAGACCGCCACAAACCTGATTTTGACGCAGGCGGCGGGACTTGAAAAACTGCAGGTTGAATTAGCTAATCAACGTATGCGCAAGTATGAGCTCAAAGCCCCTAATCTCACGCTAGAGCAACTACAATCAATCTATGATGACATTATCAAACAAATGGATAACTTGATGGAGGCATATCAAAATGGCTAAAGTTTATTTGGCAATGTACAAACACAAACGCGACTGGCGAAAAGAGCCAGTTAAAGCAATCGCCGACCGCATTACTCGATTTTTTACCAAGGGCCAATACTCGCACTGCGAGATTGCCATTGAGCACATTGAGTTTGGCAATGGGCATCATTATGAGCATGCGACAGTATATGACTGCTACTCATCTTCAGTGCAAGATGGCGGAGTGCGTTGCAAACAAATTGATGTGTCCGATAATACCAAATGGGATTTAATTCCGCTCGACGGTGTAACCGAAGCACAAATCAAAGCCTATTTTGACCGCACTTTGGGCTGTAAATATGACTGGTGGGGTGCTGTCGGGATTGTTCTCTGGATTAAACAAAAACGCAGTAAGTTTTTCTGCAGCGAATGGTGTTTTAATGCGATTTGTGGTGGGGAAAATGGCTGGCGATTTAGTCCAAACCAGTTGGCTGTAATCTTTCAAAAATAGACAAACGGCGGGTAATTCCGCCGTTGTTATTTAATTAAAAAGAGATTCAACTTTTGATATATCGGTTTTATATGCTGATGTATATGTGCCTTTAACATTTTTAGATTTGTAGGTCATTAAATATAATGGTATTATGAATGGTAATATATAATGATGTTGCTTTTGTAAATTTTGTTTTAAATCAAAATGTTATTTAATTAAGTCTTATCCAGCTAGTCGCACCATCTCTATTTTTCTCTATTCCCCAATTTTCAGATAGAAATAGATAAAATATAAGTAAAAACAATAGCTTATATAATTTCACACACTAAAACATACCTTCTTTTTTATATCAAAATCGCCTAAAAGGTAGTATTTTTATACCGATTGGGATCGATTTCGATCTGTTCTATACTCCATTGCACACATTTTTGCACACGTGTATTGCACACATTTTTATGGAATAAACAATGGCGACAATTATCAAGAATGGCAAGAGTTGGCACGCACAAGTGCACAAGTTTGGCGTGAGCAAATCAGCCACTTTTTTGACTCAAGCAGACGCAAAAAAATGGGCAGAAATGCTCGAAAAACAGCTCGAATCAGGAAAGTATAATGAAATCCCTGATATTACATTGGATGAACTGATTGATAAGTATCTAAAAGAAGTCACTGTAACCAAGCACAGGAAACGTGAAGAGCGCATAAGACTACTGCGTCTTTCTCGAACTCCGCTTGCCGCAATATCTTTACAAGAAATAGGAAAAGCACACTTTCGTGAGTGGTAAAATCAACGATTAAAAGAAGTCTCTCCAACAACAGTTTTGCGTGAACGTAGTTCGCTTTCTGCTCTAATGGCCAAAACGATTGAATGGGATTTTATAACAGAACCCCCTAAAATATCTTGAGAAACCAAAAGCACCAACACCAAGAACTCGTCGATATAATGAACATGAAATTGAGCGTCTGATTTTTGTGTCAGGTTAATATGTCGAACATATTGAACCGCCAAAAACCTTACAAAATTGCACGGGGCGGCATTTCTTTTTGCTATAGAGACAGCAATGAGAGCTGGGGAAATAGCAAGTTTAACTTGGAATAATATCAATTTTGAAAAGCGCACCGCCTTTTTGCCAATTACTAAAAATGGACATTCAAGCACGGTGCCTCTTTCGGTAAAAGCAATAGCGATTTTACAACATCTTACTTCGGTAAAAACAGAAAGTGATCCGTGAGTATTCCAAATGGAAGCACGCCAACTGGATCACAACTTCCGCAAGCTCAAAAAGATGGAAGGGCTTGAAAATGCCAATTTACATTTTCACGACACCCGCCGTGAAGCATTAACCCGATTGGCAGAAAAAGTGGATGTAATGGTATTAGCCAAAATATCTGGCCATAGAGATCTCAGTATTCTGCAAAATACTTATTACGCACCTGATATGGCAGAAATTGCTCAACGGCTATAAAACAAAGGCGGGGTTATCTGATCAATCCCCGCCTTTTTCAAATTCTCGCTTTTCGTTTTTTATGTTTCAAACAGAATGAATTTTGCTACGCCACTGCATAGCTCGCCAAATTCTTCCATTAATTTAATGAATTGTTTTTGTGGGGTAGAACCCTCAATCAAATTGCGATCTTCTGCCCATTGTTCAATGTTTTTTACAAGCTGTTGTAAGTCTGCCATTTTAATTTCCTCTTAATATTCAATTACAATAGTGCATAATTCATCTATTTTTATCTAATTAACCCTAAAATCCCCCAAGCTCTCGCCCCAACCAAAGGCTTGAGCCAACGGAATTTTTTCTTCTTTAATGAAAACTTCATCGTTTTCACAACAAATCCACCGATAGTCATTAAGCCGTAACCGTCCATGGCGCATTAAAAGTTCAATTTGTGACGGTTTTAATGGCGAACCGATAGGCAACATCAATTCTTTCATTTGTTGTTCAATTTTTAAACGGTTACAGTTATTGACACAAGTCCAAGCGGCGCGATGCGCCTTGTTTGTTTCGGTGGACTCCGAATTAAGTGCGGTGGAACCCAACGCACTTTTCGCTGATTTAATCACCCAGTTTTTTAATTTGGTGATGATTTTCTTTTCTGTGAATCTGTTTTTTACCCCCACAATTTTCTTACGAATCTCACCGTATTTATTCGGTTCGCATTCTTCATACTCAATACAAATAGGCTGATCACAACGTTTTGTCATTGTGCCACCTTGTGCAAACTATCACTCAACAAATCATTTTGCCGTATTTGCAAATTAATGTTGATCCGAATATTGCGCCACATCGTATCCCTTATTTTGAGTTTGACACGAAAGAATATGAAGATTTATCGGTATTTGCAGATGCCATCCCTAAACTTACGGGCATTGGCGTGCAGATTTCGGAAAGTTGGGTGCGGGATAAATTAGGGATTCCTGAACCGCAGGAAGGTTAGGCGAAAGAGATTTGAAACGCCGTGGGATTGATAAACCTGATGATAGTTCTGAATTTTTGGTGGAAGTAGAACGCCCTGCGGATAAGCAAGGCAATCGTGAAAAGACGGTAGGGTTTAAATTACCTGATGGCACGATACGTGTGACGGATAAAGGCTTTGATTACAATGTAGGGCGATTAAACTACAAGCCTAATTTGGATCTTTATCCTGAAAAACTGGCGCATGCGTTTGCGAAGGTTGAGATGAAAGGTGGGGAGTTTAAGCACGATTTTGAATTGTTGGCAAAGCATATGGCGGAGATGAAACAAACGCTCAGCCTAGATGGAAAAAAACTCACTGCTGATCAAATGTTACAGGTGCGAGATAGTCTTACCAAAAATTTTAAATTTGCGGCAGGTGTCTTGAGTGCAGAAAGTAAGGATTTATTGAAAAGCAAAACTGGCACAGTGTGGCTTTCTGATGATACTTTAATTAAACAGTTTAATAGCCGTGATGGGCAAGATTTTGGACTGGAAAGCTATGCACTTTTCCCTGATTTATTTAATCAGCCTGATATTGTTCTACAAGATAATGATCGTTTTTATTTTATCAAAAACTTTGAGAAACAGCGTATTTTAGGTGTAATAAAGCACTTATCTAAATTTAATGAAATTTTTGTGCTTTCGGCAAGGGAGATTAATATCAAGGAAGTAGAAAAAATGAAAGGTAAATTGGCAGTTATCAAGTAAGGCTCCCGATCACTTACACACGCTCTCGGACACCTGAGCAGGACGAGCCACCTCAAGTAGGCTGTGGCAGGGAGATTATCACCGCTTTTTTAATAACTGCCTTGCATGAATATACCCCCTTAAATTTTAAAAATCAACGATTATGATAGACATTGAAATCAATAACGCACAAGAAATTGCATCGGCACTAGAACGCCTTGCACAAGCCACCGCTCATCGAGCTCCGTTAATGCGAAGTATTGCGGGGACAATGGAATCAGCTGTGCTGCAAAATTTTGATGTTGGGGGGCGTCCTAAATGGCTGGGGCTGAAATATCGTCAAGGTACGCCTTTGGTGGATACTGAAAACCTGATGGCGAGCATTACTTCTGAATATAACAACAATGAAGCCATTGTGGGGACGAATGAGCCTTACGCGGCTATTCATCAATTCGGCGGTAAAGCTGGACGAGGTCGTAAAGTAGAAATTCCAGCTCGTCCTTTTTTGGCTTTAACACCTCAAGATAAGGCAGATATTTTGGAAGACGTGCAAGACTACTTCCAACGATTAATTAATTGACATCCTACCCGTCCTTTAGGGCACGGAGGATGTCAACTTGCTTTTTTAGGGACAGTTATGTTGTGCGAGTTTATCTAAAGTGTAAAATTTAAACGCCCTTTAATGATGATTTAAAGGGCGTTTTTATTTCTCAAATTTAGCGGGCGGTTACACCTAAAGCGCGATGAAAATTCACCGAACTTTCTAAATACTGTTTATCATTAACTCAATGATCAGCTAGGATTAAATGATTTTAGTTTGACGAGAATTTGACAAGATAGGTGTAAAAAGGTATGGAAGGTTGATAGGACTAATGGATAAATATATAATATCTATATGCGTAAGTGGTTGATTTATAATTTATTATTGATTAATATCTATTATAACTGGTTCGGACTCTTAATCCGTCGGTCGAGAGTTCGAGCCTCTCACAACCTACCATTTTTATTATTCATCTCTAATATTTTAAATTTCTTTAATTAGCTTAAATTCTTGACTATTTTTAGCGGTTATTGTGGTAGAATACCCTTAAATTTTAGTCGGGTATCATTATGTTGGAAAATATTCGTATTGTTTTAATTGAAACTTCGCACAGTGGTAATATTGGTTCTGCGGCTAGAGCAATGAAAACGATGGGATTGACCCAGCTTTGTCTTGTTTCACCTAAATCTGTTGATGAACAATCTTATGCCCTTTCAGCTGGCGCAGAAAATATTGTAAAAAATGCTAGGGTTGTCGATAGTTTTGATGAAGCCGTCGATGATTGCTCTTTGGTAATTGGAACAAGTGCTCGCTTACGTCATTTACAAAATACATTGATCGAGCCTCGAGAATGCGCAGAGAAAGTTGTAGCGTATAAAGGCAAGATAGCTATTGTGTTTGGTCGTGAGCGTATTGGATTAACCAATGAAGAACTGCTGAAATGTCATTATCACTTGAATATTCCAGCGAATCCTGATTATTCTTCTTTAAATTTAGCAATGGCTGTGCAGCTGGTAAGTTATGAATTGCGTATGGCTTTCTTAGTTCAAAATAATAAGAAAAATTCACTTTCTTTAATAGAGAAAAACTATCCAACAACAGATCAGTTAGCTTATTTTTTTGACTACACAGAACGTATATATCAGTCTCTTGGATTTATTCAAAATCAAGGAGTTATGCGTAAATTAAAGCGTTTATACTATCGTGCAAAATTAGAGAAAAACGAATTAAATATTTTAAATGGCATGCTAAGTGCGGTTGAAAAACGAATTGATTTAACAAAAGAGGATAATTGACTAAATTAGTCAGATATGTAAGTATTGCGCAATTAATTTTTAGGGATTCTTTATGAAACTTACATCGAAAGGTCGTTATGCAGTTACAGCCGTTTTAGATATTGCTTTAAATGCAGATGGCGGGCCTGTAAGCCTTGCGGATATTTCTGAACGCCAACATATTTCCTTATCTTATTTAGAGCAACTTTTTGCTAAATTACGTAAAGACGGTTTAGTCAAAAGTGTTCGCGGACCAGGAGGTGGTTATCAATTAGGGCTACCAAGTGAACAAATTTCTGTAGGAATGATTATTGCGGCAGTAAATGAAAATATTCACGTAACGAAATGTCTGGGGCGTGAAAATTGTAAAAATGGTGTGGAATGTTTAACTCACAAACTTTGGGAAGATTTAAGTTTACGTATTGAAAGTTTTTTAAACGAGATTACGTTAGCAGAGCTGGTAAATAAGCGTAATGTAAAACGTCAATCTCATCGTGATTTTAATAATTTATTAGTTAATCAATAATAAAGGATAAGCAGTATATTTTTTAATAAAAAAGTGCGGTTATATTTAGCATAATTTAGGAGTGAAAATGAAATTACCTATTTATTTAGACTACGCAGCGACCTGTCCAGTCGATGAACGTGTTGCGAAAAAAATGATGGCGTTTCTAACCATCGATGGCACATTTGGTAATCCAGCCTCTCGCTCACATAAATTTGGTTGGCAAGCAGAAGAAGCTGTTGATATTGCGCGTAATCAAATCGCTGATCTCATTGGTGCAGATTCTCGTGAAATTGTCTTTACTTCTGGTGCGACAGAATCCGACAACCTCGCTATTAAAGGTGCGGCGCATTTCTATCAAACTAAAGGTAAACACATTCTTACCTGTAAAACTGAACATAAAGCAGTGTTAGATACTTGCCGTCAATTAGAACGAGAAGGTTTTGAAGTCACTTATTTGTCTCCAGAAGCTGATGGTTTAATTGATTTAGAAAAATTCAAAGCTGCGCTTCGTCCAGATACAATTTTAGCTTCAATTATGCACGCTAATAATGAAATTGGTGTGTTACAAGATATTAAAGCTATTGGCGAACTTTGTCGTGCAAATAAAACAATTTTCCATGTGGATGCAACTCAAAGTGTTGGTAAAGTTGAAATTAATTTGGAAGAATTAGCTGTTGATTTAATGTCGATGTCTAGCCATAAACTTTACGGGCCAAAAGGTGTTGGCGCATTGTATGTTCGTCGTAAACCTCGCGTACGTTTAGAGGCGATTATTCATGGTGGTGGTCACGAACGTGGTATGCGTTCAGGTACATTACCTGTTCATCAAATCGTAGGAATGGGAGAGGCCTATCGAATTGCAAAAGAAGAAATGGCATCAGAAATGCCACGCTTAAAAGCACTTCGTGATCGTTTATATAATGGCTTAAAAGATATTGAAGAAACTTATGTAAATGGTTCAATGGAACATCGTTTAGATAGCAATTTAAATATTAGTTTTAACTATGTTGAGGGAGAATCCTTAATGATGGCGTTGCGCGATATTGCTGTCTCTTCTGGTTCTGCTTGTACATCTGCTAGCTTAGAGCCATCTTATGTATTGCGCGCACTTGGCTTAAATGATGAATTGGCACACAGTTCAATTCGTTTCACATTAGGTCGTTATACTACTGAAGAAGAAATTGATTACACAATTAATTTAATGAAGGGCGCGGTAGAAAAACTTCGTGCATTATCGCCATTATGGGATATGTTTAAAGAAGGTATTGATTTAAATACCATTGAGTGGTCAGCTCACTAATATTTAGTTGCCATTATCTGACAATGGCATTCACTAGAATTGAAAAAAGGAAAGTTAAAATGGCTTATAGCGAAAAAGTAATTGATCATTATGAAAATCCACGTAATGTGGGATCATTGGATAAAAAAGATAGCAATGTTGGTACTGGAATGGTTGGTGCGCCAGCTTGTGGTGATGTTATGCAACTACAAATCAAAGTAGATGATAATGGCATTATTGAAGATGCAAAATTCAAAACTTACGGCTGTGGTTCTGCGATTGCATCTAGTTCATTAATTACTGAGTGGGTAAAAGGTAAATCTTTAGAAGAAGCTGGGGCAATTAAAAATAGCCAAATTGCTGAAGAATTAGAATTACCGCCAGTGAAAGTGCATTGCTCTATTTTAGCAGAAGATGCAATTAAAGCAGCAATTGCTGATTATAAAGCAAAACAAGGCTAATTATGTGAAAAAGTGCGGTCAATTTTGACCGCATTTTTAGCGGTGTTGGGGGGATAGATGGGTATTGCATTAACAGAAAAAGCAGCGCAGCGAGTGAAAGCCTTTTTGGATAATCGTGGTAAAGGTATTGGATTACGTTTAGGTGTGAAAACATCAGGTTGTTCTGGCTTAGCTTACGTACTTGAGTTTGTAGATGTTTTAAATTCCGAAGATCAAGTTTTTGAGCAGCACGGTGTTAATATTATTGTCGATCCAAAAAGTCTCGTTTATCTCAATGGCATTGAGCTGGATTATGTAAAAGAAGGCCTAAATGAAGGCTTTAAATATAATAATCCAAATGTAAAAGAATCTTGTGGTTGTGGCGAAAGTTTCCACGTTTAAGGTAATAATCTGATGTTCAATCCTTTTCAAATTTTTGATTTGCCAGTTGATTTTCAGCTGGATGAAAAAGTACTAAATGCACGTTATTTAAAATTACAAAAGGCCCTACATCCAGATAATTTTGTCTCAAGTAGTGCTTTAGAGCAACGTGTTGCGATGCAAAAATCTACCGAAGTGAATGATGCCTTAAAAACGTTAAAAGACCCAATTTTGCGAGCTGAAGCGATCATTGCTCTTAATACTGGCGAGCAGTTAGATCTTGAACAAAAAAGCACGCAAGATGTTGCGTTTTTAATGCAACAGTTACAATGGCGCGAACAATTAGAAGAAGTTGAACGCCAGCAAGATGAAAGAGCATTAAATGCTTTTGCTAAAGAAATTAAACAAGAAACTCAATCATTATTGACCGCACTTTTTGAGAGTTTGAAATCTCAACAATGGGCGAGAGCATCTCAATACTGTGATAAATTACGTTTTACCCATAAACTTTCTGAAGAAATTGAAAGTGTGGAAGAACGAATTTTTGAATTAGATTAAATGTGGGGGCAAATGTAATTTGCCCCTACGAGATGTGAATAAATAACACTATGCAAACTCTTGAACAGCTCACTAGTCCAGAACATTCTGCTTGGATAACCCTTTCCCAATGGATTGATAACGCTCGCAATCATTGTGAAGTAATTAAAAAAGATCAATCCAGTGCGGAGCGTGAGCTTTTTACTATGCAAATGCCAACATCCTCGCCAATGGGTGCAGTAATCTATGAAACAGGTGGAATTTTAATTCATTATGGTTGGTTACGTATTTTAGGTTCTGGAAGTTTTAAATTACCGCGTGGCTTGATGGATTGGAATTTCAGTAAATCTTTTAGTGAGTCAGGCGAAAAACCAAAATATTTATTAGTTGCAGATGATGTGATTGGTGGTTATTTTGCGTTAAATGGTGGTTCGTTAGGCAATAATATTGGAAAAATTTATTACTATTCATCAAAAGATCTTACTTGGCATAATTTAAATTTTACTTACACAGAATTTTTAGCTTGGGCATTGAATGGCGATGTAGAGGCCTTTTATCAAGGGCTATTTTGGAAAAATTGGCAAGATGATGTAAAACAATTAGATGGTAACCAAGTTTTTGTATTTACGCCTGATTTAAATCAAGACAGAAAAATAGCAATTGATGAACGTCAAAAACAGGAAGTCAATATTGAAACCCATTACCAAGCAAGCTTTGCAGAAAAAAATAAATTTGATTTGGCGTATTCCGTCGCATAACTAGTAGAAAAATAGCATATGGCATTATTACAAATTGCAGAACCAGGACAAGCTGCGGCACCGCATCAACATCGTTTAGCCGTTGGGATTGATTTGGGAACAACCAATTCTTTGGTTGCATCCGTGCGTAGTGGGCAATCCGTGATTCTTAATGATGAACAAGAACGCAGTCTTGTGCCATCAGTTGTTCATTATGGTGTTGAAGAGAAGAAAGTTGGTTTAGAAGCCTTTGAACAAGCATCAGTTGATCCCAAAAATACGGTGATTTCAGTCAAACGTTTAATTGGTCGAAGTCTTGCAGATGTGCAATCTCGCTATCCTAATTTGCCTTACGAATTTGTAGCGAGTGAAAATGGATTACCTTTAATTGTTACGGCACAAGGGCAGAAAAGTCCAATTGAAGTGTCTTCAGATATTTTGTCGCGTTTAAATTATATTGCCGAACAACGCCTTGGCGGAGAGCTTTCTGGCGTTGTGATTACAGTCCCTGCTTATTTTGATGATGCTCAACGTCAAAGCACTAAAGATGCTGCACGTTTAGCTGGGCTAAACGTATTGCGTTTATTGAATGAACCTACTGCAGCCGCAGTTGCTTATGGATTAGATAGTGGGCAGGAAGGCATTATTGCGGTTTATGATTTAGGTGGTGGTACATTTGATATTTCAATTTTACGCTTATCGAAAGGTGTCTTCGAAGTTCTTGCAACGGGGGGCGATACTGCATTAGGTGGAGATGATTTTGATCATTTAATTGCAGATTGGGTAATAGAACAAACTAAGCGAAAACCACAAACAGCAAATCAACAGCGTGAGTTAATAACCCTTGCTAACCAAGCTAAAATTACTTTGACTAATGAAAAAAGTGCGGTTATTTCTTGGCAAGATTTTTCAGTAGAGATTTCGCGGGAACAATTCAATGAATTAATTTATCCGCTTGTAAAACGTTCATTACTAACTTGTCGTCGAGCATTGAAAGATGCCAATGTAGAATCTGAAGAGGTGCAAGCGGTGATAATGGTTGGAGGTTCAACTCGCGTGCCTTATGTAAGAGAACAAGTTGGCGAGTTTTTTGGTAAAACACCATTAACCTCAATCGATCCTGATAAAGTTGTGGCACTTGGTGCTGCAATTCAGGCAGATATCTTAGTCGGAAATAAAACTGATTCTGATATGTTATTGCTTGATGTTGTACCGCTTTCCTTAGGCATTGAGACGATGGGCGGATTAGTGGAAAAAATTATTCCACGCAATACCACAATTCCTGTGGCTCGTGCGCAAGAGTTTACTACTTTCAAAGATAGCCAAACAGCAATGACTGTTCATGTGGTACAAGGCGAACGAGAGCTAGTCGATGATTGTCGTTCTTTAGGACGCTTTACTCTACGAGGTATTCCGCCAATGGCAGCGGGTGCAGCCCATATTAGAGTGACTTATCAAGTGGATGCAGATGGTTTATTAAGCGTTACAGCGATGGAAAAATCGACAAAAGTACAGTCTTCAATACAAATTAAACCATCTTATGGCTTAACAGATGAAGAAGTGACAGCAATGATAAAATCTTCTTTTGATAATGCGCAAGAGGATTTACAAGCACGTGAATTAGCCGAGCAACGAGTGGAAGCAGATCGTGTTATTGAAAGCGTAATTGTTGCGCTGCAAGCAGATGGGGCTGAATTGCTTAGCACAGACGAATTTCGTCATATTGAAACTGCGTTAAAACAATTAATGGATGTAAAACAAGGTTCCGATCGTGATGCAATCGCGCAAGGAATTAAAGCCTTGGATACTGCTACCCAAGAATTTGCAGCACGTCGAATGAATGCATCGATTAATAAAGCTTTGACAGGCAAAAATTTTTCAGATATTGAAAAACCGTAAAAAGTGCGGTCAGATTATTAAATAATTTTGAGGAAAGTGTTATGCCAAAAGTGATTTTTTTACCTAATGAAGAATTTTGTCCCGAAGGTATGGTTGTTGATGCCGCTGTTGGCGATAACTTATTAGAAGTTGCTCACAATGCTGGCGTAGAAATCCATCATGCTTGTGATGGTTCTTGTGCTTGTACAACTTGCCACGTGATTGTTCGTGAGGGATTTGACTCTTTAAATGAAACTACTGATCAAGAAGAAGATATGCTAGATAAGGCTTGGGGATTAGAAATGGATAGCCGTTTATCTTGTCAATGCGTAGTGGGAAATGAAGATCTTGTGGTAGAAATTCCAAAATATAACCTTAATCACGCAAATGAGGCGGCTCACTAATGAAATGGACTGATGCACAATTAATTGCAGAAGAACTTTACGATCGTAATCCAGATTTAGATCCAAAAACCGTTCGTTTTACTGATTTACATAAATGGATTTGTGAACTTGAAGATTTTGATGACGATCCGAATAAGTCAAATGAAGCGATTCTTGAGGCTATTTTATTGAAATGGTTGGATGAATTTGAATAATCAGAAATTTGATTGAAAAAATACCCGCACTTTGATGCGGGTATTATTTTTTAAAGATTGTTTAATTTCATTTTGGCCATTTGTTGTTCTAATTGGCTACCACTTTGTTGTGCTTGCTCAAAGCTGTTTTTAGCCGCAACTTTATCTCCTTTGGCGACTTGGATATCGCCAGTTAAAATAGCTTTACGAGCATTAAAGCTTTCGCCTTTCACTTGATTTAAGGTGGTTAAAGCATTGTCTAATTGACCTAATTGAAATTGCACTGCACTTAGACGTAAGGCAACAATAGATGTTAATACTTCATCTTGAGATTGCATTAATGCTTGCTTTAAGTTTACTCCTGCTGCTGCAAAATCTTGTTTTTCAGTGGCTTTTTTCGATTCATCTAACAAAGCAAAGACAGCGTATGCCGTTTTGCTGTTAGCTTGCACAAATTGTTCTATATTTGCTTTTTTAGCCTGTTCGTTTTGTTGTACAGAATTGATTAAAGCATCATACTGTACAGAAGCTTGAGAGATTTGTTCTACTTGGTGAGCTTGCCAATAACGCCATCCAAACATACCACCAACACCTAAGATAAAAGCGACAATAATTGTTTTGCCATTCTCTTTCCACCAGTCTTTCAACTGGTTAATCTCTTGTTCTTCTTCAATGGAATAAGCCATGTTTTTCCCCTTTTAAATTAAAATTGAGTTTGAATATAGTCGATTACATTCACTAAATCTAAGGTTTGCTGATCTGCGCCACCTTGCAAGTGTTTAACAACGACCAGTTTATTTTGTACTTCGCTTTCACCGATAACTAATGCCAATGTTGCACCAGATTTATCTGCACGTTTAAATTGTTTTTTGAAATTACCGCCAGAGCAGTGCAACATAGTATTTAAGTGCGGTAATTCTGAGCGTACTTTTTCCGCTAATTCAAAAGCGGCTAATGTTGCGCCTTCGCCTTGATAAACAACATAAATATCCACCGCACTTTTCGCAGGAACATTTGGATTAACTTCTTGTACCAACAAGACTAAACGCTCTAATCCCATCGCAAATCCGATACTTGGCGTTGCGTGTCCGCCAAGTTGTTCCACTAAACCGTCATAACGACCGCCGCCACACACGGTACCTTGTGCACCAAGAGCGGAGGTTACCCATTCAAATACAGTTTTGTTGTAATAATCTAAACCACGAACGAGTTTAGGATTAATTTCATATTGAATACCAACAGCATCTAATAATGAACATAATTGTTCAAAATGCGCACGGCTTTCATCATCTAAATAATCAAGCAATTTAGGCGCGTTATCTAATACTTTTTGTAATTCTGGATTTTTTGTATCCAAAATACGAAGCGGATTTCTTACTAAACGCTCTTTTTCTTCATCGCTCATTAAATCTTGATGGTTTTCTAAGAATCCAACTAAAGCTGAACGATAATTTGCTCGAGCTTCTAAAGAGCCAATAGAGTTAAGTTGAAGTGTAACATGTTGATCGATACCTAATGCTTTCCATAAACGATAGGTAAGCATGATTAATTCGGCATCGATTTCTGGATTTGCAATACCGAATACCTCAACACCTACTTGATGGAATTGACGGTAACGCCCTTTTTGTGGACGTTCATGACGGAACATTGGCCCGATATACCATAAGCGTTGTTCATTATTATAGATCCAACCGTGTTCAATGGCTGCTCGCACACAACCTGCTGTGCCTTCAGGGCGTAAGGTTAATTGTTCATCGTTATCCCAAAAGGTGTACATTTCTTTTGAGACAACATCAGTTACTTCGCCGATTGCACGCGCAAACAATGGCGTACTTTCTACAATTGGCATACGCACTTCCGAATAGCCATAACTATTTAATACATTGCGTACTTGTGCTTCAATCCATTGCCATAATGGAGATTCTGTTGGGGCGCAATCGTTCATACCACGAATTGCTTGAATTGTTTTTGCCACGAGCTTTCCTTAAATAATTCTGTTTTTTGGATCTTGTTGTGCGACTTTCGCACGAATTTTTGCTTCTAATTGGTTCACTATATCTTCGTTATCAAAACGCTCTTTTTGGCGTTCGCCGTCAAGATAATAACCGCTTTTTTTGTTACCGCCCGTTACGCCCAGATCGGAGATGAGCGCTTCGCCAGGACCATTTACTACACAACCGATAATAGATACATCCATTGGTGTAATAATATCTTCAAGGCGTTGTTCTAGCGCATTTACTGTGCCGATTACATCAAATTCTTGGCGAGAACAGGTTGGGCAAGCAATAAAGTTAATTCCTCTTGAACGAATCCGTAAAGATTTCAAAATATCAAAACCGACTTTGATTTCCTCTATGGGATCTGCCGCCAAAGAAACGCGCAGTGTATCGCCAATGCCCTCAGCTAATAACATTCCTAAACCCACTGCAGATTTTACTGCACCAGCGCGTGCGCCACCTGCTTCTGTAATGCCTAAATGTAAAGGCTGTTTAATTGCTTTAGCCAGTAAACGATAAGATTCAACCGCTAAAAATACATCAGAGGCTTTTACGCTCACTTTAAACTGATCGAAGTTAAGACGATCTAGAATTTCTACATGACGCAATGCGGATTCTAACAAGGCTTCTGGCGTTGGCTCGCCATATTTTTCTTGCAAATCTTTTTCTAAAGAGCCTGCATTTACACCAATACGAATCGGAATATTTTTGTCTCGCGCACAATCAACAACGGCACGGACGCGATCTTCACGACCAATGTTGCCAGGATTGATACGTAAACAATCCACTCCATATTCTGCGACTTTTAGCGCGATACGATAGTCGAAATGAATATCTGCTACGAGCGGGACATTCACTTGTTGTTTAATTTGTTTAAATGCTTCCGCAGCATCCATTGTTGGAACAGATACACGAACAATATCTGCACCAACACGTTCTAATGATTTAATTTGAGCAACTGTCGCTTCCACATCAGTGGTGCGAGTATTTGTCATTGATTGCACGGCAATCGGTGCATCTCCACCAATTGGTACATTTCCCACATATATTTTTGTCGATTCACGGCGCTTAATAGTTGGCTGAAAAGCTGACATTATTTTTCCTAAGGTTGTGAAAGTTTGAATTTTGCTACGCGACCATCCACTTTGAGAGGATAATTCTCGCCTTTGTAAGTGATACGCACATTGCTTGGCGCGCCTACAATTAATGAAAATTCATTGCCATTAAAGGTTAATATTTCGCCTTGTTTATATTCTTTTTGTGCTAATACGTGGCGAGCGTTATCTTTTACACTAATCCAACTGCTATTTGTTAGTATTTCAATCACTAAATCGCCTTTTGCTATAGGTAACGTTGGAGAAATACTTGGATTTTCGACCGCACTTTGAATGTCTGAAACTGATTTTTCATCGTTTTTGGGTTGTGAAACGCTATTTTCTTGTGCTATTTCTGGTAACAGATTATTTGTTATTTCTACTGGTTGTGAGACTGGTGCTGCTGTTTCTGGTGCAGATTTATTAGTTTCTTCTGTTGTCACAAGAGCGGTGGCGGGCTGATTGTTTTCGGTAGAGGCAACATAGCTTTGCACTAAATCATCGCGTTCTTGAGTATTTTGTTGATAACTTTGCCACCACCAAAGCCCAGTCATACCAATTACAATCACGAATACTATTGCGGTTAAACGCCCGATCCAACGATTGTGAGAGGAATATTGATTAACGGCACGGGTTGAACGTGCATTTTTCCCTAAATCATTTTTTTCTGTTTCAGCAAAAACAATATTTTCCCACACAGAATCTGGCAAACGTAAGAATTTTGCATAGCTGCGAACATAACCTTTGACAAATATAGAAGGCGTTGATTTTTGAATAAATTCATTATTTTCAAGTTGCTCTAATATAGAAGGGCGTAGCGTGATTTCTTTAGCGACATCTTCAAGAGAAAGATTTAAGGCTTCGCGTGTTTGACGAAAAATCTCACCAGGAGAAAGCACTTGCTCAGTAGTTGGATTCATAAATTTAATCAAATAATTAGGCGGTAAATAAGGGCTAAATTTTAAAGTCCAATACTTGATTTGGCAATGCTTTATTTTAGACTATTGAATTTTTCCGCACGTTTTCCATCGATTTGACGTAATTTTTCTAAAGTTTGCTGATAAATATCCATTTTTTGCGCGGAATAAGCACAAAGCGCGATATTTTCAAATGTATCCGCTTGATGATAATAATTCGGCGAATTAAGTGCTAATTCAAATTGTTGCTGGGCTTGTTCAAATTTCTTTTGACTACATAGAAACGTACCAAAATTATTATGCACATCGCCTTGTTTATGATTAAGGTTTACGGCTATTTCATATTCACGATGTGCATTCTCTATTTCCCCTTGTTGTTGATAATAATGTGCAAGTGCTGAATGCACGAGATAGTAATTTTTATCGTGTTGAAGTGCTTTATCTAAGTTGATTTTAGCCAGTTGAGGATTATTTTGCTGAAGATAGCTCAAAGCGAGTTCCACGCGCGCTTTAGCGGCAGCTTGATGATTTAAGCTAGATGCAGATTGTGAAACGCAAGCAGAAAAAATAAAAGGGAAAATAACCGCACTTAGTTGTTTACTTATTGTTTTCATTTTTTCTCCTTTTAACTGGGCAGGAAGAAATATTTAATATGCTTTAATTTGTATGAAAACATAGGGTATGTGAACTTGATTAATTCACATACCTAGAATATTAATTAACTTCTGTCACCCCAATATTTTGTCCAAATTGGCGTTTCATTGCCGTACGTTTAGTACGATCGATAACATCTCCCGCTAATTGCCCACAGGCTGCGTCAATATCATCTCCACGGGTTTTACGGATAATCACAGTAAAGCCATATTCCATCAAGGTTTTTTGGAAGCGGTCAATACGCGTATTCGAGCTTTTTGCATAAGGTGCTTCAGGGAACGGATTCCACGGAATTAAATTAATTTTACAAGGCGTATTTTTTAATACTTCTGCAAGTTGATGAGCGTGTTCTACGCCATCATTTACATGATCGAGCATCACATATTCAATCGTCACTTTGCCATGATTTGCATTTGATACTGTCAAATAACGATTTACCGAGTCAATCAATGTTTTGATATTATATTTTTTGTTGATTGGCACAATTTCATCACGTAATTCATCGTTTGGGGCATGTAATGAAATAGCCAAAGCCACATCGATCATTTTGCTCAAATTATCTAATGCTGGCACAACACCAGAAGTCGATAAGGTTACACGACGTTTTGATAAACCGTAGGCAAAATCATCTAACATAATTTCCATTGCAGGAACAACATTAGCAACATTCAATAAGGGTTCGCCCATTCCCATCATTACTACATTGGTAATGGGTCTAACGCCAGTCACCCCAAAGTTGCCAATAATTTTAGAGGCTCGCCATACTTGACCGATAATTTCTGAAACCGTTAAATTGCGGTTAAATCCTTGTTGTGCGGTTGAACAGAAGGTACAAGCTAAGGCACAGCCAACTTGGGAAGATACACAAAGCGTCGCGCGATCTGCTTCGGGAATATACACAGTTTCAACTTGCTGCTCGCCCACTTGCATTGCCCATTTTATCGTGCCATCGGCTGAACGCTGTTCAACGGCAACTTCTGGGGCTTTAATTTCTGCAACCGCCTTAAGTTTTTCACGTAATTTTTTATTAATGTTTGTCATATTGTCGAAGTTATCTTCGCCAAAATGATAAATCCATTTAACTAACTGATCTGCTCGAAATGGTTTTTCGCCGAGTTCTTTAAAAAATTCGCGCATTTGTTGGCGCGTTAAATCCATTAGATTAATTTTTTTAGCGGGTGCATCTGAGTGCACTGACAATAATTCTGACATTTTAGCCTCGTTATTACACATTGTGGCGATAGCGTTGTGCAGGTGTTTTTATCAAAAACTCACAATGAAAAATTCGCAATTAAAAAATGAACGGAGATTGTACAGATTTGTCACCGCATAATCTAGCGGAATTGAAAAACGATAGAAAATCTTACCGCACTTTTTTGCGATCTAGATCGCAAATATTTTCAATTGCAGCGGAAAAAGTGCGGTAAAATATCAGCCTATTTTTTAAGGTGACCAATAATGTTTAAAAAAGCTTTATTTATTTTATCTTTGTGTCCTTCTTTTGCGCTGGCACAGTCTTATGTTGTGTATGATTTTACCCATAATCGAGTGTTGGAAAGCCACGCGTCTGATAGTATTCAGCCTATTGCCTCTGTAACAAAATTAATGACGGCTAATGTATTTTTAGAGAATAATAAAAATCCTAATTGTCGAATCGCAATCACAAAAGAGGATACGGATCGAATTAAAGGCACTGGAACAAAATTACCTAAAAATATTCCTATCTCTTGTAACGAATTATTGAAAGCAATGCTTGTCCATTCTGATAACTATGCCGCCCACGCGCTTTCTCGTGCAGTGGGAATAAGTCGTCGCCAATTTATTAAGAAAATGAACGAAAAAGCCCATCAACTTGGTATGTATTCTACTCGTTTTCACGATAGTTCAGGGTTATCTAGCTATAATATTTCCAGCCCAATGGATTTAGTTAAGCTCGCCAAATATTCATTAAATAAATCGGACATTAAACGTTTATCTAATCTTAGTGCAACTTATATCCAAGCAGGGAAACACAAGCTTTATATTAAAAATACTAATAAGTTAGTGCGTGATGAAATCTTTGATGCGGCAGTGAATAAAACAGGCTACATTCAAGAATCTGGTTATAATCTCGTTTTCATTAATAAACACCTATGCAAAAATGCAACTATTGGCGTAATTAGTTTAAATAACACTTCCTCAGCGTATCGTTCTAGTTTTACTAAAAGCAAATTAGAAAAATTCGGCTGCACGGCATTAAATGGAAGAACAATTCGTGATGTAGCAGGAGAAGCCCAATATGAAGATGGCTATGATGAAGTGGGATTTAATACGCTAATTCAGAAATTATCAAAATAATGTTCGTAAATATAAAAACGCAAGATAACAGTTTGTTTTATCTCGCGTTTTTAGCTGATGAGCAGGCTGTTCTACAGTGACTTTTTCTTGGTCAGTTGTTTTGGTTTGTTCTGTCATTTTAGGTTTATCATCACAAGCAGCCAAGACTATTGCTGAACTTAATACTAACCAAAATGTTTTGTTCTTTTTTCATACATTCAATACATTTTGTACGAAATAATTATAAATAAATCTATTATTTTGATAATCATTCCCATTCCAAAACAATATAAAAAGTAGTACTATTATCTCCGATGAATAATTGTTGAGCTATTGAACAATTATTCAGGCATTCAATCTATCTTTTTTTAAATAAGGACATCTTATGCGAAATTCATTCAAAATTATGACCGCACTTGCACTTGGTTTATTTGCAATGCAAGCTAACGCAAAATTTAAAGTAGTTACCACCTTCACCGTGATTCAAGATATTGCGCAAAATGTGGCAGGCAATGCGGCAACGGTGGAATCTCTTACTAAACCTGGCGCAGAAATTCACGAATATGAACCAACGCCAAAAGACATTGTAAAAGCGCAATCTGCTGATTTAATTTTATGGAATGGCTTAAATTTGGAACGTTGGTTTGAGCGTTTCTTCCAAAATGTTAAAGATAAACCTGCTGTGGTAGTAACAGAAGGTATTCAACCATTATCTATTTATGAAGGCCCGTATAAAGATGCGCCTAACCCACATGCGTGGATGTCGCCATCTAATGCTTTAATTTATATTGAAAATATTAAAAATGCGTTAGTGAAATACGATCCACAAAATGCAGCTGTATATGAAAAAAATGCCGCTGACTATGCTCAAAAAATTAAACAACTTGATGAACCGCTTCGTGCAAAATTAGCACAAATTCCAGAAGAGCAACGCTGGCTTGTAACAAGTGAGGGTGCTTTCAGTTATTTGGCGAAAGATTACAACTTAAAAGAAGGTTATTTATGGCCAATCAATGCTGAACAACAAGGCTCACCACAACAAGTGCGTAAAGTGATTGATTTAGTTCGTAAAAACAATATTCCAGTTGTGTTTAGTGAAAGTACAATTTCAGCGAAACCTGCACAACAAGTAGCGAAAGAAAGTGGCGCAAAATACGGTGGCGTATTGTATGTTGATTCACTTTCTGCGAAAGAAGGCCCAGTGCCAACTTATATTGATTTGCTTAACGTCACTGTATCAACCATTGTTAAAGGATTCGGAAAATAATGGACTCTTTCTCGACATCAATTTGGGTTAATGATATAACTGTTCGTTACAACAATGGTCATACTGCTATTCACAATATGACGTTCTCACTCAATAGTGGAACTATTTGTGCGTTAGTTGGCGTGAATGGAAGTGGCAAGTCCACATTATTTAAAAGCATAATGGGACTTGTAAAGCCACAACAAGGCGAAATTAAACTTTGTGATTTGCCAATTTCCCAAGCATTGAAACGTAATTTGGTTGCTTATGTACCACAATCAGAAGAAGTGGACTGGCAATTTCCTGTGTCAGTGTATGATGTCGTGATGATGGGACGTTATGGGTATATGAATTTTCTTCGTATCCCCAAAGCGATTGATAAACAAAAAGTTCAAGAGGCGATGCAGCGAGTGAACATTGAGCATCTCGCGCATCGTCAAATTGGAGAGTTATCTGGCGGGCAGAAAAAACGCGTGTTTTTAGCCCGTGCTTTAGCACAACAAAGTCCAATTATTTTATTGGATGAACCTTTCACTGGCGTTGATGTGAAAACTGAAAATGCTATTGTTGATCTTCTTCAAAAGCTTCGAGAAGAAGGTCATCTTATTCTTGTCTCAACTCATAACTTAGGCTCTGTTCCTGATTTCTGTGATCAAGTGGTGATGATTAATCGTACGGTGATTGCAGCAGGGAAAACGGAAGATACCTTTAACCAACATAATTTGGAAATTGTGTTTGGTGGGGTATTACGCCATATTAAATTATTGGGCGAAAATTTACATAATGATGAAGATAAACGTGCGGTTACTGTCTTAACGGATGATGAAAAAGCCGTTGTATTCTATGGCGAAACTAAGCAAGATCCTCCAGCGCCAACAACTCAGGATTGCCATTTCGAAGACTGTCCTTATAAAAGTGCGGTCAAAAAAGAGAAGGATTAAGGCATGTTAGCATTATTATTAGAACCTTTTTCCTATGATTATATGCTCAGGGCGATGATCTTGAGCACGGCAGTTGGTGGGATTTGTGCTTTTTTGTCTTCATACTTAATGCTTAAAGGCTGGTCTTTGATTGGCGATGCGCTTTCTCATTCTGTTGTGCCTGGTGTCGCTATTGCTTATACCTTTTCTTTGCCTTATGCACTTGGTGCATTTTTTGCCGGAATTTTAGCCGCACTTTCCATTCTTTGGATTAAATCCATTTCTAAACTGAAAGAAGATGCCGTGATCGGATTTATTTTTAGTACTTTCTTTGCATTAGGTCTATTGATCATTTCTTTAAATCCAACTGCAGTAAATGTGCAAAGTATTATTTTAGGCAATATTTTAGGTATTGCTGACGAAGATATTTACCAAGTGGCAATTATCATCGGCGTTTGTTTAGTATTGCTTTTACTGTTCTGGAAAGACTTATTACTGATCTTTTTCGATGAAACACAAGCAAGAACGGTAGGGCTTTCGCCATTATTTTATAAAGTTTTGTTTTTTACTCTATTAAGTGCTTGTGTAGTAGCTGCATTGCAAACTGTGGGTGCGATTTTAGTGATTGCGATGGTCATTACCCCGGGTGCGACGGCATATTTACTCACAGATAAATTCAAAACTTTATCAATCATTGCCATTATTTTAGGGGCGGTGACAAGTTTTGTTGGGGTCTATATTAGCTATTATTTAGATGGTGCTACTGGCGGTGTGATTGTCACATTGCAAACATTATTATTCTTGGCAGCTTTCTTATTTTCACCAAAATATGGTTTACTCACTCGCAATAAAAAGGCGGTAGAAAATGTTTGATTGGCTTTTAGAACCGCTACAATTTGAGTTTATGCAAAATGCATTATTGACCGCATTGATTGTTTCGATTATCTGTGCGTTACTTTCTTGTTATTTAGTCTTGAAAGGCTGGTCATTAATGGGCGATGCCATTTCTCACGCTGTATTACTCGGTATTGTGCTTGCTTATTTGGCAGGAATCCCTTTAGCGATTGGCGCGTTTTTCTCAGGCATTTTTTGCTCCCTTGGCGTGGGATATTTAAAAGAAAATAGCCGTATAAAAGAAGATACCGCAATGGGCATTGTATTTTCTGGAATGTTTGCTATTGGTCTTGTTATATTCACCAAAATTCAAACAGAACAGCATTTAACCCATATTTTGTTTGGTAATGTGTTGGGCGTAAGTCATCAAGAACTCATTCAAAGTGCGGTCATTTCTGCGATAATTTTTTGTATGATTGTCTTTAAACGTAAAGATTTTTTGCTTTATTGTTTTGACCCAAACCACGCCCGTGTTGCAGGGCTTTCTCCTAAAATTTTACATTATGGTTTGTTAATGCTGCTTGCTTTAACTATTGTAAGCACGATGCAAGTGGTTGGCGTTATTTTGGTGGTGGCAATGTTAATTGCACCAGGAATTACTGCACTTACGCTAACAAAATCTTTTGATAAAATGTTATGGATTGCTATTATAAGTTCCATTACATCAAGCCTAATTGGCGTAATCTTGAGCTATCATTTTGATGCCTCAACAGGTGCTTGTATTATTCTTCTGCAAGCCGCATTTTTTGTTATAGCATTAGCTTATAGCAAGATTAGAATAAGATAATTTTTCTACCCCTCTTTTCTCAAAGAGGAGGTAGAAAATCGCAATAAATTTATCCGTTTGGAGATAAATAAAGTCATTCGTCTAATCGCCAATCTAAGCCAAACCCAACCCCATTTGCCAAAACGCAATTTCCATTCTAGTTGCAGTGGTGAAAATCTGTTGAATCTCAGCAAGCTGACTTGGGTTTAGTGGTTTGCAAAGTGCGGTAAGAAAATCAACGGTTTCTTGGGCGGCGTGTTGAAATTCCTCGCTCGCATAGGTGTCAATCCACGTTTGATAAGGATTGTTCGGTAAGCGAGGATAATGCTGAGTAATGTAACGAGCAACTTGAGCGTAACCCAAAGCACAAGGGGTTACAGCTGCATAAAGTTCAGCCAAACTGCCCGTCATGCCGCAATCAAGCAAATAGCGAGTATAAGCAATGCAAGCGGCACTTTCTTGAGTAGCAAAAATCTCTTGCTCACTAATTCCCCACTCACGGCAATAATTTAAATGTAGTTGAATTTCTTGGCAAAGAATCTCTAAGGTTTTACGAGGTGTTTCCATTTCAGCGAAATTTTTTGACTTGAATACACCTAAGGCAAAGGCTCGGCTGTAATGAAAAAGATAGAGATAATCCTGCTTCAAATAATGCTGAAAACAAGCTTTTGGTAGCGTACCTTTTGCGAGCTGTTGCACAAATTCGTGTTCAATATATTGTTGCCAATAAGGCTGAGCTTGTTGAATGAGTTGTTCAATCATCTTTTTTTCCTTATTTAATTTCTACCGCATATTCTTTCAACGCTAAGGCTTTTGGAATTAAGCCTTTTTGTTGCATAAATTCTGCCATTTGTTGATAACGTTTAGCGTCTAATTTGCGAGGTTTATCGGCTAAAAAGGGGAGCGTGTCTTTCCACGCCAGTTGGTTTAATGGCGTGTTAAGTTCGTTTGGTTTATAGCTGACAAAGGCTTGCCACGCTTCATTGGGGTGAGCTTGTAGATAGCTTGTGGCTTGTTCAAGTGCGGTCAAAAATGCCGATGTTTTTTTATCTGTTACGTTGTTTTTATTAGCAACTAAAATCAACTCATCATAAGCAGGCACACCATATTGTTCTGGGAAGAATGCGATACCTTCTTGCTTTTCTAAAGCAAGCTGATTGAGTTCAAAATTACGAAATGCACCAATCACAGCATCCACTTGTCCAGTTAAAAGAGAGGGCGAAAGCGACCAATTTACATTCACTAATTCCACATCTTTATTGCTTAAACCAATAGAATGAAGCATTGTATCAAGTAATCCATCTTCAAAACCGCTGACAGAATACCCCACTTTTTTACCTTTTAAATCAGCAAGGCTTTTCAAATTGCTCTTTTTTAGTACCACTACGCTATTTAATGGATTTGAAATCAGTGAACCCACCCGCACTAAAGGCAAGCCTTCTGCCACTTGTTGATAAAGCTGAGGCTGATAACTCACGGCTAAATCAACTTTTTCTGCCGCCGCTAATTTCGGCGGTAATGCAGGATCAGCAGGTTCGATAATTTCAACCTCCAAGTTATTTTTCTCAAAAAAGCCTTTTTGTTGAGCCACAATGATGGCTGCATGATCGGGATTTACATACCAATCTAGCATTATGCTGATTTTCTCTTTTGCAAAGCTAGGAAGCGTGAGCATTAGCCCCATTACAAAGCTGAAATAACGGATGATTATCTTCATTTTTTCTCCTTTAATGAAAAGTTAAACAGACCAAATAAAACGGTGTAATAGCCAATCAATGCTGAAATATAAACAGAGTGAAATTGACACTAAAATCAGTAAGGCGGCAAACATTAAATCGACTTGCATTCGGGCATTGGCGTGAATCATCAAATACCCCAAGCCTTCAGATGAACCTACCCATTCACCTACCACCGCACCAATCGGGGCGACAGAAACGGCAATTCGCAAGCCCGAAGCAAAAGCAGGCAAAGCCGCAGGTAATCGCACTTTAAGCAATAAACGCAAGGGGGAAATGTTAAAGGTTTTCGCCAAATCGAGCCACGCTTGTGGGGTGTTGCGTAGTCCATCATAACAAGCTGCCGTGACGGGGAAGTAGATAATCAGCACCGACATCACAATTTTGGATGCCATTCCATAGCCAAACCACAACACCAACAACGGCGCAATAGCAAACACGGGAATCGCTTGCGAAATGACCAAAATCGGCAATAAGACGGCAGAAATTTGACGAGAAAATGAGAGCAACAACGCCGAAATCAACCCAAATAGAAAGCCTAACAACAGCCCTAAGCAGATTTCTAACAACGTGACTTGCGTATGCTGCCAAAGCAGTTCAGCGTGTGTGAATAACTGCTGCCCTACAGCTTGCGGTGAGGGAAAAATGTAGTGTGGGAAGCTGCCCAAGGTTGCGACCATTTGCCAGATCATCAACAACACGCCAACAATTAAAAGCGGTTTAAGTAGGCGAATTTTCATTGTTCGCCCTCTAATTCCTGCAATAATTGTTGCTGCAACGCCCATAAATTGGCTTGATGCAACTCACGCGGGGCGTTACCTTCGGGCAGAATCACCGCCGATAATGCTGTTTGATGAGTTTCAGGCGAACGCAACACAAAAATACGCTGACTTAGCCGTAATGCCTCTTGCGGATCGTGGGTCACGAGCAGCACTGATTTATCTTCGAGCAGTTCAAAGGCTAAATCTTGAAGTTGATGGCGACTGATGGCATCAAGAGCGGAAAAAGGCTCATCAAGCAAAATCAAATCCGCCTCTTGCATTAAGGTGCGTGCCAAGGCAACCCGCTGTTTTTGCCCGCCAGAAAGCTGCGAACAAGGCTTGTGCCAATGTGCTGCCATTCCCACTTTTTCAAGCAACATTTTAGCTTTTTCAGTGGTTTTTGCAGATTTTCGCCCAAATAAGACCGCTTGCAACTGCACGTTATCGACAATTGACAACCACGGATAAAGTGTCTCTTTTTGCGGCAACCACGCAATACGAATTTTCGGTTCAAATAGGATTTTCCCCTGCACCATGCCTTGCGTTTCAATACCCGCCAGTAGTCGCAAAAGTGTCGATTTTCCCACGCCTGAACTGCCCAATAAGCTCACCCATTCGTTCGGCAACAGGGTTAAATTAAGATGCTCAAATAACGTTTGCCCATTAAAGGCAAGACTCAAATCTTGAATATGCACCATTGCTCGCCTCAATGATTAAAGGGAATGCGTAATAAAAAAGAAAGGATAAGAAATGGAATGAAAAGAAAATGGACTTTTTGGCATATTAGTTTCCTACGTCAGTGCTAACTGTTTCAGGTTCACGGGTATCATCTCAGCCTTTCGGCACCCCGACTAAAAATTGTTGGTAAGTTTACGCTTGTTTGGTAGAAAAAACAAGCGATTAGGTTTCTATCCGAATGGAACAAGAAAAGCATTTTTAAATTTTTCTTGCTAAGATACAACGGAGATAGTACAACTGATATTAGATCCTAATTTTAGGAAGGTATAATCAACGTCTAGTAAAAAGTTCTATAAATCTATATCATGTTTATTATTTTTTAGGGATAACTTCTATTTTATTCAATGAACGGTACAATATGTCAATCAATCAATCAATCAATCAATCAATCAATCAATCAATCAATCAATCAATCAATCAATCAATCAATCAATCAAAGTCTGTCATTATTGCAGGTAATGGAACAAGTTTAAAATCAATTGACTATAGTTTATTACCTAAAGATTATGATGTTTTCCGTTGCAATCAATTTTATTTTGAAGGTCATTATTTTCTTGGCAAGAAAATAAAAAAAGTATTTTTTAATTGCTCTGTAATTTTTGAACAATACTATACTTTTATGCAATTAATTAAAAATAATGAATATGAATATGCTGATATTATTTTATCATCTTTTGTCAATTTAGGAGATTCAGAATTAAAGAAAATCAAAAATGTACAAAAATTACTAACACAAGTTGATATTGGACATTATTATTTAAACAAGCTACCCGCCTTTGATGCCTATTTACAATATAACGAATTATATGAAAATAAGAGAATTACATCAGGCGTTTATATGTGTGCAGTGGCAACTGCAATGGGTTATAAAGATCTTTATTTAACAGGTATTGATTTTTATCAAGAAAAAGGGAATCCTTACGCATTTCATCATCAAAAAGAAAATATTATTAAATTATTACCTTCTTTTTCAAAAAATAAAAGTCAAAGCGATATCCATTCTATGGAATATGATTTAAATGCACTTTATTTTTTACAAAAACATTATGGAGTAAATATTTATTGCATTTCGCCAGAAAGTCCTCTATGTAATTATTTTCCTTTATCACCACTGAATAACCCAATTCCTTTTATTCTCGAAGAAAAGAAAAATTACACACAAGATATTTTAATTCCGCCGAAGTTTGTATATAAAAAAATTGGTATATATTCCAAACCAAGAATTTACCAAAATCTGATTTTTCGGTTGTTCTGGGATATATTACGTTTACCTAATGATATAAAACACGCCTTAAAATCAAGAAAATGGGATTAGATAACCTTATATCACACAACTAATGGACATAGCCCTAAATATGAGAGGTTATCTCACTCGCTACAACAATACTTTTTAGCAACAGGTTTTTTATTTTATTGAAAATCACCATTCTTACCACACAAAACAGTGATATAATTTTTTAGTCTCAATAATTAACAAGGAAATCATTATGGCCATTTTAGTGACGGGGGGTGCTGGTTATATCGGTTCTCACACAGTTGTAGAATTATTAAATGCTGGCAAAGAGGTGGTGGTATTAGATAATCTTTGCAATTCATCGCCAAAATCCCTTGAGCGTGTAAAACAAATTACGGGCAAAGAAGCAAAGTTTTATGAAGGCGATATTTTAGATCGTGCTTTGTTACAAAAAATTTTTGCAGAAAATGAGATTAACTCGGTTATTCACTTTGCAGGGTTAAAAGCCGTAGGGGAAAGTGTTCAAAAGCCGACAGAATATTACATGAACAATGTCGCTGGCACCCTTGTATTAATTCAAGAAATGAAAAAAGCTGGTGTTTGGAACTTTGTATTTAGCTCATCTGCAACGGTTTACGGCGATCCAAAAATTATTCCAATTACAGAGGATTGTGAGGTCGGCGGTACAACCAACCCTTATGGTACCTCTAAATATATGGTTGAACAGATTTTACGCGATACAGTAAAAGCGGAACCAAAATTTAGCATGACTATCTTGCGTTATTTTAATCCAGTTGGGGCGCATGAAAGTGGCTTGATTGGTGAAGATCCAAATGGTATTCCAAATAATTTATTACCTTATATTAGCCAAGTTGCTATCGGTAAATTAGCACAACTTTCTGTATTTGGTAGTGATTACGACACTCACGATGGAACAGGGGTGCGTGATTATATTCATGTAGTTGATTTGGCAGTGGGGCATTTAAAAGCACTTCAACGTCATGAAAATGATGCTGGTTTACATATTTATAACCTAGGTACAGGTCATGGTTATTCCGTATTAGATATGGTAAAAGCCTTTGAAAAAGCCAACAATATTACAATTGCATATAAACTTGTAGAACGCCGCTCAGGCGATATTGCCACTTGCTATTCTGATCCTAGTTTAGCGGCAAAAGAGCTTGGTTGGGTGGCAGAACGTGGTCTTGAAAAAATGATGCAAGACACGTGGAACTGGCAGAAAAATAATCCAAAAGGGTATAGAGATTAATATTCTCTAATATTTGTTTTTCTTTTTTAGGAAGAAGAATGCTAAACATTGGGGGAATGATTAAAAATCCCCTAATTTTTACAAAAATCCTTTAATTGAAAGGCGAAATTTCTAAAATACAACTAAAATTAACCGCACTTTATGTCAAATTCCCTTTCTTCTCAAATTTTTACGCGCAAGATGTTAATTTGCGCCTTCACAGGTTTTAATTCTGGTTTGCCATTATTTGTGTTATTGCAAATGTTGCCTGTTTGGCTGACAGATAAACATCTTTCAATTGAGCTTATTGGTGCAGTAACGGGTGTGATGTTGCCTTATGGATTGAAATTTTTGTGGGCACCATTATTGGATCGTTATTTCCCGAGTTTTTTAGGGCGTCGTCGTAGCTGGATGCTGCTTTCACAAGTGGCATTATTGATTTTACTTTACATCATTAGCCTGTTTGATCCGCTCACACAACTGGGTACAGTAGCAAATATTGCGTTGCTTATCGCCTTTTTTTCAGCTACACAAGATATCGTGTTGGATGCGTATCGTCGTGAAATTTTGAGTGATCATGAATTAGGTTTAGGAAACACTATTCATATTAATGCTTATCGAATTGCGGGATTAATTCCAGGGGGATTATCGCTATATTTGGCGGCGATTTATCCTTGGGAAACCGTCTTTTTATGGACCGCACTTTGTATGTTAGCAGGCATCTTCATGACACTATTTTTAGCCAAAGAGCCGAAAATCAACGTGCAACAATCTAATCAGCCGTTCTATCAAGCATTTTGGATTCCATTACAAGAATTTTTCCAGCGTAAGGGCGTCATTCAGGCTATCGGTTTTTTACTATTTTTGTTTTTGTATAAGTTCGGGGATTCTTTTGCCACAACGTTACAAACCAAATTTATTTATGACATGGGATTTAGCAAAGAGGATATTGCTATTGTTGTAAAAAGTACCGCACTTTGGTCAAGCATTTTATCTGGGCTTGCTGGTGGTATGATAATGCTAAAACTGGGTATTAATCGTGCATTGTGGCTATTTGGGCTTGTACAAATGGTAACAATTGGTGGGTTTATTTGGTTGTCTGCTTTCGGTCATTTTGATGTTATTACATCTGCCGAGTTATGGAAACTAGGTGTTGTGATTGCAGCAGAATATATCGGCGTTGGACTTGGTACCGCAGCTTTTGTGGCTTTCATGGCACGTGAGAGTAATCCTCTTTATACTGCAACACAGCTTGCACTTTTTACAAGCCTTTCAGCTTTGCCAAGTAAAGTTTTAGGTATACTTTCTGGTTATGTTGTGGGAGCAGTGGGGTATTATCAGTATTTTTGGTTTTGTTTATTTTTAGCGATTCCCGGCATGCTTTGTTTATTTTGGGTAGCACCTTTGAAGCAAGAAAATAATAAGACCAGCTCAGTATAAAAGTGCGGTAAAAATTATAAAAAATTTGACCGCACTATGCTTTATCAGTATCTTAATCACGTTTTGTATTAATGGAGATTTTTTATGAAAATTATTCTTTTAGGTGCACCGGGTGCAGGTAAAGGCACCCAAGCACAATTTATTATGAACAAATTTGGTATCCCGCAAATTTCAACTGGTGATATGTTCCGTGCTGCAATCAAAGCGGGGACTGAACTTGGCAAACAAGCTAAAGCATTAATGGATGAAGGTAAATTAGTACCAGATGAATTAACCGTTGCCCTTGTAAAAGATCGTATTGCTCAAGCTGACTGCACAAATGGTTTCTTGTTAGATGGTTTCCCTCGTACTATTCCACAAGCGGATGCACTGAAAGATTCAGGTGTTAAAATTGACTTTGTTTTAGAATTTGATGTGCCAGACGAAGTGATTGTTGAACGTATGAGTGGCCGTCGCGTACACCAAGCGTCTGGTCGTTCTTACCACATCGTTTATAATCCACCAAAAGTGGAAGGTAAAGATGATGTAACAGGCGAAGATTTAATTATTCGTGCAGACGATAAACCAGAAACTGTATTAGATCGTTTAGCCGTATATCATAAACAAACTAGCCCATTAATTGATTATTACCAAGCAGAAGCGAAAGCGGGGAATACTCAATATTTCCGTTTAGACGGTACACAAAAAGTGGAAGAAGTTAGCCAAGAGTTAGATAAAATCTTAGGCTAAAAATAATCTAAAAATTAACCGCACTTTAGAAAATATAATTAATCTGCACCTTAAAGGCTGAATAAATCAGCGAATTAAAGTGCAGATTTTTTTATAAACTACCCAAATTTATAATAGGCTGAAAAAAGTGCGGTATTTTTTCAGCCTATTTTTAGAAAATCACTTCTCGTCTTTGAAGCCTGACTCAACGCCACTCATATCAGGTAATTGGTGTGCAATACCTTTGTGACAATCAATACAAGTTTTACCTTCAGTTTTCATTTTTTGGTGCATACGTGCTGCCACAGAACGTTGATCATTGAAGTTCATACGATCTACATTATGGCAATTACGACATTCTTTAGAATCGTTAGCTTTCATACGCGCCCATTCATTTTGAGCCATTTCTAAACGATGCGCATTGAATTTTTCTAAAGTATTCACTTTTCCAGTATAGTGCGCATATACTTCTTTAGCTGCAATAATTTTACGTTTCATTTTTGCACCAAATTCGTGTGGTACGTGACAATCTGGACAACTTGCCCCCACACCAGTACGAGTTTGATAATGCACGCTATGTAAATATTCTGGATAAGCATCTTGCATATGGCAGCTTGCACAGAACTGTTCAGTGTTGGTTTTTTCTAAACCATAGTTAAAACCAACCCAAGAAAGAATACCGCCAATAGCCGATAAGATAATAATTGTACCTATCGCCATACGGCTTGGTTTTCTAAACCATTGCCAGAAACGCTTTAAGATATTTGGTTTTTTCTCAGACATATAGACCTCTTAAATTAGTTTCCGTAACCTTTCATCGGTTTGAAATCATTTGGAACAATAGGATCTACGTTTGCTTGAGAAACGTGACATTGTAAACAGAAATAACGACGTGGCGATGAACTTGAACCTACTTTTCCATCACGATCCATAAAGTGAGTTGGGCTGATTCGAGTTGCACCGCTCAAACGAGAATTTTCTGGGCTGTGGCAATTTAAACATTGATTTACATTTTTTGTCACTTGATAGTTTGCCACACTATGTGGAACCATTGGAGGCTGATTTACATAGTTCAATGCGGGTAATTCGCCTTGACGCGGTGCATTATGAAATGCGGGTGGAATATTTTCTGCCGCTTGAGTTAAATCTTTTCCCACTGCTGGTGCATCAGATGCCATCAGTGAGCCAGCAAAAAGTGCGGTAAATAATCCCGCTAAAATTTTAGATACCTGTTTAGTCATATTAATCACTTCCCTGAATGATCGAATCTGGTCGAAAATTTAAAAACTTTTTCAGCGCAAACGTCAATACAACGTCCGCAGCTGATGCAATCTTTGGAAAGCACAAGTAGGCTTTCGTCTTTTTTTCCATGTAAAGGTGAACGTAACACTTGGGCTTCGGGACAAACATTGTAGCAATCCATACAATTATCGCATTTCGCACGATCAATCACTTTGATACGGATTAAACTTTTTGCACCAATCACACCGTAAGCGGCACCAATTGGGCAAAGGTGTCCACACCAACCATGTTCTACAATCAATAAATCAAAAAGAAAAATAACAAGTAATAGCCAGCCTGTTGCACCAAAACCAAATATAAAGGCACGACCAAGTGCGGCTACTGGATTAACCCACTCCCAAAGCAACATTCCGTTTACGCAACTGCCTAGTAAAATAAGCGCAAGGATGCCATAACGTAAACCACGCGAAATTTTTGCTGTTTGGCGAATGCCTAGTTTACGGCGTAGCCACGCAGCACAGTCAGTCACAACATTTAGCGGACATACCCAACCACAAAATACTTTACTACCAAGCACTGCGTAAAATAACACAATAATTGCTGCACCAATCAAGGTGAGAGCATCAGGTAAATGTCTTGCAGCCAAGCTTTCTGCTGTAATTAAAGGGTCGCTTAATGGAATAGTATCGAGCAATAAGCTTCCACTATAATTGCCTTTTAGAATCCACACGCCAAAATAAGGACCACTTAAAAACATCGCAAGAATGCTAAGTTGGCTGAATCGACGCCAAAACAAAAAGCGGTTTGCATACCACCAGCCCCATTTTTCTCGTGACTCTTTCCCTGCAAATTTTGGTGTATTTGCCATTATTTGCCACTCCCTAAAATAGGTGCTAGCACGGGTTCTGCTGGAGCAGGCATTACAGTTGATCCGTCTGGAGTACGAGTTGGCAACGAAATCATATCTTTAGGTGCAAGAGAATGGCCAGCTTTCGCTTTTTCTTCCCAGCCTAAACGATAATGTTTACCTAACATACCTTTTGCAAGATCCATTGGTAAAACCTTAATCGCTGCTTCTTCCAATACGCAAGCTTGCTCACATTTCCCACATCCAGTACAGGCATCAGAATGCACGGTTGGAATAAATAACGCGTGCTTATCAGAACGTGGATTATGTTGTT
This sequence comes from Haemophilus aegyptius, assembly GCF_900475885.1. GTDB lineage: Bacteria > Pseudomonadota > Gammaproteobacteria > Enterobacterales > Pasteurellaceae > Haemophilus > Haemophilus influenzae. The sequence goes on from NZ_LS483429.1 coordinate 797,626, forward strand.
TTTCCAAGGTAATCGCTTTATCTATTAATGGACAAACCCGATAACAAACATCACAACGTAATCCTTGATAATTTAAGCAAGTTTCGTGATCTAACAGTACTGACAGTCCCATACACGATTCATTAATATCTGTTGCTTGACGATCTAATGCACCACTAGGACAGGCTTTTGCACAAGGAATATCAGGACACATTTCACAAGGTTTATCACGCGCAATAAAATACGGTGTTCCCGCTTCTACTGGCGATAATAAAGATGCTAAATGCAGCATGTCATAAGGACAGGCTTGAACACATTGTCCACAACGAATACAAGCTGCAGAAAATGCTTTTGCATCTTGCAAAGCAAAGGGCGGACGTAATGGCACACCTTCTCGCGCAAGACTTTGATTTTGCTGCAATCCCAACAAAATCCCAACGCCAGCTAAACCACCCGCAGTACGGGTTGCTTCTTTGAGAAATTTTCTACGTTCAGGATTGAGAGCGGGTTTCTTCATTTTCTTTTTAGATTTTAACCGCACTTTTATCTTCCTCTTTTACGGATAAGGGGAAAATAAAGTGCGGTTGATTTTTATATGGTTTTTACGCAGCCTTTTCCACTTTTACCGCACATTTTTTGAAGTCGGTTTCTTTTGAGATTGGGTCTGTCGCATCTAACGTTAAATTATTTGCAAGCTGACCAGCATCAAAGAAAGTGGTAAATACTAAGCCACGAGGTGGTTTATTACGTCCGCGAGTATCTAAGTAAGAAAACATTTCGCCACGACGAGATGAAATCTTAATTTTATCGCCATGACGTAAACCACGAGCTTGTGCATCTAATGGGTGCATCCAAACAAGGTTGTTTGGCATAGCACGGTGTAATTCAGGCACACGACGAGTCATAGTACCAGTATGCCAGTGCTCTAGAACACGACCAGTAGATAACCATAAGTCATATTCCTTATCTGGTGATTCTGCTGGTGGTTCATAAGGTACTGCAAGAATAATCGCTTTTTTGTCTGGATAACCGTAGAACGCCACACCTTCGCCTTCTTTAACGTATGGATCATAGCCTTCACGGTAACGCCATAAGGTTTCTTTACCTTCTACAACTGGCCAGCGTAAACCACGCGCTTTATGATACATTTCAAACGGAGCCAAGTCATGACCGTGACCGCGACCAAATTCAGCGTATTCTTCAAATAAACCTTTGTGAACGTAGTAACCAAAGTATTCTGATTCATCGTTTAGTTTTCCTTCAGCCAGTTCGCTTAATGGAAATTTATCAACTTGACCATTTTTGAAGAGCACTTCATATAAGGTTTTACCTCTATACTCAGGCATTTGTGCAAGTAATTCTTCTGTCCACATTTCATCAGTAGTGAAGTATTTTGCGAACTCCATTAATTGCCATAAATCTGATTTTGCTTCGCCTGGTGCTTTAACTTGTTGATGCCAGAATTGGGTACGACGTTCTGCATTGCCGTAAGCCCCTTCTTTTTCCACCCACATTGCCGTTGGAAGAATTAAGTCAGCAGAAAGTGCGGATACAGTTGGGTAAGGATCTGAAACAATCACGAAGTTGCCTTCTTTACGCCAGCCTGGCAAACGATCTTGATTAATGTTTGGCCCTGCTTGCATATTATTGTTACACATTTGCCATAACACATTCATTTGGCCATCATTCATTGCACGGTCTTGTGCAATTGTGTGTAACCCCACTTTTTCAGAAACCGTACCTTTTGGTAATTTCCAAATACGTTCCGCTGTTTCACGATGTTTAGGATTAGTTACCACTAAGTCGGCAGGTAAACGATGAGGGAATGAACCTACTTCACGCGCCGTACCACAAGCAGAAGGCTGACCAGTTAATGAAAATGGCCCACAACCTGGGATTGAAATTTTTCCAGTAAGTAAATGAATATTGTAGATTAATTGGTTTACCCACACACCACGTGTATGTTGGTTAAAGCCCATTGTCCAGTAGGAAACCACTTTCTTCGTTGGATCAGCATAAAGTTTCGCTAAAGTTTCTAACTGGACTTTATCTAACCCAGACATTTTCGATACTTTTTCCACTGTATATTCTGATACAAGTTGCTTTAATTCTTCAAAAGAAGAATCGTGCATTTTCCCAGCTGTTGCACGATTCGTGTCTTTTTCTAATGGATGCTCTGGACGTAAACCATAGCCAATATTCGTTTCTCCGCGTTTAAATTTGGTATGTTTATTAACAAAATCCCAATTAATCGCATTATTTTGAATAAGATAATTGATGATGTAGTTCATAATTGCCAAATCAGTTTGCGGTGTAAATATCAAACCGTGATCGGCAAGTTCAAAACTACGATGTTCGTAAGTAGAAAGTACAGTGACACGAACATCAGGATTAGAAATACGGCGATCAGTAATACGCGACCACAAAATTGGGTGCATTTCCGCCATATTTGAGCCCCAAAGAACAAAAGCATCTGCCTGTTCAATGTCGTTATAACAACCCATAGGTTCATCCATACCGAAGGTGCGCATAAACGCAACCGCTGCAGATGCCATACAGTGACGCGCATTCGGGTCTACGTTATTAGAACGAAAACCTGCTTTCCAAAGTTTGTTCTTTGCATAGCCTTCCCAAATGGTAGACTGACCAGAACTAAACATACCTACTGCATTTTGACCGTTCTTTTTGAACGCTTCTTTGAATTTTTCAGCCATTGTTTTGAACGCAAAATCCCAAGAAACTGGCGCAAAATCGCCGTTCTTATCAAATTTTCCGTTTGTCATACGTAAAAGCGGCTGCGTTAAACGGTCTTTACCGTACATAATTTTTGGCAAGAAGTAACCTTTAATACAGTTTAAACCACGGTTTACTTCTGCATCAGGATCGCCTTGAGATGCCACAACACGTCCATCTTTAGTACCAACTAATACTGCACAACCAGTACCACAGAAACGACATACTGCTTTATCCCATTTAATTTCGGATTCAGCCGCAACCACATTTTTGACTGGGATGGTTAGCCCCGCTGCCGTTGCGGCTGCCATAGCCGCATTGGCTTTCATAAAGTCTCGACGACTTAAATTCATCGCGTTTTCCCCCACGTTAAACGTTTGATTTTAAAATTATTTATTTTGTTCATCTTGCTCGTGATACACCAACGATACATTAATCACACCGTCGATATCTTTCACACTTTCCATTTTTTCAAGCAAGAGATGCTGATCGTTCGATTGCATTACCACCACAAATTTTCCAAGTTTTTCATCAAAAGTCGGAATTTCAGTATGCTCAATCGCTAAAAGTGCGGTTTGAATTGCTGATAATTTTTTTGGATTACCTTGCACGATCAATCCAACAACGTGCCAATCCCTCGCATTTTCTAATATTAAATTTGTATTATTCATTTTGTTTTAGATCGTTCATTGTTATTGCATTCACAGGGCAGCCTTGTACACAAGCCCCACAGCCATTACAAGCATCGAAATTAACTAAAGGTTGTGCTACGCCACCCATTTGTAATTTGAAACGAATCGCATTAGCTGGACAATTATCTTGGCAAGTTCGGCATTCAATACGGTGCAATGTTAAACAAGCTACGCCAATGTCGATTTTATGTGACCAAGGTAACTGGTCACGCGGATAAAAAATAGGCTGTTTACAGGCATCTACACATTTCCCACAAAAAGTACATTCGCCATTATCAAAGCACACTTCAGGAAAACCAGCATCGCCCTTTACCAAAATATTGGTTTCACAGACAGAAAGACAGTCGCCACAGCGCGTACATTGCGCTACAAAAATAGAATTTTCCACGGACCAAGGCGGTCTAACACCCACAAAATTCTGTTTTTGATTATTTTCTAAACAGCTCAATGTTGAAAATTTACCGCGTAAAAATTGTCTGCGAGGTAAATTTTCAACGGTCATAATGTCTTTCAAATATTTCTGAATGCTTCTGTAGACGAAGGATTATGTGTTTACGATGAATAAATGAAAACAACCAAAAATAGGTAGTTTGTCAATTATTTGAACTTTATTTGTTATAGATCAAAAAATCTAAGATTTAATGAATTTTGCAAGGGATTAAAACAAAACAGCATAGCGATTTTTGCTATGCTGCTTTCAATTTAGATTATTCTGCTTTTGCTGGATATTCCCACCAAATATCAAATAATTCGCTTACTTCAATTTGTTGCAAACCATTTGTTTCTAACCATTTTTTCACTGTTTCACGGTGACTTTCATCGCATTTGCCAATTTTTTCTAGGCAAACTAAACCTTCCCAATGTAAATACCCGCTACCTTCATAAGCTAATCCATTTGGTTGAATCACTTCGTTAATAAAACGATCAACGATTTCATCTACAGTTTCAATCGCAGTACCTTCTGCAAATTGGAAATTTACAAGAAAACCCAGTTCTTGAAATTCCGCGAGATGAAGTTTTTTGCGTTGGCGTTGATTGTAAGATTTAGACATTGTATTTCTCCTATTAAGGTTATATTCAAATGCGTATTTTATATTAAATTCATCAATTAGGCATCGTGTTTGCCTAAAACTGATTTATTTCTTCACAAAATATAAATCCCAAACACCGTGTCCAAGTTTGTGACCTCTAGCTTCAAATTTAGTTAAAGGTCTAAAATCTGGTCTTGGAATATAATTACCATTTTTCGAAGTGTTCACTAAATCGGTGTTTACGCTTAATACTTCTAGCATTTGCTCTGCATAATTTTCCCAGTCTGTCGCCATATGGATAAAACCATTTTCACTTAATTTTTGTATAACTTGTGTCACAAAGTGCGGTTGAACAATACGACGTTTATGATGCTTTGCTTTATGCCAAGGATCGGGGAAAAATAATTGCAAACCGCCAAGCGCACCATCTGCAATACTGTCACGTAAAATTTCCGTTGCATCATGACAGATCACGCGTAAATTCGTTACGCCTTTTTCCACTGCATAAGCAATACAAGCACCAACGCCAGGAGTATGAACTTCAATGCCAAGGTAATTTTTGTCAGGATTAGCAAAAGCCATATCCACAAGCGATTTTCCCATTCCAAAGCCAATTTCTAATACAACTGGATTATCATTGCCATAAATCTTAGCAAAATCAAAAGGTTCCGTTTGATAATCTAAACCAAGTGTTCCCCAGTTATCATTCATCATATTTCTTTGAAATTCGCTCAAACGACCTGTGCGGAGAACAAAACTACGGATTTTGCGCTTATAGCGGCCATCTTCGGTAAATTCTGCGGTTTCAACGGTTTTACGTTTTTGATCGGCAAAAGTTTGTGTCATAAAAATCTTGTTCGTGAAAAAAATTGGCGGCGATTATACCAATTTTTCTCGTATAATAGGGCAAATTTTTTCCCAAGGTTGATTATGAAAATTGTCCGAGTGGCACTGGCTGTGCCGCTTCCTCGTTTATTTGATTATTTCGTCCCCGATGATGTTTCATTACAAATCGGTATGCGTGTTCTTGTGCCTTTTGGCACCCAAAAACGTGTCGCCATTGTGGCTGATTTTCCGACAAAATCGGACGTGCCAGAGGATAAACTCAAGGCTATTCTTCAACCATTGGATTTAGCCCCACTTTTTACGCCCATTTATTGGGATTGGCTTCATTGGGCAGCAAATTATTATCAAGCAGGATTAGGCGATGTGTTATTTCAAGCCTTGCCTGTGAAATTGCGTAACGGCGAAAGTGCGGTAAAAAATGACCGCACTTTTTGGCGAATTACGGATGCGGGGAAAAATGCCCTTAAACAAGGCGAATTAAAACGCTCGAAAAAGCAAGCTGAAGCCCTACAATACTTATCTGAAACTGATCTTGAAAAAGGCAATAATAATTTTTCCTCTGCCATTTGGTCTGCCTTAAAAGCCAAAGGGTTTATTGAAGAAATTACTATCCACACAAATCCCCTAAGCTGGCAACAAAGATTAGGCAATAACCCAATTGTCAATGCTGAAAATCGTTTAACCTTAAATAAGCAGCAAGCCTTAGCCTTCAGCCAACTGCTCTTTCATTCTGGTTTCAATGTATGGCTGCTCGATGGCGTGACTGGTTCAGGTAAAACAGAAATTTATCTGCAGTATATTGAAGAAATTTTAAAATCGGGTAAGCAAGTATTAGTGCTTGTACCCGAAATCGGGCTAACACCTCAAACGGTGCAACGTTTCAAAGCGCGTTTCAACGTAGAAATTGATGTACTGCATTCTAATTTAACCGATACGCAACGGCTTTATGTATGGGATCGCGCCCGCTCTGGACAAAGTGCTATTGTGATTGGCACGAGATCGGCATTGTTCACGCAATTTTCTAATCTTGGTGCAATTATTTTGGACGAGGAACACGATTCGTCTTACAAACAGCAAGACAGTTGGCGTTACCATGCGCGAGACTTGGCGATTGTGCTGGCTCAAAAACTAAATATTGCGGTATTAATGGGATCCGCCACGCCAAGTTTAGAAAGTATTAATAATGTACAAAACGGCAAATACCAACATTTAGTGTTATCAAAAAGAGCGGGGAATTCTACCGCACTTCGTCATTTCGTTATTGATTTGAAAAATCAAAACATACAAAACGGGCTTTCAAAACCCTTATTGGAACGAATGAAAGCCCACTTAGAAAAAGGCAATCAAGTGTTGCTTTTCTTAAATCGTCGTGGCTTTGCACCCGTATTGCTTTGCCATGAATGTGGTTGGATTGCACAATGCCCTCATTGTGAAAAACCTTATACCTATCATCAGCATCAAAATGTATTGCGTTGTCATCATTGTGGCGCGCAAAAAACTATTCCTCGCCAATGTGACGATTGCGGTTCTACCCATTTAGTTACTACTGGTCTAGGCACAGAACAATTAGAAGAAACCTTGAAAACGCTATTTCCTCATTATTCTGTAGCGCGAATCGACCGCGATAGCACGGCACGTAAAGGAAAATTGGAAGGTTATTTAGAAGATATTCAACAAGGCAAAAGCCAAATTTTGATTGGCACACAAATGCTCGCGAAAGGACATCATTTTCCGAATGTTACTCTCGTTGCCTTAGTGAATGTAGATAGTGCATTATTTTCACTGGATTTTCGTGCAGAAGAACGTTTAGCTCAACTTTATATTCAAGTTGCTGGACGTGCAGGACGTGCCGATAAACAAGGTGAAGTTGTGCTACAAACACATTATCCTGATCATCCTTTGCTTACCACTTTATTGGCAAATGGCTACCAAGCTTTTGCAAAAGAAACCTTACAATTACGCCATTCAATGGGATTGCCGCCTTTTACTTTTCAGGCGTTATTCAAAGCACAGGCTCGACATTCTGATCTTGCAGAAAATTGCTTAAGCCAAATTGCAGATTTTTTTCAATCGAAGCAAATTACGGGATTACAAATGCTTGGCCCAATGCCTGCACCGTTCAGCAAAAAAGCGGGGCAATATCGCTGGCAGTTATTATTGCAACATCCGTCAAGAATGACGTTGCAAAAAGCATTAAGAGAATATCAACAAGCCGAACTTGAAAAAAACAGCCTAGTGCGGTTAATTTTGGACGTCGATCCGCAAGACTTATCATAAAAAAATGCGGTGAAAATTCACCGCACTTTTATCTCTAAAATCTATTTGAAATCTTCGACATCTCCTAATAGACAGGCATATTTCGCTGTATTGGGACTGGACTCCAAGGCAATTTTTAATGCCATCGTCAAAGGAACAGACAGTAGCATTCCCACTGTTCCAAGCAGCCATCCCCAAAACAATAATGAAAGGAACACCACTAAGGTTGAAAGCCCTAATCGTTGCCCCATCATTTTAGGTTCAATAATGTTACCGACAACCATATTAATCGCAATAACACCGATTGCTACGCCAAAGCCAATGCCAAAACCATTCAGTAATAAGGCTTGCACAATAATCGGAATAGCCGCGATGATAGAACCTATATTGGGAATATAATTCAGCAAGAAACTCAAGGTTGCCCACAAAATGGCATATTGAACCCCACAGGCTTCCAACAAAATAAACACTCCGACGCCAGTCAGTAAACTCGTGATGCTTTTGATGCCAAGATAACCAATTACGCCTTGCAAAACGCGATCAATATGGCGTTCTTCTTTGGCTGCATCATGAGGGGTTGAACTAATTACCATTGCAAATTTATGTTTCATCGTTGGTGCTTCGGCAAGCATAAAAATCACAACCAACACTAAAACAAACACATTACTCACTACACCAGAGAAATTCAGCAATACTCGGCTTACAAAATTCATAATGATGCTTGGGTCAAAATTTTCTTGGATGGTTTCACGCGAAAGCGTGAAAGGCAGATTGAAACGTTGCAACAATCCAGTTAAATCACTCACACGTTGTGAAAGCAAAACTTTATATTGTGGAATAGATTGGGTAAATTCTCTTGCCGTGCTGTTAATCAACCCGACTAAGAAGAAAAATACCAAAGAAATCAAGACAAAAAGCAAAGTAATGGCTAACCAATGCGGGACGCGGCGTTGGGTCATCGCCTTAATTATCGGCGAACAAATTATCGCGATAAAGAGTGATAGCAAGAATGGCACCACGATTTCTGCCGCCAATTTTACGCCAGCTAAGATAATAATCACCGCAGCAATGCCAAGCAAAGTGCGGTGTAAATTTAAATTATTTTGCACTAAATCGCATCCTCGTTTTCTTCGCCCGTGCGAATGCGGATCGCTCGCTCAACGTGATAAACAAAAATTTTGCCGTCACCGATTTTGCCTGTTTGTGCCGTTTCAACAATCGCTTCAATACATTGATCCACAAGTTCATCAGGAACCACTACTTCCAATTTCACTTTCGGCAGAAAATCCACCATATATTCCGCACCACGATAAAGTTCTGTATGACCTTTTTGGCGACCAAATCCGCGTACTTCCGTGATTGTCATACCTGAAATACCAATATCTGAAAGACTTTCTCGCACATCGTCTAATTTAAAGGGTTTAATCATTGCTTCGATTTTTTTCATGCTATTTCTCCAGATTTTCGCGTCTTGCGGATTTAGGACGGAAACTTTCGATGATTTCAGGCTTGGTATCAATATATAAGCCGTTAATCAGTTGCAAACAATAAGGCACTGCGCTAAAAATGCCTTTTACAAGCACATTTCCCTCTTTATCTTTCACGCCTTCCAAGGTTTCTTTAATCGCTTTAGGCTGACCAGGAAGATTTAAAATCAAGCTTTCCTTACGAATTACACCCACTTGGCGGGATAAAATTGCGGTAGGCACAAAATGCAAACTCACTTGACGCATTTGTTCGCCAAAACCTGGCATTTCTCGATCTGCTACCGCAAGGGTTGCATCAGGCGTTACATCGCGTTTTGCTGGCCCAGTTCCACCAGTTGTCAGCACTAAATGGCAACCTTGTTCATCCACCAGCTCTTTTAAGGTTTGTTCAATAATCGGTTGTTCATCAGGGATTAATCTTGTTTCCAAATGGAAAGGATCTACTAACGCTTGTTCTAACCAAGCCTGTAATTCTGGGATACCTTGATCTTGATATACGCCTGCTGATGCGCGATCAGAAACAGACACCAGACCAATTTTTAAAAGTGCGGTCATATTTTTCCTTATTTTTATAAATAATTTTGACGTGATTGGATAAATCAAAAATGCGGTAAAAACTTACCGCACTTTTGGAGGGTTAGAAGAATAAAATTCCGCCCCAAACGATACCGACAATACAAAGGGCAATAAATACCGATGCAGAGCCTTGATCTTTCGCACGTCCTGAAAGTTCGTGGCGTTCTGTACCAATGCGATCAACAACTGCCTCTACCGCACTGTTTAAAAGTTCTAACGCCATCACAAGCAAAACAGAAGAAATCATCAATATAATTTCAATTTTTGTTTCGCCTAAAAAGAAAGTAAGAGGAATTAAAATGCAGGCTAAAAAACATTCGTGGCGAAAAGCCGTTTCATTTTTAAACGCACTTTTTAAGCCTTGTAATGAATATTTCGTGGAATTGATTAAATGGGTTAGCCCCGTCGTTTTATACATAAATTTTCCTATTTTTATAAACGCTTCGCTTCGATAACATCATCTAATTTTGCTAATCGAGCCAATATTTTACTCAAACTTTCAACATTATGAAGTTCAATTTCCATATCAATAGTAGCAAGCTGTTTTTTGGTATCAGCACGGCTTGAGACCCCTAATACGCTAATTTTTTCATTTGCTAGAACCGTCGTAATATCACGCAATAAGCCATTGCGATCGCCTGCCACAATACGGATATTAATATGGAAACCACTTGCGTAATTTTCGCCCCAAATTGATTCCACTACGCGTTCTGGATGAGCCGCTTGCAAATCTAAGAATTGTTCACAATCCGCTCGGTGAATAGAAATACCACGTCCCATTGTAATATAGCCAACAATCGCATCGCCTGGTATCGGCTGGCAGCAACGCGCAATATGATGCATAAGATTGTCCACACCCTCCACAATCACATAGCCATTGTTCTTTTCAGATTTCTGCTGAGAATTGACCGCACTTTTGTTAGCAACATGACGTAAAATCTCTTGATCTGCTTCTTCAGCAGTCACTTTAATCAATTTACTTTGCAAGAAATTGATTAAGTTATTTAAACGAATATCACCACTGCCAATGCCCGCATAAAGATCGTCCAAATTTTTCAAGTTATAGCGTGGTAACGCATAAGGTTCCACTTGCTTAATACTTAAATTCAAAAGCGCGAGTTCATTATCGAGTAATTCTTTACCCGCTGGAATATTTTTATCGCGATCTTGTTTTTTAAACCACGCTTGAATTTTGGCTCGAGATTTTGCGGTGTGAGTAAATCCTAAATTTGGGTTTAGCCAGTCACGGCTCGGGTTCGGATTTTTCTGGGTAATAATATCAATTTGATCACCCATTTGTAGCTGATAGGTAAATGGCACAATACGCCCCGCAACTTTTGCCCCGATACAGCGATGACCAATTTCACTATGAATGGCGTAAGCAAAATCTAATGGTGTAGATCCCGTTGGCAAATCCACCACTTCGCCCTTTGGCGTAAACACATATACACGGTCATCAAACACTTGGCTACGCAACTCTGCCAGCACTTCGCCTGAATCCGTAATATCATCTTGCCAAGCTAACAATTTACGCAACCACGCAATTTTTTCTTCATAGGCAGACATACTGCCTGTATTGCCTTCTTTATATTTCCAGTGAGCCGCCATACCTAACTCTGCATCATCATGCATTTGTTGGGTTCGAATTTGTACTTCAATTGGCTTGTCACCTTTACCTAAAACAACAGTATGAATAGATTGATAACCGTTCGGTTTCGGGTTCGCCACATAATCGTCAAATTCTTTGGGTAAGTGTTTAAATTGAGTATGAACAATCCCAAGTGCGGTGTAACAATCTTGCAATTTTTGCACGATAATTCTGACCGCTCTTACATCATATAAACCACTGAACTCAAGATGCTTTTTCTGCATTTTACGCCAAATGCTATAAATATGTTTCGGACGGCCGTACACTTCCACTTGCTCGATATTTTCACGTAAATAACCGCTCAACTCACTGACGAAATCAGCAATGTAATGTTCACGATCAAGACGACGTTCCTGTAATAATTTAGCAATAGCGCGATATTGTTCAGGATGAAGATAACGGAAGCAGTAATCTTCTAACTCCCATTTCAGCTGACCAATTCCAAGACGATTGGCAAGAGGGGCATAAATATAAGAACATTCTTTGACTGCAAGGACTTTGTCTTCCTCTGCACAACGATGCTCTGCATCACGCAAGAAAGTAATACGTTCGGCAAGTTTAATGATCACGCAGCGGAAATCGTCCACCATCGCCAACAACATACGGCGAACATTATCCACTTGCAGAGCGTTAGCGGAATGACTGGCATTAAGTTGGCGAATATTATCCATCTCCAACACGCCTTTAAGTAATTTAGTAATTTTCGCACCAAATTTTTCTTTTAGACTTTCCCAGTCTGTTAATTTATTTGCAACAATAGGAAACAACATGGCAGTAAGCAATGTTTCCGCATCCATATTAAGTTCGTGCAAAATTTCTACCATTTCCACGCCAGACTGCAGCATCAAGGTCGCATTCTTCATTTCATCGGGGTAGGCATTCATTAAATCACGTGCGTAATACCACGCATCGATCAAACTTTTTTCTGTTTGTTCTGCTAGTTTTAAGCCAGTGCACCATTGTTCAATCACAAAATCCTGCGGATTTAACAAATGAGAACCACGAACAGCAACCATAATACCCCCTTGTTGATGAAGAGCAAGCAACTTCCTGTCGCTTTTATTTTGGGTGGATATTGTACCGAATAACCGAGTTATTTTGTAGTGAATAAGGTTATCGATTCCAAATGCCCCGTATGAGGGAACATATCTATCACCGCACTTTTTTCAATCTTGTAGCCAAAATCACATAAAATTTCCGCATCACGCACTAATGTTGCAGGATTACAAGATACATATAAAATTTTCTCTGCTTTCAGCTCGCACAACGCATTTAACGCGAAAGCTGCACCACTGCGTGGAGGATCAAGCAAAATTTTATTGAACGACTGATTAGCCCAAGGTTGTTCAACAAAGGATTGGTCAAGATCGGCTTGGAAAAATTCAATATTTTTGATTTGGTTTCTCTCGGCATTTTGCGCCGCTTTTTGTACCATTTCAAAAACACCTTCAATTCCTACCGCACTTTTCACGCGTTTGGCGAGAGGAAGCGTAAAATTTCCCATGCCGCAAAATAAATCTAGCACGCAATCTTGTTGGCTCAATTCAAGCCAATCCAACGCTGTATTGACCATAGGTTCATTTAATGCACTATTTACTTGAATAAAATCACGAATATCAAAATGTAATTTTATGCCATCAGAAAATTGATAATAAGGTGCATCGCCATAGATTTGTTCAATGCCTTTGTCGCTTTGTAAAAACAGCATTAACTTTTCTTGTTCAGCAAATTTAAGCAATAAAGTGCGGTCAATTTCCGCAAGGTTTTTGGTGTAACGTAACAACATTGCGACACCATTATCGGCAGCCACCAATTCAATATGCCCAAGCTGTTTCGGTGCTGAAAATTTTTCTAAAAGTGCGGTTAATTTAGGTAGTAAATAATTAATTGCAGGTTCTGCCACTTCACAAGATTGAACGGGTATTAAATCGTTGGTATTTTTCTGACGAAAGCCCATGTCGATTTGTTTTGTACTTGGGTTAAACCATAAACTCAAACGCACACGACGACGATACGCCCAAGCATCGCCACAAATCATAGGCTGGAATGAAATCGGCTCTGACTGTAATTTACTTAATCGTTTAAACAATGCGGATTCTTTCGCTTTCCTCTGCATTTCAATAGGAATATGCTGTCCTTGGCAACCACCACAACGCATAAAATAAGCACATTTTGGAGCTAAACGCTCAGGGCTTTTTACTCGCCATTTTTTTACAATGGCGTGTCCATATTGGCGTTTATCCTCCAGAATACGACATTCCACTTTTTCGTGCGGAAGTGCATTTTCAATAAACCAAGTTTTACCATTAATTTTCGCAACGCCTAAACCTTGATAATCTAAATCAAGAATATCCGCCGTAATGGTTTGAACATTTTTTGTTTTTTGCTTTGGGGTATAAAGAAGAACCATTGTTTGAAGAATTGCGCTAAATTAGTTAAGTATACACATTGCAGAATAGTTATTCATTGATATTTTATTTTTGCTTTACATTTCCTAAAAACAGCCTCACAATGTTACACAAAGTAACACAAAAAGAAAGGCATATTATGCAAGCGACATTAAGACAACAAGGCGGCGCAGCCGTATTAACTGTGCCGATGGCAATTTTACAACAAATGGGATGGCAAATTGGTCATAAAATTAATTTAGAAGCGCAAGGGGAGAGGGTTGTGCTTACGCCAATTAAACGTCAAGCAAGAGGACGAAAAACCGTTGCCGAATTACTCTCAAATATTGATAGCCAAGAAATTGCAGAATTAAATGCTTCAGTGTCAAATTTCACGCAATCTGAACCAACAGGAAAAGAGGTATGCTAATGCGAATACCTAAAAAAGGCGAAATTTGGTATATCGATCCAGATCCACTAAAGGACTAGAATTACGTAACCCGCATTATTTTATAGTAGTTTCAGATGAATTACTTAATAAGGCTCTAGGGACAGCTATTTGCTGTCCAATATCATCTGGTGGGAATTTTGCTCGTTCACAAAATGTCACTGTAGTTATTGATGGAAATAGCACGCAATCAGGTAGAGTAACAGGTGTAATTTTGTGTTATCAAGTTCGTGCATTAGATTTAAAAGAGAGACAAGCAAAATTTGCCACAAAAGCAGAAGATTATTTAGTCGATGAAGTGATTATGAAATTAGTAGATTTAATTGACCCACAATAAATAGTAAAAACCAAAAGGTGGCAAGAGCCACCTTTATTTTCATCTTAAACGCTTACAATACTTTCACAATGCCTGTTACATTAATATGCCCTAAGTGAACAGCGTAAATCTCAATTGGCATAAATCACTGATAAGAAAAGGTGTAAGTGGCAACCGCATTTACTGTACCGCCTGTGATATTTCCATCTTTATTCACATAAAACGCCTTAAATTCCACCGTTGGTTTTTCCTCGCCGTCTCTTGAAGAAAATTTCCATTGGTTTTCTGTGCCTTTTAATGACGAATCAGGACCATAGCTTAGCGCGCTGGCATCATTGTTTTTATATAGTTTGATACCCACGCCTTGCGCGGTGGATTGCGGTGTCAGTGTCAAAATATCGCCTCGGTTGCTAGGATCTGTCTGATCTGTCAGCGTCATATAAGCCGCAATTTTTTTGCCATTATCGTCGCTTGTGGTGGGGCAAGTAAGCCGTATTTGGAATTTTCCGCCATAACGTTGATCTCCCCGTTTCGGAATATGTTGGTTGGCAATAGTCGGCATAACTACAATAAGATCGTTCGGCGTATCCAACTGACAGGTTTTAGCCTCCACTC
The DNA here is from genome assembly GCF_900475885.1 of Haemophilus aegyptius. Classification (GTDB taxonomy): domain Bacteria; phylum Pseudomonadota; class Gammaproteobacteria; order Enterobacterales; family Pasteurellaceae; genus Haemophilus; species Haemophilus influenzae. The sequence continues at coordinate 812,640 of NZ_LS483429.1, forward strand.
GTAATGAAAAGGCAGGCAGCCAAACATCCCAGTCAGTTTTGCCAGAAAATCCGTTAAAACCATTCCAAAAACGTGTTTTCCCTTGTGGGACATAAGTGGGTTTCACAATCCGCATTGAGGCTATTTTGGTTCTTGGCACATCTAGTATCATCCCCGCAGGTGGGCTTTGTAATAAAACTGGCCAAGCTTCAACAGCAGCCCCTGCTTCCCCTGCGGTGCAATAACCACCGAGAAATACATCCGACCAATTATTTGAAGGAACATTCTTATTATTGGTATAACCATCTCCCGCTTCAATAATAATGCCGATATAGTCCGTTAATTTATATATCGTTCCATTATTCAATGTTCCCCATTTTGTCAGTTCAGTTTTCGCTTCGATTGTCCAACATTGTTCTCCCGTTCCCCAAGAGGCATTTAGGGGGATTTTATTTCTATCCTGTGTTCTTATTAGCATCCTGTCAAATCGAAAGGGGATATTATCTTTCCCATAGGCACGGAGATTACCTTGTCCACTAGGCGAGGGAAGCGTAAAGTCTGTGGCAGTCACATGTACCATTCTTGTCGCGCCATCCCAAGAGGTTGAATCCCTTCCCCATACTTGCGAGGTAAGTAACAGCGAGATGATCCCAATTACGTATTTATTCATTTTTTATTCCCTATTTTTTACTGGCGTACAAAGTGCATCATAGGTTTTTGCCTGTAACTTGCTGTTTTCGGAAAGATCTACTCGATAATCAAATTCGCACTGATCTGCCGAGTTTTGTCCCCATTTCACATTTAGACGACCTTCAGATTTCGTCAATCTCTCTGCAAACAGCATTCCGCCTTGTCCAACATAGCCGACAAATTGCCCTTTTTCATCTTGCGCCGTTGCCGTCATCGGCACGATCTCGTGGCTCGGCAGGCTCAAGTTAAACAAAATCATCGTATTTTTATGCGTGCTGAAATCCACCAAATGAATACTGTTCGCACGCGGAATAATTTGTGTTTCTGTCGCCTCAAAATCGACATTTTCCTGCGCCCCTTTCGGATCGATACCAATATAATTGACACTGTAAGGGCTGACATAAGGCACAATGCCGTTACCAAAATAATCAAGATTGCCATTGCCTGATTCAATGCCAGCACCGCGCCCTTCTTTGGCGTGGATAATGGCAAAACCATCACTAACTCGTGTCCCTAGCGTTATACCGTATTGGTGCGCCACGATAGATCCATTCGCACTTATACCCATTTGACGGCTGTGTTGATTATCTTGCGAGAAAGAAGCACGATAATCGCCTATTCCGCTTTGGAATCCGCCATTGGCAGCCACTTGACGATAACGGTTGGCGTCTTGAGAAACAGACAGACCATAGTTCCATTGCCGTTTGTCGCCCAAACTCCCGTTTACGCCCAATTGAGCACTACTGTAGTCTGACTGGCGAGAATAAGAGCTAGAAAGAGAATGATTGTCGCCCAATGGCAGACTAAAACTCAAATACACTGCTTTTTCTCGCCTATCGCTGATTTTATCGTGAGTTTGCGAAAGGGAAATTTGATAACCTAAGCTTTTGTAACGGTTACTATAGGCGATTTGATACTCTCTACTTTCGCCCTCCGTTCCCCAATAGGTGGAAGTTTGCCCCGAAAGATAAAAATCGCCCCATTTGCCCATATTTTGGTTAATCGAAAGTTGGTATTGTCCTTTAGGAACTAAATAAGGAAGCGGAAAATAAAACCCTGTATATTTTTTCGCTTCGTGATTAATCGACAACGTATCTTGTAATCGGTAAAAGTCTCGCGAATAGCGATATACCGACAACATAATATTTGTTCCAAAATTATTGAAATCGATGCGATAATTACCGTGTAAACGCTGTCCTTTAAAGGTTTGATGCGAAAAGCGAGCTTTCGCCCAAGTGGAATCAGCAGAAAACGCACCAATCGGTGTCGCCAGCCCAAAACCAAACAGGCGCGCACGGTAATTCGGCGAGGCAATCGCGCCGCCGTTAATGGTTAATGAATTAAATAAACCATATTGCAGGGTTGCCTGCATTACGTTATCTTCCACCGCATCATCATTATGGCGATATTTTCCGCCACTTAGCCGATAACGGAAATGACCAACACGTAGCAAAGGTGCGGTATTTGAAAATGGCACGGAAAATGACCGCACTTTTCCATCGCTTTCCTGAATTTCCACCAGCAAATCGCCGTTATTACCGCTTGAATATAAATCATCGATAATAAAAGGCCCTGCAGGTACGGCAATTTGGTAAATAATATTGCCATTTTGTCTAATGGTAATATTCGCATTGGTATTCGCAATGCCACGTATAACAGGTGCAAAACTGCGTTGAGAAGGCGCAAGCATTCGGTCGTCAGAAGCCACACGAATTCCTCGCAAGCCAAAACTTTCGCCAATTTCATCTGAGGTGTAGAAATCGCCTAAGGTTACATCGCCCTGCAAGAGCGCAAAATCTCGTTGCAAATAGGTTTCGCCATGCTGATAGCCATCGGTATAACTGCCTGAAAGATTACTTTTATTCCAAGACAGCGAACCATAATGACGCAACGCCCAACTGCCGATATTTGCCCCTGCCCGTATGCCCAAATAAAAATTATCGTTCACACTGCGCTGATTATGATAGCGGTAATAATTCACATCATAATTGACAAAAGCCGCTGTTGTGCCACTTTGCCAGCGTGTCGGCGAAATATAATCGCGTGGATGGCTGACTGTGAGAGCTTGCGGAATATCTACATCAAGACGAAATTCGCCCGTTTGATAAGTAAATACCGCGTCAGGAATGGCATATTTCGCCCAAACGCAACTGTCCTCTTCGCCTTGTTGTTTAATGGCAGATTTTTCCAAATCCAACATTTCCTGTAAAGCGGGAGTCAGGCACAATTCGGCACGCTGGGTTTCATCATTATCGGCAAAACGCAGTCTAACATTGCCTTTTAAAACATTATTGACTCGCACTTCTGCATCATATTCTCCGGGCAGCACGGCATTTTTCTGATTAAAACGAGAAAAATCAACGCCCAATTTTGAGCCACCGCCCCAATATGCGCCATCAAATTCATCTTCTTCCACCGCATATCCCCAGCTCGTATAAAAAGCAAGTATCAGCAAATATGCCAATGTGCGACGGGTAAAAGGTTTTGTTGTCAGTTTTTTCATATTTTTTATTGATTGGATAACAGGAAAATGATTCATTGCAATACCGCTTCGCCAGCACTGTCGCCGCCGTAATCATTAACCAAATACCATTTCAATTTATCCCCTTTGTGGATGCCTTTTCCCTCAAACACCACTTGGCTGAAAGGTGCGACCATTCTCACTTTTTTTAAGGGTGTACGATTAACTTCTGCCGACACATAACTCAAATAATAAGGTGTTGGATTATCCACGTTTACGCCATTAGATACCGCCTGCCAACGAACCATTTTATAAGCATCTTCAGGCTTCATCGCTAAATTTTCTGGACGATAGAAAAATTTAAGGCGAGAACGAATAGCAAATTGTAAAAAGTTTTGATTGGAATCTAGAAATTCTTTGCTTGGTTTAGGCGGAATATCAAGCAAATTGAAATAAAATAGGCTTTCCCTGTCTTTAGGCAAGGCTTTTGTGCCAGTGTAAGTAATGCGTAAGGTTTGTCCTGATTGAGATTCTATACGGCTAACAGGTGGCGTAATGGCAAAAGGAACTTGAATATGACGCGGATCTGCATCAGGATCCCCTTCATCTATCCATGCCTGAACCAGCGATGCCTTTTTACCAGGATTATCTAATTTAACCGTAATGGTTTTTTCATTTTCTGGATAAATAACCCGCGTTCCTGTAATCACTACATTGGCTTGCGCTGTGCTACTTAACAGCAACACCCCGAACAATATTTTTTTTAACATCCTTTCCCCTTAAAAATACACAGATGCAAACGCCAACAAATCGTCTGCAATCAAAAAAGGCAAGCTAACTTGCCCTAATAGAAATAAAGAAAGGATTATTCATATACGAGTTCGAAATCGACGGAGGTTTTGACATCGCCAGCACCGACATTAGCACTAGTAGCATAGAATTTTGCAAAGTAGGTTAATGTTGTTGAGGCTGTAATATCTTCTGGATCTACATCGTCTGCATTAGTCTGCGTTAAAGGGTTTCCATTAGTTGCTGTTTTCATTGGAGAAATCGCTTTCTTGCCATCTTTATTAAATAATTGGATATTAATATTTGTTGCTTTATCTGCACCAATTTCATTTTTTAAAGTATATTTATGATCAACATCAACGTTTTGAACAGAAGAAAACCCAGCTTTAACTTTGTGTGCTGTATTTGCATTGCCAGCTGCAGCTAATGTGCAATTTTCTAAATGAATAGAAAATTTTGTTGGATTTGCAACATCGCTTTCCTGTGTAAAAGCATTTGTAGGAGCTTTTCCAAGATCAATAGTTTGATTTGTATTATTGTTTGTAACAATACAAGTCTGCTCAACAATTTTCCCTGTAAAATTGATTCTACCTTTTGTCGCCGCATTCGCATTTATTGCCAATGCACCTGAGAATACTGCAACAAGTGCAGCAGATAAGAGTTGTTTTTTTATTTGAATCATTCTTTAAATTAAAATTTTTTAAAAATTAATAAACCTTTATTAATTTAACCGAAAATACCTGTTTAAAAGGTATTCGGGGGGAAATTATAATTCAAAAAAAATGCAACTGTCAATACTTATTTAAAAAAATAAAAAATCATTTTAACAAGAGAATGTGCTGTGAGAATAACTCTCGGCTTTTTAGCGGTTTATCGCCAAGATAAGGTTTCAGCGCAATACGAGTAAAACGTTTTGCTGCTTGACGTACCGCATCATCAGAAAAATCGAGGGCTTCAAAAGCTAATAAATCTCTGCCGTAAAAAGTAAGATTATCTTTCACTAAAGACGCGATGAAACCTTTTTCTTCACGATAACGATATGTCATTGTGCAATCGACAGGCTCGCCAGACCCTGCACAATGCAGAAAATCCACGCCGTAACCAAGAATTTGTAAAAGTTGAAATTCAAAAAGACGCAACGTTGGCTCAACGTTAGTTTCCGTTGCCAAGCCTGTTAAGCATTTTAAATAATGTTGAAACAGCGCAGGATTTGGCGTTTCAGACTCAATAACACGAGTGAGTAATTCATTTACATAAAAGCCACTATAAAGGGCGATTTGTTGTAAAGGAAGTGTAATTGCGGCAGGTTCAGCTTTGGTAAGGGTTTTCAATGCGCTTTTTCCCGTCCAACGCAACAATAAAGGTGTGAAAGGTTGCAAAACCGATTTCCAAGATGAACGCTTTGCACGCGCCCCTTTTGCAATCACGGTTAAACGCCCACTTTCTTCAGTGAATAAATCCACCAATAAGCTCGTTTCACTATAAGGGCGACGATGCAAAACAAAACCACGTTGAAGTTCGCTTTGCACGATTATTGTCCAGATAAGCGTTCACTTGTTTGTGACACACATTGCGTTGCTAAAATTTCGCCGAGATTCGTTTTTAGCGTACTAAAATCATCACGCTCTTGCCACATCCAACGAATATTGGCGTAATTTTTACCACGTTCAGAAATCATTAAGGTTAGTTTTTCTGATACGCCTTGAAAAGTAACAGTGACATAATGCAAATTTTTTTTGTATTTTTTATGTGTGGCGTGTACAACACGAACAAGTTTATCATCTTGACATAAATATCGATCAGCTTCGCCTTTTTGTAAGGCTTTATCCACTTTTTCTACTTGCATTTTTTGCGCTTGGGGGCGTGTCACACTGGCATTTTGCGCACAGCCAGCCAGCAAAAGTGCGGTAAAAATAAGAGGTATTTTTTTCAACATAAATCCTACCTTGAGAAAAGAACTTAAAAAAGAAAAAAAGGGCGATTACTCGCCCAAAAAATTATTTTTTATATTGATAAGAACCATCAGACTGACGAATAAAACGCGCGCCATTGGATAAACGCATTTCATTTACTCGCCCTTGATTATTCACAGATACCGTTACTTTATCGCCAGATTTAAAGCTACTTAATACATTCCCCGCCCCTGTCGCTTTGCTCATTGCGTTTACATCGGAAATATTAAGTTGATTATCACGGAAGACTTGCATCAGTGAAACACCTTTCGGCACAGTTAATGTTTTTGCAGCAAGACGAGAAGCTGTAGATTTACTCACAGGTTTTGCATCAACGATTTGAACTTTCTTTTCTTTTTTAACTTGAACAGGTTTGGCTTCAACAATCGGTGCTTTTCCTGCTGTTTTAGCGACATTTTGTTCCGTTGCTTTTGATGGCATCGCTGCTTTCTCTGCCACTTTCACTTCTTTTTTCGTAATATCTTTATGCGCAACTTGTGGCTCTACCGCTTGAGCTGGTTGCATAGGCGTAACAATAGGCGCAACAGATGCCGCAGCCATTTCATTTGGCATTTGAATTGGAGCTTGAACAACATTTTGTTGCATTGGCGCATTTTCTACTGATTGGTTTTGAGCCGTCGTATTATTCGCCGATTCATCTACTTTTGGTGCAGATTCAGGTTGGTTAGCTTGTTCTGTAGTCATTTGATTTTGTGCAGGAGGATTATCTAAAATCGTGGTTTCTACTGGCTGACTTTTATCTAAGGATTGGAACTGCACAGGGATTTCATTGCTGTTAGATTGAGTAAAAGACTCAACCGTGTCAGAACTTGGTTTTAATGCAAAGAAAATAATCAATAAAATAACCAACGCCAAAATAGCCATAAACAAGCGACGATGTTTTGCTGGCAATACTTGTAATACTTTCCATTTTTCTGGTTGGGCTAAAATAGGTTTTTCAGCCTTTTCGACGGTTTCATCCGCGTTATTTTCAGCACTGATTTCTTCATCAACCACAGAAATATTTTCTTCTGTGGAAGAAGTTTGAAGAACAGGCTCTTGTTCCGTTCTCAATGTTTCGCTAGAAATAAAAGGTGTCCTTTCTTGAGCAGGAGTATGCCCAAAAGTGGGTTCTTTACGTTGCTGAAAGTTAGTTTGCACGTGATTTTTTTTGGCAAATAACCCTTTTGCTTTACCTAAAATTGACGAACTTGGCTGAATTGTTTTCTTTGGTGTAATTGGCTCTGCTTGATTAAGCCCTAAATCTAATTCATTTTGAGATGATTGTTCATTTTTATCCATAGAATTCACTGGATTGCCCCTGATGCTTGTTCTTATTCATATTAATTAGCCACAAAATTGAGAAGCCCAAAAGTGCGACGAGAAAATTGGGCGTATTTTATCGGATCTTATTCTGCGTATAAAGTCTTATTTGGCTCGCCCGCAATTTCTCGTGCAAGTTTAGGAACAAGATAGCCAGATGTCAGAGACTGCAAGGTTTTATAAATTTGCATAGCTTCAATATCGCTAATCAGAAAATGGCTCGCCCCTTGCACTTTATCTAGCAAATGCAAGTAATAAGGCAAAATCCCTGTTTGAAAAAGTTTATCGCTCAATATTTTTAGAATTTGCGCATCATCATTCACGCTTCTTAGCAAAACAGATTGATTCAACAGCGTGACATTCACAGCGTTTAATTTTTGCATCGCATTAGTAAAAATTTGATCAATTTCATTCGGATGATTAATGTGTGTCACCATCACTTTTTGCAAACGAGTTTCTGCTAATAAAGTGCAAAATTCATCAGTAATTCGTTGCGGAATCACAACAGGCAAACGGGTGTGAATACGCAAACGTTGTAAGTGCGGTATGTTTTCCAAATGTTTTATTAACCAAGCTAATTCGTGATCTTTCGCCATTAAAGGATCGCCACCTGAAAAAATCACTTCTTCAATTTCAGAATGCACCGCAATGTAATCTAATGCCAATTGCCAGCTTTTTTTATTTCCTGGGTTTTCATCGTAAGGAAAATGTCGGCGAAAACAATAACGACAATTCACTGCACAACCGCCTTTTGTCATAAAGAGCAAGCGATTTCTATATTTATGAAGAATATTTGGCACCGCATTGGCATTTTTTTCTTCTAAGGGATCCGTACTAAATCCCTCCGCTTGCACAAACTCTAAATCAGAACACATCACTTGCAAGAAAAGGGGATCTTGCGGATTACCTTTTTCTATTTTATCAATGAAAGGTTGTGGCACGCGAAGCGAAAAAAGTTTCCGCGCAGCAATAGATTGCTCAAAATCATCTTCTGGTAAATTTAAGGCTTTTAGTAATAATTTAGGATCTGAAATGGCATTTTTTAGAATTGTGAGCCAATTTTGTTCTTCTCTAATGACGGGTTCTTGGGGTAAAATACGCACTTTTCAAACCATCTCTCATTTTTAGGATATTTCAAATATGGCTACATATACTACCAGTGATTTCAAACCAGGTCTAAAATTTATGCAAGACGGCGAGCCTTGTGTCATCGTTGAAAATGAATTTGTAAAACCAGGCAAAGGTCAGGCATTCACTCGTACTCGTATTCGTAAATTAATTTCAGGCAAAGTATTAGACGTAAACTTTAAATCTGGCACTTCGGTTGAAGCGGCTGATGTTATGGATCTTAACTTAACTTATTCATACAAAGACGATGCTTTCTGGTACTTTATGCACCCAGAAACATTTGAACAGTACTCTGCTGATGCAAAAGCCGTAGGCGATGCAGAAAAATGGTTATTAGACCAAGCAGATTGTGTCGTGACTTTATGGAATGGCGCACCAATTACTGTTACGCCACCAAACTTTGTTGAATTAGAAATCGTCGATACAGACCCAGGTCTTAAAGGCGATACCGCAGGCACTGGCGGTAAACCAGCAACATTAAGCACAGGCGCAGTTGTAAAAGTACCTCTTTTCGTTCAAATCGGTGAAGTTATCAAAGTAGATACTCGTTCTGGCGAATACGTCTCTCGCGTAAAATAATTGTTTAGATGACAAAAGTGCGGTTAATTTCTGCGATATATTGTAGTAATAAAAAGCACTGAAATTCATTCAATAAAAATGCCTTTCCGTTCATAAATAGGAAAGGCATTTTTTATAAGCTGTGGTAAAAATAATCACTTGATAAAAATGAGATTATTTCTACTTGACGGTTTTTATTAGAGAACGTATTATTCACGCGCATTAAATCACGGAGGAATGGTCGAGTGGTTGAAGGCACCGGTCTTGAAAACCGGCGAGGGTTTACGCCCTCCTAGGGTTCGAATCCCTATTCCTCCGCCATCAATTTTTACGAGCTAACTAATTCGGAAGAATTAGTTTTTTTATTTCTCATCATCTATTTTCTGTGTTTTCACGGTTTTCCACTTCTTCTTTAAACACCAAATATTCTTCTAAAAGATCGATTGCATCTTGGCATTTTTGCTGGCGTTTTTTATAAACTTCTGCAAGTTGAGCATAACGTATTTTTTCATCATTATTTTTTTCAGCTTGTGCTAAATCTTTATGCTGTCGATAAAGATTATTCAATTGTTCTCGTGCTTCGTAATATTTTTCTAGGCGTTCTCTTGGTGGTAATTTATGAATGCTATGTTGAGATTTTTGAATGGTTTGTTTCGTTGTTGTTTGGGATTCAGTTAGATGAGTATTTTTGCGAACTAAAGCTTCCGAAAGAACGGAACATTGGGCGAGTAAACGCTCAGCTAGAAAATTATAGTGATTAGAATCGTTAGACTCTAACGTCTTTATTCTATCTAGCGTTTGATTGATTTCTTTTAGATAAAAGGAAACATTCTGTCCATTTTCACTGAACAAAGTGCGGTCAAATTTGGCGAAGATTTTTTCTTCTCGTTTGGATAAATGAGCTTGATAAAGTTGTTGAACTTTTTGATCTAAGCGTTGGATAAGTTGTTGAACAGTCATAAAAAAATCCCCCAAGTGGGGGATTATAATCGTTAAAGGTACATTGCTGCAATCCAGCCGAATACCAATAATGGAATATTATAGTGAATAAAGGTAGGTACAACAGAATCCCAAATGTGATCGTGTTTGCCATCCATATTCAAGCCAGATGTTGGGCCTAATGTTGAGTCTGATGCGGGCGAACCTGCATCTCCTAAAGCCGCCGCTACACCTACAATTGAAATTGTCGCTAATGGAGAAAAACCAAAAGATAAACAGAGTGGTACGTAAATTGATGTAATAATCGGTACTGTAGAGAATGATGATCCAATACCCATTGTAATTAATAAACCAACGACAAGCATTAATAATGCGGCAATACCTTTACTTTGCACAACACCAGAACTTAGGCTTTGTACTAAATCTGTTACGCCAGTGGTGGCATTAATCACATTTGCAAAACCTGAAGCAGCAATCATTACAAAGCCAATCATTGCCATTAAGCGCAAGCCTTGTTGAAAAATATCGTTGCTTTCTTTTAGTTTGAAAATGCCACATAGTACGAAAATAATTAAGCCAATTAAACCGCCAATGATAGTTGAACTTGTGACTAATTGTGTTGCGAAGGTCGCGACAATCGCGATTAAACTTGCAACAATTTGTTTTGGTTTAATATTAGCAATGTGAGCTTCAATATCTTTAGTTGTTGGTTCTTCAACATTGATATTGTATTCACGTGGTTTACGGTAGGTAATAAATATGGCTGTGAGTAAGCCTAAAATCATTCCAATAACAGGTAACAACATTGCTAAAGAAACTTGTGCTACATTTGTTTGTAAACCTAAGGTTGCGCCAGCTTGATTAATGTTTTTAACTAAAATACTTTCAATAAAGATTTTTCCAAAGCCTACTGGTAATAACATATAGGTAGCAGTTAAACCAAATGTAAGTACGCAAGCTACTGCACGGCGGTCAATTTTTAAACGGTTAAAGATTGAAAGTAGTGGTGGTACAACAATTGGAATAAAAGCAATATGCACTGGAAGTAAGTTTTGAGAAGAGATGGCAAACAATGCCAATACCGCAAAAATGAAATATTTAAACCAAGTTAAATTGCCAGCAGTTGGTGTTTTATTCATTTTTGTGATGATTTTATAAGCGATTAAATCAGTAATGCCTGATTTAGAAATAGCAATGGCGAACGCTCCAAGTATTGCATAGTTCATTGCGACTTCAGCACCGCCACCTAAGCCGCCTGTAAAGGTTTCGATGGTTTTAGTTAAACCTAAATCACCGATAAATCCTGCGGTAAGCGCAGCAATCACCAGTGCGATAATAACGTTGATGCGTAGCAAACTAAGTGCCAGCAAAACGATGATTGAGATAACAACAGGGTTTGATAACATTGTGTTTTTCCTTGTAAATTAAATGATAAATACTTTACTTTAAAATTTTTATTGAATAAAGAATAACGCTAAATTAATGCCTCCTATATCGTAAATAAAACAAAACCCCTCGAAAGTTGCCTTCCGAGGGGTAAGATTTTTATTATCCTGTCAGCTCGGAAGAAATCTTCCAAGCACACCAAAAACCTGAAAGATTATTCAGTTGAATGGTGATGATGGTGACGACGGATAATGTTCATTTTTTATCTCCAAATAAGAATTGCTTTTAAACTACTGGAAAAATAAAACGATTGCAACCAGTTTTTTATTTTTCTTAAAGTGCGGTCTCTTTTTCAGTTGTTTTTTCCTGTTCTAGTTCAGACGCAATATGTGGGAAACCACCTAAATCTTTTAAATGATTGACCATATAGCAGAATAATTTCGCCGTGCGTTCGGTATCATATAACGCTGAATGGGCTTGTTTACCATCAAAAGGAATTTTTGCGGCTTGACAGGCTTTAACGAGAACAGTCTGACCAAACATTAAGCCCGCTAAACTTGCGGTATCAAACATTCCAAAAGGGTGGAAGGGATTACGCTTTACGCCAGTACGTTCAGCGGCAGCCATCACAAAACTTTGGTCAAAAGTGGCATTGTGCGCCACAATGATAGAACGTTGGCAATCCGCATCTTTTTGTCCTCGACGCACCATTTGAAATAATCCCGTGATTGCATCAAGTTCAGACACCGCGCCACGTAGTGGATTGTGAATATCAATACCATTAAATTTCAAGGATTCTGGATTAATATTTGCGCCTTCAAAAGGCTCGATATGAAAATGGCATTTCTGATCAGGATGCAAATAACCGTTTTCATCCATTTTTAATGTGATGGCGGCTAGTTCGAGTAACGCATCTTTTTTTGCATCAAAACCTGCAGTTTCAACATCAATAATGACGGGGAAATAGCCACGAAAGCGATTTTTTAATTGGTTGTGATAAGGGATTTCTTGAGAATCGGACATAATCTATCTCTTAAAAATAAAATAACGTAGGAATCCCTACGTTATTAAAAATACAATAAAAATTGACCGCACTTTAGTTACCTAAACCAGATTTAGTACTTTTGTTTTCGATAAACTCAATTTTATAACCATCTGGATCTTCAACAAAAGCAATGACGGTTGATCCACCTTTCACTGGCCCTGCTTCGCGAGTAACGTTACCACCGCTCGCGCGAACGGCTTCACAAGTCGCATAAATATCATCCACGCCGACAGCGATATGTCCATATGCAGTGCCATGTTCATATTTATCTACGCCCCAGTTGTATGTTAATTCAATTTCTGCCGCACTTTCGCCATCTTCGTAACCTAAAAAAGCCAGCGTATATTTGTATTCTGGGTTTTCACTGGTGCGTAATAAACGCATGCCTAAAATATCTTGATAAAATTTGATTGAACGATCTAAATCGCCCACGCGTAACATAGTGTGTAAAATTTGCATCGGTTTAATCCTTTTTTGATAAAAGTGCGGGCATTATGCCATAAAAAAGTTGAATTAAATAAATTTGTTATGAATTATTTAACTGCAATCATCGAACCAAAATTAAAGCATTGGAACCAAAGTTCTACTTGTGAAAATCCTACGTTTTTTAACCGCACTTTGTGTGTCTCGATAGAGTCTGTACGCATCACATTTTCAAGTGCGGTGCGTTTTTGGCTCACTTCTAATTCGCTATAACCATTGGCTCGCTTGAATTGGTGGTGCAAGTCAATGAGTAAATGATTAATTTTAGTATCTTCAAAACGGAATTTTTCAGAAAGTACTAATACGCCGTTTGGATTTAAACCTTCATAGATTTTGGTAAGCAATGCGATACGATCTTCAGGCGGTAAAAATTGCAAGGTGAAGTTGAGAATGACCATTGAGGCATTTTTAATTTCAACGTGGCGAATATCGTCACAGAGAATTTCTACTGGTATCTCACTATGATATGCCGCAATATGTTGGCGACAACGTTCAACCATCGGTTGAGAATTATCGATACCAATAATTTTTACGTTGGGTTGATGAATATTTCGACGTGCAGAAAGTGTGGCAGCTCCTCGTGAGCAACCTAGATCATAAACGTTACTATCAGCCGTGACGAAACGTTCAGCCAGCATACCGATTGCAGTAATAATGTTGGAATAGCCAGGCACGGAACGTTGAATCATATCTGGAAAGACTTCAGCAACGTTTTCGTCAAAGATAAAATCCCCCAATTTAGCAATGGGGGTAGAAAATAGAGTATCTTTTACCATAATGTGTTAAAGGCAGAGAGAAAGAGGCGTTATTTTAGAAGAAATTTATAAATTATGATTTAGGAAATAAATGCGACATGGCACTCTCTTCTTGTTTAATACGCACGGCTAAGATAAGCAAATAAATAGGTAGTCCAACCAATGCGGTATATTTAGCCTGACAGAAAAGCGATAAACCAATTAATTCGGGAATAATGTTTAAGAAATAATTTGGGTGACGTACGTATTTAAACAAGAAAGAGCGATTAATTTGATGTTCTGGTAAAATATAAATTTTTACTGTCCAAATCTCTTTTAGCTCATAAATCACATAAAATAGCATTGCAATAGCAAAAATTAAAATCGCCAACCCTATTTGTGAAGTGCTATTAAATGACAGGTTTTGCTTATTCGCCTCAATGATCGCCGCAAAATAAAATGCAACATGGGCAATGGACAACAGTGTGGAATTGCGTTTACCATACTGTATTGCACCCTTTGCAATGAGTGCTTTTTCATGACGAATTGAAATAGACAGACTGTAAAAACGGATCGCTAAAATACAGGCAAAAGTAATATTGATAAATAACATGTAGTTATCCTTAACGTAATTTGATCTCAACAAGCCACACAATATAACAAAAAATCTGATGATATGGCACAAAAAAGCCTTTATTTTGAACATTTATTACTTTTCTTTGCTTTTTTGATTGATTTGTCAGCATAAATAAACTTTTTATCTCTCTTGGTTTTCCGCTATAATTGCGACAGATTTTTGAGCATAATTAAAAGAGTACAAAGGATTTTGAAATGATGCGTACACATTATTGCGGAGCATTAAACCGTAACAATATCGGACAAGACGTAACATTAAGCGGTTGGGTTCATCGCCGTCGTGATTTAGGTGGCTTGATTTTTATTGATATGCGCGATCGTGATGGCATTGTGCAAGTTTGTTTTGATCCGAAATATCAAGATGCATTGACAGCGGCTGCGGGTTTACGTAACGAATTCTGTATTCAAATTAAAGGCGAAGTGATTGCGCGTCCTGAAAACCAAATCAATAAAAATATGGCAACAGGCGAAGTGGAAGTGTTAGCGAAAGAATTATGCATCTACAATGCTTCTGACGTTTTACCATTAGACTTCAACCAAAATAACACCGAAGAACAACGTTTAAAATACCGTTATTTAGATTTACGTCGTCCTGAAATGGCGCAGCGTTTGAAAACCCGTGCGAAAATCACCAGCTTTGTGCGTCGTTTTATGGATGACAATGGTTTCCTTGATATTGAAACTCCAATGCTTACCAAAGCAACGCCAGAAGGTGCGCGTGACTATTTAGTGCCAAGCCGTGTGCATAAAGGCAAATTCTATGCATTGCCGCAATCACCACAGCTTTTCAAACAGCTTTTAATGATGTCTGGTTTTGACCGCTATTATCAAATCGTAAAATGTTTCCGTGATGAAGATTTACGAGCAGATCGTCAGCCTGAGTTTACTCAAATCGATGTGGAAACTTCTTTCTTAACTGCGCCAGAAGTCCGCGAAATTATGGAACGTATGGTGCACGACTTATGGCTTGATACCATTGGTGTAGATTTAGGTAAGTTCCCAGTGATGACTTGGCAAGAAGCAATGCGTCGTTTTGGTTCGGATAAGCCAGATTTGCGTAATCCATTAGAAATGGTAGATGTAGCAGATATTGTCAAAGATGTTGATTTTAAAGTATTTAATGAGCCAGCAAACAATCCAAATGGCCGTGTTGCAGTCATTCGAGTACCAAATGGTGCAGAAATTACTCGTAAACAAATTGATGAATATACACAATTTGTAGGAATCTACGGTGCAAAAGGTTTGGCTTGGGCAAAAGTAAACGATATTAATGCTGGTCTTGAAGGCGTGCAAAGTCCGATTACGAAATTTTTAAATGAAGAGGTATGGAAAGCGTTAGCAGAACGTGTGAATGCACAAACTGGCGATATTTTATTCTTCGGTGCAGACAAATGGCAAACTACCACTGATGCAATGGGCGCGTTACGTTTGAAATTAGGTCGTGATCTTGGCTTAACTCGTTTAGACGAATGGCAACCGCTTTGGGTCATTGATTTCCCAATGTTTGAACGTGATGAAGAAGGTAATCTTGCAGCAATGCACCATCCATTCACTTCACCAAAAGATTTCAGCCCAGAGCAATTAGAGGCTGATCCAACAAGTGCGGTAGCCAATGCTTACGATATGGTCATCAACGGCTACGAAGTGGGGGGGGGGTCTGTACGTATTTTCGATCCGAAAATGCAACAAACTGTGTTCCGTATTCTTGGTATTGACGAAGAACAACAACGAGAGAAATTCGGTTTCTTATTAGATGCGTTAAAATTTGGTACACCGCCACATGCTGGTTTAGCATTCGGTTTAGACCGTTTAACTATGCTTTTAACAGGCACGGAAAACATTCGCGATGTAATTGCTTTCCCTAAAACTACGGCAGCAGCGTGCTTAATGACGGAAGCCCCGAGTTTTGCAAATCCGCAAGCATTGGAAGAGTTGGCAATTTCTGTCGTTAAAGCAGAATAAGTTTGAAATATTAGGAATGAAGTGCGGTCAGATTTGGCCGCATTTTTAATGATGCAATACAAAAATAATCAATCTGTTCTCGTTGTAATTTACACTAAAGATACAAACAGAGTTTTAATGCTCCAACGCCAAGATGATCCTGATTTTTGGCAGTCTGTTACTGGCACCATTGAAAGTGGTGAGGCACCAAAAAAAACAGCAATTCGTGAGCTATGGGAAGAAGTGCGGTTAGAAATTTCGGAAAATTCCACCGCACTTTTTGATTGCAATGAGAGCATAGAATTTGAAATTTTTCCACATTTCCGCTATAAATACGCACCGAATATTACTCACTGCAAAGAACATTGGTTTTTGTGTGAGGTGGAAAAAGAATTTATTCCAGTATTGAGTGAGCATTTAGATTTTTGCTGGGTGTCGGCGAAAAAAGCAGTAGAAATGACGAAATCCCAGAATAATGCGGAAGCTATTAAAAAATATCTTTTTAATCTCCGTAGGTAAGTATAATCACAGCTAATTATGGTGATAGCGGTTCTCTTTTGGGAAAAGCTACATCCACTCCCAACGGGGTAACACTTTTACTAACCTAGGATATACCTAGCCTAGGTCAAAACGTTTAATTAAATCAAGATCAATAAGATCAAAACAGAAGGAAATAAAATGGCAGGTCATAGTAAGTGGGCTAATATTAAACACCGCAAAGCAGCACAAGATGCACAACGCGGTAAAATTTTTACTAAATTAATTCGTGAACTTGTTACCGCAGCTAAAATTGGTGGTGGCGATGTGAGTGCTAACCCGCGTTTACGTGCAGCAGTAGATAAAGCACTTAGCAACAATATGACGCGCGATACTATCAACCGCGCTATTGATCGTGGCATAGGTGGTGGCGATGACACCAATATGGAAACCAAAATCTATGAAGGTTATGGCCCAGGCGGTACAGCGGTTATGGTGGAATGTTTAAGTGATAATGCAAACCGTACGATCTCACAAGTGCGCCCAAGTTTTACCAAATGCGGTGGTAACTTGGGAACAGAAGGTTCTGTGGGTTATTTATTTAGCAAAAAAGGTTTAATCTTAATCGCAGAAGCGGATGAAGATGCCTTAACTGAAGCAGCAATCGAAGCGGGTGCTGATGATATTCAACCACAAGATGATGGTTCATTTGAAATCTATACTGCTTGGGAAGATTTAGGTTCAGTGCGCGATGGCATTGAAGCAGCTGGTTTTAAAGTACAAGAAGCTGAAGTAACGATGATTCCATCAACAACCGTTGATCTTGATATTGAAACTGCACCAAAATTACTTCGTTTAATTGATATGCTGGAAGATTGTGATGACGTACAAAACGTATATCACAATGGTGAAATTAGTGACGAAGTGGCATCTCAACTTTAATAATGCAATAAATGGGTAATTTAATTACCCATTTTTTATAGAAATTATGAGCATTATTTTAGGTATTGACCCCGGCTCTCGCGTAACGGGCTACGGTGTGATTCGCCAAACAGGAAGACATTTGGAATATCTCGGCAGTGGCGCAATTCGTACTCAAGTTGAAGATTTACCCACCCGTTTGAAACGCATTTATGCTGGGGTAACTGAAATCATCACGCAATTTCAACCTAATATGTTTGCGATTGAGCAAGTGTTTATGGCGAAGAATGCGGATTCAGCCTTGAAACTTGGGCAGGCTCGCGGCACGGCGATTGTTGCAGCGGTAAATCATGATTTACCTGTTTTTGAATATGCCGCACGTTTAGTAAAACAAACGGTTGTGGGCATTGGTTCTGCTGATAAAGTACAAGTGCAAGAAATGGTGACTCGTATTTTGAAGTTGTCAGATAAACCTCAAGCCGATGCAGCGGATGCGTTGGCTATTGCGATTACACATGCGCATTCTATTCAACATTCTTTACATATTGCCAATTCTGTGAAAATGACAGAAATGCAAGAAAAAATGACCGCACTTTTAAAGACCAGATATAGCCGAGGACGCTTTAGATTAAAAATTTAACTGGATGTTCGTCCAGTTTTATTTTATTCTATGCGTTAATTTTTTTATCATTCGGAAGAATTATGATCGGTCGCTTACAAGGCATTCTTTTAGAAAAACAACCTCCAGAAATTTTACTCAATGTGCAAGGCGTAGGCTATGAATTGCTTTTGCCGATGACGAGTTTCTATGATTTACCAGAAATTGGACAAGAAACAACTTTATTCACCCATCTTGTTGTTCGTGAAGATGCTCACTTACTCTTTGGATTTGCCCAGAAAACAGACCGCACTTTATTTCGTGAATTAATTAAAACAAATGGGGTGGGGCCTAAATTAGCCTTAGCGATTTTATCCGCCATGTCGGTCGAACAATTTGCTTACGCAATTGAGAGAGAAGAACTTTCTAAACTCACTAAAATTCCAGGTGTTGGCAAAAAAACAGCTGAACGTTTGTTAGTTGAACTCAAAGGTAAATTTAAAGGCGTAAAACAAAGCGATTTCTTTGTAGAAAGTACGCATATTCGATTATCCCCATCTATTGAATCCCACTCGGAAAGTTCATCTGATGAAGCAATTTCAGCCTTAATTGCTTTAGGTTATAAACCTGCAGAAGCAGAAAAAATGGTAAAACGCGTTGTTAAACCTGAATTAACCAGTGAACAAGTTATTCGTGAAGCATTAAAAGCCGCATTGTAGGAAAAATATGATTGAAGCAGATAGAATTATTAGCGGGCAAGCTAAGGTTGATGAAGATGTTATCGACCGTGCTATTCGTCCTAAACTATTAGCAGATTATGTTGGGCAGCCGCAAGTGCGCGAGCAGATGGATATTTTCATCAAGGCAGCCAAACTACGTCAAGATGCCTTAGATCATTTATTGATTTTTGGCCCTCCAGGTTTGGGAAAAACAACGCTTGCTAATATTGTGGCAAATGAAATGGGCGTGAATATTCGTACGACGTCAGGGCCTGTATTAGAAAAAGCGGGAGATTTAGCCGCAATGCTTACTAATCTTGAACCGCACGATGTATTATTTATTGATGAAATCCATCGACTTTCCCCTGCTATTGAAGAAGTCCTTTATCCAGCAATGGAAGACTATCAGTTGGATATTATGATTGGCGAAGGACCCGCTGCTCGTTCCATTAAATTAGATTTACCCCCTTTTACTTTGGTTGGCGCGACCACTAGAGCGGGTTCTTTGACTTCTCCATTGCGTGATCGTTTTGGTATTGTGCAACGTTTGGAGTTTTATTCTGTAGAAGATTTAACATCTATCGTTGCAAGAAGTGCGGACTGTTTAAATCTTGAATTAGAACAACAAGCCGCTTTCGAGGTGGCTCGTCGTTCACGAGGCACGCCTCGAATTGCAAACCGTTTATTACGACGCGTGCGTGATTATGCAGATGTGCGTAATGGGGGTGTAATTTCTGTAGATGTGGCAAAACAAGCGCTTTCAATGCTGGATGTCGATGATGCCGGATTTGATTATTTGGATAGAAAATTGTTGTCTGCAGTTATTGAGCGTTTTGATGGTGGGCCTGTGGGGCTAGATAATCTTGCTGCTGCAATTGGCGAAGAACGTGATACCATTGAAGATGTGTTAGAGCCTTATTTGATTCAACAGGGTTTTTTACAAAGAACGCCGAGAGGTCGTATTGCAACATCACAAACTTATCGTCATTTTGGTTTGCAGAAATTATCAGACTAGATAAATTTAACCACTAAAAAAGCCTTATTGTACTCAATAAGGCTTTTTTAATTACTCACTATAACTTTTCAAGTTACTTAATTTTGCTAAACCCACTTCACAACTTTTTAACTGAGTCGCTAATTCCATTTGAAGAATTTGTTGTTTGCTTTGGTTTAGTTTACTTTTGATTTTACTTACTTGAATGTGGGTTCCAAGTTGTTTTTCTGCTTGGGCAATCAAATTCTCTGTTTCTTTAAATAGTTGTTCGCATTGTTTAGGCATTGAATTAGATTCTGCTAAAACAGAAGTTGAAAATAAGCATAAAAGTGCGGTAAAAAAAAGCGTGATTTTTTTCATTTTAGAATCCAAAATTACTTTTCGATAGAATAAATGTCGAAATTTTTCGCAAGATAGCAAAATATGCTTGAGCTGTCTAATTTTTTATTCAAAATTTGTGATGCGTGTCAAAATTTACCCCGAAATTATCCTCTAGGATGAAATCTTTCATGCAATCGTTTTAATCTTTCTTTTGCCACGTGAGTATAAATCTGTGTTGTAGATAAATCTGTATGACCCAACAACATTTGCACCACGCGTAAATCCGCACCGTGATTCACTAAATGGGTGGCAAAAGCATGGCGAAGAACGTGAGGGGAAAGTGCTTCAGCATCAATATCTGCGAGAATGGCATAATGTTTTACACGATGCCAGAAAGTTTGACGAGTCATTTGCTGTGCGCGCTGACTTGGAAACACAACATCAGAACTCTGCCCATTTAAGAGAACAGGGCGACCATAAAGCATAAATTGACGAACCCAATAAGCAGCTTCTTCCCCCATTGGCACAATACGTTCCTTGTTCCCTTTACCAATCACTCGCACCACACCTTGTTGCACGCTCATGTTTTCAATCGTAAGCGAAACTAACTCCGTGACACGAAGCCCCGTCGCATAAAGCAACTCTAACATTGCTTTATCACGCAACTCCAAAGGCACTTCAACATCTGGCGTATTGAGCAAATCAGACACTTGTTGCTCGGTTAAATATTTTGGCAAGCGACTGGGTAATTTAGGCGAACTTAGCACCGCACTTGGATCATCTACTCGATATTTTTCCCGATATAAATATTGGAAAAGTTTACGCATTGCACTTAACATTCGCGCGGTGCTCGTGGCTTTGTAACCTTTCTCCAAACGCTCTCCTAGAAAACCTTGCAAATCTACAGCATCTAAAGTTTCCAAAGACAAGCCGTTTTTATCCAACCAATCACAAAGTGCGGTTAAATCCAAACGATAAGATTGAACGGTATTTTCTGAAAGCCCTTTTTCAATCCAATATTCGTTAAGAAACAAATCAATGAGCGCAAGATTTTTCATATTACTTTTCTACAAGGAAAGCGATGCATCCTATTTATGCTGAACAATCAAAAAGGCATTTAACTTGCGTGGAATCACAAAAAATGCAGCAGCTGCGATGATACTCATAAATACAAATGTCATCGCTGGCGAAGTTGGATAAATCATGCCAGCAATCGCGGTGAAAATGGCAATAAGCACACCATTCGATAAACCATTATACAAACCTTGCAACTTCGCAATATGGCTTTGCGGCTGGGTGGTGATATAGCGAACAATCGCATAATGACACACGGCATAAGTCAAACTATGCATAAGTTGCAATAAGAATATCAACCAAAAATCTTCAATATATCCCATTACAACCCAGCGTCCAACGCACGCAAACGCAGAAATATAAAGTAGCACACTGATAGAAATATTTTGAAATAAGCGACGAGAAAAGAAAAATAATACAATTTCCGCTAATACTCCAATGCCCCAAAGTAAGCTCGTTTGAGAAACGGAGATCCCAATACTTGTCCAATAAATTGTGCTATACACATAATAAGCCGCATGAGAGCCTTGAATCAGCCCCACTGCAATCATGACTCGCAATGTAATAGGATTTTTCAGTAAAGCAATAAAACCAATATTATTTTGAGCGCCATCTTCAGGTATTTCATCTTTTGGGGGAATGGTCGGTTTTAAAAGCTGAATGATGGTATAGAAAGATAAAAGTGCGGTTAAAATCCACACGATATTTTGCTCGCCAACCCAACCAATCATGCCGCCGAACACCACTACGCCAAGGATAAAGGCAGAAGAGCCAATTAAACGTACTTTGCCGTAATCCAAGCCGATTTGACGTTGCCAAGTGGATGCCAACGAATCCCCAATCGGCATTCCCGCTGAATTCACAGAGGCATACAAACCGATAGCAATAAACAACAACCAAAAATTATGTGCAACTAAACTCATAGCCGCCATAATAATTGCCGATGCTAACGCCAATAGACGTAAGGAACTAATAATATGATTAGCTTTTTTAATCAGCGATGAAAAAAATAATCCGCCCGCAAATCGGAAAATATAAGCACTCCCGATCACCAAACCAATCATTTCCTCCCCATATTGTTGTGATTTCAACCATGCGGGAAAGAAGGGCAAAAATACGCCATAAGCGCAGTAGTAACCTAGAAAGCTCAGTGCGAGCCAATAAAAAGGACGAACTTGCATTAGAATAAAGTTTCCATTTCTTGTGAACGAGACAAACAAGCCTGCATAGCTTGCTCTATTGTTTGATTAAAATGTTGAGCGTCAAATACTGCTAACGCTGCCGCAGTAGTGCCACCTTTCGAGGTAACATTTTCACGCAAAGTTGAAAGTGCAATTTGCGGATTTTCGGTCACCATTTTTGCTGCACCAAGCATAGATTGCTGCACTAATTCACGCGCTGTTTTTTCATCAATATTCATTTTGATTAAGGCTTGCTGCATAGCCTCCAGCATTAAAAAGAAATAGGCAGGGCTACTTCCTGAAGCAGCGGTGACTGCGTGCATTTGAGTTTCATCATTCACCCAAACCGTTCTTCCCACTGCTCCCAATAAATCTTGTGCAGAAGTGCGGTAATTTTCACTCGTATTTTTCGGTGCAAATAAACCCGCCATACCTTCCCCCACCAATGCGGGCGTATTTGGCATGACGCGTACTATCGATTTTACGCTTGGAATTAATGCGTTCAAGCGTTCAGTTGAAATACCCGCAGCAATGGAAATTAACAATTTATCGGAAAAATCCACCGCACTTAGTGGCAAACAAACATCAGCCATCATTTGAGGTTTTACCGCAAGCAATACAACTTCCGCTTTAATTACGCTTTCCACATTATTTTCTGAAGTTGCCACGCCAAGATTGGCAAAAAATGCTCTTTTTTCCTCATTCGGATCATTCACAATAATTTGCTCGGCAGGATAACCTTGTTTCAACAAGCCAAGAATAATAGCCTGCGCCATATTGCCGCCGCCAATAAAGGCAATCAATTTGTGTTGCATCGTTTTTCCTACTTTTATGGGCTATAATACCGCACATTCTACCCTATATTGAAGGAAGTGTTACGATGTGGTTCAAAAATTTAATGACTTATAGACTGACTAAACCCCTAGATTGGGATCTTACACAACTACAAACTCAACTGGAAGATTGTCAATTCCATCCTTGCGGTGCTCAAGATCAAAGTAAATTTGGCTGGTCTGCTCCATTAAGAGATTCTGATTTACTCTATTTTTCTGTTGGAAAACAAATTCTATTAATCGCCAAAAAAGAAGAAAAAATCTTGCCGGCAAATGTGGTCAAACGTGAACTTGATGAACGCATTGAAAGCCTTGAACAAAAAGAAAATCGCAAACTTAAAAAGGTAGAAAAACAAACATTAAAAGATGATGTCGTGATGAATTTATTACCTCGTGCATTTAGTAAAAATCAGCATACGGCACTATGGATTGATACGGAAAATAATCTTGTTCATGTTGATGCCGCATCGAGTAAACGCGCAGAAGATGCGCTCGCATTACTGCGTAAATCCTTAGGTTCGCTCCCTGTCGTGCCTTTAGCCTTTGCTAATGAACCCAGCACGATTTTAACCAATTGGATCCTTCAAGATAGCTTACCGCATTGGTTACTTGCATTAGAAGAAGCCGAGCTTCGTGGCAGTCAGGAAGACAGCGTTATTCGTTGCAAAAAACAACCCTTAGAAAATGAAGAAATTCTCGCTCTTCTGCAAGATGGCAAAAAAGTAGTAAGTAAATTAGCCTTAGAATGGGAAGATACCTTAACTTTCGTTTTTAACGAAGATTGCACAATCAAACGTTTAAAATTTGCAGATACTGTACGGGAAAAAAATGATGATATTCTGAAAGAAGATTTTGCACAGCGTTTCGATGCAGATTTTGTACTGATGACAGGTATTTTAGCCAAACTCACCGAAAATTTATTAGATGAATTTGGTGGCGAAAAAGCGAGATTATAAAATCGCACTTTAATCATTCTAAAATGAAGTTTATTTTTACAATGTGAATCTAATATTCAGCGTATTCAAACCAGCTCTCTAAAATTAAACAAGCTGACACTCCATCGATTTTGCCTTTTTTTAATGCTTTAAAACCACCACGTTCAAAAATCTCACTACGAGCTTGCGTGGTGGTTAATCGTTCATCTTGTAAATGAACATTAACGCCAAAACGACCTTGTAAACGATTTGCAAATTTACGAGCACGTAGAGTGAGATCTTGTTCTGTTCCGTCCATATTTAAAGGAAGACCAACAATGACAACATCTGGTTTCCATTCTTTCAAACATTTTTCGATCGCTTCCCAATTTGGGATGCCATCTTGCGCCTTAAAAGCGGGCAAGGCTTGTGCTGTGCCAGTAATACTTTGTCCTATGGCACAACCGATACTTTTAGTGCCAAAATCAAAAGCCAGAGCGGTAATTCCCATTAACTATGCCCTACTTGCGCTAACGCAAAATTATAAGGATGAATACCAAGTAACTGATTGGCTGCAGCATAACGATCTTCATAGGGCATATCAAATAAAATTTGATCGTTAGATGACACCACCAACCACGCATTATCTCTGATTTCTTTTTCTAACTGACCAGCCCCCCAGCTTGAACATCCTAGCGCAACAAGATATTTTTCAGGCGCAAAAGTTGAACCTAGCGTTTCCACCACATCAGCGGAGGTTGTCATTGAAAGTTCCTCTGTGACTTTGTAAGTATGTTGAAAAGCATTAAGCGTATTCTTATGTAAAATAAACCCTCTTTCTGTATGCATAGGTCCACCCGCAACCACCATTTCATTACCAAAAGTGCGGTCATTTTTCATCATAAAATTGAGTTTTGAATAAAGTTCCGCAATGCTTAAATCTGTCGGCTGATTAATTACCAAACCCATTGAACCCTGTTCATTATGCTCACACATAAACACCACCGTGCGATTAAAATAATCGTCTAAATGTGGCATTGCGATCAAAAATTTTCCTTGTAATTCCATCATTCGCCTAAGTCCCCAAAACAAATTTGCAATGCACTTATCGCTGCAAGTGATGCAGTTTCAGTGCGTAAAACACGTTTTCCTAATAAAATTTCAGTAAATCCTTGCTGTTCAGTTTGGGCAATTTCTTGTGCTGATAATCCACCTTCCGAGCCAATTAATAAGCGAACACCCTCAGCAGGAATAGTCGGTAAGGTTTTAATAGAATAGTGTGCGCGTGGATGTAAATTCAATTTCAATGCACCATCATTTTCTGCACACCAATCTTGCAATTTCATCAATGGACGAATTTCTGGCACGCTATTACGACCGCATTGCTCACAAGCTGCAATCGCAATTTTTTGCCATTGTTGGATTTTTTTATCCATCCGCTCTGCGTCAAGTTTTACGCCACAGCGTTCTGACCATAATGGCGTAATCACATTTACCCCTAATTCTACGGATTTTTGAATAGTAAATTCCATTCGTTCTCCGCGAGAAATCACTTGTCCTAAATGGATTTTTAAATGGGATTCTTTATCCGCAAGCTCACGCCCTAAAATCTCTACTTTTACGGACTTTTTATTTGACTCAATAATTTTTGCTGGATAAATATGATTAGAACCATCAAAGAGTTCAAGCTGTTCGCCTTCTGTCATTCTTAACACTCGAGCAACGTGATTTGTCGCGTCTTCTGAAAGATAACATTGAGTTTGATTTTCAAGGGATATTGGATGATAAATTCTTGGTATGCGCATAATGTTTATTTATATGAATGAAAAAGTGCGGTCATTTTAACTGGTGTTTTTATAAGATATTCATCTTACGACGAATAAACGCCATCATACTGTGCAAGAGTAAAAACAATAAAGATAAAGCATACAAAGGCATATTTCCTAACACAGAATAAGGGGTTTTGCCTTCCGCAGGTGCAATTTTATAAGTCAAAGTTGTTTCAATAAATTGCGTGGCTTGTGCTAATACCTTACCTTGCGCATCAACAAAAACTGAAATCCCCGTATTTGTTGCACGAATAAGCGGTTTGCCTAATTCTAAAGCGCGCATTCTTGCCATCTGTAAATGTTGCCAAGGCCCAATAGAATCGCCAAACCACGCATCATTAGATAAGGTGAGCAAATAATCCGTATCTTGTTTCAAATTTTGTCGCACTTGCTCGCCGAAAATAATTTCATAACAAATTGCTGGCGAAAAAGCACGTTTTTTTGCGATTAAAGAGGGTTGAACTGCCTCTCCACTTTGAAATGCTGACATTGGTAAATTAAACACTGAATTAAGCGGTCGCAAAATACTTTCTAGCGGAACATATTCCCCGAAAGGCACGAGATGATGTTTATTATAACGATTTGGCGTATCTGGTTGATAAGGAAAATCTGGGTTTCCAGTAGTCATAATTGAATTTAATAACTTACCAGATTTTGTATCTTGGAATACCGTTCCAATCATAATCTCCGTTTTAGTTTCTTTAGCAGCATGCTCTAATTTTTCAAAAAATGGTGTAATTGCATTTTCAAGGGTTGGTAAGGCTGATTCAGGCAAAATAATTAAATCGGTTTTACCAAGATTTTCTGCGATTAATTTTTGATAAATTGCCAAAGTAGAATAGAAATAATTAGGATCCCATTTAAGGTTTTGTTCAATATTGCCTTGCGCAAGCGTGACTGAAATTGCCTTATTTTCAACAGATTTTACAAAGTGAATTCGCGATGAATAAGCACTTAATCCCCCTACGATAATCAATAACAAAGCATTCGATAAAACTAATTTAAGATTTTTCGTTTTAAACAAAGAGGAAACGAGATTAAAAATGACCGCACTTGCCCAAAGGGTAAAGAATGTCAATCCTGTTACCCCAAAAATCGGGGCGAGACCATAAAATGGGCTGTCAATTTGTGTATAACCAAACTGAAGCCAAGGAAAACCAGTAAAAATCCAACCCCGTAAAAATTCTGTCAATGTCCAAATCACGGCAAAAATTACCGCACTTTGCACTTTGAAACGCTGAACTAAATAGGTAAAGAGCATTGGATATAGCGCAAGATAAGCCGCAAGCAAACTGACAAGGAAATAACTCACCCCTAACGACGCACCACCAAATTGATGGATGCTAACATTAAGCCAACTTACTCCAAAGCAGAAAAATCCCATCGCCCACAAGAAAGTGGATAAAAGTGCGGTGGATTTTTTAGGATTTTTAACGACATAAAGTAAACCGAGTAAAGACACATAGGCTAAAGGCCAATAATCAAATGGCGAAAAGGCAAAAACACCGACTAAACCCGATATAAAAGCAATAAAATAAGTTAAATATTTATTCATAAATTTAATTGATAATAAAATCCTATTCAGATTTTTCATCTACATTATTCATTTCTGCCAAATGTTCATCTGGCACTGTGACTCGAAGTTGAATTAATCGACGACTATCTGCAGAAGTTACTTTAAATTGAAGATTTTTCAAAATAATTTCTTCCCCTCGTTTTGGTAAATAACCAAAAGTCTGCATAATCAGACCGCCAATGGTATCTACTTCTTCATCATCAAAATCCGTATTAAATTGCCCATTGAAATCATCAATATCGGTGAGCGCACGCACTGCATAAGTATGACGAGAAAGCTGACGAATATCCGCAATCTCTTCTTCATCAAATTCATCTTCAATATCGCCAACAATTTGTTCCAAAATATCTTCAATAGTAACAAGCCCCGACACTGCACCAAATTCATCCACCACAATGGCCATATGGAAACGCTCTGAGCGAAAATCTTTTAACATACGATCCACTCTTTTGCTTTCTGGCACAATCACGACGGGGCGCAATAATGAAGATAAATCAAACACTTCGGCATCTTCACGTAAAAATTTTAATAAATCTTTTGCGTGCAAAATGCCCACGATATTATCGCGGTCATCGGCATCGGCAATCACAGGAAAACGAGAATGTGCGGATTCAATAATTGTGTTTAAACAAGTATTTACATCTTGTTGATCTTCAATAAAAATAATTTGTGAACGAGGAATCATAATATCACGAACACGAAGTTCCGCAATTTCCATCACGCCTTCAATCATTTCACGCGTATTTTGATCAATTAAATCGTTTTGTTCTGAATCGCGAATCACTTCCACAAGTTCTTCACGATTTTTTAATTCGCCTTGAAAAAAGCGACCGAATAAAGATTGGAAAAAAGGTTTTTTCGTATTTTCAGGTTGGTTTGAATTTTGCTGTTCGTCGTTCATATTGATTTGTGTTTGATGTCTTATTGACGGCGAAAAAGTATCATATTTTAAAAAAAAGAGCAAAAAGCGAAAAGAGGAAAATCAATAAAAATAACTGCACATTGGGTTTGAACCTAAAGTGCGGTTAAAAATATACAATTTTACGGAGAGGGGAAAATTCTAGACAACAAAATATTCTTATTTTGTTTATATGACGAAAAGTACCTATGTTGTGGATAACATTGTGAATAACGGATTTCTGATTGTGAATTGATCTCGTAAAAACAGGCAAAGATCCTTATCACATCAAACTTCAGAATAAATAGGGTTATTTCCAACCAAAAGGTCTTAAACAAAAATAAACCGCACTTTTCACATTCAAAAATGGAAGAAAGTGCGGTAAAAAAATACAATTTTTAAAACAGTTTTATTCACAAAAGATCTTTTTATCATCTCTTTGAGTTATTCAATATTTCTGTGGATAAAATTGTGGTTGAGAAAATCTATAATGTTGTATAACTCAAATTAACTTTTTTAATAAAATTTCAGATTTAAATTTATTCCTTTTAATTCAACTAGTTAGAATTAAAAGAGTGAACGCATTTATAATACACAGAATACATCAAAATTTGATGTTTAATTTTTATACAGTTTGTTTTACACTGGATAAATAACGTTCCCAATCAAAATATTGACCAGGATCGATCTTACGTCCTGGCGAAATATCGCAATGTCCAACAATTCGATCTTTTGTAATCTTCGGGTAACTTTTCATTATTACGTTAGTAAGCTCTTGCAATGAAAAATATTGAGCGTCGGTAAAAGGCTGTTCATTACTCCCCTCCAGCTCAATTCCAATGGCAAAATCATTACATTTTTCTCGTCCTTGAAAATTAGATACGCCTGCGTGCCAAGCGCGATCATTAAAATTGACATATTGCGTAATTCGCCCATTTCGTTCGATCAAACAATGTGCTGAAACACGCATTTGATAAATTTCTGCAAAATAAGGATGAATCTTAGGATCTAATTTTCCTTGAAAAAAATCATCCACATATCCGCCGCCAAATTGTTTTGGCGGCAGACTAATATAATGAATAACCAGTAAGGAAATATCCTGTGGATTTGGGCGTTTATCGAAGTGAGGTGACTGAATTTGCCGACAATCCAGTATACCTTGTTCAATATCTTTTAGTTTTTGCATACTTTTTTCCTTTTTTTGCGATCAGGATCGCAGAAAAAGTGCGGTCAATTTTACAAACAAATTTTTCCTTTTCACAATGTCGTCGCTAACAAAGGCCTAATAAAAGGAAAATGAATGAAACTAACAACACAGCAAACCTTGAAAAAAGGGTTTACATTAATAGAGCTAATGATTGTGATTGCAATTATTGCTATTTTAGCCACTATCGCAATTCCCTCTTATCAAAATTATACTAAAAAAGCAGCGGTATCTGAATTACTGCAAGCGTCAGCGCCTTATAAGGCTGATGTGGAATTATGTGTATATAGCACAAATGAAACAACAAACTGTACGGGTGGAAAAAATGGTATTGCAGCAGATATAACCGCAGCAAAAGGCTATGTAAAATCAGTGACAACAAGCAACGGTGCAATAACAGTAAAAGGGGATGGCACATTGGCAAATATGGAATATATTTTGCAAGCTACAGGTAATGCTGCAACAGGTGTAACTTGGACAACAACTTGCAAAGGAACGGATGCCTCTTTATTTCCAGCAAATTTTTGCGGAAGTGTTACACAATGACGAGCTATGCTTTACTTCATACTCAGCGTGTAACCGCTCAAAATGGCGAGATCTTTACGATCTCGCCTGATTTATGGGTGCGTAATCAACAACAGCAATCCTTGCTCTTGCGGTATTTTGCTTTGCCACTTAAAGAAGAAAATAATCGTCTTTGGCTAGGGGTTGATTCTCTCTCCAATCTTTCAGCTTGTGAAACCATTGCGTTTATAACAGGAAAACCTGTCGAACCAATTTTGTTAGAAAGCAGCCAACTCAAAGAACTGTTACAACAACTTACTCCGCGCCAAATGCAAGTGGAAGAGCAAGTTAAATTCTATCAACATCAAGAAACCCATTTTGAACAAGAAGATGATGAACCTGTTATCCGCTTACTTAATCAGATTTTTGAATCTGCCTTACAAAAAAATGCCTCTGATATTCATTTAGAAACCTTGGCTGATCAGTTTCAAGTGCGGTTTAGAATTGATGGTGTTTTACAACCACAACCCTTAATAAGCAAAATATTCGCCAATCGTATTATTTCACGCTTAAAATTACTGGCTAAATTAGATATTAGTGAAAATCGACTTCCACAAGATGGACGATTTCAATTTAAAACCACTTTTTCCGATATTCTTGATTTTCGCCTTTCAACCTTACCAACCCATTGGGGCGAAAAAATAGTGTTGCGAGCGCAACAAAATAAACCTGTAGAACTTAGCTTTGCTGAACTGGGTATGACCGAAAATCAGCAACAAGCATTTCAACGCGCACTTAGCCAGCCACAAGGATTAATTTTAGTAACTGGCCCAACAGGAAGTGGAAAAAGTATCTCACTTTACACCGCACTTCAGTGGCTAAATACGCCTGATAAACATATTATGACCGCTGAGGATCCCATTGAAATTGAGCTTGATGGCATTATTCAAAGCCAAATTAACCCACAGATTGGATTAGATTTTAGCCGTCTATTGCGCGCTTTTTTACGTCAAGATCCCGACATCATTATGCTAGGTGAAATTCGTGATGAAGAAAGTGCGATGATTGCACTACGTGCCGCTCAAACGGGGCATTTGGTGCTTTCAACTTTACATACCAATGATGCAATTTCTGCCATTTCTCGCTTACAACAACTCGGTATTCAGCAGTATGAAATTGAAAACAGTTTACTACTTGTCATTGCACAGCGTCTTGTACGAAAAATCTGTCCAAAGTGCGGTGGAAATTTAATAAATTCTTGTGATTGCCATCAAGGTTATCGGGGGCGAATCGGCGTGTATCAATTTCTACATTGGCAACAGAATGGCTATCAAACGGATTTTGAGAATTTACGAGAGAGTGGTTTGGAAAAAGTTAGCCAAGGCATAACAGATGAGAAAGAAATTGAACGTGTGTTAGGTAAAAACTCATGACTAAAAAACTCTTTTATTATCAAGGTAGTAACGCATTAAATCAGAAACAAAAAGGCTCAATTATTGCGGATACGAAACAACAAGCGCACTTTCAGTTAATAAGCCGCGGGCTTACTCACATCAAATTACAACAAAACTGGCAATTTGGGGCAAAACCCAAAAATTCAGAAATCAGTGAATTACTCAATCAATTAGCGACATTGCTACAGTCCGTAATTCCGTTAAAAAACAGCCTACAAATTTTGCAACAAAATTGTACTCAAATTATGCTCAACAAATGGCTTGAACGACTGCTTCAATCCATTGAATCTGGCTTAGCATTCTCACAAGCCATTGAACAACAAGGAAAATATCTCACACAACAAGAAATTCAACTGATTCAAGTGGGAGAAATGACAGGAAAACTTTCCGCTGTTTGTAAAAAAATAGCCACACATCGTAGCCAATCTTTAGCATTACAACGTAAATTACAGAAAATTATGTTGTACCCCTCAATGGTATTGGGAATTTCTCTATTATTGACACTCGCATTACTGCTTTTTATCGTGCCTCAATTTGCTGAAATGTACAGTGGCAACAATGCCGAATTACCAACAATAACCGCAATATTGCTCTCTATATCCAATTTTCTTAAGCAAAATATTGGCATTTTGCTATTTTTCGCTTTGAGTTTTGTTCTATTTTATTACTTTTATCTAAAACGCCAGACTTGGTTTCATCAAAAGAAAAACCAACTTATCTCTGTCACGCCTATTTTTGGCACAATTCAAAAACTTTCACGTTTAGTGAACTTTAGTCACAGTTTACAAATTATGTTACAGGCTGGCGTACCGCTTAATCAAGCACTAGACAGTTTTCTTCCTCGCACACAAACGTGGCAAACCAAGACGCTTGTAAATGACATCATATTAGATAAAGAAGTGCGGTCAATTTTACAATGGGTTTCTCAAGGCTATGCGTTTTCTAATAGCGTAAGTAGCGATCTTTTCCCGATGGAAGCACAACAAATGTTACAAATTGGCGAGCAAAGCGGAAAACTCGCTTTGATGCTAGAGCATATTGCGGATAATTACCAAGAAAAACTTAATCATCAAATTGACTTACTCTCACAAATGCTAGAACCATTAATGATGGTGATCATCGGCAGTCTGATTGGAATTATTATGATGGGAATGTATTTACCTATCTTTAATATGGGCTCTGTTATTCAATGATTTACTTCACAATGTTTTTATTAGGCGGCATCTTAGGGATCGCATTGTGGTTTTACCTATCTGGTTTTATTACCCGTTTACAGCAAGAGATTTATGCGACCTACGTTGAATTATTTCCACAAAACTTTCTGTCATTTCAGCCTAGCGTTTCCTCTATTCAACAAAAAAAGTGCGGTCATATTTTGAGGTATTTTTTAAGTGTTGGAGTTGGATTTATATTTTTACAAATTGCCTTCAAAGATTCTATTTTTACTGTATGGTTCGGACTCACACTTCTTATCCTTTGGGCAATCAGTTATCTTGATTGGCACTATCAACTTATTTCTACTACACTCTGTTTATGGCTACTTACAATCGGTTTATTTGGGGCAGACAATAATTTTTCATTGCTTACGTTATCTGAAAGCATAAAAAGTGCGGCAAGTTTTTTTATTGTTTTCTACGCAATCTATTGGATTGCAAAATTCTATTACGGAAAAGAAGCCTTTGGACGGGGAGATTATTGGCTAGCAATGGCATTAGGAAGTTTTATTCATTTAGAAACCTTACCGCACTTTTTATTATTAGCCTCAGTTCTTGGAATATGTTTTTCGCTTATTCATAAAAAGAAAAAAGAATTTATACCTTTTGCCCCTTTTATGAACTTATCAGCTGTCATAATTTATTTCGTCAAATATTACTGGTATTAAAAAAAGGGGAAAACATAATATTTTCCCCTTGTTCTTCATAAAAGTGCGGTTACTTTTACGAACGTTTCATCACTTCAAAAAACTCTTCGTTGGTTTTTGCCATCATCAGCTTATCAATCAAGAATTCCATTGCATCCACTTCATCCATTGGATTAAGAATCTTACGAAGAATCCACATTTTTTGTAATTCATCCGCTGTTGTGAGTAAGTCTTCTTTACGAGTACCAGAGCGTTGAAAGTCAATGGCTGGGAATACGCGTCTTTCTGCAATTTTACGAGAAAGGTGTAATTCCATATTACCTGTACCTTTAAATTCTTCGAAAATAACTTCATCCATTTTCGAACCTGTATCAACTAGCGCAGTGGCAATAATCGTTAAACTACCGCCCTCTTCCACGTTACGTGCAGCACCGAAGAAACGTTTTGGACGGTGCAATGCGTTAGCATCCACACCACCAGATAAAATTTTACCTGAAGCTGGGGTTACCGTATTGTAAGCACGTGCTAAACGGGTAATAGAGTCAAGTAAAATCACCACATCTTTTTTATGCTCTACTGAACGTTTCGCTTTTTCGATTACCATTTCTGCCACTTGAACGTGACGAGTTGCTGGCTCATCAAAAGTAGAAGCAATGACTTCGCCTTTTACTGAACGTTGCATTTCTGTCACTTCTTCTGGGCGTTCATCAATCAGTAATACGATAAGTTCCACATCAGGATAATTATGCGTGATACTTTGCGCAATATTTTGCAACAACATTGTTTTACCCG
Organism: Haemophilus aegyptius; assembly: GCF_900475885.1. Lineage (GTDB taxonomy): Bacteria > Pseudomonadota > Gammaproteobacteria > Enterobacterales > Pasteurellaceae > Haemophilus > Haemophilus influenzae. The sequence goes on from NZ_LS483429.1 coordinate 846,834, forward strand.
CTTTTGGCGGAGCTACGATCAAACCACGTTGGCCTTTACCAATTGGCGAGGCTAAATCCAAAATACGGGCAGTTAAATCTTCTGCTGAGCCATTGCCTCGCTCCATTCTTAAACGAGAGTTAGCATGTAATGGCGTTAAGTTTTCAAATAAGATTTTGCTACGAGAAACTTCTGGTTTGTCATCATTAACTTGATCAATTTTTAAAAGTGCAAAATAACGTTCGCCTTCTTTTGGTGGACGAATTTTGCCTTCGATTTTATCCCCAGTTTGAAGATTAAAACGACGAATTTGACTTGGGGAAACATAGATATCATCAGGGCCTGCAAGGTAGGAACTATCGGCAGAACGAAGGAAACCAAAACCATCTGGTAAAATTTCTAACACGCCACCGCCGAAAATATCTTCGCCACTTTTGGCGTGCTGTTTTAAGATTGCAAAGACAATATCTTGTTTACGCAAACGTGCTAAATTTTCTAAGCCCATTTGCTCCTCGCCGAGTTTCACAAGATCAGAGACAGGCGTATTTTTAAGTTCTGTTAAATGCATAATGAATAAATGTTGGAATTAATAAGAATTGATTATTCGAATGGTGGGTTTGCACCCTTTGAATGGTGCGTAAATTACCACTAAAACCCTGTGCTGTCTAGCTTTTATTAAAAAAATTACCACACTTTTTTAAGAACTTATTTTGGAAGTTTAGCCGTCTAGATTGTTCTTTATTTGATTTTTAATTAGAATACGGACAGTCTGTAAGGTTATCGATAAGCTCTAAGGGAAATTATGGCAGATTGGGACGGAAAATATATCAGCCCTTATGCAGAACACGGCAAAAAAAGTGAGCAAGTAAAAAAAATTACAGTATCTATTCCTATTAAAGTACTGGAAATTTTGACGAATGAACGCACTCGTCGCCAATTAAAAAGTTTACGTCACGCAACTAACAGTGAATTGCTTTGTGAAGCGTTCTTACACGCATTCACAGGACAGCCTTTGCCCGCCGATACAGATTTAATGAAAGAGCGTAATGATGAAATTCCCGAAGATGCCAAAGTGCTTATGCGTGAATTAGGTGTCGATCCAGAAAGTTGGGAATATTAACCGCACTTTTCACTTATCCGTTCAAGCCATTCAAAATTAAACATTCAGGGTTGTCATTGCCCTGACAACTGTCGTGCCAGTGCTGCAATTTTTGTACCATTTTTTGTAACTGTTCTATTTGTTGATTTAATGTCGCAATATGTTGAGCAGTTAGCACTTTCACTTCTCGGCAGCTACGCTTAGGATTATCTTGTAGTGCTAATAATTGTGCGATTTGATGTAACGAAAACCCAACATTGCGTGAGTGTCGAATAAAATGCAACCTTTCTAAATCACTTTCTCCATAATTTCGATAGCCTGACAAACTGCGAACAGCGGGTTTAATTAACCCCATTTTTTCATAATCACGGATTTGTTTTGTAGATAAACCTACTAATTTTGCGGCTTCACTAATATTCATAAAAAACTTCTTGACCTTAACCTTATGTAAAGGTTTATAGTGTAGCTATTAATAAAACAACTAACAAGGAGTACAAATGAAAATTATCACATTAAACATAAAAGGCATACATTGCGGCTGTTGCGTAAAAAGTCTTACTCAAGTTTTAACTGAATTAGATGGTGTACAATCTGCTGATGTGCAATTAGAGGGTAAAGCAAATATTACTTTTGATGAAAATCGAGTCAATGTTGCACAGCTGATTGAGGTCATTGAAGATGCTGGATTTGACGCCACAGAGTAAAAAAATTTCGATTCAGATTGGTGGGATGACCTGCCAATCTTGTGCCAATCGCATTCATCAATAAAACAACTAACAAGGAGTAAAAATGAAAACTATCACATTAAACATAAAAGGCATACATTGCGGCTGTTGCGTAAAAAGTCTTACTCAAGTTTTAACTGAATTAGATGGTGTACAATCTGCTGATGTGCAATTAGAGGGTAAAGCAAATATTACTTTTGATGAAAATCGAGTCAATGTTGCACAGCTGATTGAGGTCATTGAAGATGCTGGATTTGACGCCACAGAGTAAAAAAATTTCGATTCAGATTGGTGGGATGACCTGCCAATCTTGTGCCAATCGTATTGAAAAAGTTTTAAATAAAAAACCATTTGTGCAACAAGCAGGCGTAAATTTTGCTGCCGAAGAAGCACAAGTCCTGTTCAATCCTGATCAGGCAAGCGAAACTCAAATTATAGAGATTATCCATAAAACAGGTTTTTCTGCTCATATCAAACAAGCCAATGAATTGCCAATAGAAGAAAAAAATACATCAATCCCTTGGCGATTAATCGTACTTTGGATAATCAATATTCCATTTCTGATTGGTATGCTTGGTATGATAAGTGGCTCCCATCACTTAATGTTACCCCCGATTTGGCAATTTGCATTAGCAAGCATTGTGCAACTTTGGTTAGCCATTCCATTTTATCGTGGAGCAATCGGTAGTATTCGTGGTGGACTTGCCAATATGGATGTCCTTGTCAGTACAGGAACGCTCACTATTTATCTTTATTCTGCTTTTATGCTGTTTTACCACGCCAATCATGCAATGGAGCAAGTGTATTTTGAGGCTTCTGTTATGGTAATTGGTTTTGTCAGTCTTGGAAAATTTCTTGAAGATCGCACTAAAAAGCACAGCCTAAATAGCTTAAGCATGCTTTTGCAACTGACACCGAAAAAAGTCACCGCTCTGCGTAATGACAAATGGACTGAAATTGCTCTTGACCAAGTAAATATCGGCGAAATCATTCGTGCGAATCAAGGCGAGCGTATTGCGGCAGACGGAATAATTGAAAGTGGAAATGGATGGTGTGATGAAAGTCATTTAACAGGTGAATCTCGTCCAGAAGAAAAACAGAAAGGTGGAAAAGTCTTAGCAGGGGCAATGGTAACAGAAGGTTCTATTATCTATCGAGCAAATCAGCTTGGTAGCCAAACCTTACTTGGCGATATGATGAATGCATTATCAGATGCGCAAGGCTCAAAAGCACCCATTGCACGATTTGCCGATAAAGTTGCGTCAGTATTTGTGCCTGCTGTATTAGTGATTTCACTTGTTACTTTCATTCTCACTTACATTCTGACGAATGATAGTGTGTCTTCACTCATTCACGCAGTATCCGTGCTTGTGATTGCTTGCCCTTGTGCCTTGGGATTAGCCACACCAGCTGCCATAATGGTTGGTTTAGGTAAAGCGGTTAATGCTGGCGTATGGTTTAAAGATGCGGCAGCAATGGAGGAAACCGCCCACGTAGATACCGTTGTACTTGATAAAACTGGCACACTAACAAAGGGGGAGCTTGAAATTTCAGCACTATGGCAGCCACAAAGTGCGGTGTATTCTGAAGAAGATTTGTATCGTTTTGCCGCAGCAGTTGAACGACAAGCTAACCACCCAATTGCAAAAGCTATTGTGCAAACAGCGGAACAAAAAATGTTAGAAATTCCTACCGCACTTTTTTCAAAGATGGAAGTGGGTCAAGGCATTCAAGCCGAATTAGAACAAGTGGGAACAATAAAAGTCGGTAAACCCGATTATTGCGGTTTAATCTTGCCTAAAAATTTAGAGGATATCTGGCAAATTGCGAGCATTGTCGCAGTATCTATAAATGATAAACCCATTGGTGCATTTGCGCTGACGGATACCTTAAAAAACGATAGCTTGCACGCTATTCAACGCTTACAACAACAAAATATTGATGTAGTGATTATGAGTGGCGATCAACAATCTGTCGTGGATTACATAGCAAAACAGCTCGGCATTAAGAAAGTCTTTGGTGGACTCAGTCCTAGAGATAAGGCGGAACAAATCCAAAAGCTGAAAGCTCAAGGTCATATTGTCGCAATGGTAGGCGATGGAATAAATGATGCGCCTGCTTTAGCCGCGGCAAACGTCAGTTTTGCGATGAAATCAGGTTCAGATATTGCGGAACAAACCGCCTCAGCAACGCTTATGCAACATTCGGTGAATCAACTTGTGGATGCGCTTTTTATTGCAGTAGCAACCTTGAAAAATATCAAACAAAATCTCTTTTTTGCTTTGATTTACAATATTCTCGGCATACCCCTTGCAGCTTTCGGTTTTCTTAGCCCTATAATCGCTGGTGCTGCTATGGCGTTGAGCTCAATTTCCGTATTGATGAACGCCTTAAGATTGAAAAAAGTGCGGTTCTAATTTCATTTATTTTTATACGCAATCGGTGTCGTCATCGCACCGATTTTTTTGTCGCTGAAAATTACCGCACTTTTTCTAAAAAAATTTTAACTTGATCACAATTTTAGAATTTTCTCTTTGAGATTCTCTATTTATCGGCATAACATAATACTCAAATTTTGTTAGGGCATATTTTGCTCTACAAATTGACAAATTTAAGTAATTTATGCTTTGGAGCAAACTATGAAATCAACAGAAAAACTCAAATGGAACAAATTTGATGCAACGTGGATGTTAAACCTTTTCGGTACGGCGGTTGGCGCGGGCGTATTGTTCTTGCCGATTAACGCAGGGATGGGTGGATTTTGGCCGTTAGTTTTAATGGCAATCATCGTCGGGCCAATGACTTATTTTGCTCACCGTGGCTTAGCCTACTTTGTACTTTCATCAAAAAATCCTGGCAGCGATATTACTGAAGTAGTGGAAGAACACTTTGGTAAAACAGCGGGTAAGCTTATTACCTTACTTTATTTTTTCGCGATTTTCCCCATTCTTTTAATTTACGGTAACGGTATTACTAACACCGTAGATTCTTTTATTGTGAATCAGCTTGGCATGGCATCGCCAAATCGAGTCATTCTCTCTTTTGTATTAATTGCGGTATTGATTTCCGTGATGTTATTTAATGAAAAAGTGATGTTAAAAATCACAGAATGGCTTGTTTATCCGTTAGTCTTAATTTTATTTGTTCTTTCTATTTACTTAATTCCTGAATGGAATAGTGCCGTATTATATGAACTTCCAACAGCAGGCGGTTTCTTAACAACTTTATGGCTAACCATTCCCGTATTAGTATTTTCATTTAACCATTCACCAGCAATTTCATCTTTTACTTGCTCACAATTCCGTGAATACAAAACGTTTGAGGGTGCAGAACGCCATATCAGCCATACAGAAAAAGGCGTCTCAACGATTTTGTTATTCTTTGTAATGTTCTTCGTATTTAGCTGTGTACTAACATTAACACCTGAAGAATTAGTGGCAGCAAAAGAACAGAATATTAGTATCTTGTCTTTCTTAGCGAATAAATTTGATAATCCATATATCTCTTATTTTGGCCCGCTTGTTGCATTCTTAGCGATTACTAGTTCATTCTTCGGTCACTATATGGGGGCGCGTGAAGGCTTAGAAGGTTTATATTTAAAAATGAAAGGTGAAGCAGTAAATCGTAAAAAACTCAATTATGCGACCGCACTTTTCTTCTTATTAACGTTATGGGGCGTTGCGATTATTAATCCAAGTATCTTAGGCTTAATCGAATCTCTTGGCGGCCCAATCATTGCGATGATTTTGTTTATCATGCCAATGTACTCGATTCGAAAAATCCCAGCAATGAAACGCTACAGCGGACGTTTCAGTAATGTATTTGTAACAATTATGGGGCTAATTGCTATTTCTGCAGTTGTTTATGGATTATTATAATCGCCTTTAATTTTTAACGAATTTTGAGAAATTTATGATTAGCGTATTTGATATGTTTAAAGTGGGAATTGGGCCATCCAGTTCCCACACGGTCGGTCCGATGAAAGCGGGTAAACAATTTATAGACGACTTAATTAAACGAAATCAATTTGAACAAACTACTGAAATTCACGTAGATGTGTACGGTTCTCTTTCAATGACAGGACGAGGACACAGTACAGATATTGCCATTATTATGGGGTTAGCGGGTTATTTACCACATAATGTGGATATTGATATGATTTCAGGTTTCATTGAGAAAGTTAAACAAACTGCACTTTTACCCATTAATGTCGGTCAAAAGATAGTAAAATTTGATTTTGAAAATAATCTCATTTTCCACCGCACTTTTTTAAAATTGCACGAAAATGGCATGACAATTACCGCTCTTGATGAAAATCGCACAGAGCTTTATCTCCAAACCTATTATTCGATCGGTGGTGGTTTTATTGTCGATGAAGCCCATTTTGGCAAAGCAGAAAAAAACACAGTCCAAGTGCCTTATCCTTACAAAAATGCCGAAGATATTTTGAAACATTGTAGTGATAACGGCTTAATGCTTTCCACTGTGATGTTGGAAAATGAAATCGCATTGAATGGCAAAGAGGCTGTTAGTGCTCATCTAGAGAATGTCTGGAAAACGATGCAGGCTTGTATTGAACACGGTATTCACACAGAGGGTATTTTACCTGGCCCATTAAGAGTACCACGTCGTGCAGCTTCACTTTATCGTGCGTTGCAAGCAAATACGAATTTATCTAACGATCCAATGCGCGTAATCGACTGGGTCAATATGTTTGCGCTTGCTGTCAATGAAGAAAATGCAGCAGGTGGACGCGTGGTTACGGCACCAACTAACGGTGCGTGCGGGATTATTCCAGCGGTATTAGCTTACTATGAAAAATTCATCTCGCCATTAACACCTGAAATCATTGAACGCTATTTATTAGCCGCAGGGATGATTGGTTCACTTTATAAGATGAACGCTTCTATTTCTGGTGCAGAAGTGGGTTGTCAAGGCGAAGTGGGTGTAGCCTGTTCAATGGCGGCTGCGGGACTAGCTGAAATTTTGGGTGGCAATCCACTACAAGTATGCATCGCAGCTGAAATTGCAATGGAGCATAATTTAGGATTAACTTGCGACCCTGTCGGAGGTCAAGTTCAAGTACCTTGTATTGAACGCAATGCGATTGCTTCAGTAAAAGCAATCAATGCATCACGTATGGCTTTACGCCGCACCACCAATCCGAGAGTAACCTTGGATAAAGTGATTGAAACAATGTACGAAACAGGCAAAGATATGAATGCTAAGTATCGCGAAACATCTCAAGGCGGACTTGCAGTTAAGATTGTTTGTAACTAATAAAAAGTAAAATAATTGAGGGGCTGATCTGCACGAATGAGTTGGACTACATAACCCACTGTTAAAGTGCAGATCGCTATTTAATAATTTAAATTTATTCTTTAAAACTTACCCAGTAAAACTTGCAAACCAACCTAAGTTTGCCCCAATTTGCGCCACAATATTTAATATGCCAAATAATATTACAAAACCAATCATAAAATTTCCGCCGTATACTTTATAACTTGCTTGTGGGAATTTTTGACGGCTTGCTTTGGCAAGAAGTGCGGGGACAATTGCAGCCCAAATTGTTGCCGCCAATCCAGCGTAACCAATGGCAATCACAAATCCATAAGGAAATTGCAGGCTTAGCAATAATGGCGGTAAAAAAGTAACAAGTGTTGTTTTTGTTCTGCCCAATAAGCTATCGTCAAATTTAAATAGATCCGCAATATAGTCAAATAACCCTAAAGTGACGCCTAAGAATGAAGTAGAAATTGCCATATAAGCAAAGAAATTTAATGCGACGGAAAAGTATTCCACTTCAATATATTTATGTAAAGCCTCTAATAATGCAGAAACATCGCCGCCTTTTTCAATGACTGGCGCAAATTCAGTGCGTGGTAAATTACCTTGTACAGCGAGCTGCCATAAGATGTAAATCACTAATGCTAAGCCCGTACCAATAAAGATCGATTTCATCACGCGACGACCATCACGATCGTAATATTTGACGAGACTCGGGACATTTCCGTGGAAACCAAACGACACGAGACAAACTGGAAGTGCGGTCAATAAATAAGGTAAATATGTTTGCTCACTTTCAGCAACGGTATTGAATAAAACTGCTGTTTTTACAGAGCTTAATAAACCAGTAGTAGAAAGGAAAAAAGCAACCACCATTCCGACAATTAACACGGTTGTGAAACGATCCACTGCTTTGGTTGAAAGCCATACAAAGGCTGCAAGAATAAGGCAGAAAATTAAAGATCCTGAAGTTCTTCCAATATCTACCGCACTTTCAGCAGAACTGAATGCTTGGTTGAGCAGATTCTGTGTAATGCCTCCGCCTGAGGTTATGTAGGCATAAGTCAAAATATACAAGACGAAAGCAACGGAAAGACCATTGATAGTATTCCAACTTTTTCCTAATAAATCTTTAACGATAGTGTCAAAACTTGAACCTGTTGGATAATGTAGATTAGCTTCTAGGATCATTAATCCTGAGGTTGTCATACAAAACCAAGTATAAATTAAAGCAAGAATTGAACCGATAAACCATACACCCGCCGTTGAAGTTGGGTTAGCCAGCATGCCTGCACCAATCGCTGTACCTGCAATGATCATTGCACCGCCTAAGAGAGAAGGAGATTTTTGTTGTATCATAAAATGCCTCTAAAATAAATTTGCACTATTATAGTAGTACACAAGAAAAGTGCAATATATTTATATCGATAAAAAGGGGACATTTAGTCCCCTTTGTAATGTTGTCAAAGCATTCATTATTGACGGTAATCCGACAAAAATCTTGCTAATTTTGTAATGGCTTCTTCAAGTTGATTTACATAAGGAAGAGTAACAACACGGAAGTGATCTGGCGAATGCCAATTAAATCCTTTACCGTGCACAAGTAGTACTTTTTCTTGGCGGAGTAAATCCAGCACCATTTTTTCATCACTGTGAATATTGAATTTTTTCACATCAATTTTCGGGAACATATACATCGCCCCCATTGGTTTCACGCAAGTAATGCCTGGAATTTGAGTGATGAGATCATAGGCTTTGTTTCGTTGCTCAAGTAATCGACCGCCCGGTAAAATAAATTCATTAATACTTTGATAGCCACCAAGTGCGGTTTGAATTGCATGTTGCATTGGTACGTTGGCACATAAACGCATTGATGCCAGCATATCTAAGCCTTCAATATAACCTTTCGCATTATGTTTTGGGCCGTTCAAAATCATCCAGCCTTGGCGGAAGCCTGCAACTCGATAAGCTTTTGATAACCCATTCAGCGTAACCGTTAATAAATCAGGAGCAAGTGCGGCAATATGATGATGTACTGCGCCATCATATAAAATTTTGTCGTAGATTTCGTCGGCGAAGATAATCAAATTATTTTGGCGCGCGATTTCCACAATTTCTTGTAATAATTCTTTGCTATACACTGCACCCGTTGGGTTGTTCGGGTTGATGATGACAATCGCTTTAGTTTTCGTATTCACTTTCGCTTTAATATCATCAATAGCGGGGAACCAATTTGCTTCTTCATCACAAAGGTAATGAACAGCCTTGCCGCCAGAAAGTGTTACCGCAGCAGTCCAAAGCGGATAATCAGGCATTGGCACGAGTACTTCATCACCATCATTGAGTAATGCTTGCATGGCCATTGTGATAAGCTCAGATACGCCGTTACCAATATACACATCATTGACGGTCGCGCCGTGAATCCCTTTTGATTGATAATATTGAACAATGGCTTTACGAGCAGAATATAAACCTTTTGAATCACAGTAGCCTTGAGCTGACGGCAAATTACGCAATACGTCCACCAAAATTTCATCTGGTGCTTCAAAGCCGAAAGGTGCGGGATTACCGATATTTAGTTTTAAAATTTTATTGCCTTCTTCTTCTAAGCGTAGTGCTTCTTTGTGTACTGGCCCGCGAATGTCATAACATACGTGTTCTAATTTGTCGGATTTTGGGAATAATCGCATAGTGAAATCCTTTTGTTTCTAATAAAATTTTCGTGAAAAGTGCGGTTAATTTACGCTGAATTTTCAATATTGAAAAGATTTTGTAAAAAAATTTTTTGTCATTAACAATCTGCGGTAGAATACGGCTAATTTTTTGTGTATTTAAAACAAAATCTAATGAGTTATTTAGCGCAGGCAATAGGCGAGTTAAAATCGCAAATTCACGCATATTTACAGCAATCAACGAATGAACTTGTCCGTTTTCAGGTAAAACTGGACAAGGTCGATTTGTTGGCGTGGCTGAAAGGTCAATCTGCGTATCCTCAATTTTATTTACATTTTCGTGATGAAGAAAAAGCATTGGCTGCGCTTGGGGCAGTGCAGTCATTTTCACAGTTAAATTTAGCGCAAGAGTTTATTGAAGAAAGTGGTTTTCCACTGGTAGGCGGTTTGCAATTTCAAGGCACTGCACAATTTGTATTACCTAAAATGCTTGTTGAACAGGATAATAAAGGCGCGTTGGTATCCTTTTTTGTGAAAAATGAGCAAAGTGCGAATGATACTTTAGCTCACCTCAAAACTTTTGGAAATCTCACCGCACTTTCAGCTTTGCCAAAACAGATTCCTTTGCATACAGAGCCTCGAGCTAATGAAAGAACTTGGTGTGATTGGGTCAATCAGGCTTTGGTGGAAATTAAAAGTGGAGAGCTGACAAAAATTGTGTTAGCCAATGAAACCACTTTTCATTTAAAGCAAGCGATTAATGCCTACGATTTTTTAGCAGAAAGCGAAAAACAAAATCAAGGTTGTTATCATTTTTTATGGGCTGAAAATTCTCATTCGGTTTTTGTTGGTTCTACGCCAGAACGCCTATTTGCTCGTGAGTATAATTTGTTGCTAACCGAAGCTTTGGCGGGGACAGCATCGGTTTCTGAAAGTGAGGAAGAAACGCAATCTCAAGCCAATTGGTTATTAAATGATGAGAAAAATTTAAAAGAAAATTGGTTAGTCGTAAAAGATATTTCGCAGAATTTACGTAAGCAAGTAGAAAGTTTTGATGTAAGCAATGTGGAATTGAAACCGTTACGTAAAGTACAACATTTGATTCGTAAAATTCGTGCAAATTTGACCGCACATTATGCAGATGTAAATATATTAAAAGCGATTCATCCTACAGCTGCAGTATCTGGTTTGCCACAGCAACAAGCCAAAATGATTTTGTCAGAAATCGAAACCTTTGATCGAGGCTGGTATGCGGGAACATTGGGCGTGATGAGCGATGTATGTTCAGAGTTTTGTGTGGCGATTCGCTCTGCTTTTATTGAAGGTCATCGTATTCGAGTATTTGCTGGCGCGGGCATTGTGGCAGGCTCGCAGCCATTGGAAGAATGGAAAGAAATTGAACGTAAAGCAGCAGGGTTAATTTCCTTGTTTGCAGAAGAAAAATGATAACGGAGAAAAAAATGTCGGTAAGCGTGTTTAATCGTTGTTGGTCGAAAGTGATTTTAGAAACCTTGGTGCGCCAAGGCGTTTCTCACATTTGTATCGCGCCAGGTTCGCGTTCGACACCTTTAACTCTAGAAGCCGTACGTTTGCAAAATGCAGGTTCAGTCACTTGTCATACGCATTTTGATGAACGCGGTTTAGGTTTTTTTGCACTTGGTATTGCCAAAGCAACTCAATTACCTGTTGCCATTATTGTGACATCAGGCACGGCGACTGCAAACCTTTATCCCGCCATTATTGAAGCGCGCCAAACTGGTGTGAATTTATTTGTTTTAACTGCTGATCGTCCACCAGAACTTTGGGAGTGCGGTGCAAATCAGGCCATTTTGCAACAAAATATGTTTGGTCAGTATCCAGTTGCAAATGTTAATTTACCTAAACCGAATGCTGATTATTCTGCGCAGTGGTTAATTTCTCTACTTGAACAGGCAGCTTTCCAACAAAAACAACAAGGTGGCGTTGTTCATATTAATGTCCCATTTGCCGAGCCACTTTATGATGCAACTGATGAGGAAGTAAATTCCCATAGTTGGCTACAGCCGTTACAACGCTGGTTAATTCAAAACAAGTCTTGGATAAATGTAGAAGTCCAACAAAACGAAGTATTAATGCATGAAAATTGGGATCATTGGCGTACCAAACGTGGTGTCGTTGTGGTTGGTCAATTACCTGCAGAACAAGCGATGGGCATTAATTCTTGGGCAAGTGCTATGGGCTGGGTGTTACTGACGGATATTCAATCTGGTGTTGTTCCAACGACGCCTTATGAAGATATTTGGCTAGCAAACCAAACTGTTCGTGAAAAACTTCTACAAGCTGATATTGTGATTCAATTCGGTGCACGCTTTATTAGTAAACGAATTAATCAATTCTTACAGGCGTTTAAAGGTGAATTTTGGTTGGTTGAACAAAGTGGTAAAGCATTAGATCCTTACCATCATTCATTGACAAGATTCAATGCTAAAGCGCATCATTGGTTGCGTGCGCATCCACCTTTACGCCAAAAGACTTGGTTGCTTGAACCGTTAGCTTTATCTAAGTTCTGTGCGACCTTTATTGAACAGCAAGTAGGCGGAAATTTAACGGAAGCCTCGCTCGCATTACGTTTACCAACACTTTTACCTTATAACGGTGTTTTATTTTTAGGTAATAGTTTACTTGTTCGTCTGGTTGATGCGCTAACGCAATTACCAGAAAGTTATCCCGTTTATACCAATCGTGGTGCGAGTGGAATTGATGGTTTGTTGGCTACTGCTGCTGGAATAGGTATTGGTTCAAATAAACCTGTTGTTGCGGTGATTGGCGATACGTCCACTTTATATGATCTAAATTCTTTCGCATTATTCAAAAACGTTACGCAACCAACGCTAATCTTTGTGATCAATAATAATGGTGGTGCGATTTTTGATATGTTACCTGTGGATGAACAAGTCAAAGATCAGTTCTATCGATTACCGCATAATGGCGATTTTTCTCAAATCGCGGCAATGTTTGATCTCAAATACGCTCATCCTTATACTTGGGCGGATCTCAATTCCGTTGTGAAACAGGCTTATAGTCGTCGCAAGGCAACGTTAATTGAAATTAAAACGAATCCGAGTGATGGTAGTAGTTTGTATAAACGCTTAATCGAGCAAATTAGTCACGCCGTGATTGGTGCTTAAGTATTCTGTAGGCGGGCTTTAGTCCGCCATATTTTATTATTTCTATCAATAATCCCTTCAATGATAAACATCATTTTTCTTCACGGACTTCTTGGTACAAAAAATGACTGGCAAAAAGTCATTGAAAATCTACCGCACTTTAATTGTATTGCGCTAGATTTGCCTTTTCACGGGCAAGCTAAAGACCTTGAAGTCACAAATTTTGAAGAAACAGCTGTGTATTTGGCTCAGCAAATTAAAAGTGCGGTGAAAAATGAACCCTATTTTCTTGTTGGGTATTCTCTAGGTGGAAGGATTGCTTTGTATTATGCGCTGCAAGCTCAGCTGGAACGATCTAATTTACAAGGCGTTATTTTAGAAGGAGCGAATCTAGGTTTAAAAACTGACGAAGAAAAGCAGGCTCGTTTTCTGCAGGATTTTGCTTGGGCGCAACGTTTTATGCAAGAATCGCCAGAAAAAGTGTTGAATGATTGGTATCAACAACCTGTGTTTTCTCATTTGACTGCAGAAGAAAGGCTGCAGTTAGTTGAAAAACGAAAATCAAGTTGTGGGGAAAATATTGGCAAAATGCTGCTGGCGACAAGTCTATCCAAACAACCTGATTTTAGTGAAAAAGTGCGGTTAAGTTCTTTGCCATTTTTTTATTTTTGTGGCGAAAGAGATCATAAGTTCCAAGTATTAGCCAAAGAAAATCAAATTGATTTAGTGACAATTCCCTGCGCTGGACATAACTCACATTTAGAAAACTCAAAATATTTCTCTAAAAAAATAGAAAATTGCATATTAAAAATTGCTAGACCTTAGTTAAAATGCTAGGATTCAATACTTTCTCTTTATAATAAACTACTAAGGAAACACAATGTCTACACAACTTCGTAATAATCCGATGAAAGTGGCGTTAGCCTCGATGGTCGGTACGGCAATCGAATTTTTTGATTATTATATCTATGCGGCTGCCGCTGTATTAGTTTTCAATACGCAATTCTTCCATAGCGATGATCCGCTTTCTAATGATTTACTTTCTCTTTCTACGCTTGCTTTAGCATTTTTTGCACGTCCTATTGGTTCGGCATTATTCGGTCACTTTGGAGATAAAATTGGTCGTAAAAAAACCTTGGTTGCCTCTCTTGTTTTAATGGGTGGTTCAACGGTAGTAATTGGTTTACTTCCTAATTATGCTCAAATTGGTATCTGGGCGCCGATTTTGCTTTGTGTATGTCGCGTAGGTCAAGGAATTGGACTTGGTGGAGAATGGGGCGGTGCAGCGTTAGTCGCAACAGAAAATGCACCAGAAGGAAAACGAGCTTGGTACGGTACTTTCCCTCAATTAGGCGCACCAATTGGTTTATTTGTCGCTAATGGAACGTTCTTCTTAGTTAGCTATTTACTTGGTCATAATGCACTTGTTGAATGGGCGTGGCGTATTCCATTTGTATCTTCCATTTTATTAGTTGCAGTTGGTTTATATGTTCGCTTAACTTTGCACGAAAGCCACGTATTTGTGGAAGCAGAGCAAAAAGGCAAAAAATTGAATGCACCAGTGAGTGTTGTGTTTACCAAACACTTAAAACCAATGATCATTGGTACATTTATTATGGTGGCAACTTATTCTTTGTTTTACATTATGACGGCTTTTGCGCAGGCATATTCTCGAACCGCGCCAAAGCTTTCTGAAGCAGGTTATGCGCTTGGTTTAGGAATCCCAGCAAATACATTTACTGGCTTGTTATTAATTAGTGCCATTGTATTTGGTGTTTTTATCAGTATTTCCGGTTTTTATGCCGATAAAATCGGTCGTCGTAAATGGTTGATTTGGGTGACTATTGCTATCGGCGTGCTTGGTTTAGCAATGCCGTTATTCTTAGAAAATGGCACTCCAGTTAGCGTATTTGCATTTTTAGTGATTGGTATGGCGATTATGGGAATGACATTTGGTCCAATGGCTGCGCTATTACCAGAATTATTCCCAACAGAAGTCCGTTATTCAGGTGCCTCTCTCGCCTATAATTTAGCATCAATTATTGGTGCAACAATTGCAGCAATGATTTCTTTAAAAATTAACGCGTCATTCGGTGTAATGGGCGTAGGAATTTATTTAGCAATCAATGCATTAATGACTTTCTTGGCATTATTAGCCTCAAAAGAGACTAAAAATGTAGATTTAACAGAAATCTAATTTTAGTCGTAAATATGTTAGGTTATTTAGCCTTTAAAAGTAGTTTATTTAGAACTTATATCAAGTTTAGGTTTCAATGCCAACAAGTAAATAGACTACTTTGATTAAATTGATCAGAAGATCGCAGTTTATTAATAAAAAAATCTGCACCTTACTTCGTTAGAAAATAAATCTAATTAAGGTGCAGAATAAAATAAAGTTTTATTGTTTCAAATAAATATTACTTTAACTTAACAACGCTTGTGCAGCTGCGATCACAACAGACACAGCTTTTTCTTCTGTTTGTTTTATCGTTGCTTCATTTGGAATTTCTTGTTGAGTGCGGTTTACAATCACGCCTGCAACCATTCCTGCACGCAAACCTAATGCGCTACACATAGTAAACAATGTTGAAGATTCCATTTCGTAATTCATGACATTCAAATCTTGCCATTGTTTAAGCAAACCTTGGTAATTACGATATACTTTACCACTATAAGTATCGTAACGTTCTTGACCTGGATAGAATGTATCAGATGATACGGTTACACCTACATAAGGCTCAATACCTTTTGCTTTCGCTGCATTATAAAGTGCGGTTGTACATTCAAAGTTTGCCACAGCTGGATATTCTAATGGTACAAAATGATGGCTTGCACCATCTAAGCGAACAGCAGCCGTTGTGATAAGAACATCGCCTACATTAATGTGCGGTTGAATTGCACCCGTTGTGCCAATACGTAAGAAAGTGCGAACACCAAGTTGAGCAAGTTCTTCCACACAAATTGATGTTGATGGACCACCAATACCCGTAGAACATACAACAATAGGCTGACCATTGATATAACCTAACCACGATGTAAATTCACGCGTGCTTGTAAGAAACTCTGGATTATCAAGTTGTTTCGCAATACGCTCACTACGCGCAGGATCGCCAGGAACAATAGCGAGTGTTGCACCTTTAAGTTGCGCTTTAGTGAGGTTTAAGTGAAATACGTCTGACATAATAAATCTCCTTATTATCATTGAACGTGATGATTTCGCCCTTAGGAAAAATCTTATTTTCAAGAAAAGAAATAAAATATTTTTAGAAAATTTTTTTCTCTTTCAAACATTTTTATTATTTCTTTTTTGTTTTTCTGATAACGAATAATAAGTAAAAAAAGAAGTGCGGTCAAAAAGTTAAACGTTTTCGGTTATAATTCCACGTAAATTTTTTCTAGAACAAGCGAAAAATAAAATGAATGCAAAAATTTTAGTTATAAAAGTGGGACAAGTTCAAACCCTAACCTTTTCCGATGGAAGCCTGTATGAAAGCGCGATTCGTAAAAAAGTTGTGCCATCGGTAAAAATTCATTCTCTTGGTGCGGAAGGAAACGATGTTGGTTTAAAAAAACATCACGGTGGTGTAGATAAAGCTCTCTTTTTTATGTCGGCAGATTCTTTTAATGAATTAAATACTTTATTAAATAAAGATTTTTCTTATATGGATACTGCGACATACGGAGAAAATTTTGTCGTGTCAGGCTTGAATGAAGACAATGTATGTATTGGCGATCGTTATCAAATCGGCTCAACCATTTTAGAAGTATCTCAACCACGTAAACCTTGTGAGCGTTTATCAAAAAATACGGAAAACGAAGAGACGCGCGATATTATTTATCAAACTGGGCTCAGTGGATGGTATGTTCGTATTATTGAAACAGGAACAATTAAGCAAAAGGATGAACTAAAATTACTCGCCCGTCCTTATCCGCAAATAACAATTCGTCATTTAAATCGCTTGTTATCTGCGCCAAAAAATGAAGCTGAATTAGATGTAGCATTAGAGATTGAAGTATTAGCTGAAGCCTTTAAACGCTCAATTCGATCGCAAATATCGAAATTCAAACAACAGGGATAAATATGTCAGAAATTTCAACCGCACTTTCAGAGGACTGTCCATGTCAATCTGGTCATCATTACGCAGATTGTTGTGGCAAATTTCATTTGAGACAAGCATTTCCCGAAACGGCAGAACAACTTATGCGTTCACGTTATACAGCGTATGTGTTAAAAAATATACCTTATATTGTTGTAACAACTGTGCCAAGCCAACAAACTTTATTAAAGCCTAGGTTATTGCAAGAATGGGCGGACAACACTACGTGGCTAGGATTAGAAATTCTAAAAACGGAAAGCCTTACAAAAACTCAAAGTGCGGTGGAATTTAAAGCTATTTTTCAAGGCGAAGAATGTGATCAAGCCCATCAAGAACGGTCAATTTTTGTGAAAATTGAAAACCGTTGGTATTTTGTTGATCCGACAGTATCCTTGCCTACAATGAAACAACCTTGTGTATGTGGTTCTGGTAAAAAATTTAAACATTGTTGTGGGGGATTTCTATGATTTCATTAAAAAATTTTGGATTATTATTTTGGAAACGTTTTTCAGAAAATAAACTTAATCAAGTAGCTGGTGCATTGACTTATAGCACAATGTTAGCAATAGTTCCTTTAGTTATGGTTATTTTTTCTATTTTCTCTGCTTTTCCTGTATTCAATGAAGTGACGGGAGAATTAAAAGAAATGATTTTTACTAATTTTGCACCATCAGCGAGTGATATGGTGGGCGAATATATCGATCAATTTGTATCAAACTCAAAGAAAATGAGTGCGGTGGGAATTGTGAGTTTAATTGCCGTTGCCTTGATGCTAATTAATAACATCGACCGAACACTAAATAGTATTTGGCACAATAGTCAATCTCGCTCTCCGCTTTCTTCTTTTGCGATTTATTGGATGATTTTGACACTTGGCCCACTTATTATTGGCGTGAGCATTGGGATTAGTTCGTATATTAAAATAATGTTTGAGCAATCGGAACATTTATCATTAGGCTTAAAATTGCTCAGTTTTGTGCCTTTTTTATTTACTTGGTTTATTTTTACGCTTATTTATACGGTTGTACCGAATAAAAAAGTGAAAATTAAGCATTCAGCTTACGGTGCATTTCTTGCCGCGATTTTTTTCACTCTTGGTAAACAAGCATTTACTTGGTATATCGTCACTTTTCCCTCTTATCAATTAATTTACGGTGCAATGGCAACTTTACCAATTATGTTATTGTGGATTCAAATAAGTTGGCTTGTGGTGTTAGTTGGTGCACAATTAGCTTCAACCTTAGATGAAATTGGCGAGCAGATCGAGCAATAATGCTCGATCTATAAGAAAATTATCTGGCAATCGCCAATGTTTGATATAAATAATGGCGATAATCATTGAGTAGCTGAATATCAGAAGAATCTTCTAATTTGCCATCACTCAATTTGCACATTGCCATATTCGCTTTCATAAATTCATCTTCTGCTGATAATCCAGCTACATTCATCAAAACACCTCCAGCAAAAGCGAGATCTAAAAAACGTTGCTCTTGCTTAAATTGACTCGCACAATTACTTCTCACAACAAATTGGGTCACATAATCGGGTTGAGCATAATCCCCTTTCTTCGGAGGGATCGCATTATCAAATGCCACTTGGTGATCACCGAAATAACCTAGCACAAAAGGCTTTTTACGTTCATGTAAATAGTTATTTATTCCTTCAATCGCATCATTCAATGCAACAATACGTTGAGTATAGTCATTCAATGCAGAAATACTTTTAGCCCCTAAATTAGGCATTTGAAGATTAAATATATTTTCCATTCCCAATTCGTATGGGCCATGTTCACGCATAGTCAATACATAAACAAACATTGGCTGATCTACATTTTCTAACGCAGGATACTGCTTTTCCAAAATCATTCGGGTGTACTTCATCATTTCTTCACTACTAATATCCCAAAGATTTTTACTAATAGGCGCAGGATAACCAAGATCTTGCGGCTGTAACATCAAATCAAAACCGAAATGATCATAAGCGGATTTTGCATTGTAATTACCTTTTGTAAAAGGCGACAAAGCAACACAAAAATATCCTTGAGCTTTTAGATTTTTCACTAAACCTGATTGCAAGTGCGGTACAACAGAATAAAAAACGCCACTTGCTAACGCACCAAAATCTGTCGAAGGCACACCGGCTAAAAAAGCAAATTCTGATTTCCACGTTGCGCCAGCAAAAGTATGTACACGCAACGGCGAAGCAAATACTGTATCACTTTGAGACTCAAACATGGAAAGTGGTGGAATAGATTGCTGACTAAAAGCAAATTGATGAGGGTTCAGCGTGGATTCCATTAATGTTACAACAATATCGGGTTTTGTTTCAGATAGGTTGTTTGTATCAGGTGAAAGTGCGGTCATTTTTTCAATAAAATTTTGGCTATTGCCATCAAAATTTGGCACTTTGAAAAAAATACCGCGGCAAGACATTGGTAAATTTAAAAACACATCACGACCATCATCGGGCAAAGAATCTAACCAAACTTGCACCGCACTTGGATTTTTAGAATAATGCCACATCAAGCTAAAGCTAATGATAAACAATAAAGCACCAATGCTGCTACCTAATACCCCTAAAGACTCGGCATCATTAAAACCAAAAATCGCATAACCTAATAACGCCAGTAGCCCAATAACGCCAAACAACGCACCTTTATAATGAATTAAGGTTTCCCAATTTCGCCAATCTACCACAAGAAAGAAATCTGAAATTAACAAAGGCTGTTTGTAATAATGAATTTTTAAACGATGAAATAACATCAGCACTACAAAAAGCACTGATGAAAAATTTAAAGCACGTTGCCATTGGCTGGAAACCATAAGCATGCCGCCAAATAAAAAAGTAAAAAGCGTAATAGCAAAGAAATAAGTCCAACGATAATGGGAGTTTACAATAAAAATCACTGCCGCAATCGTGAATAAAGCTAAGAAAATATAAGCGATCATAAATTTTCCCTATGATGCATAACAGACTAAAATGACACATGACAATGTCTGCACACTTTATCACGTAAACGTAATAGATTGAACGGGAAAAGGAAATTATTTGGATAATTTGAAAATAAAGTGGTGGGCGATACCGGTCTCGAACCAGTGACCCCCTCCTTGTAAGGGAGGTGCTCTCCCAACTGAGCTAATCGCCCGATAATATTAAGGCAAAACCTTAAATTTTCGGTTTATTTAAACACTTTTAAGTGGTGGGCGATACCGGTCTCGAACCAGTGACCCCCTCCTTGTAAGGGAGGTGCTCTCCCAACTGAGCTAATCGCCCACTAGAAAGCGTTTAAATATAAAGGGAAAGTTTGAGCGGAAAGGACACTTTAGAAAAGTGGTGGGCGATACCGGTCTCGAACCAGTGACCCCCTCCTTGTAAGGGAGGTGCTCTCCCAACTGAGCTAATCGCCCGCTTGGTCAAACTTAGTAACATTAAGAACACTTTTTAGAGAAGTGGTGGGCGATACCAGTCTCGAACCAGTGACCCCCTCCTTGTAAGGGAGGTGCTCTCCCAACTGAGCTAATCGCCCTTAATGTTGTGGGTTGGCATTATAGGGAGAATGCATTTTCAGTCAATACCTTTTTATTAAATTTTGTTTAATTGTCGTAAAAATAAGCATAAAATCCGCTTTTTTATTTAGAAGTCAAACAAGTCGTAGTAGAATAACGACTAATATTTTATTGAAGATAGGTTATAAAAATGAAACTAGATGCTCCTTTTAATTTAGATCCAAATGTAAAAGTGCGTACTCGTTTTGCTCCTAGCCCTACAGGTTATTTACATGTAGGTGGCGCACGTACCGCACTTTATTCTTGGTTATACGCAAAACATAATAACGGCGAATTTGTATTACGAATTGAAGACACTGATTTAGAGCGTTCAACACCAGAAGCAACGGCTACCATTATTGAAGGAATGGAATGGTTAAACCTTCCGTGGGAGCATGGTCCTTATTACCAAACTAAACGCTTTGATCGTTACAACCAAGTGATCGATGAAATGATTGAACAAGGCTTAGCATATCGTTGCTATTGTACTAAAGATCGCTTAGAAGAACTTCGTCATACTCAAGAACAAAATAAAGAAAAACCACGTTATGACCGTCACTGCTTACACGATCACAACCATTCACCTGATGAACCCCACGTTGTACGTTTTAAAAATCCAACTGAAGGCTCGGTAGTATTTGATGATGCCGTACGTGGCCGTATTGAAATCAGCAACAGTGAGCTTGATGATCTTATTATTCGTCGCACAGACGGTTCTCCAACTTATAACTTCTGTGTAGTTGTAGATGACTGGGACATGGGTATCACACATGTTGTACGTGGCGAAGATCATATCAACAACACGCCTCGTCAAATTAACATTTTAAAAGCGATTGGTGCTCCAATTCCAACCTATGCACACGTTTCTATGATTAATGGCGATGATGGTCAAAAACTCTCTAAACGACATGGCGCAGTGAGCGTAATGCAATATCGTGATGATGGTTACTTACCAGAAGCTTTAATCAACTATCTTGTTCGTTTAGGCTGGGGACATGGCGACCAAGAAATTTTCAGTCGCGAAGAAATGATCAACTATTTCGAATTAGATCACGTTAGCAAATCAGCTAGCGCATTTAATACCGAAAAATTACAATGGTTGAATCAACATTATATCCGTGAATTACCGCCAGAATATGTGGCTAAACACCTTGAATGGCATTACAAAGATCAAGGCATTGATACAAGCAATGGTCCTGCATTAACTGAAATAGTCACCATGCTTGCGGAACGTTGCAAAACCTTAAAAGAAATGGCAAGTTCAAGCCGCTACTTCTTTGAAGAGTTTGAAACCTTTGATGAAGCCGCAGCAAAAAAACATTTCAAAGGCAATGCTGCTGAAACGCTTGCAAAAGTGAAAGAAAAATTAACCGCACTTTCTAGCTGGAATTTACATTCTATTCACGAAGCCATTGAGCAAACAGCTGCTGAACTAGAAGTGGGCATGGGTAAAGTTGGCATGCCATTACGTGTCGCTGTGACAGGTTCTGGTCAATCTCCATCAATGGATGTTACCCTAGTCGGTATCGGCAGAGATCGCGTACTTGCGCGTATTCAGCGCGCTATTGATTTTATTCATGCACAAAACGCTTAATATTTAATCGGATAACAAACGCATAATAAAATCGTATTGACAGCCACATAGTCAAATTTTATCATGTCGCTGTCTTTTATGGGGATATAGCTCAGTTGGGAGAGTGCTTGAATGGCATTCAAGAGGTCGTCGGTTCGATCCCGATTATCTCCACCAAATTAATAAAGCAAGGTAAAGCACCTTGCTTTTTTATTATCAATAATCAATATCTTAGCGAATTTTAACAAAAATAAAAACTAAAGCGTGCTAGAATAGTGCGCTTTTTTATTACATCGTTCGAAACCATATCAAGGAATAATTATGCGTCCAAATAATCGAGAAAATAATCAACCCCGCCAAATTAAAATTACCCGTAACTACACCAAGCATGCTGAAGGTTCTGTGCTTGTTGAATTTGGGGACACCAAAGTGCTTTGTACTGCAACAGTGGAAGATGCTGTGCCACGTTTCTTAAAAGGACAAGGGCAAGGCTGGGTAACGGCCGAATATGGAATGTTGCCACGTTCAACACATAGTCGTATGCAACGTGAGGCGGCTAAAGGTAAACAAAGCGGACGCACAATGGAAATTCAACGCTTAATTGCCCGCTCTTTGCGTGCCATGGTGGATCTTAAAGCACTGGGTGAACGTGCGATTACTTTAGATTGTGATGTTATTCAAGCGGATGGCGGCACACGAACTGCATCCATTACTGGTGCTGCAGTCGCATTATGTGATGCGATCAACGGTTTAATTGAGAATGGCACGTTAAAAACTAACCCCATTAAAGGGCTAGTTTCGGCGATTTCTGTAGGGATTGTTGATGGTCAAGCTGTTTGTGATTTGGAATATGTGGAAGATTCTGCAGCGGAAACTGATATGAATGTTGTGATGATGGAAGATGGTCGCATGATTGAGGTGCAAGGCACTGCAGAAGGCGAGCCATTTAGCCATGAAGAATTATTAACATTATTAGATTTAGCGAAACAAGGCTGTAATCAAATTTTTATCGCTCAACGCGAAGCGCTAGGCTTATAAACACAGTTTATAGGAGTTAAAAAATGGAACAATATAAACGCGATTTTATCGAATTTGCTTTAAGCCGAAATGTATTGAAATTCGGCGAGTTTGCTTTGAAATCGGGGCGTAAAAGTCCGTATTTCTTCAATGCGGGTTTGTTCAATACGGGGGCAGATTTAGCGCGTTTAGGCGAGTCTTATGCTGCGGCAATTCAGGCAAGTGCGGTAGATTTTGATGTGGTTTTTGGCCCTGCTTACAAAGGTATTCCAATTGGCACTTCAGTTTCGGTGGCGTTATTTAATCGTTATGGTATTGATAAACCCGTGTGTTTTAATCGTAAAGAAGTGAAAGATCACGGAGAGGGCGGCAATTTAATTGGTAGCCCATTGCAAGGAAAAATTTTGCTTGTGGATGACGTGATTACGGCTGGCACTGCAATTCGTGAATCTATGGAATTAATCAGTGCAAATAAAGCAGAGCTTGCGGCGGTATTGATCGCTCTAAACCGTAAGGAACGAGGAAAAGGCGAGCTTTCAGCAATTCAAGAAGTAGAACGTGATTATCAATGCCAAGTGCTATCAATCATTGATTTAGATGATTTGATGCAATTTATCGAACAAGATCCTCGATACAGTAGCCATTTGCCAGAAATGCGTGCTTATCGTGCCGAATTTGGCGTATAAAACTTGAGAAATAAATTTTTATCATCATTATAAATAACATTATAAAAATAACCGCACTTTGACTTAACAGAGGAAAGAATGGAATTTATTGGAAAAATTATAGGCGTATTTTTAGGTTGGAAAGTTGGTGGATTTTTTGGTGCGATAGCTGGGCTCATTTTAGGTTCTATTGCAGATAAAAAATTGTATGAACTTGGCTCGGTAAGTTCTAGTTTCTTTAAAAAGAAAACAACGCGTCAAGACTTGTTTATGCAAACCACCTTTGCGGTGTTAGGGCATTTAAGTAAATCGAAAGGGCGTGTAACAGAAGAAGATATCCAATTAGCTAATCAATTAATGATTCAGCTTAAACTGGATGATGCTGGGCGTAAATTAGCGCAAGATGCGTTTCGTCGTGGTAAAGAATCTGATTTCCCGATTCGTCAAGTTATCCGTGAATTTCGCATTGGTTGTGGGCAACGTGCTGATTTATTGCGAATGTTCTTACAAGTGCAAGTTCAAGCGGCTTTTGCCGATTCAGAACTTCATGAAAATGAGAAAGAAGTGCTTTATGTGATCGCTGAAGAACTTGGTCTTTCTCGTATGCAATTTGAACAAATGATTGCGATGGAAATGGCTGCTCGAGCTTTTACTCAAGGCGGTTTTTATCAGCAATATCAACAAGGTGCATATCAAGGTGGCTACCAATATCAGCAACAAAATAGTGGTGGTTACCAACATGCTTCTGGCCCAACTTTAAATGATGGCTATAAAGTATTGGGTGTGACAGAGTCAGATGAGCAAAGCACGGTTAAGCGTGCTTATCGTCGTTTAATGAATGAACATCATCCAGATAAACTTGTGGCGAAAGGTTTACCGCCAGAAATGATGGAAATGGCAAAAGAAAAAACTCAACAGATTCAAGCTGCTTACGATTTAATTTGTCAAGCAAAAGGCTGGAAATAGTGCGTGTTATTCTTGCGCCTATGCAAGGGGTTCTTGATCCCTTTGTACGCCAACTTCTCACCGAAGTGAATAACTACGATTTATGTATAACAGAATTTGTTCGCGTAGTTGATCAACTTCTCCCTGAAAAAGTATTTTATCGTTTATGCCCTGAATTAAAAAATCAGGGCTTTACTTCTTCTGGCACGCCTGTACGAGTGCAGTTGCTAGGGCAGCATCCAGAATGCCTTGCTGAAAATGCAATTCGTGCGATCGATCTTGGTTCTCATGGCATTGATTTAAATTGTGGTTGCCCCTCTAAAACTGTGAATGGCAGCAATGGTGGTGCGGCATTATTGAAACAGCCTGAATTGATTTATCGTGCCACTCAAGCCTTACGCCAAGCCGTGCCAGGTGAATTTCCCGTTAGTGTAAAAGTGCGGTTAGGCTGGGATGATATTTCTCAAGCCTTTGAAATCACTGATGCGGTAGAGCAAGGCGGCGCAACCGAAATTACAGTTCATGGACGCACAAAAGCTGATGGTTATCGTGCTGATCGCATTAATTGGAAAAAAATTGGTGAAGTCAGAGAGCGTTTATTCATTCCAGTTATTGCTAACGGAGAAATTTGGCATTGGCAAGATGGGCAAGATTGCTTATCCCAAACAGGTTGTCAGGATTTAATGGTGGGACGAGGCGCGTTGAATATTCCGAATTTAAGCCATGTTTTGAAATCAAATGCAGAAAAAATGCCTTGGTGTGAAATTCAAAAAATCTTGCAAAAATATGCTAATGTTGAAAATGAATATGACAGCGGTTTTTACCATGTGGCACGAATTAAACAATGGCTACGTTATTTGAATAAGGAATATGATGAAGCGAACCAAGTGTTTGATAAGATTAAGACTTGCCAAACTGCTGAAGATTTGAAATTACGGTTAAATGATAAATAAAAAACCTGCTAATCAGCAGGTTTTCTTTTTCTAAATTATTTAAAAATTCACCGCACTTTTTAATTTTTTCAGAGCATTAGTTTCTAATTGACGAATACGTTCCGCAGAGACATTATATTTTGCTGCCAAGTCGTGCAATGTAGCTTTGTTATCATCTAACCAACGAGCTTTGATAATATCCTGACTACGCGCATCTAGACTTTGTAGCGCCGCACCTAATTGCTCGGTTGCTTGGCTTTCAAAGTTTTCATTTTCAAGCTCTGCTGCGAAATTAGAACTTTTATCTTCCAAATAAAGGGCTGGAGAATAGGTCTCTGTTTCTGCATCATCAGTAGGTAAATCAAAACCGACATCCGCACCGCTCATTCGAGACTCCATTTCGATCACATCTTCTTTGGAAACACCCAATTCATTTGCGACCATATCAACTTCATTTTCATTGAACCAACCTAAACGTTGTTTAGTTTTACGTAGGTTGAAAAATAATTTACGTTGAGCTTTCGTGGTTGCGACTTTTACGATACGCCAGTTACGAAGAACATATTCGTGGATCTCTGCTTTAATCCAATGCACAGCGAATGACGCCAAGCGTACACCAACTTCAGGGTTAAAACGTTTGACCGCTTTCATTAAGCCGATATTGCCTTCTTGGATTAAGTCAGCTTGTGGCAAACCATAGCCAGAATAGCCACGTGCAACATGGATCACGAAACGAAGATGCGACAAAATAAGTTTTTTCGCGGCATCTAAATCCTCGTGATAATACAAACGTTCTGCCAATTCCTTTTCTTCCTCTGCAGTCAGCATCGGATATTCATTTGCCGCACGAATATAACCTTCGATACTGCCTTGAGGAACTAACATCATTTGTGTTTCTTTATCCATCGTTTTCCTTCTTTATTTTGGCTTTTGCCAATCAATGTACTTAGTTATAGCACAATAAGATATCTTATTGAACCAATTTGTTAATAAG
The DNA here is from genome assembly GCF_900475885.1 of Haemophilus aegyptius. Classification (GTDB taxonomy): domain Bacteria; phylum Pseudomonadota; class Gammaproteobacteria; order Enterobacterales; family Pasteurellaceae; genus Haemophilus; species Haemophilus influenzae. The sequence goes on from NZ_LS483429.1 coordinate 873,509, forward strand.
ACAGATTTTATCAATTGAAAGTTCAATTATTATAAAATTATGTGATAATTTGCTCACTATTTACTTCGCCAGTTGCACTGATAAATCGTACTTCAGGTTGTAAATATACACCAAATTTTTCTGCAACAGTTTGGCGAACGTGATGGGCGAGTTTGACCACATCTTGCCCTGTTGCCCCGCTTTTGTTAATTAATACTAATGCTTGTTTTTTATGAACCGCAGCCCCACCAATTTGAAAACCTTTAAGATTGCATTGATCAATCAGCCAGCCTGCCGCTAATTTCACTGAGCCATCTGCCTGTGGAAAGTGCGGTAGATTTTCGTGATGTTTTTTGATTTCTTCAAAATGTTCTGAACTGACAACGGGATTTTTAAAGAAACTCCCTGCATTACCAAATTCATTGGGATCAGGTAATTTACTTTGACGGATATGACAGACTTCATCAAAAATTTGTTTAGCGGTGACCGTTTTCGGATCGAACTCTACAAGCGAACCATATTTTAGAATAGGCTGCCAATCTTTTTTTAGCTTTAATCCAACCGCTGTAATCACATAACCTTGCTGATAACGATGTTTAAAAATACTCTCACGATAACCAAATTCACATTGTTCTGTGTCGAGTCTAAAGGTTTCGTTCGTATTTAAATTAAGTACCTCCACATAATCACATACATCTTTAAATTCAACGCCATAAGCACCGATATTTTGAATGGGGGCAGAGCCTGCACAACCGGGAATCAGAGCCAGATTTTCTAAGCCATAAATACCATTGTTAATAGACCACTCCACCAATTTATGCCAATTTTCCCCGCCATTGACGTGAAGATAGTGAAAATTTGCATCTTGTTCGTGCGTAATCCCCATTAAACGATTAAGGATCACGATGCCATTAAAATCATCTAGAAATAGAACATTACTTCCTTGACCTAAAAAAAGAGTGGGTAAATTTTCTGATTTAGAATGCGCCCACACTTGTTGTAGCTGTTCGATACTATGTGCTTCAATAATTTCACGAGCATTAGACTGAATGTGGAAAGTGTGAAAAGGTTGTAAATTTTGCATTTTGATGTCCTAATATAATGTATGTGGCAAGGTAATTTTGACTTGTGTGCCGCCTTGTTCACGGCGATGAATATGCAATTGTGCATTAAGCTGACGACAACGTTCCGCCATAATATTCAAGCCGTAATGCCCTTCAGGTTCTTCAAGGTTTGGAATGCCAATCCCATCATCTTCAACTAAAATTTCATACTCGCCTTCCGCATTAATTCTTGCGCTAATTTCAATTACCGTGCCTTGAGAATGCTTGATCGCGTTGGTGGTGGCTTCACGTACAATTTGCAGAACGTGAACCAGCTGTTGAGGGTTCAAACTTTGCGATGGTAATTGACAATTCACATTCATTTGCATTGTTGTTTGTGAGCGTAATGAATCAATCACTTGTCCTAGTGCAAGCTGTAAATTCGCTTCTTGTATGGTTAAACGGAAAGTGGCTAAAAGCTCACGTAACTGTGCATAACCACCAGAAAGGGCTTGTTCAAAATTGGCAATAATTGCCAAACTCTTTTCTTTTGATTGTTCGTCTTCTTTCTTCAGATTATGTTTGAGCAAAGTAAGTTGAATTTGTAAAAATGATAAGACTTGAGCCAAAGAATCGTGCAACTCTCGCGCAATAATTGAGCGTTCTTCCATTAATAAAATCTGTTCTTTCTGACGTAAATTTTTATGGAAATAAAGCGCACGAGCAAGCATTTGCGCTAAATTTTGCATAATTCGGGGATCTGGACAAGGTAATCCTGCTTGCCAAGAGAGTACACCTAATTCTTCGTTATCCACAGAAAGGGTTTCGATTTGTAGTTCATTATTAGCATCTTGCTTACCCAATGTAATATCCCAATGTTCAGCCCCCATCACTTCCACTTTAACGAAGTTCAAATGATCGCTAATAAAAATGTAATTCAAAACTTGATTTAAAATTTTATCGTTAATTGTGTTTGTATTCAGAAGTTGAGCACTTTGATAAAGAGTGCTTAAAGTGCGGTTAGTTTGACGCAACTTTTGCGTTTTTTCATTTACCGCTTCTTCTAAACGCGAATAAAGCTGTCCCAGTTCTGTGGACATTTGTGTAAATACGCGAGCCAGTGTGCCAAGTTCGTTTTGTTTCCTTGTGTTAAGTGGAATATGATTGAATTGACGCATTTGCACTTGCATACTGGCTTTTGTCATTAAATGCAAAGGTTTCACAACTTCTCGGTTTGTATACCAAATCACATAAGACACCATCAGCAAAATTAACAACATCGCAAAACCTAATACTGAAACGCCCAAAATCCATTTTTGCTCACTAAAACGTTGTAGTTCAAACACAAAGTAATCAACATCTGCAACATAGTTAGTAAGCTGCTTACTATAGTTTTTTACATCCTGTTGGCGCGCATATTTTTCCATGTTCGTCCAACGTTGCAAAATGTTTTGATAGGAATGTTTTAATACATTCGGTGTGAAAAATTGATTTTGGACTTCTAGTAAAGCAGATGAATGAAGGCTTATATGATAACGGCGTAAGTTCGTTTCCACGCTTTCTGGTTGTTCTTGCATTTCATAAAGCAAGCGATAACTTTGCATACGCAAAGAACCTGAAATATTAATGGCTTCGGCATCATATTTATTACTGCTCATAATTGCCAAACTCAGAGAACTAATCACACCAGCAACGATAAGAATGATAAATAAATATTTCGCAATACGAGTGGAAACGGAACCTTTAGTATACACAGAAAACTCCAGTGGAAATTTAGAAAAGTGCGGTAAAATTTTTATTTCTTTTTAAATTTAGCCCAAACTTTATCTTCTTGACCACGCCATAAGCGTTGAATGTTATCGTGATGACGATAAATTAATAGGCAACACACCAGTGCAACAGGAAAAGTAAATTCAGGTTTAAACCACCACACATAAAAAGGCACAAGTAATGCAGAAATAACCGCACTTAATGAAGAATAGCCACTAACAAGAAAAACAAAGATCCACGTACCAAACATTGAACCTGCAACAGCCCAAGAAATCGGTGCGATTGCCCCAAAGGCAGTTGCAACACCTTTGCCACCTTTAAATTGAAAGAAAATTGGGAAAATATGCCCTAAACAAGCACCAAGTGCGACCATTCCTAATTCAAATTGGGTTAAACCTAAATAATACCCTGCCCATACAGGAATCATCCCTTTTAACATATCAAAAATAAGCACTGCCAAGGCAGACTTACGATTTCCAATGCGCAACACATTTGTCGCCCCAGGATTGTGTGAACCATTTTGACGAGGATCTGGCAAGCCTGCGATGCGACAAATTAAAATCGCACTGGAAACTGAACCTAAAAGATAGGCAAAAAGCATATAAAAAAGGGCGAAAAGGCTCATTTTGCACTCCAGCAAGAAAAACTGTTCGTTATTCTACCCAAAATTGATAGCATACGCCTACAATAATTTTAGAGGAAACCTTATGGATCGCATTTTTATTGAAGAATTGACTGTTTTTGCACAAATCGGTGTATATGATTGGGAACAGCAAATAAAGCAAAAACTTGTGTTTGATTTAGAAATGGCTTGGGATTGCAAACAAGCGGCAGAAACGGATGATGTTGTATATTGTTTAAATTATGCTGAAGTGAGCCAAGCGATTATTGATTATGTGGAAAGTAAATCTTTCTTGCTGATTGAGCGAGTGGCTTATGAAGTGGCGGATTTGCTTGAGTCACGTTATCAACTTCAAGGATTAAAAATTAAACTGAGTAAACCAAAAGCCGTCGCGCAAGCTCGAAATGTTGGCGTATTGATTGTTCGTGGTTATTTAAAATAATGTAACGATAGTGGCTATTAATAAATCTGACAGGCATGCAATTTAATTGATGTCTGTCAGATTGGCTTTATGCTTTTACTTTGTGTTCTGAATAGTTATTGTTCAGCTTCTAACTCTCCAACACTCACTTTAGTATTATTACCTTTATCGCCGAATTGTTGTTCTTCGCAACCTTTACCTGCATCACAAACTGCAACAGAAACAAGTTTTTCAACATCTAAGCTACTCACTAAATTTGTATTAATGATTTTTTCGCTTGCGTCCGTAACATTCAATTGCTCAGCAGACAAGTTGCTGGCTCGCACACCGTTAATTTTGTCATAAAGTCTAGCAAAACCACGTTCACTGAGTTTGGTAGAAGCGCCGTTAATTTTTGTTTGATTAAGGTTTTTCTCACGAGGAAGTTCAAAGAATGTGAAATTTGAATTTGATTTTACCTCAATTTCTACCCCTTTGGAGCTTAAATAAGCAGTTCCACCGTTTGGTGCTAAGGCAGTGATGTCGGCATTTTCAATGGTTGTTTTGGTATTTGCGTTATCACCAATAGTAAATGCCATATTGGCAATATTAGCATCATTATCAATTGAGCCAGGCGCACCATTAATGATCACTTCTTCCCCAGTTCTTCCTCCAGTGTTAATTGCGGTAATTTTCAAGTCATCTTTACTGTATTTACCTGCAATTTTTGTATCGCCATCAGTTCTAAAGGTGTAACCCTGATGAGATTTCACAAAAATAGAACTTTTTTCCCCTATTAATTCCCCGATTAAAAACATCGTAGCATAAGGTGCTTTTGCAGATATATCGATTTTCTCATCGCCCACGATTTTAATATGTGAGTTTACCATTGAGACTTTACCATTCATTCCTAAACGGTTAATTTGAGTTGAAATATCTTGTGAATTATCTTTATCAAAGGTAATATCAATCTTGCTATTATCTAACTTAATTTTTTCTGCCAGTAAATGTACAAATCCATTTTTCAGATTAATCTTACTGTTAGAAATATTAATTTCTGTATCTTTAATAGTTGATCGCCCCGTATTTTTGCTGGCAAACATATCAAAACGATGCCAATAGGCTTTATTCATATCTAAATCTAAATCAGGGTAATATCCCCAACGACGTCTGCGTTGATCTAGCTCCGATAACTGCGTACGTTTGTCTAAATCTAATACACCGTATTCATATTTTGAACTCACACCATTTCTATTACGGGATACCCCCCCATCAATGTAAAAATTCGTTTGTCCTGTGGCAACGATGCGATCTAAATTAACTTCTTTAAATCCACCTGCTACAACCACATCATCAACCTGATTAAATTCTACATTACTCATATTAACATTAAACTTTTTGCGTTGTGAGTTTTCCGTTCTACGCCATCTATCGAGGTTTTCTTCATCGACACTACGCCCCAATCCCATAGCTCCGTTACCAAGATTTATTTTGCTGTCAGCAATGGTAATATTTGATTGAAAATCTTCCTTATTCTGCAAGCTGGTTATAAAAAATAAACGACCTGTTGAATGAATATCTGCATGATTGATATTAATATGACCTTGGTTAGTTAGCTTTAATAGCGAATCTGTGCCTCTAAAGGAATTTATATTAATATGTCCTGAAATATTAACGTCCTTTCCTTTAAGATTCACTTTTCCATTATTAGCTAGTAATGAACTTAACGCATCTGTTTGTATAAATGAACCCGTACCCGTATTATCTTTATCTTGCTCTTTATCTTTATCCGCAATACGAATATTTTCAGTGTCTGGCACGTCAATATTAACTTCTGTATTTAATGTTTTAAATTCATCTTTATAGTAATCATTATTGTCTTCACGTCCAAAGTCACCTTTGATATTAACACTTTTGCCTTTAAAGTTGATTTTAGGCGAGGTAACTTTTGAGCGATTTTGAGAAGTGATTTTTATATTGTTTTCAAGTTCCTTATTTGAGGTAAATACAACCTCACTCTCCCCTTTAATATTACTTTTATCATTTAACTTAATTTCATCAGCAGATAACACAACCTTGCCGTTTTTACTACTAACCTTAGTTGCTTCTAACACACCATTATTCATAACCAAGCTATCTAATGCTTCTTTACGCCCTTTCGCACTTAACGTAATCTCTCCTGCTTTAATGCTCCCTTCATTTTTAACAATACCCTGTACTGCATTATCTTCTAATGCCACACTTATACCGCTATCTGGTAATAAGGTAAATGTGAAATTATAGTCTGAGGATAAATATACTTTGCCATTTGTAGCGTCAATTTTCCCTTCATTGATAACTTCATCGCCATTAAGTACCACGAAATCTTTCGCCTTAATTTCCCCTTGATTGAGAACTTTACCTTCTGTTAGCACCTTACCTTCTTTTGCTTTACGGGTAAATTTATTGCCATTGCCATTGCCATTGCCATTGCCATTTTCACTGATTCTCTCTAAATCTTTGGTTGTTGCAAATAAACCAGCTACATTAATTTCTGCCCCTTGGGTAATAATAACCCCATTAGGGTTTGCTAAATAAACCTTACCGTTTGCCGTCAATTTCCCTTGGATTTGACTAGCATTGCCGCCAGTTACACGGTTATATGCCACAGAATTTGCGTCAGGCTGTTCAAATTTCACTTCTTTATTTTTACCGATGTCAAAACTATACCAGTCTATTTGAGTTTTGGAGGTTGTTTGCTTAATCGTCATTTTATCTGCAGTTGTAGTAACAGTGACAGTCCCAGAAACAGTTGTGTGATTTTGTGGAAAATCCTGTGTAGAGGCATATGTCGCACCAGTGTAAGTGGTCAAAATGATAAGAGAAATTACATTTAATTTATACATAGCATACCTCCTTAGAAAGTTTTAATCATAGAAAGCCAAAATTGGTGTTTATCGGCATTATCAATATTGTTATCAAGCGGCTTGGCGACACTGACGTTGATGGCATAGCTGCCAGCATCTGAAAGAGAAAGTCCTGCACCAACGCTTTGTAATTTCACGCTATTTTTCACGCCTTTTGCGAGAAATTGGCTATTTTTATAATATTTTCCCAAACCATAGTCATAGAACAATGAACTAACTAGCACACTTTGGGAAAAGACTGGTAAATAATGTTTGAATTCTGTTTGTATCAAATGCCCTTCATCCACAGAAGCCGCACCAGCTTGATGTCCACGTACTCCAGACAAACCACCAAGCAACATTTTCTGTGAGCTTTCAAGGGTTTTATCGGCAAACTGACCGTTTATACCAATATTGAAAGCAAAAGATTTTGGTAAAATTTGCTCGTGAGACAAGCGGTAGTTATATACCGTAAAATGCGATTTTGCTTGAAAATTCTCTACGGCATACTGTTTTTTTTCACTAGTTTGATTCGCTAAATTACCGAACAAGGTAGATAATGAAAAATAAGTTGTCCCATCTTTAATAAGATTCCAAGAACCGTCAATCCCTGCAGTTAAACTATTTATTTTCCGTTTTTGTTTCGCATAAACCGCTTGTTGTTTATCCGTAAGGTTTTGATGATTAAAGCTCACTTTAGTACTTAAACGAAAATTTGGTGTACGGATTGTTGGGTGCAACAAATAAGCCCCTAAGGTATGGGAATGCCCTTGAGATTGTAATGATTTAAAATTACCACCTAATTTGTAGTCGAGATAGTTAGCCGTTACACCAAAACGCGTAGAATAACCATCAATTAAAGAGGAATAATCTATACGAGCATTTTTTAAATTAGCCTGATTAGAACTCATTAAATCCAGTTTCAATTCATCGCCCCAGCCATTCAAATTACTGACTTTTGTCCCCGCAGCCAAACGGTAACGCCCTGTATATTTGTTGCCTTGGTTATCTACTGAAACATAACTAGAAAAACGTTTTGCATCGTTAATCTTAATCAGTAAATTCGCTTCGCCGACTTTTTTGCCTGCGGAGAGTTGCAAACCAGCATTTACCCCTGGAACATCGTTCATTGTTAAAGCAAATTTTTCTAACTCATCTTTCAAAATAAATTCGGACGTATTCACTGTTGTATTAGAGAGACGGGATACAAATTTATTGCTTAATGCGCTGTGATTTTGCAAGCGTATTTCGCCTACATTACCTTTAAGTAACAAAATTTTTACCGTACCTTGCTCAATTTCCTGCGGTGGTAAAATTGCTTTTGCCACTAAATAATTATTATGACGATAAAATTCGCTGATCTCATTTGCTAAATTACTTAAATCTGACAGCGATACCTCTTTTCCTACATAATTTTTTAAAATATGTGCAAGCTCGTCTGTGACGACTTCTTGATTGTTTCGATCTAAAATCTGTACTTGCGTAAGTGGAAATTTCAGTCCTTGTTTATACTGTGCAGTATAAGGCGAATTTGCCGTTTGATTAAATAATTCGCCACTAGGTTTGGCTTCTGATTGAATTTGACGTTGTTCTAGTTCACGGTTCAATGATCCAGTATCTGGCTGACCTAATGCCATCACTGATTTACTCAAAACAAAGCCTAAACTGACCGCACTTGCAATAACAGAATAACGAGGTCTCATTTTCATTCCTTATGTCCTATTAATTGATAAAATTACAAAAATTGAGGGAAAACAGCTTTAGGGCGTTTTTCCAAAGTAAATTTAGAAGCTATAAACCGCACTAATTTTCGCATTACGACCAGTGCCTTCCATTAAACTAAACGCGGGTTGATATTTTCTATCAAACAAGTTTTCCAGTGCAAAATCTAAACGCAGGTTTTTCCATTCGCCTTTTAATGGTGCATAGGTAGCACGAAGATCGGTCAGTATATAACTTGGGTAGGTAACACTATGATCTTTAGGCACTCGGCGTTGAGCAGCGTAATGGGTTACTGTCGCTCCCACCGTGAATTTGTCTTTTACTAAAGCATAATTTACCCCTACGCCGATTTTGCTTGCGGCAATGTTTGATAAAGCTTCGCCACTATCTTTATCTTTACCTTTGGTGCTGCCATAGTTAGTAAACAGTGTTAAACGTTCTGTTTGGTATTGAGCTTGCAATTCAATACCGCTTAAACGGGCATTAGTTATGTTTTGATACTGGGAATTTTTTGGCAAAAATGCTCCATTTGCACTTGCATTTTTATTTGCACCTGCATTTGTCTTTGCATCATTAAATATTTTTAAGTTAATAAAATCTTTCACATCATTACGGAAATAAGTCGCTTCAATTTTGAATTTATCGCCTTGTTTAAACAGACTATCAAAATGTAGATTTGCGGTAATTTCTTTATTTTTCGCTGTTTCAGGGCGCAAATTTGGATTTGCTACAAATCTATTGACTTGATTTAGCCCTCGAGTCTCTGCTCCAAAGTGAGCACCACTCACAAACCGCTCTTGCATAGATGGTGCTCGGAAAGCTTCATTATATTTGGCAGTAAAATCTAACCAATTGGTCACTATCCAAGTTAATTTTGTGGCAGGAGATAAATGATTATCCTTGTATTTTACAGTTTTACTTGAGGTATCGTAGTGGTCATAACGTACACTTGGCGAAACTAGCAATTTTTCCCCAAATAGCGGAATATGGGCGATTAAATAAACGCCTGTAGTGTTTGAATTCGCATTATAGGGTTCCGCTCGAAACTTCGCATCTTTATCGTTTGTGCCTCGTTCGGTACGGATTTTATCTCGCATATAATCCACCCCATAAACAAAGGAAATGTGAGATAATTCGGAAGAATTACGTAAATTTATACCTCGGGTAGTCAATTTAGTCTGATCTTTCACACCACTGACTTTACGCTGTTCTTTCTCAATAGTTTTATTGTTATACAGTGCGATATGCGTATTTAGATAAGGATTATCTGGCGTTAAATAATAGTTAAATACCGTGCTTTGATCAGGAATTTGTTGATCAGTTAAATAACTGACACTACCTAAACGTGTTTTCACGCCAGAGTAAAACTTTGATATTTCTGGTGCTGATGGTCTTTTAGGAGGAAAACTGTTGCTTGATCCGTGGAACTCGTTGATTTGATCTTTAATTTGTTCATTAGTAAGTTCGTTTTCCACCTCATTATTGCTTGGTGCTGTTTGTTTAAAACGAGTTTCGCGGTGGGATAATTCCACGCGGTTCGCATCATTAATTTGCCAACCAAACTTTGCTAAGCCCCCAAACTGTTTATAGGCGGTATTATTCAGCTTGTTGCCTTTACCAGTGCGTAAATTATCCGCATTATTATAGAAACCACTAATAAGAACATCGAATTTGTCATTTGCCGCAAATACAGAAACATCCTTTTCCGATAAATTATTAGCAGTTTGATAACCTTGGCGAATTTTAACTCCGAATTTGTCATTATTTTTCAATAAGTCTAAAGCATTTGGCGTACGCATTGCCACAACACCACCCAATGCACCGCTACCCCATAAGGAGCTACTTGGTCCTTTGATTACTTCAATTTCTTGGATGAGTGACATTGGAAGAAAATAAGAACCTCTATGTGCTAAATCAAAATTTTGTCTCACGCCATCAATAACTTGCACAACACGATTATCACTTAACCCTCGAATATTAGGTTTTTGAGCAATGCTTCTCGAACCGCCTCTAACATCAACATTGGGAATGTCTTCTAACGCATCTGCAACACTAGTCGCTTGCTTGGAAAGAAGACTATCTTTAGATTGTTTTTCTGGCGTATAAGCAAACCTACTTGGATCTCGTGTCGCAATAACGTTGATAGAGTCTAATTCAACGGATTGCGCTAGTGCATTTGCTGTCACTAAGGTTGTTGTAATTGCAAGGGAAAGTTTAGAAAATCGCATCTGTTTTCCTTATTGTAATAATTAAAAATAGGAGAATGGCGATGATAATAACGATGATTACAATAATAATCAATTGGTTTATTTATAATCATTTGCATTTAATTGCGTAAAATTCAAACTAATTTTGGATTTCAATCTGTACCTGCAAAAATTGGACTAAATAAGCAAGAGATTAAGGTATAGATTTTATGACTAAATATAAATTATTTTAACAACAAGCTATTGATTTTTAACTTAAAAAACTAAAGCTCGTACTTTCCAAAAACAACTTTCAAGTTGGCTATATTAAAACCATCTAAGTTTTGAGATATAGATTGTTTTTTCAAAATAACCCCAATTTTTTCATTTGTTCAATGACGGGTTCCACTTGAATCTCTGCCATCAAATTTTTCCCTTTTAGTTTGGTTGCCCAAGGTAGTTCAGAAGATGGTTTGCCAAATTCTTTTTGGGCATTTTTTTCATATACTGATATCACGTTATCTAAATTATTATAAGGCGCAGTACGCAAAGGATTGTGATAGGCATATAAGCCAATAACTGGTGTTCCTTGTGTTGTCGCAATATGGGCAGGGCCAGAATCTGGCGAAAGCACCAAATCAACCTTAGAAATTAAAGCGGTAAGCTGTTTTAGGTTTGTTTTTCCTGCAATATTGGTGGGTGTGAAATGGCAAAGTGCGGTAATTTTTTCGACTATTTCTAATTCACGTTTGGCTGGCGAACTGCAGAAAATTACATTGATATTATGCTGATGGGCAATATTGGCAACCTCTGCATAACCTTCGATTAGCCAATCTTTTTCTGCTTTGCTAGAACAAGGGGAAATTAATAAATTTTTACGAGAGAAATCAATAAATTGATCGGCAAATTTATAATCATCTTGTGAGATAGCTAATTCCCATTTCGGTTCTGCTTTCGGCACGCCAATATATTCAGCGAAAGCCATAAATCCATCTAATACGTGGGGCGATGAGGGATCAGTGATACGACGATTTACAAATAGCCATTGCCCTTCTCGAGAACGTTTTTCTCCAAATCCAATTTTGAATTTTGCTTTAATTCCTAAAGAAAGGATTGATGCACGAAATGCTGTTTGCATATTTAATAGTGCATCAAACTGCTTATTTTTTAGTTGTTTCCAAAGTGATAAAACGCCTTTCCATCCTGTTTTTTTATCGTAAGGAATAAGCGTGATATTAGGAATGCCTGAAAGTAAACCCATTTCGGTTTTGCCTACAATCCAAGTTATTTCTGTTTGGGGATAATATGCCTGAATGTGCTGAACCACAGCTAAGGCGTGGCAAACATCGCCTACCGCTGACAATCGGAGAATACAAAGGGATTTTGGAGCTTCGGTAAAAAGTGGCATTGACGTTCCTTTATCATTTAATTTGTGCTTATTTTAAAGTAGAATAAGCCCATTTTCTATTCATAACAACGTTCCAATGCACCAATTCCAACAAGATAACCAATATTTTATCTTTAATTTTGACCGCACTTTTGAGCAAGCAACCGAGTTTTTCCAAGCGGAATTTTGGCAAAAACAAGAACGAGTGATAGGGAGTGCAAAAGGTCGAGGCACTACTTATTTCCTGCAAACGGAAGATTGGTTTGGCGTAAATTGTGCGTTGCGTCATTATTATCGCGGTGGACTTTGGGGTAAACTGAACAAAGATCGTTATCGTTTTTCTGCTCTTGACACTACTCGTAGTTTTGCTGAGTTTCATTTGTTGCAACGTTTGTATGAAGCAGGTTTGCCTGTGCCTAAACCCATTGCTGCACGTATTCAAAAAGGCAAGTTAGGTATTTGCTATCAAGCGGATATTTTGACCGAGAAAATCGAAAACGCGCAGGATTTAACCGCACTTTTACAAACACAAACATTGCCAAAAGAAACTTGGAGGCAAATTGGTCGTTTGATTCGAAAATTACACGATTTACAAATTTGCCATACAGACTTGAATGCACACAATATTTTGCTTCAACAAGAAGCTGAACAAGAGCAAAAATGTTGGTTACTCGATTTTGATAAGTGCGGTAAAAAATCAGGGGATTTTTGGAAAACACAAAATCTGAATCGTTTAAAACGTTCTTTTGAAAAAGAAGTTGGACGAATGAATATTCAATTTACCGAGCAAAACTGGGCTGATTTAACGGCAGCTTATCATCAATAAAAGGACTAATTATGAAACAAAAAATTGTACTTGCTACAGGCAATAAAGGCAAAGTGAAAGAAATGGCTGATGTTTTATCTGATTTTGGCTTTGAAGTGATTGCACAAACAGATTTAGGCATTGAAAGCCCAGAAGAAACAGGCTTAACTTTCGTTGAGAATGCGTTATTAAAAGCACGTTATGCATCAGAAAAATCAGGTTTACCTGCTATTGCGGATGATTCAGGCTTGGTGGTTTCCGCACTTAATGGCGCACCAGGTCTGTATTCTGCTCGTTATGCTGGTGAAGAGGGCAATGATGCTAAAAACCGTGAGAAATTATTGGCAGAGCTTGCTCATGTTGCACAAGATCAACGCCAAGCCAAATTTGTGAGTTGTATCGTGTTTTTACAACATCCAACGGATCCATCGCCAATTATCGCCGAAGGTGAGTGTTGTGGCGTGATTGGTTTTGAAGAAAAAGGCGAAAATGGCTTTGGTTATGACAGTTTATTCTTTAGCCCAGAACAAGGTTGCACATTTGCTGAATTAGAAACGGTTGAGAAGAAAAAAATTTCTCATCGAGCAAAGGCATTGAGTGTTTTAAAAAGTAAATTATAAAGTAAATAAAATTATTTAATCTATCAAAAAAATAACCCAAAAAATAATAATTCACACGTTAATCAGAGATAATTTCATGACAGACAGACAGACAGACAGACAGACAGACAGACAGACAGACAGACAGACAGACAGACAGACAGACAGACAGACAGACAGACAGACAGACAGACAGACAGACAGACTGTCAGTCAGACAATGAATATTATATTTTCGTCTGACAACTATTATGCACCTTATTTAGCTGTAAGTATTTTTAGCATTATTAAAAATACACCTAAAAAAATAAATTTTTATATTCTTGATATGAAAATAAATCAGGAAAATAAGACCATAATAAATAATTTAGCAAGCGAATATTCTTGTAAAGTATTTTTCTTGCCAGTTTGTGAGTCAGATTTTCAAAACTTTCCAAAAACAATAGATTATATATCTTTAGCTACTTACGCTAGACTAAATTTAACTAAATACATAAAGAATATAGAAAAAGCTATTTATATTGATGTGGACACATTAACAAACTCTTCACTTCAAGAACTTTGGAATATAGATATAACGAACTATTATTTGGCAGCATGTCGAGATACTTTTATTGATGTAAAAAATGAAGCTTATAAAAAAACAATTGGTTTAGAAGGATATTCTTATTTTAATGCGGGCATATTATTAATTAATTTAAATAAATGGAAAGAAGAAAATATTTTCCAAAAATCAATAAATTGGATGAATAAATACAATAATGTTATGAAATACCAAGATCAAGATATTCTAAATGGTATCTGTAAAGGAAAAGTAAAATTTATTAATAATAGATTTAATTTTACACCAACGGATCGAAATTTGATTAAAAAGAAAAATTTATTATGCGTAAAAATGCCAATAGTTATTTCTCATTATTGTGGTCCATGTAAATTTTGGCACAAAAAATGCGGTCACTTAAATTGTCATATAGGAAATTTACTTTTAAAAGAAATGGATAAAATTATTAATATACCATCATCTTGGTATGATCATTTTGAGAAAATCCCTTTTTTAATTAAAATAAAAAGATTAAGAAAGAGAATAAAAGATAAATTAATATATGGTATCTATTAAAAATCAACTGTTTTAATAATTATTAAGGTTACATCTTACTAAATTATTAGTATCTTCTAACTCTGAATTAGCTCAATAGCTTTTATTGCCTATTTTTTAACTAATCTTTTAAAGATTTTTATTTTTTAGAGTAAAAAACTTGACTAAACCAGAGTAAATCTTTATAGTTTGCAAACCTTTTACGGTGAGATGTCCGAGTGGTTGAAGGAGCACGCCTGGAAAGCGTGTATGTGGGAAACTGCATCAAGGGTTCAAATCCCTTTCTCACCGCCATTAATCCCGTCAAATAATATCTATCTTGTTAAAAAATATAAATTTAATCTGTATCTTTCTCATTAGTCTCTATTTTTATTAAAAGCAATTTAAGAAAAAATTAATCAAACGCTTAGGAAATTTATACGTATTTGCCGATCGGTTTTTTAGATTTTTTGGTGTGTTTTATAAAATAAAATTTCGCTCTGTAGGGCATTGTTTAAGTTTATGAAGTTATTGAAGATAAAGTTGTCGTTTATGTTCTTGTAGTGGATAAGCGTGAATGTACTGAAGTTTACATCGCCGTGCACGATAGGTTAAATTAATCTATATTTAATAAAATTTATTAATATTTTGAGTTAATATCATCAATTTTTAGTGATTTAATTGTTTCATCTAAAATTAATCTGACAGACATATCATTTTACAATAAGGCTGCCAGATTAGATTTTATCTACAGTATTTAGTTTTCAAAAGAATCTTTTAAACGTTCATCAGCTCGGCGAGATTCACTTTTATGTTGAAGTTTATTAAGCTGACGTTCTAATTTTTCTTCCACTTCATTAATTGCTTTATACATATCATCTGAAGTTGCACTGGCTAATAAATTGCCTAAGGGTGTGCCAATAGAGGCTTCGACACTAAATCCATTAGGTACTTTGTTTAAAACAAAATGTGGGCTAATTAACTGCGTTTGCCACTTACCTAACTTCGCAAGTCGTTCCTCCAAGTGTTCACGAATTGCAGGGGTGATGTCCATTTGTTTACTGGTAATATTAAGTGTCATAGCATTTACCTCTTTGTTGCGTGATTTAAATTCTAGTTAATAACAAAATAGCGTTCTTATTTTAGATTTTCAAGTGTTTTAAAGATAAATATCAGAGTAATTTTCAAAAGGATGATCTAGGTCTCATGTTTAAATATTTATTATTTTAGAGAAATTATTATATGACGCCCCCTATTGAATTAAAGTACTTGATAAATCCTGTAATTGTTTGTTATACGCGGTAGTGAGTGTTAAAACAATGCGATTTAAACGTTCCGAAGTATAATATTGTTTATCTGATACATTTGGTGTAAAAATAATACCATCTCGGCGCATATGTAAAATAGATACGGTAAGTGCACTTACATCAGCTGTCATAACTTGTTCTATTTGATATTTTATTTCTATAGATTTATCGCCAATTCGTTCTGTTTTTGCCCAATCAGTTGTTAAAATCGAACCATCTGTTGTTGATGAAATACCCTCATCTTTCAACAAACGCTTAACTTGCTGAAGATTATATAGTTTTGCCTGTTGTTTTGGATAGACAATCAACGAACGTTCGCCATCAAATTTTGTTATTGAATTTTGAATAATAGCGAGAGGGATTAATGGTGGGCGAATATCAATATCTTCCCCTTTTTTCACTTCAATATTAGGTAATGAATAGGCATCATCAGCTTTTGGTAACTGTACCCCTCCAGTAGCCAAAGGGGAAAAATGGGGAATGCTCGTCTCAGATTTTTGAAATGAGTCGTTGGTTGCTTTTAAGGTTTCAGGATTAGACGAACAACCAGCTAGAATAATAGCCGTTATTAAATTCAATATTATTTTTTTCATATATTAACCTTAACTAAATTGAAAATTTGATAAATTCTGACCGCACTTTTTGATTATTTTACTGATCTATAATACCTAAAAGTGAGGGGTAATTACTTACCCCTTTATTTTTATAACAATCCTGCGATTTTTAGCGCATCTTCTACTTTTGGTTGAATTTCTTCACTAAGTGTTGTAAGTGGCAAGCGTAAATGTGGCGATTTAATTAAGCCTAAGCGATAAGCTGCCCACTTCACTGGAATTGGATTAGATTCAATGAACAGGTCGTGATGTAAACGCATTAAACGAGCATTAATTTCTTCCGCTTTATCAAAATCTCCCGCAAGTGCATAACGGCACATATCAGCCATATCTTTTGCTGCAATGTTATTTGTTACTGATATTACTCCTTCAGCACCTAATTTTATTGCTTCTAAGCCTGTTGCATCATCGCCACTTAAAACAATAAAATTCTTACCTGCAAGCTGCTTAATTTTAACTATTCGGCTAACATCTCTCGTTGCTTCCTTAATGCCTACAATATTTTCAATTTCAGCTAAACGAGCAACTGTTTCTGGTTTCATATCACTGCCTGTGCGACTAGGAACGTTATAAAGAATCTGTGGTAAATCAGTACATTCCGCAATGGCTTTAAAATGTTGATACATTCCCTCTTGGGTTGGTTTATTATAATAAGGCACAACAGATAAACATCCTGCTACACCACTGTCTCGTAATAATTTGGTCATTGTAATTGCTTCACTCGTCGCATTTGCACCCGCTCCCGCAATAATAGGAATACGTCCTTTGGCAAATTCAACAGTCTTTTCAATGACTTTTACATTTTCTTCAATACTTAGCGTGGCGGATTCTCCCGTTGTACCCACAGAAACAAGCGCATTAGAACCAGCTTCAATGTGGTGTTCTACTAATTTTTCTAAACAGGAAAAATCGACTTCGCCATAATGATTCATTGGCGTAACAAGGGCAACTATGCTACCCGAAAATAAAGGATTTTGCGCTGACATATAACCTCCGTCGGTTTTTAATTTTATTTTATTATTTGGTTTCACTTGTTATAGTCGCTAAAATAACTTTAATTTGCAAATTTTTTTTCATTAAAGGAGTTTTTTATGAATCCATTATCTGTTGGTAATCAAGCACCTGCTTTTACCTTATTAAATCAACAAGAAAAATTTGTTTCTTTAAGTGATTTTCGTGGTAAAAAAGTTTTAATTTATTTTTATCCAAAGGCTCTCACTCCAGGCTGTACCACACAAGCCTGCGGATTGCGCGACAGTAAATCCGAATTAGATGCACTAGGTTTAGTTGTACTTGGTATTAGTCCTGATGCCCCGAAAAAATTAGCTCAATTTATTGAGAAAAAAGAACTTAATTTCACATTGCTTTCTGATCCTGATCATCAAGTTGCGGAGCAATTTGGCGTATGGGGCGAAAAAAAATTTATGGGGAGAACTTACGACGGTATTCATCGAATTAGTTTTTTAATCAATGAAAGCGGAACTATTATGCAAGTATTTGATAAATTTAAGATAAAAGACCATCATCAAATGATCATTGATTATCTTCGTTCCCTATAATATTTCAAAAAATAACCGCACTTTTCCACATAAAGTGCGGTAAAAAATTCATAAATTTTTAAATTCAAGGTTTACGCATTATTCAGCCTTTGCTAGAATTCCCCGAGTGATTGAAATTCATTCTCAATTATATTCTCAAAAAAATTTCTCAAATAACAAGGAAAAAAAATGGTACAACTTTTTGATTTTTTACAACAGTACAGTGATTATTTTATCATCGGTTTATTATTACTGATGAGCATTATTATGCTTGCGATGGTAATTGAACGTTATCTTTTTTTAAGAAAGGTAAGCGTGGCACATTATTCTACTATTCACGCATTAGATATTGATTTAAACCGTAATATGACAGTGATTTCTACCATCGGTGCAAATGCGCCTTATGTTGGATTACTTGGTACAGTTATCGGGATTTTATTAACTTTCTATCAAATCGGTCACGGCGGTGGCGACATTGATCCAAGTGTAATTATGTTGCACTTATCTTTAGCATTAAAAGCAACTGCATTAGGTATTCTAGTGGCTATTCCCTCTATGGTGTTTTATAACGGTTTGGGGCGTAAAGTTGAAGTTAATCGTTTAAAATGGAAAGTATTAAGCGAACAAAAAGATAAGGAATAATTCGTGAAAAAATTCGATGAAATCAACATTATCCCTTTCATTGATATTATGTTGGTGCTACTTACTGTGGTGCTTATTACTGCATCTTTTATCTCTCAAGGTAAAATTCAAGTAAATGTACCAAAAGCTAGTACAGCGGTCGCATTTAAATCTGACGAGCTGGCTAAATTATTGACAGTGACAGCGGATAAACAACTCTATTTTAATGATAAACCTATTTCTCAAGAAGCTCTAGAGGCAGAAATTGCTCAATGGAATAAAGATCAGAAAGTAACTTTAAAAATTGATGCTGAAGCCTCTTTCCAAGATTTTGTGACGATTACAGATATGCTTTCTAAAAATGAAATCAAAAATGTGGCAATTGTTTCTATGAAAGATAAGGGAAAAAGTGCGGGTAAAAATTCTCAAGAATCTACTCCTTCTCAATCTGTACCAACTACGCCGTAAGGAATAATTATGCAGCAAACAAAACGTTCGCTATTGGGTTTGCTTATTTCTTTGATCGCACACGGTATTGTTATAGGATTTATCTTATGGAATTGGAATGAGCCAAGTGATAGCGCAAATAGCGCACAAGGCGATATATCTACAAGTATTTCTATGGAGCTATTACAGGGCATGGTGTTGGAAGAACCTGCTCCAGAGCCAGAAGATGTACAAAAAGAGCCAGAAAATGTACAAAAAGAGCCAGAACCAGAAAAACAAGAAATTGTAGAAGATCCAACAATAAAACCTGAACCGAAAAAAATCAAAGAACCAGAAAAGGAAAAGCCAAAACCAAAAGAAAAGCCGAAAAATAAACCTAAAAAAGAGGTTAAACCACAAAAGAAACCAATCAATAAAGAGCTACCAAAAGGCGATGAAAATATTGATTCAAGTGCCAACGTAAATGATAAAGCAAGTACAACAAGCGCAGCTAATAGCAATGCACAGGTAGCAGGAAGTGGAACGGATACGAGTGAAATAGCGGCTTACCGTTCTGCAATCCGCCGTGAAATTGAAAGCCATAAACGTTATCCAACTCGAGCGAAGATAATGCGCAAACAAGGAAAAGTGAGTGTATCTTTTAATGTAGGGGCTGATGGTTCGTTAAGTGGTGCTAAGGTTACAAAATCCTCAGGCGATGAAAGTTTAGATAAGGCGGCATTAGACGCTATTAACGTATCTCGCTCTGTTGGAACAAGACCCGCAGGATTCCCTTCGAGTTTAAATGTGCAAATTAGTTTTACTCTTCAATAAAATGTGATATGGAAGATAAATGGTAGCAATTAATCTTCCCTAAAACTAAAGCTATAAAATTAAGGACTAAATCTATAATCATAGGTTTAGTCCTTTTAATTAGTAAAATAAAAAGAGAAGCTCTCTTTTATTCAGCTTCTCTCTGATTTTTATCATTTACTTTTCAATCTATGTAATTTAGAACGGAATATCGTCATCAAATCCATCCATTGGTGGTTCAGCCTGTGGTGCAGATTGTTGTGGAGCTGGGCGAGATGATTGATAACTATTACCATTGTTAGTTTGACGAGCTTGGTAAGAAGGTTGTGGCGCACCGCCCATATCATTACCATAACCACCTGCGTTTTGATTACGTCCACCAAGCATTTGCATTACATCGCCTTGAATTTCTGTGGTGTAACGATCTTGACCGTTTTGATCTTGCCATTTACGTGTTTTTAAACGACCCTCCACATACACTTGAGAGCCTTTGCGTAAATATTCGCCGCAAATCTCTGCTTGACGACGATAGAATACAATGCGGTGCCATTCTGTTACTTCACGGCGTTCGCCAGTATTACGGTCGTTCCAGCTTTCACTGGTTGCTACGCTGATATTTGCAACGGCATCGCCGTTTGGCATAGTACGAATTTCAGGATCATTACCTAAATGACCTACAATAATGACTTTATTAATTCCAGCCATAAAAAAACCTCATTTTTTATCTAAAAAAAGTGCGGTTATTTTGCCTGAAATTTTTTAAAAGATCTATATATTTTAACTGGATATTTACACAGATATTAAAATATGCGATAATGATCGCAAAATTTACATTTATTTCATACTTTTGAGTTATTTTATGGAAAATATCGATATTCGCGGGGCTAGAACCCATAACCTGAAAAATATTAATTTAACTATTCCACGCAATAAACTTGTGGTGATTACTGGGCTTTCAGGTTCGGGAAAATCCTCTTTAGCCTTTGATACACTTTATGCGGAAGGGCAACGCCGCTATGTTGAATCTCTTTCGGCGTATGCGCGTCAATTTTTGTCTTTAATGGAAAAGCCTGATGTGGATTCTATTGAGGGACTTTCCCCTGCAATTTCGATTGAACAAAAATCTACCTCACACAATCCACGTTCTACAGTGGGAACAATTACGGAAATTTACGATTATTTACGTTTATTGTTTGCACGAGTAGGGGAGCCGCGTTGTCCAGATCATGATGTTCCATTAACTGCACAAACAATTAGTCAAATGGTGGATAAAGTATTAAGTTTGCCAGAAGACAGCAAGATGATGTTACTTGCGCCAGTTGTCAAAAATCGAAAAGGCGAACACGTTAAGATTTTAGAAAATATTGCTGCGCAAGGTTATATTCGTGCGCGTATTGATGGCGAGATTTGCGATTTATCTGATCCGCCAAAATTAGCCTTACAGAAAAAACATACTATTGAAGTAGTGGTTGATCGTTTTAAAGTGCGGTCAGATTTAGCAACACGTTTAGCAGAGTCTTTTGAAACCGCATTAGAGCTTTCAGGTGGCACTGCGATTGTGGCAGATATGAATAATCCGAAAACGGAAGAATTAATTTTTTCAGCAAATTTTGCTTGTCCGCATTGTGGTTATTCTGTGCCAGAATTAGAGCCTCGTTTATTTTCCTTTAACAATCCTGCAGGTGCTTGCCCAACTTGTGATGGCTTGGGTGTGCAGCAATATTTTGATGAAGATCGTGTGGTGCAAAATCCAACTATTTCTCTTGCTGGTGGTGCGGTAAAAGGTTGGGATCGTCGTAATTTCTATTATTATCAAATACTTACATCATTGGCGAAACATTATCATTTTGATGTTGAAGCCCCTTATGAATCTTTGCCAAAGAAGATTCAACATATCATTATGCAGGGTTCAGGAAAAGAGGAAATTGAATTCCAATATATGAATGATCGTGGCGATGTGGTTATTCGCAAGCACCCTTTTGAAGGGATTTTGAATAATATGGCTCGCCGATATAAAGAAACGGAATCAATGTCGGTGCGTGAAGAATTAGCGAAAAATATTAGCAATCGACCTTGTACAGATTGTGGCGGTTCTCGTTTGCGACCCGAAGCGCGTAATGTGTATATTGGAAAAACCAATTTGCCGATAATTGCGGAAAAAAGCATTGGCGAAACCCTCGAATTTTTTACCGCACTTTCTCTCACTGGTCAAAAAGCACAAATTGCGGAAAAAATTCTTAAAGAAATCCGCGAGCGTTTGCAGTTTTTAGTCAATGTTGGTTTGAATTATCTTTCTCTTTCTCGTTCTGCTGAAACTCTTTCAGGTGGGGAGGCGCAACGTATTCGCCTTGCGAGTCAAATTGGTGCGGGACTTGTTGGCGTAATGTATGTATTAGATGAACCCTCTATTGGCTTGCACCAACGTGATAATGAACGCTTACTTAATACGTTAATTCATTTGCGTAATCTTGGTAATACGGTAATTGTCGTGGAGCACGATGAAGACGCGATTCGTGCAGCTGACCATATTATTGATATTGGACCTGGTGCTGGCGTGCATGGCGGACAAGTTATTGCGCAAGGAAATGCCGATGAAATTATGCTCAATCCAAATTCCATCACGGGAAAATTTTTATCGGGCGCAGATAAAATCGAAATCCCGAAAAAACGCACCGCACTTGATAAGAAAAAATGGCTCAAACTTAAAGGTGCATCAGGTAATAACTTAAGAAATGTGAATTTAGATATTCCCGTTGGTTTGTTTACTTGCGTGACAGGTGTGTCTGGTTCAGGAAAATCCACACTTATTAATGACACCTTATTTCCACTTGCGCAAAATGCGTTAAATAGAGCGGAAAAGACGGATTACGCACCTTATCAATCTATCGAGGGATTAGAACATTTCGATAAAGTTATTGATATTAACCAAAGCCCGATTGGGCGCACGCCACGTTCAAATCCAGCCACTTATACAGGCTTATTTACCCCAATTCGCGAGCTTTTTGCAGGGGTGCCAGAGGCACGTGCGCGCGGTTATAATCCAGGACGTTTTAGCTTTAACGTACGAGGTGGACGCTGTGAGGCTTGTCAAGGAGATGGTGTACTCAAAGTTGAAATGCACTTTTTGCCCGATGTTTATGTTCCTTGCGACCAATGTAAAGGCAAACGCTATAATCGCGAAACCTTAGAAATTCGTTATAAAGGCAAAACCATCCATCAAGTTTTGGACATGACGGTGGAAGAGGCGCGCGAGTTTTTTGATGCGATTCCAATGATTGCAAGAAAATTACAAACCTTGATAGATGTGGGATTATCTTATATTCGATTAGGTCAATCTTCCACAACACTTTCAGGCGGCGAAGCACAACGCGTGAAACTAGCAACGGAACTTTCTAAACGTGATACGGGTAAAACTTTGTATATTCTAGATGAACCGACGACTGGTTTGCATTTTGCTGATATTAAGCAATTACTTGAAGTACTGCATCGATTACGCGACCAAGGAAATACTATAGTCGTCATTGAACACAATCTTGATGTGATTAAAACCGCAGACTGGATTGTCGATCTTGGTCCAGAGGGAGGCAGTGGCGGCGGACAAATTATTGCGACGGGTACACCAGAGCAAGTTGCCAAAGTAGAAAGTTCCCACACCGCTCGCTTCCTTAAACCGATTTTAGAAAAACCTTAGAAAAAATGACCGCACTTTCAGAGAAAACTCACATAAAGTGCGGTTATTTTATTAGTGATATTGTTTTAATTTTAATTATTTGTATAAATTACATACAATATTAATCCATCGTAAGATAAGATTACCCACTAAGTATTAAGCCAAAACCTAGAAATTTTGGCTTAATTACTATATAGTTTTACTCCTTTATTTTCTTTTGTGCCTTTTAGTTCGTTTTTTTAGCTGAAATCCCTCAGAAAATCACCGCACTTTTATTGTTCAACTATTGTTCAATAGTCGTTTAACCACGTATTTTTTAATACGAAAAATTACTTAATTAAATAAATTTTATGAAAAAAAACTGTATTTTGTCTGAATTTTTTAACCGCTTGTATTTCATTAGGGATAATATCGCAAGCTTGGACAGGTCACACTTATTTTGAGATTGACTACCAATATTATCGTGATTTTGCTGAGAATAAAGGGAAGTTCACAGTTGGGGCTAAAAATATTGAGGTTTATAACAAAGAAGGGCATTTAGTTGGCACATCAATGACAAAAGCACCTATGATTGATTTTTCTGTGGTGTCGCGAAATGGGGTGGGGGCATTAGTAGGCGATCAGTATATTGTGAGTGTGGCACATAACGGCGGATATAACGATGTTGATTTTGGTGCAGAAGGACGAAATCCTGATCAGCACCGCTTTACCTATCAAATTGTAAAAAGGAATAATTATCAGGCTTGGGAGAGAGAGCATCCTTATGATGGAGATTATCATATGCCACGTTTACATAAATTTGTAACCGAAGCTGAACCGATAGGTATGACTATCCTGAGCGTGTGCGTATAGGTTCAGGACACCAGTATTGGCGTACGGATAAGGATGAAGAAACAAATGCATATAGTTCATACGATATTTCAGAGGCGTATAACTACCTTATTGCAGGAAATACACATACTCAAAGTAGTGGCGATAATGGTACAGTTCATTTTAGCGGTAATATAATTAGATCTAATCATTATGGTCCATTACCTATAGGAGCTCAGGGTGATAGTGGCTCACCAATGTTTATTTATGATGCGGAGAAACAAAAATGGTTTATAAACGGGGTATTACAAACTGGACATCCTTTTGTGGGGAGAGGTAATGGGTTTCAGCTAATACGTGAAGAATGGTTTTATACTGAAGTTTTAGCAGTTGATACCCCTAGTGTTTTTCGACGCTATATTCCCTCAATAAATGGACATTATTCCTTTGTATCAAATAATGATGGTACAGGTAAATTAACTTTAACTAGACCTAGTAAAGATGGCTCTAAAGCTAAATCAGAAGTAGGAACTGTGAAGTTATTTAATCCATCATTAGAGAAAACCGCCAAAGAACGAGCTAAAACAGCTCCAGGATATAATATTTACCAACCAAGAATGGAACACGGAAAAAATATTTACTTTGGTGATCGAGGAACAGGAACTTTAACAATTGAAAATAATATAAATCAAGGTGCTGGCGTATCTATTGGGCAAGATGCAACTGTTGAATGGAAAGTTCACAATCCTGAAAATGATCGCCTATCTAAAATTGGTGTTGGAACACTCTTTGTTAATGGCACAGGTAAAAACCTAGGTAACATTAGTGTGGGTAACTGCACCGTTATCTTAGATCAAAAAGCGGATAATGATGGTAAAAAACAAGCCTTTAAAGAAGTTGGCATTGTAAGCGGTCGAGCAACAGTTCAATTAAATAGTGCAGATCAAGTTGATCCTAACAATATTTATTTCGGATTTCGTGGTGGTCGCTTAGATCTTAACGGGCATTCATTAACCTTTAAACGTATCCAAAATACGGACGAGGGGGCGATGATTGTGAACCATAATACAACTCAAGCCGCTAATGTCAGTATTACTGGGAACGAAAGCATTACTGTTCCAACTAATAAAAATAATATTAATAAACTTGATTACAGCAAAGAAATTGCCTACAACGGTCTGTTTGGTGAAACAGATGAAAATAAACACAATGGACGATTAAACCTTATTTATAAACCAACCACAGAAGATCGTACTTTGCTACTTTCAGGTGGCACAAACTTAAAAGGCGATATTACCCAAACAAAAGGTAAACTATTTTTCAGCGGTAGACCGACACCCCACGCCTACAATCATTTAGACAAACGTTGGTCAGAAATGGAAGGTATCCCACAAGGCGAAATTGTGTGGGATTACGATTGGATCAACCGCACATTTAAAGCTGAAAACTTCCAAATTAAAGGCGGAAGTGCGGTGGTTTCTCGCAATGTTTCTTCAATTGAGGGAAATTGGACAGTCAGCAATAATGTAAATGCCACATTTGGTGTTGTGCCAAATCAGCAAAATACCATTTGCACGCGTTCAGATTGGACAGGATTAACGACTTGTAAAACAGTTGATTTAACCGATAAAAAAGTTATTAATTCCATACCCATAACACAAATTAATGGCTCTATTAATTTAACTGATAATGCAACAGTGAATATTAATGGTTTAGCAAAACTTAATGGTAATGTCACTTTAATAAATCATAGCCAATTTACATTGAGTAATAATGCCACCCAAATAGGCAATATCAAACTTTCAAATCACGCAAATGCAATGGTAAATAATGCCACGTTAAACGGTAATGTGCATTTAACGGATTCTGCTCAATTTTCTTTAAAAAAACAGCCATTTTTCGCACCAAATTCAGGGCGACAAAGGCACAACAGTGACGTTGGAAAATGCGGCTTGGACAATGCCTAGCGATGCTACATTGCAGAATTTAACGCTAAATAATAGTACTGTTACGTTAAATTCAGCTTATTCAGCTAGTCCAAATAATGCACCACGCCGTCGCCGCCGTTCATTAGAGACGGAAACAACGCCAAAATCGGCAGAACATCGTTTCAACACATTGACAGTAAATGGTAAATTGAACGGGCAAGGCACATTCCAATTTACTTCATCTTTATTTGGCTATAAAATCGATAAATTAAAATTATCGAATGACGCTGAGGGCGATTACACATTATCTGTTCGCAACACAGGCAAAGAACCCGTGACCCTTGAGCAATTAACTTTGGTTGAAAGCAAAGATAATAAACCGTTATCAAACAAACTCACATTCACTTTAGAAAATGACCACGTTGATGCAGGTGCATTACGTTATAAATTAGTGAAGAATAATGGCGAATTCCGCTTGCATAACCCAATAAAAGAGCAGGAATTGCGCAATGATTTAGTAAGAGCAGAGCAAGCAGAACAAACATTAGAAGCCAAACAAGTTGAACTGACTGCTAAAAAACAACAAAGTAAGCCAAAAGTGCGGTCAAGAAGAGCGGTGTTTTCTGATACCCCGTCTGATCAAAGCCAGTTAAACGTATCACAAGCCGCACTTGAGGTTATTAATGCCCAACAGCAAGTGAAAAAAGAACGTCAAGCTCAAGAAGAACAAGCGAAAAGACAAGACAAACAAAAAGACTTGATCAGCCGTTACTCAAATAGTGCGTTATCGGAGTTGTCTGCAACAGTAAATAGTATGCTTTCCGTTCAAGATGAATTGGATCATCTTTTTGTAGATCAAGCACAATCTGCCCTGTGGACAAATATCGCACAGGATAAAAGACGCTATGATTCTGATGCGTTCCGTGCTTATAAGCAGAAAACGAACTTGCGTCAAATTGGGGTGCAAAAAGCCTTAGATAATGGACGAATTGGGGCGGTTTTCTCGCATAGCCGTTCAGATAATACCTTTGATGAACAGGTTAAAAATCACGCGACATTAACGATGATGTCGGGTTTTGCCCAATATCAATGGGGCGATTTACAATTTGGTGTAAACATGGGTGCGGGAATTAGTGCGAGTAAAATGGCTGAAGAACAAAGCCGAAAAATTCATCGAAAAGCGATAAATTATGGTGTGAATGTAAGTTATCAGTTCCGTTTAGGGCAATTGGGTATTCAGCCTTATTTTGGTGTTAATCGATATTTTATTGAACGTGAAAATTATCAATCTGAAGAATTGAAAGTGCAAACACCGAGCCTTGCATTTAATCGCTATAATGCTGGCATTCGAGTTGATTATACATTTACCCCGACAGATAATATCAGTGTTAAGCCTTATTTCTTCGTCAATTATGTTGATGTTTCAAACACTAACGTACAAACCACTGTAAATCGCACTATGTTGCAACAATCATTTGGGCGTTATTGGCAAAAAGAAGTGGGATTAAAGGCAGAAATTTTACATTTCCAAATTTCTGCTTTTATCTCAAAATCTCAAGGTTCACAACTCGGCAAACAGCAAAATGTGGGCGTGAAATTGGGGTATCGTTGGTAAAAATCAACATAATTTTATCGTTTATTGATAAACAAGACGGGGCAAATCCCACCTTGTTTATTCCAATAATGGAACTTTATTTTATTAAAGGTATCTAAGTAGCACCCTATATAGGGGATTAATTAAGAGGATTTAATAATGAATTTAACTAAAATTTTACCAGCATTTGCTGCTGTAGTCGTATTATCTGCTTGTGCAAAGGATGCACCTGAAATGACAAAATCATCTGCGCAAATGACTGAAATGCAAACGCTTCCAACAATCACTGATAAAACAGTTGTATATTCCTGCAATAAAGAAACTGTGACTGCGGTGTATCAATTTGAAAACCAAGAACCAGTTGCTGCAATGGTAAGTGTGGGCGATGGCATTATTGCGAAAGATTTTACTCGTGATAAATCACAAAATGACTTTACAAGTTTCGTTTCTGGGGATTATGTTTGGAATGTAGATAGTGGCTTAACGTTAGATAAATTTGATTCTATTGTGCCTGTCAATTTAATTCAAAAAGGTAAATCTAGCGATAGTATCATCGTCAAAAATTGTGATGTAAACGTAAAAGCAACTAAAAAAGCAAATTTATAATTAATCCCAAATAACCAGCATAATTGCTGGTTATTTTATCTTCCCCGAGGGGAGATTTTTTCTTGAGATCATTTTCAATTCAAATTAGACTTACCGCCTATTTTATTTAACCTAAATTTTGTTATGCGTGTTTCAGACTTTAACTTTGATTTACCCGATGAATTAATTGCTCGTTATCCTAAAACTGATCGTGTTTCTTGTCGTTTATTACAGTTAAATGGCGAAAACGGAGAAATTTTTCACCGCACTTTTTCTGATGTATTAGATTTAATTGATGAAGGCGATTTGTTGATTTTTAATAATACGCGCGTTATTCCTGCAAGAATGTTTGGGCGTAAAGCCAGTGGTGGCAAAATTGAAGTTTTAGTTGAGAGAATGTTAGATGAACATCGTTTCTTAGCGCATATTCGTTCATCGAAATCCCCTAAAGAAGGGGCTGAATTATTTTTAGGGGAAGATAAATTAGGCGAAAATAATGGCATTAAAGCAGTAATGAAAGCTCGTCATAGTTCGTTGTTTGAAGTGGAATTAAGTGATAAATCAACCGCTCTTTTAGATGTGTTGCAAACCATTGGGCATATGCCATTACCGCTTTATATCGATCGTCCAGATGAAGAAGCCGATAAAGAATGTTATCAAACGGTTTATAGTAAAGTACCAGGTGCGGTAGCAGCACCAACAGCAGGCTTACATTTTGATGATCCCTTGCTTGAGAAACTTAAAAAGAAAGGTGTGAATTTTGAATTTGTTACATTACATGTGGGCGCGGGAACATTTCAGCCAGTTCGTGTGGAAAATATTGAAGATCACGTAATGCACGCGGAGTATGTGGAAGTTTCTCAAGAAGTCTGTAATGCGATTATCGCAACAAAAAAAGCGGGCAAACGTGTAATTGCAGTGGGAACTACTTCTGTTCGTTCTATTGAAAGTGCGGCACTTTCTGCGGAAGAATTTGGCAATCCAGATTTAATTGAGCCTTATTTTTCTGATACCTCTATTTTTATTTATCCGGGTAAAAAATTCCGAGTGGTGGATTGTTTAATTACTAATTTCCACTTACCTGAAAGCACTTTGATTATGTTAGTTTCAGCTTTTGCTGGTTATAAAAATACCATGAATGCGTATAAGCATGCAGTACAAGAAAAATATCGTTTCTTTAGTTATGGCGATGCGATGTTTATTAATAAAAATTCTAATGTGAGAGGTTTAGAATAAGTTGTTTGACTTGTAATTAGTCAGCACTTACAATAAAGAACAAGAGATGGCGGTAACCATCTCTTGTCGGCATCAACTACTAATAGCCAGTGCTACTTTTCAATAACAGGCAAAGTAGAATAATGATGACCAACTTAATCATAAATTTAGTCATATTTTTATCCTTAGTATGATTAACAAACTCAGGATCTACGAAATAGCCCGACAGCGGCAACTGGCGGACTATCTTAGTAGATCCGCCTCTGCTCAAAGAGCATTGAAAATATGATATCACAAAGCCTGTATTTTTTAACAGGCTTTTTTGTTTAAAAAATCTTCGAACTGTTTATTCGTTGGAGCAAAAATGAAGTATGAATTAGATAAAACAAGCGGCAATGCTCGCCGTGGTCGCTTGGTATTTGAACGTCCACAAGGCATATTCAGTGTAGAAACCCCTGCGTTTATGCCAGTGGGTACTTATGGCACGGTAAAAGGCATGACGCCAGAAGAAGTGCGTGCGACAGGTGCAGAAATTCTTTTGGGTAACACTTTTCATTTATGGTTACGTCCAGGGCAAGAAATTATGCGTAAACACGGTGATTTGCACGATTTTATGCAATGGCATCGTCCGATTTTGACTGACAGTGGCGGTTTCCAAGTATTCAGTTTAGGTAAATTACGTAAAATTACCGAAGAAGGCGTAAAATTCCAAAACCCAATTAATGGTGAGCGTATTTTCCTTTCGCCTGAAAAATCCATGGAAATTCAATATGATTTAGGTTCTGATATCGTGATGATTTTTGATGAATGTACGCCTTATCCAGCGACTTTCGATTATGCGAAAAAATCTATGGAAATGTCACTTCGTTGGGCAAAACGCAGCCGCGATCGCTTTGATGAATTAGGCAATAAAAATGCGCTATTTGGTATTATTCAAGGCGGTGTATTTGAAGAATTACGTAAAGTATCATTAGAAGGCTTAGTGAATATTGGCTTTGACGGTTATGCGGTGGGCGGTTTAGCGGTAGGCGAACCAAAAGAAGATATGCACCGCATTTTAGAATACATCTGCCCACAAATCCCAGCTGACAAACCACGTTATTTAATGGGCGTGGGTAAACCAGAAGATTTAGTGGAAGGCGTGCGTCGTGGCATTGATATGTTTGACTGCGTAATGCCAACCCGTAACGCACGTAACGGCCATTTATTTGTGACAGACGGCATTGTCAAAATCCGTAATGCAAAATATCGTGATGATACCAGCCCGTTAGATCCTCACTGCGATTGTTACACTTGTAAAAACTATACGAAAGCTTATTTATATCACTTGGATAAATGCGGTGAAATTTTAGGTGCACGCTTAAATACCATTCACAATTTACGCTATTATCAACGTTTAATGGCGGAAATTCGTCAAGCGATTGAAGATGATCGTTTTGATGATTTTGTGGTGGAATTCTATGCTCGCATGGGCAAACCTGTTCCGCCATTACAATTAGCGGATAAATCATAATTAATAAAAGTGCGGTAGAAAAATAAAACGTTTTTTGACCGCACTTTTTAGTATAATGAATAATAAACCTCACAATAAATAGATAATATATGATTACTCGCTCAAACTTTCCTGAATTACTCTCTTCTTTAGACTTTTCTCAAACGAATAAAATTTATTATAAAACAATCAACAGTTATGAATTAAAAGTCGATTTTGCTAACGAAAAATTAATTTATCCTGAAGGCTTAAAAGCACAACGAGATACTACTAAAAACTTTTCTGCACCTGAAAATTTTGTGGTATTTGAGTGTGTGCATAACTTATTACAATCTGGTTATAAACCAGAACATATTATTTTAGAACAAGGTATGCCAGGTGGACACGGTGATACAGGTGGTTTCTGCGATATTATTGTGCAAGATAACGATGGCGTGGAATACTTACTAATTGAATGTAAAACCGCAGATGATGGCAAAAGTCGAGAATTTTCTAAAGCATGGGCGAAAATGTTAAAAAATGGTGGACAGTTATTTAACTATTTTAATACTTACCGCCGAGCTAAATGGCTTTGTTTATATTGTTCAGATTTTCGCAATGATAAAGTGGAATCCATTTATCATCTGATTTCGATGACAGATAATAATGACTTCTTGAAAAACAACGATAAATTACAAAGTTTTGCCCAAATTCAAGCAGAAAATGGGGCAAAAGTGGATTATTTCAACGTTTGGACAGATACCTATCAACAAGACTTTATTACGCATAATCTCTTTGAATCAGAAATCTTTAAAGTCGGTAATCGTCCTTATAATGTGAACGATCTTAAAATTGTTGATAACGACACCATTCAGAAAAAATATCATCAATTTGCCACGATTATGCGCCAGCATAACGTTTCAGCACGTGAAAATGCTTTTGATAAACTGGTTAATATCTTTCTATGCAAAGTAGTGGACGAAAAAGCCAACCCTGAAAATTTAAAAGTTTATTGGAAAGGTGCCGCCAGCGATAACCACTACGACTTGCAAGATCGTCTACAACAACTTTATAAAATTGGTATGAAAGATTTTTTGGGCGAAGAAGTAACCTACATCAGCGAAGAAGAAATCAACAACGCATTTCATTTGTTCAAAAATAAAAAAGATGAAACCAAACGCACTGTTTTAGAATACTTTACGCAACTTAAATTCTATTCCAACAACCCTTTTGCATTTCTAGATGTACATAATGAAAAGCTCTTCTTTCAAAATGCAGTAATTTTGAAAGAAATCGTGCAAATGTTGCAAGACATCAAACTCAAAAGTGAAGAAGAACAGCACCAATTTTTGGGTGATTTATTTGAGGGCTTTTTAGATCAAGGAGTAAAACAATCAGAAGGACAGTTTTTTACTCCAATGCCGATTGTGAAATTTTTGATTTCTTCACTGCCACTGGAACAGGTTTTACAAAATAAAAATGCACCAAAAGTAATTGATTACGCTTGTGGTGCAGGGCATTTCTTAACGGAATACGCAAGCCAAATCAAACCCTTGCTAAAAGATAGCGGTCGGAATCTATCTGAGTTTTACCAAAAAATCTATGGTATTGAAAAAGAATACCGCTTATCCAAAGTGGCAAAGGTTTCTGCCTTTATGTATGGGCAAGATGAGATGAATATTATCTATGCCGATGCCCTTGCTCAAAATCAAGAACAAGGTAAAGCCTTACAAGATGGTTCATTCTCTTTATTAGTGGCTAATCCACCATATAGCGTTAAAGGCTTTTTATCTACTATTTCCGATGAAGATAAAGCCAAATTTACCCTTTATGAAAACATTGATAACGAAGAAACCTTTAACAGCATTGAAACCTTCTTTATTGAAAAAGCCAAACAACTTCTTCACGCTGAAGGGATTGCGGTTATAGTATTACCTTCTAGTATTTTAACCAACGGCAACATTTACATTAAATGCCGTGAAATTTTGCTACAACATTTTGATTTAGTCGCCATTGCAGAATTTGGTTCAGGCACATTTAGCAAAACAGGTACAAACACAGCCACCCTTTTCTTACGCCGTAAGCAAGCAACACCAAATTTAAGCGAACACTATAAAAATCGCATAGAACAATGGCAAAGTGGTAACTTTGGCTTTGATGGCTTATTTGAAGATCATCATTTGTTACAAAGTTATTGCAACCATTGCGGTTTTAATCTTGATGATTACAAAGCTTTCTTATCTGCCATCGAAGAAATGCCTTTGGCAATTGCTGAAACAGAGTTTTTCCAAGAATACCGCAAGGCATTTGAGAAAAGAAAATTTGCAAAATCAGCAAATTTAGCCAAAGAGTGGCTCAATTTTGCCAAAGCGATTGAGGCGGATAAGATGCAATTCTTTATGTTGGCACAAAATAATCCGCAAGATGTGTTAGTGGTGAAAATGCCTGCGGACAACAAAGAAAAGAAAGCCTTTTTAGGTTATGAATGGAGTTCGGCAAAAGGCAGCGAAGGGATTAAATATCTCAATCAAACCAGCGGTGATGAGGACGATAGCCTAGCAAAACTCAAAGGTATTAACCAAATTCAAACTCCGTTGTTTAACCCACAAAACTTGTTTGATGAAACCAAAATTAACTGCCTTATTCGCCAGAATTTCAACCAACAAGCGGTCGAAATTCCGCAAACGTTAGCAAATTATGTGAGCCTATTACCGCTTACACAAATGCTGGATTTTAGCCGTGTGGATTTTGATAAAGCCATTCGCACTAACGTTCAAAAGAAAATTAAGGTTTTGAGTAAGTATCCCATTATTGCATTGGAAGAGTTTCCAGCAGAAATTAAAAAAAGGCAAATCAATTACTGCTAAAAATGCAATTGTAGGAGATTACAAAGTTGTTGCAGGAGGAAAAAACTTTGCTTATATGCATAATGAATTTAACCGTATGGAAAACACAATTACTATTAGTGCCTCAGGTGCAAATGCAGGATTTGTAAATTTTTGGACAGAGAAAATTTTTGCATCTGATTGTACAACTGTGAGAGCAGATAATTATGTGGGGACAAAATTTATTTTTACATATTTGCAAAGTATTCAAGAAAATATTTTTGATTTAGCGCGTGGTGCAGCACAACCACACGTCTATCCTGATGATATTAAACGTTTACCTATTCCTAAAGTCCCTCTAGACATTCAACAAAAAGTAGTCGAAGAATGTCAAAAAATTGATGATGAATTTAACCGCACTCGCATGCAAATCGAAGAATATCGTGCAAAATTTGCTAAAATTT
Organism: Haemophilus aegyptius; assembly: GCF_900475885.1. Taxonomy (GTDB): domain Bacteria; phylum Pseudomonadota; class Gammaproteobacteria; order Enterobacterales; family Pasteurellaceae; genus Haemophilus; species Haemophilus influenzae. Next base: position 907,862 of record NZ_LS483429.1, read on the forward strand.
TCAATGAGTTAGAAATCGTGCGGGGGGGGGTAAAACGCTTTAAAATCAATGAGTTACAATTATTATTAAAGCGTGGGAAATCACCTAAATACGGAAATTCATCAATTCAAGTCATTAAATCTGGGCAAGCTCGTGGATATAATGAATTTCTTTTCAATGAAAGATTTTTCTTGGCTGATAATTTTATTATTGATGAAAGGAAATTACAGAAAGGAGATATTCTTATTAATTCAACAGGAGAGGGTACTGCAGGTCGAGTTACATTATTTGGATTAGATGGAGATTTTGTTGTAGATAGCCACATTACTATTTTCCGCCCTAATGAGAAAGTTTTACCTAAATTTGCTATGTATTCTTTAGCACATATAGGGTTTAAAACAATTGAACGAATGGCGACTGGTGCAAGTGGACAGATTGAATTAAATCTAAGCACAATTGGTAATATTTCTTTCCTTGTCCCAGATTTAAATGAACAACAATCTATCGTTAATCAAATCAATGAAATCGAAACCCAAATTTCTGAACTAGAAAAAGTGTTGGAAAATTCAAGGCAGGAGAAAAAAGCGGTTTTAGATAAATGGCTTTGATCTTTTATTTTAACAAAGGAAACCTTATGCAAATTCTTGAACCTCAACAATTCGCCACTTGGAATGAGCCGATTGAAATGCTTTATGCCTGCCATAGCAAGGTAAAACGTTTTTGTCGTCAGTTAAGCATTTTGCCTGATTATCTAGAAAAACACGGCTATACTCAGGCTGTGTTAAATGATGTTGAGCAAATTTTAACTTATTTCAATCGTGCCGCACCGTTACATCACGATGATGAAGAATTAGATTTTTTCCCTCAATTAGTCAAAGTGGCTCCGCAAACACAAACTTCCATTGATGAATTAGAAAAACAGCACGAATATTTGCATGAAAATTGGAATGCATTATCTGTGCAGTTAGAAGAGCTTATTTCTGAACAACGTCAAAATATTGATGAATATTTAATTGAACGCTTTATTCAAGGTTATGATCGTCATATTGCGTTAGAAGAGCCGTTATTTGAAATGGGGCGTGAATGCTTAAGTGCGGATATTTTGACTGAAATGGGCAAGCGCATGAGTGCTCGTCGTCAAGTTAAAGAATGAAATATCAGCTCAATTTAACCGCACTTCGATGCCCCATTCCTCTTTTAAGTGCCAAAAAAGCCTTAAAAAATTTGGATAAAAATGATGAGCTAATGTTGATCTTAAACCTTGAAAGTGCGGTGGAAAATTTTTCTATTTTTGCCGAAGAAAATTCTGTTGCTTTAGTCGAGCAATATTACACTTCGGAAAAAGAATTTATCGTTATCTTGAAAAAATAAAAATAATCGCCATAACGTAGGATATTGGGCTTAGTTCGCCTTTCCCAATGAAGCAATTTATGGTATTTTACGCAAAATTTTTAACTTAAATTAATAAGGAAAACACAATGGAAGCACAAAGCCCAATGTCCACGCTATTTATTTTCGTGATCTTTGGTTTAATTTTCTACTTTATGATTTATCGCCCGCAAGCTAAACGCAATAAAGAACACAAAAAATTGATGTCTGAGCTTGCAAAAGGTACTGAAGTTTTAACTGCTGGTGGTTTAATCGGCAAAATTACTAAAGTAACCGAAGGTAGCGATAGTATCGTGATTGCGTTAAACGACACGACAGAAATTACGATTAATCGTAACTACATTGTGAGCGTTCTTCCTAAAGGTTCATTAAAATCACTTTAAGAGTAACGTTAAATTATTTTCCAGAGCCACGCATTGTGGCTCTGTGCGTTAGAAAAGAAAAGGAAAACTATGTTAAACCGTTATCCATTATGGAAGAATTTGATGGTTATTTTTATTGTGGTCATCGGGATTTTATATTCTCTTCCAAATATTTATGGTGAAGATCCTGCGGTGCAAATTTCCGGTACACGCGGTCAAGAAGCAAATACTAGCGTGCTTGGACAAGTTCAAGATGTGCTTAAAACCAATAATCTTCCAACCAAATCTATCGTGCTTGAGAATGGCTCAATTCTAGCTCGTTTTACTAATACCGATGATCAACTTCTTGCTAAAGATAAAATTGCTGAACGTCTTGGCAATAATTACACCACCGCATTAAATCTTGCTCCAGCCACTCCAGCTTGGTTAAGTATGTTTGGTGCGAATCCTATGAAATGGGGATTAGACTTACGTGGTGGAGTTCGTTTTTTGATGGAAGTCGATATGAATGCCGCACTTGTAAAACGCCAAGAGCAATTACAAGATAGTTTGCGTGGCGAACTTCGTAAAGAAAAAATTCAATATACTGCCATTAAAAATACTGAGCATTTTGGTACGTTGATAACCTTAGCTAATGTGAGCCAGCGTGCTAAAGCTGAGCGAATTATTCGCCAATTACATCCAACATTAGATATTACTGAGCCTGATGCTGATAGTATTAATTTAGGGCTATCTACTGCAGCATTAAATGAAGCTCGCGACTTAGCCATTGAGCAAAACTTAACGATTTTACGTAAACGTGTTGCTGAATTAGGTGTTGCAGAAGCGGTAATTCAACGTCAAGGTGCGGAGCGTATTGTGATTGAATTACCAGGTGTTCAAGACACTGCACGCGCAAAAGAAATTTTAGGGGCAACGGCAACACTTGAGTTTCGTATCGTAAATCAAAATGTTACGGCTGATGCTATTTCTCGTAATATGTTACCAGCTGATTCGGAAGTTAAATATGATCGCCAAGGTCATCCTGTTGCATTATTTAAACGTGCCGTATTAGGTGGGGAGCATATTATTAATTCAAGCTCTGGTTTAGATCAGCATTCAAGCACGCCGCAAGTGAGTGTAACTTTGGATAGCGAAGGTGGCGAGATTATGTCTCAGACCACTAAAAAATATTACAAGAAACCAATGGCAACGCTTTATGTTGAATATAAAGATAACGGTAAAAAAGATGAAAATGGTAAAACTATTTTAGAAAAGCATGAAGAAGTGATTAATGTTGCAACAATTCAAGGACGTTTTGGTTCTAATTTCCAAATTACTGGTATTGATAGTATTGCCGAAGCACATAATCTTTCTACCTTATTGAAATCTGGCGCATTAATTGCACCAATTCAAATTGTTGAAGAACGCACAATTGGCCCATCATTAGGTGCGCAAAACGTAGAGCAAGGGATTAATGCGAGTCTTTGGGGATTAGTTGCTGTTATTGCCTTTATGTTGTTTTACTACAAAATGTTTGGTGTGATTGCAAGTTTTGCACTTGTTATTAATATCGTATTACTTGTGGGATTAATGTCTATTTTACCTGGTGCGACACTTTCAATGCCGGGTATTGCGGGTATCGTTTTAACTTTAGGTATGTCAGTAGATGCGAATGTATTGATTTTTGAACGTATTAAAGAAGAAATTCGTAATGGTCGTTCAATTCAGCAAGCCATTAATGAAGGTTATAACAGCGCATTTACTTCTATTTTTGATGCAAACTTAACCACAATCTTAACCGCAATTATTCTATACGCGGTAGGAACAGGCCCAATTCAAGGCTTTGCGATTACGCTTTCACTTGGTGTTGCGATTTCTATGTTTACCGCGATTACTGGAACTCGCGCATTAGTTAATGCCCTTTACGGCGGCAAACAACTTAAAAAATTATTAATTTAGGCGGGAAATGATGAAACTTTTTACAAAAGATAAAGACGGACATTTTATCCGTGAAATCAATGGGATAAAGCTCCCGTTCCCATTGACTGAATTTATGAAAGTGCGTAAATTGGGTTATATATTATCCGCACTTTTGATGGTAATTTCTCTATTTTTTATTATTACCAAAGGATTTAACTGGGGCTTAGATTTTACTGGTGGAGTGGTATTTGATACTCACTTCTCGCAGTCCGCTAACCTTGAACAAATTCGTAGTAAACTTCACGAAAATGGAATTGAAAGCCCAATTGTACAAACCACAGGATCAGTTCAGGATGTGATGATTCGTTTACCTGCAAGTAATAATGATTCTACCATTGGTGAACACGTCAAAAGTATGCTACAGAATGTAGATAAAGACATTCAAATTCGTAGTATTGAGTTCGTTGGCCCAAATGTTGGTGAAGAATTAGCACAAGGTGCGGTATATGCGACTTTAGCGACATTAGCAATGGTGCTTATTTATGTGGGGTCACGTTTTGAATGGCGTTTAGGCTTTGGCAGTATCGCTTCTCTTGCGCACGACGTCATTATTACGCTAGGGGTATTCTCTGCATTACAAATTGAAATTGATCTTACTTTTGTCGCAGCGATTTTATCTGTGGTGGGTTACTCCATCAACGATAGTATTGTGGTATTTGACCGGGTTCGTGAAAATTTCCGAAAAATTAGACGATTGGATACGATTGATATTATTGATATTTCTTTAACGCAAACTTTATCAAGAACTATCATTACTTCGGTTACTACATTAGTTGTCGTGATGGCATTGTTCTTCTTTGGTGGTCCTTCCATTCATAACTTTTCACTTGCTTTACTCGTAGGTATTGGATTTGGTACTTATTCCTCGATTTTTGTTGCCATCGCCATTGCATACGATGTTGGTTTACGTCGTGAACATATGATCCCACCTAAAGTAGATAAAGAAATTGATGAATTACCTTAGTTAATTTACTTTTAGAATAAATTAAAAAAATAGTTAATCGAAAATTTACGATTAACTATTTTTTATTTATATAAAGCTCTAATTAAAATAGACTACTTAAAATTCAAAGATTATTTAATCTTGAGGTAAGGCATTTATTACGGCCTTTACTAAAGTGGCTAAAGGAATGGCAAAGAATACACCCCAAAATCCCCATAAACCGCCAAAAATTAATACTGAAATGATTATAATTAGTGGATGTAAATTGACGGCTTCAGAAAATAAATAAGGCACAAGGAGATTTCCATCTAAAAGTTGGCTTACAGCAAAAGCAATAATGATGTACCAAAATGTTGGGCTGATTCCAAACTGGAATAAAGCAACCAATGCAACAGGAATCGTCACAATAACTGCGCCAATATAAGGGACGAGAACTGAAAGACCCACCGCAAAAGCCAATAAGAGCGGATAGTTTAGCCCGAAAATTAAGAAAATAATATAAGTGATTAAAGTGACAATCAGTATTTCTAATAATTTTCCGTGAATGTAATTAGAAATTTGTTGTTGCATTTCTTTCCAGACTTTAAATGCGAGATTTCTATTTTTTGGTAAGAATCGACTTACCCCTTGTAAAAGTTCTGATTTATCTTTCAACATAAAAAACATCATTAATGGTACTAAAAAAGCATAAATTCCTAAGGAAACTAAGTTCATAATAGAGGCTAAAGAAAGTTTTACAGCAGATTCGCCAAAACCAAGGATTTTTTCTCGCACAGAATTGAAAATAGAATCTACCATTGAATAATCAATAAGTTCAGGATAATTTTTGGGTAAATTGAGTAGCCATTCATTAGATTTATTAAACATAGCGGGCAAATCACTTAATAAGGAAATAGTTTGATTCCATAACATTGGCACCAATACCAAAAAGAAAATTGCTGCTAGACCAATAAAACTACCGAAAATAAGAATTGTCGCTAACATTCTTGGGCATTTTAAATATTGATTTAAAAAATTGATTGGCATTTCTAGTAAATAGGATAGCACTAGAGCAATCAACAAAGGTGCAATTAAATCTCCAAAAAAATAAATGGAGATAAAGCCAAATAATAATATTGCTAATAGTCCCATCGCTTGTGGATCACTTAAACGGCGTGAGTACCAGCTTTTTAACATTTCTAGCATAATTTCTTTTCCTATAAGTATTTTTCGCCATTATAAGTTAAAATTTACAGTGTTTATAGCTACTAAGAGGAAATCCTATGTCTGTTATTATTTATCACAACCCACATTGCTCAAAAAGCCGTGAAACGCTAGCATTATTAGAAAATAAAGGTATTCAGCCGATTATTGAACTGTATTTGCAAAAGCAGTATTCCGTGAATGAATTACAAAGCATTGCCAAAAAATTAGGAATTGATGATGTGCGACAAATGATGCGTACGAAAGATGAACTATATAAAAGCTTAAATTTAGATAATTTAGATCTTTCTCAAGCAGAATTATTTAAAGCGATAAGTGAACATTCAGCACTTATTGAACGCCCAATTGTTATTAATGGCGATAAAGCTAAAATCGGGCGTCCGCCAGAAACTGTACTTGAGATTTTGTAATTTAAACGTTTGCATGTATAATACATCAGCCGTGGAAATCCTTCCGCGGCTTTTTTAAGGAAAATTTATGAGAAAGAAACAAAAAAGTGTGGTTGAAAATGAAACCGTTTATTTGCACACTCGAGGCGTGATAAAAGATAATGCAGTGATGGCATTGCTAGGCGATAAATTATTTCGCCAACGTGTTGAGAAAAAACGTAAAGGGAAAGGCAGTTACCAACGTAAGGCGAAACACCCAGGGAAAATGTTTGAAAAGCCCGATTATAAATTTTTTGATTACAGAAACTTTATAATCGGGTTTTTCTTAGGTTAAAATAATAAGGAGTAAAATATGTCAAAACAGCCTCAAATTCTACTTAATAATACATGGAATGTGCGTATTAGTGATCCCGGAGAGGAGGGGGCAAAAAGCCATTTCTTTGAAACGATTTATTTAACTCTAACAGCTTATTTTGAAGAAAATAACATACGCTATGAATTTGTGCGTAAAGTGGAGGATCAAATAAAAATTCAGCGTTCTTTTACAGAGTTAAATGAATTGTTCAAATTTTTAGGGGATTATTTTGATCCCGTCTCGATTGGTCTAGTCGGTGTGAAAATTGGAAACTTAGGGATAAAATTAGAATAAAATATTGATTAATCTATAAAATTTCACACTATATTTTACGATTATTGTAAAACAAAGATCGCACTTTAATGATATAAATTACATAAAAAAGTGCGGTTATTTTTTCTTTATTTTGATAAGAAAAATAGATTACTTAGCAACAAATTTCTTGTACGACAAATTGTAATGAATGTCTCGAAAATTGTTGTTGTTTGCGGTGTTTTAAACGTCTTAAACGTAGATTTCGTGATAAAGAACTTTGTTGTAAATTAGCTTTCTTTTTAAGAAAAGTTTTACGTTTTAACATTTTATTAATCCTTATTTTCTTTTATTTCTTCTAAATTTTTAACCGCACTTTCGTTGTTGGCATTATCATTCGTTGTTTGATTTTCTTGGACTCGATGATAATTCACTATGCTATTCATATAGCGGCGAATATTTTCTACATATTGATGGGCTTCATAGCCTCGCGCATAGCCGTATTTCAGTTGGGAATAATAGCGTTTTTCTGCTAATAAAGGCAGATTTTTTTTCACATCGAGCCAATTATCTGGATTTCCTCCAAGATTTTGAGTTAAACGGCGTGCATCAATTAAGTGACCGAGTCCTATGTTATAGGCAACTAAGGCAAACCAAATTCTTTCTTCCTTTTCAATGCTTTCTGGAATTTGACTAATCAGCCAGTGTAAATATCCTGATCCCGCTTTAATGCTTTGTTCAGGATCTGTTCTATCACTGATTTTCATATATTGTGCGGTATCTTTCGTCAGCATCATTATGCCACGCACGCCCGTAGGTGATGTTGCATCTGGATTCCAATGAGACTCTTGATAAGCGACTGCTGCGAGTAATCTCCAATCTAATTTACCTTTGTATTTTTCAAAGAGCGGTGAGAATTGTGGCAGGGTATTTTCAATTGCGTTTATATAAGAGCGCGTATCCACGTAATCAAATTGTGAAATATGCCCTAAATATTTTTCTTTTAAATTATCTAAAAGTCCCGTTTCTTCGGCATTATTCATAAAATTGAGTAAAGCCGTTTGTAGATCGCGGTAGGGGCTATTGGGTAAATACCAGTGAACGTTTGCTTCATCAGTAATATCAAAGGCAATGGCTAATTCTGGTTTGATTTGTTGAATTGCAGCAATATCAATAGAATTTGCAATAACGTAAGGAATTTTGCCTTCAGCCAGTTGTAGTAATAGTTCTTCTTGAGTAAGTGCTTGATTTCTTTTCCAAATTAATTGTGGATATTGTTTTTGTAATTCTTTTAGCGTTTCTTCTAATGCTAAATTATTTGAGATATAAATATCTTTCTTTACGTTACCTAAATTTTTAGGACGATTTTCATTTTTTCGATAAGCTAATTGCCATGAAGCAGAATGATATGCAGGACCTATTTGGAAACGTTCCGCATTTTTAGGATGGTATAAAAGGTGGGCGGCAGCTAAATCAATATTGTGTTTATCAAGTTCATCAAATAACTGCTCTTGATTATCGAAAATTTTCATTTCGAGTTCTACGCCTAAAGTATCAGCAAATGCTTTGGCTAATTCATATTCAAAGCCTCGTTCGCTATCTTTATTAATAAAATAAGAAATCTGGTTATTTATTGTTCCTACATAAAGTGATCCCCTAGCTTGAATTGCAGTATAATGATTTTCTTCAGTATGACGTAAAAATTGCCATGGGAACACCATATCAATAGCCCAAAATAATAACGCTAGAGCAGTAATAATACGTAAAAAAAGACCTTTCAATGATTTTTCCTATATAAAAAAGTTATGGGATTGTAGCCAAAACTTTCACTATAGACAATAAAAAGCCCCTTGAGGTTCAAGGGGCTAAGTGTATGTAAAATATCAGACGATTTATTTTTAGAATGATGATCTACGATCACGGCGTAGTTTGTCGCTAAAAGTGCGGTTACTTTTTTCATTAAATTTACGATTTCCACGATTATCATTGCCGCGTTCACGTCCGCGCTCTCCACGGAAATCGCCACCACGACCTTTACGTTTACCGTTAAAATCATCGCTGCCACGGGAATTATCGGATTTTACTGCACCTAAGAAAGACATTTGCATTTGTTTATTCAATACGCGTGTTTTTCCGAATTGTTGCAATAATTCTTTCGGCATACCTTGTGGCAATTCAACGGTAGTGTAATCATCATAAAGTTTAATATGACCAATATAACGGCTGTTAATATCGCCTTCGTTAGCAATCGCACCAACGATATGGCGAACTTCTACACCATCTGCACGACCGACTTCGATACGATATAAATCCATTGGTTGTGGATTTCCATAGCCTTTACGTTCGCCACGACGTTCAGCTGAACGAGGATTTTCACGGCGATCACCGCGATCATTACGTTCACGACGACGTTTTTCCATTGGCGGATCAGGTGGAAGAATAAGTTTTTGTTTGCCTTGAAGCAGCATCAACATTGCTGCAGCAATATCTTCTTGATCCTGATCGGCTGTGAATAAGTCTTCTAATAAACTACGATATTGTTCTAAATCGTGATGCTCGAGTTGTTTCGTAATTTTGGCGACAAATTTTTTGCGGCGGCATTCTTGTAACACAAGATGATTTGGCAATTCTACTTCATTGATACCTTTTTTCATTAGGTGTTCAATATTACGAAGTAAACGACGCTCGCGAGGCTCAACGAATAATAAAGCACGACCAGAACGACCAGCACGACCAGTACGCCCAATTCGGTGTACATAAGATTCTGCATCAAGCGGAATGTCGTAGTTCACCACAAGGCTGATACGTTCAATATCGATACCGCGTGCAGCCACATCGGTTGCCACAACAATATCTAAACTGCCGTTACGTAAGCGATCGAGGGTTTGTTCGCGTAATTGTTGTGTCATATCGCCATTAAGTGCGGCAGAACGGAAACCATTTTTTTCAAGTAGTTCTGTAATGTCTAACGTGCCAGTTTTAGTGCGAGCAAAAATAATCGCTGCATCAAAATCTTCCACTTCTAAGAAACGAAGAAGAGCTTCGTTTTTACGCACGCCGTGTACATACCAACAACTTTGGTCGATATCTGGGGCATTTTCGTTATTCACTTTGATCTTCACTTCTTGTGGATCATTCATAAAACGTTTCGTAATACGACGGATCGGTTCAGGCATTGTTGCAGAGAATAACGCAGTTTGATGATTTTCTGGTAATTCTGCCATGACGGTTTCTACATCATCAATGAAACCCATGCGTAGCATTTCATCGGCTTCATCTAATACGATAAAACGAAGTTCAGAAAGATTTAATGTTCCGCGACGAATATGGTCAAGAATACGACCTGGTGTACCCACAACCACTTGTGCGCCTTGTTTTAATGCACGAAGTTGGATGTCATAACGTTGGCCACCATATAAGGTAACAATGCGAGTGCCCTGTGCATATTTAACAAATAGTTCGCACGCATCGGCAACTTGAATAGCAAGTTCGCGTGTAGGTGCCATCACTAACATTTGTGGATGTTTTTCACTTGGATCAATTTGCGCGAGTAAAGGCAGTGCAAAGGCAGCAGTTTTACCACTACCCGTTTGTGCCATACCTAGCACATCATTGCCACTGAGCAAATGCGGGATACAAGATTGTTGAATTGGAGAAGGTGTTTCAAAACCTAAGTCAGAAACAGCTTTTAAGATGAACTCAGGTAAGCCTAAGTTATTAAAAGTAATTTTGTTAGTCATTAAAATACTCGAATATAAATAAGGAAAGCTCAACGGGCCTTCGGTTTATTAAGTTGAGCAGAGCGAATGAATTTTTCTATTCGTTCTACTGCAAAGAGCGGTAAGTTTTGGATTGATTTTTAGAAAACAATCGCTTTTGTTACCGCACTTTTCTCTTCTTTTTCGTCTTCTGTTTGAACCGGTTTTAATTTCATGAGTTCAAACGCGGCAAAACGATACTCAACAAAGTTATAAACCTGATTTGCCATAGCTAGTTTAAATAAAGCTGCTGCTTCATCTACTAGCCCTACATTGAGTTTTTGTTTTGCTAGATAAAAATAGGTTTCTGTGAGAATTTCAGCATATTGTTGTGAATTTTCGGCAAATTCACTTGCACGTTGTTGTAATTCTTCTACAGAGATGTGTCCTAAGTAATATTGAACGATGTGTGTACCCCAGAAGTCCTCTGATAGCCCTTTTGCTCGTTCAACAAGGTTTGTTTGGGCTTCTTGTGGTTTTAATTTTTGTTCGTTCAAATATAGCCATAAGACACGATAGGGATCTTTTTTATCGGCTTGGTAGAACTGTAAGAAATCTTGCTGAGCAAGATGGTAGCGCCCTACATAATAAAAATTTAAACCACGATTAAGGTGGGTATAGTCATAACCTGAATCTAATTCAAACACCGTATTGAAAGCATCCAATGCGCCGTCGTAATCTTCTTCAAGCAATAAATAAAGCCCTAAGTAATTGTACACAGATGCCATTTTCGGCTGTAATGCAAGGGCTTGAGTAAGATCATAACGAGCAAGTCCCCATAATCCAAGAGAATCATAGAGTACGCCACGTTCAAAATGTAGTGATGCACGTTCTTCATTACTCATTTTTCCAACCAGTAGTACTTGGCTTAATCGCACGATCATCACTTCTTGTTCAAAGTGAGTATTCGGGTTTTGTTCAGCCAACACGACATGATTTTTAGACACAAAACCACCCCTAGACTGAACACAGCCAGCAAGGAGTAAGATCGCACATAAGCTAAATAAATAGACTATAAAATGGCGAGATAAGCGAAAACACCGCATTTGCTTTCTTTATGCCTAAAAGTTGGAAAACAACAAAACTTGGTAGCGAATGCTACCAAGTTTTGATTCGATATTCCAAGATTATTCCTGTTCTTCGACAGGATCTTCTTGGTTAATTTCAGTTTCTTGTTTTGGAGCCAAGTCTTTCATTGTTAAACGAATACGACCTTGACGATCGATTTCAACAACTTTTACGTTTACTTCTTGACCCACTTGAAGGTAATCGCTCACTTTTTCTACACGCTCTTCAGCAATTTGAGAAATATGAATCAAACCTTCTTTATTTCCAACGATTGCGACGAATGCTCCAAAATCAGCAAGACGAGTGACTTTACCTTTGTAAATTGCGCCAGCTTCAACTTCTGCAACGATTTCCTCAATACGTCCCATTACGTTTTTCGCTGCATTGCTATCTACTGCGGCAATTTTCACTGTACCATCGTCATCAATATCGATAGAAGTGCCAGTTTCTTCAGTTAATGAACGAATTGTTGCGCCACCTTTACCAATGATATCTTTGATTTTCTTAGGATCGATTTTCATTGTATAGATGCGCGGTGCGTAGTCAGAAATATCAGCACGTGGAGCTGGGATTGCTTGTTCCATGACACCAAGAATATGCATACGCGCACTTTTCGCTTGGTTTAATGCAATTTGCATAATTTCAGGGGTAATACCTTCAATTTTTATGTCCATTTGAAGGGCGGTTACACCTTCGCGTGTACCAGCCACTTTAAAGTCCATATCCCCTAAGTGGTCTTCATCACCTAAGATATCTGAAAGAACCACGAATTTCTCTTTTTCTTTCACTAAGCCCATTGCGATACCTGCAACAGCAGCTTTGATTGGAACGCCCGCATCCATTAACGCTAAAGACGCACCACATACAGATGCCATAGAAGAAGATCCGTTAGATTCAGTGATTTCAGATACTACACGCACAACATACGGGAATTTTGCAAGGCTTGGCATAACAGCCGCTACACCACGTTTTGCTAAACGACCGTGACCGATCTCACGACGTTTTGGCGAGCCGATCATACCAGTTTCGCCTACAGAATATGGAGGGAAATTATAATGGAATAAGAAGTGATCTTGACGTTCACCCGTTAATTCATCAATGATTTGTGCATCACGTTCGGTACCTAAGGTTGCAACAGCTAATGCTTGCGTTTCGCCACGAGTAAAAATCGCAGAACCGTGAGTACGTGGTAATACACCAGTGCAAATATCTAATGCACGAACAGTATCAACGGTACGACCATCAATACGTGGTTCGCCTGCAATGATACGGCCACGAACGATTTGGCTTTCAAGTGCGGTGAAAATATCCACGATTTTACCTTCGCTGATCTCTTCATCTTCTGCTGTGATTTGCGCAATCACATCCGCTTTAATCGCATCGATTTGTTCGTAACGAGCTTGTTTTTCAGTAATGCGGTATGCATCGCCTAAACGCGCTTCTGCAATCGCTTTTACTTTATTGATTAAATCTGTGTTTGGCTCTGGAGCAACCCAATCCCAACGTGGTTTGCCTGCTTCTTTCGCAAATTCTTTGATCGCTTCAACCACAACTTGTTGTTGTTGATGACCGAATACGACCGCTGCTAACATTTGTTCTTCAGTTAAAATATCAGCTTCAGATTCAACCATTAATACGGCTTTGTCAGTACCAGCAACCACTAAGTCCAAACGGCTTTGTTTTTGTTCTGCCATAGTTGGGTTTAATACGAATTGGTTGTCGATAAAACCAACACGCGCTGCACCGATAGGGCCGTTGAAAGGCACACCAGATAAGGTTAATGCTGCAGAAGCACCGATCATTGCCACTAAGTCAGGGCTGATTTGTGGGTTTACAGACACCACAGTTGCCACAACTTGGATTTCATTGAAGAAACCTTCTGGGAATAATGGACGAATTGGACGGTCAATTAAACGTGCAATTAAAGTTTCGCCTTCAGATGGACGACCTTCACGTTTGAAGAAACCACCTGGGATTTTACCCGCCGCATAAGTACGCTCTTGGTAGTTTACGGTTAATGGGAAGAAGTCTTGACCTTCTTTTACATCTTTTTTAGCAACAACGGTCACGAATACCGTGGTATCGTCCATGCTTGCCATAACCGCAGCCGTTGCTTGACGTGCAATCGCGCCAGTTTCTAGAGTAACGGTATGTTGACCGTATTTAAATTGTTTAACAATTGGATTCACAATGTTTTCCTTCAAAATGATATTTAAAACAAAACTTTATTTTCCAGATTGCGACTAGCAAAAGAAATCTCTCGAAAAAATGACCGCACTTTGGTCGTTTAAAAATTTCTTTTGATAGCCGCACGCTAATGTAGAAAATAAAGCCCCTGCATTATACAGGATGTTTGGCTTTAATGGCTAACTTTATTTCACATTACCAACTTGTTATCATTGTTTCGACAGTATTTTCCTCCTAAAATTGATTGTTCTCTCTGAAATTAGGTTCTTTTATATGAAATGTAATGTAATGATGGCTAGTGATGCTAATTATCTTCCTTATGTAGAAATCACACTGAAATCTCTATTAATGCACAATGAAAATCTCTCTGTTTTTATTTTACATACAGGAGATATTTCTGAATCGTGGCAAAATGATCTTCAACCTTATTTTGCTAAACGCTATTCAACATTACAATTAGTTCATATAGATAAATCAGAATTAGATTCTTTTAGTGCAAATAATTATATTACTTCTGCTACTTATTTAAGATTTTATATTGATCGCTTACTTCATTATAGTGATATTCCTTATTGGATTTATCTTGATTGTGATATCGTGATTAATGGCAATATTACGCTTCCTTTTGAATATTTAGATTTCTCTCGTCATACAATAGCAGCAGTCTTAGATCCTTATGTAACTCGCATTGGCCATCCTTATAAAGATAAGGATTATTTCAATGCTGGTGTTTTATATTTTAATATGGAAAAATATCAATCAATCAATCAATCAATCAATCAATCAATCAATCAATCAATCAATCAATCAATCAATCATCATTTTCTGCAAAATTAATTACGTTACACAACCAATTAAAAGAAAGTTTAATTTACGGCGATCAAGATATTCTAAATTACTATTTTAAAGATCGTTGGATTTCATTAGATAAGCGTTATAATTTCCAATTAGATCATATGATTTCAATTAATACTCTTGATATTTCTCCTGTTATTTTTCATTTTACAGGTCCTCATAAGCCTCTTGATAATATTTTTTCTGAAAATACTTATGTTAATGCCGTAATTTCATTGTTTAGACTTTATGCTTCAATAAGTTGGCAAGATATTTACTCTCTTCCACTCGGCACTATAAGAGCTAATTGGATTAATCAAGAGAGATGATGTAATCGGTGGCTTTATTTCATTTAACCGACTTGGTATCATAGTGTAACTTTTATCCACTATAAGGAAAATTCTATGATTATTAGCAGTTTAACCAACCCAAATTTTAAAGTTGGTTTACCAAAAGTGATTACTGAAGTATGTGATTATTTAAATACGTTAGATTTGAATGCGTTAGAGAATGGTCGCCATGATATTAACGATCAACTTTATATGAACGTAATGGAACCAGAAACTGCAGAACCAAGCAGTAAAAAAGCAGAATTACATCATGAATACTTAGATGTACAAGTGCTTATTCGTGGCACGGAAAATATCGAAGTGGGCGCAACCTATCCGAATTTATCTAAGTATGAAGATTACAATGAAGCAGACGATTATCAACTTTATGCAGATATTGATGATAAATTCACCGTCACAATGAAACCAAAAATGTTCGCTGTATTCTATCCTTATGAACCGCACAAGCCTTGCTGTGTAGTGAATGGAAAAACAGAAAAAATTAAAAAATTAGTCGTAAAAGTACCTGTTAAATTAATTTGATTTTTGAAAAAGTGCGGTTAGAAATTTATTTTTGTGGTCAAGATCTCATTTTTATTTTCCAAAAAATATTATGCTTAATCCCTATTTCATAAACGTAAGGAGCAATAATGAAAAAACTCTCCATCCAAATAGTTATACTTTCCTTCGTCAGTGTAGTATCTGCTTTGTCTCTAGCAAATACTGAGTGTTTTGGAGAAGGAGAATATAGAGTCTGTACTGAGACTGAAACTTTTCCTGATGGAACTATCAATGTAAAATCATACGATTCAATGGGTAATAATTACTCTGTTGAATCAGGATGTAAAGGAAATACTTGCTATTCCCAAGACAGTGAAGGAAATTCATACTCAATTAAGTCATGGTGTGATGACAAAGGATGCCACTCAGAAGATAGCGAAGGAAACCGTTGTACTGTTACA
Organism: Haemophilus aegyptius; assembly: GCF_900475885.1. GTDB lineage: Bacteria > Pseudomonadota > Gammaproteobacteria > Enterobacterales > Pasteurellaceae > Haemophilus > Haemophilus influenzae. Next base: position 923,834 of record NZ_LS483429.1, read on the forward strand.
CATTCTGGAAAAATGATTGGCTGTGGATAGTATTGATTCATTTAAAATATAAGGAGCATGTAATGGAAGAAAATACATCAGTTCAACAAGAAAAAACTCAAGACACTACGCTGTTAGAGTGGGGATGGCTCAGCTACTTAGCGGCTTTCAGCTCTGTCGGCTATGGCTTATATAAACTACTTGTTTATTCTAATTCAACATTAGACATCCTTAAGAAAAATGCATACGTTGGCGGAGATGCTTATAACTACATCATTGATGGTACACACGCAACAACCGCCTGCGTAATCGGCTTAATTTTTGCCGTAATGGGAACATCTTGCTTTATTGTTAATGCAATAAATAAAAAGAAATAAAGTAAAAAGCCCCTCTAGGTAAAGGGGCTTATATAGTCAGCGTGTAAGCACAATCTTATTTTTACCTTTATTTACAGTAATATCTTTATAAAACACTTTGTGAGATTAAGAATGGGTTTTACGCAATGCTTTTCCAATAAAAATGCTTGCAACTAACATTACTAAAGTCGGAACCAACCAAGCCATTCCTTCAGATGAAAGAGGGAAGTGTTTCAATAATGAATTGATGCTTTCTGGTAACATTTTAACGTTATTTAAGCTGTCACATAAACTAAAACAAACCGTAACGAGCAATGTACTATTGTATGTAAATTTTATTGATGGAAGTTTTTTTCGTAAGAATTGCAATAAAACAAGCACAATGGCTACTGGATAAATTAATAACAATGCTGGAATGGTTATGCGAAGTAAATCAGTCAATCCATATTGCGAAACTGTGATTGTTATCGCGGTAAAAAGGGCGATCCAAAATGGATAGGAAAAGCGAGAGGAAAATTTTGCAAAATAATCAGCAGATGCACTCGTTACACCAACAAGTGTTGTTAAGCTCGCTAATACAATAATACCCGCCATAATCCAAGTCCCAGCTGAACCGAATAAGACATTTACATAACGAGAGAAAATTTGTCCACCATTCGTTGCCCCTTCTGCAACTGCAGCACTGGTTGCACCTAGATAGAAAAGCGAAAAATATAAACTGGCGAGTAAAATGACAGAAACAAATCCTGCTGAAATGGTGTATTTCACAATATCTTTGGTTTTTGTCACATTTTTCGCTGATAATGCTCGGGCGACAATTCCACCGAAAGCAATGGCTGCGAGTACATCCATCGTTTGATAGCCGCTAGTTAAACCGATTAATAAAGAATGGCTATTTTCATAAGCATTACTTGGCGCTTGAATTTCAGATAAAGGCGAAATAAATACGGTAATTGCTACAGCAATAAGTAACACTAATAAAGCTGGTGTCATAAATTTACCCACGCTTGAAATGATCGTATTTGGGCTAATCATAAAGCCCATCGCGATTAAGTTAAAAATTAGTGAGAATACAAAACGAACATTCGCATTATTTTCTGTTAAGCCTAAAGGCAACCACGCCATTTCATAAGCAACATTAGTGATGCGGGGCATTGCAAAGGTAGAGCCAATGGTTAAATAAAGTATAACGAGGAAACCTGTGCCAGCCCATTTTGGTAAATCTTTAGTAAGTTCTTCGCCACGACCTAAAATCGCTACCACAACAAGCGTAATAAATGGCATTAAAACGCCAGTTAAAACAAAGCCTAAGGAAGCACTCGTCCAATGTTGTCCTGAGGAAAATCCTTCCATAGGCGGAAAAATGATATTACCCGCACCTAAAAATAAGGCGAAGATCATCATTCCTAAAATAATAATATCTTTGCGTGAAAACATAGTTTTTGATTCTAAAAATAAAAAGGCCTGCATTCTACTACAAAGTGTAGAGAATCCCTATTTTGTAAAACTAAAAATGTGAATTTCGTCACGATATATGGCATTTTATCGACAATTCGCTAAAAATCCCGACAAAATCTACCGCACTTTTTCCTTTAACTTCGAAAATATGCTAGGATGCTTCCTTTGTGAATTTTTTGCTATGTATTTTTAAAGGGGTTTATGTGATAAAACTGATCCAACGTTTTTTTAAATTAGAATCTGCTGGCGGTATATTATTGCTTTTTTCAGCTGTTGTTGCGATGTTGCTGGCTAATTCGCCGTTAAGCAACCAATATAATGATTTTTTAAATTTGCCTGTAAGTTTACAAATTGGTAGTTTCTCAATTAATAAAACCTTAATTCACTGGATTAACGATGGTTTTATGGCGGTGTTTTTTGTATTAGTGGGAATGGAAGTCAAAAAAGAATTATTTGAAGGCGCGCTTTCTACCTATCAACAAGCTATTTTCCCTGCTATTGCAGCTATTGGCGGAATGGTTATACCGGCTGTAGTTTATTGGTTTATCGCTAAACAAGATCCAAGTTTAGCTAATGGCTGGGCAATTCCAATGGCAACAGACATTGCTTTTGCACTGGGAATTATGGCGTTATTGAGTAAACAAGTGCCACTTCCACTGAAAATATTTTTACTTGCCCTTGCTATTATTGATGACCTCGGTGCGATAGTTGTTATTGCATTATTTTTCTCGCACGGATTGAGTGTACAAGCACTAATTTTTTCTGTCGTGGCAATTATTGCGCTGATATTACTAAATCGTTTCAAAGTTTCCGCACTTTGCGCTTATATGGTCGTAGGTGCAATTTTATGGGCTTCCGTATTAAAGTCTGGTGTGCACGCTACTTTAGCAGGCGTTATTATTGGTTTTAGCATTCCATTGAAAGGTAAAAAAGGAGAACGCCCATTAGATGATTTCGAGCATATTTTAGCCTCTTGGTCATCTTTCGTTATTTTACCACTTTTCGCATTTGCCAATGCTGGTGTGAGTTTTGCAGGCATAGATGTGAATATGATTTCGTCGCCATTATTATTGGCTATAGCAAGCGGTTTAATTATTGGTAAACCAGTCGGTATATTTGGATTTAGTTATATTTCTGTTAAATTGGGATTAGCTAAATTACCAGATGGAATTAATTTTAAACAAATTTTTGCTGTTGCGGTTTTATGTGGAATCGGTTTTACGATGTCAATGTTCTTAGCAAGCCTTGCGTTTGATGCTAATGCGGGGGAAAGTGTCAATACGCTTTCTCGTTTAGGTATTCTACTTGGATCAACTGTTTCGGCAATACTTGGTTATTTATTCTTAAAACAGACGACAAAACTAAGTTAATCATACACAAAGTGCGGTAAAAATTTACCGCACTTGTTCTATAAGATAATTCCACTATCTGCTTTGGTAAAATTCATTACAAATAAACTTTTATAAGTTCTTACATGAAATTCACCTGTCAATACTCGGCGTGTGAATGCGTGATAGCTTTCCATATCTTTTGCATGGAGTAGCAACATAAAATCATAGTCCCCTGAGATTTCGTAACAGCTTACCACTTCGTCTTCTTGACGCATTTTCCGTTCAAATTGCTCTTGATAATAAGAATGTTGATTATCCATTTCGACCATGACAAATACGCTAATCGTACGCCCAACGGCTTTTGGGGAAACAACTGCAACTCGTTTTGTAATAACGCCTGAATCAGTTAATGATTGCACACGTCGTTGACAGGTTGCAACGGAACTATTCACTTTCTCTGACAGTTCTTTTAACGGAATCATGGCATCTTGTTGTAATACATTCAAAATATTACGATCTAATTTATCCAGTGTTTGCATAAGATAATTTCTCAAAAATGTAACCATTGAGAAAAATATTATCACAATAAAAAATAAAGTTGAGATTTTTTATTGCCTTGGGCTTTTATAATAATCACATTGATGAGATGAGGTTCAAGATGAAAGTAGTCATTCAAGGCGTATTATTGTGCATTTTTTCACAATGTTTATTTGGCATATTGTATTTATTTAGTATATGGCTCCAACCACTTAGCGGAACGGATGTTTTTGCGTGGCGTGTGCTGACCATGATCTTTGGGCTATTTTTAATTTTATTCCCGACTATTGGTTGTCGCTCTCTTTTGTCTCTTATCACGACAACGTTAGGAAAAAGTTGGACGCGTTGGGTTTTATTTTTACTGGGGACATTAGATGCGGGAAGTCAATTTTGGCTCTTTATGTGGGCACCGCTAAATGGCGAAGGGATAAATATTGCGATGGGATATTTTCTTTTTCCGCTGATTATGGCTGTTTTAGGATGGGCTTGGTTAAAAGAACGCTTATCATTTATTCAGAAAATCGCGCTTTTACTGGCTGCCTGCGGTGTTGCACATGAATTATGGCACACTCAAAGTTTTTCGTGGACAAGCTTGTGGGTTTGTATGGTTTATCCATTTTATTATCTAAGCCGTAAATTGATGAAAATCCCAGCTCTACAAGGAATTACATTGGATATTATTTTAATTTCGATTCCTTGTTTTATTTATATTCTTTCTCAAAGCGATACGCTTTCTTTGGTTACGCAAGAATATCGTTATTGGTTATTGCTACCAGCACTTGGTATTGTGAGTGCGATTTCGCTTTCAGCCAACTTAAAATCAAGCCAACAAATTCCAGTTAGTATTTTTGCGGTGTTGAGTTATATTGAACCCATATTGCTTTTTTTAATAGCTGTCTTTGTGCTAGATAATCAAATAACCACAAGCGACTATTTTACTTATGTGCCTATTTGGTTAAGTCTCATTGTGATTGGCATAGAAGGGGTTTTAAACAAAAATAAAGTGCGGTGAAAATTAACCGCACTTATTAAAGTTACTGAAATAATTAGAAATTATCTGAAATAGAGATTTTCTATTCCCACTCGATTGTTGCGGGTGGTTTTCCGCTGATGTCGTACACGACGCGGGAAATGCCATTCACTTCGTTGATGATACGGTTAGACACTTTGCCTAATAAATCATAAGGCAAATGTGCCCAATGTGCGGTCATAAAATCGATTGTTTCTACTGCGCGTAGGGAAATAACCCAATCGTATTTACGGCCATCGCCCATTACGCCTACAGATTTCACTGGTAAGAATACGCTGAAGGCTTGGCTGGTTTTTTCATACCAACCGCTGTTGCGTAATTCTTCGATAAAGATCGCATCCGCACGGCGTAATAAATCGCAGTATTCTTTTTTCACTTCACCTAATACTCGCACGCCTAAGCCTGGACCAGGGAATGGGTGGCGGTTGATCATTTCAGCTGGTAAGCCTAATGCCAAACCGATTTTACGTACTTCATCTTTAAACAATTCACGTAATGGTTCAACCAAGCCAAGTTTCATATAGTCTGGTAAGCCACCTACATTGTGGTGTGATTTAATCACATGTGCTTTACCGGTTTTGCTGGCTGCAGATTCGATCACGTCAGGATAGATCGTACCTTGTGCTAACCATTTCACATTAGTGAGTTTTTTCGATTCATCATCAAATACATCAACAAATACTTTACCGATAATTTTACGTTTCGCTTCAGGATCAGATACGCCTGCAAGTTCACCTAAGAAACGACTTTCAGCATCAACACGGGTAATATTTAAACCGAATTTGTCACCGAACATTTCCATGACTTGATCGCCTTCGTGTAAGCGGAGTAAACCGTTATCCACGAATACGCAGTGTAAGTTTTTGCCGATAGCACGGTGTAAAAGTAATGCAACAACAGAAGAGTCCACGCCACCAGATAAGCCTAAAATCACTTCATCATCGCCTACTTGTTCTTTGATGCGAGCAACGGCATCTTCGATAATGTTTTCAGCTGTCCATTTAGTTTCGCAACCACAAATGTTCACCACGAAATTCATTAATAATTCCAAACCTTTTTTGGTATGGGTTACTTCCGGGTGGAATTGTACACCGTAGAAACGACGATTTTCGTCAGACATTGCCGCAATTGGGCAGGTTGGAGTCGTACCGGTAACTTGGAAGTTTTCAGGTAAACGCGTTACTTTATCGCCATGGCTCATCCAAACGTCTAGTTTTGGCTCGCAAGCGGTCGAATTATCGTTTAAATTTGCAAAAAGTGCGGTGGAATTTTCAAGAGAAACTGAAGCATAGCCGAACTCTCGGTGGTCAGAAGTTTCGGTTAAACCGCCAAGTTGCATCGCCATAGTTTGCATTCCATAGCAAATGCCTAATACTGGTACACCAGCATTAAATACATATTCTGGTGCACGAGGGCTATTTTCTTCTGTTGTACTCTCAGGACCACCAGAAAGAATAATACCCGTTGGGGCAAAGTCACGGATTTGTTGTTCGGTTACATCCCAAGCCCAAAGTTCACAGTACACACCGATTTCACGCACACGACGCGCAATCAGTTGAGTATATTGTGAACCGAAGTCGAGGATTAGGATTTTGTGATTGTGGATATTTGTCATTTATAATGCTCTTATTATTGATAGTGTAAGCGGTTCATATTATTTAAAACTTTGCAAAAACCAACCGCACTTTAAACAGCAAAAGGCAGGCTAAAGCCCACCTTAAAGATTAGCCCATACGATAGTTCGGTGCTTCTTTAGTAATAGCAACATCGTGAACGTGGCTTTCTTTAATGCCTGCGCCACTGATGCGAACGAATTCTGCTTTTGTGCGTAGTTCATCAATAGTTGCACAGCCCATTAAGCCCATACAAGAACGTAAGCCACCCATTTGTTGGTGGATGATTTCTTTTAAATAACCTTTATATGGAATACGGCCTTCGATACCTTCTGGTACGAGTTTATCTGCCGCGTTATCAGATTGGAAGTAACGGTCTGAAGAGCCTTTCGCCATCGCACCTAATGAGCCCATACCACGGTAAGATTTAAATGCACGACCTTGATAAAGTTCGATTTCACCTGGAGCCTCTTCTGTACCCGCGAACATCGAGCCAACCATTACACAGCTTGCACCAGCAGCGATAGCTTTTGCAATATCGCCAGAGAAACGGATACCACCGTCAGCAATTACAGGAATACCGCGATCTTTTAATGCAGCAGCTGCATCTGCGATAGCGGTTATTTGTGGAACACCTACGCCAGTTACAATACGAGTTGTACAAATTGAACCAGGACCAATACCTACTTTTACCGCACTTGCGCCTGCATCTGCTAATGCAATTGCGCCTTCAGCCGTTGCTACGTTACCTGCAACGATAGGCAAATTTGGATATTTTGCACGAGTTTCACGAACACGTTGTAATACGCCTTCTGAGTGACCGTGAGAAGAGTCGATTAACAACACATCCACCCCAGCTTTTACTAATGCATCAATACGTTCTTCGTTACCTGGGCCTGCACCTACAGCGGCACCCACGCGTAAACGGCCAAATTCATCTTTACACGCATTAGGTTTTTGTTCTGCTTTTTGGAAGTCTTTAACGGTAATCATCCCTTTAAGTTTAAAGCTGCCATTGACCATCAATACTTTTTCAACACGATGTTGGTGCATTAATGCTAAGATTTCTTCGCGAGTTGCCCCTTCTTTTACCGTTACCAAGCGGTCTTTTTTTGTCATTACTTGCGAAACGGTTTGATTTAAATCTTTTACGAAACGGGTATCGCGTCCAGTAATGATACCAATTAGGTTATTTTCACTATCTACAACAGGGTAGCCCGCAAAGCCATTTATCTTCACCATTTCAGCAAGTTCGGCAAGCGTTAAATTTGGTGAAACAGTTACTGGTTCAGTCACAATACCACTTTCAAATTTTTTCACTTTACGAACGCGATCCGCTTGGCGTTCGATAGTCATATTTTTATGAATAAAGCCAATTCCACCTTCTTGCGCTAAAGAGATCGCAAGTTTGGTTTCTGTTATGGTATCCATTGCTGCTGAAAGCATAGGAATATTCAAATTAATTTCTTTAGTGAGTTTGGTTGAAAGATTGGCTGTATTTGGAAGCACTGTTGAATGCGCTGGGACGAGTAGAACATCGTCAAAAGTAAGGGCTTCTTGTTTAATGCGTAATGACATTGCAATATTCTCGCTAAGTTGAAGTTAAAAAATATTGCGGTGGGATTATACAGATTTCACTTTATTTTGAAAACGAAATTTTAGGATTTATGCTATGATTTTTATTCTATTTGCCATAAGGAATAAATGATGAATTTTGCGTTATTGACATATTTAGCGGACTGTCAGACAAAAGTGCGGTCTGAATTGGAAAAGTTTTCTCAAAATCTGGAGGAAGATATTCAACAATTACGTGAACTCGGTTTGGATATTCTCGTTGATGAACAAGATTATCGCTTAGTGCCAATGCTTCCTTTATTAAATCCTCAGCAAATTTCAACCGCACTTTTTCCTTATGGTATTCATTATCAGCCGATTATTTCTTCTACAAATGAATGGATACTACAAAATATTCCTTCCTTAAAAAAAGGCGATCTTTGCGTGGGTGAATATCAAACGGCAGGGCGTGGTCGGCGTGGTCGTCAATGGCTATCGCCTTTTGCTGGGCAAATAATGTTTAGTTTTTATTGGACGTTTGATCCTAAAAAATCAATTGAGGGTTTAAGTTTAGTCATCGGTTTAGCGATTGCGGAAGTGCTAAAGGTGCAAGTGAAGTGGCCAAATGATATTTTGTTTAATGGAAGAAAGTTGGGCGGAATTTTGGTTGAAATTGCTAACCATAAAAATGGTATGCTCAATTTAGTGATTGGCGTAGGTATTAATGTGTCTTTGCCAAAACAAACGGAAATTAGTCAGCCTTATGCGGAAGTAGGTGAAATAGATCCCGATGTAGAGCGACAAACCTTATTACCAAAACTCATACAACATTTGTATGCACGTTTAAATATTTTTGAGAAAAATGGTATTAATGATGAATTTCAACAAGCGTGGCAATCATATAATGCGTTTTCAAATAATGAAGTAAATGTGCTTACTGAACAAGGCGTTATTTCAGGTATTGAACAAGGCATCGATGAACGCGGTTATCTAAAAGTATTATGTGGCAATAAAATCCAGATGTTTAATGCTGGAGAGGTTTCATTGCGTAAGAAATAAGAGCGTCAAAGAACTGAATATTTTAACCGCACTTTTTAAGAGCCCGTTTATATTTTAGTCAAAAGCTCATTTTTTTAAATATTTTTACAAAAAGTACTTGCAAGGGATTTGAAAATCCCTATAATGCACCGCACACAACGACGCACTGTTGTGAAGTTTTTTAAGTTTCCAAGTGCGTCGTTATTTTTTGCTCTTTAACAATATATCAGACAATCTGTGTGGGCACTTGTTGATTGACTTGTTTTAAAACTATTTTTAATTTTGAAGTCTTAATAGGTGCTTAACTGAAAATTCATCATTACTTTTTTAAGTAGTGTTTTATTTATAGCTAAGCAGTTTATTGAGCGATTGAACTTGAATTGAAGAGTTTGATCATGGCTCAGATTGAACGCTGGCGGCAGGCTTAACACATGCAAGTCGAACGGTAGCAGGAGAAAGCTTGCTTTCTTGCTGACGAGTGGCGGACGGGTGAGTAATGCTTGGGAATCTGGCTTATGGAGGGGGATAACGACGGGAAACTGTCGCTAATACCGCGTAGTGTCGAGAGACGAAAGTGCGGGACTGAGAGGCCGCATGCCATAGGATGAGCCCAAGTGGGATTAGGTAGTTGGTGGGGTAAAGGTCTACCAAGCCTGCGATCTCTAGCTGGTCTGAGAGGATGACCAGCCACACTGGAACTGAGACACGGTCCAGACTCCTACGGGAGGCAGCAGTGGGGAATATTGCGCAATGGGGGGGAACCCTGACGCAGCCATGCCGCGTGAATGAAGAAGGCCTTCGGGTTGTAAAGTTCTTTCGGTATTGAGGAAGGTTGATGTGTTAATAGCACATCAAATTGACGTTAAATACAGAAGAAGCACCGGCTAACTCCGTGCCAGCAGCCGCGGTAATACGGAGGGTGCGAGCGTTAATCGGAATAACTGGGCGTAAAGGGCACGCAGGCGGTTATTTAAGTGAGGTGTGAAAGCCCTGGGCTTAACCTAGGAATTGCATTTCAGACTGGGTAACTAGAGTACTTTAGGGAGGGGTAGAATTCCACGTGTAGCGGTGAAATGCGTAGAGATGTGGAGGAATACCGAAGGCGAAGGCAGCCCCTTGGGAATGTACTGACGCTCATGTGCGAAAGCGTGGGGAGCAAACAGGATTAGATACCCTGGTAGTCCACGCTGTAAACGCTGTCGATTTGGGGGTTGGGGTTTAACTCTGGCGCCCGTAGCTAACGTGATAAATCGACCGCCTGGGGAGTACGGCCGCAAGGTTAAAACTCAAATGAATTGACGGGGGCCCGCACAAGCGGTGGAGCATGTGGTTTAATTCGATGCAACGCGAAGAACCTTACCTACTCTTGACATCCTAAGAAGAGCTCAGAGATGAGCTTGTGCCTTCGGGAACTTAGAGACAGGTGCTGCATGGCTGTCGTCAGCTCGTGTTGTGAAATGTTGGGTTAAGTCCCGCAACGAGCGCAACCCTTATCCTTTGTTGCCAGCGACTTGGTCGGGAACTCAAAGGAGACTGCCAGTGATAAACTGGAGGAAGGTGGGGATGACGTCAAGTCATCATGGCCCTTACGAGTAGGGCTACACACGTGCTACAATGGCGTATACAGAGGGAAGCGAAGCTGCGAGGTGGAGCGAATCTCATAAAGTACGTCTAAGTCCGGATTGGAGTCTGCAACTCGACTCCATGAAGTCGGAATCGCTAGTAATCGCGAATCAGAATGTCGCGGTGAATACGTTCCCGGGCCTTGTACACACCGCCCGTCACACCATGGGAGTGGGTTGTACCAGAAGTAGATAGCTTAACCTTTTGGAGGGCGTTTACCACGGTATGATTCATGACTGGGGTGAAGTCGTAACAAGGTAACCGTAGGGGAACCTGCGGTTGGATCACCTCCTTACCCAAGACGAGAGACAGCGAGTGCTCACACAGATTGGCTGATAGTTGTAGACAAATGAGCAGAAGAAAACATTACCCTTGGGTCTGTAGCTCAGGTGGTTAGAGCGCACCCCTGATAAGGGTGAGGTCGGTGGTTCAAGTCCACTCAGACCCACCACTCTGAGAGTGGATAAGGGCGTAATGGTCAATCATTTATTATAAAAATATTAAGTAATTAATATAATAAATGATGAATGATAAATGGGGATATAGCTCAGCTGGGAGAGCGCCTGCCTTGCACGCAGGAGGTCAGCGGTTCGATCCCGCTTATCTCCACCACTTATCATCGTTAAGTAAATTAGAAAAGGACAAATTAATAAAGTATTAAGGTAGTGATTAAGCTATTTTAAATATTAGGTTATTTTATTCTTAGTTTTAAGTTTAATTTTAAATTTAATTTTGTTTTAGTTTATTTAACGATGATAACTGAAAAGTTTTATCAACTGTTCTTTAAAAAATTGGAAACAAGCTGAAAACAAGAGATTTTCGAGAGAAAGTCTGAGTAGGCAAGACAGGAAAGTGAAAAGAGGGAACTGAGAAGGAAACTCTAAAAACAAACCTGTTTTGTAAAAAAATCTTGATTGAACAAAAGTAATCAAGTGTTTAGTTGAATTAATGAGGCTGAAAGTGCAGTCAAAGCACGGTATCTATTTTATATTGAGTTTTGAAAACATTTGAGGTTGTATAGTTAAGTGACTAAGCGTACAAGGTGGATGCCTTGGCAATCAGAGGCGAAGAAGGACGTGCTAATCTGCGAAAAGCTTGGATGAGTCGATAAGAGGCGTTTAATCCAAGATATCCGAATGGGGAAACCCAGTAGATGAAGAATCTACTATCAACAAGTGAATTCATAGCTTGTTGAGGCAAACCGGGAGAACTGAAACATCTAAGTACCCCGAGGAAAAGAAATCAACCGAGATTTCGTCAGTAGCGGCGAGCGAAAGCGAAAGAGCCAGTAAGTGATAGCAATATAGTTAGGAGAATGTGTTGGGAAGCACAATCAAAGAGGGTGATAATCCCGTATCTAAAAACCATATTGTGGTACTAAGCTAACGAGAAGTAGGGCGGGACACGTGATATCCTGTTTGAAGAAGGGGGGACCATCCTCCAAGGCTAAATACTCCTGATTGACCGATAGTGAACCAGTACTGTGAAGGAAAGGCGAAAAGAACCCCGGTGAGGGGAGTGAAATAGAACCTGAAACCTTGTACGTACAAGCAGTGGGAGCCCCATCACTTAATCCGATTGGAAGGTGATGAAAAGCAACCGCACTTAAACAATGGTAAGAGGAGCGAAGCGAGTCAAACCACCCAAAAGAAGCAGTGGGATTAAGTGATGGGGTGACTGCGTACCTTTTGTATAATGGGTCAGCGACTTATATTTTGTAGCGAGGTTAACCGAATAGGGGAGCCGAAGGGAAACCGAGTCTTAACTGGGCGTTGAGTTGCAGGGTATAGACCCGAAACCCGGTGATCTAGCCATGGGCAGGTTGAAGGTTGGGTAACACTAACTGGAGGACCGAACCGACTAATGTTGAAAAATTAGCGGATGACTTGTGGCTGGGGGTGAAAGGCCAATCAAACCGGGAGATAGCTGGTTCTCCCCGAAATCTATTTAGGTAGAGCCTTGAGGTGACACCTTTGGGGGTAGAGCACTGTTTCGGCTAGGGGTCCATCCCGGATTACCAACCCGATGCAAACTACGAATACCAAAGAGTGATACTCAGGAGACACACGGCGGGTGCTAACGTCCGTCGTGGAGAGGGAAACAACCCAGACCGCCAGCTAAGGTCCCCAAGTCTATATTAAGTGGGAAACGAAGTGGGAAGGCTTAGACAGCTAGGATGTTGGCTTAGAAGCAGCCATCATTTAAAGAAAGCGTAATAGCTCACTAGTCGAGTCGGTCTGCGCGGAAGATGTAACGGGGCTGAAATATAGCACCGAAGCTGCGGCATCAGGCGTATCACTAATACGCCTTACGATTAACAACCTAGAATGGCGCAAAGCGACATGAAAGGTTGTTCAAGCAACCCGAACGTTGAGTCGGGTATCTTAGAGTGAGGATGATTAGTGATACGCCTGTTGGGTAGGGGAGCGTTGTGTAAGCGGAAGAAGGTTCATCGAGAGATGGGCTGGACGTATCACAAGTGCGAATGCTGACATAAGTAACGATAAAACGGGTGAAAAACCCGTTCGCCGGAAGACCAAGGGTTCCTGTCCAACGTTAATCGGGGCAGGGTAAGTCGGCCCCTAAGGCGAGGCTGAAAAGCGTAGTCGATGGGAAACAGGTTAATATTCCTGTACTTGGTAAAGCTGCGATGTGGGGACGGAGTAGGTTAGGTTATCGCACTGTTGGATATGTGCGTTTAAGTTGGTAGGTGGGAAGTTTAGGCAAATCCGGACTTCCTTAACACAGAGAGATGATGACGAGGCTCTACGGAGCTGAAGTAACTGATACCACACTTCCAGGAAAAGCCACTAAGCGAAAGGCTTTACTAAACCGTACTGAAAACCGACACAGGTGGTCAGGTAGAGAATACTCAGGCGCTTGAGAGAACTCGGGTGAAGGAACTAGGCAAAATAGCACCGTAACTTCGGGAGAAGGTGCGCCGGCGTAGATTGTAAGGGCTAGCCCCTGAAGGTTGAACCGGTCGAAGTGACCAGCTGGCTGCAACTGTTTATTAAAAACACAGCACTCTGCAAACACGAAAGTGGAGGTATAGGGTGTGATGCCTGCCCGGTGCTGGAAGGTTAATTGATGGTGTCATCGCAAGAGAAGCACCTGATCGAAGCCCCAGTAAACGGCGGCCGTAACTATAACGGTCCTAAGGTAGCGAAATTCCTTGTCGGGTAAGTTCCGACCTGCACGAATGGCATAATGATGGCCAGGCTGTCTCCACCCGAGACTCAGTGAAATTGAAATCGCCGTGAAGATGCGGTGTACCCGCGGCTAGACGGAAAGACCCCGTGAACCTTTACTATAGCTTGACACTGAACATTGAATTTTGATGTGTAGGATAGGTGGGAGACTTTGAAGTAGGAACGCCAGTTTCTATGGAGTCATCCTTGAAATACCACCCTTTAACGTTTGATGTTCTAACGAAGATTGCGGAACGTGGTCTCGGACAGTGTCTGGTGGGTAGTTTGACTGGGGCGGTCTCCTCCCAAAGCGTAACGGAGGAGCACGAAGGTTTGCTAATCACGGTCGGACATCGTGAGGTTAGTGCAATGGTATAAGCAAGCTTAACTGCGAGACAGACAAGTCGAGCAGGTACGAAAGTAGGTCATAGTGATCCGGTGGTTCTGAATGGAAGGGCCATCGCTCAACGGATAAAAGGTACTCCGGGGATAACAGGCTGATACCGCCCAAGAGTTCATATCGACGGCGGTGTTTGGCACCTCGATGTCGGCTCATCACATCCTGGGGCTGAAGTAGGTCCCAAGGGTATGGCTGTTCGCCATTTAAAGTGGTACGCGAGCTGGGTTTAGAACGTCGTGAGACAGTTCGGTCCCTATCTGCCGTGGGCGTAGGATGATTGATTGGGGCTGCTCCTAGTACGAGAGGACCGGAGTGGACGCATCACTGGTGTTCCAGTTGTCTCGCCAGAGGCATTGCTGGGTAGCTAAATGCGGAAGAGATAAGTGCTGAAAGCATCTAAGCACGAAACTTGCCAAGAGATGAGTCATCCCTGACTTTAAGTCAGTAAGGGTTGTTGTAGACTACGACGTAGATAGGTCAGGTGTGTAAGTGTAGTGATACATTGAGCTAACAGATACTAATTGCCCGAGAGGCTTAACTATACAACGCTCAAGTGTTTTTGGGAGCTAAGTGAAGTAAGAGATGAAAAGCGAAGCAAATAAAAGTAGAGCGGAAACCGAAGTAAAAGACTAAACAAAGAAAAGTAAATATAGAAGACTTAATAGAAAGGAAATTGAGTTCAGCTTGTGACCAATAAGAACGAGTGAAAGGTAGAGTAAAGACTGAGTAACGAGAGATAAAAGAGACGAGAGATAAAAGAGAAGACGAGTTATCAAAGAATTATCCTGGCGGCGATAGTGCGGTGGACCCACCTGAGACCATACCGAACTCAGAAGTGAAACGCTGTAATGCCGATGGTAGTGTGGGGTTTCCCCATGTGAGAGTAGGGCACCGCCAGGTTAGCAAATAAAAAATCTAAATATAAATCTATCCATTAAGGTAATTAAGATAGATAAAATTAAGTAAAAACAGAATTAAACAAATTAGATAAAGAATAAATATAGAACCCCAGTTTAAGGACTGGGGTTTTGTATTTTAACTAAAATAATTATCTAAATAATTAATTTTATTAATTAGCATATTTCTAATTTTAATGTATTATACTGGTTCCCTAATTCTTAATTTTATATGAATATTATTAATGAAACCAACCTTTCTAGACATTATTTCATGAAAAGGATTAAAGTAGAAAATAGAGATTGTATTTCAATATCAAGTTTTTAGTTTTGTATTGCCTACAATATAGTTTTAATAAATATACCTATTTATATCATTTAGAGTTTTGAGTTTTCATATTTTTCAAATAGACTTTATATATTCATTTCTAATCTCCTTCATTATGCTTAAAAATTTAGACGAAATAACTTCAAGTATTATCGCTGATCCTCAAAATAAAGATTTTACAGAACGTGGAATTTTCCCTTTATTTTCGGTGCCTAAAACAGCTCGAATTAATATTGTTGGTCAAGCTCCAGGGTTAAAAGCTGAGCAATCTCGTTTGTATTGGAATGATAAAAGTGGTGAGCGTTTACGTGAATGGTTGGGAGTAGATTACGATTATTTTTATAATTCAGGTATGTTTTCGGTTCTTCCCATGGATTTCTATTATCCTGGAAAAGGTAAATCGGGTGACTTACCACCTCGTCAAGGTTTTGCAGAAAGATGGCATTCAATGATTTTAGGGCATCTACCTAATATTCAGCTCACTATTCTTATTGGGCAATATGCACAGAAATATTATTTACCCGAAAATAAAGATAATGTAACTAACACTGTTAAAAATTATCGTCAATTCTTACCGCACTTTATGCCTCTCGTGCACCCATCCCCACGTAATCAGCTTTGGGTAACAAAGAATCCTTGGTTTGAAGAGCAAGTTATTCCTGAATTACAAATTTTAGTCAAACAGATAATTAATAAAGATTAAGTTTTTCATTTCTTACGCACACATAGTAATAACAATCTCTTTTACTTTATGGATATAATAAAGCCTATATCCACAGGTTTTTTTATAACGATAATAATGTTTTAGGAGATTTGATGAAAAATTTCAAATATTTTGCTCAGAGTTATGTGGATTGGGTTATTCGTCTTGGGCGTCTTCGTTTTTCTCTTTTAGGCGTGATGATTCTAGCGGTTTTAGCCCTTTGTACTCAGATTTTATTTAGTCTATTTATTGTTCATCAGATATCTTGGGTAGATATTTTTCGTTCGGTAACTTTTGGCTTACTCACTGCGCCTTTTGTTATTTATTTTTTCACTTTATTAGTAGAAAAACTTGAACATTCTCGTCTTGATCTTTCAAGCTCGGTTAATCGATTGGAAAATGAGGTCGCCGAGCGAATTGCTGCTCAGAAAAAATTATCCCAAGCATTGGAAAAGTTAGAAAAAAATAGCCGTGATAAAAGTACCTTACTTGCCACAATAAGCCATGAATTTCGCACGCCATTGAATGGGATTGTCGGGCTTAGCCAGATTTTACTTGATGATGAATTGGATGATCTCCAGCGTAATTATTTAAAAACTATCAACATAAGTGCGGTCAGTTTAGGCTATATTTTTAGCGATATTATTGATTTGGAAAAAATTGATGCCAGCCGAATTGAATTAAATCGCCAGCCAACAGATTTCCCCGCCTTATTAAACGATATTTATAATTTTGCTAGTTTCCTCGCCAAAGAAAAAAATCTTATTTTTTCTTTAGAGCTTGAACCTAATTTGCCTAATTGGTTAAATCTTGATCGTGTTCGCTTGAGCCAAATTTTGTGGAACTTAATTAGTAATGCGGTGAAGTTTACGGATCAGGGAAATATTATTCTTAAAATTATGAGAAATCAGGATTGTTACCATTTTATTGTGAAAGATACAGGAATGGGGATTTCACCTGAAGAACAAAAACATATTTTTGAAATGTATTATCAAGTGAAAGAAAGCCGTCAGCAAAGTGCGGGTAGCGGTATTGGGTTGGCTATTTCTAAAAATCTCGCTCAGTTAATGGAAGGAGATTTAACAGTTGAAAGTGAGCGAGGAAAAGGCGCAACTTTCCATCTTACTCTCCACGCTCAAGAAATTTCTGAACAAGAATCCGTTAAGAAAAATATACCATTCTTGAATATTCTTTTAGTAGAAGATGTTGATCTCAATATTATGGTTGCGAAAACTATTTTAGAAAAACTTGGGCATCATGTTGATGTTGCGACAAATGGCAAGCAGGCGATTACTTTATTTGAGAAAAATGTTTACGACATTCTATTGCTCGATATTAAATTACCAGATATGAGTGGTTTTGAAATTGCCCAATATTTGCGAGAGAACTATGAAAACGGTATTTATGATTTTTTACCGCCAATGATTGCTTTTACCGCCAATGTTATGCAAAGCGAGCAAGAATATTTAGAAATGGGCATGGATGGCGTATTACGTAAACCCATTTCAATTAAGGATTTACACCATTGTCTACAGAAATTTTTTGCAGATGAAAGCGAATCTATTATAGAAATGAATGATGATAATGAGCTTTCAGAACAGTTTGATTTAGCGCTGATTGAAACGCTTGGAAAATCCCAAATTTTAGAAAATTTATCTTTATTCAAACAAACTATGCCAAATTATCTGGCTCAATTATCAAAAGATAATATGAAAGAAATAGAAGATACCGCCCATAAAATTAAAGGCGCAGCGGCATCGGTAGGGTTAAATCATTTACGACAATTAGCGGATACTTTAGAAAGTGCGGCTAAAAATTCTGATGTTTTTAATTGTGGAGAATTGATTGATGAAATTGGAAATCTTTGGTTAGAAGATGTGGAGGATTTGCTTAAATTTTGTAAATTTTAATATCATAAGGTAGTTGTGTAAAGATTATTTAAATGTGATTTAAAGATAATAAATAGGCTTAAAATGGGAAAATCAAATTTTATTTTAATTAGTAAAACTTTTCAAATTTCTCCGTTATTTACCTTTATATTAAAGGGAATTGATTTTGCTTTTTAATATTAAAGCGAGTAGAATTAGGCTCTCAATTTTATTTACTTTGATGTGGAAATTTATATGTCAGTATTTAATACATTTGTTGAATTTGTCGCGAGAATTGTTGCACCAATGCAGCGTCAATTTATTAATTTTATCCGTATTGCTATTTTTATTGTAATGGCATGGATCGGTGGTTTGAAAGTTTGTCAATATGAGGCAGATGGAATTGCCCACTTTGTATCAAATAGCCCGTTTTTTAGCTATATGTATGAAAAAGGGCCAAATTTAGTGCCGAATGATAAAGGAGAGTTAGTGATGGAATATACACTACACAAAAATCCTGAAGGAAAGATGGTTGCAAAAAACATCGAATGGCATAAAGAAAATGGCACCTATACGGCTTCTTACATTATTGGAGCAATTATTGTTACTGTTGGTATTCTTACTTTAGCTGGTATTTGGAATGCAACGGCAGGTTTAGCAGGGGGCCTACTGACATTTGGCATGTCAATAGTCACGCTGTCATTTTTAATCACAACGCCCGAGGCTTGGGTGCCTAATCTAGGTGGAGATTTACCAACGCCAGCCTATGGTTTCCCTTATTTATCTGGAGTTGGTCGTTTAGTGATTAAAGATATTATTATGATGGCAGGTGGCTTAACAGCTGCAGCAGAGTGTGCAAATCGAATGTTAGCACGTAAAAAATAAGTTTATCGATATAAAAACAGCTCCAAGTATAAATTGGAGCTGTTTTTATTATCACGACTAGTTAAATATTGACCAGTATGTTTTGTATTATTAATTCATAATTCATAATTCATAATTCATAATTCATAATTCATAATTCATAATTCATAATTCATAATTCATAATTCATAATGCCTTTATGTCTTAATAAGGTTTCTAATTGTTGATATATTAAATTTAAATATTTCCTCCAACCCCTTTAAATTTCTCTACAAATGCAGCAATTTTTTGGAAAATTGTCTGCTTTTTAGTGAGATATTGTGGATTAAGTGGACTCATTTTTGGCAATACTTCATTAAGTGCCGTGCCGTTTTCACTGGCATATTCCCGTTTTAATGAAGTGCTGATATAGCGTTTTGCTGCATCGACATTCAAATTTTCTTCTTGAATTAAGGTTTCTGCTTCTTTTCGCTGTTCTGCTTGAGCAAATAGGAAGAATGAGTCAATTAAAGTCGCTTTATCGGGAATATCATCTAAATTTGTTTGGTTGATAAAATCGACAATCAAGCTCTCTTTCGCACGGTTACCCAAACTTGAACGAACTGTGCGGCGGATTTCATCAATTAACACCTCTTTGTCTTGGTTTTTCTTATGATGTTCGAAAATTAACGCAAGAATATAATCCAAATTGATTTCTTGAGATTTTAATAAATCTACTTCAAACACGACATCATCCCAATTTATCGGTGAATTATCTTTATCATTCCCCTCTTTTCTTTGGCGTAACCAATCGCGAATATCATTATAAGTGGAACGATAATCTTGCTCTGTTCTTACTGGTAAAGTGGGTACTTTTAGCATTTCTGCAATTTGTTCATCATTCACATAATGTACTTGCTTGAATTTCTCCATTGCAATCGGATCATTTAAATCGACCGCTTGTAAGGCTTGCAATGCTGCAAATTCATCGTAATTCTGCAAAATATTTTCGACACGTAGATATTCGCCAAATAATTTTACAAACTCTTTTTTATCTTGCTCTGTTTCGATTTCTGTTGGATTAGGAAAGCGATTTTGTAGCTCTTGAATAACCTCCAAATAACCACGTTGATTGTCATCACCGTTAAAATAGCTGTCGTAGCTTTTTTCTAGTACGACATTCTTCGTATTTTTATCGCCAAATAGCGTGATTGCATCAATGGTATTTTGTTCCAAATCACGGAAAGTGACGATATTCCCAAAGGTTTTAGTTGTGTCATAAATGCGGTTGGTGCGAGAAAAAGCCTGCATTAATCCGTGATAACGCAAGTTTTTGTCCACGAAAAGAGTATTCAACGTAGGGGCATCAAAGCCTGTTAAGAACATTCCGACCACAATCAGTAAATCCACTTCCTGATTTTTCACACGTTTGGCAAGATCGCGATAGTAATTTTGGAATGATTGACTATCTACGCCATAATTCGTGCCAAAGTAGTAATTGTAATCATCAATGGTTTTCGTTAAAAATTCTTTTGCTGTACTGTTTAGAGCAGTGGGTTCAAAGGTCTCATCTGGAATATCGCCAATCGCATCT
The DNA here is from genome assembly GCF_900475885.1 of Haemophilus aegyptius. Lineage (GTDB taxonomy): Bacteria > Pseudomonadota > Gammaproteobacteria > Enterobacterales > Pasteurellaceae > Haemophilus > Haemophilus influenzae. Next base: position 944,176 of record NZ_LS483429.1, read on the forward strand.
TGTTCTTCATTGGCGGCAAACGAAAAGATTGTTGCAATTTTTAACGGATGCTCCTGCTCTGCCTGTAAATTTTGTAAGGTTTCGTAATAACGTTTTGCTGCTTCCACACTGCTTACCGCAAACATTGCATTAAAGCCTTTACCTGTGGCATTCAAGCGGTGGGTTTTTTGTTTAAAATTGTTAAGCAAATATTGCGAGATTTCTTTAATACGCTCAGGGTGTAAAAAGGCTTGTTTCTGCTCAAGTGCGGTCAATTTTTCAGGATCTTTTTCTGTTTCTAAGGCTTTAAATTGTGGGCGGACATCGTTGTAATCGACCTTGAATTTCAGTACTTTGTCATCACGAATAGCATCAGTTATCACATAAGAATGCAATTCCGCACCGAACACACTTGCTGTCGTTTCCGCACCTAATGCGTTTTCAGAGAAAATAGGTGTGCCAGTAAAACCAAATTGATAGAATTTTTTGAATTTACGTTTTAGATTTTTTTGTGCTTCGCCAAATTGGGAGCGATGTGCTTCATCGAAAATAAAGACCACCTGTTTTTGATAAATAGACAGGTTTTCTTCACTTTTCATTAAATTATTCAATTTTTGAATGGTGGTTACGATAATTTTGTTATCATCTTTTTCAATATTGCGTTTAAGCCCAGCGGTACTTTCCGATCCATTCACGCTATCAGGCGAAAAACGCTGATATTCTTTCATCGTTTGGTAGTCTAAGTCTTTACGATCGACCACAAAAAAGACTTTATCAATAAAATCAAGTTCAGTCGCAAGGCGAGATGCTTTAAAACTGGTGAGGGTTTTGCCTGAACCTGTGGTATGCCAAATATAGCCACCACTTTCTTTGTTGCTCCAATTTTTGGCGTGATATGAACTTTTGATTTTCCATAAAATACGCTCAGTGGCGGCAATTTGATACGGACGCATAATTAACAACGTATCACTCACATCAAACACGCAGTAATTTACCAACACATTGAGCAAAGTATTCTTTTGCAAGAAAGTTGCGGTAAAATCCTTTAAATCTTTAATCAGAGTATTTTTTGCCGTTGCCCAACTCATTGTGAAATCAAAGCTATTTTTATTGCGTTTCGTTGTGTTGGCAAAATAGCGGGTATCCGTGCCATTAGAAATGACAAAAATCTGAATATATTTAAAGAGAGAATTTTCTTTATTGAAACTTTCTTTGCTGTAACGGTGAATTTGGTTAAAGGCTTCACGAATGGCTACGCCGCGTTTTTTCAGTTCAATATGCACAAGGGGTAAACCATTCACCAAAATTGTCACATCATAACGATTATCATAGCTGCCAGTTTGCTCAAATTGATTGATGACTTGCAGAGAATTATTGGCAAGATTTTTCTTATCTAGCAAATAGATATTCTGAATGCGTCCGTTATCGAACACAAAATCATAAATATAATCATCGTGAATTTTGCGGGTTTTCTCAATCAGATTATCGCTCGGTTTATCCAAATATTCCTCTAAAAAACGTTGCCATTCTGCATCGGAGAAAATAACATTATTCAACCGTTGTAATTGAACACGTAAGTTTTTAATCAGTTCATCGTGATTATTAAGCCCTTGTAAATACTCATAGCCTTGAGCCTGTAAATCACGAATAAACTCACGCTCAAGGCTCCCTTCTGTTTGATAACCAGCATTAGGTTCTTCCACAAATTTATTATATTGATCTAAAACGATAAAATTATTGGATTCAGCGATAGTTTTGTATTGGGTCATGGTTTTTCCTTAGTATATTTTTCAGTTATTCAGTATTACTGAGTAACTTGAGTTATTATAAGCTATTGAATAATAAGCTTATTTTTTATTGGGTATATTTTCCAGTCGTAATTTTTATAGTTTAAATATTAATCAAGAAAACTTTAGTTTTAACTAAAGAACTTGACCTCGGATCCATATTTTTATACTATGCGTGCCAACAGTTCCCCTGGCTTTGCCAACTCAAGTGGTTGGATTCACAAGGCTAGGGGCCATTTTTCCCCATAGATTCCATTCTTTTAGGTCAATAACTAATCCTGTATCTCTTATTGAAATTGCATTATTTTGCACCTTAGGAAATTCATCAAGAACCGCTAAAAAACGTTCTCCCCACGTTGAATTTGGACAAATAATATCTAACATTCTTTTCATCAAACAAAAATATACGAATACTTGTTTCGTGGAAAGCATTTTCCACTGTGGGTCATTTAGCCCTTTCAATGTTGCATTTATAGGAATAGAACGATTCCATAATCTGCTATGATGTGCAGAAATGTTGCGAATGATGTTAAAAGCGTGAAGATGCGTTTGTAAATGTTTTCCACTTTTTAAATGATATATTTTAGCAATATGGTCTTTATCTTCTTCTTTCATCCCGCTATAAAGTTTTGACATTGTGCCAAAATCCCAAACTTCACAGCATACCCAAATAGGTAGATCTTCATATTGTTCTAAATGATGTTTTACAAAATTTGTTTTTCCTTCTCGGCGAATTAAACTATCAAGTCTATCTAACCATTCTGAATGTCGGAAATTAGAATCAAAAAATTCACTTTTTTTGTGGGCGAGTGGTTGATATTTTCCTAATTGATAAGCAATATTCACACGCATAGCGACTTCAATTCTTTCTAAAGCATCAAGTGCTAATTGTCGTAATTTTTTATCAAAAAGGTAAAGTTGTTTTACATCAGTAAAAGATGTATTTTCAATAAAGCGGTCTAATTTTTTCTCAGGATTACAAATATCTATTTGGCGAAAAGGATAAAGATAGCCACTAATACGATAATATCCAATTGTTTTTAAATAACCTAAGGCTTTTAAGTCATTCTCAATAACAAGCCCACGTGTTTTTAATTGCGAGAGTTGGTCATCAAAACTTTTCCATTCTTTTAATGTTTTTGGCATATTTTCTTATTGTTTAAAATTTAGTAATAATTCTCGGTAATACTCATACCGCTTTTGTCTTTGTTCAATCGCTAAAGGTAAGCCTTCGGTGATGGAATTGGTTAGGGTTTCAAATTTATCTAGGATTGAAACGATACGGTGTTGTTCTTCAAATGTAGGAAGAGGAATTTCATAATTCAAAAAATTATCAGCCTTAACTCTAATTACTTTTGTACCTTGAGCATATTTTTCTTTAAATTTATAAAATCTTTCTGTTTGCAAAATATATGTTAAGTATTTTGTATTTACTCTTTTATTCGGTCTAAATGCAAACATATCGCCTGAAAAAGCAATTTCACTACCAAGCCATCCAAGAGGTTTCATTACATCTTTTAAATTTTCACTAGTCCCAGCAATTAATACATCGCCATATTTAGCTTTTTTTAATTTTTTAGCCAATTCGGGCGAAACAAAAGATTTGGTTTTCGTGGCAAATGTACCATAGTAGGTATAAATTTGACCATAATGAATGGCTGGAACGCCTGTTTCGGTAAAATCTTTCTTCTGTAATCCATTGCCACGAATTAACTCTCCCAAATCAATCAGTTTTATCCATTGGACTACCCCCCCCCCCCCCCCCCCCGATAGCTCTAAACTATCAAAAGATAATAATTTTTCCCGATAGTATTCATACTGTTTCTGGCGTAGTATAAGCTCGCTGGTAAGCTCGCTGGTAAGCTCTGTCAATGTGTCCAAAATTTTTACGATTTCGGTTTGGACGGAAAGTGGGGGGATGGGGATTAACATTTCTAAAACATGATACATGCTAGGATGTTTAATTCCTGAACCTCTATAGAACGAAGAAATTACGTCTAATTTACTTAATAAAAAATAGTATAAGAATTTATTATCCAAAATTTTAGTATTATTTGATGTTGCAATTCTATTATCCGCTGTAACGAATTTACCTTTATAATATTGAACTATTGGATTACCACCCCAAGGGATTGCAATAATTTCTCCTTCAGAAATATTGTTTTGTACTAGTTCTTCGGTAGTCCAAATATCAGATTCATTTGTGGTTAATAGTTTTACATTACCTCCATCTACAATTAAAGGTTTTAACTCACTTGCTAAGTAGTAGTGATATTTAATAACTTTAGGTTGTTTTTCTTTTTCTACAGCATTAAATCTTTTATCCCAAGTTGTAATTGACCATAAAGGCTTCCGCTCAACCTCAGCCCCATCCAATAATTTTTCTAAAAAAGTGCGGTTGTTTTTCATCGTATTTCTCGTAGGGCGGATTTCATCCGCCGTTGTAATATTGATATTCTTTCGGCGGACTGAAGTCCGCCGCTACTGTGGCTTATTTTTTCTGATGCAATTTATCTACGGTTGTTTTTTCTAATGCTTTCAATGTAGCTAGATATTCTTGTTCAATGGGTGAAAGTGTTTTTACCTCATAAGCTCTATATTCTGAAATGGCTTTTTGTTCAGCTTGTTCTCGACTGATTTTTCCAGCACTTTGTAACACGCCTTTACCATACATTTGAGCAAATTTATCTAATTCATTAACCCAATCTTGCATATACATTGGCGTATGAGATTGTGCTTTAAGTTCAGCTAAGTCAAAAAAAGCAGATACCAAACGATTTAAACGAAATAATTCTTCTTCTGTGAGATAATTTTTTGCAACTTTGATTTCTTTTAATGTGGGTAATGCACCTTTAAATGTAGTTAGTCCCATAAAATCTTTGTTGCTATCTACTCTATAGTAAATGAGTTCTGCCGATGTTTGTTCACAAGTTGCATAATGTAACTTATTTTGTACCGTTTTGAAGAATTTAACTGTTGCTTCGCTTTTAGGATTATAATCTTGGCTGGTTGCGTATAGATCTAGAACTTGGCGGTATAATGCTTTTTCACTTGAGCGAATATCTCTGATTCTATTGAGTAATTCTTTCCAATAATCTCCACCACCATTATCTTTTAAGCGTTCATCATCTATCGTAAAACCTTTTACCATATATTCTTGCAATCGATCGGTTGCCCATTGACGGAATTGTGTGCCACGAGATGATCGAACTCGGTATCCTACAGCAATAATCAGTGGTAACGAATAATAAGCTAATTGGCGAGAAACGGTTCGACTTCCTTCAGTTTGAACTGTCAACTTATAGTTGACGGTTGAATTTTCATCAAGTTCGCCTTCAGAAAAGATAGCTTTGATATGTTTACTGATATTTTGTTTAGTGGTCTGATATAGCTCAGCCATTTCAATTTGAGATAGCCAAATCTGATCATCAAATTTCTGTAATCTAAACTGAGCATTACCTTCACTGGTGGTATAAAGCACAATTTCCATTGTTATCCCTCAATCTCCGCCACAATCTTGTCAATCTCCGCACGCAAGCGGTCAATATTGGCTACAGTTTTACGAATTTGAGCATTGAGTTCATCAATATTAATTACTTCGCGGGTGTCTTTTTGTTCCACATACGAACTTACTGCAAGGTTGTAGTCATTTTGGGCGATTTCTTCAAAGGATATGGATTTTGCCAAATGCGGCACATCCTCTTTATCGGCAAACAGTTTGAGAATTTGCTCAATATGTTCCTCTTCTAAAATGTTGTTATTAGTGGCAGATTTAAATAAACCGCTGGCGTCGATAAATTGGGTTTGGGTATTGGGTTTGTGTTTGGAAAGCACCAAAATATTCACCGCAATACTGGTGCCAAAAAAGAGATTAGGTGCTAAGGCGATCACGGTTTCCACAAAATTATTATCCACTAAATATTGGCGGATTTTTTGTTCCGCACCGCCGCGATAAAAAATGCCTGGGAAGGAGACAATCGCCGCCCTGCCTTTGCCTGAAAGATAACTTAACGCATGTAAAATAAAGGCAAAGTCCGCTTTGGATTTTGGCGCAAGCACGCCGGCGGGGGCAAAGCGTTCATCGTTAATAAGTGTGGGATCGTCGGAGCCAGCCCATTTCACGGAGTAAGGTGGGTTAGAAACGATGGCATCGAAAGGTTTATCATCGCCAAATTGTGGTTCCATTAAGGTGTTACCTAAAGCAATATCAAACTTGTCGTAGTTGATGTTATGCAAAAACATATTCATACGGGCAAGGTTGTATGTGGTATGGTTAATTTCCTGCCCGAAAAAGCCTTCTTCAATAATATGTTCATTAAATTGTTTTTTGGCTTGAAGCAAAAGTGAGCCAGAACCTGCTGCAGGGTCATAAATTTTATTGACCGAGGTTTGCCCGTGCATTGCAATTTGAGCAATGAGTTTGGAAACACTTTGTGGGGTGAAAAATTCGCCACCAGATTTGCCTGCATTGGCGGCATAGTTAGAAATAAGATATTCGTATGCATCGCCAAATAAATCAATGTGGTTATCTTCAAATTTGCCAAAATCAAGTTCAGCCACGCCTTTCAAAACAGCCGTTAAGCGGTCGTTTTTATCTTTTACGGTATTGCCTAAGCGATTGCTGGTGGTATCAAAATCGGCAAATAACCCTTTAATATCTTGTTCAGATGGAAAGCCCGTCGCTGAGTTTTCAATATCAGTAAAAATCTGTTTTAAATCAGTATTCAAATTAGGATTGCTGCCAGCATTAGCCGCAACATTCTTAAATAATTGGCTTGGGTAAATAAAGTAGCCTTTCGTTTTAATGGCATCTGTTTTAATGTCAGGTGTAATGATTTCATCGGGTAATTGAGCATAATTTACGCTTTCATCGCCCGCTTCAATGTAATTGGCAAAATTTTCGCTAATAAAACGGTAAAAAAGTGTGCCAAGCACATATTGTTTGAAATCCCAGCCATCGACTGAGCCACGCACATCATTAGCAATTTGCCAAATACGGCGTTGAAGTTCGGCACGTTGTTGCATTGCTATTGTCATAAAATCCTCAAAATATTTTATGTAATGAGTTAAATAAAGATGTGAAAAATTATACAGGAAATTAGTCTATTCTGCGTGAATTTCTATGAGTTTATCTTGCGGCTATTTGTAAAAATAATATCTCGTTTGCAGGTTTTGTCTTGATAAAGTGCGGTTGAAATTTGCAATGTTTTTATGAAGGGCTTTTTTAGCGGAAAATATTTGAAAAAGGGCATGTCATACATGCCCTATAGATTGATATATTAATTCATAATGCCTTTATGTCTTAACAATGCATCTAATTGCGGCTCTCTGCCACGGAAGCGTTTGAAGAGTTCCATTGGTTCTTCTGAGCCACCACGCGTGAGAATTTCATCTAAGAATGATTTGCCGGTGATTGGGTTGAAAATACCTTCTTCTTCTTCAAAGCGAGAATAAGCATCAGCCGATAAGACTTCAGCCCATAAATAGCTGTAATAACCTGCGGCGTAGCCCCCTGCAAAAATATGGCTGAAGCTGTGCGGGGTTCTTGCCCAATCAACGCCTTTTATGACGGCAACTTGTGATTTTACTGCTTTAAGTGTCTCTAAAATTTGATTGGTTTTTTCCGCATCAAAGGTGTGATGCAAACGGAAATCAAAAATCCCAAATTCAAGCTGGCGCAAGATAAACATCGCGGCTTGGAAATTTTTTGCTTTTAACAATTGCGTGAGTTTTTCTTTTGGCAACGGCTCGCCTGTTTCGTAATGTCCTGAAATAAACGCTAATGCCTCTTCTTCCCAGCACCAGTTTTCCATAAATTGACTTGGTAATTCCACGGCATCCCAAGGCACACCGTTAATACCCGCCACATCGGAGACATCAATTTGCGTGAGCATATGATGAATGCCATGACCAAATTCGTGGAATAGCGTGGTAACTTCATCGTGCGTAAATAACGCTGGCTTATTACCTATAGGGGCGTTGAAGTTGCAAGTTAAATAAGCCACTGGGGTTTGAATGCTGCCATCCAGTTTACGTTTGCGTCCGATACAATCGTCCATCCACGCGCCACCACGTTTATGTTCGCGCGCATATAAATCAAGATAGAAACTGCCACGGAGTTGATCGTTTTCATCAATTAAATCAAAGAAACGTACATCTTTATGCCAAGTATCCACGCCTTTGCGTTCAACTGCACGAATATTAAAAATTCGTTTAATTAATTCAAACAATCCCGAAATCACGCGATTTTCAGGAAAATATGGACGAAGTTCTTCATCATTAATGGCGTATAAATGTTGTTTTTGTTTTTCGCTGTAAAAACCAATATCCCAAGGCGCAAGTTCAGTGACACCAAATTCTTTTTCACAGTAATCTTTCAATTCTTGCAATTCTTTTTCGCCTTGTGGTTTAGCACGTTCGGCAAGATGATCTAAGAAATCAAGCACTTGTTGTGGGTTTTCAGCCATTTTTGTGGCAAGTGAAAGTTCGGTGTAAGTGTTAAAACCGAGTAATTTTGCCAGTTCTACGCGTAACGTAAGAATTTCTTCCATAACTTTACTGTTATCCCATTTGCCAGCGTTCGGACCTTGTTCTGAGGCACGTGTCGCATAAGCTCGGTACATTTCTTCACGCAATGCACGATTTTCGCAGTAAGTCATCACTGGCAAATAACTTGGGATTTCTAACGTAAAACGATAACCTTTCAATCCTTTACTTTCGGCAGATTGTTGTGCAGCTTGTAGTGCGGATTCTGGTAAGCCTGCCAGTTCTGCTTCGTTTTCAATGAGCTTTTCCCAACCCATTGTGGCATCTAATACGTTATTGCTAAATTGTGAATTTAATTCCGACAAGCGCGCTACAATTTCGCCGTAGCGTTGTTGTTTTTCTTCTGAAAGACCAATGCCTGAAAGTTCAAAGTCACGCAGTGAATTTTCAATGGCTTTCTTTTGTGCAATAGAATAATCGGCAAATTCAGCACTATTTTTTAACGCCAAATAGGCATTATAAAGCCCTTTATGCTGACCAACCCAAGTGCTGTATTCAGAAAGTAAAGGCAAGCACGCTTGATAGGCTTCACGCAATTCAGTGCTATTTTTTACTGAATTGAGATGAGAAATAGGTGACCAAGCACGGTTTAAGCGATCATTGGTTTCTGTTAAAGGCAAAATGAAATTTTCCCAAGTAAAGTGCGGTTGTTTTAACACTTGTTCTATTGTGTCACGACAATCTTGAATTAATTTTTCAACAGCGGGTTGAATGTGTTCTGGCTTGATTTGTGAAAATGGCGGTAGGCCTTGAATGTTCAGTAATGGATTTGACATAGACATAAATGTTCCTTTGTTTGAAAACTGCTTTTTATGTGACGACAAATTCTATAATATCAAGGTTGAAAAATCTAAAAAATCGGTAATAATAGTTCGCATTTTCTTTTTTATTAGGAACATTATGAAAATTATTTACATTATTTTAGGTTTTCTTTCTCTTGCACTTGGCATCATTGGCATTTTTCTTCCTCTTTTGCCTACCACGCCTTTTTTATTACTTACTTTATTTTTCTTCGCAAAAGGTTCAAAACGCTTAGAACAATGGTTTTTAGGTACAAGTATTTATCAAAAACATCTCAAGTCTTTTAATGAAAATCGATCATTAAAGAAAAATACCAAAATTTGTATTTTGACTTTTGTCACCATAATGCTACTAATTGGTTTTTATTTTACGCCAAGCGTAATAGGGCGTAGTGTTATTGTTGCGTTGATTTGCATTAAGTTTTGGTTCTTCTTATTTTGGGTTAAAACCGAAAATGAATAATTTGTTCGCTTTGTGCCAACGAAGTGCGGTTATTTTTTCCATCATTTTTACGATGGTGGCTTGTGATAAATTGGATAGTTCCAAGCCTATTTCGCCACAAGTTGAGACACCGAAAAATACTCAATTAGAATCTAACCGAGTTGAATTAAAACGTGGCGTTTATAGCGATTTGACTTTGCAACCTTGGCAAGCACAAAGCGAAGAACAAACTCAATTATTACGAGATCTTTTTGAAGGCTTAACAGCTTATGATGCGCAAGGTAATCTTGTTCCAGCCGTAGCAGAAAGTTGGCAAACCGAAGACAATAAAACTTGGATTTTCACTTTGCGTGAACATGCCAAATGGTCGAATGGCGAGCCTATCACTTCATCAGATTTTGTGCAATCTTGGCAAGCACTTTCGCAATCTGAAAGTCCACTTAAAAATTATTTGGCTTTTATGAATGTGAAAAATGCGAAGGCAGTGTTGGAAAAAATACTAGCTGTGGAATCGCTTGGATTATTCGCTGAAAATGACCGCACTTTACGTATTGAATTAGATAAAGCATCACCATATTTGCCTTCTATGCTGGCGCATGTCAGTCTTTTGCCTCGCTATGTTAAATCGACTGAAACATTTATCAGCAATGGCGCATATCAGTTACAAAGTCAGGCTGAAAATCAGCACATTTTAATTGCCAATCCTTATTATTGGGCGAAAGAAAAAGTGATATTTCAGCAAGTGAAGTATCAACAAATTGCAGCTGATGCAGATTTGTCTGATTTTGATGTTGTAATGAATCCGAAAAAAGCAGTTCAAAATATCCAAGATTATCCGCAACTTTGTACTTATTTTTACGAATTTAATCTTACGGATCCAATTTTGCAAAAAAGTGCGCTAAGAAAAGCCATTGTTTCGATGATTTCTACCAAGAATTTAGTTGCAGATATTCCTTATCTTCACCCTAACAATAGTTTTCTGCCAAAATCAATGCTCGGAGAGCAAGAGTCAATTTGGGAACCAGCCATCGCAGAACAATTACTTTCGCAAAATCAAATGAGTGAAATGCATCCGTTGAAATTACGCATTCGTTATGATGATTCGTCTCTGAATCAAACCATTATAACGCGATTAAATCGTCAATTATCGCAATCCGATTTATTGCGTGTTGAAAATCAAGCTATGAGCTGGCAAGAATTGCAAAGTGCCCGCACAAAAGGCGATTTTCAATTAATTCGTTCTGGCTGGTGTGCTGATTTTAATGATCCTGCAGCCTTTCTAAATTTATTCTATTCAAAAAACCCTGATAATAAAAATGGCTATAAAAATGCGGAATTTGATCGTTTATTTGAAAGTGCAATGACGACGACATCCGAAAAAGTGCGGTTAGAAAATTACGCAAAATTAAAAGAAATAGTTCAACAAGAACATTTAGTATTACCCATTTTTCAATATAGTACGCCAGTTTATCTCACACCAACTATAATGGGCGCGCAAGTAAATTCTGTTGGAACCATTTACAGTAAAGATTTGTGGAGAAAGGTTCAAAGTCAATAATTGCCCTTGCAATCAAGAAAAAAAATCTTTAAGATTGGAGGCATTGGGGACAACGCCTACATCGTTCCCTTGTGGTTATCTTAGATAACTGTGCCTGAACAGCTAACTAAACAACAGATAATCAAGAAAATGAAAAAGGCAATTTTTTTCATTTTACTTACTCCTGATAAGCCCCGATCTTTGGAATACGAGACGGGCTTTCTCGTTTTTAGCAATATGCTAAAAAATCTTTCGATTATTCCGTAACTGAGAGTTTAAATAAAAAAGCCATACTGTTCAATATAACAGTATGGCTTTTTTAACATATCTTATTTGTTAAATAATCTCTTCCTGGCAATGTGGACAGGTCATTAAATGTTGTTCATCATTGTTATGCACAATGTAATGCCCCATTTTTTTCGCTTTTGTATCAAGATATTTTGTGTTGTAGCGGTTTTCGCCTACATTAAGCGGTACTCGTTCAACCACGTTGATACCTGCTTTTTTCATGGTTTCTACTTTTTCTGGGTTGTTGGTCATTAAGCGAACTTTTTTTACACCAAGTAGCTCAAACATATCGGCACAGACTTCAAAGTTGCGTTCATCCGCTTTGAAACCTAAAGCAAGATTAGCTTCAATGGTATCCATTCCTTTATCTTGTAAAGAATAAGCACGGATTTTATTAATCAAACCAATTCCGCGACCTTCTTCACGATGATAAATTAAGACTCCGCGACCTTCTTCTTGAATTTGTTTTAATGCTGTCGCCAGTTGGAACCCACAATCGCATTTTAAGCTGTGAAGCGCATCGCCAGTTAAACATTCAGAATGGATACGTGCTAATACAGGTTCATCAGCATTAGAAATATCGCCCATCACTAAGGCTACATGTTCTTTTTTTGTATCTGGGAATTCAAATCCCACCATTTTGAAAATACCGTATTCAGTGGGTAAATTGGCTTGCGCAACTAGCTGAATTTTTGCCATAAAGTGATCCTTATTCGTAGTCATTTCTGTTAGAATGCGCGCGTTATTTTTGTTATCAAGGGGCGAGCATGTTCAAAAGGCTGTCATTATATACGTTATTACTTTGTCTTGTACCATTTTTTATTTGGGGTATTTCCTATCAGTGGCATGGTAATAGCCAATTAACTCAAGCTGATTATTGGCTTTATTTGCTCACTGAAACGGGTAGCGTACCTTATGCGTTGATTACCTGTGTGTTATTTACGCTTTTGTTTGCGTTTTTATTTAAAAATCCAAAACAATGGCTATTAGGCGTAATTGTGATGGGGATTTCAGTTATTGCAACTCAAGCGGCAAAAACAGGGGCAAAAGCATTATTTGAAGAACCTCGTCCGTTCACCGTTTATCTAGCTGAGCAAACTCATTCAACGCCTGAAAACTTTTATAAAAATGACCGCACTTTGCGTTCTGAAATAGCTAAGAATTTTTATTCGATGGATGCTATCACACCAGCTTGGTTAGTTCATCATTATGAAAATGAAACGGGGTATTCGTTCCCTTCTGGACATACGATTTTTGCCGCAACTTGGCTAATGCTTGCTGTTGGCTTTACCCAATTATTGGGTAACCGTTCTTTTAAAGCAAAATTGCTGGTGGCGGGTATTGCGGTGTGGGGCTTGTTGATGTTGATTAGCCGTGTGCGATTAGGCATGCATTACCCAATAGATTTATTGGTGGCGACATTACTGGCATGGTTGATTAATAGCATTATTTTTGCCTTTTTAAAGAAAAAGGCGATCTTCGTCATGAAATGGTATTAGGTGCTGACTTGTCTATACAAAATTGTGTGTTTCAAACCACCGTTCTATATTTTGAATAATAAATTGGGGAAGTAATATTTCTTGTTCTAAGAAAGTTTTATCTATGATGAAATAATTCATGTTTTTTAGATTTATTTCTGAAGGTTTTCTTTGTTTCCCTGATAGGTAATAATAGGTTGTCCACAATACTGGTAAAGAACTATTATTCCAAATATCTTCATATCTTTGAATTGAAGCATCAAACCAAAATCTAAACCAGCAGTGACGTTTATTTTTATATGTTCCTTTTTGGTTAGGACAGTCTCCTAATGTTAATAGAATATAAGGAATTTGATACTCTTCAAGTTTATCGTATTCCCAAATTTTTTGTTGATTAGCTAATATAATAAATTCAATAGATTATAAGTTTTTTGCCAAAAAAACTAATTTGACGATAATATTTTTGCCAATTTTTTCTGAATGAATTTTTTAATTCAGTCCATGCGTTTTATTTGGTGATAATGGAAAATATGATTGGTATAAATTGCTTTAGTTTAATTTTATGGGGAAGAGTTCGCTTTTTGGGTAATTAGAAAAATTGCTATTAGAGGATGGCACTGTATTACATTTTTCTCAAATAAAACTTGAGCACAAATAGGGTAGTGGCATTTGGGTCTAGTATCTTTTAAACCTAACGGTTTATTACCAAATTCAATAATGTACTCCTTGACAGTGATTAAAATTTCTTTGCTTGGATGGTTTTGCTTTTTCCATTTTATCCTATTTGTTATACACTAAAGAATAAAGCATAACAGGCTTAAATTTTGATGAATTATCCACAGTACAAATAAGGCGTTATTAAAATAATTTACATTCTACCATAGGATAATAATTATTCTGATGATTGGATGAGTTTTCTAGATAATCATTCTGATAAAACAAAAGGATTACAGGTAAAATTACAGACTTGTGAGTATTTTGGGTTAGTATCAAAAAAGTATATAGGTACTGTAAGAGATAAATGGTAATACACAATATATTATTTTATTGTGGTTTTAAAATTACGATTTTGGTACTTTTAGTATAAAGTAAGGGCTATTTTTATTATTTACGAGCACCAAATATCGCAATCAATTCTTTCACTTTTACGCGTTTTTCTGGGGTTTGGCTAATAGAACGTTGGACTTTTACCCGTTTAAATTTAGCACCGTTATAAATTTCACGCGTAAATTTAGTATCGTGATTCGAGATCAATATCGAAATTTGTTTTTCTTTTTGTATAGATTTCGCTAAATCTGCCAAAGCACGTTGCTGCGCCAATCCAAACTCATTCCCCGCATAACCAGTAAAATTAGTCTCTTGTTGTAGCGGAGCATAAGGTGGATCACAATAAATCACCGAATCCTTATCGGCAAATTCAAAAGTTTTTTGAAAATCACAGCATAAAAATACCGCACTTTGCGCTTTATAAGCGAAATAACGTAATTCATCTTCTGGAAAATAATGAGTTTTGTAAGCTCCAAAAGGCACATTAAATTCATTCTTGCTGTTATAACGGCATAATCCGTTAAACCCAAAACGGTTCAAATATAAAAAAATAATCGAACGTTCGAAAGGATCTGTTGATGCATTGAATTGGCGACGTTTAGCATAGTAATAATCGGGTGTATTGGCATCATCAGCGAAGAAAATCGGCTTACAATCTTCAATATAACCATCTACATTTTCTTTCACAATATTGAATAGATTGATTAAATCAGGGTTGATATCTGCCAAAATATAGCGTTCAAAATTAGAATTCAGAAATATCGCTCCAGCACCCACAAATGGCTCAATTAAGCAGTTTTTTTTGTTTGGAAAGGCTTTATTTATCTCGTCCGTTAAACGAAATTTTCCCCCCGCCCATTTTAAAAATGGACGGTGTTTTAACTTAGGTTTTAAAGATTGTTTTTTCGGACGTAACATCTTAATCCGTTTGAGTACAACGACGAATTGCGTTTAACACGAGGGTATGTTCGGTATCATTCGCCACATAAGCTTGACCTAGAGATTTGAGTAACACCAGACGCAATTTACCCGATAGAACTTTTTTATCACGCATCATATGCGGTAAATAGTCTTCTGGCTGCATCGTATCCGGTGATACGGTGGGCAAATTGGCACGAGCAAGTAATTTTTCAAGGCGAGACACATCTGCAATAGAAATATCTCCAAGTTCTTCCGAAAGCGCCGCTGCCATCATCATTCCCGTCGAAACAGCTTCGCCATGAAGCCAGTTTCCATAACCTAAGTGAGTTTCAATGGCATGTCCAAAAGTATGTCCAAGATTAAGCAATGCACGATCGCCTTTTTCTGTTTCATCTCTCGCGACAACATCTGCTTTAATTTGGCAACAACGAGAAATACAATGTTGAAGCGCCTCAGGATGCAAAGCGACAAGTTCATCAATATGTTGCTCTAGCCATTCAAAAAATTCGTAATCTAAAATGGCACCATATTTGATAACTTCGGCAAGCCCCGCGTTTACTTCACGTTTAGGAAGCGTATTAAGCGTGAGCGTATCAATAATAACCATTGATGGCTGATAGAACGCGCCAATCATATTTTTGCCTAATTCATGATTAACCGCCGTTTTACCGCCCACTGAAGAATCCACTTGTGAAAGCAATGTGGTTGGAATTTGAATTAAACGAACACCACGCTGATAACTTGCCGCAACAAAGCCAGCAACATCGCCAATTACGCCGCCGCCCAATGCAATAATCGTGGTATCTCGCCCATGATTACCTTGCAAAAGTGCGGTAAAAATTAAGTTTAAAGATTCAAGTGTTTTGTATTTTTCGCCATCTGGCAATAAAACATGATCGACTACGCAACCACGTTTTTCCAACGCATAGATGACTGTATCGAGATAAAATTGCGCAACTGTAGGATTCGTTACAATCATCACGCGATCCCCACGTATAATCGGGTAACTACGTTCATCTTGTAACAATCCGCTACCAATTAAAATAGGATAGCGACGCTCTTGCAATTCCACGTTGACGCACAGCATAATTTATCCTTAGGTGTGTTTAAAGTGCACCATTCAACCCATTCATATTATCAATTAAATCAACAATTTGATTTACCATTATTTTGGCATTTTGTTCATCGGTTGGCAAAGTGATGTCCGCAATTTCTTCATAAAGCGGATTGCGAATTTTTGCTAAATCTTCCAATACTTGACGAGGATTCTCTGCATCTTGGAGCAATGGACGTTTTTTATCACGTTGAGTGCGTTGGAATTGTTTTTCCACCGTTGTTTCTAAATAAATTACAATACCACGTGCTGATAAATAATTACGGTTTTCCTTAGAAAGCACTGCGCCACCACCAGTTGAAAGGACGATACCTTGCATTTGTGTGAGTTCGTTAATAATGCGTTCTTCACGTTTTCGGAAGCCGTCTTCGCCTTCCAAATCAAAAATCCAGCTAATATCCGCGCCCGTACGTTCTTCAATCACTGCATCGGAATCAATAAAATCCATATTAAGCTGTTGTGCTAATTGACGACCGATAGTACTTTTACCTGCACCCATTGGTCCTACTAAAAAAATATTACGTTTTTCCGCCATTGTTCTTTATCTAATTAAATTAAAAGTGAAATAAAATTCGATCATTTCTAATGAAAATAAACTGCATAAAAATGCAGAAGATAGAAAGATCTCCCAAAAAATGGGGTAGATTATCGCAATAAATCACCCTATTTTTCAACCTCTATAGGGAATTTATTTTCCACGAGAAACCATCTAAATATGGAATAGTTAAAATTCTTAATCATCTATGAAGTCTTCAAACCTAGGATTAATAACAAAAATAGCGCGTTAAATACGCGCTATTTTTAGCCTATTTTTCAATTTATTTTTTAGGTAATGCATCAGTTGAAGCATTAAATTTCACATTTGATGAAGTGTAAGCCTCAAAGTGCGGATGTTTTTTCATAAATTTTATGAAACTTTCTGCATCAGGTAAGTAGGTATCAACGCCTTCATATTTTGGATCGTTAAATAATTTACCAAAGGTTTTATAACCGTCTTTACCGCCTGCAACATAAGCATTTGTTCCGACAAGATAACGTTTGTTATCATCAATCGGTTCCCATTGTTGGGTTTGTTTATTCAAGACTTCAACACTCACTAAACGCTTACCTTCCGCATTTGGTGTTTCATTCGCTTCATAACGAATACCTGCACCATAAGGGAATGCGCCTGTAGAGCCATCAACCAAAGCAAATTGCATTGCATCTTCAAGCACTTGTTTCACTAATGAACCTTCCATTTTATAGGTATATAACGTATTCCCGAAAGGTAAGAAAGTATAAGCATCGTTAAAGGTTACATTACCCGGTAAAATATCTGCGCGTACACCGCCAGCATTTTGAATAGTTAAATCCACTGTTTTGAGTTCGTTATACATTGTTTCTGCAATAAAACGCGTTGCAATAGAACCTTCTGGATTTGAGCCTGCTTTATTTGGGATACGGTTTGCTGAACCACCCAGCATTGCAGAACCTGTGATGACACCAACAATTTCTTGTGCTAAACGATCTTTTTCACTTTTATATTTTGAAATAAGCATGTCTGTTTTTGCATCATGATCATCAAGTGAAATACTCTTCATTGATTTTAAAGTATCAAGTGCTTTTTTACGTTCATCGCCAGTTAATTCCGTCCATTTACCTTCCGCATTTTTCACTTGAAGTTTATGAGAACTCATTAACACATGAGGAATTTTACGAGTAATAGACGCTATACCTTCAGGACTGAATTTAACACCCAAATCCCCCACCACGGCAGAATAAGCCCAGCCTTCCATTACAAATACAGGCTCTCCATTTGGATTTTTAAATTCAAGTGGATATTCATAGATTACTGGAAGTTTTAAACTACGTAATTCATCATTTCCGTATAAATAATGTGAATCGCCAGTAACGATCACATCAATATCATTTACTTTTTGAGCAATTTCGATATTTTTTTCACTACCTGCGTGTGAAAGTAGGATAATTTTATTAATTCCTTGCTGTTTTAGCGCATTTGCCATAATTTGTGCAGTAGCAATTTCATCATAAAACTTCACATCCTTACCCGGAGAAGAGGAATTCACTGTTTTATTCACGGTATCTAAACCGATAATAGCAATTTTTTCTCCATCCACAGTGAAAATATCGTAAGGTTTCCATTTGTTATACAAAATTGAACTTTTATCAGGAATCACATTAGCTGAAAGCACTGGGATTTTTAATGGTTCAAGCAGTTTTAATAACCCTTCATTACCCGCGTCAAATTCATGATTACCTAAAGTAAAATAATGGAAATTACCTGCATTCATCACAGCTGCATCTGCAGAACCGCCAAACAGCGTAAAGTAAAGCGTACCAGTAATGGCATCGCCTGCATGCAGTACTAATGGATTTTTGTATTTTTTACGCAATTCGTTAAGTTTTGCATTGACAGCAGAAAAACCACCAATATCCACTTTGGTTTGCTGACCATTTAAATTAATCCGTGTTTCGTGCGGTTCTAAATAAGAATGGTGATCATTGATATGCAAAATACTTAATTCCACAGCTTTGTGAGCTTGTGGTGCCTCTTTGGCAAGAGCTACACTAGTGAAAAGCATCGCAAATGCACTGAGTGCAAAGGTGGCCGATTTTTTGGATAAAAGCATAAAAACTCCTATTGGTAAGGGATTAATTTAAACCTTCTAGCATTGCTTGAAAGGTTCTGTAACGAATTGCATCATTATTGTGCTGTAAATTTTCTCGAGGTTGATCTAAATACGAGAAATCATCAACTTCCACACCTTTAAATTGGCGATTGAACATCATATTTGCTAAAGCAAGGCGAGACTTAATTTCTGAAGAAGGAGTAATCAAACTAATACGATTTTCAGTAATCGAAAAAATAGTCTGATTCGGAAAATCTTGACGTATTTGTTCAATAATTTTTTGAAATATACCTTTGGCATTCAAAGACAGTAATATAATTTGATCTGCTTTTGCTCCCCGCTCCATTAAAGTCTGAACAAATTGCTCTGAATTATCTGTTTGACGAATATAAATTTTTGCCTGATCATTTGCTAAAAAAGACACCAGTAAGTTTTTCTTCATTTCCTGAATTAAATTAGCATCAACAGTATTTATTGGCTCAAAGTATAAGTAATCAAGAAATTTAGGCGTGAGATTTTTATCTGTTTTAAAAATGCGAGTGAGGATTTTCTCGCTTATTTGGATCTGATTATCAAGAAATTGGGGAGGTAAAGAAAAAAGTGCGGTAAGTTTTTTTTGTAAATTTGTAATTTGTTGTTTGTCTTGTTTAGCTAAAGCCATTGAAAATTGTTGCTTCAAAGCCTCAGCTGATTCAGTGGATATTGATTGATGAGAAGATGGACTAGCTATTACACCTTGTTGAACACCAATAAATGATGCTAATCCAATTAACACAGAATGAAAACTAATTTTCATAATAAACCTCATTTAACTGATATTTTATCAAGCTAAAATACCGCTATACGCGTAAATTTGACCTAAAACAGCTGGATGCCTCGTATTATATCGTAAAACAAAATAAATTGTGAATGATAATTAAAAGGAATACAACCTACTTTATGCATACAAAACTTGCAATTTTGCTTGAAAAGTATAAAATTCGCAGGCTTTTTGTCTATATATACAGAGAAAAAAGTAAGCTATATTCTCAAATCACTTTCGAATTTGAGAATATTCTTTTAGTAATTAAACATTTAGAGGAAGGTTATGGTAACCATTCGTTTATCTCGTGGCGGAGCTAAAAAACGCCCATTTTATCAAATCGTAGTCGCTGACAGTCGTTCACCTCGTGACGGTCGCTTCATTGAACGTGTAGGTTTCTTCAATCCAATTGCACAAGGTAATGCAGAACGTCTTCGCATTAATCTTGAGCGTGTAAATCACTGGGTTGCTCAAGGTGCTTCACTTTCTGATCGTGTTGCGAGCTTGGTAAAAGAAGCACAAAAAGCAGCATAATTTTGCTTTTTGATTTAGTTCTCAAACTAAGATAGGTGAAAAATATGGAACAACAACATATTGAAGTTGTGGGCAAATTAGGCTCAACCTACGGTATTCGTGGGTGGTTGCGTATTTATTCATCAACAGAACAAGCTGAAAGCATTTTTGATTATCAACCTTGGTTTTTAAAAATCAAAGGTGAATGGCAATCAATTGAATTAGAAAACTGGCGTTATCATAATCACGAAATCATCGTTAAATTAAAAGGCGTTGATGACCGTGAAGCTGCACAAATTTTAGCGAATGTTGAAATTGGTGTAGATTTATCTGTTTTCCCAGAACTAGAAGAGGGCGATTATTACTGGCACGATTTAATCGGTTGTACAGTCGTAAACTTAGAAGGTTATACAATGGGAACAGTAACAGAAATGATGGAAACGGGTTCTAATGATGTATTAGTGGTTAAAGCCAATACCAAAGATGCTTTTGGAAAACAAGAGCGGTTAATTCCGTTTTTGTATGAACAAGTAGTTAAAAGAGTCGATCTCACCACAAAAACAATTGAAGTGGATTGGGACGCTGGTTTCTAATCTCAAGTATGCACAAACGTAATGTAGTAGGCTTTTTATGTGGATAGGGGTAATTTCATTATTCCCCGAAATGTTTAAAGCGATTACGGAATTTGGGGTTACAGGTAGAGCCGTAAAACATAATCTTCTGAAAGTTGAATGTTGGAATCCAAGAAATTTTACATTCGACAAGCATAAAACCGTGGACGATCGCCCTTATGGTGGTGGCCCGGGAATGCTAATGATGGTGCAACCTTTACGGGATGCGATTCATACTGCAAAAGCTGCGGCAGGAGAAGGAGCAAAGGTGATTTACCTTTCGCCACAAGGACGTAAACTCGATCAAGGCGGCGTAACCGAGCTTGCTCAAAATCAGAAATTGATTTTAGTATGTGGACGTTACGAAGGGATTGATGAACGGTTGATTCAAACTGAAATTGATGAAGAATGGTCAATCGGCGATTACGTTCTGACCGGTGGGGAATTGCCAGCAATGACATTAATTGATGCTGTTGCTCGTTTTATTCCTGGTGTATTAGGCAAACAAGCCTCCGCAGAGAAAGATTCTTTTGCAGATGGTTTATTAGATTGCCCACATTACACTAGACCGGAAGTGTTAGAAGGATTAACTGTACCACCCGTGCTGATGTCGGGACATCACGAAGAAATTCGGAAATGGCGATTAAAACAATCGCTACAGAGAACGTGGCTCCGACGCCCTGAGCTCTTAGAAGGCCTAGCTCTGACTGACGAACAACGTAAGCTGTTAAAAGAGGCGCAAGCCGAGCATAACAGTTAGTTTCAGTTACATCTAGGATCAATAAAGGATCAAACAATGTCTAACATTATCAAACAACTTGAACAAGAACAATTAAAACAAAACGTACCTAGCTTCCGCCCAGGTGATACTTTAGAAGTTAAAGTATGGGTAGTTGAAGGTAGCAAACGTCGTTTGCAAGCATTCGAAGGCGTGGTTATTGCAATTCGTAACCGTGGCTTGCACTCAGCATTTACTTTACGTAAAGTATCTAACGGCGTAGGCGTTGAGCGTGTATTCCAAACTCACTCTCCAGCTGTAGATTCTATCGCAGTTAAACGTAAAGGTGCGGTACGTAAAGCTAAACTTTACTACTTACGTGAACGTTCAGGTAAATCAGCTCGTATTAAAGAGCGTTTAGGCGCATAATTCATTATATTTAATGATAATCTAAAAAAAACCTTGGGATATTCCAAGGTTTTTTGCTATGTGGATCATGGTAATTTAATTAATCATTAGGGATGATCGATTAAAATTCCTTATTTTACTTCAACAACGATATCGGATTCTGATTTAGGTTTCAATTTACCCACTTCATATAAATCAATGCCCGCATCTTTGGCTATGTCAATTACTGTTTGAACGCAATTAGGCTCAACTGCCACTAATAAACCGCCTGATGTTTGAGGATCACACAAAATCGCTTTTTGTTCTTCGGTTAATGCGCCAACTTTATGTCCATAACTTTCAAAATTACGCCCTGTTCCACTGGGTACACAACCTTGAGCAATATAATCTTTTACGCCGTCCAAGGTTTTAATTTTGTCCGAAAAAACTACCGCACTTAGATTTGAACCTTCACAGATTTCAATTAAATGACCAAGTAAACCAAATCCTGTGACATCCGTCATTGCTGTTACGCCATCCACTTGGGCAAATTGACTACCAATAGAATTCATTTGACACATGGCGGCAGTAGCTAAACCTTGATGTTCTGGCTTAAGTTTTCCTTTTTTTTCCGCCGTCGTCAAAATACCAATACCAAGCGGTTTCGTCATATAAAGCTTACAACCTGATTTTGCAGAAGCATTACGTTTCACTTTTTCAGTGTTAATCACGCCTGTCACGGCTAAACCAAAAATAGGTTCAGGCGAATCAATGGAATGTCCACCCGCTAAAGCAATACCCGCTTGATGGCAAGCAAAGCGACCGCCATCAACAATTTTCTGTGCAACTTCTGCAGGTAATACATTGGTTGGAAAACCTAAAATGGCAATTCCCATTATCGGCTTACCGCCCATAGCAAAAATATCACTGATGGCATTGGTCGCAGCAATTCGTCCAAAATCAAAAGGATCATCCACAATCGGCATGAAAAAGTCTGTGGTACTGATAATTGCAGTTTCATTGCCAACGAGCAGATTTGGATCATAAAATTTTTCCAGTTCTGAATGTAAAATTGTCCCTAACACCTTAGGCGAAATTTTACAGCCTCAACCTGCACCATGGCTGTATTGTGTCAGCCGAATTTTTTCTTCCATTTCTTATTTACCTTATTGAATATCCGTTTTCGAGAATATGACTTTCAAACCCTATTTTTAATCATAAAGATCTTCGCCATCTTTCCTTGTACGCAATAATTGCAAAATCCAAACATATTGCTCTGGCGCTGGCGTAACAAAAGATTCTATTTCTTCGTTCATTGCTCGGGCTGATTGTTCAGGATCATCACTTAAATTCATTGCAGGATGAATTTCCATTTCATATTTGCCTGTTTCTGCGTTATAACGAGGAAACATTGGAATAACAACGGCTTTAGAAAGTTTTGCCATTTTATTTAACCCTGGCAATGTCGCTTTATAAGTCCCAAAGAAATCAACAAATACGCTTTGTTCCATCCCAAAATCTTCATCTGGTAAGTAATAACCCATTTCGCCTTTACGAACATGACCTAAAAAAGGTTTAATACCATTTTGGCGTGCATGCATTTTTCCGCCGAAACGTTGGCGTGCAATCGTCCAAAGCCAATCCACCAATGGATTACGGTGTGGATTATACATAGAAGTCATTGGCATGCCTTGAGTGTGCAAAATAATGCCAGACGCATCAATCGCCCAGCCATGTGGCACCATAAGAATAATATTCTTTCCTTCAGCTTTTGCCTGTTCGATATGTTCAAGACCGATAAATTCGCTTCGTTTTTGCAAATGTTTCTTTGAACGGATTGCAATCTCACCAATTCCAAACATAACTTGTGTAACAACCGTAAACATTTTATCAATCACTTGCTCACGTTGTTGTTCAGTCCAATGAGGGAAACAATATTGCAAGTTAGTTTGTGCACGCGTACGCTGTTTCTTTGCTTTATGCCCAATCCAAATACCTAATTTTCCCGCAAATTTATCGCGCAGACGAAAAGGCACAAATGCTAACAACAATAAAAAGAAAATACCAAGCCAAATCCCCCAATATTGAGGCTTTAAATACGACCATGAAAAGTGCGCTTCATAGCCCACTCTCGCTGTCAAACGTAAATTTTGTTGATTATCCGACATAATAAAATGAAATTAATTTTAACCGCACTTTTGCGCGCTTTCCGAATTAAAAATGAAACCAACCCTGATCGTAAACCATTTTAGCCGTCATCATAAAAGACATGATAACAACCATCGGTCGAATCAAGGTTTTACCTTTCGTCATTACCATTTTGGCACCTAAATTTGCACCTAAAATGCTCCCAGCCATCATCACGAAACCCACTTTCCAAAGAATTTGTCCACCCAATAAGAAAAGCGCAAAAGAAGCAAGGTTCGAAGTGAAGTTCATCACTTTTGCATGTGCCGTCGCTTTCGGGAGATTAAATCCTAGCAAAGTAACACAGGCTAAACTCATGATTGAGCCAGTTCCTGGGCCAAAGAAGCCATCATAAAAACCTAAAAATGGGCTAACTAAAAGACCAAATAACATGTAACTTAAACGCTGTTTTCGATCTTCATCACCTAATTTAGGGGTAAATAAAAAATATAGACCAATGGCTAAAATCAAAAAAGGCAGCATTTTTTTGAAAATCGCCACGTCAATTGATTGAATTAATAATGTACCTAGGGCTGAACCTAAGAAAACCCAAATCAAAATAAACCAAATATCGCGTAAATTGACCGCTCTTTTTCGCAAGAAATAAAGGCTTGCGGATAATGCACCGCCCATAGCTTGCAATTTGTTGGTGCCTAACGCCATTGCTGGTGGCATGCCAGTCATAAGCAACGCTGGAATAGTAATTAATCCACCACCGCCAGCAATTGCATCGATAAATGATGCAACAAAACCAACACAAAACAATATTGCTAAAAGATCAATGCCGATATCCATATTGATTTACCTTAATGCTATTCTAACCATTCACTCCGATTCGGTGAGTTCAAAATCTGTTGGCACAAAAACGGCTCAGGCGGTGTAACTTTAGGTTTGCTCACTGAAGCACCTGGTTTTGGCGGTTCAAACCAAGAATATAATTCGTCTCCACAACCATTACCAGCAGGCACAGGCGCTTGATTTTCACAATAAGATGCATCTGCGGGGCAAGTTAAACGAACATGAAAATGAGAGTTGTGTCCATGCCAAGGACGAATTTTGTGTAGCCAACCGCGATCATTGCCAGCGGTTTGACATAATTTTACCTTAATCGCAGGATTAACAAAAATACGCGTCACATTTGGATCTTGCGCAGCTAACTTGATTAACGTCGCATGATTGCTATTCCATACTCGTTCATCCACTCGTTGCGCCTTTCTATCTACAACTAATAAACCCTTACCATCAGAATTCAGCGCATCGGCGTCTGACATCTCGCCCATTCTTAACCAAATATCCGCATCTAATCCCATCTGATGGCTAGCATGACCCGTTAAAAATCGTCCGCCACCCGGCATGGCAATATCGCCCACTAACATCGTTGGCAACCCAGCAGCTTTAATGCGTTGTCCCAAACGTTTAAGATACTGAATCATATTTGGATGACCATAATAACGATTGCGATTCATACGAATAACTTGGTAACCTTCACCTTTCGGCGGTAATGCTTGTGCTCCAATAATACACCCGTTGGTATAACTACCAATAGGACTTGCTTTACCATCTTCACTTGGAATAGGGCGTTTCACTTTTTGCCAATCTAGAGGAGACGCAACAACGTTCAGAGAGAAAAGTGCGGTAAAAATTATGGTTGTTTTTAATAAAATTTTATTCATTCTAAAGTTTTGCTGTAGGTAAGTATATCCTAGGTTTTGCCGTGGGTAAGTATACCCACGGTTAGAAAAATAGTTCCCCTTTGGGGAACTTTACACTTACCCCAAAGGGATAACATCAAACTAACCTAGGGTATACCTATCCTAGGCACAGACTCCCATCTCATACTAAGATTATTTACACTGTGCCTTAAAACGTAATAGATGATCTAATAAGACAATCGCCATCATAGCTTCTGCGATGGGTACAGCACGAATCCCCACACAAGGATCGTGACGACCTTTTGTTACAACTTCTACGGGTTTACCATTAAGATTGATTGAACGACCAGGAATCGTAATGCTTGAAGTTGGTTTTAGTGCAATAGTGGCGATAATTGGTTGTCCTGAACTAATTCCGCCTAAAATACCGCCTGCATGATTACTTTCAAAGCCATTAGGTGTCATTTCATCACGATGTTCCGAACCTCGTTGTTCAACCACAGCAAAGCCATCGCCAATTTCTACACCTTTTACTGCATTAATTCCCATTAATGCGTGAGCAAGATCGGCATCTAAACGGTCAAATACTGGCTCGCCCAATCCTACAGGTACATTTTCTGCAATAACAGTAAGTTTTGCACCAATAGAATCTCCTTCTTTTTTAAGTTCACGGATCAATTCATCGAATTTTTCTACCGCACTTTCATCAGGACAAAAGAATGGATTGCTGTTTACCTTTTCCCAATCAATTTGTCCCACTTTCTGCGGAGCAATTTTTATATTACCGATTTGGCTTAAAAAACCTCGCACCTCAATGCCAAAATGTTCGCGTAAATATTTTTTCGCAATAGCCCCTGCAGCAACCCGCATCGCTGTTTCACGTGCTGACGAACGCCCACCGCCACGATAATCACGGATTCCATACTTTTGCTGATAGGTAAAATCCGCATGACCTGGGCGGAAACGATCTTTAATGTCACCATAATCTTGCGAACGCTGATCACCATTTTTAATGATCATTCCAATACTTGTGCCTGTGGTTTTTCCTTCAAACACTCCCGATAAAATTTGAACTTCGTCATCTTCACGACGAGGCGTAGTATATCGAGATGTTCCTGGTTTACGACGATCTAGATCTGGCTGAATATCTTTCTCGGATAATTCGAGATTTGGTGGCACGCCATCAACGATACAGCCTAATGCAATACCATGTGACTCCCCAAAGGTTGTCACACGGAAAAGTTGTCCAATTGTATTACCAGCCATAATTTCCCCCTTATTTTTTTACATCAACAAAAGGAATTTCTTCGCCTGTATCATTATTTTTGATAAATACATCTAATTGATTAAAGGCAATATCAATATTATGTTCTGCAAATAATTCATTAATACGGCGATTAAGGGCATCTGTAATACTGGTGCGATCCCCAACTTGTTCTACATAAACACGTAACTCGTGATCCAGTGTACTTGCACCAAAAGTTAAAAAATAAGCAGATGGTTTAGGATCGCGTAAAATAGTCGGCTGTTCATCAGCTGCTTGAAGTAATAATTGGCGCACGAGCGTTAAATCAGAACCATAAGCAACACCAACGCTAATCACTAAACGTGTCATAGTGCTAGATAATGCCCAGTTGGTCACTTGACCTGTCACAAAAGATTTATTTGGCACAATCACTTCTTTGCGATCAAAATCAATCAATGTAATTGCACGGATACGAATTTTCGCTACAGTACCGCTCACTCCATTAATGGTAACCACATCGCCAACTCGGATTGGGCGTTCAAATAACAAAATGATACCTGACACAAAGTTTGCAAAAATCTCTTGCATACCAAAACCAAGACCAACAGAAAGTGCGGCGAATAACCATTGTAATTTTGACCAAGACATCCCTAAGGTTGCAAATGCCCAAGCACCACCAATGGCGATAAAAATATAAGTAAGTAGTGTCGTAATCGTATAAGGCGTACCTTGTGAAAGATTCACGCGAGAGAAAATTAATACTTCCAAAATACCTGAAATATTACGAACCAACACATAAGTAATTCCTACGATAACCAAAGCAACAAGAAGATTAAATAAAGTAATGCTTTCCATTACAGTGCCAGCATCGGTTGTCGTGGTTTGTTGCCAAAGTGTAATTTCACGTAAATAGCTCACTACGGTGACTAAATCTGACCATACATAGTAGAAAATTCCTAATAATGCTGTCCAAATAAAGAGATCTACAAAACGTAATAATTGGTTACGCACATCATTTAACGCCAAACTTTCCTCTGGCTCTCCCACTGCAACCACATCATCAGAGGACATATTTTCATAATTATTTTCAAGTGCTTTTTGACGACGTTTTTCTGCTAAACGGCGATGTGCTAAACGACGAGAAGAAACCGTAATACCACGGTAAATCGTATTGCGTACTAACCACCATACACACCAAGCAATATAAGAATGAATAAAATGCTCAATTAAATTTAAAGCGGTGTAGTAATAGCCTAAAACAATAAGTACGATTAATCCCACAGGAATTAATCTCAAACCAATTTGTACAATTCTTATTAACCAATGATGTTTATTTGTTTCAGGTTCATAAGAGCGAAGTACTCGATTAAAA
The DNA here is from genome assembly GCF_900475885.1 of Haemophilus aegyptius. GTDB lineage: Bacteria > Pseudomonadota > Gammaproteobacteria > Enterobacterales > Pasteurellaceae > Haemophilus > Haemophilus influenzae. The sequence continues at coordinate 972,233 of NZ_LS483429.1, forward strand.
CGAGGGGCAATAATCGCCGCACAGAAAATTAGAGCCGCAATAGTATTAATTTGACCTAACACATCATTAGCTAAACCTGCATCAGTGACATTGCTAAACACAGAAGTATTTAAAAGCAATACAACCACAATAATAATGCGCTGGATAACACCACGAAAACGTTGTGCATTCTCTTTTGAAGATTCAAAATGATTAACAAAAATACCATTTGGACGGAACAATGAAATCCAAAATGTAAAGAACCACCAATAACCCGCCATACTAAATGACCAATGCCAAAATTCTTCTGGATTTTTGAAGAAAAAGAAGCCGATCATTTGGCAAACTGCTAAAAACCAAAGTGTACTAGAAAGCGTTAAAAACGCTGTTAATAACAGGGCAAGTGGAGTACTCCACTGACTATCTGTATCTAAACGATGTATTTCACGATTAATTTTGTTTAATTGTTGTTTAATACGATTTTTAAATTTAAAAATTGCACCGCCTACAATAAATAACCCTAAGAAATACATCAGCAAATAAGGTAAATTGTCATAATTAGTTGGAAAACCTAATTTTTTCAACATACCATTAAACTGTTCAATTAAAGCTCTTGGAAGCATTTTTACCCAATCTAAATCAATAGGATTATTACTTTTCACCCAAAAACTTTGCTGCTCTAATTTAGATTGAATTTGATCACTGATTTGTGTAATTTGCAGCTGTGTTAATTCCAAAGAAATCGCGAGATTTAATTGATTATTTAAAGATTTAATCAGATCAGATGTCATTTTCCGACGCTCAGTTAATAGCGTTTTAACTTGCGTTCTTTCTGCCTCAGTAAATTGTTTTCCATCTTCACTTTCAACTTTATTAATATAGTTATCTAGATCATAAAGTTCATTGCGTTTTTGAGTAATGTCAAAAATATGTACACGCAAATCGGCAATTTGTTTTGATAAACCTTGAATATTTAAGTTAGTCGGTAATTTTTGTTTTTGTTGCTGGATAATACGTGAAAGAACTAACGTGCCTTGTAATGCACTAATTTGTTCATCAATAGTACGTTGAGTTTGAGTGAGGCTATCTAAAATATTCCGCATTCTTAACTCATCTTGAGTTAATGAATTCGCTTTTTCTGTTTGTTGTAATAAATACTGACCAAGCTGTGCATTGCGATCAAGTTCTTTTTGAATGTAATCATTTTGCACAGTTTTTTGCTGTTGCTGCTGAGCTTGTTCTACTTGATTTTGTGATTGCTGAAGATTTTTTTGATTAATGACTTCTTGAATCGCAATAATATTTTGCTGCTGTACTTGCAAACGTAAATTCAATAGGTCATAACGGCTTTGATAGAGTAAAGAAAGCTGATCATTATTTTTTAATAAGTTTTGATTATAACTATTCTTTAAATCAATCAGTTGTAATTCAATCTGATATTGTTTTCGCAATGTGCTACCAATATTATTATTGGCCAATTGTTGATTGATTTGCTGTGTGCGTACAACATTTTCTGTTAATGCCGCTTGTGCTCGTTCAGAAATAGAACTTTGCCCTGCCAATTGTGCATTTGCTGTGCTTAATGCGTTTTGCGTATCTTGTAATTGATCATTTAACTTAGTGAGACTATTTTGTAAATAGTCCTGTGATTGTGCATTATCATCAGTACTTGTTACCGTTTCTTGTTGTTTTTTTAATGCTTGAATTTCTGCATTATTCTTTCTAATTTCACTCTCTGAATGGCTTAATGTTGTTTGCAATGCATCATTGATTTTTTGTTGAGCTTGAATTTGCTGCAATAAATCAATTGATGTTTGTAATTCTGCTAACAACCTATTTTTTGCCTCCCCCTCACTCATTTTTTGAGCGTTAGCCAAATCGGCTTTAAGCGATTGTTCCGTTGGTAATACGTTTGTTGAATTTGCCGCCAATACCCCTTGCGAAACGCTAAGGGTAAACATTGCCGAGGCAAAAAGTGCGGTAAAAAATGGAGGTATTTTCATAAGTTTCCTAATCATTATTTTTCCCTAATCTAAATGGTAAATTAATTTATCTCATCTCGCTTTGCCAGCCAATCAGCAAGCTGTTTACGTGAGATCTTAATGCCTTTCTCAAGTATCAGTGGCAAAGGATAATATGCAATAGGCTGTTTAAAACGTGCAAGTTTATCTTGTAAAAAAAACATTAAATTTTCAACCGCACTTTTGCTAAAGGGTTCATTAAAATCCACTAAAGCGACAGGACGCTGACCAAATTCTTTGTTTTTTTGTGGTAAAACAAACACTTGATTAACTGAAGAATGTTGAATAATCACTTGTTCAATTTCTTCTGGCTGAATATTTTCGCCACCTGAAATAAACATATTATCAAGTCGTCCGATAATAACAAGTTCGCCCTCTTGCCAAATGCCTTTATCTTTTGTCTGAATCCAACCTTGGTTATTTGTTAATGGAACAATTTGTCGATCTTTCCAATAACCCATCGCCAAACCTGCACCTTTCAGCCAAATTTCATCATTTACTAAACAATACTCTCTACCTAAGAGCGGTTGCCCTACGCCTTGTTTTCCGTCAGATTTTTTAGCAAAAACCGTAGACGCCATTTCCGTCATTCCATAACCAGAATAAGTTTTAATGCCATATTTCACCATTTTTTGTGTAAGTTCTGTCGGAATATGCGCACCGCCCAGTAAAATATGGCGTGTAGCAAATGAAATGCTCGGATTTTCCTGTAAATAATCTAATAAACGCTGTAATTGCGTTGGCACAAGAGAAACGTGGGTCGTCTTTAATAATGAAGCATAAAAATCATCTTCTGGGAAATGTAATTGTGCACCGCAATATAACCAACGCCAAACAATACCTTGCCCTGAAACGTGATATAAGGGTAATGAAAGTAACCAAGATTGATTACAATCAAACTTCATTAAGTTACATACCCCTTTTGCATTATCCAAATGTGCTTGGACATTATGCACAACTGCTTTTGGTAAACCTGTCGATCCAGACGTGAGCGTCATCGTCGCAGGACGAAAAAAATCGGCTTTTTGCGTAAAAACACCAATTTCTTGCAAATTCAGTAAATCTTTATCATAAAAACAAAAATCAATTTGATAAAACTCACATAATTTTGCAATTTTTTCTTGTGGAAAAGCAGGGTTTATGCCTAAAACTTTTGCACCAAGCTGAATTGTCGCCAGATATAAAAATAAAATTTTCTCTGAATTTTTTCCCACAAAAGCAACCGCACTTTCCGCATTTACGCCTTTTTTTTGTAAAAAAGCCACTGTTTGGTTAATCTTGGTAGTCAATTCTATCCAAGTAAGCATATCGCCCTGCGTAGTACGCAAAGCGATTTTATTTGAGAAATCAGGTTGAATAGCAAAATCTTGCCAAGGATACATTATTAATTTACCGTGAAATATGATCGCACTTCATCAATCAATGTTTCAGGTAATTCCATAGATTGCATTGCTCCTTCTAGCATTAACATTTTTCGTCCACTATTTGTATTGGTAATAACCCAATAAGGCGTATCTGGAATTTGTTTTGGTTTAGTATGGTTACCCGCCATTAATAATGTCGCTTCATCGCGTGCAAAGTAAACTCGAGTACGTCCTTGTAAAGATTCTGTGGCTTGCGCAAAACTTTCAGGATTTGTACGATAAAGCACACGTAAAATCGCTAAGAAACGTACAACAGCCTTACTTTCTTCTTGAAATTCAGTTGAATTTAATAAAGTTTGGACTTTTTCTACAATCTGATTAATTGCGGTTATTGATTGCTTTTTTGTTGTTTTGATATTTACTTCTTTCACATTGATAGCCTGTTTTGGCTTTTGATCTGTTTCTGCTGAAGTAATAATTAAATCATTAACAATTGAAGTATGCACAGGTAAACTAAGCAAACGGCGTAAAATATCCGAAGCACTTTCTCCAATAGAGCGGGTTTGGCTCGCAATATATTGGTATAATTCTTCGTCTACTTCAATGATCTTCATTTTTATCTCTCTGTTTGCTAAAATTTTTTTCAATTATAACGACTTCTTTACAAATTCTCACGTAAAAATTATGGCAAAATCATTACTCAATTATCAATTTCATCAAGTAAAACAAACGATTAATACACCTGTTTTAATTTTTATTCACGGTTTATTCGGCGATATGGATAATCTCGGCGTTATCGCGAGAGCTTTTAGTGAATATTACAGTATTTTACGTATTGATTTACGCAATCACGGCCATAGTTTTCATTCGGAAAAAATGAATTATCAACTGATGGCTGAAGATGTTATCGCGGTAATCCGCCACTTAAATTTATCCAAAGTGATATTAATTGGTCATTCTATGGGGGGAAAAACCGCCATGAAAATCACCGCACTTTGCCCAGAATTAGTCGAAAAATTAATCGTAATTGATATATCCCCTATGCCTTATGAAGGATTTGGTCATAAAGATGTTTTTAATGGCCTATTTGCGGTAAAAAATGCAAAGCCTGAAAATCGTCAGCAAGCCAAACCGATTTTAAAACAAGAAATTAATGATGAAAACGTTGTACAATTTATGTTGAAATCTTTTGATGTTAATTCAGCTGATTGTTTTCGTTTTAATCTTACTGCACTTTTTAACAATTATGCCAATATTATGGATTGGGAAAAAGTACGTGTATTTACGCCAACTCTTTTTATTAAGGGTGGAGATTCCTCTTATATAAAAATAGAAAATAGCGAAAAAATTCTAGAACAATTTCCTAATGCAACTGCCTTTACGATTAATGGCAGTGGACACTGGGTTCACGCCGAAAAACCTGATTTTGTTATTCGTGCAATTAAACGATTTCTAAATAAGAATTAAGTAGTTTAAGTGAGAATGCTTTTATGATATAGTTCGCCAAATTTGGATAAGCCTTATAATCAATAGATTAAATTTAATATAAAAAAGGAAATAAAAATGGCAATAGTTGGTCTTTTTTATGGTAGTGATACTGGAAATACTGAAAACATCGCAAAACAAATCCAAAAACAATTAGGTAGTGATTTAATTGATATTCGTGATATTGCCAAAAGTAGCAAAGAAGATATTGAAGCATACGATTTCTTGCTTTTCGGTATCCCAACTTGGTATTACGGCGAAGCACAAGCAGACTGGGATGACTTTTTCCCAACACTCGAAGAAATTGATTTTACAGATAAACTTGTAGGTATTTTCGGTTGTGGCGATCAAGAAGATTATGCAGATTATTTCTGTGATGCTATCGGAACTGTGCGCGATATTATAGAGCCACACGGTGCAATTGTGGTAGGAAATTGGCCAACAGAAGGCTATAATTTTGAAGCTTCGAAAGCCTTATTGGAAGATGGCACGTTCATCGGATTATGTATTGATGAAGATCGCCAACCAGAGCTTACCGCAGAGCGTGTAGAAAAATGGTGTAAACAAATTTATGATGAAATGTGCTTAGCTGAATTGGCTTAGTATTTTGTGCATAATAGGAAGAAAAATTATGTCTGAAGAAAATATTAAATTACTCAAAAAAGTGGGATTAAAAATTACAGAGCCTCGCTTAACTATTCTCGCTTTAATGCAAAATCATAAAAATGAACATTTTTCTGCAGAAGATGTTTATAAAATTTTGCTGGAACAAGGTAGTGAAATTGGATTAGCCACAGTTTATCGTGTGCTTAATCAATTTGATGAAGCACATATTGTAATCCGTCATAATTTTGAGGGAAATAAATCCGTTTTTGAGCTTGCCCCAACAGAACATCACGATCATATTATTTGTGAAGATTGCGGTAAAGTATTTGAATTTACGGATAATATTATTGAACAACGTCAGCGTGAAATCAGTGAAAAATACGGCATAAAATTAAAAACGCATAACGTGTATCTTTACGGTAAATGCAGTGATATTAATCATTGTGACGAAAACAATTCAAAATAAATAATATCTAAGGCGACAAAATGTCGCCTTTCTTATATTCAAATTTCATCCTAAAAAATAACCGCACTTTATTACAGTGCGGTTATTTAGTTTAACTTTTTTATTTGTTAATAAACGCCTTGGGCTAACATTGCATCAGCCACCTTAACAAAGCCTGCTACATTTGCCCCAACAACATAGTTAATGTTTTCTTGACCTTCAATTGTGCCGTATTTTTTACAGTTTGCGTGAATATCTAACATAATGCGATGTAATTGAGCGTCCACTTCTTCCGCTGTCCAATATAAACGTTGTGAACTTTGTGCCATTTCTAAACCAGAAGTAGCAACACCACCAGCGTTGGCAGCTTTACCCGGGCCAAATAATACATCTGCAGCTAGTAATGCTTCTGTTGCTTCAATTGTTGTTGGCATATTCGCACCTTCAGCCACTAATTTCACACCATTTTTAATTAAATGTTGTGCATCAGAAAGTTCTAATTCATTTTGAGTTGCACAAGGAAGCGCAATATCAACTTGCACTTCCCAAGGGCGTTTACCTTCAAAATATTGCAAACCAAACTGTTCTGCATAATCTTTCACACGCCCACGTTTTGTATTTTTAATATCGAAAAGTGCGGCTAATTTTTCAGTAGTAAATCCATTTGGATCATAAACATAACCTGATGAATCAGAACAAGTTACTACTTTTGCACCAAGAGATAATGCTTTTTCAATAGCGTATTGTGCTACATTACCAGAACCAGAAACTGAAACTACTTTACCTGCAAAACTATCGCCTTTTTCAGCAAGCATTGCTTGAGCAAAATAAACTAATCCATATCCCGTTGCTTCCGGACGAATTAAACTACCACCGAAAGAAAGACCGCGACCAGTGAAAACACAGGCTGATTGGTTTGATAATTTTTTCATATAGCCAGCTAAATAGCCAACTTCGCGCCCACCAACACCTATATCGCCTGCGGGAACATCTGTATCAGCTCCTACGTGACGATAAAGTTCAGCCATTAATGCTTGGCAAAAACGCATAACTTCAGCATCAGATTTGCCTTTAGGATCAAAATCTGAACCGCCTTTTGCCCCGCCCATAGGCAATGTTGTTAAAGCATTTTTAAAGATTTGCTCAAAACCTAAGAATTTTAAGATAGATAAATTTACTGATGGATGGAAACGCATTCCCCCTTTAAATGGGCCTATGGCACTATTAAATTGTACACGAAATGCTCTGTTTACTTGCACTTGCCCTTTATCGTCAGTCCACGCCACACGGAATTGAAATGCACGTTCAGGCTCAACTAAACGTTCTAATAATGCTTCTGAACGATATTTAGGATTGGCTTCTAAAAAAGGCCAAATTGATGTGAATACCTCGCGAACCGCTTGTAAAAATTCAGGTTGATAACCATCGCGTTGAGCAACTTTTGTTAAAAATGCGTCTAAGGAAGCAACTTTTGACATAATGAATTTCCCTCTTTGTTGATGTTGTGTGTATTGTATTTTTATTGTATTCGCCTCGTGAGGCGCATAGACAATATGCAATGGCTAATTTAATCTTGCAACCATTTTATAAAGGAAATTTAAAGAAAAGGAAAAAGTAAAGAAATTATCTAAAAAAATATCGTATTTATTAGATAAAAAATAAAAAAACGACAGAAAACCATCAGGTAATCATATTTTCAATAAAAATATAGAGCAGATTACAAATCATATTTCTAGTAAATCACTACGAAAATATGTTTTATGAAAAAACAAAATTAGGGTTATATCAATATAATAAAAACGGGGGCAAAGCTCCCATACGATTAACAATTCAGTTCATCATTGTGTTTTTTCTGATTCATCATTATTTTTAACCGCACTTTCGTCGTCTTTTGGTTGATAAAATCGAGCGACCAATAGACCGAGCTCAAACAGCAAGCACATCGGTATGGCAAGCAAAGTTTGTGAAAAAACATCAGGAGGCGTTAAAAGCATTCCAATAAAAAATGCCGCAACAATAATATAAGGGCGTTTTTCGGAAAGAGCCTTTACAGTGGTAATACCAGTCCAGCAAAGTAGAATAATCGCAATTGGCACTTCAAAACAAACGCCAAAAGCTAAAAATAACGCTAAAGCAAAATCTAAATAACTACTAATATCTGTTGCGATGGTAACGCCTTCTGGGGCTGTTTGTGTAAAGAAGCTGAATACAAGAGGAAAGACGACATAGTAAGCAAAAGCAACACCGCAATAAAATAAAATCGTACTGGAAAATAACAACGGATAAATCATCCGTTTTTCGTGCTGATATAAAGCAGGTGCAATAAAAGCCCAAATTTGATAAAGCAAATAAGGGACAGAAATAAAAATTGCAACAATCGCAGTTAATTTAATTGGCGTAAAGAAAGGCGTTTGAATATTGGTTGCAATCATTGTTGCGCCTTTTGGCATAACAGCCGTTAAAGGTGCAGCAACAAAATGATAAATATCATTGGAAAAATACACCAAAGCAACAAAAACCAACACTACACAAATCACACAGCGTAATAAACGGTTTCTTAGTTCAACAAGGTGCGTAATTAAAGGTTGAGATTCATCCACATTACTCATAAAAACTCGCTATGATTTAGTTTTTGAAGATTGAGATTTTGACGCTGGAGCGATTTCAATATCATCAGGAGGATAATAGCTAGATAAATGTGTGTTCAGTTCTACTTTCTCGTGAGTTTCAAGTGCGGGCAAATCTGTAGGTGTTTTTTCTGCTTCAGATAAAGTTTCTGCGGCCTCCTCAACTGAGATTGCATTTTGAGGTTTTTCTGCATTTTCAGCCGCACTTTTGATTTCTTTGATTTGATCTTCCACCGTTGTACCAGCTTGAGCTGCTTTATCTTCTAGCTCCGCTTTCATCTTATCTGCTTGAGCTTTTAATTCTTCCACCGTTTTACTCAATTCTGGTGAAAGAGCTTGCAAGTTAAGGGATTCCGCTTTTTTAATACTATCTTGTAATTCTTGCAATTTTAGCTCTTGTTTCAACTCATTTTGAACGTTAGCAGCTAAACCACGAATTGTTTTTACCCAATCCATTACAGTGCGAATTGCTATAGGCAAACGTTTCGGGCCTAATACAACCAATCCCAAAACCATTAGTAAAATAAGTTCTGAAAAACCAATATCAAACACGGATTAAGCCTGTTCTTTCTCTTTTATATTTTCTTTTTTTGCAGACGCTGTTTCATTATCTATAGACTTAAATTCCGCATCTTTTACTTTTTCATCTTCTTTCATCGCCTTTTTGAAACCTTTCACTGCTGCGCCAAGATCTGAGCCAGCATTTCTTAATTTTTTCGTGCCAAAAATCAACAAAATAACGACTAATAAAATAATCAGTTGAGCGGGGGATAAACCAAACATAATAAACTCCGTTCTGTAAAAAAGAAAAAATTTGGCTCGGAATATACTCTTTTTAGCCATTTAGAACAATAGCTATCGGAGATTATTTTTATGTTATCCTGATCTTGATCACGAAACCTGATTTTTAACTTATTTATGTAATAAAAAAGTTAAAATTGATCTATCTCTAAAAATTGTATTTTTCTTCTAATTCTGTGATGTGAGCACTTTTATCCTTTTAGCTCGTTTCAGGAATTTGCGGTAAATTCACAGCTTTTACCGAGCCTAGTGCTTTCGCTTTTTGGTAAAACGCTAATTTGTATTCAAGCAAATCTAAATAACGTTTTAATTCGGCAATTTGACACTTTACATTTTTTGTTTGATTTTCAAATAAGGAAAGGCGTTCTTCAATAGTATCGTCGCCAATGATGGTACATTCCGCAAAGCGTTTGATGTCTTTTAAGCTCATTCCTGTATTTTTCAAGCATTGTAATAAACTCAACCATTGCAAATCCTTGTCGGTAAAACGGCGATTACCGTATTCATCACGTCCGACATTAGGTAACAAGCCTTCTTTGTCATAAAAGCGTAAGGTGTAGGCGGGAATGCTTATTTTTTCAGCAGCTTTAGCGGTGGTGTAAGTCACTTTTTATTCCCTTTAAACAAAAATGATAAAAAAACACTTGCTTTAGAGTGAACTCTAAAGTGTACACTGATGCTATCTTGCTTAGGCAAGGCAAATTTGTCAATGAATTAAGAGGAAAAGCAATGGAAATTAAACAAATCAACTCAACCATCAAATCTCGTGCTGCGGTAGCATTCGCCCCAAATCAACCCTTACAAATTGTAGAAATCAGGCTTTCAGCGTTATGCGGCAGAACATCAAGTGATTGTGGTTGCGCCTGATACTAGCCCTCGTGGAGAGCAAGTGCCGAACGATGCGGCTTACGATTTAGGGCAGGGAGCGGGCTTTTATCTTAATGCGACCGAGCAGCCTTGGGCGATGAATTATCAAATGTATGATTATATCTTGAATGAATTGCCTGATTTGATTGAAGCAAATTTCCCTACCAACGGCAAACGTTCCATTATGGGACATTCAATGGGCGGACACGGTGCATTGGTATTGGCACTGCGAAACCAAGAACGTTATCAAAGTGTTTCTGCTTTTTCGCCCATTTTGTCGCCAAGCCTTGTGCCTTGGGGAGAAAAAGCCTTTTCTGCCTATTTAGGGGAAGATCGTGAAAAATGGCAGCAATATGATGTCAGCTCGCTCATTCAACAAGGCTATAAAGTGCAATGTATACGCATTGATCAGGGCTTGGAAGATGAGTTTTTTGCCTACACAATTGCGTACCGAAGATTTTATCGAAACCTGTAGCGTGTCAAATCAGCCGGTCGATGTGCGCTTCCATAAAGGCTATGATCACAGCTATTACTTCATCGCCAGTTTTATTGGCGAGCATATTGCCTATCATGCGGCATTTTTGAAGTAAGCTAAAGAGCGGTCAGTTTTCAAAGCAGTTTGGGATAGCCGGCACGAGAGCGGTAAAAAGTGCCGGCAATAGTTTATTCAGTCTGAAATAGAAGAACCAAGCCTGAAACAATATCAAAAAATTTCTTTAAATAATAATCTAACTCTTTGGAAAGGTAGATAATCTCTTTCTAGTCATTTTATCTTTATTTCCAAATGCGAGAATCAAATATTTTCTTACGTAATTCAGGGTATTCGTCAATTTTAAACTCTGGCGTTTTTCCTTCTTTAAGCTGATGTTGATAATCTTTCATTAATTTCCATACGATTGGCGACAACATCAAAATTGCGATCAAGTTAATGATTGCCATGACTGCCATCACCGTATCTGCAAAATTCCACACCACATTGCCAGAGCGAACCGCACCGAAATACACGAAAAATAGCACCATTAAACGGAACAAAAATACAAACCAAGGTTTATTTTTTATAAAACGGATATTGCTTTCCGCATAAGCATAGTTACCAATAATAGAAGAATAAGCGAATAACAATAAGATAAACGCCAGGAAATGCACCCCAAATTCACCTATGTGGTATTGCAAAGCATTTTGCGTAAGTGAGATACTTTTGAGCGTTTCGCTACCATAATTATTCGAAAGCAAAATAATAACGGCAGTACAAGTACAAACGATCATTGTATCAACAAACACACCGAGCATTTGCACTAAACCTTGGCTAACTGGATGCTTAACGTGAGCTGCTGCAGCCGAATTAGGCGCAGATCCCATTCCCGCTTCGTTTGAGAATAAACCACGTTTAATCCCCATCATCATTGCTTTCGATACCAATGCACCAAACATTCCGCCAGCGGCAGCATCAAAACTAAATGCACTTTGAACAATACGATGAATCACGGAAGGGATCATATCAATATGCATACCAAGAATAATTACCGCCATAATCAAATAGAAAAGTGCCATCATTGGTACAAGGTTGCTCGAAATAATCGCAATACGCTTAACGCCACCGAAAATAATAAGTGCGGTCAAAATTACTAATGAAATACCGACATATTCCCCTTTCCAACTCCATGCATTACTCGTTGCTTCAACAATAGAGTTTGCCTGCACAGAATTAAAGGCAAAACCAAATGTAAAAATTAATGCAAGTGCAAAAGCCACTGCCATACAACGTGATTTTAAACCTTGCACAATATAATAAGCAGGGCCACCACGGAATGATCCATCTTTATCTTGAATTTTAAATAATTGAGCAAGGGTAGATTCAGCGAAAGCACTCGACATACCAATAAATGCCGTTACCCACATCCAAAACACTGCGCCTTCGCCTCCCAAGGCGATTGCCGTTGCAACCCCACCAATGTTACCCACACCAACGCGGCTCGCAAGACCTGTCGTAAACGCTTGGAAAGGTGTTAATGAACTTCCCTCCACCGCACGACCAAACCACATTTCACGAAGGCTTGCTGGGAATAAACGGAACTGCACAAATCCTGTTGTAATGGTAAAAAATAGACCAGTCCCAAGCAAAATAACAATTGTGGCATCCCATAAAGGTCCATCAAGGTGTGCGACTATCCAAGTTAGCACTTCTTCTAACATTTTTGAAAATTCAAAGTCCATAATCATCCCTCAAGCGATAAATAATTTGATTGTATGGTTTTTCAATGAAAAGGCGAGATTTTTTAATAATTTCTCTAAAGAAAAGAAAAACAAAAAAGAAAAAATCTAATAAATTTAGAATATTCTAAATATTTTTCAAAAACAAAGGGCATATTATTTGAATACGCCCCACTAGTTTGTTGAATTATTTGGTTAAAAACAATGCTGCTGCACCACGCACACCACCAGAATCGCCGTGTTTCGCTTTTTTAATTGGTGGAACTTTTGCTGTCCGCATCAAGTGAGGCGGTAGTGCTTTTGGTAAAGCCTCATAAAGGTAATCAAAATTAGATAATCCACCACCTAACACAATCATATGCGGATCAAATGCCGTAATGATATTGCCAATAGAAATCGCCGCCAACTCAACAAAAAGGTTCACAAAATCTACCGCACTTTCATTGCCTTGATAGAACAAATCAATAATTTCACGAGCGGATAATGTTTCGCCTTTCAAATCTCGATAAAGCATTTCAAAACCGCGACCAGACAAATAATTATCCAAACAAGCCTTGTTGCCACAACCGCATTGATAAATTGGGGCGTTATCCCATCCCAATAATTTCAAGGCATGATAATTTAGTTGTAAATGACCAAGCTCTCCCGCCATTCCCACTTGACCTGAATGAACTTTACCATTTAAGACAAAGCCGCCACCAAAACCAGTCCCAAGAATTAAACCAAGTACAGTCGGATATTGCTGATTTTCCGTATCCCATGCTTCAGATAACGCAAAACAATTTGCGTCATTTTCTGCCCGCACTTCACGGCTTAAACGTGCAGACAGATTGCGTAAAATTGGTTTATTATCTGCCACACGAATATTGGTAATTTCGGCTAATCCAGTTTGTTGATTAACAAAACCAGGTACGCCCAAACCTACGGTGCCCACTTCACCAAACTTTTCATCAGCACGATTCACTAAATCCACAATCGTGTTAAGCCATTCTTCATAGTCGGTTTTAGGTGTTGGCACCCGTTCAGAATATAATTTTTCTAATTTTTCATTGAATACGGCAAGCTCTATTTTCGTGCCACCAATATCTAAACCATAATACATAATCTGCTCCTGTATAAAGAAGTGAACTTAAAATTAACCAAAATTTTAACCGCACTTAAATCATTATTTTATGACAAAGATCGCCTTTTTCTTCAAAAAGATCAAAATAATGCTATTAATTACTCAAAATAGCAAGTCTATACACTTAATCTGGTTCGTTTGAAAAAATTCTGAATTTGCCTGTTGTGAATAATCAAGGTTTTGGAAAAGTGGATGATTATCTGGGGGAATTCACGGTATTACGCGAATAAAACAAGTTTCAAATTAAGTGCTTTACTTACTCTGAATGTATGAAATTGAGCGAATATTAATATGGGAATTTTGTCTTTAATTAAACAAACCTTGCAAAATATCAAAGTTTGTTGAAATAATTTTTGCTTTTCTTTGCAATGAAAGGGGAGGAGAGTAAAATAGCACCAATTATAGAAGTATTTGTAGTCGTAAACTTGTTAAAAGTATTAAATTTTCATCAACTTTTTCAATGTCAATAGTTGGAGTTTGATTATGGCATCAGAAAATCAAAAACTATCTTCTGTTGCGCTCACACCTGTTGAAGCAACGGATTATGCAGAAAATACAGCAACTTATAAAGCAAATAAACGTCCATTTTTATCGTTTATGTCCGGTATTAGTGCTGGTGCTTGTATTGCCTTAGCCTTTGTATTTTACACGACAACACAAACTGCTAGTGCAGGCGCACCTTGGGGATTAACCAAGTTAGTAGGTGGATTAGTCTTCTCCTTGGGCGTAATTATGGTGGTGATTTTAGGATCTGAATTATTCACTTCTTCTACTTTAACTTTAGTCGCCCGTGTAGGCGGTAGAATCACCACGACACAAATGATTCGAAATTGGATCGTAGTATATTTGGGCAACTTCGTTGGTGGTTTATTTATTGCGGCTGTTATTTGGTTTAGTGGACAAACAATGGCAGCAAATGGTCAATGGGGTTTAACAATTCTTGCAACCGCCCAACATAAAATTCATCACACTTGGTTTGAAGCTTTTAACCTAGGTATTTTATGTAACATTATGGTGTGTGTGGCGGTTTGGATGTCTTATTCTGGTAAGACTGTTACAGACAAAGCATTTATTATGATTATGCCGATTGGTTTGTTTGTTGCATCAGGATTTGAACACTGTGTGGCTAATATGTTTATGATTCCGATGGGAATTATTACCGCACATTTTAGTACACCTGAATTTTGGCAACAAATCGGTGTTGATCCGATGAAATACGAAGATTTAGATTTGTACCATTTCATCGTGAAGAATTTAATCCCTGTAACGTTGGGAAATATTGTCGGCGGGGCAATTTGTATTGGTGTATTCCAACGTTATTTAACCAAAACGCATTAAAGATTTACTTATTTATTAATTAACAAAGGAAATGACTATGTCAGAACTTAATGAAATGCAAAAATTGGCGTGGGCTGGTTTTGCTGGTGGCGATTGGCAAGAAAATGTCAATGTACGTGACTTTATCCAAAAAAACTATACCCCTTATGAAGGCGATGACTCTTTCTTAGCAGGTCCAACCGAAGCAACAACCAAGCTTTGGGAATCTGTAATGGAAGGAATTAAAATTGAAAACCGTACTCACGCGCCATTAGATTTTGATGAACATACACCATCTACCATTATCTCTCACGCACCCGGTTACATTAACAAAGATTTAGAAAAAATCGTTGGTCTTCAAACTGATGAACCTTTAAAACGTGCCATTATGCCATTCGGTGGTATCAAAATGGTGGAAGGTTCTTGTAAAGTTTATGGTCGTGAACTTGATCCAAAAGTGAAAAAAATCTTCACTGAATACCGTAAAACACATAACCAAGGTGTATTCGATGTTTATACGCCAGATATTTTACGTTGCCGTAAATCTGGGGTATTAACTGGTCTTCCAGATGCTTATGGTCGTGGTCGTATCATCGGTGACTACCGTCGTGTAGCACTTTATGGTGTAGATTTCTTAATGAAAGATAAATACGCACAATTCTCTTCTTTACAAAAAGATTTAGAAGATGGCGTAAATCTTGAAGCAACAATTCGTTTACGTGAAGAAATCGCAGAACAACACCGTGCATTAGGTCAATTAAAACAAATGGCAGCAAGCTATGGTTATGATATTTCTAACCCAGCAACTAATGCTCAAGAAGCCATTCAATGGATGTACTTTGCTTATCTTGCTGCAATCAAATCACAAAATGGTGCTGCAATGTCATTCGGTCGTACCGCAACCTTTATTGACGTGTACATCGAACGTGATTTAAAAGCAGGGAAAATTACTGAAACTGAAGCGCAAGAATTAGTTGACCACTTAGTTATGAAACTTCGTATGGTTCGTTTCTTACGTACACCTGAATACGATCAATTATTCTCTGGTGACCCAATGTGGGCAACTGAAACCATCGCTGGTATGGGTTTAGATGGTCGTACATTAGTAACCAAAAATACATTCCGTATTTTACACACTCTTTACAACATGGGTACTTCTCCAGAACCAAACTTAACCATTCTTTGGTCTGAACAATTACCTGAAAACTTCAAACGTTTCTGTGCAAAAGTATCGATTGATACCTCATCAGTTCAATACGAAAACGATGATTTAATGCGTCCAGACTTCAACAACGATGACTACGCAATCGCATGTTGTGTATCACCAATGATTGTGGGTAAACAAATGCAATTCTTCGGTGCACGTGCAAACTTAGCGAAAACATTGTTATACGTAATCAACGGCGGTATCGATGAAAAATTAGGTATGCAAGTAGGCCCGAAAACTGCACCAATTACTGATGAAGTATTAGATTTTGATACAGTAATGACTCGTATGGATAGCTTTATGGATTGGTTGGCAAAACAATATGTGACTGCCTTAAATGTAATCCACTATATGCACGATAAATATTCATATGAAGCAGCATTAATGGCATTACACGATCGTGATGTATACCGTACCATGGCTTGTGGTATCGCAGGTCTTTCTGTTGCAGCAGACTCACTTTCTGCAATTAAATATGCGAAAGTTAAACCAGTTCGTGGCGACATCAAAGATAAAGATGGCAATGTTGTAGCAAGCAACGTAGCAATCGACTTCGAAATCGAAGGTGAATATCCACAATATGGTAACAACGACAACCGTGTTGATGACATCGCTTGTGACTTAGTTGAACGTTTCATGAAGAAAATTCAAAAACTTAAAACTTACCGCAACGCTGTGCCTACACAATCTGTATTAACCATTACTTCTAACGTTGTTTATGGTAAGAAAACAGGTAACACTCCAGATGGTCGTCGCTCAGGTGCGCCATTCGGACCAGGTGCTAACCCAATGCACGGTCGTGACCAAAAAGGTGCGGTAGCATCATTAACTTCTGTAGCTAAACTTCCATTTGCTTACGCGAAAGATGGTATTTCTTATACCTTCTCAATCGTACCAAATGCGTTAGGTAACGATGCAGAAGCGCAACGCCGTAATCTTGCTGGCTTAATGGATGGTTACTTCCACCACGAAGCAACAGTTGAAGGTGGCCAACACTTAAACGTGAACGTGTTAAACCGTGAAATGTTGTTAGATGCAATGGAAAATCCGGATAAATATCCACAATTGACTATCCGTGTATCTGGTTACGCAGTACGTTTCAACTCTTTAACTAAAGAGCAACAACAAGACGTCGTCACTCGTACATTCACAGAATCGTTCTAAAACACGATAAAATTTAACCGCACTTTGGCGGGAACATAATATGTATGAGCCTGATTTAAATCAGGCTCATTTTTTATAGACTAAATATTTGGTAAAATTTAGCTATATCTAATTTTAGGAAATTTATGTATGTCAGTTCTTGGACGAATTCACTCTTTTGAATCCTGTGGCACTGTAGATGGGCCAGGTATTCGTTTTATTTTATTTATGCAAGGCTGCTTGATGCGCTGCAAATATTGCCACAATCGTGATACTTGGGATCTTGAAGGTGGTCGCGAAATCAGTGTGGAAGAGCTGATGAAAGAAGTGGTGAGTTATCGTCATTTTATGAATGCGACTGGTGGTGGCGTGACGGCATCTGGTGGTGAGGCTGTGCTACAAGCAGAATTTGTGCGAGATTGGTTCCGAGCTTGTAAAGTAGAAGGGATTAATACTTGCTTAGATACAAATGGTTTTGTACGTCATTATGATCATATTATTGATGAATTATTAGATGTAACAGATCTTGTTTTACTCGATTTAAAAGAACTTAATGATCAAGTTCATCAAA
Source organism: Haemophilus aegyptius (assembly GCF_900475885.1). Lineage (GTDB taxonomy): Bacteria > Pseudomonadota > Gammaproteobacteria > Enterobacterales > Pasteurellaceae > Haemophilus > Haemophilus influenzae. Next base: position 990,000 of record NZ_LS483429.1, read on the forward strand.
ATCTTATTGGGGTGCCAAATAAACGTACCCTTGAATTTGCAAAATATTTGCAAAAACGTAATCAACATACTTGGATTCGTTATGTTGTGGTGCCTGGTTATACTGATAGCGATCACGATGTGCATTTATTAGGTCAGTTTATTGAAGGTATGACCAATATTGAAAAAGTTGAACTTCTTCCTTATCATCGATTAGGTGCACATAAATGGAAAACCCTTGGGTTAGATTATGAGCTTGAAAATGTATTACCGCCAACTAAAGAATCGTTAGAGCATATTAAAACAATTCTAGAAGGTTATGGACACACTGTAAAATTCTAGAATAAATGTCAGCTAACATAAGGAGTAAATAATGAAAAAAATTATTTTAACATTATCACTTGGGTTACTTACCGCCTGTTCTGCTCAAACTCAAAAGGCTGAACAAAATGATGTGAAGCTGACACCGCCGACTGATGTACGAAGCGGATATATACGTTTGGTAAAGAATGTGAATTATTACATCGATAGTGAATCGATCTGGGTGGATAACCAAGAGCCACAAATTGTACATTTTGATGCAGTGGTGAATTTAGATAAGGGATTGTATGTTTATCCTGAGCCTAAACGTTATGCACGTTCTGTTCGTCAGTATAAGATTTTGAATTGTGCAAATTATCATTTAACTCAAGTGCGAACTGATTTCTATGACGAATTTTGGGGACAGGGTTTGCGGGCAGCGCCTAAAAAGCAAAAGAAACATACGTTAAGTTTAACACCTGATACAACGCTTTATAATGCTGCTCAGATTATTTGTGCAAATTATGGTAAAGCATTTTCAGTTGATAAAAAATAAAAAAATCTGCACCTTAATTAGTTTAAATTTTATTCAACTTTTAGGGTGCAGAGGGTATTTGATTTTTCTGCAGTTATTGCTATTTTACTGCTGGCACTTTTAAGTCTGGCTCGTTTGGTTTTTCGATTGGTGCAAAAGTTTTATCTTTATTCGCATCAATAATTTTTTGAGTATCATTTGCTAATGCGGTTAAACCCATTTTTTCATAAGCTTCCTGCATCAGAAATAATCCTTCATAAGTTGCTTTAGTATCAGGATATTGTTTTAACATTCCTACCACACGATTTGCAACTGCTACCCACGCTTTACGTTTTGCATAGAATTTTGCAATCTCTAATTCGTGACGAGCCAGTGCATCTTTAATATAAGCCATACGAGCTAAAGCATCTTGTGAGTAAGGGCTATTAGGGAATACACGAACTAAGTTTTGGAAATTAGAAAAAGCGGTACGCATAGAGGTTGTTTCACGTGTAGCACGGTCAATTCCAAAAAAATCTTGAATGAAATTATCACCTGTTGCTGCATTAGTTAAGCCAGCCATATATACCGCATAGGCTTGATTTGGGCTTTGTGGAAATTGATGTAAAAAGCTATCTACCATCAATAATACTTGCGTATAATCTTGTGCTTTATAGTTTGCATAAATTAAATCTAGCATCGCCTGTTCTTGATAAATACTACCAGGGAAACGTTCAGTCGTCGCTTTTAAATAGCGAATGGCTTCAGAGTAACTACCTTCTTGTAATGATGTTGTACCTTTTGTGTATAATTCATTTACCGATGCTTGTTCAACATCTTTTGAACCACTTGAACATCCAATAACCAATGCTGCCACGGCAAGCAATGCCAAAGATTTTATTTTACGCATTGTTTTTTCCTTAATTTTTACGAAAACCAATAAATAAGATACAATTGTCCGCTATTGTATAGAATATTAATCAATAAGCCAACTTTTAAAATTTTTGAGAGCTATTTATGCCACAAATTACCCTTTCGGCTGAAGTGCAGCCTGAACAAATGGGACAGCGTTTAGACCAAACACTTGCAGAGTTGTTCCCTGAATATTCTCGTTCCCGATTAAAAACATGGATTGAAGCCGATCTCGTAAAACTTAACGACCGCATTACTAATATTCCGCGTGAGAAAGTGCTTGGAGGAGAGAGAATAGAGATTATTGTTGAAGTGGAAGATGAAACACGTTTTGAAGCAGAAAATATTCCATTGAATATCGTGTATGAAGATGATGATATTATTGTGATTAACAAACCAAAAGATCTTGTGGTACACCCAGGTGCTGGCAATCCAAATGGAACCGTGCTCAATGCGTTACTCTATCATTATCCGCCGATTGTAGAAGTACCGAGAGCAGGAATTGTGCATCGATTAGATAAAGATACGACAGGTCTAATGGTTGTTGCTAAAACCATTCCTGCTCAAACTAAGTTAGTACGTGACCTACAAAAACGCAAAATTACGCGCGAATATGAAGCGGTCGCTTCAGGCATTATGACCAAAGGTGGCACAGTAGATCAACCTATGGCTCGTCATGCAACCAAACGTACTTTAATGGCGGTTCATCCAATGGGAAAACCCGCTGTCACCCACTATCGTATTATGGAAAATTACCGTAACTACACCCGTTTACGTTTACGTTTAGAAACGGGGCGCATGCATCAAATCCGCGTTCATATGGCACATATTGCCCATCCATTGCTAGGCGATCAAACCTATGGCGGACGCCCTCGTCCACCAAAAAATGCGAGCGAAGACTTTATGGAAGTATTGCGTAATTTCAAACGCCAAGCTTTACATGCGGTCATGTTACGCTTAGCTCATCCAATCACAGGGGAGATGATGGAATGGTATGCACCATTACCAGATGACTTTGTTGAATTGCTTAATGCCCTCAAAGCCGACTATCTCGAACATAAAGATGAGTTAGATTATTAATATGCAAGCAATTAACCCCAATTGGAATGTTCCAAAGAATATTCATGCCTTTACCACTACTCGTGAAGGGGGCGTGAGCTTAGAGCCTTATTTGAGTTTCAACTTAGGCGATCATGTCGGTGATGATAAAAGTGCGGTAAAAACTAACCGCACTTTATTAGTCGAAAAATTTGGCTTGCCACAAAAACCTATATTTTTAACGCAAACACACAGCACTCGAGTACTTCAATTACCTTATTCGGGACAAAATCTTGAAGCGGATGCAGTTTATACAAATGTTCCCAATCAAGTTTGCGTTGTTATGACTGCAGACTGTTTGCCAGTTCTATTCACTACAACATCTGGCAATGAAGTGGCTGCAACACATGCTGGCTGGCGTGGTTTATGCGATGGCGTACTAGAAGAAACAGTGAAATATTTTCAAGCTAAACCTGAAGATATTATCGCGTGGTTTGGCCCTGCAATAGGTCCAAAGGCCTTTCAAGTTGGGATTGATATTGTAGAAAAGTTTGTTGCAGTAGATGAAAAAGCCAAACTCGCCTTTCAACCTGATGCAATCGAAGACGGTAAATACCTGAGTAATCTTTATCAAATTGCAACTCAGCGATTAAACAATCTAGGTATTACGCAAATTTATGGTGGAAATCACTGTACATTCAACGAAAAAGAAAAGTTCTTTTCTTATCGCAGGGACAATCAAACGGGACGAATGGCGAGTGTCATTTGGTTTGAATAAATAGTTTGAAAGCGCATTTTACGCGCTTTTAGTCATCTTTGTTTTATATTCTTTCTGCGATAATACCGCCACCCAAACAAACTTCGCCAAGGTAAAATACGGCAGATTGCCCTGGGGTTACAGCTGATTGAGGTTCATCAAAAATCACTCGAATAGTTTCATCATCAATTGGTTCAATCACACAAGGAATATCTTGTTGGCGATAACGCGTTTTCACCGTGCAACGTAATGACTCTCGAATTGGTTCGCGATCAACCCAATGTAATTGGCTGGCAATCAATCCTTTTGAAAATAAACGAGGATGATCGTGACCTTGCGCGACAATAAGTTCATTATTTTCTACATCTTTATCTACTACATACCAAGCTTCATCTCCCGCATTTTTTAGACCACCAATGCCTAATCCTTTGCGTTGTCCCAATGTGTGATACATTAATCCATCATGGCGACCAATAATTTCATCATCTACAGTGCGAATATTACCTGGTTGAGCTGGTAAATAGCGTGCTAAGAAATCCTTAAATTTACGCTCACCAATAAAACAAATCCCTGTAGAATCTTTTTTCTTCGCCGTAATTAAGCCAAGATCTTCAGCAATAGCGCGAACAATGGGCTTCTCGATTTTACCAACGGGGAATAAACTTTGCCCTACTTGTTTATGGCTTAAAGTATAAAGAAAATAACTTTGATCTTTATTAGCATCTAAACCTCTTAATAATTTTGCATTTTCATCATCACCGGCTCTACGTACATAATGCCCTGTTGCAATATAATCTGCACCGAGATCTTCAGCTGCATATTCTAAAAATGCTTTAAATTTAATTTCTTTATTACACAAAATATCTGGGTTCGGAGTGCGTCCTGCTTTATATTCAGTTAAAAAATGCTCAAAGACATTATCCCAATATTCTGCCGCAAAATTAATTTTATGTAGTTTAATCCCCAACTTATCACATACAGCCTGAGCATCTGCAAGATCAGCTGCGGCAGTACAATAATCCGTATCATCATCTTCTTCCCAGTTTTTCATAAACAGGCCTTCAACCTGATAGCCTTGCTGTTGAAGAATAAAAGCTGACACAGAAGAATCCACGCCACCAGACATACCACAAATGACTTTTTTTGTCGCATTGCTCGCAAGCTGCTCTTGCGTCAATTGAGGAAAGTGTTGATTATAAGTATTTGAAATTAACATAGTTCTCCCGTAACTTCGGTTAAGGCGAAGCACATTGGTCATTGAATGAGAAAACGGCAAAATAATTTTGCCGTTAATTTTATTTTGCACATAAAGTGCGGTCATTTTTGAGCAAGTTATTTCACTTGATAAAATTGCGAGTCATCATCTTTTTTCGCAAATTTTTGCTCATATTCAGTTTTCGCTTGTTCATCGCCTGCATCTAATTTTGATTGAAGCGTGTCGCAAGGTTTATCACAATCGCAAGCTTTGGCAATACCAAGGGTAGATAAACCACCGCAGCTGCCTTTTAAACTTTGTTTTTTGATAATAAATCCGATAGACATCAACAATATAATTGCGACGAAAGCGATTAAAGTAAAAAATAAAGTTTGCATAACTATTCTTTTGTTTCTGTTAATTTTTTGAAAGCAGAGGATGATTTGGTAACAAAACCATTATCTGTTCTAATGATTAAATAAACGGCAAGATTATTTTTCTCAGCCACTTCTAACGCCTTGTCTTCCCCCAGCACAAATAACCCTGTAGATAAGCCATCTGCAGTCATTGAGGTTGGTGCAAGTACCGTAATTGAGGCTAAATGATGTTGAATTGGATAACCTGTTTTTGGATCAATTTCGTGTGCAAAGCGTTTGCCATTTTCTTCAAAGTAAATACGGTAATCGCCAGAACTTGCCATTCCCATATTGTTTAATCCAATGACAGCTTCAACCGCTCTTTCGCCTGTTGTAGTTGGTTTTTCAATGGCAATCTGCCAAGCTTTACCTTCAATATTTTTTCCTTTCGCACGAATTTCACCGCCGATTTCAACCATGTAATTCTGAGCATTTAATTGTTCTAACTTTTCAGCCACCTGATCAACGCCAAAGCCTTTAGCAATTGACGATAAATCTACGTAAACTTGAGGAAGTGCTTTACTTAATGTAGCTTTTTCTTTGTTAGTATCTAGGGCAATTTTATCAATGCCAACCCACGCTTGGCGTTCAGCTAATTGTTCTGGAGTAGGTTGTTTTTCGGGGCGTTTTTCAGGACCAAATCCCCATAAATTCACGACAGGACCAACAGTTATATCCAATGCACCTTCGGTCACTTTATTTAAACGAATCGCTTCAGCTAATACTTTGGCAAAATCTGCTGAAATCTCAATCGGTGTGTTCACTTGGGTATTTTGATTGAAGCGGCTCAATTCCGAATCTTTTTTGTAAGTGGACATTTTCGCGTTCACATCTTTTAAGATTGCTTCAATTTCTTCATGCGTCTTTTCAGATGTTGCTTTTATTGAACCATCATCAAGGTATTTAACATGATAAGTTGTCCCCATTGTTTTACCGCTTAAAGAAATAACTTTTGTTTCTTTTTGACAAGCAGCAAGACTTAATGCCATTGCTACCGCTATGATACCGCTTATTAATTTTTTCATCTGGATTTCCTAAATTTGTGAATTACTGGCAAACTCAACAAAACTTACCTGTAATCATAGAAAATGTTTAAAAACATCTTAAATTTTGACCGCACTTTATCACAAAGTGCGGTCAGCTTTTATGATGAATTGATTAACTAAAATCAGCCACCAAAGTCATCTAATAAAATGTTTTCATCTTCAACACCAAGATCTTTCAACATTTTAATTACAGCTGCATTCATCACTGGAGGCCCACACATATAGTATTCACAGTCTTCTGGTGCTTCATGATTTTTCAAGTAGTTTTCATAAAGTACATTGTGAATAAAGCCTGTATAGCCAGTCCAATTATCTTCAGGCAATGCATCTGAAAGTGCCACGTGCCATACAAAGTTTGGATTTTCAGCTTGTAATTGGTCAAAGTCTTCTTGATAGAATATTTCACGTTTAGAACGTGCACCATACCAGAACGACATTTTACGTTTAGAATGTAAACGTTTTAATTGGTCGAAGATATGTGAACGCATTGGAGCCATACCCGCACCACCACCGATAAATACCATTTCTGCATCAGTTTCTTTCGCGAAGAATTCACCAAATGGACCAGAAATTGTGACTTTATCTCCTGCTTTTAATGACCAAATATAAGAAGACATTTGACCCGGAGGTGCATCAGGTTGGCGTGGTGGTGGAGTCGCAATACGAACGTTAAGCATAATGATACCTTTCTCTTCAGGGTATGAAGCCATTGAGTAAGCACGGATAATATGCTCGTCCACTTTAGAGACATAACGCCATAAATCATATTTATCCCAGTCTTCGTGGTATTCTTCTGGAATATCGAAATCTTTATAGTTCACCACATGTGGTTCAGCTTCGATTTGGATATAACCACCTGCACGGAAAGGCACTTCCTCGCCTTCAGGAATAGCCAATTTAAGCTCTTTGATAAAGGTTGCTTTGTTATCGTTAGAAATAACAGTACATTCCCATTTTTTCACGCCGAAGATTTCTTCTGGAAGTTCAACTTCCATATTACCTTTTACATTAACTTGACAAGCTAGACGATAACCTTCTTTTGCTTCACGTTTGTTAATGTGAGAAAGTTCGGTTGGAAGAATTTCTCCGCCACCATTTTTCACTTTAACAATACATTGACCACAAGAGCCACCGCCACCGCAAGCAGAAGACACGAAAATACCTTTACTTGCTAAAGCCCCTAATAATTTGCCACCTGCAGGTAATGTGATTGCTTTTTCAGGATCGTCATTGATGCCGATAGTAATATCACCAGAATCGACTAATTTTGATTTCGCAAATAAGATGATTGCCACTAACACTAATACAATAACCGTGAATGCGGCAATACCGAGTGCAAGAATTACTGAATCGCTCATTGATTACACTCCTTATAATTGAATACCAGAGAAAGACATAAAGCCTAGTGCCATTAAACCAACAGAGATAAAGGTAATACCTAAACCTTTTAATCCAGCAGGAATATCAGCGTATTTCATTTTTTCCGTTAAGCCAGCAAGCGCTACAATCGCTAACATCCAACCTAAACCTGAGCCGAAACCATACACGATAGATTCAGGGAAATTGTAATCACGTTGAACCATGAAAGATACCCCACCAAAGATCGCACAGTTTACTGCGATTAAAGGTAAGAAAATCCCTAATGCGTTATAAAGAGATGGCATAAATTTATCTAACACCATTTCAAGAATTTGCACTAAACCAGCAATAACCCCAATGAAAGTGATGAAGTTTAAGAATGATAAATCTACACCTTCAATTAAAGCATTTTCTTTTAGTACATTTGCATAAATTAATTGGTTTACTGGCACTGCGATACCAAGAACGAAAGTTACCGCAATCCCAAGACCAAACGCAGTGGACACCTTTTTAGATACCGCTAAGAAAGTACACATTCCTAAGAAGAAAGAAAGTGCCATATTTTCAATGAAGACTGCCTTAACAAATAGGCTAATATAATGTTCCATTGATTACTTCTCCTGTTGTTCTGGTTTCCAAGTTCTTAATCCCCAGATCACAAATCCGATGATAAAGAATGCACTTGGTGCAAGTAGGAATAAACCATTTGCTTGATACCAGCCACCATTTTGAATAGTTTCGAAAATCGTCATACCAAATAATTTACCTGAACCGATAAGTTCACGGAAAAATGCTACGATAATTAACATTGAACCATAACCTAAGCCATTTCCGATACCATCTACAAAACTTTCAACTGGAGGGGATTTCATCGCAAATGCTTCAGCACGCCCCATTACGATACAGTTAGTAATAATCAAACCAACGAATACCGAAAGTTGTTTAGATAAACCATAAGCATAGGCTTTTAGAATTTGATCCACTACGATAACAAGCGAAGCGATGATTGCGAGCTGTACAATAATACGAATGCTGTTAGGGATATAATTGCGGATTAGGGAAACAAATAAGTTTGATAATCCAGTTACTAAGGTAACTGCAATCGCCATAACAAAAGCAGTTTCTAATTTTGTTGTTACAGCTAATGCAGAACAAATCCCTAAGATTTGCAATGCAATAGGGTTGTTTTTAGCAATTGGCGCTAACAACAGATCTTTATAACTTGTTTTTCCAGACATTAGTTTGCTCCTGAATGAAGTTTTTCAAGATATGGACCAAAGCCATCTTTGCTGAACCAATAATTAAAGGTACCTTGAACACCATTACCTGTTAAAGTTGCACCAGATAAACCATCAATGCTATGTTCATCTTGTGGAGCTTGACCTTTCACAATACGAATGGCAGGTTGATGTTGCTCATCAAATAATTTTTTACCTTTAAATAGACTTGCCCAGTTTGGATTTTCAATTTCTCCGCCCAATCCCGGTGTTTCTCCGTGTTGATAGTAAGTGATTCCATTAATAGTATTACCATCTGGTTGAACAGATACTAAGCCATACATCACTGACCACAAGCCAGTGCCATAAATTGGTAAAATAACTTGTTGAGTTTGACCCTGTTCATCTTTTACAAGATAAACTTCAGTTGTTTTGCTACGAGAACGAATACGTGCTTTATCCGCATCAGCAGGAATTGCTTGTTGGCTATCATCTGCTTGTTGTGTGTATTCACCCGTTGCTAAATCAATGAAACGGGGCTCGATAAATTTTGCATAAGTTTCTTTTACATTCGTGTTTTCTTGTAAAAGACCAGCTACATTTAAGATATTTTTTTGTTTATCGAGTAACTTTTGTTCTTCTTGTGCAGGCTTTAACATTACTGCGGAACCAGCAACAATAATGGAACAAACTAAACTCAGTAGTAGCACAACAAGGATTGTGCCGCCTACGCTGTCTTTATTAAACTTAGCCATTTGTTCTTGCTCTCCGACGTTTGATATTTGCTTGAACAACGATGTAGTCGAAAATCGGTGCAAATAAGTTTGCAAATAAAATCGCTAACATCATTCCTTCTGGATAGGCTGGGTTTACAGTACGAATTAATACAGCCATTACGCCAATTAATGCACCGTACCACCATTTACCAGTATTAGTAAAAGATGCTGAAACAGGATCGGTCGCCATAAATACCATACCTAATGCAAATCCACCTAAAACAAAGTGCCAATGCCAAGGCATTGAGAACATAGGGTTAGTCTCTGAGCCAATTAGGTTAAACAAGGTTGAGGTTGCAATCATGCCAATCATCACACCAGCAATAATGCGCCATGCGGCAATACGAGTGAACACAATCACTGCGCCACCGATTAAAATTGCAAGGGTAGAAACTTCCCCCATTGAACCAGGTAAGTTACCAACAAAAGCATCCATCCAAGTAATTGGAGCGCCTGTTACGGTATGTTGCAATGCACCTTGACCACCTTGTGACCACTGTGAAAGTGCGGTTGCACCAGAGAAACCATCTGCGGCAGTCCAAACCGTATCGCCTGAAATTTGAGCTGGATATGCGAAGAATAAGAACGCACGCCCAGCAAGTGCAGGGTTCATAAAGTTACGACCTACGCCACCAAAAATTTCTTTTGCAACAACGATACCAAAAGTAATACCTAATGCGGCTTGCCATAGTGGCAATGTTGGTGGAACGATCAACGCAAATAAAATGGTTGAAACGAACATTCCTTCATTTACTTCGTGACCACGAACCACAGAGAATAACAATTCCCAAATAGTACAAACGGTAAATACCACTAAGTAAATTGGTAAAAAGAAAATTGCTCCAAGAGCCATTTTAGAGCCCCAAGTTGCATTGGCAGTTAAATCTAAACCTAATGAACTTGCAAGAGCATAGTGCCAATCGTTAGCAATTAGTTGATCTAAATTGCCTAATTGATTTAACGCTGGAATCGCTTGGTTACCCACATTGTACATCCCATAGAAAATCGCAGGGAACAACGCAAGGAAAACCGTAATCATCATACGTTTTGAATCTAACGCATCACGAACGTGAGTGTTTTTGTGCGTTACCGTACCTGGTGTATAAAGCAAGGTATAAATCGATTCAAAGATCGGATAAAGCTTGCTGTATTTACCACCGGGTAAAAACGCAGGTTCCATTTTTTCAAAAAGATTTTTCAAACCCATTTTTAACCTTCCTTCTCAATCTTATCTAAGACTTGACGCAAGATTGAACCGTATTCATATTTGCCTGGACAAACGAAAGAACATAACGCCAAGTCTTCTTCGTCTAATTCCAGACAACCTAACTCTTGAGCACCATCGGTATCGCCCACGATTAAATCACGTAATAATAATGTAGGTAAAATGTCCAACGGCATTACGCGCTCATAGCTACCGATTGGCACCATTGCACGTTCGCCACCATTTTCTGAAGTAGTAAAATTAAACAATTTTTTACTGAAGTGACCTAATACGGTACGAGTCACAGAATATTTATTGGCTTGTGGCATAATCCAACCAAAAAATTCTTTTTCATTACCTTCAGCGATTACTGATACTTGCAAAGCATAGCGACCTAAATAATCATGTGAATCTTTTGCTATTTGACCACAAAGAACTGAGCCAGAAATTACACGATTTTTACCCGCACTTAATTCATTTTGGGTTAATTGAGAAAGATTAGCACCGATTATTGTACGTACTAAACGAGGTTCTTTCACTTGAGGACCTGCAAGAGAAATTACTCGTTCTGAATAAAGTTCACCTGTTGTAAATAATTTACCTACAGCGATTACATCTTGATAATTGATATGCCATACAGTTTTTTGAATACCGACAGGATCAATAAAGTGAATATGCGTCCCTACAAGACCAGCTGGATGAACACCAGTAAAATCATGAATCTGTAAATTTTCAAGATCAGTAGTGGGAATATTAGAATCGCCCGCTTTACATAAGTGTAATGGTTTTGAAGGGAATAGACGACTTAATACGGTTAAACCGTTAGTGAAGTCTTGCGAATATTCTTTTAATACGACAGAGGGATCGGCTGCTAATGGATTGGTATCCATCGCGTTTACAAAAATAGAAGATGCTTCACTTTCAATGGATGGAACTTTACTAAATGGACGAGTACGTAATGCCGTCCATAAGCCAGATTCTATCAAGTTTTGTTTTACTTGTTCAGAAGAAAGTGTATTCAATTGTTCTGTGCTATATTTTGCAAAAGTGATTTTTTCATCACCTTCTACATTAATAACAACAGATTGTAATACACGTTTTTCGCCACGATTGATTGCAGTGATGGTACCGCTTGCAGGGGCTGTAAAAATTACACCAGGATTTTTTTTGTCTTCAAAAAGTACTTGACCTTTTTTCACAACATCGCCTTCGCGTACCTTCATTGAAGGACGCATCCCCACATACTCCTCACCTAGAATCGCAACTTGATTCACAGCGTTGCCGCTATGGATTACTTGTGCTGGTTTTCCCGCGATTGGGAGATCCAAACCTTTCTTAATTGTAATCATACTATTTGCACTACTTTTCAAGGTTAAAAATACAATTGCTAATATAGTAAAAATACCCTAGAAGCAATCTCACGTTTGAGTGTGACAAACCGCTAAAAAAACATTAATGTCACAAAATAAAAAACTCAAATGGATTGATTTCACAGTTAATAATTTTACCGAGAAATCGAATTTGGACTAAATTAAACGCCTTATTCTAGCGAAAATCTCTGTTTTTCGCTACTTAAACAGAGGGTTTTTTGTTAGAACTTTTTGCGATATATCAAAAATGTTACATTTTTATAACAAAATTAACGACCAATACCTGCACATTTTGTTGAGTGCGGTACAGTTTCATTTTGTGCTTTCCATTCTTCTGGAGTGAATAAATGTAATGCTAATGCGTGAATACTATGATTTAATTCTTCGTTCAATAATTGATAAATACGCTGATGACGTTGTACTTTTCGAATATTTTTAAAGTCTGCGCTGACAATAACGCATTTAAAATGTGATTCAGAACCTCGATTAGAGTGATGTAAATGGCTTTCATTTTCTATTGCTAAAAAGTGCGGTTGAAATTCTTTTTGAATTTTTTGCTCAATAATTTGTTGAATTGACATTATAAGTTCTCCACAAAAACTACAATGAAACGCTATACATTAATAAGGAAGTTTGTAAGAATAGCACAATTCTAATTGATTTATGGGGAAATCATGACATTAGTAAACAAAATTAAAACATTATCATCAGTAGGTATTCTAGCGGCTACATTATTTCTTGCAGGCTGCCAAGCACAATCAAATATATTAGCATTTACACCGCTTGCGCCAAGTGCTTCAATGAATGTTAATCGAACTGCCGTTGTATCTGTTACAACAAAAGATAGCCGCGCAATACAAGAGATTGCGAGTTATACGAAACACGGGGAACTGATTAAATTAAATGCATCCCCAAGTGTTACACAATTATTTCAGCAAGTGATGCAGCAAAATTTAATTAGTAAAGGCTTTAGAATTGGGCAATTAAATGGTTCAAATGCGTGGGTAACTGTGGATGTGCGTGAATTTGGTACGCAAGTAGAACAAGGTAATCTTCGTTATAAACTTAATACCAAAATTCAAGCGACAGTTTATGTACAAGGTGCGAAAGGTTCGTATAATAAATCATTTAATGTTACGCGCTTACAAGAGGGCGTATTTAATGCGGACAATGATGAAATTCATAAAGTGCTATCTCAAACTTTTAATGATATTGTGAACAATATTTATCAAGATCAAGAAGTTGCGGCTGCGATAAACCAATATTCTAATTAATCACATATCTACAGTGAGGAAGATTGAACAATCTTCCTCTTTTTCTATCACGCTATTTCATTCTACATACTAGGCTTCACATAAAATCATTTCAAACTAATCATCTGTTCAAAAGAATAAAAAATATTCATAAAACCAATTACATCAATTTATAGCATTCTTTATAAAAATTAGGCAGAATACAAAAAAATTTTAGTTTAAAAAAGGAGCAAATTATGGCTAAACATTATGATTATATTGCTATTGGCGGTGGCAGTGGCGGTATTGCGTCTCTAAATCGAGCAGCAAGCTATGGAAAAAAATGTGCAATCATTGAAGCAAAACATCTTGGCGGAACTTGTGTAAATGTCGGTTGCGTACCTAAAAAAGTGATGTTTTATGGCGCGCATATTGCAGAAGCAATCAACAATTATGCACCAGATTATGGTTTTGATGTTGAAGTGAAAAAATTTGATTTTTCAAAACTGATTGAAAGTCGCCAAGCCTATATTAGTCGTATCCATACATCTTATAATAATGTATTAGCGAAAAATAATATTGATGTAATTAATGGTTTCGGAAAATTTGTCGATGCCCATACCATTGAAGTAACACTTGCTGATGGTACAAAAGAACAAGTAACCGCAGATCATATTTTAATCGCAACTGGTGGTCGTCCATATCGTCCAAATATTAAAGGACAAGAATACGGCATTGATTCAGATGGTTTCTTTGCATTAACCGAATTACCAAAACGTGCTGCTGTTATTGGTGCAGGCTATATTGCTGTTGAACTTTCTGGCGTATTAAATAGCTTAGGCGTGGAAACACATTTATTAGTGCGTCGCCATGCGCCAATGCGTAATCAGGATCCATTAATCGTAGAAACATTAGTGGAAGTGCTTGCGCAAGATGGAATTCAATTACATACCAATTCTACCCCATCTGAAATTGTAAAAAATGCAGATGGTTCACTTACTGTAAGATGTGATGGTCAATCTGATGTTACCGTAGATTGCGTTATTTGGGCTGCGGGTCGTGTTCCAACGACAGATAAAATTGGCTTAGAAAATGCAGGCGTAGAAACGAACGAACATGGCTATGTCAAAGTAGATAAATATCAAAATACTAATGTGAAAGGCATTTATGCGGTAGGCGATATTATTGAAAACGGCATTGAATTAACACCAGTTGCAGTTGCAGCAGGTCGTCGTCTTTCTGAGCGTTTATTTAATAATAAACCGACTGAATATTTAGATTACAGTTTAGTTCCAACCGTTGTATTTAGCCATCCGCCTATCGGCACTGTAGGTTTAACTGAACCGCAAGCGATTGAGCAGTACGGCGCAGAAAATGTTAAGGTATATAAATCTTCTTTCACAGCGATGTACACTGCGGTAACTCAACATCGCCAACCGTGCAAAATGAAATTAGTTTGTGTGGGTAAAGATGAAAAAGTTGTGGGTTTACATGGTATTGGTTTCGGTGTAGATGAAATGATTCAAGGATTTGCAGTAGCAATCAAAATGGGTGCAACAAAAGCTGATTTTGACAATACGGTGGCAATTCATCCAACAGGTTCAGAGGAATTTGTAACAATGCGTTAATTGTTCAAATGAAAGAAGAAAAAGGCAGTAAGGTTATACTGCCTTTAAAGAAGTGAGAAATATCTATTTTCAGGATTTGTTTCTGTCATTTATGGAAATAAATCCTGTTTATTTTTTATATGCCAAGATTTCGCCCATGCGAACAGGTTCATTTACGCTTAAATGATCAGCCAAACGCACTTGATTGGCTTGGAATAAATTAATTACTGTTGAACCAAGTTGGAACCAACCCATTTCTTGACCTTTCAATAATTTGACCGCACTTTCGCCTTCATAAGTCCAAGTTTTCACTTCCCAAGTTTTCACTTCATTGTGGCGTGGTGGATTAATTACGCCTGCCCAAGTTGTGCCAATACTTGCAGTGATGGTTGCGCCAACTAAAATTTGTACCATTGTGCCAAATTCAGTATCAAATACACAAATCACACGTTCATTACGTGCAAATAAATTTGGTACATGTTGGGCTAAAAATGGATTCACAGAGAATAAATCACCCGGCACATAAATCATTTTGCGTAGCGTAGCATCGCATGGCATATGCACTCGGTGATAATCACGAGGAGAAAGATAAGTAGTAGCAAATTCCCCATTTTTAAAGGTTTCCACTAATTCTTTATCTTCTGCCAATAAGTCTTCTAGGCTGAAAAAATGCCCCTTAGCTTGCAATAAAAGATTATCGTCAATATGACCGCACTCACTAATGCGACCGTCTGCTGGTAAACAAAGTGCGGTTGGATTTTGATTAATTGGACGCGCGTTTTCTTTTAACGGACGAATAAAAAATTCATTAAAACTTGCGTAATCAGAAAATTGTTCTTTTTGCGCAATGCTCATATCAATGTTGTATTTTTTCGCAAAAGCTTTAATTACAAAATGTGTTATTTTGCCCCATTTTTGTTTAGCAAACCAGCCAGCAATTTGAGTTAAATAAATTTGCGGCATGACATATTGAAATGCCACTTTTAAGCGTTGCCAATAAGAATTTGAAGTCATCATTATCTTTCCTTGTTAAAAAAAGAGGCGTGATTATAGCAATTTTTATCAAAGTGCCAACTTTTTTGGTAATTAGAAATTTTTCTCTCGTTATTATCCAATAAAAATGTGATTTCCCTTTGACTATCTTCGCAACAAGGGGTAATATTCACGCCCTATGCAAAAGGTAAAACTACCCCTAACCGTTGATCCGGTAAAAGATGCTCAAAGACGGCTTGATTATGTTGGTTATTATTCGGCAAATCAGCTTGAGCGTTTGGCGGAATCAGTGGTAAACGTGCTCAGCGATGCACAGGTAACATTATCGTTTTATGTTGATCCACAAAAATTAGTGGTGATGAAAGGTAAAGTACAGATTGATGTCGATCTTGAATGTCAGCGTTGTAACGAACCTTACAAACAAACATTGGAATGTGAGTTTACTTATAGTCCAGTGGCTAATTGGGATCAGGCTGATGACTTGCCCGAAATTTATGAGCCAATCGAGTTCAATGAGTTTGGCGAAATAGATTTAATTGGCACGGTGGAAGATGAGCTAATTTTAGCTTTGCCGCTTGTCCCAATGCATTCATCTGAACACTGTGAAGTGTCCGTGCAGGAACAGGTTTTTGGCGAATTGCCTGAAGAATTGGCAAAAAAACCGAACCCGTTCGCTGTATTAGCTAATTTAAAGCAAAAGTAAATTAAATTTAGGAGTATAGCCAATGGCTGTTCAACAAAACAAAAAATCTCGTTCACGTCGTGATATGCGTCGTTCACACGATGCTTTAACAACTGCTGCTGTATCAGTAGATAAAGCAAGCGGTGAAACTCACTTACGCCACCACGTAACTGCAGACGGTTACTATCGTGGTCGTAAAGTGATCAATAAGTAATTTTTTTACTTATAGGTGTTCACTTGAACCGTCTAACCTTGGCGTTAGATGTGATGGGCGGGGACGTTGGTCCCCGTATTACTATCTGCATTCCTTTAACATCGGAAAATAATCTGGTGTGGTCTTATCTCTTACTTGGCGATAGTCCATAGATTTTTTCCTTTTTAATCGCTTATCTTATTGAGTATGAATAGTAGAATTTTATCCACCGGTAGCTATCTGCCGAGTCATATTCGCACAAATGCGGATTTAGAAAAAATGGTTGATACATCAGATGAATGGATTGTCACTCGTTCTGGTATCCGTGAACGTCGTATCGCAGCGGAAGATGAAACTGTTGCAACAATGGGATTTGAAGCGGTAAAAAATGCGATCGAAGCTGCTCAAATTAATCCTCAAGATATTGAACTGATTATTGTTGCAACTACAAGTCACTCACATGCTTATCCAAGTGCGGCTTGCCAAGTGCAAGGTTTATTAAATATTGATGATGCGATTTCTTTTGATTTAGCGGCAGCTTGCACAGGCTTTGTCTATGCTTTGAGCGTAGCTGATCAATTTATTCGTGCAGGCAAAGTGAAAAAAGCCTTAGTGATAGGCTCAGATCTCAATTCTCGTAAATTAGATGAAAATGATCGCAGCACTGTTGTGCTATTTGGTGATGGTGCGGGTGCTGTAATTTTAGAAGCGAGTGAACAAGAAGGAATTATCTCCACCCATTTACACGCTTCAGCAGATAAAAATAATGCCCTTGTTTTAGCTCAGCCAGAACGTGGTATAGAAAAATCTGGCTATATCGAGATGCAAGGTAACGAAACCTTCAAATTGGCAGTTCGTGAACTTTCAAATGTGGTGGAAGAAACACTTTTAGCAAATAATTTAGATAAAAAAGATTTAGATTGGCTTGTGCCACACCAAGCAAATTTACGTATTATTACAGCGACGGCTAAAAAATTAGAAATGGATATGTCGCAAGTGCTGGTAACGTTAGATAAATACGCTAACAACAGTGCAGCAACAGTGCCTGTCGCTTTAGATGAGGCTGTTCGAGATGGTCGTATTCAACGTGGGCAGTTATTATTATTAGAAGCCTTTGGCGGTGGTTGGACTTGGGGTTCAGCGTTAGTGAGATTTTAGTTGATTTGATATAATTATTGATGATTTTAAAGTGCGGTAAAAATTGACCGCACTTTTTGTGTTAAATGTCAGGGGTTCGCCTGACGGCGACTTACTTTCTTTTACTCGTGTAAAAGAAAGTAGGCAAAGAAAACACGCCCCAGTTAAATCGCTGTTCTTTGCTTTGTTTCAATTTTCTTAACGGCAATTTGCTGAACTCGCTACGCTCAAACAGACGCAAATTGCCTAAAAATTGAAAGTCGCAAAGGCGATTTATATGGGGCCCCGAATTTATCAGAGCATTATTTAAAAAGTGCGGTTAATTTTAAATTCATTTTAAGAACAAAAAATATTTTGAGTTTTGACCGCACTTTAAATCGGATAAAGAACAAATTGGGTTCCCTTCTTTTCCACCTTTGTGGAATTGAATTTGTAGGAAATTTTCGTCTGTTTGAGCGCAGCGAGTTTAGAAAATTTCCGTGAAACAAATTCAATGGAACAAAGGAAACAAGGAAAAGTAGGGTCGCCTTTCTTTTTGCTTACTTTTTCTTTGGCGAAGCAAAGAAAAAGTAAGTCGCCATCGGCGAAACCCGATTTTAATTACCGAAGAAGAATTTTCAATTAAAAAACAATAGGACAAAACATAATGAAAAAATTCGCAATGGTCTTCCCAGGTCAAGGCTCCCAAACTGTCGGTATGCTTGCTGATCTTGCCACTGAATATCCAATCGTTATTGAAACATTTAAACAAGCATCTGATGCGCTTGGTTATGATTTATGGTATCTTGTTCAACAAGGTCCTGAAGAACTTAATAAAACTTGGCAAACTCAGCCCGCACTTTTAGCTGCTTCAGTCGCTATTTATCGCGTATGGCAAGAAAAATTTCCTCAATTAAAACCAGAAGTGATGGCAGGTCATAGCTTAGGTGAGTATTCTGCGTTAGTTTGTGCTGGGGTGTTGGATTTCCAAGATGCGATTAAATTAGTGGAATTGCGCGGAAAATTAATGCAACAAGCTGTGCCTGAAGGCACTGGCGCAATGTATGCAATCATTGGTTTAGATAATGAAGCAATTATTAATGCTTGCAAACAAGCAGAGGAAGGCGAAGTCGTATCTGCGGTGAACTTTAACTCACCGGGTCAAGTAGTTATTGCGGGTGCGAAAGCTGCAGTTGAGCGTGCGGCTGCATTATGTAAAGAAGCAGGGGCGAAACGTGCATTGCCGTTAGCTGTGAGCGTACCTTCTCACTGTGCATTAATGAAACCTGCAGCCGAGCAATTAGCGGTAACACTTGAGAATATTCAAATTAATACACCAACAACATCGGTATTAAATAACGTTGATGTGAAAGCTGAAACTGAAGGCACCGAAATTCGTACCGCACTTGTTCGTCAGTTATATAGTCCAGTTCGTTGGACTGAAACAGTTGAAAAAATGGCGCAAGATGGCGTTCTAGCGCTTGTTGAAGTGGGGCCAGGTAAAGTATTAAATGGTTTAACCAAACGCATTGTGGGTGATTTACAAGCAATATCTGTAAATGATGTTGCATCATTCAATGCGGTAGAAGAATTTTTAGCGTAAGTAAAAGGAAGAAAAAATGCAAGGTAAAATTGCTTTAGTGACAGGGGCTAGCCGTGGTATCGGTCGTGCGATTGCAGAAGAACTTAGTTCAAAAGGTGCATTTGTAATTGGTACCGCAACCTCTGAAAAGGGTGCAGAGGCGATCTCGGCTTATTTAGGGGATAAAGGTAAAGGTTTAGTTTTAAACGTAACGGATAAAGAATCTATCGAAACCTTACTTGGACAAATTAAAAATGATTTTGGCGATATTGATATTCTCGTGAATAACGCAGGTATTACTCGCGATAATTTATTGATGCGTATGAAAGATGAGGAATGGTTTGATATTATGCAAACTAACTTAACTTCGGTGTATCATCTTTCTAAAGCCATGTTACGTTCAATGATGAAAAAACGTTTTGGTCGTATCATCAATATTGGTTCAGTGGTTGGTTCAACGGGTAATCCAGGACAAACTAACTATTGTGCGGCAAAAGCGGGTGTGGTTGGTTTTTCTAAATCTTTAGCGAAAGAAGTAGCTGCACGTGGTATTACTGTAAATGTGGTTGCACCAGGTTTTATTGCAACAGATATGACAGAAGTGCTTACGGATGAACAAAAAGCGGGGATCTTATCTAATGTTCCAGCTGGACGTTTAGGCGAAGCAAAAGACATAGCTAAAGCCGTTGCTTTCTTAGCTTCTGATGATGCAGGTTATATCACGGGAACAACGTTACACGTGAATGGTGGCTTATACTTAAGCTAAAATTTGACATTGATTTATGGGGGATTTCTAAGCAATAAAATCATAGCCAAAGATTTTAGATAATGCTAAAATCCTACTCGCAATGTAACTTGGTTACGCCTTGAGCGTATGCAAAGGTACGTAACTATATTTGATGTGTGTGTTCACATTGCCTATTTTGTGGTGCGACCAGACCATAAAATAGTTGCAAGTTACTAAAAAATACATACACTAACCGCTCTTTTATGAGTTAAAACTAACAAATAGGAAAAACAAATGAGTATTGAAGAACGCGTGAAAAAAATCATCGTTGAACAATTAGGTGTTAAAGAAGAAGATGTTAAACCTGAAGCTTCTTTTGTTGAAGATTTAGGTGCAGATTCATTAGACACAGTTGAATTAGTAATGGCTTTAGAAGAAGAATTTGATATTGAAATTCCTGATGAAGAAGCTGAAAAAATTACCACTGTTCAATCTGCGATTGATTACGTGCAAAACAATCAATAATTTTAAGTTGGGCGACGTTTTAAGTCGCCTAATTTTTTTTCTAATAATCCTCTTTAAAATTACCGCACTTTTTATTTTTCCTTTTCATAAAAATTGATCTAAATTATCGTTTACTTAAAATCTTGGTTTAAATTTTAAAAAATTATTTAGTTATATGCCTAAAAAGAAGTATTATTTGCATAGTTTTTCATTTTTGAGGTGTTTATGCTTTATTTAGAATTTTTATTTTTACTATTAATGCTCTATATCGGTAGCCGTTACGGCGGTATCGGATTAGGTGTTGTTTCTGGTATCGGTCTTGCTATCGAGGTTTTCGTATTTCGTATGCCAGTGGGGAAAGCACCGATTGATGTTATGCTTATCATTCTTGCAGTGGTGACTTGCGCATCCGTACTTGAAGCAGCTGGCGGTTTGAAATTTATGTTACAAATTGCTGAACGCATTCTCCGTAAAAATCCAAAACGTGTTACTTTACTAGGCCCATTAGTCGTCTATTTATTAACCTTTATGCTTGGTACGGGTCACTCTGTTTACACAATTATGCCAATCATCGGCGATGTTGCATTGAAAAACAAAATTCGTCCAGAACGTCCAATGGCAGCGTCTTCGGTAGCATCGCAATTAGCCATCACATCAAGCCCACTTTCTGCAGCTGTTGTATTTTATCTAGGTAAAATTACAGCAATGCCCGCTTTTGAGCATATTAGTTTATTAGATATTATTTGTGTAACCGTTCCTGCTACTTTAGCGGGTACGATTGCACTTTCTTTATACAGTATGCGTCGTGGTAAAGAGTTAGAACAAGATCCTGAATATCAACGTCGTTTACAAGATCCAGTATGGCGCGAACGTATTTTAAATACTACCAGTACAACATTGAATGAAACCCTTCCGCAAGGGGCAAAAAAATCTGTTTACCTATTTTTACTTGCTTTAGTTGTGATTGTTGCGATTGCGATGATTCCTGAAATTCGTACTATCGGTAGCGGAAAAGCAATTTCAATGTCACTTATCATTCAAATGATGATGCTTTGCTTTGGCGGTGTGATTTTACTTGCAACGAAAACAAATCCTCAAATCGTGCCAAATGGCGTGGTATTTAAGTCAGGTATGGTAGCAGCGATTGCAATTTATGGTATTGCGTGGATGAGCGACACTTACTTCAAATATGCAATGCCAGAATTTAAAGCCGCGATTACTGATATGGTGCAAACTTACCCTTGGACATTCGCATTGGCGTTATTTGCAGTCTCAGTTGTAATTAATAGCCAAGCAGCAACAGCCGTAATGTTATTACCTGTTGGTATTGGTTTAGGTATTCCTGCGCCAATCTTAGTTGGTTTAATGCCTGCAACTTATGCGTATTTCTTCATTCCAAATTATCCGTCAGATATTGCAACAGTAAACTTTGACGTAACGGGTACAACAAAAATTGGTAAATATTATTTTAACCACAGTTTTATGGTGCCAGGTTTAATTGGGGTTGTTGTTGCTTGCTTGGTCGGTGTTTCTGTGGCGGAATTAGTGATTCGCTAATTTACACACAAACTAAATCCTTTTAATATAAAAGCACCTTTGAATGGTGCTTTTATTTTATGACAACCTACATCGCCTACGGCAATATAAATCAACCTTTTTCTTTGGAATCCTTACCCGATGAACTGATTCCAGAAAATCTATATCAAATTGAAACGGATAGCTCCCGTGTTTTTCAGCGTCATCAGTGTCGTCGGCTTGCGCATTTATTACTTTTCCAACTTCTAAAAATAGCAGGAAAATCCACCGCACTTTTATCTCAAATTCATCGTTCTGAAAGTGGCAGACCTTATTTTCTTGATGAGCGAATAGATTTTAATATTAGCCATTCTGGTGATTGGGTGGCGGTAATATTAGATATTAGAAAAGAAGAAAAAAGTGCGGTGGGAATTGATATTGAATTTCCTAAAATAAGAAATTTTACGGCGTTGATGGAACATATTGCACCAAAAGAAGAAATTGATTGGTTTCATCATCAGCAGGATTCTTTGAACGCTTTTTATCGTTGTTGGTGTTTGCGAGAGGCTGTATTGAAATCTCAAGGATTTGGGATCGTAAAATTATCCAATGTTCGTCATTTTCCTGAACAACAAAAAATTTTTTCAGATTATTGTCCGCAGGGGCAGTTGTGGTTTACTGATGAACTCCCTATTTATTTAGCCGCTTTTGTCAATCATCAAGAAAAATTACCGCACTTTTATGAATGGAATAGAGAAAGTTTACAGATAAAAGAACTTGAAAAATATGTTCTTTATGAAGTGAATTAATCAAAAAAATCCTTATATAAAATCAAGGATTTTTTATTGCCTAAAAAGCCTTGTATTTTCATAGACGTGCCCCATTTATTTAGCTAAACTCTTAACAATTTTTTGACAAATGGAGAATGAAATGTCACAGAACGGTTCAGATCGCGATCCTTGGAGTAAACCAGGGCAAAGCAACGACCAACAGCCGGGAAATTCATCCAATAATAATGGATGGAATAACAATCAAAATCGTGGAAATCAAGAGCAATCTCCGCCAGATATTGAGGAGATTTTTAATAATCTGCTTAAAAAATTAGGTGGTGGAAATAAAAAGAGCGGTCAAAATAATGGCAGTTCTCAAGGCAATACGCCACATTTTGGCAAAGTTATTCCACTTGCTGTAGTGATTGGTGCGATTATTTGGGGCGTAAACGGTTTTTACACCATTAAAGAGGCTGAACGCGGTGTGGTGCTTCGTTTTGGCGAGTTACATTCTATTGTTCAACCCGGTTTGAACTGGAAACCAACATTTGTAGATAAAGTATTGCCAGTAAATGTGGAGCAAGTAAAAGAGTTGCGTACACAAGGTGCAATGCTGACTCAAGATGAAAATATGGTAAAAGTGGAAATGACCGTGCAATATCGTGTGCAAGATCCTGCAAAATATCTTTTTAGCGTAACAAATGCAGATGATAGTTTGAATCAAGCGACAGATAGTGCATTACGTTATGTTATTGGGCATATGTCTATGAATGATATTTTAACCACAGGTCGCTCTGTCGTGCGTGAAAATACTTGGAAAGCTTTGAATGAAATTATCAAATCCTATGATATGGGACTTGAGGTTATTGATGTGAACTTCCAATCTGCGCGCCCACCTGAAGAAGTAAAAGATGCGTTTGATGATGCAATTAAAGCACAGGAAGATGAACAACGTTTTATTCGTGAAGCGGAAGCCTATGCGCGTGAGAAAGAACCGATTGCACGCGGTGATGCGCAACGTATTCTTGAAGAAGCAACAGCTTATAAAGATCGTATCGTGTTAGATGCAAAAGGTGAAGTGGAACGTTTGCAACGCTTGTTGCCAGAATTTAAGGCTGCACCAGATTTACTGCGTGAGCGTTTATATATTCAGACGATGGAAAAAGTGATGGCAAATACCCCAAAAGTAATGCTTGATGGCAATAATGGTAATAATTTAACTGTGTTACCGCTAGAGCAAATTATGGGCAAAAAATCGGTAACAAGTGCGCCAAGTGCGGTCAATTCTTCGCCTGCTTTTACTGCGCCAGAACGTCAAAATTCTCATCAGCCTCAGCCGACTACCGTTGCACCGATTCGTCAAGGGAGATTTAACTAATGCGTAGATTTTTATTACCTGTTATTTTCGTGATTGCGGCAGTCGTTTATTCTAGTATCGTCGTTGTAACGGAAGGTACGCGTGGCATTATGTTACGATTTAACAAAGTACAGCGTGATGCTGATAACAAAGTGGTTGTATATGAACCAGGCTTGCATTTTAAAGTGCCTTTAATTGATAGCATCAAAGTTTTAGATGCGCGTATTCGTACTTTAGATGGCTCTGCAACACGTTTTGTTACTGTTGAGAAAAAAGATTTGCTAGTGGATTCTTATGTGAAATGGAAAATCAGTGATTTTGGTCGATTCTACACATCTACTGGCGGTGGCGATTATGCTCAAGCTGCAAATTTATTAAGTCGTAAAGTAAACGACCGTTTACGTTCTGAAATTGGTTCACGCACGATTAAAGATATTGTTTCTGGTACACGTGGAGAATTAATGGAAGGGGCAAAAAAAGCTTTAAGTTCAGGACAAGACAGTACGGCAGAATTAGGTATTGAAGTGATCGATGTGCGTGTAAAACAAATTAATTTACCAGATGAAGTCTCTTCTTCGATTTACCAACGTATGCGTGCAGAACGTGATGCAGTGGCGCGTGAACATCGTTCTCAAGGGAAAGAAAAAGCAGCATTTATTCAAGCTGATGTAGATCGCAAAGTGACGTTAATTCTTGCTAATGCAAATAAAACTGCACAAGAATTACGAGGTTCAGGCGATGCAGCTGCAGCAAAATTATATTCAGATGCTTTTGCTCAAGAACCACAATTCTTTACTTTTGTGCGTAGCTTAAAAGCCTATGAAGCGAGTTTTGCAAATTCTGACAATATAATGATTTTAAAACCAGATAGTGATTTCTTCCGCTTTATGCAGGCACCGAAAAAATAGAGTTTAATTTGATAAAAACACCTTCCTTGTGAAGGTGTTTTTTTATAGCCAACGTCTTACTTTTTGTTTGTAACGACGATATTCATCGCCAAATTTATTTTCCAAATAGGTTTCTTCTCGGGCTATTTGAAACTGGTTTATCACTAATATAAAGATAATTACACCTAACCAAGCTAAACTATTACCTAACCAAAGCGTCCAAGCAAGCAAAATTAACAGCAAACTTAAATACATTGGGTTACGGCTAAATCGAAATATGCCTGTGGAAACTAATTTTGTTGTGCCTTTAAAGTCACGAGGATTAATGGAGGTTTTACATATAAAGAATTGCATAACGCTGCTTAAAGCAATCAAAAATGAAAGGGAAATAACAAAAACAATCACTGAAAAATGGACAGAATAACTAGCAATCTTTGGCAAAAAATACATTGCTATGGCAATGAATAAACAGAGTAGTGGTGGTGGAATAAATAACATCGCTAAATCTTATTAATAAAAATGCCAGCTCTTTATAGCGCATTTAAAGTGCGGTCAAAATTTGTGTTAATTTTGCTTTAATTACTTTTATTTTGCATAAAGCGGCGATAAATTTCGCCGCTTTTGATTATTATAAATTTTATGCACTATTATGTGATAAATTATTCGATGGTTAATTTTTTACCGTCATAGCTTATTGCTTTGACGCTAGTTAAAGCCTTACCTCCATCAGTTTCACCGCCAATCAGTAAAACTTTATTATTGTAAGATACAGAAAAACCATAACCAATATTCATTGGTAATTCCCCAACGATGCGCCATTTACCATTATTCAACGTATAAACTTCGTTATGCCAAGCTTTGCTTAAACCTTTATGTGCGTGAAGTTTTCCTTCTTTGAATTGTTTGATTGAACCTGGAAAATTTGCGCCACCAGTGACTAAATAATGACCGTTACTATAGCCTGAAAGCGCACCAGCTAAACCATCTTGTGATTTGCCTTTTGGTGCGGGCAAGTCAGGTAAGTTTTTCCATTGCACACCTTTAGCAGTGAATTTACCTTGATGGGTTTCAGCGGTGCGAAGTCCAGGTTTAATTTCGCCATTGACAACCACTAGCTCATTACCTTGAATTGTAAAGGCTGCTCCAGCACGACCAGAGAATGGAATGCGACCTTCATTGCGCCATTTGTTGGTTGAGGGTTCATAGCTCAATAATTCTGTTGTAAAGAAATAATCTTCTGGACGTTGATCGAAATAAGCTGCTGCGATTTCATCTTTTTTCGCGTTATCTTCACCTGCTGCCACAGTGTCTTGGAAGAAACCATTAAATATAGAGAGATTAGAACCACCTAAAATATAAACTTTATCACTGTGAGATGCGCCACTTGATCCTACTAAACCACGGGGAGAACGAGTAGGAAGTTTCATCCAAGTATTATCGCTTGGGTTATAGCGATAAGCGTCATTAACGAGTTGAAGTTCGCCTTTTTCATTTTTTTGTAAACCACCGAATACATAAAGTTTTCCATCCACTGCGACTGCAACAGGTTGATTGCGTTCGCCACCCGGAAATGTAGCAATTTCTTTCCATTGTGCTGAAGGATCTTTTAGGTCTAAGGTATAGAATTTATCGCCACCAGAACCTAATCCCACATAAACTGTGTCGCCAATTAATGCGCCTGTTCCTCCTTTGATCCCCACTGGCAAATCAGGATAAGTTTGTGCGTTCGCTGAAAAAGTAAAGGTGGCAAAAAGTGCAGTACATAATGCTGTTTTAGTTAGTTTCATAATAAACCCCATTTTGAGTTGTGTTTACAGTTTTCTATTCATTAAACGGCATTGAATAGGCGTTGATAAAGTGCAGTTATTGCACCCTTTTGTATTGTAAGATACGGCAGATGTAACTTACGAAAACGATGAAAGTGCGGTTAAAAAATTTAATGTTTTTCAACCGCACTTTTTATTATGGTATCAATAGATTTGGCACAAATGTGATGATTTGTGGGAAAATCGTGATTAATACTAATGTGACGAAAACGGGAATCAAGAACGGTAATACGCCTTTGGTTACCGTGGAAACTGACATATTTCCTACACGAGCAACAACAAAGAGAGCCATTCCCATTGGTGGGGTAAGAATACCAACCATCATATTTAATGTGGTCATTACACCAAAGAAGATTAAGTCAATATTGAACTGCATTGCGATAGGAATAAGCATTGGTAATACTAAAAATTGTAATGCTAGGGCATCAATGAACATTCCAAGAAAAAGTAACAGTGCGTTAATCATTATCAATACGGTTAAAGGCGAATCGGCAACGGCAACAAACACATTAGCAACACGCATTGCGACTTGTTCACGGGCAATCATATCGCCAAAGAAAGTCACAGTCATAATCATTAAGGCGACTACGCCCGTAATTGCCATTGCTTCTATGCAACTATTAAATAAGCTTTTTAAGGTTAATTCTTTATACACCAATTTACCAATAATTACAGAGTATGCTGCTGCAACAATGGCAGATTCTGTTGGACTGAATAAGCCTGAAAAAATACCACCGATAATTAATAACGGCGTTAAGATTGCCCAAAAAGATTGTTTAAAGCTGCTGCAAAGTTGTTCTCTCGTAGCTTTTGGTGTACGTGGATAACCTCGTTTTTTTGCAATGTGATAATTCATTGCCATTAAAGCCAAAGTAATTAATACACCTGGAATAAAACCTGCAATAAAGAGTTTTGCGATAGATTCATTGGCAATTACACCGTAAATAATCATTGCAATACTTGGCGGAACTAATGGCCCAATAATACAAGAAGCAGCAGTAATTCCTCCGCAAATATCATCGTCATAACCAGCATCACGCATTGCTTTGATTTCCAATTGACCTAAGCCCCCCGCATCAGCAAGTGCTGAACCTGACATACCAGAGAACAATAAACTTGCGCCGATATTAACGTGTCCCATTCCTCCTGTGTAATGACCGAGTAAGGCTTTAGCAAAATTAAAAATACGTTCGGTAATCCCACCTGTATTCATTAGAATTCCCGTTAAAATATAAAATGGCACGGCAAGTAATGGGAAGCTGTCTAGGCTATAGACTAATTTTTCAGTTGCGGCATTTACGACGTTCCAACGTGTCATAGAAAAATAAAGTAGAGTAGCAATAAATAAGGACCAACCTACAGGGACACCGATAAACATAATGATTAGCCAAACGAGTAAGGCGACATAGACTGAACTTGAACCGAGTTTTATATAATTGCTAATACGCAATACTTTGAACCAATCTGGCGCGAAAAATAAAATCGCAAATAAAATGACCGCACTTATGATAAAGAAAGTCGCAGGTAAATAGCTTTTCCCTGTCTTAAAGTTTAGGGTTTGCGCTTGGATAAAGCGAAACATCATTAATATTGCGACAACAGGCAGTGCTGCGAAAATCCATTTTTCAGAAATGCCTCCTAAGGCATCAATAGGGAATGATGCACCGTTAAAAGTACGAATACCGAAATGAATAAATAAGAAAATACATATAAAGACTAATAATTGTACAAACGTATTTGTGAATTTTCTGATTTTTTCGGGCATTAGATTAGTTAAAAAATCAATAAATACGTGTTCTTGTTTTCTCACAGCAACGCTGATACCCAACATACCCACGTAAACAAATAAGAGCTTGGCGAGTTCTTCACTCCAAATTAACGGAGAATGAAAAACTTGGCGTGAAAGAATTTGAGCGATAAGAATACCGAAAATGGCGATAAATAATGCGCCACCCAGCCATTCTTCAAGCTTATTAATATATTTCATACTTCACTCCGTTTGATGAAGAATAAGGGAATGTAGTGTGCCATTACGGCACACTAAAGAGGGATTATGGATTGATTGCTTCAATTTGTTTTAAAGCTGATTCACCTTTTTGACCAGTTTGTTTTACAAACTCAGCATAATACGGCTTCATTGATTCTTTAAATGGGACAAGATCAGGATGTGTAATTTTCACGCCTTGTTTTTCAAAGAATGAGACTAAATCTTTCTCTCCATCTACGAATAATTTAGTGTGATATTTTGCTGCATTTTCGGCAGCATCTTTTACGACTTTTTGAAGATCTTCAGGGAGTTCTTTATAAGTCTCGTTGCTTACTAAATAAAGTTGGTCATTCAAAATGTGATTAGTCATAGCTAAGAACTTTTGCACTTCATAGAATTTTTGTGCTTGCACCGCTGCTAACGGGTTTTCTTGACCATCGACGGCATTGGTTTGTAACGCAAGATAAACTTCAGAAAATGCCATTGGTGTTGGTGATGCGCCAACATATTTAGCATAGGCTAAGTTTGTTGCTGCATTTGGCACACGAAGTTTTAAGCCTTTCATATCTGCAATACTGTTGATTGCACGATTTGAAGTCGTTTGGCGAGTTCCGTTATAAGCTTGGGAAAGTAAAGTCACGCCAAGATCTTTGTCCATTTTTTTTATTAAATCTTTACCGAATTCTGTATCGAATAAGGCTTTTTGTGCAACATTGTAGTTGCTAATAACATAAGGTAAGGCAAATACTGCCGCTTCAGGGTAAAACAGCTGGAAGCGAGCAGATTCTGCAAAGGTAAAGTCGAGAGAACCGTCTTTTAATTGTTTTAACATTGCACGGTCATCACCTAATTGTGAACTTGGATAAAGTGAAATTTCAATTTTACCCTGTGATTTTTCTTTGACTTCTTTGGCAAACATTTCTGCCGCTTTATATTCATTTGATGAAGTTCCAGCATTCATACCGAATTTCAAGTCATAATCAGCGGCAAGAACAGCAGAAGATACGCCTAAAGAAATGGCGGTGGCAAGGAAAAGTTTTGTCAATTTCATCATATTCGCTCCTGTGTGAACTTATGTTGGAAAGGGCATAGATTAACCCCATAATATGAGAATCAATTTAGGCAAAAAATGTATGTTTTCTCCCCAAAAATAGGATTCGAGAGCAATTCTAAGAGTAAAAAAACAAATTTAAAATAGTTTTACGAGTTTTATTTCAAAAATGAGAAGTTGATCACATTTATGAAAAAACACTTCAAAAATATTCTTTAAAATGGCATTTCTTTTTCATATAATAAGGTTAAATGATGAAAATATAAGCATATTACAACTTATAAAAGATTGTTTTGTGTGGATTAAATTAATTTTAAAGTGATTTATTCAGATTTAAATGAGGGGTGTTATATGTCTAAATTATCTTATCAAGAAGTACTTTCTCAAATTCAATATGGTCTTATTTCTTCTTGCCAACCTGTCGATGATGGCCCAATGGATAAACCTGAAATCGTTTCTGCTATGGCTCAGGCTTCAGTTATGGGCGGAGCTTCTGGCTTACGTATTGAGGGTGTTGATAACCTTAAAGCAACCCGTCCTTTTGTGAATGTTCCGATTATCGGAATTGTAAAACGTGATTTGCCTGATAGTCCCGTGCGTATTACGCCGTTTTTACAAGATATTGAAGATCTAGCCAATGCAGGCGCGGATATTATTGCAGTAGATGGCACTAAACGCCCGCGTCCTGTGGATATTGAAAGTGCGGTGAAAAAAATCCACGAAATGGGCTGTTTGGCAATGGCAGATTGTTCTAATTTAGAAGAAGGCTTGTATTGTAAAGCGCTTGGTTTTGATATTGTCGGCAGTACGATGTCGGGTTATACAGGTGGCGCAGTGCCAAAAGAACCAGATTATCAATTAGTGAAAGATTTAAAATCAGCGGGTTGTTTTGTGATGGCTGAAGGGCGTTATAACACGCCTGAATTAGCAAAAGTGGCAATTGAAATTGGTGCAGATTGCGTGACTGTAGGTTCAGCCTTAACTCGTCTTGAACATATTGTGAGTTGGTTTGCTCATTCAGTGAAATCTGCAAGATAGTCGTAAGACGTGTGAGAAAAGACTTTACACTATAAGGATAAGTTATGCGTTGTTTAGCACTAGATATTGGTGGGACAAAAATTGCTGCGGCGATTGTAAAAAATGGCGAAATTGAGCAACGTCAGCAAATTCATACACCACGTGAAAATGTCGTGGAGGGAATGCACCAAGCGTTAGGCAAATTGCTTGCTGATTATGAAGGGCAGTTTGATTATGTAGCGGTAGCATCTACGGGGATTATCAATAATGGTATTTTAAGTGCATTAAATCCGAAAAACTTAGGTGGCTTGGCGGAATTTCCACTTAAAGCGAGTATTGCAAAACATACGGATAAACCGATTGGTTTATTAAATGATGCACAAGCTGCGACTTATGCGGAATATCAATTGCAAAATTCTGAACAGGTATCAAATTTTGTTTTTATTACCGTTTCAACAGGAGTTGGCGGAGGGATTGTGCTGAACCAAATTTTGCAGACAGGTTCTCGTGGTATTGCTGGGCATATTGGTCATACATTAGCTGATCCAAATGGTGCGATCTGTGGTTGTGGGCGTCGAGGTTGTGTCGAAGCGATTGCTTCAGGGCGAGCAATTGAAGCAGTTTCTTCCCAATGGGAAGATCCGTGCGATCCAAAAGAAGTGTTTGAGCGTTTTAGAAAAAATGATGAAAAAGCGACCGCACTTGTCGAGCGTTCTGCGAAAGCCATTGCTAATTTAATTGCTAATTTAGTGATTAGTTTAGATATTCAAAAAATCGCGATTGGTGGCAGTGTGGGATTAGCTGATGGATATTTATCTTTGGTTGAAAAATATTTACAAGATTTTCCTTCGATATATTGTTGTGAAATTGAAACCGCTAAATTTGGACAAGATGCAGGTTTAATTGGCGCAGCTTATTGGGTAAAAGATGTTTTACTGGATAAGCCTGAAGGAACAATTTATGGCTAAATCGGGAAATGTGTTAAACAAAATTGGCTCACTTTACCAGAGTTTAACTAAATCAGAGAAAAAAATTGCCGATACGATTTTGCGTTCGCCTGATTTAGTCTCTCAATGCTCCCTTTCAGAAATCGCTAAACATTTGCAAGTTGGAGAAGCTACGCTCGTCCGTTTTTGTCGAACCATTGGTTTTAAAGGTTTCAGCGAGTTCAAACTAGAGCTTTCTATTGAACTTGCGACGAAAGATAATCAAGATGAAAGCATACTTGAAACAGAAATTATGCCAAGTGATGATTCGCTCACTATTGCACAAAAATTGCAAACGGCGGTTGCTAATGTAATGGAAGAAACGATTAATTTACTTGATTTAAAACAGCTTGAAGAAGTCGTTAAAGTACTTAAAAAAGCACGCCGTATTTTTTTATTTGGTGTGGGTTCATCTGGCGTAACGGCTGAAGATGCTAAAAATAAGCTGATGCGTATTGGTTTTCAAGTGGATGCTTCAGGTAATAATCATTTTATGTATATGCAGGCGGCATTATTGACGTCTTCTGATGTGGCAATTGGTTTAAGCCATTCTGGTTATTCTGCTGAAACGGCACATACCATCAAAATCGCAAAACAAAATGGTGCAACAACAGTGGCATTGACGCATAGTTTGCGTTCCCCCGTGACAGAATATGCTGATTATGTTTTGGTAAATGGTAATAAACAAGGCAAGTTACAAGGCGATTCTATTGGCACCAAAATTGCACAGCTTTTTGTATTAGATTTAATTTATGCTTTGTTAGTGCAGGGTGAAGAAGAAATTGCCGCTCAAACTAAACAAAAAACTCTCAATGTAATTCTTGAACAACGTACAAAATAGGAGAAAACTTATGCGTGATTTAAAAGGTATTTTCAGTGCATTATTAGTGTCATTTAATGAAGATGGCACCATTAATGAAAAAGGTTTACGCCAAATTATCCGCCATAATATCGACAAAATGAAAGTTGATGGCTTATATGTGGGCGGTTCAACAGGCGAAAACTTTATGCTTTCAACGGAAGAGAAAAAAGAAATCTTCCGCATTGCAAAAGATGAAGCAAAAGATCAAATCGCACTAATTGCTCAAGTGGGCAGCGTAAACTTAAAAGAAGCGGTGGAATTAGGTAAATATGCAAGAGAATTAGGCTACGACTGCTTATCTGCAGTGACGCCATTCTATTACAAATTTAGCTTCCCTGAAATTAAACATTATTACGACACCATCATTGCAGAAACGGGCAACAATATGATTGTGTACTCAATCCCGTTCTTAACTGGCGTGAATATGGGCATTGAACAATTCGGTGAACTTTACAAAAACCCGAAAGTATTAGGGGTAAAATTCACAGCAGGTGATTTCTACTTATTAGAACGTTTGAAAAAAGCTTATCCAAACCACTTAATTTGGGCAGGTTTCGATGAAATGATGCTACCGGCAGCCGCACTTGGTGTGGATGGTGCAATTGGTTCGACCTTTAACGTAAACGGCGTTCGTGCTCGTCAAATTTTTGAATTAACTCAAGCGGGTAAATTAGCCGAAGCGTTAGAAATCCAACACGTAACCAACGATTTAATCGAAGGCATTTTAGCGAACGGTTTATATTTAACCATCAAAGAATTGCTTAAATTAGAAGGGGTGGATGCAGGTTATTGCCGTGAACCAATGACATCAAAAGCAACAGCAGAACAGGTTGCAAAAGCAAAAGACTTGAAAGCGAAATTTTTGTCATAAATATTTAAATTAGAAAAACTTACCTTCCTCTGTTTATTCCGTTACAAACAGAACAACAAGCCAGCAAGCACTTGCCTTCCCCTGTTTACGGGGGAAGGTGCCCGAAGGGCGGAAGGGGGCAACTTCTATTGCTTTGTCGTAAATTATTGGAGCAAAAGAATTTCTTTTTAAAAACAAGATAGAAAATTACCGCACTTATAATGATCCTTTGGTAAAGGGTGGGCTAAAGTCCAGCCTACGATATGAATAGGATCATCACGGTCAATAATAAAGGAAGGCTAATATGCGTTTTATTCCGTTACAAACAGAACAACAAGTCAGCAAGCACTTGCCTTCCCCTGTTTACGGGGGAAGGTGCCCGAAGGGCGGAAGGGGGCAACTTCTATTGCTTTGTCGTAAATTATTGGAGCAAAAGAATTTCTTTTTAAAAACAAGATAGAAAATTACCGCACTTATAATGATCCTTTGGTAAAGGGTGGGCTAAAGTCCAGCCTACGATATGAATAGGATCATCACGGTCAATAATAAAGGAAGGCTAATATGCGTTTTATTCCGTTACAAACAGAACAACAAGTCAGCAAGCACTTGCCTTCCCCTGTTTACGGGGGAAGGTGCCCGAAGGGCGGAAGGGGGCAACTTCTATTGCTTTGTCGTAAATTATTGAAGCAAAAGAATTTCTTTTTAAAAACAAGATAGAAAATTACCGCACTTATAATGATCCTTTGGTAAAGGGTGGGCTAAAGTCCAGCCTACGATATGAATAGGATCATCACGGTCAATAATAAAGGAAGGCTAATATGCGTTTTATTCCATTACAAACAGAACAACAAGTCAGTTGTTGGGCTGCACAACATATCATCAATCGTATCAACGATTTTAAACCTACCGCCGAGCGTCCTTTTGTATTGGGGTTACCTACTGGTGGTACACCACTAAAAACTTATCAAGAACTGATTCGACTTTATCAAGCAGGCAAAGTGAGTTTCAAACACGTAGCGACTTTCAATATGGATGAATATGTGGCTTTACCAGAGGAACACCCTGAAAGTTACCACAGCTTTATGTATAACAATTTTTTCAATCATATCGATATTTTACCTGAAAATATCAATATTCTTAACGGCAATACCGATGACCATAATGCAGAATGCCATCGTTATGAAGAAAAAATTAAATCCTACGGCAAAATTCATCTGTTTATGGGGGGGGTTGGCGTAGATGGACATATCGCATTTAATGAACCTGCTTCTTCATTAAGTTCTCGCACCCGTATTAAAACGCTAACGCAAGATACATTAATTGCAAATTCACGCTTCTTTAATAACGATGTTACTCAAGTGCCGAAATATGCTTTAACCATTGGTGTCGGCACATTATTAGATGCAGAAGAAGTGATGATTTTAGCAACAGGACATCAAAAAGCACTGGCAGTGCAAGCTGCAGTTGAAGGCAGTATTAACCATTTATGGACAGTCAGTGCATTACAAATGCACCGTCATTTCTTGCTTGTTTGTGATGAAGCTGCTCAACAAGAGTTAAAAGTGAAAACCGTGAAATATTTTACTGAATTAGAAGGCGCGGTTGCTGGTACGGATTATCAGGATAAATAAAGATCTATTCTTCATCTTTATGTAGGGGCGAATTACATTCGCCCTATAATCACAAACAATCGTAGGGCAAATTGTCCTTACGTTTAAGAGCAATATAGTTGCTATGTTAAACTGATGTTGATATTAGGAACAGAATATGAAATACGCATTAATTAATTGTGTAATTTACACAAAATATGATGTTTTACGTGATTTTGCTGTAATTATTAACGGTGAAATTATTGAAGCGGTAGTTCCCCAAGCTGAATTAGAAACAGGTATCAAAACCATTGATTTACAAGGTAATAATTTAACTGCTGGTTTTATTGATCTGCAATTAAATGGCTGTGGTGGCGTGATGTTTAACGACCAAACTAGCGTTGAAACCTTGGAAATTATGCAGGAAACTAACTTAAAATCAGGTTGTACAAGTTTCCTTCCCACTTTTATTACCGCGCCTGATGAAAATATAAAAAGTGCGGTAAAAATTATGCGTGAATATTTAAACAAGCATAAAAACCAAGCACTTGGTTTACATATTGAAGGGCCTTATCTCAGCATTGAGAAAAAAGGTGTACACCGCCCCGAATATATTCGTGAAATTACGCCTGAAATGAAAGATTTTCTCTGCGAAAATGGTGATGTGATTACAAAAATGACCATTGCTGCAGAAAACCCAACCATTAACTATACGCCTGATTTTGTGAAAGCGGGCATTATTGTCTCTGTAGGCCATTCTAATGCCACTTATGAAGTGGCTAAAGCCGCATTCCACAAAGGTGCAACTTTTGCGACTCACTTGCATAATGCAATGTCGCCAATTAGCTCTGGACGTGCAATGGGCGTAGTGGGCGCAGTATTAGATTCTGATGTTTACACTGGTATTATCGTCGATGGTGTGCATATCAATTACGGCAATGTTCGCATTGATAAAAAAATCAAAGGCGACAAACTTTGTATTGTGACTGACTCTATTGCAGCTGCAGGCGCACCGCCAGAACTAGAAAGTTTTACCTTTGTGGGAAAAACAATTTATATCAAAGATGGGCGTTGCTATGATGCGAATGGCACGATTGCAGGGGCATCAATCACAATGATGGAATCCATTAAAAATGCGGTAGAATATGTTGAAATTCCTCTTGCGGAAGCCATTAGAATGAGTAACCTTTATCCTGCACGAGCAATTGGTATAGATGATCGTTTAGGTTCGGTAGAAAAAGGTAAGATAGCGAACTTAGCAGTGTTTACGCCAAATTACCAAGTAATCGGCACAGTAGTAAACGGAAAGTGGAAAGAGAATTAATAGTAAACACTTAAATAGTTAATTGATTTAAAAATCTGTGATATATGTCACAGATTTTTTATTAATATTTTGTTACTTATAAAATAGCCTAAATATTTATACACTTTTAACTTAATCATTTTTTAACTTGATTTTAAGCAAAAAAAAGCGAATCTTTCGATTCGCCTTGCTTTTAATAATGTATTTCTAACAAATGATTAGAAGTAAACGCGTAAACCTACACCCACTGATTTTTCTTTTTCAGTTTTTACGCCTTTAGCTCTCTCAGTTGTTCTAGTTCTAGCGTAAGCACCTTCAATATAGGTTAATACTTGTTTGTGAAGTTTATGATCTACACCGAATAACACTGCTTGTTCACGTGTTTTTTTACCTTGATCTACAGAATTGCGTTCATATTTGAAGTTGCCATAGACATTAGTATCTTCCATTAATTCATATTGGAAACCTGGAGATACGAAGTAACGTTTTTCGTGTGGCTCTGATTTATTTTTACTTTTTGCGTAACCGCCATCAAGAGATACGAATAAACCTGCATCATCGAAACGGTAGCCTAAAGTTGCTAATACACCATTAACTTGTCGAAGTGGTGCATGCTCATTATTATTATTATTATTATTATTATATTTATAATTGGCACGACCATAAGCAATACCTGCAACGATGTTGTTTGCATCATATTTTGCACCAACTTGAACACCGTTACGTAAGTTAAGAGCATGAGGAAGATTCTTTAACACTTCACCAGCATCAGCTTGTCGCTTACCTCCGCGCTCTTGTGCAAACATATAGCTGGTGCTTAATGTTAAACCATCAATACCTTGGTAGGTATAAACTACAACAGAAGCACCTTCATCTGGAACGTAGCCAGATTTTTCAATCAAACCATATTGGTTATCTTCCGCGCTTGCCATTACATTAGCGATAGTTTTTTGACGACCGAAAGTAACTTGACCTAATTCTTTTTTGCCTAAACCAGCATAAGCTAATTTAGTTGTTACATCACCAAAACCGTCAGATTTGTCTGCACCAGAATTAAAGCGTGTTTCAAAATAACCTAATGCATAGTAACCATCGCCTAAGTCATGAGTAGCTTTAATATGGAAACGTGAACTTGCATCGCGTAATGCACCGTGTTGCTGTTTTTGACCTCTCACTGTGCTATTGCTTTGTTCAGCGATAACGCTTAAACGACCACCTAATTCTACGTTAGTCCCTTCGTTGTTATAAACAACAGCTGCGTTTGCTGCTGAAGCTGCGAATGCACCAACGATTAATGCTGCAAATGTTTTTTTCATAATTTGTGTTCCTTATGGTTGTTTACTATCTATGATTGAACTCTTTTTCAATAGAATTGCCTAATTACTAAACAAAATAGGCAATAGGCAATATCTTAGCAAAAAATTTTTTGATGTCAATACTCCAAAATTTTAATTTTCTTGAAATCTCATCAAGATCACACTTTTTTAAAGGAATTTGATTGTTTTTTATTCTGTTTTAGGTTTAAGTATTAAATATTTTTAGGTATCGAAAAATATGATGTTATATCAGTTGTATTATTCTTCTATGTACCCCATATCTTCCAATGTCGGATTTTCTGCTCCTTTTTTTGCTAATTCATCGCAAATTTCATTTTCTCTGTGTCCTGCATGACCTTTTACCCATTGCCAATTAATTTTATGACGTTGGATGGATTCATCTAAGGCTATCCATAAATCTTGGTTTTTTACAGGCTTTCCAGAACTTGCTTTCCAATTATTTTTTTTCCAGTTAAAGATCCATTTTGTTATGCCATTTTTCATATATTGGCTATCACTATAAAGCGTGATCAAGCAAGGTTCTTTTAATGTATTTAATGCTTCAATGACAGCGCGTAATTCCATTCGATTATTGGTGGTTTTGAAATAGCCTTTGGAGAGCATTTTTTCATGTTGTTTATAACGTAATACGGCGCCAATTCCCCCTGCTCCAGGATTACCTAAGCAAGATCCATCAGTAAAAATTTCAATCTGTTTTTGCATAACAAAAAGGTTGTTGTGTAGAATGGCAAGTATTTTAATGGAAAGAGATAGGTTGAACAAATGATTAATCCCAATCGCCAAATTGTATTAGATACTGAAACTACAGGTATGAGTCAGCTCGGCGCGCATTATGAAGGACACCGCATTATTGAAATTGGTGCAGTTGAATTAATAAATCGTCGTTACACAGGTAATAATTTCCATATTTATATTAAGCCAGATCGCCCCGTTGATCCTGATGCGATTAAAGTTCATGGTATTACTGATGAAATGTTAGCGGATAAACCTGAATTCAAAGACGTTGCCCAAGATTTTTTGGATTATATTAATGGCGCGGAATTGCTTATTCACAATGCCCCCTTTGACGTTGGATTTATGGATTATGAATTTCATAAACTTAACCTTAATGTGAAAACTGACGATATTTGTTTGGTGACAGATACGCTACAAATGGCTCGTCAGATGTATCCTGGAAAACGCAATAATTTGGATGCACTTTGTGATCGTTTAGGTATTGATAATAGCAAACGTACTTTGCACGGTGCGTTACTGGATGCCGAGATCTTGGCGGATGTTTATTTGATGATGACGGGAGGGCAAACAAATTTATTCGATGAAGAAGAATCTGTTGAGTCTGAAGTTATCCGTGTTGTGCAAGAAAAAACGGCGGAAGAAATAAAAAGTGCGGTAGATTTTTCGCACAATTTAAAATTAATTCAACCTACTAATGATGAGTTACAAGCGCATTTAGAATTCTTAAAGATGATGAATAAAAAAAGTGGAAATAATTGTCTTTGGGATAAACGCTTTGGCAATAATAATGTGCATTAATCGTGTGGAATTTAAGCAGGTAAGTAAAATTTAATAAAAAAAGATTGACGAGATTTGTGTTCATCATTAAGATACGCACCACTTAGCGGAGTGGTAGTTCAGCTGGTTAGAATACCTGCCTGTCACGCAGGGGGTCGCGGGTTCGAGTCCCGTCCATTCCGCCAATTTAAAATTAATATCTTATCTCGGAGTGGTAGTTCAGCTGGTTAGAATACCTGCCTGTCACGCAGGGGGTCGCGGGTTCGAGTCCCGTCCATTCCGCCAATTAAGATAAATAAAGATAGCACCTAAGGGTGCTTTTTTTGTATCTGAAATTTATTCATCCTTGACAAAAATAAAGTAAACTTTTAATATTTGAAGAACTAGGGAGCGGTCACTCCCTAGAATGTTGTCTTATCAGTAAGCGGGTTGGCTCACTAATAATAAAACGACAACAAGGATAATGATCTTAATCATTTTCTTATCCTCTTCAAACGTTGCGAAAAAGCGCAACACTCGCTTTCAAGCTGGATTCTTGAAAGCGAGATTATTATAACGTTAAGTTATAGATAAATAAACAGTGTTTAGAAAGCCATAGGATTGTATCTGTGGCTTTTTCTTTTCTTTATGAAATCATTTTTTACCAATCCTTTAACTTCCGATATAATAGCCGCCATTTTTGACAAAATAAGAGATTTTTTATGGCAACTCCAGTCGTCGCCCTTGTTGGTCGCCCGAATGTGGGAAAATCCACATTATTTAATCGCCTTACTCGTACGAGAGATGCGTTAGTCGCTGATTTTCCCGGTTTAACTCGTGATAGAAAATATGGTCACGCACATATTGCTGGCTATGATTTTATTGTTATTGATACTGGCGGTATTGATGGAACGGAAGAGGGTGTAGAAGAAAAAATGGCGGAGCAATCTTTGCTTGCTATTGATGAAGCGGATATTGTTCTTTTCCTTGTGGATGCTCGTGCAGGTTTAACGGCAGCAGATATTGGTATTGCTAATTATTTACGCCAACGTCAAAACAAAACGACGATTGTGGTGGCAAATAAAACCGATGGTATTGATGCGGATTCTCATTGTGCTGAATTTTATCAGTTAGGTTTAGGGGAAATTGAGCAAATTGCAGCCTCACAAGGTCGTGGTGTTACTCAATTAATGGAACAAGTACTTGCGCCTTTTGCGGAAAAAATGGAAAACGCCGATGAAAATGACCGCACTTCTGAGGAAGAACAAGACGAATGGGAACAAGAATTCGATTTTGATTCAGAAGAAGATACGGCATTAATTGATGATGCGTTAGACGAAGAACTTGAAGAAGAACAAGATAAGAATATCAAAATAGCCATTGTTGGTCGTCCAAATGTGGGTAAATCTACTTTAACCAATCGTATTTTAGGCGAAGATCGTGTCGTGGTTTTTGATATGCCAGGTACGACACGTGACAGTATTTATATTCCAATGGAGCGTGATGGACAGCAATATACCTTGATTGATACAGCTGGTGTGCGTAAACGTGGTAAAGTGCATTTGGCAGTGGAAAAATTCTCTGTGATTAAAACCTTACAAGCGATTCAAGATGCTAATGTTGTGTTATTGACTATTGACGCGAGAGAGAACATTTCTGATCAGGATTTATCTTTGCTCGGCTTTATTTTAAATGCAGGTCGTTCTCTAGTGATCGTCGTGAATAAATGGGATGGTTTAGATCAAGATGTGAAAGATCGTGTTAAATCTGAACTTGATCGTCGTTTAGATTTTATTGATTTTGCTCGCGTGCATTTTATTTCAGCCTTGCACGGAAGTGGTGTAGGTAATCTTTTTGATTCGATTAAAGAAGCCTATGCTTGTGCCACTCAAAAAATGACGACTTCGCTTTTAACTCGTATTTTGCAAATGGCAACGGATGAGCACCAACCGCCGATGATTGGCGGTCGTCGCATTAAATTAAAATATGCTCACCCAGGTGGTTATAATCCGCCGATTATAGTGGTTCACGGTAACCAAATGGATAAACTACCAGATTCTTATAAACGTTATTTATCTAATTATTATCGTAAGAGTTTAAAAATTATTGGTTCACCCATTCGTCTGCTTTTCCAAGAAGGCTCAAACCCATTTGCAGGACGCAAAAATAAACTTACCCCGAACCAACTGCGTAAACGTAAACGTTTGATGAAATTTATTAAGAAAGCGAAACGTTAAACGCAAGATAAATAAAACTTAGACAGATTTAACCGCACTTTTAGGATTCTTTTTGGAGAACTAAAGTGCGGTTATTTTTTGATTGTTTTGTAGAAGAAAGGTATGGCGATATTTTAAGTGCGTTGTAATAAAAATGATGAAACCGATTAAACCTAATGCTGCGCCCGTATAACCAATTTCGTTTAATCCTAAATAGGTTGTTGCAAGATTTCCAAATAATGCGCCTGCGCCAATTCCTGCATTGAAAATACCCGAGTAAATAGCCGTAGCAACATCTGTTGCATCTGGTGCAAGTTTTAGTACGCGCATTTGTAGGGATAATCCGATACAAGAAATGCCAATCCCCCAAATAAACACAAGGCTGAACATTGCTATCATTGTTTCGGTAGAAAAGAGGAGTAGCAGGAGGGACAACATCAATAAACTCATCGAAACAACAATAAATTTTGTGGGCGCAAATCGGTAGAATCTCTTAAATAATAGACTTGCGGCAATACCTGAGAAACCAAAAACTAATAATACAGCCGTGGCAAAATTTGGATCCAAGTGCCCGACATCAATCATGAATGGTTCGATATAAGTATAAGCGGTAAAGTGTGCTGAAATGACGATTGCCGTTGTTACATAAAGCCAAAGTAATAATGGGCGTTTAGCAAGCAAGGGTAAACTTGCAATAGAGCCAGCGTTTTTACTGGGTAAATTTGGCAATAATCGAATAATTAAAAACATAATGGATAGTGCTAGTACTGCAATAATGCCAAAAGTGACCCGCCAACCGACCAGCTGCCCGACGATTCTCCCAATCGGTAAGCCTAAGATTGTGGCAAGTGCGGTGCCAATAGCGAGCATTCCTAATGCTTGAGTTTTCTTGTGTTTAGGTGAGATGCGCATCACAAGTGAGGCAGTAATTGACCAAAACACCGAATGTGCTAATGCAATACACATTCGAGCGAGAAGTAATATCCAGAAATTCCATGCAATGACCGATAAAATATGCCCAACGATAAATATAATGAAAAGTTTAATAAGCAGACTTTTACGTTCCATATTGCCCGTGGCAAGCATCGCAGGCAAAGACATAACTAGCACCGTCCAAGCATAAACTGTCATCATTAAACCAGTATCAGCGGTTTGCATATCAAAACTTTGTGCAATATCGCTTAACATTGCAACGGGTACAAATTCTGTAGTATTAAAAATAAATCCTGCGCAAGCCATAATAAGCACGCGCCATGATTGGATTTTTTCAGCTTTTAAATATAACGACATTAACGTAACTTTTCTTTAATCGCATCAATTAATTGATGGCGGAATTTCTTCGTAAAATTAATTTTGTATTGTGGAGAATTGCAGTTACCAAAAAAATTGATTGGTAGTGTCAAATTTTGATAGCGTTGATCCGTAGAATTTAAATTAATATCCACATTGCATTCCATTCGATTTAAATCAATGATGCCTTTTCCTTGCCCCAAAAGTGCGGGCGTTTTTAATTCGATTTTTTCAGCAATGAGTTGATTTTGTTGGAGAAATAATTGCAAGTAAAATTGTTCAAAGCGAGTGTTTAATTCTTTGTTTTGTAACAAATCATTGTTGTAATTAATCGGGAAATATTGCGCTACCATATCCAATAAATTCACGCCAAGAATTTCGCCATTTTGCGCTAAAAAATTTAATTTTCCTTGAATAAGCGCGGAAGATGAAAAGCTGAAATCAAGATCAAAATCGGCGTGTCCACTTAACATTTCTGGCAAATTTAATAGTGCGAATAAGCGTTGAACAGGGAAATATTTACCCGAAAAATTTACCGCACTTTGATTGTCTATTTGTTGATATTTCAATACAGCTAAACAATCGTTATCGCATTGTGGTTTTATATAAGTCACTATTTGTTGGTGGGCTGTGTGAGTTTCAATATAACCGATAGGCTGATTATTTAGGCTTGCATCTACAAATTGAAGTGGGGTTGATTCTGATGTTGAGAAGTTTAAATTCGCTTTATGGAAAGAAAAATGGAAAGTTTTTGTTTTTCCATAAATAGGTTTATTAAATTCAATGCGAATATGGTTTTCGCCATTTAATATTACTTTTTTTGATAAAAGCTGTTTTAATGAAAAAGGCGAAATCTCTATCGATACATTGGCAGGATTTTGTGTGTTTTGAGTTAATTTGAGCTGTTGAATATTCAGTGAATGAAGTGCT
This sequence comes from Haemophilus aegyptius, assembly GCF_900475885.1. GTDB lineage: Bacteria > Pseudomonadota > Gammaproteobacteria > Enterobacterales > Pasteurellaceae > Haemophilus > Haemophilus influenzae. The sequence continues at coordinate 1,033,982 of NZ_LS483429.1, forward strand.
GCGTTTCCATACAAAAGAGGTAAAAAACTAAATTTAGCTTCAATTTTTTGAGCTGAAAATTGCGTAGTTTTTAGATTTTCAAGGGAAAGTGCGGGAGAAAATAATGATAAATTGATTGACTGAACGGCAATGTTTTGTTGTGCCAGTTGTTCATTAATAGCACTTTGCACGCGGTAAAGTTGAATATATAAAAAAGAAAAGATCGCCAAAGCGACGATCCCTACGATAAGTGCGAACTTTTTCATCGATTATTCCTTGTCTTCGTCAATACGACTGGCTACTGCACTTTGTTGATTTTTATATTTTGCATCTTTGCGGCTACTGTATGGTCGTTTTGCTTCGCCACTTAATACTTCAAAACTTAACGCACCAATTACCATATTTGGGCGTAATGCTAATGGTAATTTCCCTGAATTATAAAATTCCAACACGATTTTTCCTTCCCAACCTGGATCAATACGGTGTGCGGTGACGTGTACCATTAAGCCTAAACGGGCTAAAGAAGAGCGACCATCTAACCAACCGATAATATTGGCTGGCAATTTCACGGATTCAAGCGTGGTTGCTAACGCTAAAGTACCAGGATGTAAGAAAAATGCTTCCCCCTCTGGAATAAGAATTTCATCGCTCATTACCGATTCAAGCTGGGCGGATACTTCTTCTTTTGGGCCGCTTAAATCAATAAAAGGCGCAGAATGTTCACGAAATACACGGAAAGAATTACCTAAGCGAACATCAATCGTCGCACCGTTGATCTTGTCATTATTTGGACGTGGTGTTAAAGAAATAATGCCATCATCGAGATAGCGTTCAATATCAGTATCGCAAAGACGCATAAGATTTCCTATTTTTGATTCAATAAATGAAGGATTTGAGCTTTTAACATATTGATTGCAATACGGTTTTTACCACCACGAGGAATGACAATATCCGCATATTGTTTAGACGGCTCAATAAATTGTAAGAACATTGGACGCACGGTTGCACGATATTGATCAATCACTGATTGTAGAGAGCGACCACGTTCTTCCATATCACGTTGTAAACGGCGGATGAAACAAATATCAAGTGGTGTGTCTACGAATACAGAAATATCGGCTAATTGGCGTACTCGTTCATCGGTAAGTAATAAAATCCCTTCTAAAATTACGATTCGTTTTGGTGTGAAATGCGTTGTTTCGTTGGTGCGAGTATGTTCTACATAGCTATAAACAGGCACATCTACTGCACTGCCATTTTTTAGATTTTTTAAATGTTGGATAAGTAAATCGCGATCCATAGAGTTTGGATGATCGTAATTCGTTTTTACCCGCTCAGTCATTTCTAAATGACTTTGATCTTTATAGTAACTGTCTTCAGTAATGATACCAATTTCTTGGCAGCCTAGTTCATTACAGAGCTCTTTGTGAACAGTGGAAGCGATAGAACTTTTGCCTGATGCAGATGCACCTGTGATGGCGATGATGATACAAGAGGGATTTGACATAATCGTGTTTCGATGTAAGGAAAATTCTTGCAATTATAAAGAAAAGTGCGGTGAATTTCACGTTTATTTTTTCACTTGAATTTTAAAAACTGTGAACTTCATCACGGTATTTTCTTATTGAAGAAAGAGTAATCCAAGTATAAAAAAGTGCGGTAAAATTTCACCGCACTTTTGTGATTAAAATTAAGGGGAAGGCTTTTCCCTTTTCTTATTTCTGTTACTAAATCGCCCAACCGCCTGCATAGAATGCAACAAGTACGATTGCAATAATCACAGTACCTACATTTAAGCGTTTAATATCGCCGCTCACTATTCTTCCAATTACTAATGCCGCAAAACCTAACATAATGCCTGTTACGATGTTAGCGGTAAGTACGATAAACACTGCACAGATTAATCCGCTCATCGCGCCAACGAAATCATCGAAATCTAATTTGCTTACATTGCTTAACATTAATAAACCAACATACATTAATGCTGGAGCAGTTGCGTAGCCTGGTACTAAGAAAGCTAATGGTTGGAAGAAAAGCATTAATAGGAATAACACACCAACAACGATAGCAGTAATACCTGTTTTACCGCCTGCTGCTGTCCCTGCTGCTGACTCAATATAAACGGCAGCTGGTGCTGTACCGAATAAGCCTGAGAATAAGCTACTGATTGAGTCTGAAGTTAGGGCTTTACCGCCATTGATAATTTGACCATCTTTATCAAGCAAGTCTGCTTGACCTGCAACTGCACGAATTGTACCAGTCGCATCAAATACGGCAGTCATCACCAAAGCAAATACCACAGGCAAGATTGCGGGTTGTAGTGCGCCCATAAAGTCTAATTGTAAGAAGAGAGAATTTTCACCAAAGGTTGGCATTTTGAAAATCTCTCCGCCAAATTTTACATTTGGATCAAAAATTAAACCTACGATAGTAATAGCGATAATTACCCATAAAATACCGCCTTTAATTTTCATTTTTTCAAGGCCAATAATTAACGCTAAACCAATTAAGGACATCATGACTGGGAATGAGGTGAAATCGCCTAATTTTACTGGCAAGCCCGCTTGGTTGCTGACGACTAAACCAACACCGTTTGCGGCAATTAAAAGTAAAAAGAGTCCGATACCGATTCCTGCTCCATGAGCGATACTGGATGGTAAATTACGCAAGATCCATGCACGGATACCTGTGGCAGAAATTAAGGTAAACACAACCCCCATTAAGAATACTGCACCTAGCGCAACGGGAATGGCGACCTTTTGACCAATCACTAAGCTAAATGCTGTAAAAGCAGTAAGAGAAATTGCACAACCAATTGCCATTGGTGCATTTGCCCATAAGCCGATTAAGATAGAGCCTAATCCTGCAACTAAACAGGTGGCAATAAAGACAGATTCCGCAGGAAAACCTGCAGCACCCAGCATATTGGGTACCACGATGACAGAATAAACCATTGCTAAGAACGTGGTTAAACCCGCGATAATTTCTTGACGAACAGTTGAACCACGTTGTTTGAGCTCAAATGTTTTTTCTAAAGTTGGCATAGTGTTCCTTGAAGTTAAGTAAAAAATTGGAAGTAATAAGGTGCACTATTTTACATCATAAAAATGATAAGTAAACGTTTGCGTGGGTTTTATTTAGGATAAAGTGCGGTCAAAATTATGAATAGTTATGAAATAATCTATTTGCTGATTTTCTCTACAAATGAGACTGCGAGTTCGCAGAAAAACTGCTATACTTGTCGCGTTTTTTAACTTGATAAAATGAAGGAAACAAAATGGCTGATTTTAATCAAATTTTAACGCCAGGCGATGTAGATGCTGGCATTATCAATGTAGTAAATGAAATTCCAGAAGGTAGCTGCCATAAAATCGAATGGAACCGTAAAGTTGCGGCATTCCAATTAGATCGTGTTGAGCCAGCAATTTTTGCAAAACCAACTAACTATGGCTTTATTCCGCAAACTTTAGATGAAGATGGCGATGAGTTAGATGTGTTATTAATCACTCGCCAACCATTAGCAACAGGTGTATTCCTTGAAGCTAAAGTAATTGGTGTCATGAAATTTGTTGATGATGGCGAAGTGGATGACAAAATCGTTTGTGTTCCTGCAGATGATCGTGATACAGGAAATGCTTACAATTCATTAGCAGATTTACCAGCAAACTTAATTAAACAAATTGAGTTCCATTTCAATAACTATAAAGCGCTTAAGAAACCTGGCTCAACGAAAGTGACCCATTGGGGCGATGTAGAAGAAGCGAAAGAAGTGATTCGTGAATCTATTAAACGTTGGAATGAGCGTTAATTAATTAAAGACGTTTGATTGTAAAAGTCCCTGATTCTTTGAGTCGGGGATTTTTTATATGAGTTTCAGAGATTTAGATAATAAAAAAACACCTTTCGGTGCTTACTTTATTTTTAAGTGGTGGGTCGTGAAGGATTCGAACCTTCGACCAACGGATTAAAAGTCCGCTGCTCTACCGACTGAGCTAACGACCCAAAAGACTGATTTTAAAATTAATTTTAAAACCTTTAGATTGGTGTTTAAATGGTGCCCGAAGCCAGACTTGAACTGGCACGCCTCGAAAGGCGAGGGATTTTAAATCCCTTGTGTCTACCGATTCCACCACTCGGGCAAATTGGAGCGGGAAACGAGGCTCGAACTCGCGACCCCGACCTTGGCAAGGTCGTGCTCTACCAACTGAGCTATTCCCGCATTTATCACTAATCAGCACTGCTGCGTGACAACGGGGCGTATTTTACGGATTTATATATTGCTGTCAAACGAAAAAAATAAAAAATATTTTATTTGATTAAAAATAACTCAAATATAGATGGTTATCATAAAAAATAACTGTGTTTTATTTAAATTTATAATTGAATATTATCTAGCAAGCTTCCTTTTGCTACTTGTAAATATTGGATCATTGACCATATAGTTAAAATAGCGGCGATATAAAGTAAGATAATTGCTGCTATTTCCATATAGTTGTTATAACGCCATAATAATCCGCCCAGTGCTAACATTTGCGCTGTGGTTTTCCATTTTCCCCACCAAGAGACTGCGACTTTGCTACGTTCCCCAAGCTCTGCCATCCATTCACGTAATGCGGAGATGATAATTTCACGAGAAATCATAATAATGGCAGGAATGGTTATCCAAAATGTATGTTGATGTTCGACAATTAAAACTAGTGCAACCACTACCATTACTTTATCAGCAACAGGATCAAGAAATGCACCAAAGCGCGTGGTCTGTTTCCATTTACGAGCTAGATAGCCATCTAGCCAGTCAGTGACACCTGCAATAAAAAAAATGAGCGTTGTGATGAAAGGAGATGATTCAATGGGTAAATAAAATGCAATCACGAAAAAAGGAATCAAAATGACTCGAAAGATCGTTAGGAAAATTGGGATATTGAATTTCATAGAAAAATTGACCGCACTTTAGCTAAAGATGGTTTATTCTAAATTATCTCTGATGATAAAAAAAGCCACCTAAGGTCGCTTTTTATAAATAATTGATAAAATTAAAGCTCGTTAGCATCTATTTTAGGGATTCTGTGTAGACGTCAGAATTATTTGTTGTTTTCTCTTTATTTTTTCCATTGCCTAATACCGCAGATGAAGTAAAATCAGGTGCGGATAGGAATTGAAACCATAGTTATTTTTGCCCTATAAGTTAATTTAAATAAGGAAATATATGCAAACAAAATATGATCTTTCAACAATGTTTATTCATTCTGGTCGTCAAAAACGTTTTTCACAAGGATCGGTAAACCCTGTTTTACAGCGAGCTTCTTCATTACTATTTGACAGTATTGAAGATAAAAAACACGCTACTCAACATAGAGCAAAAGGCGAATTATTTTATGGCAGAAGAGGGACGCTAACACATTTTGCTTTACAAGATTTAATGTGCGAAATGGAGGGGGGGGCAGGTTGTTATCTTTATCCTTGTGGTACAGCAGCAGTAACTAATTCGATTCTTTCTTTTGTTAAAACTGGCGACCATGTGTTAATGAGTGGCGCAGCTTACGAGCCAACCCAAAATTTCTGTAATATTGTGCTGAAAAAAATGCAGATCGATATAACTTATTACGATCCTCTTATTGGTGCAGATATTGCAACGCTTATTCAACCGAATACAAAAGTACTTTTCTTAGAAGCACCGAGTTCTATTACAATGGAAATTCCTGATATTCCGACTATTGTGAAGGCTGCAAGAAAGGTGAACCCTAATATTGTGATTATGATTGATAATACTTGGTCGGCAGGTGTTCTATTTAAAGCGTTAGAGCATGATATTGATATTTCTATTCAGGCGGGTACGAAATATTTAGTGGGTCATTCAGATATTATGATTGGTACTGCTGTTGCGAATGCACGAACTTGGGATCAACTTAGAGAACATTCCTATTTAATGGGGCAAATGGTTGATGCAGATTCTGCTTATACGACTGCTCGTGGTATCCGTACATTGGGGGTACGATTAAAACAACATCAGGAAAGCAGTATTAAAGTGGCAAAATGGTTGAGTGAGCAACCAGAAGTAAAAACTGTGTATCATCCAGCTTTACCAAGTTGCCCTGGTCATGAATTCTTTTTACGTGATTTTAGTGGAAGCAGCGGTTTATTTTCTTTTGAATTAACCCAGCGATTAACTTCAGAGCAAGTATCAAAATTTATGGATCATTTTCAACTGTTCGCTATGGCTTATTCATGGGGAGGATTTGAGTCTCTAATTCTTTGTAATCAACCAGAAGAAATTGCACATATTCGTCCAAATATTAAACGTAATCTTACAGGTTCATTAATTCGTGTGCATATTGGTTTTGAAAATGTGGATGAACTAATTGCAGATTTGAAAGCTGGTTTTGAGCGAATTGCTTAAAAGTGCGGATAAAAAAATGCCTGTTTTACACAGGCATTTTTTATAGGATTATTTTTGTTCTGAAACTAAACCAATTTGGGTACCGTCAGCAAAATGAATTGAAGTCCCAATAATATCGACTTGAATACTTTTTCCTTGTTGTAAGTGAGGACGAATTTGAGAAAGCACGGCTTCTTCATCGGTTGATAAGGTAACGACTTCATTTGCTTTTGGTGCAACTGTTTTTCCAAATTGTAATGCAGGAAGATTTGCTACATAGAACGGCTGATTATTTTCTTTGTAAATAGTGAGCCATTGTACTTCTGAAATTGCTTTATCGCTTAAATTTCATTGTTTATTCCTATTGAAGTGGTTAAATAATAGTTCAGTGGCGTTAATTATAGATCATATAGTTTGGTATGGCAGTCTTTTCTTTTGAAAGTTCATAGAAGTTGTTTTATCATATTTTTCGTTTTCCTTAATCAACAGAGAAATACAGTGAAACATATTCATATCTTAGGTATTTGTGGCACATTTATGGGCGGTGTGGCGATGATAGCTAAACAAATGGGCTATCACGTAACGGGTTCCGATACTAATGTTTACCCTCCAATGAGCACTTTTTTAGAAGAGCAAGGTATCGAGATTATTCCAAATTATGATGTTGCACAATTACAACCTGCGCCTGATATGGTAATTGTTGGTAATGCGATGAAACGTGGTAATCCTTGCGTAGAATATGTGTTGGAAAATAATTTGAAATATACATCTGGCCCTCAATGGTTACATGATCATTTATTGCGAGATCGTTGGGTATTGGCGGTTTCAGGTACGCATGGAAAAACAACGACAACAGGTATGCTAACGTGGATCTTAGAACAAAATGGCTTAAAACCAGGTTTTTTAATCGGAGGAATTGCGGGTAATTTTGGCATTTCTGCCCGTTTAGGCGTAAGCCCTTATTTTGTTATTGAAGCTGATGAATATGATACAGCTTTCTTTGATAAACGTTCTAAATTTGTCCATTACAATCCTCGTACACTTATCGTAAATAACATTAGTTTTGACCATGCAGATATTTTTGATGATCTCAAAGCGATCCAACGCCAATTTCATCATATGATTCGAACTATCCCAGCCAGTGGCTTGGTATTAAGTTCGGCGAGTGAACAAAGTGCAAAAGAAACTTTGGCATTGGGATGTTGGTCTCAACAGCAATTTTTAGGCAAAGATAACGAGTGGTTTGCTGAACGTATTACAAATGATGCTTCACATTTTGCTGTCTTCCATCATGGAGAAAAAGTGGCAGAAGTAAAATGGAATGTAGTGGGACAACATAATATGCATAATGCGTTAATGGCGATCGCTGCGGCTCATCATACTGGCGTTGCTATTGAAGATGCGTGCAAAGCGTTGGGATCTTTTGTGAATGCTAAACGTCGTTTAGAAGTGAAAGGCGAAGTTAATAGCATTACAGTTTATGATGATTTTGCTCATCATCCAGAAGCTATTTTTGCTACGCTAACCGCTTTACGAGATAAAGTGGGTGGTGGTGTGCGAATTCTTGCAGTGCTTGAACCTCGTTCTAACACAATGAAAATAGGGGTTCATAAAGATGAAATTGCGCCTGTGCTTGGCCGAGCTGATGCCGTGTTTATGCTTCAACCTGAACAACTTTCTTGGGAAGTGGCAGATATTGCAAACCAATGTGTACAACCTGCTTATTGGAATGCAAATTTAGATCGATTAGTGGATATGATTGTTGCAGAGGCTCAACCTACGGATCATATTTTAGTGATGTCTAACGGCAGTTTTGGTGGCATTCATCAAAAAATTCTTGATAAGCTAAAACTGAAATAATAAAAGTGCGGTTAATTTAGAACCTGTTTTTAAATTGACTGTACTTTTTATTTCTGACTTTTAGGCTATATTTATTTTTAATTTGTAATTCATAAAAAGGAACATTTATACAATGGCTGATCCACATATTAAATCACCGATGGATTTTTTAGATTATCTGACTGTTATTATTTACCGAACTGGTTTTGTGATAGCGGCGTTGGCTGTTCTTACAGTGAGTTGGTATCCAGATTTATCGCTCACATTTATATTAATTGCGGCAACCTGTTGTGCCTCTTCGTTACACATTTACTTAAAATCTTTTCGATTGCTTTTTCAATTTGCTACTTGGATAGGATTACTTTTTTATATTAATCATTATCCTGCGTTGGCTCTTGGCGGTGCGTTACTTACTTTAGGTGGTTTGTGTTTTAAAGAATATTTTTGTTTCCGCGTGCCTTTGCTAAATTTACAGCCGATATTTGTGGCTTGCTTGTGGTTTTCGTGGGTGTTAAATAATCTTATTGCACTACGCATTTTTTCTATTATTTCTGGCGTATTACTTTTAGTTTTAGCGATACAAAAATGGCGAATGCCTTTGCATTTTGATATTGGAGATAAAACTAAATATCAAATTTAGCAAAGAAAATGACCGCACTTTTATGTGCGGTCATTGTTTTTAGAAAGATTTATTTAGCTAAACATTCCATGTAGCTATCTGCAGTAGATTGCAAGAATGTTGCATAAGAATTTTTACCTAAAGTAACTTTATCGCCAATTGGGTCGAGTTGTCCTACATTGACTTTAGTATTTTTCGCTAAAGACTCAATCACTTTTGGCGTAAATTGAGGCTCTGCGAATAAGCAATTTACTTTATGTTCATCAATTTCTTCTTTAATGTGCGCTAAAGTTTTTGCACCCGGTGCTACTAATGGATTGATGGTGAAGTAACCCGTTTGTTTTAACCCATAAGCATCGTTGAAATAACCATAAGCATCGTGGAAAACGTAGAAACCTTTATCTTTAACATTTGCAAGTTGTGCCGTAATTTTTTCACTTTGTTCTGCCAAAGTGCGGTTAAAATCTGAAAGATTTTGTGCAATTAACGCTTTTTTATCTGGGAATTGTGCAGTTAATTTATCCGCTACTTTTTGTGCAACAATTTTGCTGATAGCTGGAGAATACCAAACGTGCCAGTTTGTTGTTAAACCCTCGTGATGATCGTGATCATGATGTTCGTGATCGTGTTTATGCTCGTGTTTATGATCATGTTTGTGTTCGTGCTTATGGTCATGATCATGATCGCCATCTTCATGGAAATGCTCATGGTGAGCTTTACTTAATAAAGGTTTTACATCCGCAAGATCGGCAATGGTAATCACTTTTTTACGTTCAATTTGGCTAATTGGTTTGTCTAAGAATGAATCAATGTCTTCACCAATCCATACAACTAAATCTGCAGATTTTACTTTTTGAATATCAGATAATTTCAAATTGTAATCATGCGGAGAGGCACCTGCAGGAACAAGGACTTGTGTACCAGTTACGCCATCTGCAATAGATGAAACAATAAAGCCTAAAGGTTTTGCTGATGCTAATACATCGGCATTCGCCATCATTGGCGCACTTAAAAGTGCGGCAGAAATGGCACTAATTTTTAAAAGTTTTTTCATATTTATGTTTCCTTACTTGTTGGTAGTAATTCTCAAAGGGAAAAAAGAGTACGCCTTTTTATATAAATTGCAACGATTTTATAGTAAAAAGAGGGAAAATTTTTCATTTTCAAAGTCAATAGGTTTCATTCAATAAAAAATGCACATTTATGGTCAATGTGCATTTTCAAGAGGTGATTAAGATTTTTTCTTTAGTAATTTATCTATTACACGAGAAACGGCAAAAAAACCAAAGGTTGCCGTAATCATCGTGGCTGCACCAAATCCGTTTGCGCAATTCATTGTGGCAGAAATAGAACAGTCTTCTGTCATTTGTGGGAATATTAAAGGTTGTGTTGAAAATATCGCATCGATACTAAATTTGCGTTTTGGATTTTGGCTAAAATTGTAATCCTTGCGTAAAACTGACCGCACTTTGGCGAGCAGCGGATCTTGAATGGTTTTACTGAGATCGGCAATTTGAATTTGGGTTGGATCAGTTTGACCACCAGCACCGCCAATAGTAATCACATTAATTTTGTTACGTTTACAATAAGCAATCAGCGACGCTTTAGTTTTCACATTGTCAATGGCATCAATCACATAGTCATAGCCTCGGTTGAGATAATCCGATTGATTCTCTGGCGAGATAAAATCATCAATAATATTGACGGTACATTCTGGGTTAATTAATTTTACTCGCTCTGACATGACTTCAGTTTTTAATTTGCCGATTGTGCCGCTCATCGCAGGAAGTTGGCGATTGATATTTGTGACGCAAATATCATCCATATCAATTAATGTGAGTTCACCAATACCTGAACGTGCTAAGGCCTCCACGACCCAAGAACCCACACCACCAATGCCTATTACGCAAATATGCGCTTGGCGTAAGCGTGCTAAGCCATCAGGCGTATAAAGTCGCCCAATGCCACCAAAGCGTTGTTCGTAATTATCTATTCTAGCCATTACCGTAATACCCATACTCTACCGTAGTGTTTTGAAAGCCCTGCAATATGTCCCGCTCTAGCACCGATACCACGATATAAGTCAAAGTGATGACCTTTCACTGCTCCGCCTACATCAAGTGCAACCATTAAGTGTAATTTGTGTGTGCCAAGCCAGTTTCCGTTATTATCAATGTCGGGTACTTCGACTAAAAGCACAGAACCAGATGGGATAATATTGTGATCTGATGCCACTGAAGCCATTGCTACAAGAGGAACGCCCGCAGAGCCTTTCACTTTGCCACTTGGATCATTTTTAAAGAATACATAAGATTCATTGCGTTCTAACAAGCTTTGTACACGAGAGGGATTACGATTACCCCATTCTCGAATTGCTTGAATAGACATTTTTTCTTTTGGAATTTCGCCATCTTCTACTAATAAACGCCCGATAGCCGTGTAAGGGTAACCATTTTGTCCTGCGTAAGCAAAATAGTTAAGATTGCCATCGCCAAAATCTACATAGCCACTGCCTTGTACACCAAGTAAAAAGTTTTCTAACATTGAATCGCTATATGCTAACTCTAATCTTTTTCCCGTTAATGCGCCCGCATAAATTTGTGCTCGACTTAGACGTTTTTTTACAGGCATACGATAAATTGGATTTTTAAATTGACCTTGTGGGGAATGACGAGCATAAAGTATAGGCGAATAATATCCTGTCATCAGCACATTTTGAAATCCATCAAAGCCACGCATAATTTGTGGTTGGATATTAAATTGAGTGAGTTCATTAATATTTGCCCCAGAAAGAACCCAATTTGTAATCTTTTCATAATTATCGTAAAAATTGGTGGAAAGTTTACTTGAATAATTTTTTATATTGGAAAGCTGTGTTAAAAAATCGCCTTGATTTATTACCGCACTTTGGTTTTCTATATAGGAAACAGGCACAAGAGCGGTTTGCTGATAAGTTCGATTGGTATATTTTGCACCGAATTGTTGAGGATCACTCCCATTTGGGGTGGTTGGAATCTGAGTGTTTTTTGTGTTAGAGGTACAAGCTACCAAAAGTGCGGTAATAATTGAGATAGAAAAAGTTTTGAACCAGAAAGGTTTAAGCATCGACATTTTTTAATTCTAAAGTAAGCTACAATAGGGCTGCATACGCTATCAAAATTTACTGAAAACAACCAGTGTTATTTAGCGGAGTTGATTAATAAAACCACATATTGAACATTTTATTAACAAACAATACGTCAAGTTTTGTTTAATTCTTGCAATTCAATTTTAAGCGAGTATAGTACGCCCCATCAGACGCGGGGTGGAGCAGCTTGGTAGCTCGTCGGGCTCATAACCCGAAGGCCGTCGGTTCAAATCCGGCCCCCGCAACCAACAAATTCTAAAGCCCTGATTTAAGAAAATCGGGGCTTTTCTTTTTACAGTTTAACTCGCTATGATGATCTCAATTAGATCATCTTTTTCTATGCTATAATCCCTCAAAATTTTCAAAATCGGTACCTAAATGAAACAATTATTTGCAACGACTTCTCGTGGCTTTGAAGAATTATTAAAAGTTGAACTCACTGAACTTGGCGCGCAAGAGGCAAAAGTGGTTCAAGGTGGCGTTCATTATCAAGCTGATGACGAAACTTTATACCGTACTTTGCTTTGGTCACGCCTTGCTTCACGCATTTTATTTCCTTTGATTGAAACCAAAATTTACAGTGATTTGGATCTTTATGCGGCTGTTTCAGGCTTTAATTGGTTAGCGCAATTTGATGAACGAGTTACCTTCTTTGTCGATTTTAATGGAACCAACCAAGAAATTCGTCATACTCAATTTGGTGCGATGCGCGTTAAAGATGGAATTGTCGATTACTTTGAACGTCAAGGTAAAACTCGCCCTGATGTAGATAAAATTCAGCCAGACGTACGTATCCATGCTTATTTGAATCGTGAAAATTTAGTGATTTCTTTAGATTTAAGTGGGGAAGCATTACATTTGCGAGGCTATCGTGAAGATGCAGGTCAAGCACCCTTACGTGAAACTCTAGCGGCGGCAATTGTTATGCGTTCAGGTTGGCAAGTGGGTTCTCCATTAGTAGATCCAATGTGTGGTTCTGGCACACTTTTAATTGAAGCGGCACAAATGGAAGCTAAAATTGCGCCGCAACTTTATCGTTTACATTGGGGATTTGATTTTTGGAAAGCGCATAATCAATCGGCTTGGGAAAAAGTAAAAAATGAAGCGATTGAATTAGCAGAAGAAAAACAACGTGAAATTCAACCGCACTTTTATGGATTTGACCTCGATCACCGCGTATTAAAAAAGGCGCAGAAGAATGCACAAAATGCAGGTGTTTCACATTTAATTAAATGGCAGCAAGCTGATGTGGCAGCGTTGAAAAATCCTCGTTTAAATGAAGTCGGTACGATTATCTGTAATCCACCTTATGGGGAACGTTTAGGAACAACACCAGCTTTAATCGCGCTCTATTCTGTATTTGGGCAAAGACTTAAAAAAGAATTTTGCGGTTGGAATGTTTCTGTTTTTAGTAGCGAATCCACATTGCTTGATTGTTTGAGAATGCGTGCCAGCCGACAGTTTAAAGCCAAAAATGGCCCACTAGATTGTGTGCAAAAGAATTATCAAGTTTCAGAACGAAAATCTGACGCAATTACAGATGAAAAGGAATTAGAATTTAACCGCACTTCGGAGGTCGCCCCCGATTTTGCTAATCGATTACAAAAAAATATTAAGAAAATTAGCAAATGGGCAAAGCAACAAGAATTAGACGCTTATCGTTTATATGATGCTGATTTGCCAGAATATAATTTAGCTGTTGATCGTTATGCAGATTACATAGTTGTACAAGAATATGCTGCGCCGAAAAATATTGATGAAAACAAAGCTCGTCAGCGTTTGTTAGATGCCGTTACTGCAACTTTGCAAGTGACAGGTGTGGAAACGAATAAGTTGATCCTCAAAGTTCGTCAGAAACAAAAAGGTACAAATCAATATGAGAAGTTAGCCAATAAAGGCGAATACTTTTATGTGAATGAATATGGCGCACAACTTTGGGTAAATTTGACAGATTATTTAGACACTGGATTATTCTTAGATCACCGTTTAACAAGAAAAATGATTGGTGAGTTGGCAAAGGGTAAAGATTTCTTGAACTTATTTGCTTATACAGGTTCTGCAACTGTTCATGCAGCACTTGGTGGCGCTAAATCGACAACTACCGTTGATATGTCAAATACTTATCTTAATTGGGCGGAGCAAAATCTTATCTTGAATGATATTAAAGGTAAACAACATAAATTAATTCAAGCAGATTGCCTTCAATGGTTAGAAAAATGTGATCGTCAATTTGATTTGATATTTGTGGATCCACCGACGTTTTCAAATTCTAAACGTATGGAAGAGAGTTGGGATGTGCAACGAGATCATGTGAAATTAATGCGCAATTTAAAACGAGTTTTGTCGAATAATGGCACAATTGTTTTTTCGAATAATAAACGTGGATTCAAAATGAATTTAGTTGCGTTGGAAGAATTAGGCTTAAGTGCGGTAGAAATTTCGCATAAAACGTTACCGCTAGATTTTGAACGTAATAAACAAATTCATAATTGTTGGATGATTCAACATATATAATAATTCGCCAAGTTGTAAAAATAGTCGAAAAAATAGTGCATTTTAAACAAACTGAATAAAAAACTATCGCTCAAACATTTTTTTTCAAAAAGTGCTAGACAAGGTTTTATTAAATCATTAATATACGCCTCCGCAACGACGCAGTAACGCGTTCGCGTTCGTAGCTCAGTTGGATAGAGCGTTGGCCTCCGGAGCCAAAGGTCGCAAGTTCGAATCTTGTCGAGCGCGCCAGGTCAGTGCAATAACAACTTTTAATGGTGGCTATAGCTCAGTTGGTAGAGCCCTGGATTGTGATTCCAGTTGTCGTGGGTTCGAATCCCATTAGCCACCCCATCTTATCTTTATAAGATCTGACGGCGAGTAGCGCAGCTTGGTAGCGCAACTGGTTTGGGACCAGTGGGTCGTAGGTTCAAATCCTATCTCGCCGACCACTTTATTTTGCTCTTTAACAATATATCAGACAATCTGTGTGGGCACTTGTTGATTGACTTGTTTTAAAACTATTTTTAATTTTGAAGTCTTAATAGGTGCTTAACTGAAAATTCATCATTACTTTTTTAAGTAGTGTTTTATTTATAGCTAAGCAGTTTATTGAGCGATTGAACTTGAATTGAAGAGTTTGATCATGGCTCAGATTAAACGCTGGCGGCAGGCTTAACACATGCAAGTCGAACGGTAGCAGGAGAAAGCTTGCTTTCTTGCTGACGAGTGGCGGACGGGTGAGTAATGCTTGGGAATCTGGCTTATGGAGGGGGATAACGACGGGAAACTGTCGCTAATACCGCGTAGTGTCGAGAGACGAAAGTGCGGGACTGAGAGGCCGCATGCCATAGGATGAGCCCAAGTGGGATTAGGTAGTTGGTGGGGTAAAGGTCTACCAAGCCTGCGATCTCTAGCTGGTCTGAGAGGATGACCAGCCACACTGGAACTGAGACACGGTCCAGACTCCTACGGGAGGCAGCAGTGGGGAATATTGCGCAATGGGGGGAACCCTGACGCAGCCATGCCGCGTGAATGAAGAAGGCCTTCGGGTTGTAAAGTTCTTTCGGTATTGAGGAAGGTTGATGTGTTAATAGCACATCAAATTGACGTTAAATACAGAAGAAGCACCGGCTAACTCCGTGCCAGCAGCCGCGGTAATACGGAGGGTGCGAGCGTTAATCGGAATAACTGGGCGTAAAGGGCACGCAGGCGGTTATTTAAGTGAGGTGTGAAAGCCCTGGGCTTAACCTAGGAATTGCATTTCAGACTGGGTAACTAGAGTACTTTAGGGAGGGGTAGAATTCCACGTGTAGCGGTGAAATGCGTAGAGATGTGGAGGAATACCGAAGGCGAAGGCAGCCCCTTGGGAATGTACTGACGCTCATGTGCGAAAGCGTGGGGAGCAAACAGGATTAGATACCCTGGTAGTCCACGCTGTAAACGCTGTCGATTTGGGGGTTGGGGTTTAACTCTGGCGCCCGTAGCTAACGTGATAAATCGACCGCCTGGGGAGTACGGCCGCAAGGTTAAAACTCAAATGAATTGACGGGGGCCCGCACAAGCGGTGGAGCATGTGGTTTAATTCGATGCAACGCGAAGAACCTTACCTACTCTTGACATCCTAAGAAGAGCTCAGAGATGAGCTTGTGCCTTCGGGAACTTAGAGACAGGTGCTGCATGGCTGTCGTCAGCTCGTGTTGTGAAATGTTGGGTTAAGTCCCGCAACGAGCGCAACCCTTATCCTTTGTTGCCAGCGACTTGGTCGGGAACTCAAAGGAGACTGCCAGTGATAAACTGGAGGAAGGTGGGGATGACGTCAAGTCATCATGGCCCTTACGAGTAGGGCTACACACGTGCTACAATGGCGTATACAGAGGGAAGCGAAGCTGCGAGGTGGAGCGAATCTCATAAAGTACGTCTAAGTCCGGATTGGAGTCTGCAACTCGACTCCATGAAGTCGGAATCGCTAGTAATCGCGAATCAGAATGTCGCGGTGAATACGTTCCCGGGCCTTGTACACACCGCCCGTCACACCATGGGAGTGGGTTGTACCAGAAGTAGATAGCTTAACCTTTTGGAGGGCGTTTACCACGGTATGATTCATGACTGGGGTGAAGTCGTAACAAGGTAACCGTAGGGGAACCTGCGGTTGGATCACCTCCTTACCCAAGACGAGAGACAGCGAGTGCTCACACAGATTGGCTGATAGTTGTAGACAAGATTAAAAACGAAGCGAAAGCAACGTTGAAAAATAAACGTTAAAAGATAAAAAGAAAATAGAGTATCTTTAATTGATGTCCCCATCGTCTAGAGGCCTAGGACATCGCCCTTTCACGGCGGTAACCGGGGTTCGAATCCCCGTGGGGACGCCAATTAAAGATAACTTTATTAGATTGTCTTACTGTTCTTTAAAAAATTGGAAACAAGCTGAAAACAAGAGATTTTCGAGAGAAAGTCTGAGTAGGCAAGACAGGAAAGTGAAAAGAGGGAACTGAGAAGGAAACTCTAAAAACAAACCTGTTTTGTAAAAAAATCTTGATTGAACAAAAGTAATCAAGTGTTTAGTTGAATTAATGAGGCTGAAAGTGCAGTCAAAGCACGGTATCTATTTTATATTGAGTTTTGAAAACATTTGAGGTTGTATAGTTAAGTGACTAAGCGTACAAGGTGGATGCCTTGGCAATCAGAGGCGAAGAAGGACGTGCTAATCTGCGAAAAGCTTGGATGAGTCGATAAGAGGCGTTTAATCCAAGATATCCGAATGGGGAAACCCAGTAGATGAAGAATCTACTATCAACAAGTGAATTCATAGCTTGTTGAGGCAAACCGGGAGAACTGAAACATCTAAGTACCCCGAGGAAAAGAAATCAACCGAGATTTCGTCAGTAGCGGCGAGCGAAAGCGAAAGAGCCAGTAAGTGATAGCAATATAGTTAGGAGAATGTGTTGGGAAGCACAATCAAAGAGGGTGATAATCCCGTATCTAAAAACCATATTGTGGTACTAAGCTAACGAGAAGTAGGGCGGGACACGTGATATCCTGTTTGAAGAAGGGGGGACCATCCTCCAAGGCTAAATACTCCTGATTGACCGATAGTGAACCAGTACTGTGAAGGAAAGGCGAAAAGAACCCCGGTGAGGGGAGTGAAATAGAACCTGAAACCTTGTACGTACAAGCAGTGGGAGCCCCATCACTTAATCCGATTGGAAGGTGATGAAAAGCAACCGCACTTAAACAATGGTAAGAGGAGCGAAGCGAGTCAAACCACCCAAAAGAAGCAGTGGGATTAAGTGATGGGGTGACTGCGTACCTTTTGTATAATGGGTCAGCGACTTATATTTTGTAGCGAGGTTAACCGAATAGGGGAGCCGAAGGGAAACCGAGTCTTAACTGGGCGTTGAGTTGCAGGGTATAGACCCGAAACCCGGTGATCTAGCCATGGGCAGGTTGAAGGTTGGGTAACACTAACTGGAGGACCGAACCGACTAATGTTGAAAAATTAGCGGATGACTTGTGGCTGGGGGTGAAAGGCCAATCAAACCGGGAGATAGCTGGTTCTCCCCGAAATCTATTTAGGTAGAGCCTTGAGGTGACACCTTTGGGGGTAGAGCACTGTTTCGGCTAGGGGTCCATCCCGGATTACCAACCCGATGCAAACTACGAATACCAAAGAGTGATACTCAGGAGACACACGGCGGGTGCTAACGTCCGTCGTGGAGAGGGAAACAACCCAGACCGCCAGCTAAGGTCCCCAAGTCTATATTAAGTGGGAAACGAAGTGGGAAGGCTTAGACAGCTAGGATGTTGGCTTAGAAGCAGCCATCATTTAAAGAAAGCGTAATAGCTCACTAGTCGAGTCGGTCTGCGCGGAAGATGTAACGGGGCTGAAATATAGCACCGAAGCTGCGGCATCAGGCGTATCACTAATACGCCTTACGATTAACAACCTAGAATGGCGCAAAGCGACATGAAAGGTTGTTCAAGCAACCCGAACGTTGAGTCGGGTATCTTAGAGTGAGGATGATTAGTGATACGCCTGTTGGGTAGGGGAGCGTTGTGTAAGCGGAAGAAGGTTCATCGAGAGATGGGCTGGACGTATCACAAGTGCGAATGCTGACATAAGTAACGATAAAACGGGTGAAAAACCCGTTCGCCGGAAGACCAAGGGTTCCTGTCCAACGTTAATCGGGGCAGGGTAAGTCGGCCCCTAAGGCGAGGCTGAAAAGCGTAGTCGATGGGAAACAGGTTAATATTCCTGTACTTGGTAAAGCTGCGATGTGGGGACGGAGTAGGTTAGGTTATCGCACTGTTGGATATGTGCGTTTAAGTTGGTAGGTGGGAAGTTTAGGCAAATCCGGACTTCCTTAACACAGAGAGATGATGACGAGGCTCTACGGAGCTGAAGTAACTGATACCACACTTCCAGGAAAAGCCACTAAGCGAAAGGCTTTACTAAACCGTACTGAAAACCGACACAGGTGGTCAGGTAGAGAATACTCAGGCGCTTGAGAGAACTCGGGTGAAGGAACTAGGCAAAATAGCACCGTAACTTCGGGAGAAGGTGCGCCGGCGTAGATTGTAAGGGCTAGCCCCTGAAGGTTGAACCGGTCGAAGTGACCAGCTGGCTGCAACTGTTTATTAAAAACACAGCACTCTGCAAACACGAAAGTGGAGGTATAGGGTGTGATGCCTGCCCGGTGCTGGAAGGTTAATTGATGGTGTCATCGCAAGAGAAGCACCTGATCGAAGCCCCAGTAAACGGCGGCCGTAACTATAACGGTCCTAAGGTAGCGAAATTCCTTGTCGGGTAAGTTCCGACCTGCACGAATGGCATAATGATGGCCAGGCTGTCTCCACCCGAGACTCAGTGAAATTGAAATCGCCGTGAAGATGCGGTGTACCCGCGGCTAGACGGAAAGACCCCGTGAACCTTTACTATAGCTTGACACTGAACATTGAATTTTGATGTGTAGGATAGGTGGGAGACTTTGAAGTAGGAACGCCAGTTTCTATGGAGTCATCCTTGAAATACCACCCTTTAACGTTTGATGTTCTAACGAAGATTGCGGAACGTGGTCTCGGACAGTGTCTGGTGGGTAGTTTGACTGGGGCGGTCTCCTCCCAAAGCGTAACGGAGGAGCACGAAGGTTTGCTAATCACGGTCGGACATCGTGAGGTTAGTGCAATGGTATAAGCAAGCTTAACTGCGAGACAGACAAGTCGAGCAGGTACGAAAGTAGGTCATAGTGATCCGGTGGTTCTGAATGGAAGGGCCATCGCTCAACGGATAAAAGGTACTCCGGGGATAACAGGCTGATACCGCCCAAGAGTTCATATCGACGGCGGTGTTTGGCACCTCGATGTCGGCTCATCACATCCTGGGGCTGAAGTAGGTCCCAAGGGTATGGCTGTTCGCCATTTAAAGTGGTACGCGAGCTGGGTTTAGAACGTCGTGAGACAGTTCGGTCCCTATCTGCCGTGGGCGTAGGAGAATTGGTTGGGGCTGCTCCTAGTACGAGAGGACCGGAGTGGACGCACCACTGGTGTTCCGGTTGTGTCGCCAGACGCATTGCCGGGTAGCTAAGTGCGGAAGAGATAAGTGCTGAAAGCATCTAAGCACGAAACTTGCCAAGAGATGAGTTCTCCCAATCTAAGAGATAGTAAGGGTTGTTGTAGACTACGACGTAGATAGGTCAGGTGTGTAAGTGTAGTGATACATTGAGCTAACAGATACTAATTGCCCGAGAGGCTTAACTATACAACGCTCAAGTGTTTTTGGGAGCTAAGTGAAGTAAGAGATGAAAAGCGAAGCAAATAAAAGTAGAGCGGAAACCGAAGTAAAAGACTAAACAAAGAAAAGTAAATATAGAAGACTTAATAGAAAGGAAATTGAGTTCAGCTTGTGACCAATAAGAACGAGTGAAAGGTAGAGTAAAGACTGAGTAACGAGAGATAAAAGAGACGAGAGATAAAAGAGAAGACGAGTTATCAAAGAATTATCTTGGCGGCGATAGTGCGGTGGACCCACCTGAGACCATACCGAACTCAGAAGTGAAACGCTGTAATGCCGATGGTAGTGTGGGGTTTCCCCATGTGAGAGTAGGGCACCGCCAGGTTATCAGATACAAATCTAAATCACATAAAAACAGAACCCTAGTTGAAAAGCTAGGGTTTTTGTTTTTTTCTAAAAATTAAAAATATTTGAATTCCTTGTAAACTTGTTGTATTGCTGTAAAAAATTTCTCTAGATTAATCTTTTAAAGGATAAATGTAATTGTCCATAAATCTACAAATATATTTTAATTTTTTTAAAGTAATTAATAGCCTATATGTACTTTATTCGTACTCTTTACTATTTAGGTAATTGCTATAAATTTAAAACAGAATACATTGCAATTATGTTATAAAGATGCGTTGTTGTTATATGGAAAGTTATGTTAAATTATATAAATAACTTATATTACATAATGCCTCTGTTTTAACTTTCTTCTTCATAGCTTATGCTAATGATATTCCTATAGTAGAAAAGTTAGTGAGAACAACAGGGTATCTTTTGAGGTATATTAATCGGAAAGAAAGGAAAACTAGAAGAAATGTGTATTGACTTTGTTGTTAAGCTAGATTTTAAATTATATTTAAATTTTTAGGTAAGTTTAGTTTCTATTATGGAAAGTAATAGGGTAAAGATAAAACATAATTTTGATATTTATCTATAATTTAAGATGTCGTACTTATTTGGATTTATTATTTAAATTTGCTCTTTAAAGAATACTAAAATTAGTATAGGAAATTATAGTTATGATAAAGCCCGATTAGATTCAATCGGGCTATTTATTCTAAAATTTCTGAGATAGGCTAAATTTGATATTCCTACCTGTTCCAGAAGCCAATTCGCCTAGATAAGGGTTGTATGCTCGATTGAATAAATTATCCACTGTAATCTTAATATTCATACCTTTAATTTTTGCAGGGCTCCAAGAAAGGAATAGGTTATGTAGGCTGTATCCTCTTGAAGCTGGCAATGACCAATATTTTGCTTCAGGGTCACCAGATAATGGCGATCGATCTTGTCTTCTTACAAACTCAGCACGCCAACCTACCGTGAGATAATATTTTGGAACATTGAAACCTAAAGTAGCAGTTGCCTTTCTAGGGGGGATTTCTGCAATCCATGTTGAGGTTTTACCCCATGGGTTTCTTGGTGAGGTGTCACGTTTTCCTTTTACATAAGAATATGTTATCTCACCAAATAAATAAGTGGATTGATAATAAGCTTCTAACTCTGCACCTTGAATAACATAACCTGGCAAATTACGATAATTTCCAATGGGTTTAGGACAAACATGATTGGTATTTGCAGCATTGCCTACACAATTAACTCCTCTGGTTTTAAATATTTCATTTTTACCACGGTGGTAAAAATAAGTAGTTCTAAATTGAAAAGCATCATTTTCCTGAAATAGATGATTGAGAGTAATAATTCCACCCACTCTCGTTTGATTAATCATTTCTTTTTCTAAATTTAAAGAGGTTGCTGTTACAGGCCCAGAAGATTGCTTATATTGCGTCTCATATTGTTCATCAATAACAGGTGCACGCCAAGTTCTACTAAAATTTGTAAATAAACTTAAATAATGGTTTACATCATACTTAAGACCTAAATAATAAGACCAGCCATTATAATTTTTCTGACTATAATTATGCCCTGCAGATATATCATTATATTGTGGTGCTAAATTTTTCTGCCCTATATTATTGATATGGTCATAACGCACTCCTGTGCTAAAAATTATATTCTTCCATTTTATTTGATCTTGTAAATAAAATGCTTGTGTATACTGGCGTCCAGAAGGCATATAATAAGGTTGGAAATAGCCATAATTATAGGTTTTATCTTTCATCTTCCCTTTGTGATACATTAAAGTATTTCTTGTGTTTTTTAACCATTGCAAACCAAATAATAGTTCATGCCGAGTGCTTTTAATATTAAAAGTACTCGTGTTATTTATATCAAAAGTAAGATCTGAATAAGTTATCCAGCTTTGATTACCGAGTGTACCCAGAAATACAGAAGGGGCTTTTTCGGGGCGAGTATCATTTTGTGTGGTTTTACTGTAGCTGAACTGAGTAGATAAGTTAATCCATGGGTTATTTTCAGGTAGATAGTTGTATTTTAATGTGTAATTTTCATCTTTTTGATCTCGATAAACCAGTTTACGTTTCCACGCAATATCAGCACCGAAACGCATTATCTCATCCGAACTTGGTTTAGGTAGGATATCTCTTTTTGCTGCGAAAGGCTCCCAGCCTTTATGAATACCATAAACACTCGATAATGTGAGTAAATGCTCGGGTGAAATTTGCCAATTTAATTTTATTAATCCGGTTTTTTGATTATTTTTTGAAAAAAGAATTTTGCTATTATCGGGTCTTTTATAATCGCCAGCATTTCTTACAGAACCAAATAATAATAAATCAATATTTTTTTGTTCATTTTGTAAAACTAGTGCAGTACTATAAGTTTTTTGGTTATTATTGCTATTATTTCCATACTTTAAAAAACCACCTATTTTTTGGTTTTCTTGCAAGAAATCCCTAGCATCCTTAGTTTCAAATTTTACTGTTCCAGCAAAGCCACCATTACCATATTGAGGAGAATAATTTCCTTTGTCTACTGTTACTCTTCTTAATAATTCAGGCTCAATAAAAATAGAACCCTGTTGGTATTTTTCAAAACTTTTTGTAGCCCCATCTAACTGCACTCTAACATCTTCAGCGTCACCCATTCCATTAATATTTAATGTTTGCCCACCAGGACGAAATCCGCCAGCCATGTTCACACCTGGTAAGATATTAATTAAGTTTGCTGCATTATCAGCTTGTTGTTGTTCGATATTTTTCTGTTTTAATACTGAACGACCAGGTAGTTTATTACTATCATCATTAGTGTTCACAATAATAGGTAATAACTCCTCTCTATTAGAATTAGAAGAATTTTGTTTTGCGGTTACATTTAGTTGAATACCTACAAGGGTAACTAATAAAAAGATACGTTTATTAATTAAAATATTCATATATACCCTTAAATCTTAATGATAATTATTTATATTTATTCTAAGTTTAACGATGATAAAAGCAAGATATTTTTACTTATATAAATTAATTGTAAGATGCAGATTTTTTATAGCCAAATACAACACTCTTTTCAAACAACAAGTCATCGAATTTTATATTCAAAATGGTAAAAATTATTCACTCATCCGTAAACATTTTCAACTTGACAGTAGAACATTGTGACATTGGATTAACCAGTTTAATCATAGTAGAATCAATGGGTTAGCTGTGTTGGGTAAGACGCGAAATTACTCACTTAAATTTAAACTTAACGTGATACAAACGGTTAAAAATGGGCAATTTTTGTAGAAACTTCCTGTTTATACTTTTAGTTCTTCAATTTTTCTCACATTTTCGACAGCTTGATCAGTCTCAACACGTTGTATAAAAGCCGAAAGTTGTGTTAAGTGGCTGAAATCAATTTTGACTGCTCTGCACCAGTTTAGCATAATGTAAAGATAGGCATCTGCAACGGAAATATCTTCTCCAAAATAAATGTGACTTTCTAAATGCTCATTTGCGACTGCAAGTTGATCTAAAATTTGCTCTACTGCTTGTTGGCGAATAGTGTGTGCAAGTGTTTCGTTATCTTTTGCATAGTTTGGCAAACGGAACAGAGGCACAAATGATTTATGCACATCGGAATTAAAAAATGCTAACCAGCGAGCTGCTTTGGCTTTATCACGTACGGTTTTGCTACCAAATAATTTTGAATTAGGATAAAGTTCATCTAAATAGTGCAAAATCGCTTGGTTCTGCGAAAGAACTAAATCGCCATCAACTAATACAGGTACTGCCCCGCGTGGATTCAATGATAAAAATTCAGGTGATTTAATTAACTCACGAGTGACAGGTTCAAATTCATAATCAGCATTTTCACGTATTTTTACCCACTCTAATGCCACATGTGGAACAAATGAACACGCACCAATTAAACCATATAATTTCATAAAATACTCCTGTTGGTTTATGAGCTATTGATGGAATTATACTGTTTTATACGTGGAATATCTAACTTATTAAAATTGCTTCTTACTCTTGTTTAATCGTAAAGTGAACTAATATTATAACAATTTAGATACTTTGATATGTTTTTTAGAGTAATGCTCTGGATATTGATGTCAATTGAAAGATAAATTTTCTATGTTATAGATATAATTTTATAATAGAATAAAGTTCCTAATTGGCTTGAATGCCAAAAAATTTAAAACAGTTATTGTAAGGCTTTGATAATAAAAAAGCGTGGAAATTTTAAAATCCACGCTTTTTTATCTTCTAGAAGGATTATTTTCCGATAACGTCTAATCCGCCCATATATGGACGTAGCACTTCTGGCACGGTAATTGAACCATCGGCATTTTGATAGTTTTCAAGTACAGCCACTAAAGTACGACCAACCGCTAAGCCTGAACCATTTAATGTGTGCACTAAGCGAGTTTTCTTATCGCCTTTTGCTTTACAGCGAGCTTGCATACGGCGAGCTTGGAAATCCCACATATTTGAGCAAGAAGAAATTTCTCGATAAGTATTTTGTGCAGGCACCCAAACTTCTAAATCGTAAGTTTTGCAAGAACCAAAGCCCATATCGCCTGTGCAAAGTAAAACTTTACGGTATGGTAAATTTAATAATTGCAATACTTTTTCCGCATGACCTGTTAATTCTTCAAGTGCTTCCATTGATTTATCTGGATCAACGATTTGTACCATTTCTACTTTATCAAATTGGTGCATACGAATTAAACCACGAGTATCACGACCGTAAGAGCCTGCTTCAGAACGGAAACATGGCGTATGTGCGGTCATTTTTATTGGTAATTCTGCTTCATCAATAATCACGTCACGCACTAAATTAGTGACTGGCACTTCTGCAGTTGGAATTAATGCGTAAGGTTGTTCGCCTTCTAAGGCTAAAGTATGGAATAAATCTTCCCCGAATTTTGGTAATTGCCCTGTACCATAAAGTGTTGCGTGATTTACTAAATAAGGCACATAGGTTTCTAAATAGCCGTGTTGTTCAGTATGAAGATCTAACATGAATTGTGCCAATGCACGGTGCATTTTGGCGATTTGACCTTTCATTACGGCGAAACGCGCACCAGTTAATTTAGCCCCAGCAGCAAAATCTAAGCCATTTGCTTCTTTACCCAAAGTGACATGATCTTTCACTTCAAAATCAAATGTACGCGGTGTACCCCAACGTAAGATTTCTTTATTTTCTGTGTCATCTTTGCCTAATGGCACTTCGTCTGCGGGTAGATTTGGAATACTTAATGCAATTTGATTGATTTCTGCAAGTACCGCATCTAATTGTGCTTTTGCTTCAGTCAATTGATTGCCTATATCATCCATTTCTGCCAATAATGGTGCGATATCTTTACCACGCGCTTTAGCAGCACCAATGGCTTTGGAACGAGCATTACGTTCCGCTTGTAAGTTTTCGGTAGTGACTTGTAAGTTTTTGCGCTGATCTTCTAACGCGGTGAGTTTTTCCGTATCAAGCATAAAGTTGCGTTTTACTTTTAATTTTTCTGCGACTTCTGCTAAATTATTACGGAGTAAATTTGGATCGATCATAGAATTTCCTTACTTTTTTCGTTGAAATGAAAACAACCTTATTCTAGCGTGCTTTCTTCAAATAAACCAGTTTAAAAGCCAACGTATAAAAATAAAGAAAAATTGACCGCACTTTGTATTAGAATCCACGCCCCATTTAGTTAGTGGTGATGCTGATGCTGTTGATATGGTAAAAATTGAGCGTAAGGCGACAGATTCTGCGTATCATGAATTTACAAAAATTCTTACTTCATCCGCTCAATTAATGGCTTTTTTAAATCAATCTGATTTTGTGAAAGCGAGAGCTAAAGTTGAAAATGAAACCGTTCAGCAAATTGCCTCGCATTTTAAGTTTTCTCAAGAAAATAATCTTAATCAATTAATTCTATCCTCTTTTGATCGTAAAGAAGTGGATCAACTTTTTGTGGAATACATTCGTTATGTGAATAATCAAGTGCGCCAAACATTAAATAATGAATTGATTACAAAATGGAAATCGTTATTTGAAAAAAGAAAAATTACGGATTAAAGATGAGCTTTATGAATACCCCAAGAAAAAATCACAAGAATAGTAGAAAGCCGACAAATGTCGGCTTTTTTGTTGCACTGTTTTTAGTGTTACACCACAGGTTTTTGTCGATAAAACAATAAGCCCGGTAAAGCCAATCCAAATACTATTGCGCCTAGGATAAAACTGGTATTAATAAAGGAGCTAATCATTTGTTCAAATAAAGCATCAGAAAAGCCAAAATGATGAATTTGTACCATTGAAATCATTGCTTTATAAGCATGAACACCGGGGATCATGGGGATAATTGCGGCAACGGTGAAGGCTTTGGGATGGGCTAAATAACGATGGGAAAGATGCACGCCTAAAAATCCAATCACGCAAGTGGCAAAGAATGTAGCAAATACAATAGGCATATTAATATGCAGTAATAATGTGCGTGTAACATGCCCAAGTGCGGCTAAAATTGCACAATATTTTAAGGCTTTGGGCGGTACATTAAATACTAAAGCAAAGCCCACCGCTGGAATCGCAGCAAATAGCATATCATCGAGTAATTTCAAGATAAATATTGTGATGTCTAATAACATTTTAATGCCCCCAAGTTGTAATATGTAATAGGCTTAAAGCGAATACAATACCAAGACATGCGCCAAAAGTGAGAACAGTCGCAATCGTCCAACGGCCTAATCCCATATTCACATAACCTTTTAATATATCCGCCAAAGAATTAATCAGCGGAAACCCTGGCACAAGTAATAACACACTAGATGCTAAGGCAATTTGAGGATTGTTACCTAAGTTATATTTTAAGCTCACGCCAGAAATCAGCGAGGCGACGAAAGAGGTGATGGAAAAGACGATAAGGGGATTATAGTGCCGTTTAGAAAATTCTTGTCGCACAAACATTGCAATGGCGGCTGCCACAAAGGTGATGCCGCAAATTATCCAATCGCCACCAGATAAATGGGCGAATGCTGCACAAGATAAGCCAATCATGAATACAACTAACCATCGGTTATATTTAAGCGGTTTTAATTGATCCAGTTTTCTTTGTGCGATCTCTAAGTCATACAAATGATTCTCAACGGCAATCACAATGCGTTGAACATCAGTAACCATTTGCATATTAATGCCTTTATCTGTATTTTTTCGTGCGGTAGTAATGCAATGATTATCTGATAAGGTCGTCAGCACCACCGCATTTGCCGTAAGCGCACATTCTACACTTTCTACGCCAAGTGCCACGCCTAAACGCTGCGCCATTTGTACCACCACGGTACTTTCTGCCCCATGTTGTAACAAGAGCAGTGCCGTTTGTACGCACACGCGAGTCACCGCCCGTTGATATTCGTGTTCCATATCTTTCTTCTCTATCAAAATATACCTAGAAAGAATTATAAAAATCTTTTCTAAAAAATGCGCAAAAAAAGAACCGCACTTATGATCCAAGTCAAAAGTGCGGTTCAATTTGGCGGAGTTTTTTATGATTAAAGTTTGAGGACTTTCGCCTGTTTTATCATATTATCGCCCACTTCAAGAATAGTGATTAGCAAACCATCAATTTCGCAAATCGTACCTTCGTCGGGTATTTCCTCTAAGTGTTCTAAGATTAAACCATTAAAAGTACGAGCATCTTCTGTATCTAATTCCCAGTTAAACATTTTGTTGAGATCGCGTAGATTAGCGGAGCCATCGATAATCATTGAACCATCAGACTGTTGAATTACTTCTTCGTCAATGCTTGGGGCTGTGGAAGTGGTAAAATCCCCAACGATTTCCTCCAAAATATCCTCCAAAGTTATAAGCCCTTTAATATCGCCGTATTCATCTACAACTAAGCCAATTCGCTCTTTATTTGTACGGAAATTTGCAAGTTGCGTTTTTAATGGCGTGCTTTCAGGAATGAAATACACTTCATCTGCGGCACGAATTAAGGTTTCTTTGGTAAATTCATTTTTTTCAAGGAGCAAGCGGAATGCTTCACGCACGCGCAAAATGCCAAGTACTTGTTCATCAAGGCTACTTTTATAAAGTACAACACGATTGTGTGCGGCGTGATTGAGCTGGCGCATAATAGCTCGCCAATCATCATCAATATTTATACCGCCGATTTCGTTGCGGGGAACCATAATGTCATCAACGGTGACTGTCTCCATATCCAAAATAGACAGCAACATTTGTGGATGTTGTTCATTTGGTGTTGCTTCGCCTGCTTCTGACACAATACTACGCAGTTCTTCACTACTAATTACTTGTTTTTGCATATCAAGTTTTAACCCTACTATTTGCATCAAGGATTTAGTAAAAATATTCATTAACCAAACGAGCGGATAAAAGATTTTAAGCAATGAAGTTAAAATATGACTTGAAAAAAAACTCACTTTTTCTGCGTGCATTGCGGCCACAGTTTTGGGGAATATTTCAGAAAATACGAGCATTACGAAAGTGAGCAAACCCGTTGCAATCGCCACGCCGGCATCGCCATATAAACGCATACCAATTACTGTTGCAATTGCAGATGCGCTGATATTCACAAGGTTATTAAAAATAAGAATAAAACTTAACAAGGTATCTGGCTTTTCGAGCAGTTTTTCCGCTTTTTTCGCGCCTTTATTGCCTTGTTCAGATAGAAAACGAAGACGATATTTATTGAGGGAGAGTAGTCCAGTTTCAGAACCAGAAAAATAGGCTGATAAAACTAAACAGATAATAAGAATAATAAATAAAGTACTAAGGGGAATGCTATCCAAGGGAAAATCCTTTTGTTCGTTAATCAACAAAAAGTGCGGTCATTTTTTACCGCACTTTTTACCTGTTATTTGATTTTGCTAAATCAAATGGCTACTCAAATAGCCAAGAGTGAGCAGGATGATACCCGAAATTGGCTAAATAATCATTCTTTTTCCTTATGTCCTATACTTTCTTTATGAAATTGCCTACTCAAAAAGTCATTTTCATTTGAAATGATGAAAAACGCCTAAATTTCGGTATAATCAGCACAATTTTTTAAGAAAAACAGGATTGTTAGCCATGTTTGAGAATTTATCGGATCGCCTTTCCAAAACTTTACGTAATATCACAGGAAAAGGCCGTTTAACGGAAGATAATATTAAAGAAACCTTACGCGAAGTGCGTATGGCATTACTTGAAGCCGATGTTGCCTTGCCTGTGGTGCGTGAATTTATCGCAAAAGTAAAAGAAAGCGCGCTTGGGGAAGAAGTCAATAAAAGTTTAACGCCGGGGCAAGAGTTCTTAAAAATCGTTCAGAGTGAGCTTGAAAAAGCCATGGGCGAAGCCAATGAGAGTTTAAATCTTGCAACCCAACCACCAGCAGTTATCTTAATGGCAGGTTTACAAGGTGCGGGTAAAACCACCAGCGTGGGTAAATTGGCAAAATTCTTGCGTGAACGCCATAAAAAGAAAGTATTAGTGGTGTCTGCTGACGTATATCGCCCTGCTGCGATTAAGCAACTTGAAACCTTGGCTCAATCCGTTGGCGTGGATTTTTTTCCATCGGATGTTAAACAAAACCCCGTTGATATTGCTAAAGAGGCACTTGCTGATGCAAAACTGAAATTCTACGATGTGTTGATTGTGGATACGGCAGGTCGCCTACACGTTGATACAGAAATGATGGACGAAATCAAGCAAGTCCATGCTGCATTAAATCCAATCGAAACCCTTTTCACTGTTGATGCGATGACTGGTCAAGATGCGGCAAATACAGCAAAAGCCTTTAATGAAGCATTGCCTCTTACAGGGGTTGTTTTGACGAAAGTGGACGGTGATGCGCGCGGTGGTGCGGCGTTATCGATTCGTCAAATCACAGGTAAACCAATTAAATTCTTGGGTGTGGGTGAGAAAACGGAGGCACTTGAGCCGTTTTATCCTGATCGTGTTGCTTCTCGTATTTTGGGCATGGGCGATGTGCTTTCCCTTATCGAAGATCTTGAACGTTCTGTTGATCGTGAAAAAGCGGAAAAAATGGCACAGAAATTCAAGAAAGGCGATGATTTCACTTTAGATGATTTCCGCGAACAGCTGATCGAAATGAAAAAAATGGGCGGCATGATGTCTATGCTTGAGAAATTACCAGGTGCAAAAAATTTGCCTGATCACGTTAAAAATCAAGTAGATGACAAAATGTTTATCAAAATGGAAGCGATCATTAACTCCATGACCCTAAAAGAACGTGCAAACCCAGATATTATCAAAGGATCTCGCCGTCGTCGCATTGCATTAGGTTCTGGCACTCAAGTGCAAGATGTCAATAAATTACTTAAACAATTCGATGAAATGCAACGTATGATGAAGAAAATGCGTAAAGGTGGCATGGCTAAAATGATGCGTGGAATGCAAGGCTTAATGGGCGGAGGCTTAGGCGGTCTTGGTGGTTTAGGCGGAATGTTTAAACGATAATTTCAGAAGATAAAAGTGCGGTAAAAAAGAAATATTTTCACCGCACTTTTTTGTATTTAACACTTATGCTGGCGCGCATTTCCTAACGTGTGCCCTAGACATCAAAGTGCGGTGAGTTTTTGAAGTGTTTTTTAGTGAAATTAGGCACACTCTGGGAAGGGTGCGCCATCGTGGGGGCAGTACTGTAGAGTTTGTTAGTAAACAACATCTACTTATTATTTAATAATTGGTCATATGCTGGGCGAACTCCACTTGGAATACTTCCAGAATCAATTAATTTTAAAGCTTCTATAAATCTTATTCTTCCATATTCATCGTTGGTTTTTCTTCCAATTTTAGAACTATTAATTTTTGCATGGGTAATCATTAGGTTAATTTCTTTTGGAGAAAAGTTTCTAATAATTTTTTCATAAAATGGAATTGCTCCCCATGAAACTCCATATCTGTTTCCCAAATAACAAGAAACTATCGTATCTACAAAATCACTTTGGGCTGTTTCAGGGACTGCTGTATTTTGAGACAATTCTGCTAATCTTTCAGCATAGGGAGGCTCATTATAAAAATTGTTTAGCCCATCATGAGCGATTTGCAACCTGTTAATTGCTGCTGAAAAAATCGCATGTTGTTGTGGAGCTGATAGCAACCCTAATAAACTTAATTTCTCAAAAAATTGACTAGATGCTCTTAATCTTTGTTCATCTCCTTTTGCGATATATTCAGAGTGTTTATCAATTAATGAAGATTTTAGTGAAGCAGAAAAACTATTTTGAAAGAAAGCACAAATATCTAAAGCATTTAATCTAGTTGTTTCCTGTGAGTTTGGGTCACAATAAATACCGTGTGCCATAATAATCAATAATTGTTTCTGTGCTTCGTGAGTTTTAGATAGCCTATCAATCCAATATTCCCTTTGTTCTTGATTAAATCTTCCACCTTTAATCGATTGAATAAAATCACTAATATTGACTCCTTTAGGTGAAGAAGAATCACCTAAAGCATATTTTATACAACGATTTAAGAATGTAATGAATTCTCTATCATTCAAATTGCCAAGTGAAGGGTGAGCAGCAGAAAAATTATTACGGATATTTCTACATTGGCCTAGAAAAAGAAAGCCTTCTTCGTTAAGAATGTTTAATTGCAAACATAAATCTAGTAACTGACTATCCTGTAATGCTATTAAATGGCCTTCTTCAAAATCCCTTTCCAATACTTGAGCAACAATTGGAAGACCAAAGGTTCTAACTTTATCACGCAATCTCAAAATAGAAGCATTCCATATATAGTTGATTGCACCATCAAATAATCCTGAGCTAATTGCAATGCACATACGAGCAATAAGCTCAGGATTCACATTCTGGACTGGTATATTTCTTAATTCTCTAGGTAAATCATTCCAAGCATATCTAATTTCTTCATCACTTGCTAAAACGTCTCTTGGAATGCGAAGAGCAGAAACTAGTTGATTAATTGCGGGAATAGTATTAACTGATAAATCGGGTAACTGACTATTAAAAGTTGTTAGCGAATTATTTAAGGACATAAAATTTTCTCCCATAATAAATTAAGTTAATAAATAGTTTAAGTTTTTATTCCTAGGCTCTAATTGTATAGTTTTAATAAATAACTTCAAATATAAGATAACGTTATATCATAATATGTTTTATCCCTACTTCATCGCCACCCCCAACCACTTCATCATCTCTCTCATCCCAACCTTTACGTTTGGCATAATCTTGAGCTTGGTCTTCATTAATGCGACCTAAGGTGAAATAGTTACTTGCAGGGAGGGTGAAGT
This sequence comes from Haemophilus aegyptius, assembly GCF_900475885.1. Classification (GTDB taxonomy): domain Bacteria; phylum Pseudomonadota; class Gammaproteobacteria; order Enterobacterales; family Pasteurellaceae; genus Haemophilus; species Haemophilus influenzae. Next base: position 1,066,813 of record NZ_LS483429.1, read on the forward strand.
ACCAACCGCAGACGGAGGCTGCAGGCCACATGGCGTAGCTTTCGGTGAGTTTCATGCCGATGCGTTGTTCGACTTCTAATAAATCCCAAATCAGGGCTTTTTCCGTGTGTTCCGGCCAGCTTGGATAACCCGGTGCAGGTCGGATGCCAACATAATTTTCATTAATTAACCCTTGGTTGTCAAATTCTTCTTGCGTGTAGCCCCAAATGCGGGTGCGAAGCTCAAAGTGCAGGTATTCTGCCATGGCTTCAGCGAGGCGATCGCCTACGGCTTGTAGCAAGATAGCGTTGTAGTCATCGCCTGCCGCTTTATAGCCTTCTACTAATTCCATTTCTTCAATGCCCGTTTGTTTTGGCGTTGGTGGCACGTAATCTGCCCATTCACCACTAAAGCCATCAAAGCGATTTGCACGTGCTTCTTCAATGCTAAGCTGTTTACGTAGCGGTTTACTATTTGCAAAAGATTGTTGGATTTTCTCGTAATCCTTTTTGAACTGTTCCCACAATGCTGCACGCCCTTCAGGGTTCATTAAGGTGGCACATACTGTTACCGCACGGGAAGCGTTAGAGGTATAGAACACACAGTGTTGTTTGTATTTTGGATAAAGTTTAATGGCGGTATGTTCTTTGGAGGTGGTTGCACCGCCAATCATCACAGGCAGGTTTAAGCCTAAACGAGTCATTTCACCCAAGAAGTATTCCATCTCATCTAGAGAAGGGGTAATTAAACCACTTAACGCGATGATGTCCGTTTTTTCATCAATGGCGGTTTGGATGATTTTGTCTGCTGGCACCATCACGCCTAAGTCAATCACTTCAAAGTTATTACATTGCATCACCACACTCACGATGTTTTTACCGATGTCGTGCACGTCGCCTTTTACGGTTGCAATCACCACTTTACCGTTGCTTGAACCTTTTTGTTTGGTTGCATTATAAATGGTTCTAAATACGCCACAGATTGTTTCATCACGCGCGCCGATTTTACCACTTGCGGCAGGAACATTTTACCATCGCCGAATAAATCGCCGACTACGTCCATGCCAGCCATCAACGAGCCTTCAATCACATCTAATGGGCGTGGTAATGTTTGGCAAGTGGTAATCCTTTTCACAAGGGCGTGTTTTAAAAGTTCTCCCACTGGCCAAGTGCGCCATTCTGCGACAGAATCGACCGCACTTTTCTTAAACTTCTCGCCTCTAAAATCGGCTTAGGTCAGTTTATATTTTTGGATCATCGTCCCCATCGCACCGTCTAAAATGAGAATGCGATTTTCTAGAGCTTGTTTAAGTTGAGCGGTTTTATTCACCATAATTATTTTGTTCTGTAAATCTTAAATAAATAACTACGGAATAATAGGTGTAAGGGCTAGGGGGGGGCTAATGTTAGAAGGAAAGTGCGGTGGAAAATTAAGGTTTTTTATTTAAGTGTAATGGCTGCGACAAAACAGGTAATTTTACATTCTCCGCACCCATTGCAACGTTCATTATCAATCTCTAAAGTGCTGGAGATTGCTTGTTGTGGGCAAGCGGTTTGGCAGTCTGGACAGGTTTGATTTTGTAGGATTAAACAGGCTGAGGAAAATTGTGGACGAAGTAATGTATCTGCTGGAAAATTAGGATGTAGTGCATTTGTCGGACAAACTTCTGCGCATTTACCACACAAATCACAAGGTACGTAGTCAATTTCAAGGGTGGCTTGTTGCTGTTTTAGTTGAATTAAACCATTAGGGCAAGCTGAAGCGCATTCCCCACAACCATTGCAGACGGCGGAAAATAAATCTTCTCGTGCTGAAAAGGGAGGACGAGACTGCGTTTTTTCTATTGTTGATTTTGTAGCTGGAAATACATGACGCAATAGTCCTCTACGAGAAATGTGATGGTGGCTTAAATAAGCCTGATAATAGGCTTCGTTTTTCATTATCGATAAAATCTTACTGTCGGTACATTAATATGTAAATCTACTTGCCATTGTTGTAAAGTTTTTATGGTAAGTAATGCAAGAGCTTGATAAAAATCAGAATTTTCTATTTTGCTTAGTTGTTCAAGGAAATGATACGCCCAAGTTAAGAAGTGTTCACGTAGAAATTTGGTTAATAAGTGCGGTCGATTTTCTGCTAAATATGCAGCAAGCATTAGCATTAAGCCAATATGATCTTCTGGTTCATCTTGTTGTGTTTGAAATGCGATTTGATGTTGTTGTAAGAAATCGCGTAATGCTAAGAGAGAATTACCAAAAATAACACATTCAGGATCAAGATATACAGATCCCCAAGGTGGCGTAGGTAATTCATTTGGACCAATAAATAAATACTGATATTGTTCAGTGATATTTTGTTGTAGCCCTTTTTCAATAAGTGCGGTAATTTTTTTATGTGTTTTTACATCAAATGAAATTTCCCATTCTTGCATCCAATTTGGTTGGCGAAAGAATGTCAAAATATCAGTAAGTCGTGCATCATTAGGCTCATAGTAAAATACTGCACCGAGTAAACGCCCATAAATAGAAATTTGTTGAAGAGTATTTTGCATAGTATCTCCGAAAACAATTTGTCATTAGTGAATGGGGATATGAGAGTTAGTTAAATATTACTAATTAACGTTTCTAAAAATTGAGGCGTATGCTATACGCCTCAACATAATTTAACCACCAATCGCCATACCGTAAGTCATATGTAATCCATAAAATAATACGCGACCGATGCCTTCAGCTACTAACGTTAATAGAACGGAAATACCTAATAGCCCTATGTTTTTCACTCGGAATAAGAGGAAAGCTACAATGGAAAGTAAACATAAGCGAGTTACGGTCATTATGGCATAATTTGGTACGAGGTCAGCGGCATTTTGAATAGCACTGTGAATATTGTGTAAATTGAAGCCTTGATATATGGCTACTATTGCGACCAATGATACCCCAATGGCGAATAAACTTGGCAGATGCTGAAGCTGATATTCACGTTGTTTATTAGGGATTAATAACGCATAGCTCAATGTTAATCCACCTAATACAACGGTAAGGTAGAATGACCAAGAGGTTAATGCATTATTCCAAGTTGGTATGCTTGTAATATGGTAAACCTGATTCATTACATACATAAATAGTATGCCGATAAGGGCGGTCACAATTCGCCATACATTTCCAAGTGAAACTGGCATTTTACCTAAAATTGCAATCAGCCAGTAGAAACCTGCTAATGTGAAAAATATTGCACCAGCGGCAATTTCATTACTCATCATTGATGAGCCGACTCGATTAAGTGAATTAAATGCACGTATAGGTAAGCCAAGATGCATAATGGAAGCAATAAATCCAATACCTAGTAAAGCCAAAATCACAAACATTACTTTATGAATATAAGTGCGACTTTTTGTATTTTTCTCATTTAATAGTACAAATGTGAAAACAAGCCAAGCACCGACCGCACTTTGTGCCAAAACTGTAAAAAATACTAATGGCAGTTCATATAATCCTGTATTCATCTTACACCTCTCTTGGGTTTCCTAAGAACCCACTTGTATCGCCACTTAAACGAGCGTATTTATTGGGTTTTACCACTAAATTTGGTTGAGTGATATCAGCCGGTGGTAGTGGTGCGATGGAGGCTTGTGTGCCATATTTTGTTCGAAGTTCATCAATAGGAGCGAAATCCAATGCTCGTAGTGGGCAGGCATCAACACAAATCGGTTTTTGACCTGATTTTACGCGAGAATAACATCCATCACATTTTGTCATATGACCTTTTTGTGCATCATATTGCGGTGCATCATAAGGACACGCCATATGACAATAACGACAACCGATACAAATTTCTTCATTGACGATCACGAAACCATCTGCATTTTTGTGCATTGCACCAGTTGGGCAAACTTTTGTACAAGCAGGATCTGCACAATGATTACAAGAAATAGACATATAATAAGCAAATATATTTTGATGCCAGCATCCATCTGCTTGTTGATTCCACTGACCACCTGTATATTCATAAATACGACGAAAATTGACTTCTGTGCCAAGATCTTTGTAATCCTTACAGGCTAATTCACAAGTTTTACAGCCTGTGCAACGTTCAGAATCAAAATAAAAACCATATTGTTCCATAATTATCCCCCTACAAACGTTCCACTTGAACTAAATTAGAATGTTGCGGATTACCTTTCGCAAGCGGTGATGGGCGTTGTGTCGTAAGTACATTAATGCAACCTGAATGATCGATACGATCTTTATCTGGTGCATACCAAGCCCCCTCGCTTAATGCCACAACTCCTGGAATAATACGGGGTGTAATTTTTACATTAATATGTACTTCGCCTCGATCATTAAAGATACGAATCATATCGCCATTTTTAATATTACGAGGTTCTGCATCAATAGGATTCATCCAAATTTCTTGTGGATTAGCTGCTTTTAATACATCCACATTGCCATAAGTTGAATGGGTTCTCGCTTTATAGTGAAAACCACTTAGTTGTAACGGATATTTTTCCATTAATGGATCACCGTAATGCTCAAAACTTTGGGCGTGAATAGGTAAGGGATGAATTACGTCATCTTCTGCTAATTTCCAAGTTTTTGCTATTTCAGCTAGACGAGAAGAATAAATTTCAATTTTGCCAGATGGCGTTTTAAGTGGATGGGCTTCTGGATTATCACGGAAATCTTTGTATGCAACTTTAAAGCCATTAGGATCAACTTTTTTAAAAATACCTTGTTGTCTAAATTCTTCAAAAGTAGGTAATTCAGGTAATTTTTCTCGAGATTGCTCATAAATATGGCGTAACCATTCTTCTTGTGTTCTTCCTTCAGTAAATTTTTCTTTTACGCCCATTTTCTCAGCTAAATCACTTAACATATCGTAAATAGGTCTACATTCAAAAGATGGTTTGATCACTTGATCTGCAAAAATGACATATGCCATATTGGATACAAAGGCATCTAAAGCGAAATCCATTTGTTCTGAAGTTGTACAATCTGGTAATAAAATATCACTGTATTTGGCAGTAGATGTCATATGATTATCAATAGTAATGATCATTTCACATTGGGTATCATCTTGTAAAATATCGTGAGTACGATTGATTTGTGCATGTTGATTAATCAAACAGTTACTTGCGTAATTCCAAATTACTTTAATTGGGGACGATAATTTATCAACACCACGAATACCATCTGTAAGTGCGGTCATTTCTGTGCCACGAATAATTGCATCTGTCCATAAAAACATTGGAATGCTTGCTTTCACAGGATTTTTTAGCGTTGGCATCCGCACAAATGGAATGCTATACGCACTTTCACGTGCACCAGTGTTACCGCCGTGAATTCCAACATTACCTGTTAAGATTGGCAACATCGCAATGGCACGAGAGATTAATTCTCCATTACTACGACGTTGAGGCCCCCAACCTTGGGAAATAAAGGCAGGTTTTGTACTACCAATTTCACGTGCGAGTTTAATAATTCTCTCCGCCGGAATACCCGTGATTTTAGCCGCCCATTCTGGGGTTTTAGCGATACCATCATTACCATAACCTAAAATATAGGCTTTATAATGACCATTTTTAGGGGCATCCGCAGGTAATGTTTTTTCATCATAACCAACACAATATTTATCTAAGAAAGGTTGATCCACGAGATTTTCTTGAATCATTACATAAGCAAGGGCAGAAACGAGGGCTGCATCAGTGCCTGGACGAATTGGGATCCACTCATCTTCACGCCCTGCACCAGTATCATTATAACGAGGATCGATAATAATCATTTTGGCATTGGAACGAGCTTTGGCTTGTTCAATACAATAAGTTAAACCACCTCCACTCATACGAGTTTCTGCAGGATTATTACCGAATAACACTATTAATTTGGTGTTTTCAATGTCAGCCATTCCATTTCCCAATGCCCAACCACCACCATAGGTATAATCTAAACCGACAGCAATTTGTGCGGTGCTGTAATCACCATAATGGTTTAAATATCCACCAATACAATTCATAAAACGAGCGATCATAGTGGATGCAGGTGGCCAAGATTTAGCCATTGTGCCACCGAGTGTTCCCGTACCATAGTTTAAATAAATTGATTCATTGCCATATTTTTTGATATTGCGTTTCAATGCGTCTGCAATTTCAGTTAAAGCCTCATCCCAACTGATTCGTTTGAATTTGCCTTCTCCGCGTTTACCTATACGTTTCATTGGATATTTTAAACGGTCTGGGTTATATACTCGACGACGCATAGAACGTCCACGTAGACAAGCACGAACCTGATGATCAAGATTATATGTTTCTGTCCCCGTATTATCGGTTTCCACATAAGTGATTCGGTTATCTTTTACGTGCATTCGTAATGGACAACGGCTACCACAGTTTACTGTACAAGTACTCCAAACAATACGTTCTTGATTATTTTCATTGAGGCGTTGTGTCTCTTTAGCCATTACATTGAAAGGTAAAGTAAGATTTGAAACTGCCAGTGCAGCTCCCGCAGATGACGCCTTGACAAAATCTCGGCGACTTATTTGATTAAAGTTACTCATTATATCGTTCCCCCACAGTTAGATTGAAAAATAACTAAAACGAGTTAATTATAATCTTTGTATAGAAGTTTTACTTGAGCCAAATCAATTAATCATTAATAGGTATATTATTTATAGGGTATTTTAGTAGATTGATGTTTTAATAAATTTTGGAATAACAAATTGACTATGGATTTAAAAACCCGTTAGCATAGTGGCGTATTAGTTTATCTAATATGTTAAGTTTAACTATTATTAACTAGAAGAGGATCTCTTCATGAAGAAACTTATCGCAGTTGCGGTGCTTTCTGCATGTGGCTCGTTAGCTCATGCAAACACTAATATTCCAAACTACAATACAGACGCCCATCTTTACGAATTCACGCAAACCTATGATTTAGTTGTGCCAAAAGGCTCGCAAGGACAAACCAATTTATGGGTTCCATTACCATTTAATGGGGAATACCAACAAGTGAAATCGATTCACTTTGAAGGTAATTACATGAATGCCTATGTAACAGAAAACAATAAATACGGAGCGAAAACCTTATTTGCCACTTGGAATAAAGATGCACAAAAGCGTGATTTAAAAGTCACGATGGTCATTGAAACAAAAGACCGTGAACCGATGGTGAAAGGTGCTTTAGAGAATTATACTCCGCCAAAAGATATTCAGTATTCCGTGGATGTACAAGAATACTTAAAAGCTACTCCACATATTAAAACTGATGGCATTGTGAAAGAATTTGCTGACAAAATCCTAGGTAAAGAAACTAATCCATTGAAGAAAGCAGAACTTATTCACCACTGGATCGTAAAAAATATGGAACGTGATAATTCTGTATTAGGTTGTGGTGACGGCGATGTAGAAAAAATTCTTACCACTGGCGTGTTAAAAGGTAAATGTACCGATATTAACTCTGTATTTGTGGCACTTGCTCGTGCTGCAGGCATCCCTGCTCGTGAAATTTTTGGTATTCGCTTAGGTGCGGCAGAGAAAATGGGCAAATATTCAAAAGGTGCCTTCGGTAGTGCAAATGAACAAGGCATCGCAAACGTAAGTGGCGGTCAGCACTGCCGCGCTGAATTCTACCTTGCAGTGTGGGGTAGTGACAATATTTGCATAAGGAAAAAGAAAAAAATTTGGCGGAAAAAATTGGCTGGAGCCCCTGTTTGTGGGGTTTTGGCGTTTTTAGGGGGGAAGTTTATGCAAAAATGGAAAATGGTGGGGATTGGGGGAAAATGGTCGAAAATTGGGTTTTATTTTGCATAAAAGTTGGCGGTGAATTGTTAGGGTTTAAACATTTTTAAAAATTTAAAGTTCATTTTAAAGTTAGTTTAAAATGGCTTTAAACTGGATAGGTCATTGAGTTTTGCTACTAAGAATTTAACTTAAATTTCTAACCAGAGACGATAACTTAGAAGCTAATTTACAAGCTCACTAAATAAAAAAGGCGGTTTCAGTGGCAGAAATCGCCTTTTTTGTTGGTTTTTGGGGCGATTTTGGTGCGTTTAGATGAAATCTAGTGGTTTGTTGTGTGTGATTATGGGTAGAATTAGCGAAAATGCGCCATTATTTGGCGGTATTTGAAAGGAACACAGGCATCCTTGCCTTTGTGCTTTAAAATATTAAGAAAGTGCTTGTGATGCGGTTTTTGCTGGTGTTACTGACATTGATGTCGGAGACATATTAGAAGTCACGATAGCCACGTACTACTTGCCTAATAGCAATTAAACGTCCAAGTTTATTATCTTAAACTTGGACGTTTAACATAAATGAAATAAGACGTCCAAGTTAAATATAACTGATTGATATTCAATTAAATTATTCCTGAACTGCCTATTTTTTGTTTATTTTAAACTTGGACGCTTACCGTCCAACTTTATTTAAGTAATGTACGCTTTTTACCTGCAATAAATTGGTAAACTTTCGTAAGTTGATCATCGCTTAAGTCAGTTAAGCTACCTGCCGAGTATTTTTCTTGAAGATGTTGACGTAGTAGTGGTTCAATGCCCATTTGTTTCACATTTGTATGAATGTAGCTGTACTTCGTTTTTCGCCATTGATTGCCCACTTTCTTCGGTGCAGATTTTGAAGAATTTAATCTGCCAACCCATTTTCTTAAGTATAGCTCTGCTTTCTCATAGTCTTGTAGTGCAATCAAGCGATAAGCTGTTACACCGCAATGGCGATTCAGCGAGCTCCATACGGCTTGAAAGCTCTTTGGTTTTTGTTTAACGGCTTTTTCTAACTTAACAATTTCATCGACAAGATCGTGCAATGTTCTAGCCATTTTTTCATTAATATGTGTTTTATCTGGCTCAACGGTTGCTTTTGTACGCGTTACAACCTTTTCTGTTTTGATGTTATTAATTGTGCCACTGCCATAAACAACATTGTTGTTATCACCGAGTACAGAAGAATTATTGACAGCTTTATCTACATTATCTGTGCAATCAACGTTATTAGCAGAACGAATCCCTATAATCACATATTGAACATCTACGCCTAATTGAGCAGCTCTTCCTAAAAATTCAGCAGAAATACCACTTTTTCCAATCTCATTAAGTCGTAATGCTTCGCGGCTTACATCTGTTTGATGGGCAAAATTAGCTTGCGAATAGCCTAATCTTGTTCTTTCTTCTATTAGGCGAATGCCCATATCTTCACGTGTGATCAATAGTTCCATAAAAAAACCTCAAATAATTGCAAAATTTATTTGACGTGCCAAAAAATATTGGCATATAATAAAGCCGTTGAGTTAATTAGTTGAAACAACCAGTTGAATAAATTGGTTGTTCTAGGGGGATTTTATGAGTCCGAATGAAATTTATCAAGCGTTAAAAATCAAAAATCTAAACGTTGCAATGATTGCTGAATCATTGGGCGTATCTAATCAAGCCGTATCAACGGTAATCAAACAAGGCAAAAGCAGTCAGAGAATTGCAAAAGCCATTTGTCTTGCGATTGAAAAACCACTGGATCAGGTTTTTCCACACTACGCCAAACATCAACAGAAAAAAGTTCTTCGAGCGGAAAAAGTTAGCCAATTAAGACGTCAATTTTCTCAAATGTAGGAGTAAATAATGTTAAAACTTAAGGACTTTTACAGTGTTCAGGAGTTATTTGAATTTCATTCACAATATCTTCCAAGTAGCATTCGGAGAATTAAAGATAAAGCAGAACGTGAAAATTGGGAATCCCGCAAGCGCGTTGGCAAAGGTGGGGGCAAAGAATATGCTCTTTCATCAATGCCACAAGCCTTACAAGATGAAATTCGTAACAAATTTGCAGTTTCTATTGTGAAAGCCAAACCCAAATCTCTTCCCGCCGATCTCCGTCAGGTGGAATTAAAAACTTTAACGGAAAAACAACGTGAAGTAGCAGGGGCAAGAATGGCGTTAGTTGCTCAAGTGGCACAGCTTGAACAAGCCCAACCTCGTTACAAGGCGATTAAGTTTTTTTGTGAACAAATCAAACATGGTGGCATTTCTTCTGATTTGATGAGATTGGTTGAAATCGCCAATAACAAGAAAGGAAAAAATCGCACTTTATCTGACCGCACTTTGAATCAATGGGTGTTGGATTATGAAAAGGCGGATACCCCTGAAGAACGATTAAAAGCCCTCGCGCCAATGCAACGGGTGGCGAAAAAGGCTGAAGAAATTGTGTGGTTGCCTGACTTTTTGGCGATATATCGCCAAACCAATGGCATCAATGTGGCAGAAGCCTATCACTATTTTTCGGCTGAATGGGATGCACGTTTTGCAGACGAGCCGTTACGTTTAGAAATGAAACCGAGTATTGACCAAGTTCGCGCTGCGTTGGCGAAATTGCCAAAACACATTAAGGAAATTGGTCGTAAGACGGGTTCTGAACTCCGTGCTCTTAACACTTATGTTAAACGCCATTGGAGCGTGTTGCAGGTGAATGATGTGTGGGTGGGTGATGGCCATGCGATGAAATTGAAAGTCGCCCATCCTGAACACGGTCGCCCTTTTATTCCTGAGGTGACATTAATTATGGATGCCTCTTGCCGCTTTATTGTGGGTTGGTCGGCTAGTTTGGCGGAAAACGTTCTGGCAGTGGCAGATGCCTTGCGTTATGGCGTGGAACGCTACGGCATACCCGCAATTTATTACTCCGATAATGGTGGGGGTGAGAAAAACTGGATGCTTGATGGTGATATTACGGGGATGTTGCCGCGTTTGGGGATTAAACACCAAACAGGGATTCCGGGCAATCCACAAGGGCGTGGGATTATTGAGCGGGTGCATCAAACAATTTTATACAAAATTGCTCGCCAATTTGAAACCTATCACGGCACAGGGGCGGATAAAGACACGGTGCGACAAGTGAGCACAGCAGTGATTTCACTGGATAAAGCAAAACGTAAAGGCGCGACACAGCTAACGCCAAAACAACAATGGGCAGTGGGTAAATTGCCAAGCTGGAATCAGTTTTTAGATGCGGTTCAAGCTGGGGTTGATTGGTACAACAACGAACATGTGCATAGTGAAATTGGAATGACACCTGCACAAAAACGCCGTCAGTTGATGGAAAAAATGAACCCTGATGATTTGGTCTTTGTTACGCCAGTGGAAGCAAGGGATTTATTCCGCCCAAGTACATTACGTGTGGCACAACGTGGTTGGTTACAACTTTTCAATAATTATTACTTTAGCACGAAATTGCTCGATGTTGATGGGCAAAAGGTGCAAGTGATGTTTGATATTCACGATCCAAGCCAAGTGATTGTGAGAAAGCAAGACGGCACTTTTGTGTGTTATGCCGAACTAGATGGCAATAAACGTGATGCGTTCCCAATGCCGTTTGTTGAGAAAACACGCCAAGAGCGTCATGCACGCCGAGCGAAATTGAAACAAGAACAGCTTGATGAGATTAATGCGGAACTTAACCCGATTATTACGATTGAGCATCAGCCTGATTTTGCGGTGTTAGTGCCAAAAGTGAAGCAAAAAATCCCAGCCAAGCCGATTTTCCATAACTTAACAGAGAAAGAAGAATGGGAAGCGGAACAGGCAAAGTTAGTGAATGAATAAGGAGAACAAGATGAAGAATTTTATTGAAAAAGAACGTAAAGCGCGTGCCAAAAGACGATTTGAACGCGCTCAAACGTTGATTAAAAGAGATTGGTCGAAAATAAACGATTTCCCAGTTTGGATTTTAACCCCTAGTGGCGTTGCCCCAAATTTAGCATCGCAATCAATGGCTCTAGATATGAATCAAGGTACGCCTTCATATCCGTCGCTACAAAATCAGGCACATCAGTGCTTTGTAACAAAAGACGAAGCTGATCGTGCGAATCGCCCTGAAATTGAAGCAGCGCAAGTTGATCCTGCTCAGCAAGTTGAACAATTAGCGAGCGAATTAAAATCTGTTGTACAGCAAGCCGACCGTTTAGGGCAGAAAGTTGTTGCTGTAAGTCTTCGAGTTGAGTTTGCTGCATAAGGTTCTCCTTGGTTTAGGTAGGTTTAAAACAGAATTATAACGAGGTTAAAAATGAAAAACAAAGAACTGCAACAGTTTATGACCAATAGTGGTATGACACAAAAGCAGATTGCGCAAGCGTTATCAGTGTCAGTGGGGACAATTAGTCTTTATTTGAAAGATCAATATGCAGGCGATGTACAACGCCTTGATGACAAGGTGGCGGAGTATTTGGCACGCCAAGATCAGAAGATTTTAAACGCGCATTACAACAGCCAATTTGTATCAACCTTAGCGGCGAGAAAAACAATGGACGTTATGCAGTATGCGCATACAGAAGGCAAGATTGTAGTGGTGTATGGCGCAGCAGGCTTAGGCAAAACGGCAACCTTGAAAGAATATGCAGCGCGTTATCCGTCTTCTATGTTGATTGAAACGGATCCAGGCTATAACCCTAGAGTGCTGTTACACAAGATTGCGGAAAACTGCGGTGTTGTGGCGCAAGGGGGAAATCATGATGTTTTTGAAAAAATAGTGGAAAAATTAGATGGTTCGGAGCGTTTATTGATTATTGATGAAGCAGAGTTGCTCTCCACGCGTTCTTTGGAATTTGTACGCCGTTTGCACGATAAAACCCAAATCGGTGTCGTGCTTGCTGGTATGCCTAGATTGTTAGTGAATTTACGTGGGAAAAGTGGCGAATTTGCGCAGTTATATAGTCGAGTGAACAATACGCATAATTTTGGCAATGCTTTGCCAGATAAAGATTTAGCCATGTTAATAGAAAGCGCGCTCGGCACAGGGGAATTTAACGACGCCTTTATTAAATTTAGTAAAGGTAATTCGCGTCGATTGAGTAACTTAATGAGCGGTGTGGTGCGGTTATCCAAACTCAACGAGTGCGATATTACCTACGAGATGATTGAAGAATATAACAAGATGTTGATTAGCTAAAGGAGACCAAGATGTTACAACCCAATACAACTAAACAATTAAACAAAAACAATGCCGTGATGTTGGCTTATTTAGAACAAGTAGAAAAAGCAGTGAGACGCTTAAATGAAATGGGGCTGACGGTAATTAATGTGCACTTTGAGAAGATAAGACCGACGGTGCGTGTGATGAATAATGCGGTAACAGAACAGCTCGAGAAAGACCAACAGGCTTATGTGTATCACGTGGGGCGTGATGTGGGGCGATACCAAGAAGCGCAATTTACGGTGGAAGGTATCCGTGTGGTTTGGCGGAAGTATTTGAACTAGGAGGAGGAATGGCAACGCGTCGGCAAATTTATGCAGTCTATCGTGGCGAAGAGAATTTGGGTGACGGGACTGCGGAAGAATTAGCAAAGAAGCTCAATGTGAGTGAAAAAACGATTTACAGCTCGGCAACAGTCGCCCGATGTAAACGTGATAAAGGTAAGCGACTTGTAGTGATTAAGTTAGATAAAGAGGAGCTCTAAATGAAGCAAATGATTGAAGGGAAAGAATACTGGCGTGATGCAAGAGGCAATTTAACGCCAGCTGAGTTGGTAAAAGACATCGACAAAGCACGTGATGTGCTTGTTCGTGAATGGGTGGAAAAAGGCGTGTCCTTAAATAAGGAGATGCGCAATTTTAAAGATGGCATTTTCGGCGATATTCAAGCGTTTATTGAACTTTCGGCTGAAAAATACAATGCGAAAATGGGCGGTAGTAAAGGCAATATCACACTTTATAGCTACGACGGCAAATATAAAATCCAACGTGCGATTAACGACCATTTGCAATTTGATGAACGTATCCAAGCGGCAAAAGTGTTGATTGATGCGTGCTTGAATGAATGGAGCGAAGGCTCTCGCCCGGAACTAAAAGCATTAATTGAACGTGCGTTTAATGTGGATAAGGAAGGTAATTTAAATACATCTCGCATTTTAGGATTGCGACGTGTCGATATTCAAGATGAACGTTGGCAAAACGCAATGCAGGCGATTAGTGAAAGCGTGCAAGTGGTAAGCAGTAAGGCTTATGTGCGACTTTATGAGCGTGTGGGCGAAAGCGATCAGTATGTGCCGATTGCATTAGATGTAGCGGGGGTGTAGATGAGTGAGTCTGGCATCGTTGTAATTTGTCTTTTTGCACTGTATGCGTGGTTAGCATATTTGATGTTTAAGAATTTATAAAACTTATTTAAATGCCCTTTAAATCTCCCCTAACCCCTCTTTACAAAAGAGGCGGGATGGAATGAGGGGCATTCATAATAGGTTTTAAACCAACAGGAGAACCTTATGAATAAAAATATCCACAAGTTTGATCGCTTTAAATATTACAGTGAACAAGCGGCAAACAGCGAACGCAGAGGCGAACTGCAAGACGCCAAAGCGCAATGGGCGATTGCGGAACTTAACGCACCTAACGCACGCAATCAAGAGTGGTGCAAACACCGCGCCGCGTTTTGTGACCGAGTATTAAGAAAACCGTTTTAAGGGGGAGATTATGGCGAAATATGTAGCACGTTTTTATTGCTTAGTTGAAGCAGTTGTGGAAGCTGAAAGCAATGAGCAAGTATTGGAATTGTGTGATTTGAATGTGTGTGATGTGAATAAACTACCGCATACGATTACGGAAATTGATGATGTGGTTGAGGTGGAGGAAGTATGAGTGAAAAGAAAGCGCAAGTCACCGAGCAACTGGCGCAGATTATGGAGCAAATCGAAGCAGCAAAAGAACAGTGGCTGGTTGATGACTCAAAAGGGGCTTTGTTGCTATTACAAGCAGCAAGCAGAGAGATGGAAAGTGTGGCGTGGCGAATGGCACCAGTGTTGGGGTGATTAAATGACAGATCAAATTTATGAATTTAAACAGGTGACAGATATTTTAGTGCTTGACGATAAACAGTTTGAACGATTCTTAGCAGATTTCAAAGAATGGTTCCATTTTCAAAAACAAGCGAGAGCCGAAGCCGAAAAGCTAAAAGAACTTGGATTGAATATTACTCTAGCAGATGTGATTCGTTGGAAAGATGATGACCTGATAGGAGTAGGAAGTATCACTATTGATGTGCAAAAAACACGCGACTATTAAAACCCATTTACAGTCCATTCAAATCTCCCCTAGCCCCTCTTTACAAAAGAGGGGGATGGGTTAGATGAAGTGGGCTGAGTAATGTGTTTTCAATTAACAAGGAGGAAAAATGCAGACAAAAATCATTCAATGGTTGGCAGTTTTGTAGGGTGGGCTTTAGCCCACCATAAGAATGTGATGATATTTGCGGTGGGCTAAAGCCCACCCTACGAAGCTAGAAAGCGGAACAGGAGAAAGGCTATGTTGCGTAAAAATTTAATCGCTAAAATCCATATTGGAAAAAGCCAATTAGGTCTTGATGATGAAACCTATCGTCAATTATTGGTCAGTACAACGGGGAAAACAAGTTGTACTGAAATGACGGAAAGTGAATTGCAACAGGTGTTAAATGTTATGGTGCAAAAGGGTTTTAAATCCAATAGTCATTTTTGGGGAAATCGTGCAGCACCACGTGAAGATAAGAAAATTTATTTGGCAAAAATTACCGCACTTTTAGCAAAACATAGTTTACCGAAAGAATATGCCGATGGTATTGCGAAACGTTCGTTTAAAGTGGATTTTGTGCATTGGTTACAGCCGTGGCAGTTGAAAAAGGTGGTGCAGATGTTGGCGGTGTATGATCGAAATCGACAACATTAATTCACATCAACAACAGGAGAAAAAACATGAAAAATCAGATTATCTTAGCCAACGAAGTGATCGCCTTAGACGAACACGGCAGAATCAGCTTGAACACATTGCATAAGTTAAGCGGTACAGGAAAAGAAAAACAGCCTGCGCTTTGGTTACGCTTACACGGCACACAGGAACTGATTGCGGAATTAGACCGATCTACAGATCTGAAGATCGCCTACACCGCCAAGGCTTAAGCAACCGCCAAATCGCCGAGCAATTAAACCGCAGTATTGCGACCGTCTGGGCATTGGTGCGCTAGAGCCGATTTACAGGGTTTAGCGCAAGCCCTGAATAATCGGTTTTAGTTTTGTAGGGTGGGCTTTAGCCTACCATAAGAATGTGATGATATTTGCGGTGGGCTAAAGCCCACCCTACGAAGCGACGAAACTTTTTGCATAATGTTGGGTAGAAAACCTTGATTTCTGATTAAAAAAAGGTTAATTTTGCGATCAGGGTCTGAAAAGCCCAAAGATGCGGTCGGCACAACCGTGATTTCGTGCTATTTTTTTGCCTGAAGTTTAGGTAAAAAAATTAAAACCAATTTATCAATGACCGACAGTGCGAGGAATATAATACCGCAAGGGAATAACTCCGCTGTTCATCTTTACAGTTTTCAGCTGTCGGTCGCCCTACTGAAAATAGGGTTCCAATTAAAGGAAATTAAAGATGACAAACCTACCTATTCATACCTTTACAGGTCAAATCAATAATCACCCAGTTGAATTAATCAATGCTCGTGAAGTCCACGAATTATTACAAGTAAAAACTCGTTTTGATACTTGGATCGGTCGTCGCCTTTCGGAGACAAGATTCCGTAAAAACCTTGATTTTATCGAATGCTCAAATTTGAGCAATCGTGGATTCTTCAAGACAGAAACCAAAGAATACCACCTTACTCTCCGAATGGCAGAGCATTTATGCCTGATGGAAAACAACGAGATTGGCGACCGTATTCGTGATTTATTTATTGAGTGTGAAGAACAAGCACGCAATGAAATTCCACGCTTGCAAGCGGAAAACGCCCAATTAAACGCAAAATTGACAGCCATCCCTACATTTTTACGTAACAATCCAGATGAATTAGCACGTTTAATTACCACTGCGCAAACCGCCTTTTTAACGGCAAACCCACAAGCGAAAGACTTTTTACGCTATCGTGAAATGGGCTTAAGTTATCGTGAAATTGGTACGCTATTAGGCAAAACCAAAGATAGCGTGAAATGGATGGCATTTAAAATGCGGAATTTGGGCTTTTTTTCCTCCACATTACCAAAAACAGCTGCTGTGCAGTTGGATTTGTTGGCGTAAGGGGGCGAAGATGAGCATCGGATATGAATTAGAACATCAATTTGATGAAATTCAAAGTAGCCTTGGTGGCTTGCACTGTTTGCGCCAGTTGTTGGAAATCACTGACAACACGGCTGATACCTTAAGTTATAGCCAACTTGCTGGTATGATTGCAGTGTTTACCGCAGCATTGGATTGCCAAGTTAGCACGGTGCGACAGTTAGTGAAAGAATTGCCCATTAAGGCATAAAGAAAATCCCACTTCGGTGGGATTTTTTTATCTTTTTTTTTCAAAAATACCGCCTTTTTAAAATTTCCGTGTGAGAATTGTGTAAAACAATTTGCGGAGGTGTTTATGGTTGAATCTTTGGAAGATGTGGCTGAACTACTGCCTGAAACGGTGCAGCAGATGGTGGATTTGGTGGGCTTTGCTGCGGTGGAGAAAATTATTACAAATTTTGGTGGGGCTACCTTTCGATTTACTGATGGGGTGCATTATTTTCCAAAACTCAAAGCACTCATCGGTTTGGAAAGTGCGGTGAAATTACGAGAGGTTTTTCGTGGGGAGTGGCTGTATATTCCTCGTTGCCAAACGGCATTGCGTGTGTTGCGTAATTATCGTTTTAAAGCCGATTATGATTATCTTACCCAGCATTTAAATAAATCAGGGCGTATGGCTATGCTTGAGCTTTGTCCGAAATATCAACTTTCTGATCGGAGCGGTTGGGAGATTTTGGCGCAAATGCGCCATCCTGAAGAAACCCATAATCTTGCCTTGTTTTAGTGCTGAAACCGCTCCTCTCTTCTCTTTACTCTGCTTTTAAGACAATACCCTTCAATCTCAATAGATTAAGGGTATTTTTTATGGCTTATCCCATTCAAAAAATTGTGATCCATTGTTCAGCAACGCGCAATGGCAAATCTTTACGCACGGCGCAACAAACCGCCGCGCAAACTATCGACAGCTGGCACAAAGGACGTGGTTTTAAACGTAATCCAGAGCGATGTCGTCAATTTAATCCACACTTGCTTCATATTGGTTATCACTTTGTGATTGATGTGGATGGCACAGTGGAAAGTGGCAGACAAGAAGGCGAAACCGGTGCACATGTTAAAGGGCATAACTTAAATTCATTGGGCATTTGCCTAGTGGGTGGTGTAACAGCAAGCAACAAAAATCACGGTGAATATACAGAAAAGCAGTGGCAAGCCTTATATCGCTTATTACGCCAACTTGAGGCGAAATATCCTGATGCGCGAATTTGTGGGCATCGTGATTTAAGCCCAGATTTAAATGGCGACGGCACCATTACACCTAATGAATGGGTAAAAGCCTGCCCTTGCTTTGATGTGTGGCGTTGGTTGGATAGTGAACAAGTTATTAATGTTGAACATTTGTTTGAGGGCGAGTGATGAAGATGAAATTTTTAGGCGTGTTTAAACGTGTTTTAAATTGGTTTCAAAAGCCTCAAAAAGTCACGCAATATCGACCGCACTTTTACAGTAAAAATGCGTGGAGTTATGTATCTAGAGGGAAACCGACGGCAGCCGAAGTGATGATGTGGAGATTATGCCGATGAATAAGTTTTTTGAATTATTTACCAATAGTGATGGGCGAGCCAGTACAACGGGGTTTATTCAGTTTTTCGGCTTTTTGGTCATGGCGGGTGTACTGATTTATGCGGTCTATCTTGACCGTTCTACGGTCACTGATTTGTTTTTTTATTTTGCTTGTTTTTGTGGGGGTTCTGCTGCAACCAAAGGGGCAGTGATGGCTTTTCAAGCCAAACAAGCAAAACCAGAAGAACAGATTACCAGTGAAACCTATGTGGAGCCAGAACAAACGGATAGACCAAGGGGGATTTGATGAGTATGCAGATTATTTTAGCAGGGCTCGGGATTTTCGTGCTATTGGGTGCGTATGTGATGTTTAAGCTGAAACAGGCACACCGTGAGATTGAGCAGTTATTAAAAACCAATGCCCAGTTGCAAGTGCAGAAAGTCGTGGCTGAAACCCAAGTGAAACATTTTGAAGTGAGAAAGAAAAATGAAGAAAACACTCGTAATACTGGCCGTGATGATGTCATTAACCGCCTGCAGCAATCAGGCGATCTCCGTGATTAATCCAAGTTGTAGTGGATTTGGCATTATCACTGCTAGCCGACAAGATACCACGGAAACCTTGCGACAAATTGCGGTACATAATGCGACGTATCGTGAGATTTGTGCTGAAAGTAAGGAGCCAAAATGATTGACGATAAAGTGTTTATTGGCATTGGCACGACGTTGATTATGACATTAGTCGGCTGGGCGTGGAAATCGGTAAACGATAAAGTGGCTGAAAATGAGCATGCGATTAAAGCCTTAGAAAAGCAAATGCAACAGGATTTTCAGAGTAAAGAGCTTGCTGAAGTAAAAAATAAACACTTTGAAAGCATTTTGAAAGAGGTGCGCGATCAGTTGAAAGAAATCAATCAGAAGTTAGATAAAAAGGTGGATAAATAATGTCAGCAAGAGAGCGAAAACGATTAGAGCAATTGGCAGAAAAACAAGAAATTAATGCCAAATTAGATGAGATTCTGGCTTTAAGCCGACAAGCGAACCATAAAATCGATCGCTTAGACGGTCGAGTGGATGATATTGATACTCGCTTGGCAAAGGTAGAAGAAAGTTTGGCGAAATTAGGTGTGCGTGCTGCGGTTATTGGCGGGTTAAGTGGCTTGGTCGTCTCTGTTGGGTTTGAGCTGATTAAAGCAAAATTCGGGGGTTAAGATGGCACATGATGAAAAAACCAAGGCAGATGTGCGCCGTTATTATGTGTTTGATTGCTTAACGCTTGAATTAGCCGCTGAAAAAGCAGGTGTATCTTACAACACGGCACGCCGCTGGAAACGTGAAGCCGAAGCGCGTGGCGATAATTGGGATAAAGTGCGTGATGCGAACACGATGGCAAGTGGTAAAGTGGAAGATGTGGCGCGCGGCATGCTGACTGCGTTTGTGCTTTATTTTGAAAACACAATGAATGAGATTAAGCGCGCGGAAGCATTGCCTGTGAGTGAAAAGGCGAAGTTGATTCAGGGCTTGGGTGATAGCTATTCGAAAATGGTGGCAAGCAGTAAGCGATTATTGCCAGAAGTGTCGGAAATGGCGACGGCAATAAAGACCATCACGATGTTTGGAGATTATATACAAGCCAATAAACCTGAGCTGATTAATGAGTTTGCGGACTTGTTGGAAGGGTTTGGGAAAACTTTAGATAAGGAATTTAAAGCATGAAACTCTTAATTTTTCAGTTGCCATCACTTGCAGCCATTATTTGTGCATTCTTATTGTTAAGCCAAGGTATTAGTGGTTGGGGATGGTTTTTATTTATTGCTTTTTGTCTATCGGCTTCTAGAGTAAGTTATGAAAAATAAAGAATTATTAGCGGAATTAAAAGCCTATTCGGACAGCTTGCGACAAAAGGTCGAGGCAAAGTTTGAGGGGTGGGATGATTCTCTTGCTGCCATTAGTGAGCGACGCAAAAAGGTGTTAGATCCTGTTTCGGGCTATGACTTTTTTGTGTCGAATTACTTTCCGCATTATGTGCGCTCAAGTTCACGTTCGCAGTTGCATAACTATCTTTTTGAGCAGTTGCCACAAGTATTACAACAGCCATCATCAGTTCATTTGGCCATTGCTGCGCCACGTGGTGAAGCTAAATCGACCTTGGTCTCCCAGCTCTTTACACTTTACTGTCTTGTGACACAGAAAAAACGCTATGCGTTGATTGTGATGGATAGTATCGACCAAGCCTATCCAATGTTGGAAGCCATTAAAGTAGAGTTGGAATTTAACCAACGTTTGCGCATTGATTTCCCTGAAATAGCAGGACAAGGGCGTGTGTGGCAAGCGGCAACCATTATCACAAAAGCCAATCAAAAAGTGCAAGTGGCAGGTTCCGGCAAGAAATTGCGTGGTTTACGCCATGGGGCGTATCGTCCTGATTTGGTGGTACTGGATGATATTGAAAATGACGAACAAGTGCGGAGCCCTGAACAGCGTGACAAATTGCACGATTGGTTGAAGAAAACCGTCCTTCCGTTAGGGGCGGCTGGAGATAAGTTAGATGTGGTATATATCGGGACTATTCTCCATTACGACAGTGTTTTAAACCGCACTTTATCGAGTAAAGCGTGGAAGACAGCCAAGTTTAAAGCCTTAATTCGTCAGCCTGATGATATGAGCCTGTGGGATAAGTGGGAGGACTTCTACTTAAACGAAGGCGAAGCGGTGGCTGATGCTTTCTATACGCAAAATCAAGCGGCAATGGATAAAGGTGCGGTAGTAAGTTGGGCTGCTCGCCCGATTTTAACCTTGATGAAGATTCGCGCTCGTGATGGGCATGCCACCTTTGATTCGGAATATCAAAATGACCCGTTAAGCAGTGATGATGCGATGTTTGCCAATAGTTTGACTTATTGGACGGAATTGCCAGCAAATTTAATTTATTTCGGTGCGCTTGACCCATCCTTAGGAAAAGCAGGGGCAAGTAGAGACCCCTCTGCCATTTTAGTGGGCGGATATCATAGAGAAACAGGCAAGTTATATGTGGTGGAAGCGCAAGTGAAGAAACGTTTGCCTGATTTAATTATTGAAGATGTGATCCGTATGCAGAAGCAATACCACTGTCAGCGGTGGTTTGTTGAAACGGTGCAATTCCAAGAGTTTTTAAAAGATGAATTAGTGAAACGCTCTGCGCAACGTGGCATTCCTGTTCCAGCGACGGCGACGAAGCCAAATACAGACAAAATGTTGCGTATTGAGAGCCTACAACCCCACATGGCGAATGGCTTAATTTTGTTGCATAGCTCGCAAACTACACTGATTTCCCAGTTACGCCATTTCCCGAAAGCAGACCATGATGATGGCCCAGATGCGCTGGAAATGTTGTGGCGTAATGCAGTGGGTAGTTCGGCAGCGATTGAGTGGATTGGGTTGGATCAGTTGGATACGTTTGATGTGGAAGATGAAGACGATGATCTTTATTCGTTTTGGCGAGATTAATTGAAATCGGGGCTTGTACAAAGCAAAAGTAGGCAAACGGTGCATGATGAAAGTGCGGTTGATTTTTTAGGGAGTTTAAATGGGATTTTTAGATAAGGTTAAAGGGCTTTTAAAAGGTAATGAAACAGAGCCAACACAAACCGATGAAGCGGAAGTGACTGCAACGGGGCGTGTATTAGATGATCACCCCTCTGCAAAAATTACGCCTTCAAAATTAAAGCAGATTTTAGAGGATGCCGAAAACGGCGATATTCAGGCACAGCATCAACTTTTCATGGATATTGAAGAGCAAGATAGCAGTATTGCGGCGAATATGATGACGCGTAAGCGTTCAGTTTTAACACTAGATTGGCGTATTGTTGAGCCACGTAATGCAACCCCTGCGGAAGAAAAATTGCAAGCAGAGATTGATGAGTTATTTTATCAATATCCCAATCTTGAAGACTTGTTTATGGATTTAATGGATGCCGTGGGACACGGTTTTTCGGCGTTGGAAATTCAATGGGCACAGGTGGATGGCAAATGGGTTCCAAAAGGCTTTAAACCTTGTCCTCAGTCTTGGTTTAAATTGGATAAAGACGATAGTTTATTATTACGCACGCCAGCGAATCAAATGGGCGAGCCTTTACGTCCTTTTGGTTGGGTGGTACATCGCCATAAATCTCGTTCGACACAGTTGGCGCGTGATGGCTTATATCGCACATTGGCATGGCTTCATATGTATAAGCATTATTCTGTGCGTGATTTTGCCGAGTTTTTAGAGCTTTATGGTATGCCGATTCGCATTGGTAAATATGGTGCCGGTGCCACTAATGCGGAGAAACGCACGTTACTGCGTGCGTTGGCTGAAATTGGGCATAACGCGGCAGGCATTATGCCTGAATCGATGAAGATTGAACTACATAACGTCGCTAATGCGGGTGCTGCATCGGGTAATAATCCATTTTTACAGATGGTTGATTGGTGCGAGAAATCTATTGCTCGGTTGATTTTGGGGCAAACCTTAACATCGGGGGCGGATGGTAAAAGCTCCACCAATGCGTTAGGTAATGTGCATAATGAAGTGCGTCGTGATTTGATGATTAGCGATGCGAAACAGATTGCGCAAACCATTACTCAACAAATCATTTTGCCGTATTTGCAAATTAATGTTGATCCGAATATTGCGCCACATCGTATCCCTTATTTTGAGTTTGACA
This sequence comes from Haemophilus aegyptius, assembly GCF_900475885.1. Lineage (GTDB taxonomy): Bacteria > Pseudomonadota > Gammaproteobacteria > Enterobacterales > Pasteurellaceae > Haemophilus > Haemophilus influenzae. The sequence goes on from NZ_LS483429.1 coordinate 1,090,044, forward strand.
CAAAAGAATATGAAGATTTATCGGTCTTTGCAGAAGCCATCCCTAAACTTACCGGCATTGGCGTGCAGATTTCTGAAAGTTGGGTGCGGGATAAATTAGGAATTCCTGAACCGCAGGAAGGTGAACTGATTTTAAGAACACCGCAAGGCGAGAAAACGGACGAAAAAACGACCGCACTTTCTGCCGTATTTAACCACGGCAAAGACTGTTCTTGCGGTTGCCGTGCTGCTGCGTTATCGGCGCAGAATGGTACAAAGGACGAACAAGCTGAACTGGACGGTTTGATTGATGATGCACTGGCAAATGCGGATTTTAATCAACAGCTTGATCCTATGATGAAACAAATTGTAGGCGTGGTCATGGCAAGTGAAAGCTATGACGAAGCACAGGAAAAACTGATCGCACTTTATCCTGATTTAACCAGTGAAAGCCATCAAGCCTATTTGACAAGTGCAGTATTTTTAGCTGATTTATTAGGAGCTGCCAATGCCGAGCGCACCTAAGTTTGCCATTGGCGTAGAACCCAAACAAGCCATTGAGTTTTTGCGCCAAAAGAAAATGCTTGCCAGTAAGGTGTTAGCAAAAGAAATGCACGATAGCGCATTGGCACGTGCCACGACGATTGCGCACCTAACTAGCCTTGATATGACAAAGGATATTTACCAATCTTTAGAAACGGCTATGCGTGAGGGCAAAGGCTTTCACGTTTGGAAAAAAGAACTGGTGAGTGAATTTGAACGCAAAGGCTGGATTTTTGGAAAAGATCCGTCTATCCGTGGTATTGATGGGCATTTACTGGCAGATCCCAAAACAGGGGAATATTTTGGCACGCCGCGTCGGTTAAATACGATTTATCGTGTTAATATGCAGTCCGCTTATTCGGCTGCGCGTTATCAACGCTTACGTGACAATGTGGATAATCGCCCTTATTGGCAATATTCCGCCGTGGGTGATGCGCGTACTCGTCCTGCCCATTTAGCATTGAGCGGTAAGGTGTATCGTTATGATGATCCGTTTTGGGCGACATTCTACCCGCCCAATGGGTTTAATTGTCGCTGTACGGTAATTGCGTTAGGCGAAAGAGATTTGAAACGCCGTGGGATTGATAAGCCTGACGATAGTTCTGAATTTTTGGTGGAAGTAGAACGCCCTGCGAATAAGCAAGGTAATCGTGAAAAGACGGTAGGGTTTAAATTACCTGATGGCACGATACGTGTGACGGATAAAGGCTTTGATTACAATGTAGGGCGATTAAACTACAAGCCTAATTTGGATCTTTATCCTGAAAAACTGGCGCATGCGTTTGCGAAAGTTGAGATGAAAGGTGGGGAGTTTAAGCACGATTTTGAATTGTTGGCAAAGCGTATGGCGGAGATGAAACAAACGCTCAGCCTAGATGGAAAAAAACTCACTGCTGATCAAATGTTACAGGTGCGAGATAGTCTTACCAAAAATTTTAAATTTGCGGCAGGTGTCTTGAGTGCGGAAAGTAAGGATTTATTGAAAAGCAAAACTGGCACAGTGTGGCTTTCTGATGATACTTTAATTAAACAGTTTAATAGCCGTGATGGGCAAGATTTTGGGATTGATGAGTATGAGGCGTTGCCAGATATCATCAATGCTCCAGATAAAATTGTAGTCGATGAACTAGGATACCAATTTTATAAGGATGTTAATGGCAAGAAACTGCTTGCAGTATTGAAGGTTTTAAGCAAAGAACCGGAAATTTTTGTTCAGTCGTTTAGATTAGTGAGTGATAAGCAATGGAGAAAGGCATTTAAAGAGTAAGCCACTAGGCGGGGCTCGAACCCACCGCACACAGTCCAAGGTACTATTTCAACCTATCGCTTGCGATCCTCGAGATTCATCGCTTTTCTAGTGGCTTGACGACTATACCCCCTTAAATTTTAAAAATCAACGATTATGATAGACATTGAAATCAATAACGCACAAGAAATTGCATCGGCACTAGAACGCCTTGCACAAGCCACCGCTCATCGAGCTCCGTTAATGCGAAGTATTGCGGGGACAATGGAATCAGCTGTGCTGCAAAATTTTGATGTTGGGGGGCGTCCTAAATGGCTGGGGCTGAAATATCGTCAAGGTACGCCTTTGGTGGATACTGAAAACCTGATGGCGAGCATTACTTCTGAATATAATAACAATGAAGCCATTGTGGGGACGAATGAGCCTTACGCGGCTATTCATCAATTCGGCGGTAAAGCTGGACGAGGTCGTAAAGTAGAAATTCCAGCTCGTCCTTTTTTGGCTTTAACACCTCAAGATAAGGCAGATATTTTGGAAGACGTGCAAGACTACTTCCAACGCTTAATTAAATAAATCAGAAAATCGCCCTAAATCGCACGTAGGGCGATTTTTTACTTTTAGGGTATAAGATTTCATCTTTAAATTTTTAAAACAATTTAAAACGGTTTTAAAGCGTTTTAAAATGGGGTTGGGTTGTTTTCAATCATTCAATCTTTCACGTCTTTAATGTGAGGCTTGTTCCTCATTGTCTAACATTTCAAATTATTGGGTTGTGCTGAAGCCAGTCATCTCTTGTTATCTCGTTCAATTCGATATTCTGCCATCCTAGATTGAGTTTTTAAGGATGGTTTCAGATGAAATTAACAGTTGCCGCTTGTAGTTTTGAAATTGACAAGGCGAAGTATGGTCGTATCCAACTTTTACCTTATGGCAAATTTCGCGCTACAGACGGCAGACCAACCGATGTGGAGGCATGGTATGTAACAGATACAAATGGCGCGGATGTGGTGGCGTTGGCAAATAATCAACGCAATCCCCTTCCTATTGACTATGAACACCAAATTATTCACTCCCTAAAAAACGGCAAAGAAGCACCGAGTGCGGGCTGGATGGAATATTTCTATTTTACCCCACAAGGGATTTTTGCTGATGTGCGTTGGACTGATAAAGCCGCGGACTATATCAAAAATGGCGAATATCGTTATATCTCGGCTGTGTTTGCTTACGACACAGACGGCTATGTTCGCAAGATCTTTCATGCTGCATTAACCAATACGCCTGCTTTAGATGGCATGGAGGAGGCAATGGTGGCAGCCAGCGTGAATTTGTTACAAGAGGACAATCCAATGAATAAAAAATTATTGGCAGCATTATGCACACTGTTTGTTTTAAAAGCAGATGCAAGTGAAGCTGACATTACGGAGAAAGTGACCGCACTTTCGGCAGCTAAAGGCGATAGCTCTGTGGACGTGTTAGATGTTTACGCAAAATTAGCTGAAAAAGAACAATCAGTGGCAGCGTTATCCACACAAGTGGGCAACCCTGATCCTGCTAAATTTGTGCCAGTCGAACAGGTAGCCGCATTACAGGCTGATTTTAATGCGCTTAAAACATCTGTAGAAGCGGACAAGAAAGCGGCATTAATCAAAGCAGCATTATCGCAAGGCAAACTGGCTCCCGCATTAAAAGATTGGGCGCAAAGTTTATCTGTTGAAGCATTAAGTGCTTATTTAGAAAAAGCACCTGCAATGGCAGCATTAAGTGGTGAGCCACAAGCAAAAGGCGACCCAGAGCAGAAAGTGGCAACGTTAAGTGCGGCAGAGAGTGCAGCAGCAAAAGCGTTAGGCTTAAGCGAAAAAGATTATATGGCAACCTATAAGGAGCAAAAATAATGGATAAATTCAAAAAATCGGCACTTTTAAAAGCCCTTGATGAAGCCTTTAAAAAAGACTTTGCAAGCGGTTTAAACGTGATTAATCCTCAATGGTCAGAAATTGCGATGAAGATTGCAAGTTCTACCGAAACCAATACTTACGGTTGGTTAGGGCATTTCCCAAAATTGCAAGAATGGGTGGGTAAACGTCGTTTACGCAAAATGCAAGCACAAGGTATGCAAGTATCGAATAAGTTGTTTGAAAGCACTGTTGCTATTCCGCGCACCAATATTGAAGACGACCAGGTGGGCTTATTTAGTCCGATGGTAAAACAAATGGGACAAAGTGCGGCGGAATTACCTGATGATTTAGTCTTTGGCTTAATTAAACAAGGTAAAAGCACCCTTTGCTATGACGGGCAGAATTTCTTTGATGACGATCATCCTGTTTTTGCGGAAGTCGATGGCACAGGCAATCAAACCACGCAAAGTAATATTACCAAAGGCAGTGCAGCAGGAAAACCAGCGTTTTATTTGTTGGATACGACGAATGCCGTGAAGCCATTTATTTGGCAAGAACGCTTAACCCCTGAAATTGAGACGAAATTTGATCCGTCTAAATCCGATACGGTATTTATGGAAGATACCTATATTTGGGGCGTGCGTGCGCGTGGTAATGCAGGTTTTGCATTCTGGCAACTTGCTCATCGTGTGGAAGACAGCGAATTAACTGAAGATGTCTTAATGGGCGTGTTGGCAAAAATGAAATCCTTAAAAGGCGATGGCGGCAAGTTGTTAAATATTCGTCCGAATATCTTATTAGTGCCACCTGCACTTGAATATACAGCAAAACGTTTAGTGGAAGCCGATATTATCAACGGTACCAGCAATGTGTTGAAAGGGACGCTTAAAGTGATGGTGTCTTCACAGATTGTGGAGTAATCCGTCTCTTTCCTTGCCTTCCCTCGCTTGCGAGGGAAAGCAAGAAATGACTAGGAGGAAGTTATGGCAAAGAAACAGCAAAACAAGACAGACGATGAAGTGAAAACCGATTCTGCGGAAAACACCACAGAAACCGACCGCACTTTAGACGAGTTGGATGACACGCCCAAAGGTAGTGATGCGATTCATCCTATTGCCTATGCGGTGACGTTACGTGCAATTCATCCGCAAGCCTCTTATGGTCGCTGCGGCTATCGTTTTAACAAAGAAAGTGCAGTGGAAATTCCAGTTGAAAACTTGACAGGTGAGCAAGTTATTATGCTTGCTGAAGATCCTTGGTTAGAACTTATTCCCATCTGCGAAAAATAAGGATGAGTGATGCATTACGCCAGTGCTGAAGATTTTGTGTTACGTGTAGGGGAAGTACAAGCCATTGAGCTGACCGACCGCGATTTGACTGGGCAAGTTAATGACAATTTGCTTGATATTGCATTGTCTGATAGCTCAAGCCAAATTGATGGTTATTTGGCAGCACGTTATACCCTCCCTCTTGTGAATGTACCACAAAACTTGGTGCGACTTTGTTGTGATTTGGCACGTTATCGTTTAGCGAGTATGTCTCATGTGACGATTACAGAAGAAATTATTACACGCTATAAATTAAGTTTAAAAGAACTTGAGGATATCAGTGTGGGTAAGATTTCGCTGGGGTTGCCACCGACAGAGAATAATGATGCCAACGAACACGACAATGGTGTGATTTTTACTAATCCGAAAAACAGGATTTTTGCGCGTGATTACTCAAATTGAAAATGCTCTTGTAGAACGCCTACAGCGTGGCTTAGGGCGTTTAGTCAATACCGTTAAAAGCTACGGTGGCGAGCTCGATGATGAAAGTCTTGGGACATCACGTTTGCCGATGTGTTTAGTCACTTTTGGGGGCGCACGTATCGAACGTATGGGCACTAATTTGAAACGACATCAATCTACATGTCTTTTTTGTAAAAGGCATTAATTTAAAGTGAAGATAAATAAAGGGTAAATTTTATGAAAAAAAAGTAGCATTCTTTTTATTATTTAGTATAATAAGCATCATCGCATCATCGCATCATCGCATCATCGCATCATCGCATCATCGCATCATCGCATCATCGCATCATCGCATCATCGCATCATCGCATCATCGCATCATCGCATCATCGCATCATCGCATCATCTTGTTGCATAGTAGTGCGATGTCGTGTTTCAAAAGGTGATTGAGTTGTATAGAAAGTGCTAATCTTATCGTTTTATATTTTTTAGTGCGAGAATGATGAAACACTTGGATCAATGATACTCTCATGCTTTTTTGCGATAGTGATATTTCGTTTCTTATTATTGAAAGACAACTTCCAATGATACCTCCTTTAATGACTTATAGGGATCTTATATGAATAAAATTTATCGTTTAAAATTTAGTAAGCGTTTAAATCAATTAGTGGCTGTTTCTGAAATTACTGCTGGACACGACCGTCATAGTGGCTGTCAAAATGCAGTGGATACAACTTCAAATTTTCAAATGACAAAATGGTTAAAATTAAAACCACTTGCAAGCTTAATTTCTCTGCTTTCATTTGGTTTTGCGACACAAACTGCAATGGCAAATGGCTTGCAAGGTATGGAAGTGGCAAATGGCTTGCAAGGTATGAAAGTGGTAAGTGGTAGTGCATCAATGTCAATAAATGGTAAAAATATTACCATTACCAATAGCCCAAATGCCATTATTAACTGGAAACAATTCAATATTAATCAAGATGAACTCGTTCGTTTTGTTCAAGAAAATAGCAATTCTGCGGTATTTAACCGTGTTACTTCTGATCAAATTTCGCAATTAAAAGGTGCGTTAAATTCAAATGGTCACGTATTCTTAATCAACCCGAACGGGATTGTGATGGGCAAAGATGCAGTAATTAATGCTGCAGCTTTTACCGCATCAACATTAAATATTTTAGATGAAGATTTAAAAGCACGCAATTTCAATTTTGAACAGGCTAAAGATAAAGCCATGGCGCAAATTGTGAATAATGGTTTAATCAGTGTTTCAAAAAATGGTAGCGTAAATTTAATTGGTGGTAGCGTTAAAAATAACGGTGTAATTAAAGTAGAAGATGGCAACATTCTTTTATTAGCAGGTCAAAAAGTCACGATCAGCGATATGACTAACCCAACAATTACTTACAGCGTTGTTGCACCAGAAAATAAAGCCGTGAACTTAGGCACAATTTTTGCAAAAAATGGCAAGATTCAAGTGCATGCGGGTTCGCTTGTAAATAAAGGCACATTAGATGCAAACAGCGTACGCCAAGATAAATCAGGTGAAATCATCCTTTCAGCCAAAGAAGGCGAGGCGAACATTGATGGCACAGTCACTTTAAACAATGCCAACTTCAAAGCAGGCAACTTAACCATCACAGGTAAAAAAGTGGTGTTAAACAGCGGTGCGAAAGTGGAATTAACAGGTAAAGAGGGTGGTACGGTTTATATCGGCGGCGATGAGCGCGGTAAAGGCACAATTCAATTAGCAGAAAAAACCGAAATTCAATACGGAGCAAGTGTGGATGTTTCAGGTTCTGAAACAGGCGGTAGAGCGATTGTGTGGGGTAACTATGCACAAGTTGATGGCAAAATTACAGCAAAAGGTAAAGACAAAGAGAATGGTGGTTTTGTTGAAACCTCGGGTCACTACTTGGGGGTAGGCAGAACAGCAAAAGTTGAAGGGAAAGAGTGGTTATTAGATCCTTACAATATACGTATTGTATCAGCCCCTGAAGTTCAATCAGATGGAGTAAAAAATAGCCCTGCAGTTACCATTACTAGTAAAGACAAAGACGTTAAAATTTTGAATACAACAATTGAAGCAGCCTTAAATGCAGGTACAGATGTAACTATTACAACTACAGAAGCAAAAGGCATCAAACGTGTTGCCGGTAGTGGAAATTTTACGGTTGAAGCGAATATTGTGAAAAATAATGGAACAGATGCTAGCTTAACCATGATTGCAGACGATACTTTTACCCAAAATAAAGGTACAAGCATCAAAGCAACAACAGGCAAATTAAACCTAAACATTACTGCGCGTAAAGGCTTGGTATTAATGGGAGAAATTGATACTAATGGAGGGAATTTAAATATCGATGCCTATGCGAATGATGCATCAATTGACGGTGCAATCTTGAAAGGAAAAGGCACAGTTCGGATTAATGGTAGAACTGATAAGTATCATGCTGTTAATATAGGAGGTAATACCCAAAAGAAAGCTTTTAATATGTTGACTGTTAATAATACTACATTTGTAGGCTATGATGAAGAGGGGCTGAAACTTCAATATAACTCACCAAGGAGAGACTGGGATAAAGGTGTCTATGATGTTGTGGGGAATTGGGAGGGTAATATTACTACTAAAGGAAAAGTTACCTTTGAACGTAAAGTAAACGCTCCAGCGTGGAACGCTGTGAGTATTTCTACGTATAATTGGCATGCGAATTTGACAGTAGAAGACGGTAGTTTTGAATTTTCAGACATAGAGAATAAAGTAGGTTTTAACAATGCGTATGATCGATATAGAGACTATAAACTACTCAATATTGATAAAGATGTAACATTTGATACTAAAGCAAATTCAACTGTAACCTTTAACCTTAAACCTTATTTAGGTAATGGTCATGGCTATGTTAATACACCTAGAGCATTAAACGTTTCCGCAGACATTACTGCAAAAGGAAGTGGTCATGTAACCTTTGATGCTAATGCGAATGGCTATAGTGTAGCAGGGATATACTTTGATAAAACAAGTAATGGCAAATCAACTACAATTAAAACGGAAGGTACGACAACATTAGAATTTAAAGGAAAATCTGCTTCACGTAAGGGATTAGCCATTGAAAATCCACTTGTTTTAGATGCACAAGCAGGTTCTCGTATAATTTTAAATGGTTCAGGTAATAATGCGGTAGATGTATCAGAAAATGTCACTATTAAAGGTGAAGGCCAGACAAGCATTAAATCAACATCAGGCAATGTTAACGTGAATGCGAATATTTCTTCGGATTCTGGTCCTGTGAATATCCTTTCTGCAAACAATATTAACATTAACAAAAATTTTGAGGTAAAAGGTAAGAATGTTAATTTAAATGCCGCTAAAGATTTGATGTTGGGAGAGATGGCTAAAGTTACTGCAACAATGGGCGATGCAATTTTATCAGGTAAAAATATTAGTATTAGTAACAGTGGAACAGTGAAGGCTGAGAAGGGTAATGTTGGTGTTACGGCTACACAGGACCTTACAGTGAAAAAGAATGCTAATTTATCGGCGAAAGGAAAAGTGACAGTTAATGCTGAAGGTAACGTGGATAATGAAGGTGTTATCGACGGTGAGCAAGCTACATCAGTAATTGCAGGTCAAAACATCATGAATCGCAAAGGTGCAAAAATCATTTCAAAAGAAGGAGAGGTGGATGTGATTACAAATGGCACTGTAGACAACAACGGATTGATTCAAGGTAAAACGAGGACGACAATTGTAGAAGCTGAACGACAAAGTAAAGATAGTTTGATATTGGATTTAATCGATATTTTGGGCGATATGGAGCGTACTGTACGTTCAAACTTGAGCACAGCTGAAAATGAGCAGTACCCATTAAGCAGTGCAAAAAGTTTAATGTTTTACGATAAAGGACGTGGTGTGAATAAGGCCGCAAGCATTATATCTCATGGTTCGGTATGTTCAGTGGTATTGCCTGCAGGTAAAAACATCGCAGATGGTCGTCTGTTAACCTCTTGCCTTGCTGAAAATGAGAAAAGTAAAGCTCAATATCACAAGCAGTCTGAAAAGGTAGGCGATTGATTATATGAAAATGAAGTGGGATTACCCACTTCATTTTAGGATATATTACAAATTATTTATGTTAGGTGAAATAAATGAACAAAATGAATAAATTTAAATTAAGTGCAGTTGTTTTATTGCTTGGTTTTGGTATGACATCAATGGCAAATGCAGAACAACAATTCCCAGTGAATAGTTTTCAATTACTGGGCGATATTCAAGGTTTAACGGATAATGAGCAAATTTCATTAGCTGAGATTTTAGAACGCTATCAAGGTAATCAAACTTTGACAAGCCTAAAAAAAGCTCAAAAAGCGTTACAAGAAAAATTAAATGCTTTTAATAAAGGAAAATATGAAATTGTATTACCTGAGCAACGAGTTGAAAATGGAAATGTTTTTTTCCTATTAAGTTATAATGCCCCCACTACTGGCCAAGTTTTTTATAAAGGTAGTGAAGGTTATGATGAAAAAAATATTGCACATAGCCTTCCTTCTTTAAAACAGGGCAAATATTTTGAAGATGGTCGTCAATGGTTTGATCGCCGTGAATTTGCAATGTCAAAAGAAAATCCATTAAAAATTACTCGAGTGCACTATGAGTTAGATTCTCAGAATAAAGTGTCTAACTTAACAGTTGCTGGATTTTCTCCATATGGTAAAACGCGTAATTTTATTTCAGTGGATAACTATGGTTCACGAGAATTTAATCGCGCTCGTATTATATTTGGGCATATTAATGCGAATTTAACAGGCAATGATGATGTATTAACTATAAATGCTTTAACTAATTTTAAGGCTCCTTTAAAATCATCTGCTTTGAGTGTCGGATATTCTCGTCCGTTTTATGATAATCATCAAATTGTTAGCATTCAAGCTGGAGTAAGCCTCTTAGATTCTAGTGATACCGATGGTTTACCAAGTGCAATTAACCGTAAATTATCACGCGGTAAATCATCCTTCGTTGGACTAAATTGGAGTTATTTTTTACCGCAGTTTGATTGGGGTATTGAAGATCAATTTAAACTGAATGCTGGCTATAGCTATCGTTATAATGATCAAAAATCGGGTATAAATAATTTTGGTAATACGCGTAAACATTTCTCACTTGCTGGTATTAATTTAGGGATCAGTGGTGAGGTAAAATTAAATACGACAGCTACAGTTAATGTGGAGTTTACCGACTATTATTATGCGTATAACTTACCAGGATCAAAATATACCAGACGACTAGGTAAAAATTATCATCGTAGTTATAACCTACTGGTTTCTCGACTTGGGTATCATCAAGAGTTTGCTCAGGGATGGCAGTTTGATAGCCAATTAAGTGCTCAATATACTCGTCAAGATTTAAATAGCCTTGATCATTTTTCTATTAGCGGTATATATGCTGTTCGAGGATTTAAATATAGTGGCGTTAGTGCAGAACGTGGGTTGGTATGGCGAAATGAATTAGCGATGCCTAAATATACTAAATATCGTATTAGCCCTTATGCTTTCTATGATTTGGGGCAGTATCGTTATAATAAAGAAAATGCCAAAATCTATGGTGCGAATACGCATACTGTTTCTTCAGCAGGTTTAGGCGTGAAAGCAGAGATTGTGAAAAATTTAAATATGGATCTTTTTGTAGCAAGACGTTTAGTTAATTCAGATGAAGATAGTTTAAATGGTAATAAAGCATTTGAAAGCGATAAAACCACTTTTTGGGGTAAGATAACTTATAGTTTTTAGTTAACGATATGATCATAAAATGGCACTTTAATGTGCCTTTTTTAGTTGATGTTATTTGGAATGTTGAAAGTTAAAGAAGGATATTATGCTTCAAGAAAAACAACCCAGTATTAATCGTTTAGAAAAAGCAATTGTAGATAAAAATTATGAAGTTGCTTGTTCCGAACTTTTAAAAATTTTAGAGAAGATTGATGCTAATTTTGGTGGTATTAACGAGATCGAATTTGATTTTCCCGAACAAATTTCAGATTTATTAGAAAAACGTACTCAATATTTTTGTACTCGTATAGCTAATGCTGTCACAAACTTATTTATTGATCCTAATTTAATGCTTTCAGAAAGTGGGGCATTACGTTTTATAGCATTTCAACGCTGGCTTGCGCTTATTTTTGCTAGTTCGCCTTATGTGAATGCAGATCATATTTTGAAAACGTACAATACTAATTCTGATATTTTAGGGGATATTCATTTAAATAATGATTTTTCAGCAATTGCAAAATTTTGTATTTTATATTTCCCCGAATCAAATATTGATTTAAATTTAAACGCGCTGTGGAATGCAAATAAGGAACTTTGCGCTTCTCTTTGTTTTGCATTGCAATCGCCTCGTTTTATTGGAACAGCGATAGCGTTTGATAAAAGAGCGGTTATTTTACAGTGGTTTCCTAATAAATTAGAGGAATTTGATAGTTTAAATCAATTGCCTGCAAGTATTTCTCACGATGTTTATATGCATTGTAGTTATGATTTTGCGCAAAATAAACACGATGTAAAACGTGCGCTAAATCAGGTTATACGTAAACATTTGTTGGCGCAAGGTTGGCAAGATCGTGAAATTACTTCATTAAGCGAATGCAATGGTAAACCTGTAATGATTGTGCTTTTAGAGCATTTTCATTCTTTTCATTCCATTTACCGAACTCACTCCACTTCAATGATTGAAGCGCGTAAAAAATTTTATTTAGTTGGTATAGGAAAAGAAAATGTAAATCAAGCTGGACGAGAAGTATTTGATGAATTTTTCCAACTTGAATACGACACAATTTTTCAACAAATTGAGTTTGTTCGTAAAAAATGTGAAGAATATGGTGCCGCTGTCTTTTATATGCCAAGTATCGGTATGGATTTTACGACAATTTTTGCAAGCAATACGCGTCTTGCTCCAATTCAAGTTGTTGCGCTTGGTCATCCAGCTACAACCCATTCAGATTTTATTGAATATGTTATTGTTGAAGATGATTATGTAGGTTCGGAAGCCTGTTTTAGTGAAACTTTACTACGTTTACCAAAAGATGCGCTGCCTTATGTGCCGTCATCATTAGCACCTGAAAAAGTTGATTACTTATTCAGAGAAGAACCCGAAGTGGTGAATATCGGTATTGCTGCTACAACAATGAAATTGAATCCAACATTCCTTGAAACATTGAGAATAATTCGAGATAAGGCTAAAGTGAAAGTTCATTTCCATTTCGCACTAGGGCAGTCTTTCGGTATTACACACCCTCATGTTAAGTGGTTTATTGAGCAGCATTTAGGGGACAGCGCAACGGCCCATGCCCATGCGCCTTATAACGAATATCTCGATATTTTACGTCACTGCGATATGATGTTAAATCCATTCCCATTTGGTAATACAAATGGCATCATAGATATGGTTACACTGGGTCTAGTCGGCGTTTGTAAAACGGGTGCTGAAGTACATGAACATATTGATGAAGGGTTATTCAAACGTTTAGGCTTACCAGAATGGCTTATCGCTCAAAGCATAGAAGAATATATTAATTGTGCGGTAAGACTTGCTGAAAATCATAAAGAGCGTCTTGAGCTCCGTCAGCATATAATTAAAACCAATGGTTTGAAAACACTTTTTAAAGGCGATCCTAGCCCTATGGGTAAAGTGTTATCAGAAAAAGTAAAAGCATTAAAATTTTAATAAGATTTTATTCACGAAAATTTGTGCGGTTTATTGAGTATATGGTCGATGATAAAGTGCATAATTGGCAGGCGTTTGAAAACGCCAAACGGATTACAGTCAATGCCAAACTGAACTACCAAGTGGCGTATGAAGACAATTTAGTCTATAAATTCTAGCAGTAACAAAGGCTTCGAGTAATCACGAAGCCTTTTGTTTTAGTCTTCTAATTCGGAAAGTAAACAATAAAACGGTGGGGCAAAAGGGGCGAGCGTGGACGTAAATCTTACCACGCAATCTTTGCGTCCGTCTTCCACAAAACGCACATCTAAAAATGCCGTGTTATAGACAAAAGTTTGCCCGCATTCGTTAGGCAGTGAATATTGCGAACCGTCTACAACAAAACCGTCGTGTTCTTTTACGGCAACAAGAGCTAGCTCCATCATTATTTCTTGCTCGGTTCTCATTTTAAAATTTGTCATTTTGTGGGTTTCCTGTGTTTGTTTAACTTGGTCATAGGATTGCTCTCTTAGGTTTACATAGCAAGTCATCATTACGGAAAAATGACTGACTGCGGTCGAATTAGGCTAGGGAGGGATGGAGGGCTAAATAGGTGCAGATATGTAACGCTGTTTCATTAAATGAAAAAAGCAAGAAAAGGAATTTATCTTGCTTTTTTAGGGACAGTTATGTTGTGCGAGTTTATCTAAAGTGTAAAATTTAAATTTGAGGTTTATTTTGCATAAACAATTAAACTATTATGCGAAATAAATTTCGATTTTATGCAAAAAGATTTGCGAACTTATAGCAGGATTTGGATGGGTACCAGTTGATTCCGCAGACGTTGCCAAAATGCGTTTAGCAGAGAAAAAATCTGTTGAAGATAAAGATACACAAGCCGTAGCAAAATATTTGTTTGGTAACTGGGAAGCAAACTGGGTGGGATTTAATCATGCCCGTGACTTCGATTTATATCCACAACCAGAGCTGGCTCCAATCAATAACTTCGGCTATCCATATGCAGAAGTAGGTGGCGATCCGTTAAATTCCTTTGATCCAAAAGAATTTAAATATGACTACGTATCTAAAAAACTCTAATAAATCCTTTTGGGTTGCCATAGCCACCGCACTAAGTGCTGCGGTGGCATCAACCTTGTGCTGCATCGCACCATTAATTTATTTAGTATTTGGTGTGTCGTCCACTTGGTTGATTGGCTTAGGCGAATATGATTATTTGCGTATTCCCATGCTTATCATTTCATTATGTGCCTTTGCCTATGGATTTTGGCTGTTGATGTTTTCCAAAAAAAATCATTTGTAGCAAATATATTTCCCGTAAAAAACTTATCGTTTTATATTGGATTGTATTTATCGTGATGATTTTTTTCTTAACCTATCCAACAATTTTACCTTGGATTTTAGAATTAGCTAATTAGGAATAAAAATGAAGAAATTATGTACCGCACTTTTGCTTTCGCTGTTTGCAATTTCTTTCGCTCATGCGAATGAAACCAAACAAATTGTGCTAAAAGTAAAGGAAATGAATTGCCAGCTTTGTGCTTACTTAGTCAATAAAGAACTGCGTAATATCAATGGCGTTATTTCAACAAAAGCATCTATTAAAGATGGTTTAGTGACGGTTGTGGAAGATCCAAAAGTCACAAACCAACAATTATTCGATGCAATTCACAAGCTGAAATATACTGCTGAAGTCGTGAATTAAACGCTAAATATCTAGCAAAAAAGTGCGGTAAAAATTCACCGCACTTTTCTTTAGCTATTAAATTAGACTAATTTTTTAATTAGCTTGATTACAGTACAATTAATTAAATATGATAAACGCAATATTATTCAGCACTTCTGCTTAAAAATCCGCCACTTTGATGATTCCAAAGTTTAGCGTACAGACCATTGAGCTCTAGTAATTCGGCGTGCGTACCTTGTTCGACAATTTGTCCTTTATCAAGCACAATCAGGCGATCCATCGCTGCGATGGTGGATAAACGATGGGCAATGGCAATCACAGTTTTATTTTCCATCATCTTATCGAGACTTTCTTGTATTGCCACTTCCACTTCTGAATCCAATGCACTTGTGGCTTCATCTAACAATAGAATTGGTGCGTCTTTTAACATTACACGAGCAATGGCAATTCTCTGACGCTGACCACCAGAAAGTTTTACCCCGCGTTCTCCCACATGGGCATCATAGCCTTTTCTACCTTGAGAATCACTGAGAAATGGGATGAAATCAGCGGCTTCCGCTCGTTCAGCAGCTAAAACCATTTCTTCATCAGTAGCATTCGGGCGACCATAAATAATATTGTCACGTACAGAACGATGTAGCAAGGAAGTGTCTTGAGTGACTAAACCGATTTGGCGACGTAAGCTTTCTTGTTGCACATTGAGTACATTTTGTCCATCAATGGTAATTTCGCCTTGTTGTGCTTCATAAAAGCGAAGCAATAAGTTCACAATCGTAGATTTTCCTGCACCAGAACGACCGATTAACCCAACCTTTTCCCCTGGTTTGATAGTGAGATTGAAATGATTGAGTAATGGTTTTGTTGGATCGTAAGCAAAGGTAATATTGTTAAACTTAATTTCCCCTTGTTTCACTTGTAACGGTGACGCTTGTGGTTTATCCACAATGGTGTGAGGTTTGGTTAAAGTATTCATTCCGTCGTTTACGGTTCCGATATTCTCAAACAAACGGGCAGATTCCCACATAATCCAGCGAGAAAGTCCATTTGCGCGTAATGCCATTGCCGTCGCCGTTGCTATTGCACCCACGCCAACTTGACCATTTTTCCATAAAATAATACCAAGTATTGCAGTACTTAACGTAAGTAGAATATTTGTAGCGTAAGTGAGTGTATCTAGTGATGTTGCTAAGCGCATTTGGGCGTGTACTGTTACCATAAAATCTTGCATAGAACGCTTGGCATAAGTAGCTTCGCGTGAGCCGTGAGAAAATAATTTTACTGTAGCAATATTAGAATAAGCATCTGTAATACGTCCTGTCATTAAAGAACGAGCATCAGCTTGTCGTTGTGCGGTTTTTGATAGTTTAGGAATTAGGGTTCGTAGGATCAAACCGAAGAGTATAATCCAAGTAATAAATGGTAATAAGAACCAAGAATCTAATGCTACTAGCACTACGCCAGAGGTAATAAAATATACCAATACATAAACGAACATATCTGCAAGTGTAAGTACTGTGTCACGTACTGCAAGGGCGGTTTGCATTACTTTTGCGGATACTCTACCTGCAAATTCGTCTTGATAAAAACTTAAACTTTGTCCAAGCATTAAACGATGGAAATTCCAACGTAATCGCATTGGAAATACGCCTTGTAAGGTTTGTAAATGCACGGCCGAAGCTAAAAATCCCCACACAATACTAATAAGTAATAGAGCAGCCATTCCAATTAATAAATGACTTTTTTCTTGCCATAATCTTTCAGGTGTAAATGTGCCTAGCCAATCTACAAGCGTTCCCATAAATTGGAATAATACAGCTTCCATTACACCTGTACCTACGGTTAAAATTGCGAGCAAAAAAATCCAGCCTTTCATTCCTGTAATACTAGACCAAATAAAACGGAACAAACCTTTTTTAGGTGTTGTTGGATTGCTTTCTGGATAGGGATTTAAACGATTTTCAAACCACGAAAAAATTTTGTTAAACATATCTTTTCCTTAAAAAGAAAAGGCAACGCGGGTTGCCTTTTAGAAGTGCATATTATTATAGCACAAAAACAAATCAATTTATAGGCTGACAGATTTTCTGTATTGGCTTGGAGAAAGTTGGTAGTAATTTTTAAAAACTTTACAAAAATGCGCTTCTGATTGATACCCCACTTCTAAAGCAATGGCAAGCACAGATTGTTGTGATTGTTTTAATAAAAACGCCGCAGATTGTAACCGCACTTTCGTGAGAAAACGTCCTGGCGACATACCAATATGTTGTTGAAAGATACGAATAAAGTTTGCACGGGACATTGTTGCAAGTTCAGCTAATTGTTCAATATGCCAATCATTTTGAGGTTGTTGTAATATTGCGATCAGTGCAGTATTTAATCGCTTATCTTGCAAGGCAAATAAGATGCCTTGTTCAATTAAATTTTGTTGAATAGCGTGGCGTAAAATATAAATTAAAAGTACATTTGAAAGTGCATCAACGACGGATTTCGTACCCGCATCATTTTTTGCGCTTCTTGTAAAAAAAGCTGTACTAAAGGATGAATTGGCGTGTCGCATAAATTTATATGTAAATATTCAGGCATTGATGCTGTAAGAAGCGCATCTTGTTGATAATAAAAATTACCGCAGAACATTTTTAAATCTGGTGTACCTCGTCCAATCTGATGTAACTCAAATAATCCTTGATGACTTTTTTTTGTAGGAATATCCGCTCTTTTATTTGCTGAATAATGCATAGAGTGCGGTTGATTTTGAGGAAGAAAAAAAACATCCCCCTCTTTTAAATGAAATTGTTTTTCATTTAGTGTAAGCCAGCACTCGCCTTGTTCAATAAGATGGAATATGCCTTTTCCTGCATCCTTTTCTTGATGAGATATTTGCCATTCGCCTTGAAATTCACAGCGAATATTAATTTCTCCACGCACTTGTGCTAAATGGGTAAGTTTATCTAAATAGTCCATAATGAGATGTTAGCGATAAAAATTGAGATAAATAAGCAAGTATCATAATCTAATCCGCCTATAATTTGCCACACCAGTTGGTTATTAATTCAATATATTTAGGAGAACATTATGTTTACAGATTGGAAAGAACACACATCTCACGTTAAAAAATCATTTGGTGAATTGGGTAAACAACACCCTAAAATGTTACAAGCTTACCAAGCATTAGGCGCGGCAGCTGCAGAGGGCAATGTGCTTGACGCTAAAACTCGTGAACTTATCGCATTAGCAGTTGCTGTAACAACGCGTTGTGAAAGCTGTATTAGCGTACACGCAGAAGAAGCGGTAAAAGCTGGTGCAAGCGAAGCTGAAGTTGCTGCTGCATTAGCAACAGCTATCGCATTAAATGCAGGTGCAGCTTATACTTATTCTTTACGTGCATTAGAAGCATATAGCGTACAGAAAGCTTAATTACTCATCATTCCATAAAGTTAAGTTGATTAAGAGAAAGGGAGCATTTTTTTAATGCTCCCTTATTTTGTTAAGGCAGTGTTTTAATAATACACCACTCTATTTTTCAAGCGATGCCTCCCCTAAAGGGAATGACTCCGTAAATTCTCCATTTTCCTGATTGTCAGTAAAAAACGGCAAACCGATCAAACGATAATGCGGTGTATCTTTTTGCAGAATCTTATCCGTCCCGTATTCCGCTGTGATTGCCTTTAAAAAAGCGTTTTTCCACGAATCATTTTCCACTAAATGTCCGCCTTTTGGCTCAATGAAAATTTGGTAATGCAAAAAGCCATCCACACCATTGGAAGAAGATTTTTGTTTATCTTTCAGCAATAAAATAAAGTCCGGCATAAATCCTTCACCATCGGAAAAGTTATTCAATTTAAACACTTCTTCATTACGGATTAAATGAACGTCATATTGAGATTTCAAATCGCCCAAACGCTCTGAAATAAATTGAATTAACGCTTCTTCCAAACTCGTTCCAGCAAAATTATCCATCACATACCAATCATTTTGCATGGCAATGGCAGTTTTTACATCATCTTTTTTGACCCATTTTTGTTTTGCTGTGCCGAAAATTTCCCACAATTTTTTAGGCGTAAATTCTTTTGTACCGATAAACGGCATATCACTTTCATTGAGATGTTTTTCAACCATTTCCAAGATTTTTAGGCAGCCTGCAAGTTTATCATCTGGGTTAATCTGTTTATCTTGCTCTAATCCTAAAAATTCAATTTGCCAATCTTTTAACAAGTTATTTTGTAGTTCATTGCGATTTTGAATGTTGAGTTTGCTTTGCAAGCGGTCAAAATGGAATAAAGATTGACTATTTTTTCCTTTGATATGCAAGGCTTTATTGAAAATGTGCCATTCCATTTCACTCATTTCTATGGTTTTAGTAAAATTATTTTGTGTGCCGATTTGTCGGGCTTTTTCATCATTTTCATCGGCTGTAAATTGCGTTTCCTGCAACAATTTGCCGTGAACTTGGAATGAAAGCGTTCGCGGATCGGCTTTTTTCAGGCTGTCTGCATTATTGGCTTTGGCATTGGGATTGGGGATTTTTTATTCGCCCAAATTAACAACTCTCTAAAATCCTTATTATCAGCAAATTCAGATTTGAGTTTAAATGTTGCCAATACCTTATCATCGTCTTTTTCAGGCAAATAACCGTCTTTTCGTAACTCGTTTTTCAGTTCTGTAATATATCGGGATTGCTCATCGTGCGTGTAATAAAACAATTCTTCCAAAATACGCAATTCGTGTTGCATATCGTTGTCAAATTTACGTTTATTCGGCTGTTTATCTTCAAACGCAAATGGAAAATAACGCACGCCACGACCAATCAACTGCTTTTCTGATACGGTGGCGGCAGCCGTTTTGCCTGATTTTTTATTTGAACCGCCGCCGTTTTGCCCTTCATATAAACGCACAATATCAAACAAATTCAGAACGTCCCAACCTTCGGTTAATCTGTCCACCGTAAAAATAGCGCGGATTGGATTATCAGCTGCTTCCAAATTGTTTAGCAATTTTTCCGTTTCGCTGTCGGTTTTTTCTTTTTTGTTTTTGTTGGTTTCGGAGTTGGTAATAATCACATTGTGTTTTTGATAATTTTGTTTTACCCAATCTGCCAAATGCACAAACTCAAATTTATTGTCCCGCATAAATTTTAAGGCTTGTTCGGTGCGGGTTTTGCCTTGTTCGTTGGCGTTATCGCTATCGCTATCGTTCAGGCTTGTTGAAAATGTCGTTAAAAACGAAAAATCATCCGCTTGCACATTTTCTACCCAATTTAAAAATGCCAAATAATCCGCTTTTGATTCATCAATCGTCTTACTTCTAAATAACATCACAGGCTTGAAATTGGCAATGCCATATTTCAACGCAATTTGATGGCGATACCAAGCAAACAATAAAGCGTGCAACACTCGTTCTTTCTTACCCAGCGTACTGGATACCAAATTGATTTCTTTGGTATAACCTTTTTGCAAAAATTCTTTTAACCCAAATTTTGTGATGATTTTATCAGCGTATTTTTGTTGCACGTCAGCATTTTCAGGCAGCGTGGCGGTAAATTCTAACAGCACATTTTGGCTAGGATTGCCATCTTTATTGAGTAAGAATTCCAAAACCATATGCTCCCAGCCTTTGAGTTCAATTTCGGCATGGCTGGTGCGGTCGTTCATTTCCTTTTCTAACTCTAATTCGCCTTGTTTTTTGCCTTTGGTTTGCGCGTTTAAATGGTGTGCTTCATCGCCCAGCATCACAAGATTCAATTCGTTCAAATCCGCCAATGTGGTTTGGTTTTCTCGTTGGATGTGAATATCGTTATACAGTTTTTGAATGCTGGTAAATTTAATTTCAATGCCGTCTGAATATTGGCTAAACGTTTCCACTTTGCGAATAGGAATTACCGTATCGCCCTGCAAAATCTTCTCGGTAAACAAAAATTTTGCGTGCGTCGGGTCAATAAAATTATTTTCCGTTTTATCCACGATATTATTTTGATTCACAAAAAACAGAAAATGCCGATACCCTTTTTCAAAATAATACAAAATCAACGCTGCCATCATCATCGTTTTGCCTGCACCTGTTGCCATATTGAACAGCAAATGGGTAGGGCGGTTTTTGATATCGGGAAAATCCTTTAATTTTGAAGTGCGGTCAAAAATCACAAAGTTTTCCAAAGCCGATTTTTGCCATTCAAAAAAATCATATTTTAAGTTTTTGGACATAAACTCAGGCATTTCAAGTAATTCAGGCTTATATTTTTTAACCGCTTTACGTTCATTTTCAATTACTTCAAACAAAGTTTTATCATTCGCCATCTTTTTTCTCCGCTTGATTTTTTACTGATTGATAGAACGCACGGCTTAACGCTTTATCGTCATCGTTCAGGCAGTCTGCAAATTGTTCATCGTCCATTTCGGATAATGAAACATACATTTGATTTAAATCCAACATTTCAAGCACCATTTGTTTTTGTTCGTCTAATGGCAAAGATTGAAATTCAGGTTCTTCAATGATTTGACTAAATTCCTTCACGCTTACATTGTATTTTAGAAAATAGCGTTCGCATAATTCATTAAACAGCGTTTTGATGTCGTCTGAACTTTCGCACGCCAAAATTTGTTGTTTTGCGGTTTCGTTAAATGGAGCAAGTTCTGCATAAACAAACTCGCCACCGCCTTGCCAATTCACGGCTTTGGAAATACCGCCTTGCTCGCCATCAATCACTTTTTTCAGGCGTTCAACGGCAAGCGTTTCAATATAATCCATTTGTTCAATGCCAATATATTGGCGGTTCATTTTATGAGCAACGGCGGCGGTTGTGCCACTGCCAAGATGGTAGTCTAGGACGATGTCGGATTCATTGGTTGCTAGTTTAATGATGGTTTCAATTAAACTTTCTGGCTTTTTACCATTTTTTAACTCTACATTTCCTTCTGCTTCTAGTCCTGTGGTATTTATATTTGTCCATAAATCGCATAAACTAATACTCAAATAATCTTCTGCAAACAAAACCTGCACTCGTGGTGCTTTTGCATCTTTTGAGTAATCTGACTTGACGATATACAATAATCTATCTCGTTTAGAAATAACTGAAAAAAATTGTTGTTGGCAATTTCCCTTTTTTTCATCTGCTAATTTTTTTACGCTACTACTAGCTGCTGTTCTTACAATTCTATACGCATTATCTAGTTTCCATTTTATAACTTCATTATCTTTAATATTTAATTGGGCTAATTTTTGATTAACTGAAATAGGAGATATTTTCTTTAAAAGAATATCAATTTCTTTTAAAGTATTACCATTTATTTCTTTATTTTCTGTTTGGCTATTTACTATTAAATCAATAAATTTTTTATCTTCTTGAGTAAAATTGTCTAAAAAAATATTGTACTCATCGTCCCATTCTGATTTTTGCTCTCTAATAGGGTTTAATTTTATATTTTTATTTTTATAGATAAGAATATATTCCTTTATCTTTGGTAGTCTATGCGATGTATGTGCCATTTTGTTACCTGATGGCTCTGACATTTTTACAGCAATGCAGTTTATAAAATTTTCTCTTGTAAAAGTTTCATCCAATAAAACTTTTAAATAAGCCTGTTCCTTATCATCGCATTGAACAAAAATCACACCATCATCAGCCAACAATGTTTTCGCAATTTCCAAGCGGTTTTTCATAAAAGTGAGCCAAGTAGAATGTGAAAATTTATCGTTATATTTAAAACTGTCTTCCCCTGTATTGTATGGCGGGTCAATATAAATCAACTTTACTTTGCCTTTAAACTGCTTGGCAAGCGAATGCAGGGCTATCAGATTATTGCCTTTGATAATGAGATTTTCGGCGGGTGTGCCGTCAAAATGGCGTTTGATTTCGCCAACGGCTTGTTTGCCGTCTGCGGTATAGCGAGAGAATTTTGAGAATGCTTTTGCGTCAAAAAGTCGGTCAATTTCATCAAAAGCAAGGGTTTGATTAAAAAATATTTCTTGCCTTTTTCGGGTTAATTTAGTGTATAATTGGCTGGCTGGCTGGCTGGCTGGCTGGCTGTTATTGCGTTTAAAATAAATTTCTTCGCCTTCTTCGGTGCTTTGTCCGCCATTTAGCACACAATCTTTAAACGGAAAATCCAACACAATATCCGAACTGTCTTTCAAAAAGCGGTTGCCGTCCGTCAAGCCAATGCGATTGGCGTATTTTGTGTAGGAATTATTGATGCTGTGTTTGTCCAAGAAAAAACGAAAATCCTGCAATTTAAACACCAAAACATCATTCACTTCCACAAAGAAATGGCGTTTTAACTCATCATTCCCCAATAACAACCCGATAATAGTCGGGTCGGTTTTTTCTACCAAATCCAATAGGATATTTTTGGCTAAAATGGTTTTTTCTTCGTTTGCCCATACTTTTTCGTGTGATCGCAGGGCTTGGGTTAATTCGGTTTGAATGTCTGTCTTCATCGTTATCGATCCTCATAAGTCATTATTTTAATGTGCTATTACAAAGGAATAGTAGAGTGTTTAGGTATATTTATCGACCGTATAGGTTTAATTACTCTCTTAACCTGTTTTCTTTGACTCACAGAAGTCAAAAAATTTTGTTTATATGCATCAAATTTTAGTGAAAGCATCAACACAGTATTAAAACACAGCCTTTGTTAAACCAAATTAGCATTCTACAACTGTTCTAGTGCTTTTTTCACTGGGGCAAAGCTACGACGATGTTGCGGTAACGCGCCAAGTTCAGCTAATTTTTCCAAATGTAATTTGGTCGGATAGCCTTTATGCTGGGCAAAAGCGTATTCTGGATATTGCTTGTCTAATTCTTCCATTTCTTGGTCTCGTGCGACTTTCGCCAAAATAGAAGCTGCACTGATTTCTGCCACAATACTATCGCCTTTTACGACGGCTTGCGCTGGAATATCTAAATCTTTTGGGATCTTATTGCCATCAATCAACACAAAGTGCGGTTGAATTTTTAAAGATTTTACCGCTCGAGTCATTGCCAGCAAGGAGGCTTGCAGGATATTTATCTCGTCAATTTCATCAGCTTCAGCTCGACCTAATGCCCAAGCAAGGGCTTTTTCTTTGATTTCTTCAGCAAGGGCTAAACGTTTTTTTTCTGAAAGTTTTTTAGAATCAGCTAATCCTTCAATTGGATTATGAGGATCTAAAATGACGGCTGCCGTGACAACCGCCCCAACGAGAGGGCCTCGCCCAACTTCATCAACGCCAGCGATCAATTTATAGCCTTGTGGATATTCAAACATTTTCTTTTCCTTCTAATAAATCAATGACTGCTTGAGCCGCTTGCTTATCGGCATTGCATTGAATTTTTTGGTGTAAATCCGTGAAGTGCTGAATTAAAACATGGCGATTTTTTACCGCACTTTCATCATCTGAAAGATAAGCAGATAGTTTTTCAGCAAGCAATTCTGGCGTGCATTCCTCTTGAATCATTTCAGGAACAAGCATTTCATTCGCAAGCAAGTTTGGTAAAGAAATATAATCGGTTTTCACTAAACGTTTTGCTAAGAAATAGGTCAGTGGTTTCATTCGATAGCCAACTACCATGGGGGATTTACAAAGCATTGCTTCAAGTGCTGCTGTTCCTGAAGCAAGAAGTGTTGCATCAGCTGCGATCATTGCTTGTCGTGCATTGCCATCAATTAAATGCAGGTCTAGATTTGGCGTAATTTTAGCTTTAATGGCTTCAAATTGAATTCGTCGTTTTTCGTTCACTAAAGGCACGAGGAATTGTAAATCTGGGAATTGTTCTTTTAATAATAAAGCGGTTTTTAAGAAAGGCTCAGCCAGAAATTCCACTTCTGAACCACGGCTTCCAACTAAGATTGCTAAATAGCGTTGTGCGGGATCAATCTGTAACGTTTGGCAGGCTTCGGCACGGTTTGGTTTGAGCGGAATAGCATCTGCCATTGTGTGCCCAATAAAACGGCAAGGCACATTAAATTTATCGTAAAAGGCTTTCTCAAAAGGCAAAAAGGCTAGAACTTGATGAGTCGCTTTGGCAATTTTATGGATGCGATTTTGACGCCAAGCCCATACAGAGGGGCTAACGTAATGAATAGTTTTAATTCCGTTCTCTTTTAGTTTAAGTTCTACATCCAAATTAAAATCAGGCGCATCAATGCCGATGTAAACATCAGGTTTTTCTTGCAATATAGTTTGAATGACATTTTTGCGAATTTTCAACAGACGAGGAAGATGTTTTAATATTTCAGCCAAGCCCATGACTGAAAGCTCTTCCATATCAACAAGAGTCTCACAACCGTCAGCCAACATTCTTGGGCCTGCAATGCCAATAAAGCGCGCATTAGGATAATGTGCTTTGAGCTGGCGTATTAATCCCGCCCCGAGAATATCGCCAGACACTTCTCCTGCAACAAGAGCAATGGTTGGATTTGTTTTATTCATCAAATTTATCCTAAAAAATAACCGCACTTTGGTGTGTAAAGTGCGGTTGAAAATGAAGAAGTTTTATTAACGAATAATCCCGCGAGTTGAACGTTTGAAAAATTCAACAAAAAAACTGATCGCTGAATCGGTTTCCGCAATTTGCTCAATTTCTGGTAACACTTCTTCAAGTGTTTTACCGCTACGGTAGAGCATTTTATAAATGTTACGGATTACGTGCATAGTTGGTTTATCAAAACCACGACGTTTCAAACCCTCTAAGTTTACGCCAAATGGACGGGCGTGGTTGCCTTGCGCCATAACATAAGGTGGTACATCTTGGCTTACCATAGAACCACCGCCTAACATAACATGTGCGCCAACAATCACAAATTGATGAATTGCTGACATACCGCCAACAATCACGAAATCATCTAATTCTACGTGACCTGCAAGCGTTGCATTGTTTGCCAGAATACAGTTATTTTTAATTTGGCAATCGTGCGCAACGTGAACATTAATCATTAATAAATTGTTATTGCCAATAGCGGTTACGCCACAGCCTTGAATCGTGCCACGATGGATTGTCACGTGTTCACGAATTTTATTGCTATTACCAATAATGGTTTTTGTAGCTTCGCCTTTGTATTTCAAATCTTGGTTTACTTCGCCAATACTAGTGAATTGATAAATTTCGTTATCTTCGCCAATCACGGTATCGCCACGTACCACAACGTGAGATTTCAATACAGTGCGAGCTTTGATTTCAACAGTACCCTCAATAATACAGAAAGGCCCAATAAAAACATCTTCGCCAATTACCGCACCTTCTTCAATGAGGGCAGTTGGATGAATTTTTGCACTTGGGTGGATCATATTTACCCCTTAATTAACGACGAGCACACATTAGTTTTGCTTCACAAGCGATTTCGCCGTTTACGGTGGCAACGCCAGTAAATGCAGTAATACCACGGCGTTTTTTAATCACTTGAACGTTTAATTCCATTTGATCTCCCGGTAATACTGGGCGTTTAAAGCGCGCTTCATCAATACCTGCAAAGTAGAATAGTTCGCCGCCTTTTAATTCGTGAGTTTTAAAGGCTAAAATGCCCATTGCTTGTGCCAAAGCTTCTAAAATTAAAACGCCCGGTAAAATGGGTTCGCCTGGGAAGTGGCCTGTGAAACAAGGCTCATTGACGCTGATATTTTTAATCGCTTTTAACCATTCGCCTTCTTTAAAATCCAATACGCGATCCACTAATAAAAATGGATAGCGATGTGGTAATAAAGTCATAATTTCTTTTGATTCGATCACTTTTGGTTGTTGTTCTGACACGTTGATACCTTACAAAAAATAAACAAATAAAATCTGTCGGATTATACGATATTTATAGCTAAAAATAAAACGCACTCAATATAGCCTAGTGTTTAGGACGAATATCAATGGCTGGATCGTCATCTTTACGATATTTTTCATCAATTCGTTTTTGCAATCCAAAGTCATTTTTATCCGACTCGTTAGAAAATAAATCTTCTGTTTGCGTTAATTGAGGATTTTTAATTCCTATCCAATTTGCGATTCCTTCTAAGAAGTTCAAACCTGATTTAAACACCTTATATTCTTTGCGTTCCATATCATCTGATGAAATTTTGAATAGCGGAATATTATGATGCTCTCGGCTGAAACAGTTTTGATTGAACAAAAGTATATTGTTTTTTTCATCTTGTTGGTGGCACAAACCGTGATCTGAGAAATAAATCATTGAGAAAGTGCGGTGATTTTTCTTCGCGTTTTCTTCAAGCTGATCATATACACGTTTTAAAAATTCGTCAGTTTTCTTAATAGATGAAACATAGCAATTTAAATAACCATATTTCGGATTAAGATCTTTATCATCAAAGATTTTTGGATAATCTTCGATACGATCGCAAGCCATTGGGTGTGAACCATAAATATGCAACACAATAAAACGTTTTCCTTGAACAGAATTTTCTAATACTTGGGCGAATTTGGGTAATAAATCAAAGTCACTAAAGTTAGTCGAATTAAAGCTTCCGCCTTTTTTCAAGAAAAAGGTTTCATCAGATTTTGAAGCGAGGGATGAAACGGGCGTATCGAATTTACCGATCATCCCTTGATTAGAAAGCCAATAAGTTTTCACGCCTGCAGATTTGATGAGATCTACTAAACTCAAACTGTAATTGGGTTCCCATTTTTCTTTGTCTGGAAAGGTTAGCATTAAACGAAGTGAGGCGACGGTATTTGTTCCTGCTGAACGAAAACCATCAATCAACGTGCCTTTAGCGTTAGACATAAAGGGGGTGTTTTCAATTGGATAGCCGTAGGCATGGTGGTAATCTTTCCGTGCACTTTCTCCGAGTACAATTACATAATCATCATAGCGTGAATTTTCTAATGTTGATTTTCCCCAGTTATCAGATTGAGAGATTTGTTTTAGTTTTTGCACTTCATCTACAATTTTTAATGTGGAACTTACTGTTTCTTTGATCGGTTCAGCAAGCGGCATGTTGTAAGCAAAAAGCAATGTCGCCAAGGCAATAAATGTTTTATTACGATAAAATTTTATGCCAAATTTCACCGCACTTTTGTACTGAAGAAAAATCAAAATAGGAATGGCGAAAGCAATTAAGTAACTACTCACTGGGATTTGCAATAGAAATTCCTTCGTTTCTAATATATCTGTCGCGAAAAGCGAGGCGATATATTGATAGCTTGGAGGGCCAAAATTTAGCCCTGTAGGCGTATAAAAAGTATGCAGTAATGCAAGCGGTAGCAAAATAAAATAGAAGGATTTTTTACTGCTGCTTAATAAGAGAATAGTTATTGTCGCAAGCAGAATGAGAGCCACACTTGGTTCTGTAAACATTCCAGAACCGATTAAAATAAAATAACCTGCGAATGCGGCACAAATCACCGCAAAAAGTGCGGGCAAAATTTGGCTTGTTTTTTTCGTGTTCATCATTGTCTTCCCTGAAAAGAAAATGTCGCTATTATCCACCTTTCACTGAGAATTTCCATATTTAACTTCTTCACTCTTGAGCGGTTATTTTATAGAATAAGCCAATTTTTTAAGCCAGAAGGAAAAAACAATGAGCCAACCAATTTATAAACGTATTTTATTGAAATTAAGCGGTGAAGCATTACAAGGAGAAGATGGTCTTGGTATCGATCCTGCGATTCTCGATCGTATGGCTGTTGAAATTAAAGAATTAGTGGAGATGGGTGTGGAAGTTGGTGTCGTTCTTGGTGGTGGCAACTTATTCCGTGGTGCAAAACTAGCAAAAGCGGGGATGAATCGCGTGGTGGGCGATCATATGGGAATGCTTGCTACTGTGATGAATGGTTTGGCAATGCGTGATTCTTTATTCCGTGCTGATGTGAACGCAAAATTAATGTCCGCTTTCCAATTAAATGGTATTTGCGATACTTATAACTGGTCTGAAGCAATCAAAATGTTACGTGAAAAACGCGTAGTCATTTTCTCTGCGGGAACGGGAAATCCATTCTTTACCACTGATTCTACCGCTTGTTTGCGTGGTATTGAAATTGAAGCTGATGTTGTGTTGAAAGCGACTAAAGTTGATGGTGTGTATGATTGTGATCCAGCGAAAAATCCTGATGCAAAACTTTATAAAAATTTAAGTTATGCAGAAGTGATCGATAAAGAATTACAAGTGATGGACTTATCGGCGTTTACTTTAGCTCGCGATCATGGCATGCCGATTAGAGTGTTCAATATGGGTAAACCTGGAGCATTACGTCAAGTAGTGACTGGTACTGAAGAAGGCACCACTATTTGTTAGTGAATGTTGAAAAGAATAATATTAAAGAAAATACATAATTAAATTAAGGACTAAACTTTTAATTCATTGAGTTTAGTCTTTTTAATTTAAATAAAGCATTACGGCAGGAATGAAAGTTTTCGTAAATTCTGTTTAGTCTTCATAGTTGGATTATTTAGATATAAAAATCTGCACTCTAATAAGTGAGAAAGTTAATCAAACTTTTAGAATGCAGATTAATTTTTTATAAAATTTCAGTTTAAGCTACAGTGAGTTGTCCCGCATATAAAATAAAGAAACGTAAACAAAATACCCCAATTAAGTCAAAAATTGACACCAAGATAATAAAGTTACGATTGTATTTTAAACGGTCATTAACAAACATATTGGCGATTAATGGGATCAAGATACCAATAATCAATACTCCAACCCAGAATACCACCCCCAAAAAACCAGATAAGGCATTATGTAACGCAACTGTTTTTTGTCCGCCACCAAAATGTAATCCAACGAAGAAACACACAATCAAACCAAGTTCTGTCACCATAATTGGCACTTCAAATTTGTGGATGAAGTGCGATTCGTGAGAATCACCTTTTAGTTTTCCTGCAATTAAGATAATTAAGAAGGTTGCAGCAATACCAGATGATGTGCCAGAGGCTAAGAATAATGCGGGTAATACGGGGTTATTTAACATTGGATAGCTAATCAATGCAGAAAGTAAGAACCCTGTGTATGCTCCAAGCACAGCAGCCAATATGAAAAGAATAACTTCGACTGGACTTGCAATACGTTCTGCAATACCGATGAGTTTCATCACAAATTGCAGTTTTGGCATAAAGCGATTAATTAATGCTTCGATTTCTTTTTTGAAAATCACTAGCCCCCAAATGACTAAAAATAACATATAGATTTGGAATAGCATGACCCCCATCGACATTACGGAGTTGAATTGATAGTTAAACATCAATTTCCAGAATGTCCAAGGTCGAGTCAAGTGGAAAATTAATAGCGTTAAACCAATTAATGTTGGTACAGACCCTAAAATTACCCCAGATCGAATAATCCAGTTTTGGCTTAGATTTTCTAGTTTATTACTGCGTTTATAGGCAATTGCTAACTGTACTGCACCAGATGAGATCCCCAATAAAAACAAGTAGATTGCAATGGTATAATCCCACACTAGATTAGGCGTATGAAATGGAACTGGATAATCTAACGTCATCTTCTAGGCTCCCCATGTTGGAATGGAATGTGATATAAGTTTGGTTGTGTACCTAATTCCACTTTAGTGCGATAAACCGGTTTTTCTTTCACTTTACGTGAAACTGCACTTGTTGGATCATTCATATCCCCAAAGGTTAATGCTTTGGTTGGGCAAGCCTCTACACAAGCAGGTTGTTTACCATTGGCTAAATTTGTATCGCGGCAGAAGTTACATTTATCTGCGGTACGATGTATTGGATGAATAAAACGTACACGATATGGGCAAACTGCTATACAGTATTGGCAGCCTACGCATAAATCTTTATGTACATCTACAATGCCAGTCTCTTTATCAATAAAAGATGCACCAGTTGGACAAACTGCTACACAAGGTGCATTTGTACAATGTTGGCAAGATTGACGAAAGAACTCGTATTCTTGATTTGGAAATTCCCCATAAGGTTCACTACGTAGAATCTCTAAGCGAGAAACGCCTTCTGGCACTTGGTTTACATCACGACATGAGTCCATACAGGCTGTACAACCGATACACGCATTTTCATCATGTATCATTGCGTAACGTTTAGGTTTATCTGCCTTGTTTTCTTTTGCAAAAGCAGGTAAAGATGTCCCCGTCATAAGGATCACAGCCCCCATGCCAGAAACAAAGTTTCGGCGTGAGCAGACTGTCATAGTTTATCCTTTTGTTCGATTAGTTTATCTTGTTCAGCTTTACGTTTTTGTTGTTTACCATGGCAATCTACGCAAAGTTTAACGCGTTGTTTTGGTTGAATACCTTTCATTGCGTCTTCTTTAGGGTGAAGCGTATGGCAACTTGCGCAAGGCAATTTCATTGCGTGTACATCATGAGCCCATAATTTTTCACGAAGTTTGTCAGGTTGATGGCAAGCAAAACAAACTTGGTTTTGTTCTTGAACTGAATACATCGGTTTTTTATTACCGAAAATATCTCCTTCAAAACGCATAACATCTTTAGCACCGCGACGATGATTTTCGGAAACATTGCCGTGACAGCTTACACAAGTAATAGCTTTACCGTTATTTGGATTTTTCTTATCTAAATGTGCACCGTGAAATTTACCAAAGTGGAGTTCGCCACCAGACTGATCTAGCGTTTGGTTTTTATCTATTTTGTCGAATTTATGGCATTTAGCACAATATTGATTAGGAGCGCGTTGGTTATCTAATTGCGGTTCATAAGTAAAATGATCCGCAGGTTTTTGTGCATCATCCGCATAAGCCAAAAATGGCGCTGCTACAAATGCCACAATTAACGCTAACGCTTTTGCAGATTTGTTGATTAAAGAAGTTAAATTCATTTGGGTTACCTCAAATTTGACCTTGAAAATCACCGCACTTTCCTGTTTGCACTAAAAAGTGCGGTGCATTTTTCATTTATTTTTGTGCTGGTGGATCAACTAATAAGCCTTTTTCTCTAGCTTGTTGCTCCCATTGTGGTACCACAGTTTTTAAGAATTCTTCTTTCGCTTTACGTTCTTTTTCAATATCAATACCCATTACTTTCCACGCTTTATCAGCAGTTGAAATATCTGGGATTTGAACTGGAGTTTTCACACCGTGTTTAGTTAAGATTACAGCAAGTTTAGTACGTGCGTCTGCTACTTTATCTAAGCCAGAAGCTAATACACGAAGTACTACTTCAGGCGCATGCATATGACCACCATGGCTTGCAGCAGTGTAATCCCAACGCCATTGAGCATGACGAATATCCATTAATGCTGCTTCCATTTCTTTTTTAGTTGCACCTGCGTCCCAAGCCTCTTTTGCTTCAAAGTGAGCTTTGACAACTTGGTCTTCTAAACGACCCATTACATCTTTCACTTCTTTTTTACGTGAAGTAACAATATCGCGTAATTTTTCTTTGCTTTGATCGTGACAATTTGCACAAGTGCTGTCAAATGCCTCAAATGGATTTTGAATTTGGTGATCGGTGTAAACTTTACCGTCCGCACCTTGTACTTTTGGCATATGGCAATCTACACAAGTTACCCCATTTTTACCGTGCATACCTAAAGACCAAATTTCAAAGTCAGGGTGTTGTGCTTTTAACATTGGTGCTTTAGAAAGTGAGTGAGTCCAGTCAGTGAAACCAATATCATCATAATATTTTTCAATATCATCTACGGTTTGACCATTATCCCAAGGGAAAGTTACTTGCTTGATGTCCCCTGCAAAATAGTATTCAACATGGCAGTTTGCGCAAATTTCTGCACGTTTTTCAGTACGCGCCGCCGTGTTGAAACTTAAATTGTTGTGTGGGCGACCTTCTGCTTTATCTTTTTCAGCAGTGGCTTTTTCTAAAGCATCAAGGGCGCGTAATACGTGTGGACGAGCAATACGTAATGCAGGTTTGCCTTCTGCAAAATCTTTAGAGGTTGTGTCGTGACAGTCAGCACAGCCAATTGAGTTCACGATTTCAGGCCCTCCCTTTGCCCATTTCGCATTGAAATAATCTTTCTCACCCCATTCCGCGATTAAACGTGGAACATCAGGACCTTTACATGTCCAACATGCCATAGCTTGAGGGCCATCATTTGCCGTTTTTGGCGCACCTGTACGTAAAATATTACGCACATCTGTTACCGCATAAAAGTGACCGCGTGGTGCGTT
Source organism: Haemophilus aegyptius (assembly GCF_900475885.1). GTDB lineage: Bacteria > Pseudomonadota > Gammaproteobacteria > Enterobacterales > Pasteurellaceae > Haemophilus > Haemophilus influenzae. Next base: position 1,122,882 of record NZ_LS483429.1, read on the forward strand.
ATATTCTTTTGCAAATGCATAACCACCCCAAAGTACGATTAGGCGCGGATTTTCTTCATCAGCATAAATAATGTTTTCGCCATCGCCGTTTGCTGTAGAACGCCAGCTGTTATATTGATTTGGATATTTTTCTGCAAATTTTTCATTTACAGATTCAATTTTCAAATCAGGTTTTGCGGGTTCAACAGGTTGTTCTAATGGCTTATATACAAGCTCAGCAGTGGCTGAGTTAAATAAGCTTAAACTCGCGAAAGACGCTGCCACAATAAGGCTTTTTTTGAATGCGTTCACGATAATTACTCCATTTGTTGTAATAAAAAGGTTAAGTAGAAAGTTGAGAATTATTATTAATATCCATACAAAATGTAGATATATTTTCATTCAAGCGTAAGATACCAAAAGAAAAAAGTTTTTCTACTCGCAGAATGCTAAAGTTTGAGCTTGATCAAGCTTATATTTTAAAATACTTAAAAAGAGGTACATTATTGTTTTAAATAAATTAAGGCGGTATAAAACCGCCTTAATTTTGAGTATTATTATCATTAGTATTGACTAATAATATTTGCTATTCTTTTATCTGATATTTGATATTTCGTACCTAATTGCTGGGCAAATAAACTTACGCGCAATTCCTCAATCATATAGCGAATTTCTGCCACTTCATCGGAAATAGGTTTAGATTTTGGCAGTTTAGCCAGTAATTGTTGGTAAGCCTGTTGTACTTGCTGTATGCGCAACATCGCAGCACGATCACGGTTTACATCTTGAGCCAACTTATCAATACGTTTATCAATGGCTTGCAGATAACGTTGTAAATCTGGTAGGCGATCATAACCGCTCTTTTGCACAAAACCTTGATACACCAAACCTGCAAGTTGCGATTTGATGTCGGATAATGCAAATGCCATCGTGAAATCCATTTTGCCTTTAAGGCGTTGGTTAAGTTGGTAAGTGAGAGTAAGAATCTGCTCCACTTTCTGCGCAATATCCACGGTCACTTCGTTAAGATTTTCTCGAACGAAATCACGCAATTTTTCAAAGCCTGCTTCATCCCAAACAAACCCGCCAAAATCGGCAATCAGTTTATCCACCGCACAAGCAATACAGTCATCGATCAAATCCAATACGCGACCGAACGGAGTAAAATACAGACCCAATTTAGCCTTATTCGGCAATTTTTCATGAAGATATTTAATTGGTGATGGCACATTGAGCAATAACAAACGACGCAAACCTTGTTGCATAGCCACCGATTGCTCAAACTCTGTTTCAAACAGTTTGATAGCTACGGCATCTTTTTCATCTACAATGGCGGGGAACGCTTTGACGCTAAAACCACGTTGTTTTTGTTCGTAACATTGTGGTAAATCTGCAAAACTCCAAATATGCAGCCCACTTTGCTCAATGCCATCATCTGCCACAGCAGAAATACTTTCCTGCACACGATCTTTTAAGTTGAATTTCAGCTCATCCAAATTCATGGATTCTGCGATTTTCTTACCGTTTTCATCTACCACACGGAACGTCATTTTCAGATGGCTTGGAATTTGTTCCCAATTCCAATGTTCCGCTTCTACGGTGACGCCAGTCATACGACGCAATTCATAAATCAGCGTATCTAATAATGGCTTTTCCAATGGCACCGCACGACTTAAAAAAGCTTGAGCATAATTAGGTGCAGGTACGAAGTTACGGCGATAAGATTTCGGCAGCGATTTAATCAGCGCAATCACCAATTCTTCACGCAAGCCTGGAATTTGCCAGCCAAAGCCGGTCATTTCCACTTGGTTGAGCAATGGCAATGGAATATGTACTGTCACACCGTCCGCATCGGTACCTGGTTCAAATTGATAAGTCAATTTGAGTTTTAAATTACCTTGATGCCAGAAATTCGGGAAATCCAGCTTGCTCACTTGTTCCGCATCATCATTGATCAAAAATGAACGTTCAAAATTAAGCAATTCAGGATCTTTTTGCTGCACCTTTTTCCACCAGGTATCAAAATGTTTTTGAGAGACAACTTCTGTGCCAATACGCTGATCGTAAAATTCAAACAATGTGCGATCATCCACCAAAATATCGCGGCGGCGGCTTTTGTGTTCCAATTCTTCTACTTCTCGAACGAGCCTTTGATTTTCTTTGAAGAATTTATGCTTGGTGTTCCAATCCCCTTCCACCAAGGCAGATTGAATAAAGATCTGACGGCTTACCGTTGGATCAATAGCACCGTAATTCACTGGTCGCACAGCCACAATCGGCACACCGTAAAGCGTGACTTTCTCATCTGCAATCACCGCCCCACGAGATTTAGACCAAAGGGGTTCGGAATGGGATTTTTTTATTAAATGCTCGGCAAGTGGCTCAATCCATTCTGGCTCTATTTCTGCCACCATGCGCCCCCAAAGTTTGGAGGTTTCCACTAACTCTGCCGCCATTACCCATTTCGGTTGTTTTTTGAAAAGCACAGAATTGGGGAAAATCGCAAAATGGGCATTACGTGCGCCAAGATATTGTTGTTTCTCCGCTTCTTTTAAACCGATATGAGAAAGCAAACCGCTTAAAAGTGCGGTATGAATTTGCTGATATTCTGCTTTTTCGGAATTAATCGGCAAGCCCATTTCACGCACGGTTAAACGAATTTGATGATAAATATCCTGCCATTCACGAATGCGTAAATAATTTAAGAAATCTTTTTGGCACTGACGACGGAATTGGTTTTTACTCGATTCTTTTTGTTGTTCTTGTAGATAACGCCAAAGATTGAGGAAAGCCAAGAAATCTGATTTTTTATCGGCAAAACGACGATGTTTTTCATCAGAATCTTGCTGTTTTTCTTGTGGACGCTCGCGCGGATCTTGAATGGATAACGCAGAGACGATGATCATCATTTCATAAACGCAGCCAAAATTGACCGCACTTAGGATCATTTTGGCAAGGCGCGGATCGACTGGAAGTTGAGTGAGTTGGCGACCAACTCTAGTTAATAGGCGTTTTTCACCCGATTTAGTTTGAACAGTTTCAAACGCGCCCAACTCTTCCAACAACTTCACGCCATCTTGAATATGGCGTTTATCTGGCGCATCAACAAATGGGAACGCTTCAATATCATCCAAACCCAATGCCGTCATTTGCAAAATAACGGAGGCTAAATTGGTGCGTAGAATTTCAGGATCGGTAAACTCTGGACGAGAATTAAAATCCTCTTCCGAATATAAACGAATACAAATCCCTTCACTTACACGACCACAACGACCTTTACGCTGATTTGCAGATGCCTGTGAAATAGGTTCAATCGGTAAACGTTGTACTTTGGTGCGATAGCTATAACGGGAAATGCGCGCTGTACCTGGGTCAATCACATATTTAATGCTCGGCACGGTCAATGAGGTTTCTGCGACGTTGGTCGCCAATACAATGCGATTTAAACTGCTTGGATGGAAAATTTTATTTTGTTCTTGCGCAGACAATCGAGCAAAGAGCGGTAGAATTTCCGTGTGTTTTAGATTTTGCTTTTGCAAGGCTTCGGCAGTATCACGAATTTCCCGTTCACCGTTCATAAAGATCAAGATATCGCCTCGACCTTCTGCTTGCAATTCATCCACCGCATTAAGAATACCTAGTAGCTGATCTTGATCGTCTTCTTCCACTACGGGACGATAACGCACTTCAACAGGATAGGTTCTGCCTGAGACTTCAATAATCGGCGCATTGTTAAAGTGTTTAGAAAAGCGTTCCACATCAATGGTTGCAGAAGTGATAATAAGTTTTAAATCACGACGACGTGGCAAAAGCTGTTTCAGATAACCGAGAATAAAATCGTTATTTAGGCTACGTTCGTGGGCTTCATCGATAATCAAACAAGAATATTGATTGAGAAAACGATCGTTTTGAATTTCCGCTAACAGAATCCCGTCAGTCATCAATTTGATTTGTGTATCATCACTGATTTGATCGTTAAAACGAACCTTATAACCGACTAAACCACCAAGCTCCGTTTCCAGTTCTTCCGCAATACGCGCCGCCACCGAACGAGCAGCAATACGGCGTGGCTGGGTATGACCAATCATGCCTAAATTGCCGAAACCTAATTCCAAACACATTTTCGGCAATTGGGTGGTTTTACCTGAACCAGTTTCCCCTGCTACCACAATGACCTGATGTTCAGAAAGCAGTTTTTGAATTTCGACTTTGCGTTGGCTAACGGGCAAGCTTTCTGGAAAAACAATCGGATTTTGTACCGCACTTTTCCGTTGTTCTACACGTAATCTAGCTTGTTCAATTTGCTGTTGGATTTCAGCGGCAACGGCTTGTTGAGCCTCTTGGCTTTTTATTTTTCCAATACCATGAATGCAGGCGGATAAGCGACGTTGATCCACCAGAATGATGTCATTTAATTGAGAAAAAAGAGATTGTTGTAAGGGAGTTAATGTGTGTTTTACCGAGCTGTTTTTCATAGCGATTTACTTTTGAAACTTCCGTAAGCTAAGCTAATCCATCCGATTAAAAATAAAGTGCCGCCAATAGGCGTAATCCATACAATTACATTGCTTGCTTCGAAAGCAAGTGCGTATAAACTTCCACTAAATAATAAGATTCCAATTAACCAAGAAGACATAGATAATCGGGCGAATTTGTTGTCACGTAAAGCAGATAATGCAACGGCAAGTACTGCAATGGTATGGAACATTTGATATTCTAACCCCGTATCAATCCATGATAATGCTTTAACATCTAAAATGTGCTTTAAACCATGCGCTGCAAATGCGCCTAGTGCGACACAGAAGAATCCGCTTAAAGCAACAAGAGTAAGGTATTTGTTTTTCATTTAAATTTTCCCTAAAAATAAAGCTAATATACCTGCAGCAATAAGTGGGCCAACGGGAATTCCACCTAAAAATGCTACACCAATAATTGTGCCGATAAGCAAGCCAGTGACTAAAACGGGTTGTTCGCCCATTAAAGGCACACCCTTACCAGCAAGCCATGCCACAAGTATTCCAACTGCAATAGAAAGAGCCATTTTCCAACTAAGAAAACCTGATAAATCAGGCAACTGAATTTTCCCTGAAACTAAGGGGCTTAAAACCCCAATGGTTAAAATAATGATACCAATTTTAACGCCATATTTTTCGAGCAAAGGAATATGAGAAGATAAAAAAGTTTGCTGCATGATAAGTAATACGGCAGCAGAAATGGTAATTGTGCTGTTGTTGCTTAATACGCCAAGAATAAGAAGTATCACTAGTAATAGAGCAATGGTATTGAGTTGTAATGTCATAAAGTGCGGTTAAAAAAATGGAAATTTTGGTAAATATTCTAGCATAGAAATTCGTAAAATTATTTTCCATTGTTGTTGAGAAAAAGATAAATGAGAAAAGTTAAAAAGGGTTCATTATGATCTGAACCCTTTTATTTAGTCGGTAAAATTCTTAAATAATTTATTCTTCAAATTTACCTTTTTTTTCTTTATTGATGGTGCATTTCGCACTAGCCCAAATTGCAAACAATACACCCACTACCCAAATCGCATATAACATTCTATTTCTCCTTAGTATAATGAGTGTTTATTTTTATCAATGAAATTAGCATCTAAACGACCAAACATTTTTGAGTAAGACCAAATAGTATAAGCTAAAGCAATGACCACAAAAACAACTGCAAAAATCAGCATTAATGTTAATGTTAATTCACTTGAAGTCGAATCCCACATTAATAAACTTTGTTCAGGATGTGAACTTGAAGGCATCACAAATGGGAACATTGATACTGCTGCAGTAATAATCACACCAGCCATTGTTAATGCAGAGAAGAAAAATGCAAAACCACAACGATTAGCTTTAGAAAATGCAGCATTTAATAATGCAGCAACTACAGCTAACGCAGGGAAAATCCAAAGAATTGGCATTTCATTGAAATTTCTAAACCACGCGCCAGTTTCTACAGCAACTTCTTTATTCATTGGAGACGATGGAGCGAAATGATCGATAGTGCTAGTAACTACATAACCATCTTTAGAATATAACCATACGCCAGCTAATACGAATGTAATTAAAGTCACAATAGAACCAATTTGACTTACTGAACGAGCCCGATCACGTAAGACTTCAGTGGTTTTCATTTGTAACCAGTTTGCGCCGTGAGTGGCAAGCATTGATAAGCTAATAACACCACATAATAATGCGAATGGATTTAATAGCTCAAAAAATGAACCTGTATAAGTCACTTGAGTTAATTCGTTAAAATGGAATGGAACGCCTTGTAATAAATTACCAAAAGCCACGCCAAATACTAATGCTGGTACAAAACCACCTGCGAATAATCCCCAGTCCCAAACAGAACGCCAAGTTGGATTATCAATTTTTGCACGATATTCAAAACCCAATGGACGTAAGAATAACGCTGCCAAGACTAATACTAATGCAATGTAAAAACCTGAGAAAGATACTGCATATACAATTGGCCAAGCTGCAAATATTGCACCACCTGCAGTTAATAACCAAACTTGGTTACCATCCCAATGGGGAGCAATAGTGTTGATCATAATACGGCGTTCCACTTCTTTTTTACCTATTACAGGTAAAAGTGCGGTCACGCCCATATCAAATCCATCAGTCACAGAGAAGCCAATCAATAATACAATAACTAACACCCACCAAATAAAACGTAGAAATTCATAATCAATCATAATTTATCTCCTACTTATTTAGCTGATTGTTCAAAGTAGTATTTGCCGGTTTTTAACGCACTTGGACCCAAACGCGCATATTTAAACATCAAATACATCTCAACAATAATGAACGCAAGATAAAGCGCACAAATTAAACCAATGGAGAACCATAAATCGCCTGTACTTAAATTAGAAGCGGATACGCCAACAGGTAAGATCTCGTAAATAGCCCAAGGCTGACGACCATATTCTGCTAAGAACCAACCGCACTCAATGGCAATCCAAGGTAATGGCAATCCCCATAAAAGAACTTTTAACAATAATGGAATTTGAGTGACTTTATTACGTAAATTTTGAACAAATGCGCCGAATGTAAGTAAGGCAATTAAACCACCAGAGGCAATCATTGCACGAAATGCCCAAAAATTAGGGCCTACATTTGGAATAGTATCACGAGCGGCTTGTTTAATTTGTTCTTCTGTCGCATCAACAACATTGTTTGTATAGCGTTTTAATAATAAACCGAAACCAAGATCTTTTTTAACTTCATTAAATTGTGCTTTGGTTTCTTCATTTACTTGACCATTTGCTTTTTTCTCAGCGCGTAGTTGAGTAAATAATTCATAAGCACGGATACCACTACGTACACGAGTTTCATTTAATGCTTGAAGATCTTTTAGACCTATAATTTCTTTATCAATTGAACGAGTTGCTATTACACCGCCAAGATAAGGAATTTCAATCGCAAAATCATTTTTCATTTCAGCCGTATTTGGAATTGCTACTGGAAGGAATGGAGCAGGTGCTGCGTGAGTTTCAAATTCAGCTTCCATTGCGGCTAATTTTACTGGTTGTGCTTTACCAATATCATAACCAGATTCATCACCAAGAATTAGCACTGAAATAGAGGCGATAAATCCAAAAGTAGCAGCTACGGAGAAAGAACGTTTTGCAAATTCAAAATCACGACCTTTTAGTAAAAAGTATGAGCTAATGGCTAAAACAAAAAATGCGCCTGTCACATAACCTGCAGAAAGAGTATGTAAGAATTTACTTTGTGCAACAGGGTTTAACCAAAGATCTAAGAAGTTAGTCATTTCCATACGTACAGTTTCAAAATTAAATTCTGAACCTGTTGGTGCTTGCATCCAGCCATTTGCAACCAAAATCCACATAGCAGATAAATTAGAACCGAAAGCCACACAATAAGTTGCTAATAAGTGTTTTCCTTTTGATAAACGATCCCAACCGAAGAAAAATAACCCCACAAAAGTGGATTCTAAGAAGAAGGCAAGTAACGCTTCAATAGCAAGTGGCGCACCAAAAATATCCCCTACGTAATGAGAATAATAAGACCAGTTAGTACCAAATTGGAATTCCATAATAATACCGGTGGTTACCCCAAGGGCAAAGTTAATACCAAATAACTTTCCCCAAAATTTTGTCATATCTTTATAAACTTCTTTACCTGTCGCCACATAAATAGTTTCCATAATTACAAGAATAAAGGATAAACCCAATGTTAGCGGCACGAAAATGAAGTGATACAACGCAGTTAAAGCAAACTGCAAGCGAGAAAGATCAACAACGTCTAACATTCTCAACTCCTTTGTATAAACAACATTAGTTCCAACAATGATTAACAAGGCGATGCCTTAAATAATCCCTAATTACTCAACTCCAATCAGCTAAGTTTACATTGACTTATCTACATAATTATTTTTAAAGGTTAAAAAAACACCAGTTATTATAGAGATAACCCAAATTGGCGGCTATTCTACTACTAAATATAAGAATAAAAAATAGTAAAAAATGCTATATAGATCACATTTTTGATATAAATACAAAAATAGGGCTTATTTGTTATATTTCATTTAATTTAATTGACTTAGATCAAATTGACATTTTTGCAATAATTTTTGTTTTAAAGATGATTAATTTCATTGTGTAAGAGCATATTTTAATATTTGCCTCAACCAACATCATCTATTGATGTTTTTAACTGCTTGAATAAGTATGTAGTGGCATTTAATACTTAATTTATCATTCAACATTTGTAATGTGATTGTTGTTCCTTTCCAAGGATAAAAAGGATTAAGGCAAAACTAGCATTGAGTTCATTAACCAAATCAGGTAAACTACCGTCCCGTCTTTGATAGCTAATTATCTTTGATTTTTGACCGCACTTTTGGTTGATTTTGTCTGTAAGATGATTAGCTATAATCATTTATATCCCAATACAGATTAGGTTCCCTATGGCTACAAATTATATTTTCGTCACTGGCGGTGTGGTTTCATCGTTAGGTAAAGGCATTGCGGCAGCATCATTGGCGGCAATTTTAGAAGCACGTGGTTTAAACGTAACCATTATGAAGTTAGATCCATATATTAATGTGGATCCTGGTACGATGAGCCCAACCCAACACGGGGAAGTTTTCGTTACTCAAGATGGCGCAGAAACAGATTTAGATTTAGGTCATTATGAGCGTTTCATCCGCACGAAAATGACCAAACGTAATAACTTCACTACAGGTAAAATTTATTCTGAAGTATTACGTAAAGAGCGTCGTGGCGATTATCTTGGTGCAACAATTCAAGTGATTCCACATATCACTAATGAAATTAAAGATCGCGTTATTGCTGGTGCTCAAGGTCACGACGTTGTGATTGTTGAAGTGGGCGGCACTGTTGGGGATATTGAATCACTTCCATTCTTAGAAGCATTACGTCAATTAGCCGTTCAAGTTGGTCGTGAACATACGTTATTTATGCATTTAACCTTGGTGCCTTACATCCCAACGGCGGGTGAAGTAAAAACTAAACCAACCCAGCATTCGGTAAAAGAATTGCTTTCTATTGGTATTCAACCCGATGTGTTGATTTGCCGTTCAGATCGTATGATTCCACCAAATGAACGTGCGAAAATTGCTTTATTTTGTAATGTTGCAGAACGTGCAGTCATTTCATTAAAAGATGTGAATTCAATTTATCAAATCCCCGCATTATTAAAATCTCAAGGTTTAGATGATTTTGTCTGTGAACGTTTCCGTTTAACTTGCCCTGAAGCAGATCTTACTGAATGGGAACAAGTGCTTTACAAGCAAGCCAATCCAGTGGGAGAAGTAACCATCGGTATGGTAGGTAAATACACTGAGTTACCCGATGCCTATAAATCAGTAAATGAAGCCTTAAAGCACGCAGGTTTAACGAACCGTTTAAGTGTAAACATTAAATATATTGATTCCCAAGATGTTGAAACCAAAGGTGTTGAAGTATTAAAAGGCGTTGATGGCATTCTTGTTCCAGGTGGATTTGGTTATCGTGGTGTAGAGGGTAAAATTCGTACCGCACAATATGCACGAGAAAACAAAATTCCTTACTTGGGTATTTGCTTAGGTATGCAGATCGCGTTGATTGAATATGCACGTAATGTAGCGGGTTTAACTAAAGCCAATTCATCTGAATTTGATAAAGATTGTGAACAACCTGTGGTGGCATTAATCACAGAATGGCAAGATGCGGAGGGTAATACTGAAGTGCGTACCGATGAATCAGATCTTGGCGGAACAATGCGTTTAGGCGCACAACAATGTCATTTGGTATCAGGTAGCCGCGCTCGCGAGCTTTATGGCAAAGAAACCATTGAAGAGCGTCATCGTCATCGCTATGAAGTGAACAATACCTTGCTTCCAGAAATTGAAAAAGCAGGATTGAAAGTAACTGGATTATCTGCAGATAAAAAATTGGTAGAAATTATCGAAGTGCTAAATCATCCTTGGTTTGTCGCTTGCCAATTCCATCCAGAATTTACTTCTACGCCTCGTGATGGTCATCCGTTGTTTGCAGGCTTTGTAAAAGCAGCCTATGAAAATCACAAAAAATCTGTGAAGTAATTCTTGGTTCTGCAATAAGTGCGGTAAAAAAATGAAATATTTTTATTTGGTTATGATATAACTTGATGTTTTTGAAGTAAAAAAATCCCCGTTAAATTTATCATTTAACGGGGGGTTTTTATAAGCTATTTACTGTTTTTATATTTAGGTTAGTACGCTTAACTAATTTCGTCCAGTTATAATAACCATACAACGAGTTAAGTAAGTAGGCTGAATACATTAAGTATATTGCAGGTGTCTCTGCCCATAAGAAAATAGAAAGAATATTTAATCCAATCCATAACAACCATTGTTCACGATAACGCAAAATCATTAAAATCTGTGCCGCAACCGTAATAATTGTAGTTAGACCATCTAAACCTGTTGAACTACCACCAGCCGCTTGTAATGCTTGAACAAAAAGCAAAGTACCAACCGTAGTCATAACAATTAATGTCACCCATCCTTTAACAGTTAACGCTTTGGCAATCACGCTTTCTCCACCATCGCTATTTTGCATATTGGCTTTCCACATAAAGTAACCAATAAATTGAGAGGGCAAATATACGTAAAGTACGGTGTTCATTTCACCTAAGAAATTCGATCCCCAAGCAACATAAAAATAAGTATAGGCAAAAATCAATCCAAAGAAATAATTACTAATTTTACCTTTACTTACCAATACCACACACAAAATACCAGAAATACCAGAAATCATTGCTAACCAAGAATCAGGTGTTTGTACATCATAAGCCCAAATTTGCGCAATAATAAAAAGCGCAAGCCAAACCACCTCAAAAGGTTTCCAACCAGAAACAAATTCTCGTTTTAAACGCGCTGCCAAAGTCATTATTTACTCCTATTGACTTAAATTTTAACGTGAGCATTCTTGCATAGTGAATTGGTAATGTAAAGGTGTAGAAGCATTTAATTCTAAAGTTGTGAAATCCATCACGTTTTAATTAAAGCCTACATTATCCATTATTGAGTTTGTTTCAAAAAACGCTCTAAAAATTGACCGCACTTTAAATATAATAATCAAGCTCAAGTGGTATTTTTGCTTGTAACAAGAACTGTTTAGTGCGCTCGTGTTGTGGGCAAGTGAAGAATTTATCTGCTGTATTTTGTTCTACAATATATCCATCCGCCATTAAAATCACACGATCCGCGACATCTTTCGCAAACTGCATTTCGTGAGTAACAATAATCATTGTCCAACCTTCTTGGGCGAGCATTTTTAGTGTTTGTAACACTTCGCCCACCAATTCAGGATCTAATGCCGATGTAGGTTCATCTAATAAAATAATATCAGGTTTTACCGCAAGGGCCCGAGCAATCCCCACTCGCTGTTGCTGACCGCCAGAAAGTTGGGATGGAAATAAATCCGCTTTATTTTTAAGCCCTACTTTTTCTAGCAAACTAAGTGCTTTTTCACGAGCTTGAGCTTTATCTTGTTTTTGCACAACAACCATTCCCTCCATAACATTTTCAAGGGCAGAACGATGAGGGAATAAATTGTATTGCTGAAAGACCATTGACGAACACCGGCGTAACTTCAATTCATCTGCTTTACTAATTTTCTGGCTAAAATCAATTTTTAGACTGCCATCAGTAAATTCCAAAATGCCTTGCTCTGGTCGTTCAAGCAAGTTTAAACAACGTAAAAAGGTGGTTTTTCCAGAACCAGAAGGACCTAAAATTGCAACCACTTCGCCTTTATTAATTTCAAAATCAATGCCTTTTAACACATGATTGCCATTAAAGTTTTTCTGAATATTACTTACTTTTAGCATAGACAATCCTTACAAGTGACGAGAAAGGCGTTTTTCTAAACGCATTTGACCAATAGACAATACAAAACAGAAAACCCAATAAATCAGTGCTGCTTCACTATAAATCAAAATAAATTCATAATTTTCCGCCGTGATATTTTGTGCGACGCGAAATAACTCTGCGATCCATACTAAAGAAGCCAAAGAGGTATCCTTCACTGTGCTAATAAAAGTGTTAGAAAGAGAAGGGACTGAAATGCGTAATGCTTGCGGCATAATCGTGCGAATAAATGCCTGTTGATAATTCATTCCTATAGCATAAGAAGCCTCCCACTGTCCTTTTGGGATCGCAATAATTGATGCACGCACAGTTTCTGCAGCATAAGCACCGATATTGACTGAGAAGGCAATAATTGCAGTTGGGAAGGGCTCAAGTTTAATGCCGACTTCAGGCAATCCATAGAAAATAATAAAAATCTGCACAAGCATTGGCGTACCACGAATAATAGAAATATAAGCACGACCAATACTTTGCAAAAGTTTAGTCATAAAATTTGGATGAGGAAGAGTACAAATTACGGCAACAATCACTGCAATAAGCAAACCACAGAAGAAAGAAATGACTGCCAATGGCAATGTGTATAAAATTGCTGCTTCCAACATAGGCCAAAACGAGCTGATTACATAATCAGCTCGTTCTGCACTCATAAATGGAAGACTCGCCAACCAATTATTGAGTAATATCATAACCAAACCATTCAATTGAAATCTGTTTTAATGTACCATCTTGGCGAAGTGCTTCAAGTACTTGATTAAATTTTGTAATCAATGCATCTTCACCTTGTAAAAAAGCAAAGGCAGTCGGAGTTTTATCCCCACGATCATAAGCAATTTTTAAACCAGAATTTGGGTGTTTTTTAAAATAATCTAATACAGCCAATTTATCATTAATTGTTGCTTCTGCACGGCCTTGTTTAATAAGCTCTAAGCTCTGTGCTAAACCATCCACTACAAGAATCTGCGCACCTGCAGCTTTTGCATCTTTACCCCAGTTACTTGTTGCAGATTGCGCAGATTTACGACCTTTCAAGTCTTCAAATGATTTAATACTGTTATCCGATGATTTTGTTACAATCACCCCACCAGAATAATTATAAGGCGTTGTGAAACTGTATTTTTTTAAACGCTCTGGGCTTGGGTTAGTTTGGTTTGCTATCACATCAAAACGTTTTGCATTTAACCCCGCATACATTGCATCCCATTGTGTTTCTTTAAATTCCACTTTCAAACCGAGCTTTTCAGCAACTTTACGAATAACCTCTACATCAAAGCCTGTTAATTTTCCACTTTTATCATGGAAAGTAAATGGTGCATAAGTCCCTTCTGTTCCGACTAATAAAGTTTTAGTTTTTTCAACACGATCGGCAATTTCGCCTGCGTGAGAAAAAGTTGAGAAAGCAATAGCTCCAGTTAAAAGTGCGGTCGTAAAAAGTAATTTTTTCATTTTTTCTTCCTTGTGTTGTGTTTGTCTAAGCGTGATTATAAAAACCAAACTTATGAAAAAAAAGATTATTTATTTATGGTTTATGAATTTTAGTTATAAAAAATTGATATAAGTGCTTACTATCAAAATAAGAAAATAATCGACCGCACTTTCTTGTAGAAAAATACGTTTCTAAACAATGCAATCAATCTACTCTTATAAAATTTCAGTAAAAAAATGCCTTTCTAAAGAAAGGCATTAATAGAAATTTAAGATTATAAATAAACTTGTAATGTCTAATAGAAAAGCAGCGTATCTAATTACGCTTCATCACTTCCAGAAAAACGTTCAATTTTCGCACCTAGGCCACGTAATTTAGCTTCGATATGTTCATAACCACGATCGATATGATAAATACGATCTACAATGGTTTCTCCCGTTGCGATACAACCTGCAAGCACTAAACTGATTGAAGCGCGTAAATCTGTCGCTATTACCTCTGTGCCAGACAATTGTTCAACCCCGTGACATACCGCTGTATTCCCTTCAATTTCAGCTTTACCACCCATACGAATTAATTCAGGAATATGCATAAAACGATTTTCAAAAATCGTTTCAGTGATAATGCTTGTACCTTCTGCCACCATATTTAATAAAGTAAATTGAGCCTGCATATCAGTTGGGAACCCTGGATGTGGTGCAGTACGAATATTCACTGCTTTAGGGCGATTACCAAGCATATCTAAAGTAATGCTATTTTCAGTTACATCAACTTGCGCACCAGCTTCACGGAGTTTATCGATCACCGCATCTAAAGTATCAGCCTTAGTATTTTGGCAAACAACACGACCGCCTGAAATTGCTGCGGCAATTAAGAATGTACCTGTTTCAATACGATCTGGCACAATACTGTGCTCACAACCAGTTAAACGTTCAACACCTTCAATCGTAATGTGATCAGAACCTGCACCAGATATTTTTGCACCCATTTTATTAAGGAAATCTGCAGTATCTACAATTTCAGGTTCACGAGCGGCGTTTTCAATAACAGTCGTACCTTTCGCAAGGGTTGCGGCCATCATAATAGATAAAGTTGCGCCTACACTTACTTTTTCTATTACAATTCGAGTTCCAACAAGACGATCTGATACTTGTGCTTTTACATATCCTTCTTCAAGAACGATGTCCGCACCTAATTTTTCTAAACCGCTAATGTGGAGATCAACAGGTCTAGCTCCGATAGAACAACCTCCAGGTAATGAGACTTGACCTTGATGGAAACGAGCGACTAAAGGTGCCAATGCCCAAATTGAAGCACGCATAGTTTTAACCAATTCATAAGGTGCAGTGAAATGATTGATATTAGAGGCATCTAATAAAACTGCACCAGTTTCATCACGATTTGCAATTACGCCTAATTGACGCAAAATATTTAAAGTTGTTTCAATATCTTTAAGTTCGGGAACATTTGTCAATTTAACAGGTTCTGTAGCTAAAATAGCCGCAAAAAGAATTGGAAGTGCGGCGTTTTTTGCGCCTGAAATATTCACACTTCCACTTAAACGAGATTGCCCATAAACACGAAATTTATCCATTTTTAAATCCTTAATTAAACTGGTTTAATGCACGATCGCGTTTCCATTTTTCTACGGTATAAGTTTTGATGGTTAGAGCGTGAATTTCACCAGTGCTAAAATAAGGCATTAAAGGGGCATAAATCGTTTGTTGTTGTTTTACACGAGATAGTGCAGCAATTTCATCACTCACTACAATTACACCAAAATGTGCATTTTCACCTTGTGCATAGACTTCTACGATATTTAGCGTGTCTTTTAAAATTTTTTCAATTTTTTGAAGTTCCATTGGATTTCCGTTTAAGTAAGCTATGTAAAATTTGCGATCCAATCAGATAAACCAACAAGATCTGCTAGGGTTAATAATTGTTTTGGTGGATAAACTAATCGTACTGTTTTGTTAATCTTTTGACACTCTCGTAAAAAATCACAAAGCACTGTAAAACCAGCTGAATCAATATGCTGAAGACCAGATAAATTCCATTCAACAATAGTTTTATCAAGTGTACTTTCTGACAAAAAAACGCCACGTTGCTGCCACATTGGTAACAAGGTGCTGCGAGATAGTTCCCCAAACAAAAAGAGCGTTATTTTATCATTATTTTTTTGCAAATCCCAATTTAGCATAGTTATTCATTTATTGATTGAAAATTATAGGTTGTGAGGCAGATTGCTGCATCTTTGTGATTAATGTATCAATACCTTGTTTGTTTAAAATACCAACCCAATTTTTTATCGTATCTTCCAGCATACTTACGCCTGCTGCTGCCATATCGTAGGCTTTCCATTCCCCACTTTTATTGCCTTTACGCCATTTAAAATCTAATAGGATCGGAGCAACGCCATTAGTTTGAATAACACTTACGCGAATATTTACAAAATTGTTATCGCCTAATTCTTTTTCTGATTCAATTTGAATTTTTTGATTAGAATAATTTGTTAATGTTTGTGCGTACTTTTGCTCAATCAATTCACCAAAAGTCTTGAAAAATTTTTCTCGTTGTTCTGTAGAGGTTGATTTGTAGTATGAACCTAATACTTTAGAACCTGCATATTCTAAGTTTACATAAGGCAATAAATCATTACGAACAATAGTACGTAAATAATTTGGATCTTGTTTAATTTTACTTTGATTAGCTTGTATATCAGAAAATAGTTTATCTGACGCTTGCTGCATTAAAACATAAGGACTTGTTTCTGCAATAGCTGTTCGTGTAACCAAAAGTGCGGTTAATACGAAAGTTAAAATAGTAAACCATTTTTTTAGTTGAGTAAGGTTCATTGTCAATCTCCTAATTTATAAAATTTAACCTATTATTCTGCGGATTCTGATTTTTCATTGCCGTCTGATTTTTTACTTCCGTATAAGAATTGTCCAATTAAATCTTCCAATACCATAGCTGATGTAGTGTCTTGAATTTGGCTACCATTTTTAAGCATTGCTGTATCTCCATCATCAAAACCCATTGTTAAGGCAATATATTGCTCACCTAATAAACCTGATGTTTTAATTGATAAAGAACTGTTTTCTGGGATTTCATTATATTCTTGATTAATCGCAATACTTACTTTTGGTAAATAGCTTTTTTCATCAAGCGTAATAGCACTCACACGCCCAATTACTACGCCTCCAATTTTTAGTGGTGCGCGCACTTTTAGTCCGCCAATATTATTAAAAATTGCCGTCACGGTATAAGATTTCGTCTCAGCAAAACCTTGTACATTAGCTACGCGTAAACCTAAAAAAACTAAGGCACCAATACCAAGTAATAAAAATAACCCGACCCAAAATTCATATTTAATTGTTTGTCTCATAAAAAAATCCTTAACCTGCGCCAAACATAATAGCAGTCAAAATAAAATCTAATCCTAGAACAACAAGAGATGCATGCACAACTGTTCGTGTTGTAGCTTGACTGATACCTTCTGATGTTGGCATACAATCATAACCATTAAAAAGCGCAATCCAAGTTACGGCTACAGCAAAGAAAACCGCTTTAATAAAGCCATTTAAAATATCATAGCTCCAACTCACGGAATTTTGCATAACAGACCAAAAGCTGCCTGAATCAACACCTTTCCAATCCACACCAACTAAGGAACCGCCCCAAATACCAATTGCAATAAACAAGATTGACAAAACTGGCATAGAAATGACACCTGCCCAAAAACGTGGTGCAATCACTCGACGTAAAGGATCAACAGCCATCATTTCAAGACTAGAAAGTTGTTCAGTGGCTTTCATTAAGCCTATTTCAGCCGTCAATGCAGAACCTGCTCGACCAGCAAATAAAAGTGCGGTAACAACAGGCCCTAATTCTCGCAAAAGAGAAAGTGCCACCAACTGACCTAAACTTGTTTCAGCAGAAAAATCAACTAATACGACATAACCTTGTAGTCCTAATACCATTCCAATAAATAAACCGGACAACAAAATAATGAGTAACGATTGGACACCTAAAACATGCATTTGCTTCACAAGCAAAGGAAAATGCTTACGAATTTGTGGCTTGCCGATCAATGCGCCAAATAACATAAAGCCTGCTCGCCCCAATGCACGGAAAAAGTCGATCACCTGTTTTCCTAAAGCAGAAATAAAATTGACGATCATTCAAACAATTCCTTCATATAATCTTGCGCTGGGTAGTTAAAGCGCACAGGGCCATCAGATTCACCTTTTAAGAATTGCACCACTCGCGGATCTTGGCTTTGTAAAAGCTGCTCAGATGTTCCTTCTGCGATGACTTTTTGGTCTGCAATAATATAGGCATAATCTGCAATACTCAATACTTCCTCCACATCGTGTGACACGACGATAGAAGTCAAATTTAACGCTTCATTTAATCGTTTAATCAGGCTTAAAATTACGCCCATACTAATCGGATCTTGCCCAGTAAATGGTTCATCAAACATAATTAAATCAGGGTCAAGCGCAATAGCACGCGCTAATGCAGCTCGACGAGCCATACCACCGGAAAGTTCTGAAGGCATCAATGCGGCAGCGCCTCGCAACCCAACCGCCTCCAATTTCATCAACACGATTTGACGAATTAAACTTTCAGACAAATGCGTATGTTCACGAATTGGAAAGGCGACATTATCAAAAGTAGAAATATCCGTAAAAAGCGCACCTGATTGGAATAACATCCCCATCCGCTTGCGTACTTCGTACAGTTCACGATTAGATAGACGACAAATATCTTGTCCATCAAACAAAATTTCACCTTGCTCTGGCATTAGTTGCCCACCGATCAATTTAAGTAAGGTGGTTTTACCAATCCCCGACGGCCCCATGATCGCAGTGATTTTTCCCTTTTTTACTTGCAAATTCAGGTTATCGTAAATCACGCGATCACCGCGTTTAAAGGTGAGATTCTTAACTTCAATTAGATTTTGATTCATTAAAATCTCGTTTATAAATAAAAAGTTCAATCAGTTTTATATGACCTTAAAAAGTTAGATTCGTTTAATTTAAAGATTAAGTTTTGTTATTTATAGCAACACATTTCTTTGGCTTAACTTTAATGTGGTCATAAAAATAGTGATAAATTCTATTTTTAATAACTTAAAATTTTGCCATAGTAACATTCTTTTTGACCTCACTAAAGAAGCTTTACATTTCTTCATTATTTATTGAATTTTAATAATACTTTGTTTATGGAAAATAACATTGATAAATGCCTATAAATAATAAGCCTGTAAAAGATACAGATTTGATAAAAAAGATTGCAAAAGAAAAGTTATAGAGAGGAAAGCAGAAAAACCTAGCTTTTGCTAGGTTTTCCTATGTTTATTATTTTGCACAGTTACAGTGAGCTGTTTTTTGTTCAAAACGTTCTGCAACGAAATCCCAGTTTACCACATTCCAGAATTCTTTAATGTAGTCTGGACGGCGGTTTTGGAATTTTAAGTAGTAAGCGTGTTCCCAAACGTCTAAACCTAAAAGTGGGAAACCCTCACAACCTGCCACTTCTTTACCCATTAATGGGTTATCTTGGTTTGCTGTTGATACAACGGCTAATTTACCTTCAGCGGTTAATACTAACCATGCCCAGCCTGAACCGAAACGAGTTGCTGCTGCTTTTTCAAACTCTGCTTTAAATGCATCTACAGAACCAAAATCACGTTCAATCGCATCTTTTAATGCGCCTTGTAAAGTAGTACCTTTTTTCAAGCTTTTCCAAAATAAACTGTGGTTTGTGTGGCCACCAGCATTATTACGTAATGCTCCACGTTTTTCTGCAGGAATTTTATCAAGGTTAGAAATTAAATGACCCGGACACATTTCTACTAATTCAGCGGGTAAACCTTCTAATGCAGCATTTGCATTGTTTACGTAAGCTTGGTGGTGTTTACTATGATGGATTTCCATTGTTTGCGTATCAAAATGTGGTTCTAAGGCATTATAGGCATAGCCTAATTCAGGGAGAGTGTAAGACATAATGTATTCCTTCTATTGTTAAAAACAGATTTCGTTGAGGTTTTGGTCTATAACCAAAATTGAGCAAATAATAGCAAAAAAATTGATTTAGATCATTAAATGTTTTTCCTTTTTTAAAAAGTGAATTTATTAAATTTTGTTTTAAATCAATAAATCTATCAATCTACTTCTAAAGAGTTATGCGTTTGAGTTGCGAAAATTTCATCAAATATTAGAATACCGCCACTTTCTATTTTCCCTCTGTAATTATGTTTGAGCAACACAAGTTATATCTGCAAAATTTATCCTGCCAACGTGGTGAACGCGTACTTTTTCGTGCTTTGACTTGCGATTTTAATAGCGGTGATTTTGTACAAATTGAAGGGCATAACGGCATAGGTAAAACGAGCTTGTTACGTATTCTTGCTGGTTTAGCCCAACCTTTAGAAGGCGAAGTGCGGTGGGATGCTGAAGCAATTTCTAAACAACGTGAACAGTATCATCAGAATTTGCTTTATTTAGGACATCTTTCAGGCGTTAAACCAGAGCTAACGGCGTGGAAAAATTTGCAGTTTTATCAACGAATTAGTCAAGCTGAACAAAACACCGATATGTTGTGGGATTTGCTTGAGAAAGTGGGATTGCTAGGTCGTGAAGATTTGCCTGCCGCGCAACTTTCTGCAGGACAACAAAAACGTATCGCGTTAGGTCGCTTATGGCTGTCTCAAGCGCCCTTATGGATTTTAGATGAGCCCTTTACTGCGATTGATAAAAAAGGCGTGGAAATTCTAACCGCACTTTTTGATGAGCATGCTCAACGAGGTGGTATTGTGTTGTTAACCAGCCACCAAGAAGTGCCAAGTTCTCATCTGCAAAAATTGAATTTAGCGGCTTATAAAGCGGAATAACTTAATGATTTTTTTAGAGATAATTAAACGAGAACTTCAAATTGCGATGCGCAAAAATGCGGAGATTTTAAATCCGCTATGGTTCTTTTTGCTTGTGATTACTTTGTTTCCGCTTGTTATTGGGCCAGAGCCTAAATTACTTTCCCGTATCGCACCGGGTATCGCATGGGTAGCTGCATTACTTTCAGCATTGCTTTCTTTTGAGCGTTTATTCCGCGATGATTTTATTGATGGTTCTCTTGAACAATTAATGTTAATCGCACAGCCTTTACCAATGACAGCTTTGGCTAAAGTCGTTGCACATTGGTTGCTCACTGGTTTGCCGCTTATTTTATTATCGCCTATTGCGGCTTTGTTACTTTCTCTTGAGGTCAATATTTGGTGGGCATTGGTTTTGACATTGTTACTGGGCACTCCTGTATTGAGTTGTATCGGTGCTATTGGCGTGGCTTTAACGGTGGGATTGCGAAAAGGTGGCGTGTTGTTGAGTTTGCTTGTTGTTCCGTTGTTTATTCCTGTTTTAATTTTTGCTTCATCAATACTAGAAGCAGCAGGATTAAATGTGCCTTATGGGGGACAACTGGCGATTTTAGGTGCCATGATGGTTGGTGCAGTAACGCTTTCGCCTTTTGCTATCGCGGCAGCGTTGCGAATTAGTTTAGATAATTAATTTTATTTCATCGTATAAAAGTGCGGTGGTTTTTCTCTTTAATTTTTAAGGATCTTTTTTATGTGGAAGAGGTTACATCCTTATGCAAAACCAGAAACTCAATATCGTATTTGCGGTAAATTGAGTCCGTTATTTGCATTTTTAACGCTTATCTTACTCGGTGTTGGCATTGTATGGGGGTTAGCATTCGCCCCAGCAGATTACCAACAGGGCAATAGTTTCCGAATTATGTATGTACATGTGCCGACAGCGATTTGGTCAATGGGTGTGTACGGTTCAATGGCGATTGCAGCTGTGGTTGCCCTAGTGTGGCAAATTAAGCAAGCTCATCTCGCAATGATTGCAATGGCGCCAATTGGTGCATTGTTTACTTTCTTATCGCTTGTTACGGGGGCAATTTGGGGGAAACCAATGTGGGGTACTTGGTGGGTGTGGGATGCTCGCTTAACTGCAGAATTGATTTTATTCTTTCTTTATCTTGGTATCTTAGCCCTTTATTCTGCTTTTTCAGATCGTAACGTAGGCGCAAAAGCGGCGGGGATTTTATGCATTACAACGGTCGTGATTTTACCGATTATTCATTTTTCGGTGGAGTGGTGGAACACATTACATCAAGGGGCTAGTATTACCAAATTTGAAAAACCATCCATTGCAATTCCAATGTTGGTTCCATTAATTTTATGTATCTTCGGTTTTTTGACCTTGTATATTTGGCTTACTTTAGTTCGTTATCGCGTGGAATTATTGAAAGAAGATGCAAAACGTCCTTGGGTTAAAGCACTTGCGAACGTATCTAATTCCGTGGGTAGGTATACTCACGGTTAATATAAAATGATTCCCCTTTGGGGAACGTTTAATCTACCTTAAAAGGGTAGTACTTTTACTAACCTAGGGTATACCTACCCTAGGGTAAAAAATAAGGAATATTTTATGTTTTTCCAAACTTGGAGTGATTTTTTTAATATGGGTGGCTACGGTTTTTACGTATGGTTATCCTATGCAGTAAGTTTAGTGGCAGTTATTGCCTTAATTGTTCAAAGTGTAAAACAACGCACAACAGTGTTACAAAATGTATTGCGTGAGCAACAACGCGAAGAACGTTTACAACAAGCAAATAAGGGGAACACACTATGAATCCAAGACGTAAATCCAGATTTAAATTAGTCATTTTTGTTGTGCTTGGCATTGCTATTGCAAGTGGATTGATGCTGTATGCATTACGTCAAAATATCGACTTGTTTTATACGCCATCTGAAGTGATTCAAGGTAAGGATAATAATCCGAATCAAAAACCTGAAGTGGGGCAGCGTATTCGTGTTGGCGGTATGGTGGTTGAAGGCACGGTAGTGCGTGATCCAAAAAGCTTAAAAGTGCGGTTCGATTTAAATGATATTGGTCCTGCGATCACTGTTGAATATGAAGGCATTTTGCCAGATCTTTTCCGTGAAGGGCAGGGGATTGTGGCTCAAGGCGTATTAACTCAGTCAGCGGTTTTAAGCGCGACAGAAGTATTGGCTAAACACGATGAAAATTATGTGCCGCCAGAATTAGGCGAAAACATGCAAAAAGTACATAAACCAATGGGGATTAAGGCAGCAGATTTAAAAGGCGAAAGTGAGCGTGATCGTCAAGAAAAAGAAGGCGCAAAATGATTGCTGAATTAGGAAATTATGCGCTGGCTTTAAGTTTAGCTGTATCGCTTATGTTGGCGATTTTCCCTTTGTGGGGGGCGGAAAAGGGCAATGTACAATTAATGGCATTAGCTCGCCCAATGACTTATGGTTTATTTGCAAGCCTAAGCATTGCTTTTGCTGCGCTATTTTATTTATTCGCAGTCAATGATTTTAGCGTGCAATATATTGTAAATAATTCTAATACTACTTTACCCATTTATTATCGTTTATCTGCGGTATGGGGTTCCCATGAAGGCTCTTTGTTACTGTGGATTTGGTTACTGGCGGTTTGGTCATTTGCCGTTGCTTTATTGAGTAAACATTTACCCCAAGAAGCGGTTGCTCGCGTGCTTGGTATTATGGGGATTATTAGCGTCGGTTTTGTATTGTTCGTTTTGTTTACCTCAAATCCTTTCACGCGTACTTTCCCAGATTTCCCAGTAGATGGAAAAGAACTTAACCCAATGTTGCAAGATGTAGGCTTGATTTTCCACCCTCCATTACTTTATATGGGCTATGTGGGTTTTTCGGTGGCATTTGCGTTTGCGATAGCATCCTTAATGACTGGAAAATTAGATTCAGCTTGGGCGCGTTGGTCACGTCCTTGGACGCTTGCTGCTTGGGTGTTTTTAACTTTAGGTATCGTACTCGGTTCTTGGTGGGCTTATTATGAGCTTGGCTGGGGGGGCTGGTGGTTCTGGGATCCAGTAGAAAACTCATCGTTTATGCCGTGGCTTGCTGGTACTGCATTGATTCACTCTCTTTCTGTGACAGAAAAACGTGGTTCTTTCAAAGCTTGGACGGTATTACTTGCGATTTTAGCCTTTTCACTTTGTCTGCTCGGCACGTTCTTAGTTCGTTCTGGTATCTTAGTTTCAGTTCACGCATTTGCATCGGATCCAACTCGTGGTTTGTATATTTTGGCTTACCTCGTTGTGGTAATTGGCGGTTCGCTTGCGCTCTATGCGTATAAAGGCAGTCAAATTCGTTCTCGTGATAATGCAGAACGCTATTCACGTGAAAGTATGTTGTTATTAAATAATATCTTATTAATGACCGCACTTTGCGTTGTATTCTTAGGAACGTTGTTACCACTGGTTCATAAACAACTGGGTTTAGGCTCTATTTCTATTGGTGCGCCATTCTTTGATCAAATGTTCTTAATTATTATGACACCATTTGCATTATTGCTTGGTATTGGACCTTTAGTGAAATGGCGTAGAGACCAATTTTCTGCAATTCGTACGCCTGTTGTTATCAGCGTATTTGTTATGCTGATTGCAGGTTTTGCACTACCTTATTTCTTGCAAGATAAAATTACCGTGAGTTCAGTGCTTGGTTCAATGATGACCGTGATTATCGCGTTACTTGCGCTTTATGAATTGCAACAACGTGCGACGCATCGTGAATCATTCTTTGTTGGCGTACGCAAACTATCTCGTTCTCATTGGGGAATGATGTTAGCTCACTTAGGCGTAGCTATGACTGTTTGGGGGATCGCATTTAGCCAAAACTTTAGCGTAGAACGTGATGTGAGAATGAAAGTTGGCGAGAACGCACAAATTGGTCGTTACGATTTTAAATTCGTTGGTGTGACGGATGAAAATGGTCCAAATTATGTTGGTGGAAAAGCGCAAATTGATATTTCGAAAGATGGGCAACCAGAGGCAAGTTTATTCGCAGAAAAACGTTTTTACACAGTAAGTCGGATGTCTATGACGGAAGCCGCTATTGCAGGTGGTTTAACTCGTGACCTCTATGTGGCACTTGGCGAAAAACTTGAGGATAATTCTTGGGCGTTACGCTTATATTACAAGCCATTTATTCGCTGGATTTGGATTGGCGGCTTATTTATGGCGTTAGGTGGATTGTTGTGCATGTTCGATCGACGCTATCGGTTTAATGTGTTGTTGAAGAAATAATTTTATTCTTGCCTTCCCCTGCTTGCGGGGGAAGGTGCCCGAAGGGCGGAAGGGGGATTACGATATCCCCCTCAGTCACTTCGCGACAGCTCCCCCCATAAATGGGTGGAGCAAAGTTAATGAAAAAGTGCGGTAAAAAATGAAAAAAAAATTACTCGTTCCTCTTATTCTCTTTTTATCAATAACAATTGCCTTTTTAGTGCAATTAAAACGCAATGCGCAAGGTGAAGATATTAAAGCATTAGAGTCAGCTTTGGTTGGAAAGCCTGTGCCAGCAAAAAATTTGACGGAGTTGTTTGAAAATAAAGCTTACACGAACGAATTGTTTCAACAAGGTGAGCCAGTTTTGCTTAACGTATGGGCGACTTGGTGTCCGACTTGTTATGCAGAACATCAATATTTAAACAAACTTGCTAAAGAGGGTGTGAGAATTATTGGTTTAGATTATAAAGATGAATCACCTAAAGCAATGAAGTGGCTAAAAGATCTTGGCAATCCTTATCAAGTTGTTTTAAAAGATGAA
Organism: Haemophilus aegyptius; assembly: GCF_900475885.1. Lineage (GTDB taxonomy): Bacteria > Pseudomonadota > Gammaproteobacteria > Enterobacterales > Pasteurellaceae > Haemophilus > Haemophilus influenzae. The sequence continues at coordinate 1,148,366 of NZ_LS483429.1, forward strand.
AAAGGTTCTTTCGGTTTGGATTTAGGGGTATATGGTGCGCCAGAAACGTTCATTGTAGATGGAAAAGGTGTGATTCATTATCGTTATGCTGGAGATGTAAACGAAAAAGTTTGGACTCAGACTTTAAAACCAATTTATGACAAACTTTCGGAGCAACAATAATGAAAAAAACATGGCTATTTTTGACCGCACTTTTGTTTAGCTCAGCGGCGTTTTCAGCTATTGATGCATTAAATTTTAGTTCTCCACAGCAAGAGAGTGATTACCACCAATTAACACAATCTTTGCGTTGCCCTCAATGTCAAAATAACAATATTGCGGATTCCAATGCGACTATCGCAGTGGATATGCGTGGCAAAGTATTTGAGCTTTTACAAGAAGGTAAATCGAAAAATGACGTAGTGGATTATATGGTGGCTCGCTACGGCAATTTTGTAACCTATGATCCTCCTATAACAGCGAGTACATTAGTGCTATGGATTGCGCCATTATTGCTTGTGTTGTTAGGCGTGGTGTTTTTATTAAGACGCAAACCTAAAACCCAAAGTGCGGTGAAATCCCAAGAGATTTTAACGGATGAAGATAATGCACGTTTGGCAGAATTATTAAACAAGGATAAATAGATGAATTTTACATTAATTTTTATCTTAACCACTTTAGTTGTGGCGTTAATTTGTTTTTATCCTTTATTACGTCAATTCAAAGCGAAACATGGGCAAAAACGTGATGATTTAAATAAGGCGTTATATTTCTCGCGCTTGGAAGAAATTGAGCAAGATAATTCCCAAGGTTTAGTTGAAAATGTTGAGCAACTTAAACAAGAATTACAGAAAACTTTGCTTGATGATGTTCCGAGCAAGGTTCAAGAGAATGTGGATTATTCTGGCAAATCTTATGGAAAAATTTGGTTTATCTCTGGTGTATTAGCGTTAGGAATTATCGCAGGTCCTTCTTATTTTATGGTGGGATCTTGGCAAGCCGAATCGATGTTAGAGCAAACTTATGCGAAATTGCCCTATTTCTTTGACCGAATGAAAGATGAAGATAAAAATCCATTTTCTGATACAGAAATGCAGCAATTTTCTACCGCACTTCGAATCGATTTGCAAAAAAATCCAACTGATGCCAAAAAATGGTGGATGCTCGGTCAAATTGGGATGAATTTAGGTGATGCTCGTTTGGCATTCGATAGCTATCAAAAGGCTAATAAACTTGAACCAGATAATGTGCAATATAAATTAGGTTATGCGCGTGTATTGATGTTTTCTGAAGACGCGACTGATAAACTTAAAGGTGGCAATTTATTGCGTGAAGTGATTCGTCAAGAACACACTAATATTGAAGCATTGAGTTTACTCGCATTCCGTTATTTTGAAACGGGAGATTATAAAATGGCGGCAGTGACTTGGGCGATGATGCTACGCTTAATGCCGAAAGGTGATGAGCGAGTTCCATTAATTGAAAAAAGTATTCGTGCCGCGCGTGATGCTTTAGAAGCTCAAAATGAAGAAAAATCAAAAAGTATCACTCCCGAAAAATAACCTTGTACGTTATAAGATTTTTTGATATAGTGCGAAAAGTTATTCGTAGTCAAACAGATTAGCATTTAATAAAGTACTAAAGGAACGAGAAATGAATAACAAAAATTGCACTTTTTTTCTTTGTTCTGCGTCATTATTGGAAGTTTATTTACTTCACAATTTTCGATTGCAGAAAATGATTCTAGTGCAGTCACTTATATTGCTTCTGAAGATAAAAAAGCATTTAATTCCGATGTTTCAAATAATGATGCTCAAAAACTAGCTCAAAGTATTGAATTTAAGGTTTATAAAATAGGTGAAACGACTTCATCAGAAAGTATTTATGAATCTCCAGCTGGAATTTGTCAGGGATTTAAGATTACAAGAGGTGTAGATTACACAAATTCGACTTACCATTATCTTTATCCAGACAATAGAGGAGAATTCTATGGCAGTGTGGCTGGTGCAACTATTTATAACCAAAAAGATCCTCAAAATTTAAGTTATGTGCCTGTTTGTTCAATTACAGACAAAGATTTGTCTAAACGCATTCAGCCACAAGAAAATAAAAAATTAAAATAAACTGCCATCAATCATATTTCAGAAGGCAGTGCCGTATTAAATAATGTAATTTGTAAATAGGTTATATTAAATGAAAAATTTCGTTTTTATTAGTGTTGTTATGTTATGTTTGGTTGGATGTTCATCTCAGTCAGAACAACACAGCCACGCTGTTTACGATATGAAAACTGTGCAAGAATATAATGCTCGAGTTATTAGTGGTAATACTGTTACACAAACTCAAAAGGATAAAATAACGCAACAAATTGATACAAGTTTAAAATTAAACCAAAGTGACAATAAAGTTAAAACGAGAACAAGACGTGTATTGCCTGTTCTTCCAGTTACACCAAGCGTCGGGTATCATTATAATTATCACTATTTTAGATAAAAAATTATCTTGTTATCTGTGCTAAAAATTCTTCTTCTGTTAATACTGTAATATTTAGTTCTTGAGCTTTTGCAAGTTTAGAGCCTGCCGCATCGCCTGCGATAACGAAATCTGTTTTACTGGATACCGAACCACTTACTTTTGCGCCAAGCTGTTGTAATAAGGCTTTTGCTTCATTACGCCCCATTTGTGTAAGAGTGCCTGTCAGTACTACAGTTTTATCTTTGAACAAGTTTTCACTCGCTTCTTTCACTTCTACAGTTTCCCAATGCACACCTTGTGCGATTAAATCCTCCACGACTGCAACATTATGCGCTTCACGCCAAAATATAAAAATTCGGTTCGCTACAACTTCCCCTACATCAGGCACTTGTTGAAGTTCTTCAAGATTTGCGTCTTTAAGCGCATCTAAAGTTTTGAAATGATTAGCAAGATTTAATGCAGTGGCTTCGCCCACTTCACGAATGCCTAAAGCAAAAATAAAGCGAGCAAGCGTCGTGCTTTTTGCATTTTCAAGACTATTGAGTGCGTTTTCTGCAGATTTTGCGCCCATTCTTTCTAAGCGTGTGAGTGTGGTTAAATCAAGTTTAAATAAGTCCGCAGGTGTATGAATCAGTTCTCGATCGACTAATTGCTCTATTAATTTTCCGCCTACACCATCAATATCCATTGCTTTACGAGAGACGAAATGTTTTAATGCCTCTTTACGCTGTGCCGCACAGAATAATCCTCCCGTGCAACGTGCTACTGCTTCGCCTTCAATACGAATAATTTGAGAATCGCACACAGGGCAATTTGTTGGGAAAATGATTGGTTTAGCATTATCAGGGCGACGTTCGTGTAATACGCCAATAATTTGTGGAATTACATCGCCTGCTCGACGAATAACAACAGTATCGCCAATAGCGATATTTAAACGTTCAATTTCATCGCCATTATGTAAGGTGGCATTACTTACTGTAACGCCTGCAACAAACACTGGCTCTAATTTGGCAACTGGTGTGATTGTGCCAGTTCGACCCACTTGGAATTCAACATCATTCAACAGGGTTAATTCTTCTTGGGCGGGGAATTTATAAGCAATCGCCCAGCGAGGTGCTTTAGAAATAAATCCTAATTCATTTTGTAAGGCTATATCATTGATTTTTAATACCGTTCCGTCAATATCATAACCTAACGAGCTACGTTTGTTTTGAATATCTCGATAAAAACCTAAAACTTCATCTGCACCATTACATAAACGAATTTCAGGATTTACTGGAATCCCGATAGATTTTAGCCATTGCAAACGAGCATAATGCGTAGTCGGCAGATCAACCCCCTCAGCAATTCCAATACCATAAGCATTTAATACCAGCGGACGTTTGCTGGTAATATTAGGATCAAGCTGGCGTAAAGAGCCTGCCGCTGCATTGCGAGGATTAGCAAAGGTTTTTTCATTATGTTCTAACGCATATTTATTTAAACGCTCAAAGCCTGCGTGCGGCATAAAAACTTCGCCCCGCACTTCTAAACGTGCTGGAGGATTATCTGTTAAAAGTTGTAATGGAACATTACGAATCGTGCGGATATTGGCTGTAATATCTTCGCCTGTGGTGCCATCACCACGAGTGGCGGCTTGTGTAAGTTCACCATTAACATACAAAATACTCACAGCCAAGCCATCAAGTTTAGGTTCGCAACAGAAAGTAAGTGGTTTCGGTAATAGGATTAAACGATCTTCAATGCGTTTTACAAAAGCATTAAATTCTGCATCGGAAAAAGCATTATCCAAAGAGAGCATAGGAATTTCGTGACGAATTTGGCTAAACCCAGAAAGTGGTTTTGCACCAACACGTTGAGTTGGCGAATCTGACGTCAGAAATTCAGGATGCTCTAATTCTAGGGCTTTGAGCTGATGAAATAAACGATCGTATTCGCTATCAGGCACGCTCGGATTATCTAAAACGTGGTATTCGTATTCATATTGGCGCAAGGTTTTGCGTAGATTGTCTAGTTGAGTTTGAATATTTTTCATAAAATTCTCGGAGAAAAATGACCGCACTTTTCTATGTATTTAGCGTGAAAATAGACAGGTATAAAGCCTGTCTAAATGAATATAAAAGTGCGGTAAATTTAAGGTATGAATTTACACTCGAGCAAGATAGGCTTGCTCTGCATTTGCATCAAAAATTTCTTGTTCTTCAGTCAGTATAACACCTTGTAAATCTTCGGCTAATGTATGGGCAGCACGCATCATCATACGTAAATTAGCAAGATTATTACTTGGAGAGGGCAATTGCATAAAGAATACAATTCCTATGGTGTTAAATTCCGCTAAGTTATAAGCATTGAATGTGCCGGGTTGCTCTAAATTTGCCACACTAAAAAGCACAGGACTTGCCACACTTAAATCTAAGTGACGATGATACATTTCATCTTTACCCAAGATAAAACCCAAGTTTTCAAGAGCCTGCACCAATTTAGCACCATTAAATTCTTCGCTAGATTTTGGAATAAGATAAAGTTGAATATAGCCAGTTGTTTGTTTTGGCTGAGCTGTCGTTTCTGCTTTTGGTTCATTGAACGAGAGGTTGTAGTCTACTTGATGTTCTTCGTGAGATAATTCTGCAAGCTGCACTCTTAATTCTGGCGATGATGAACTAATGCCATTAAAACCAACATTTTGACTTTGTGCTTCAAGTTGTTCTAAGGTCATACTTGCGACATTATTTGCGGTTGGTATATCGTATTGAGGTTGCGTTGGTTGTATTGGCTCGGAACGATGATTCCCCATATCATAAATAGGTTGCGTGTTAGGAATAGAAATTTTGATATCATCCACACTTTTATCGCTTTGGCGATAATCGATCAATTCAGTTTCTGATGGTAATTTTTCTGTGGTCGGTTGAGAAATTGGTGTATGCCCATTTTCCACATAAGTATTTGGCGAAATATTGTTTGGCTGTACCATTTCTTCTTGCGTATGGGATTTAGATGTTAGAGAAGTGCGGTCAAATTTATTGGCTTTATCGAAATATTTTGATTTCTCACGACGATTTGACCATAATCCGTGTACGATTAAGGCGACAAGTGCCACGATACCCACAATAATCAAAATTGTATTTAAATCCATTTTTATTCCTTACGCGCGATAGTTCGGCGAGAGTGCTATAAATGGTGCTAATGCTACCATATTTCAGTAGGTGAAAAAATACTTCAAAGTGTGGAATTTTAAAGGAAAAGTACGGTCTGTTTTAAGCATATTTTTATTGAAAGGAAAGAAAAATGTTGAATCTTAATGAATTAAAATCTGGTTTCCATTATTTTGTGATGGGCTGGCATTTCATCACACAAAAAGGTTTGCGTCGGTTTGTTATTATTCCAATTTTGCTCAATACTGTTTTGCTTTGTGGTTTATTTTGGCTTTTTATTAGCCAAATCAGCAGTGCTATTGATTGGGCGATGAATTTTATTCCAGATTGGCTTAGTTTTCTCAGTGTCATTTTACTGACACTTTCGATTTTAACGATTTTATTGCTCTTTTATTTTACTTTTACCACGTTTTCTGGCTTTATCGCAGCCCCCTTTAATGGTTTGTTGGCGGAAAAAGTAGAAAAAATGCTGACGGGGGAAAATATTAATGATGATGGTCTTGTTGATGTAATAAAAGATGTGCCTCGTATGCTTGCTCGAGAGTGGCAAAAATTACGTTATAGCCTACCCAAAATTATCGCCTTATTTTTACTGAGTTTTATTCCTTTGGTTGGGCAAACCATCGTGCCAGTACTTACTTTCTTGTTCACTTGTTGGATGATGGCAATTCAATATTGTGATTATCCTTTTGATAATCACAAAGTCTCTTTTGATATCATGAAAAATGTGCTTGGCAATCAACGAACTCAAAGTTTAACTTTTGGTGGATTGGTTACTTGTTGCACATTTGTGCCCGTGATTAATTTATTAATTATGCCTGTTGCAGTATGTGGTGCGACGCTGATGTGGGTGGAAAATTATCGTAATGACTTAGGTTTTAATATGAATAGATCTTTTTCCTCTCAAACGGGGCTTGATGTTCGTTCAGAAAATACAGGGATTGTTAAATAGCCTACAGTTATAAATAGATCAAATAACTATTTTTTTAATCAAAAGTGCGGTACTATAAATAAACCAACATTAAAGAAGTCCAACGAAAGGAAAATATTATGACAATTTATGCAGACAATTCTTATTCTATCGGAAATACGCCGCTTGTGCGTTTAAAACACTTTGGCCATAACGGCAATGTGGTGGTAAAAATTGAAGGTCGTAACCCAAGCTACAGCATAAAATGCCGTATTGGGGCGAATATGGTGTGGCAAGCAGAAAAAGATGGCACGCTCACAAAAGGGAAAGAGATTGTAGATGCAACGAGTGGTAACACGGGCATTGCTTTGGCTTATGTTGCGGCGGCTAGAGGTTATAAAATCACGCTCACCATGCCGGAAACAATGAGCCTAGAAAGAAAACGTTTATTGCGCGGATTGGGTGTGAATTTAGTGCTTACCGAAGGCGCAAAAGGAATGAAAGGTGCTATTGCGAAAGCAGAAGAAATTGTTGCTTCTGATCCAAGCCGCTATGTCATGCTTAAACAATTTGAAAATCCAGCTAACCCGCAAATTCATCGAGAAACAACAGGGCCTGAAATTTGGAAAGATACGGATGGCAAAGTCGATGTTGTTGTTGCTGGCGTAGGAACAGGTGGTTCGATTACGGGTATTTCTCGTGCGATTAAATTAGATTTTGGTAAACAAATCACTTCTGTTGCCGTTGAGCCAGTGGAATCTCCGGTCATTAGTCAAACTTTAGCGGGTGAAGAAGTAAAACCAGGCCCACACAAAATTCAAGGTATCGGTGCGGGTTTCATTCCCAAAAATTTAGATTTATCTATTATTGATCGCGTAGAAACTGTTGATAGTGATACCGCACTTGCCACAGCTCGTCGCTTAATGGCGGAAGAAGGCATTCTTGCAGGTATTTCATCTGGTGCAGCTGTCGCGGCTGCAGATCGCTTAGCTAAATTACCAGAATTTGCCGATAAACTCATTGTTGTTATTTTGCCTTCAGCTTCTGAACGCTACTTAAGCACAGCTCTGTTTGAAGGGATTGAGGGATAAACAAAAAAGAATAAAGTGCGGTGAATTTTCACCGCACTTTTATTAAGACTAGAGTAGTTCAATCTGAATGAGATCAGATTGTTTAATCCCCTTATTTTATCCTTTCCTTCTTATTCAAAATCAATTTTTTCTTCTTTTCATATTCTGTTCATTGAATTTTTTTATTAATGCAGTAAACTAGCCACCGATTTTTAATCACCTTTCTTTTCACTTTAAATGTTACCCGCGAGTAACAAAAGGACACATCATGACAAACAAAGTAAACAGTTATGGCTGGAAAGCCTTAATTGGCTCTGCCGTCGGCTATGCAATGGACGGTTTCGATCTTCTCATTTTAGGTTTCATGCTTAGTGCAATTTCCGCAGACTTAAATCTAACACCCGCCCAAGGTGGCTCTCTCGTAACTTGGACTCTGATTGGTGCCGTATTTGGCGGCATTTTATTTGGCGCATTAAGCGATAAATACGGTCGAGTACGCGTACTGACTTGGACTATTCTTCTTTTTGCGGTATTTACTGGGTTGTGTGCGATTGCACAAGGTTATTGGGATTTACTGATTTATCGCACAATTGCTGGCATTGGCTTAGGCGGTGAATTTGGAATTGGGATGGCTCTAGCAGCAGAAGCATGGCCTGCACGCCACCGAGCGAAAGCAGCATCTTATGTTGCATTAGGTTGGCAAGCTGGTGTGTTAGGTGCCGCATTGCTTACACCATTATTGCTCCCGCATATTGGCTGGCGTGGAATGTTCTTGGTGGGTATCTTCCCTGCATTTGTCGCTTGGTTCTTACGTTCTCATCTGCACGAACCTGAAATTTTCACGCAAAAACAAACCGCACTTTCAACGCAATCCAGCTTTACTGATAAATTACGTTCATTCCAGCTTCTGATTAAAGACAAAGCCACGAGCAAAATTAGTCTTGGTATCGTCGTACTCACTTCTGTACAAAACTTCGGTTATTACGGCATTATGATTTGGTTACCTAATTTCTTATCAAAACAACTTGGGTTCAGTTTAACTAAATCTGGGCTTTGGACAGCCGTTACCGTCTGTGGCATGATGGCTGGCATTTGGATTTTCGGACAACTCGCCGATCGCATCGGACGCAAACCAAGTTTCTTACTGTTCCAATTAGGCGCAGTGATAAGTATCGTGGTTTACTCACAACTTACCGATCCTGACATCATGCTTCTTGCTGGGGCATTTTTAGGTATGTTTGTGAACGGAATGCTGGGCGGTTACGGTGCATTGATGGCGGAAGCCTACCCAACAGAAGCTCGAGCAACGGCACAAAACGTACTTTTCAATATTGGTCGTGCCGTAGGGGGATTTGGACCTGTAGTTGTGGGTGCAGTTGTACTTGCTTACTCTTTCCAAACGGTCATCGCTCTACTTGCGATTATCTACGTAATTGATATGTTAGCGACAATTTTCTTAATCCCTGAATTAAAAGGTAAAGCCTTAGACTAAGAAAATATAAAAGATAAAAATGCTCGCCAAATGCGAGCATTTTTTTATGAAACAAGTCATCTTATAAGTAATATCTTTATAAGTTTTCTTTTCACTAAGCAAACTTTCATTATTTTGCCAACAGTTCGTTCAATTTTTCTAATGCCATTTCTGGCGTAATATCAATCAAACTTTGATGATACCCCCCCTCTTTGTCGCCTTTACGGACTTTAATCAATCCACCTTCAATTAAACGAATAATCGTTGCTTTATCTGAAAGCGGCGGCGTATATTGTGGGCTAGTTGGTCCATAAAGTGCAATCAATGGACGATTTACTGCTGCCGCAATATGCATTAAACCACTGTCATTGGTCACGACTGCCGTACAATTTGCAATTAAATCCACCGCTTCATTCAAGTTGGTTTTTCCTGCTAAATTGACACAAAACTCACGCAACTCTTCTGGCAGCGCTTGACGAATTTCTTCGCCCACAGGTTCATCTTTAGCAGAACCAAATAGCGCCACAGCATAGCCTTGGGTAATTAACATTTCTGCTAATTTTGCATAATGATAATGTGGCCAACGTTTTGCTGGGCCAAATTCCGCACCAGGACAAAAACCAATAATTGGACGCTCGCCTAAAAGTGCGGTTTGTTTTTCAAATTTTTTTAAGGTTTCAGCTTGTTGCGCTGGCTCAACCGTCAAATAGGGTTTCAAGACAAGAATATCATCAGCTTTTGGTACAGCATCTTTTTCAAAAGCCAATGCAACATAACGCTGCACTATCATTGGATAATCTTTTTTATTGGCTCGTAAATCATTCAATAAAATATAACGGCTTTCGCCTTTCCAACCGCGACGATGGACAATCTTTGCAAAGAAAGGAATAAACGCAGATTTCAATGAATTAGGCAAAACAATCGCCATATCATATTGTTCACGCAAAGACTTTCCTAAACGATAACGCGTTCCCAATTCAAAGGCTCCGTGCCCTAATGGCATTTCAATCGCCTTACGCACCTCTGGCATTCGCTCAAGCAAAGGCTTACACCAATTCGGTGCCATCACATCAATATTGCAGTTTGGATATTGAATTTTCAGTTGCTGGTACAAACTGTGCGACATCATCATATCGCCAACCCAAGAAGGGCCGATAATTAGAATATTCATTTTCTGTCTTTCAGATAAAAGTGGGGTCAAAAATACCGAGATTTTTAACCGCACTTTGTTGATGGGAAGTAGGCAAACCTACGGTTTATTTTCTATTCAACCATGCCATATATTCAGTCACGCCTTCCGCCACTGTTTTGAATGGTTTATCGTAGCCTGTTGAACGAAGTTTAGTCAAATCTGCTTGCGTATATTCTTGATAGCGAGATTTCAAATGCTCTGGGAATGGAATGGTTTCAATCTCGCCTTTTCCGTGGAATTTCACTACCGCATCAGCCACCGCACGGAAACTTTCTGCATTTCCTGTACCAAGGTTGTAAATACCCGAAATACCATTTTGCCAACACCAAATATTCACTGCAGCCACATCCCCCACATAAACAAAATCACGGCGGAAGTGTTCGCTGCCTGCAAATAATTTTGGATTTTCGCCTTTTAAGATTTGGTTATTCAAGTGGAATGCCACACTCGCCATAGAACCTTTATGATTTTCACGCGGTCCGTAAACATTGAAATAACGGAAACCACATACTGGCGATTTTGCTTCAGGCAAAATGTTACGCACATATTGATCGAACAAGAATTTAGAATAGCCATACACATTTAATGGGCCTTCAAATTCACGTTCTTCACGGAATACTTTGGTGTCTCCATAAGTTGCCGCACTTGAGGCATAGAAAAAAGGAATTTCGCGGTCAAGGCAATAATGCAACAACTCTTTAGAATATTCGTAGTTGTTGTGCATAATGTATTTGCCATCCCATTCCGTAGTCGCAGAACAAGCCCCTTCATGGAATACCGCATCAATATCGCCAAATTCATCGCCCGCGATAATAGAAGCAATGAAATCTTCTTTATCACAATAATCTGCAATGTCTAAATCAACTAAATTTGCAAATTTCGTGCCATCTTTTAAGTTATCGACCACTAAAATATCTTTGTGCCCTAAATCATTCAATGCTTTGACAATATTGCTGCCAATAAAACCAGCGCCGCCTGTTACGATAATCATAATTCTGTCCTCTTTAAAATAAGTCTGCGTATTGTAATAGATTTTCTACTGCTTAGCCAAAAAACTCTGCGAAAAACAACCGCACTTTTAATCCCCAATAAGTCGTAAGACCTGTCGTAACAAGATTCATTTTGCCTTTACTCAACAGCACAATTGTGGGCGTCACATTAATTTGCCATCGTTCTGCAAATTCCCCTTTAGGATCATTAACCGTAGTGAAGTGGTAGTCATGCTTACTTAAATAATCATTTACGTCCGCCTCATTGTCTGAACGTAATGCCACCGATACAACTTGATAGCCTTCGTTTGCTAAAGAATTAATTGCTGGCGAAGTATAACGACAATAACCACACCAAGTTCCCCAAAAATAAAGTAATGTGGGTTTGTTTTGATCAAGACTTTCAAGAGAGAACGTATTCCCTTTAAGATCTTGTAACGTGATTTTATTTATTTCCTCTGGCACTACAGGGCGACGAACAAAATCCAGTATGCTAGTCATCACAATAAAAGTTAAAAAGAGGGATAATCCATTCTTGAGTAATTTTTTAATCTTCATTTTATTTATTCCTTATCTTGTTGAGATGATTGTAATTGAGCGTAAATCCATAGTCAAAAATAAAGAATTTTTGCTATAATAATAGGTAAAACATAAATAAAAGGAGGAAAATAATGATATCAAATCAACTTGCTCAATATATCGATCACACCGCACTTACCGCAGAAAAAAATGAACAAGATATTTCGACACTCTGTAATGAAGCGATTGAACATGGATTTTATTCTGTATGTATCAATTCTGGTTATATTCCACTCGCTAAAGAAAAACTTGCTGGCTCAAATGTAAAAATTTGTACTGTGGTTGGCTTCCCTTTGGGTGTCAATTTAACCTCAGTCAAAGCATTTGAAACACAAGAATCCATTAAAGCGGGTGCAGATGAAATTGATATGGTGATTAATGTAGGTTGGATAAAATCGCAAAAATGGAATGCAGTGAAACAAGATATTCAAGCTGTATTTGATGCTTGTGATCGCACGCCATTAAAAGTAATTTTAGAAACTTGTTTGCTCACTAAAGATGAAATAGTGAAAGCCTGCGAAATTTGTAAAGAAATCGGTGTAGCTTTTGTTAAAACATCAACAGGCTTTAATAAAGGTGGTGCGACCGTAGAAGATGTTGCATTGATGAAAAAAACGGTCGGCAATATTGGTGTTAAAGCATCAGGTGGTGTGCGTGATACTGAAACTGCACTTGCAATGATTAAGGCGGGTGCGACTCGCATTGGTGCAAGCGCTGGCATTGCAATTATTAGCGGTACTCAAGACACTCAAAGCACTTACTAATCCTTTCAGGCGTGGTATTCTTTCCACGCGTTTTTACATATTCGACAATTTCTGCAGCAAACGATCCATTGCTCGATAGCCCAAGGCCTCCGCCAAGTGCGGTTGAGAAATTTGTTGTTCTCCTTGTAGATCGGCAATGGTTCGAGAAACTTTCAAAATACGATGATAAGCCCGAACAGAAAGCCCCAGTTTATTCAGTGCTTTTTCAAGGAAAAAGGCATCTTTATCATTTAACTTGCAATCACGCTCAATCTCTTTACTGTTCAAATAAGCGTTAATTTTCCCTGCTCTTTCCATTTGAATCTCACGTACTTTTAACACTTTTTCACGAACTTGCGCGCTGGTTTCGCCACGATCGCCCGTATTTTGCAAGCTACCTTGTGGCAGTAAAGGCACTTCAATAGATAAATCAAAACGATCTAAAAATGGCCCTGAAAGTCGATTCAAATAACGCATAATTTGCTGTGGTGAAGTGCGGTTATGTGTCCCAGTATAATGGCCTGTGGGGCTTGGATTCATCGCTGCCACTAATTGAAAACGAGCTGGGAATTGAATTTTTGCATTGGCACGAGAAATAATAATCTCACCACTTTCCAAAGGCTGGCGTAGTGCATCTAACACTTTTCGCTCAAATTCTGGAAGTTCATCAAGAAAAAGCACCCCATTTGTTGCTAAGGATATTTCGCCAGGTTTAGGGATCGTTCCGCCACCAACTAAAGCAGGCATTGATGCACTATGATGTGGTGCGCGAAAAGGACGTAGCTTCCAATTATGAAAATTTAACTCGTTTTGAACTAAACTCGTTACAGATGCCGTTTCTATCGCTTCTAAATCTGTCATTTCAGGTAAAAGCCCCGTCAAGCGGCTAGCGAGCATGGTTTTCCCTGTACCTGGCGGACCAAGAAAGAGCAAATTATGCTGCCCTGCTGCGGCAATGGTCAATGCTCGTTTAGCGTGCTGTTGTCCGATAATATCCGTTAAATCTAACGTATTTTTACCTGAAAAATTTACCGCACTTTCTTTCACAATTTCAGTGGCGAGGGGTAATTTTTCCTGACCATTGAGAAATTGCACCACGTCTAAAAGCGTTTGAGCAAAATAAGTATTTTGATCAGACACGAGCGAGGCTTCATTAGCATTTTGTTTCGCAATAATTAACTCTCGCTTTGACTTTTGCGCTGCAAGGATAGCGGGAATCACACCATGTACGCCACGCAATTGGCCCGTCAGCGCAAGCTCTGCCACAAATTCAAATTGCTTTAAGTGGCTCGCATCAAGCTGATCTGATGCGGCTAAAATTCCGATGGCGATAGGCAAATCAAATCTTCCGCCTTCTTTCGGTAAATCCGCAGGTGCAAGATTTACAGTGATACGCTTGGCTGGGTATTTAAATTGTGCATTCATCAATGCACTACGCACCCGATCTTGTGCCTCTTTCACCGTTTTTTCTGGCAAACCAACAAGTGTAAATCCTGGTTTTCCGTTGCTTAAATGCACCTCAATGGTGACTAGCGGTGCTTGCACACCCATAGAAGCACGGCTGTAAACAATAGCAAGGGACATGATAATCCTTAAAGTGCGGTAAAATGAAGATAGTTTTTGCACTATAAAAAAAGCACGTAATGAAATCATTCATTCCGTGCTTTTTTTGCGATCTAGATCGCAAAATTCATATTTTATTTCGCAAAAAGTGGCGAAAACCAAAAATCTAATTTCGCCGCCAATTTATCAATACCAATTTTATTTTGTGCAGAAAAAGCCTCAACTTGTATATCGCCTTGAAATGGAAGAATTGCTTCACGCACCATTTTTACTTGTTTACTACGTGCACTTTGGCTCAATTTATCGGCTTTAGTAAGCAATAAAAGTATCGGTAAATTTGCTGAAACCGCCCATTCAATCATTTGTTGGTCAAGATCCTTAAGCGGATGGCGAATATCCATCAACACAACCAATCCCGCCAAACATTCTCGTTTTTGCAAATATTCGCCCAAGGATTTTTGCCATTGGATTTTCATTTGCTCTGGCACGGCAGCATAACCATAGCCTGGTAAATCCACCAATTTATAATTTGGTTCCACTTCAAATAAGTTAATCAATTGCGTGCGCCCCGGTGTTTTTGAGGTGCGCGTTAAATTTTTTTGATTGGTTAGTGCATTAAGTGCGGTCGATTTTCCTGCATTTGAACGACCCGCAAACGCAATTTCAATGCCCGTATCTTCAGGAATGGAACGAATATTCGGTGCGCTCGTTAAAAAGTGGGTTTTGTGGTAATTAAGTTTAATTTCAGACATAAGTATTCCTTTTAAAAATTGTGTTTAGAATAGCATAAATGGAAAATTTCCTGAAATTATGTCAAAATTCTCTCTGAAATTATAATCAATTAATGGCAATCCAGATGACAACAAAAACAACTTACCAATGGCCTCAATCTAAGGATATTTATCCATATCGACCAGGGCGTTTTGATGCACCAAAACATTGGCGTTATAACTTACGTAGCTTTTTAAATCGCGGTTCAATTCGTCGCTTTGAACAATTTATCAATCAATATCCTTTTCTCGTCGATATTTTTAATACGCACTTGGATTATAGTTATCCTGTTGCTTGTCGTTTTTTAGATAAGCGTTTTAACGCATCACAACGTTTTCATGCCGTTTGTGAGAATCTTTTATTTTTACCCGAAAAACTTACCGCACTTTCTACGCCGTTATGGGAAAAACCTCTAAGTTTTGGCGAAGTCATTCCTGATTTTGAAATGACATTAAGCATGACAACCCATCAACCAATGGAAGGATATTGGGTATTGGAGCTATGGCATAAACCAAGAAATGAATTAGTTTATTTGCTTACTTTTGCCAAATTAGGCGATGCGTTGCTTATTGCTGTTGTACAAGGGCCAAATTTTGAAGGTTCAAAAGAAATGGTGAAGCAACTAACCAAATTATGCCACGGTTTACGCCCTGCCTATTTAATGGTTGAAACCATGAAATCACTCACAAAAATACTAGACTACGATAAATTGCTTGGCATTCCACAAAAATACCAAAATAAATCTCGCTTCATTCAAAGTAAACAATATACTGTGGATTATGATGCAATTTTTGGCGAATCAGGCGGAGAATTAAAAGATTACTGGGAATTGCCTTTAAAAATGGATAGAAATCTGGATGATATTCCAAGTAAAAAACGTTCCATGTATCGTAAACGTTATGCGATGCTAGATGATTTGGCTAAGGTAATTGAAGAAAAGTTAGGATTGTAAAAGTAAAAAGTGCGGTGAATTTTAACCGCACTTTTTGTTTTATAAGACTTTCAAGCAAGCCACAAAATGGCTGTTGTTTTGGCTGGTGAAAAGCGGTTTTTGTTTCGCACAATTCTCATCAGCCTTTAGACAGCGAGTACGAAATACGCAACCAGACGGTGGATTAATTGGCGAAGGCAAATCACCTTCAAGTAATTCGATGGATTTATTGCGTTCCAATTTTGGATCGGGGATCGGAACAGCAGACATTAAGGCTTTGGTATAAGGATGCTTGGTATCGTTATATACTTCCACATCGCTGCCTAATTCCATTGCATTGCCTAAATACATCACTAATACGCGGTCAGAAATATGTTTTACCACCGCTAAATCATGGGCGATAAAAATTAAGGAAAGCCCCATTTCTTTTTGCAGGGATTTCAATAAATTCACCACTTGAGCCTGAATCGACACATCTAACGCTGAAACGGGCTCATCACAAATGATCATTTTGGGCTCAATGATTAACGCACGAGCAATACCGATACGCTGACATTGACCACCAGAAAATTCATGTGGGTAGCGGTTAATCAAGTTCGGTAAAAGCCCAACTTTCAACATCATAGCTTGCACTTTTTCTTTCACTTCGGCGGCACTTAAGTGCGGTTGGTAGATCTTTAATGGCTCAGCAATGATTTCGCCAATATTCATTCGCGGATTGAGAGAGGCGAGCGGATCTTGGAAAATCATTTGAATATCTTTACGCGTTTCTTTCCATTGTTTCGCTGATTGTTTTCGTAAATGTTTACCAAGCCACAAGATTTCCCCTTCACTCGCTTCGACTAAACCGATAATAGCGCGTGCAAGTGTGGATTTACCGCAACCAGATTCACCTACTACGCCGAGAGTTTCACCTGCGTAAAGTTTAAAAGACACATCCTTCACCGCTTTTAAGGTTTGCGGTTTGGCGAAGAAAAGGGATTTATCATTTTTAATTTTAAAACTGACGCCTAAGTGATTGACTTCAAGGAGTAATTCTTTGTTGTTTGAGACTGTCATAGGTTAAATTTCTCCGCTGATAACCAACAATTACGTAATTGACCGTGATTAAATGTAGTCAGTTTTGGTGCAATTTGGCATTGTTCGGTAGCAAATTGGCAACGAGGTGAGAATGGACAACCTTTTGGCAAATGCAATAAATTCGGTGGATTGCCAGGAATGGTTACCAAGTGTTCTTCATTGCCGTCTAAGCGAGGAATCGCATCCATTAAGCCTATGGAATAGGGATGGGTTGGATGATAGAAAATTTGTTCCGCTGTGCCGTATTCCATGGTTCGTCCAGCATACATCACCATAACTTGATCGCAAATACCTGCTACCACACCTAAATCGTGAGTGATCATAATAATTGCAGTATTAAATTCGTGTTTTAACTCATTTAACAAGGTCATGATTTGTGCTTGAACGGTCACATCCAAAGCGGTTGTTGGTTCATCTGCAATGAGTAGTTTGGGACGGCATAATAAGGCCATCGCAATCATCACCCGTTGACGCATACCGCCAGAAAACTCGTGCGGATACATGCCCATGCGTTTTTTAGCTTCTGGCATTTTAACTACGTCTAACATTTTCACGGATTCGGCAAAGGCAGTTTGTTTATCATAGCCCTTGTGCAATTGCAGCACTTCCATGAGTTGTTCACCGATTTTCATGTAAGGATTTAGCGACGTCATTGGATCTTGGAAAATCATGGAAATTTGCTCGGCGCGGATTTTATTCAATTCAGCATTCGGTAAATTAACTAATTCTTTCCCTTCAAAAATGGCAGAGCCTTCCACTTCACCGTTGGCTGCCAATAAACCCATTAAAGCAAAGGCTGTTTGTGACTTGCCTGATCCACTTTCGCCTACAATACCGAGCGTGCTTCCTGCATTCAGCGTGAAGTTTAAGTCATTCACTGCTGTAACGACGCCATCTGGTGTTTTGAAGCGAACGTAGAGATTTTTTACATCTAATAAAGGATTCATTATTCGCTCCTATCTATCTTTCGGATCGAGCGCATCACGCAACCCGTCACCGATAAAGTTAAAACAAAATAGGGTAAGGCAAAGGAAAAATGCCGGGAAAATTAATAACCAAGGCGACACTTCCATTTGTGCAGCACCATCACTTAAGAGTGCACCCCAGCTACTCATCGGTTCTTGAGTTCCTAATCCTAAGAAGCTTAAGAATGATTCAAATAGAATGAGCCCAGGCACTTCAAGCGAGGCATAAACTGCCACTAAGCCTAATACATTCGGAATAATGTGTTTCAAAATGATTTGGCGACGAGGTACGCCACAAACGATGGCGGCTTCGACGA
This sequence comes from Haemophilus aegyptius, assembly GCF_900475885.1. GTDB lineage: Bacteria > Pseudomonadota > Gammaproteobacteria > Enterobacterales > Pasteurellaceae > Haemophilus > Haemophilus influenzae. Next base: position 1,166,553 of record NZ_LS483429.1, read on the forward strand.
ATTCTTTATTTTTTAGGCTGAGGGTTTGTCCGCGTACAATACGTGCAAGACCAAGCCAAGCAATGGCTCCGATAGCGATAAAAATTAAGAAAATGTTTTGGCCAAAAAGGGTCACCAACAAAATCACGAAAAACATAAATGGAAATGAGCTAAGAATTTCCAAAAAGCGCATCATCAGCATATCTGTTTTACCGCCTACATAACCGGAAATCGCCCCATAAATTGTGCCGATAGTGACGGAAATGAAAGCACCAGCAATACCGACCAATAATGAAATACGTCCACCGATAGCAGTACGTACCAACAAGTCTCGACCTGAGGCATCGGTACCGAAGAAGTGATAACCTTCCATTGTTGGTGCGGCGCTCATCATATTCCAATCGGTATCTTCATAGGTAAATGGGAAGAACCAAGGCGCTACGGTGATAAATATAATAATAAACGCCAAAATAATCAGACTGGCAACGGCCGCTTTGTTGCGGAAAAAACGGCGTTTCGCATCTTGCCATAGGCTGCGGCCTTCCAGTTGCATTTCTTCAATACGGTCAGCCACTTGTTCCACAAAATCCGCATTTTTCTGATTAATCGGCTGAGTACGATAATCTGTCATAACTTATCCTTAATAACGAATTTTTGGATCGATGATGGCGTATAAAATATCCACAATCGCATTAAATAAAATGGTTAATGTCCCCACTAAAATGGTGAGGCTCAAAACTAAAGAGTAATCGCGGTTCAATGCGCCGTTTACAAATAATAACCCCATGCCAGGTAAACCAAATACGCTTTCGATCACCATTGAGCCGGTAATAATCCCTACGAAAGCAGGTCCTAAATAGGTTATCACGGGTAAAAGTGCGGGACGCAAAGCATGTTTTAAAATGATTCTCGACATGGAAAGTCCTTTAGCTTTGGCGGTTCGAATAAAGTTGGAATGTAACACTTCAATCATCGAACCACGCATGATACGCGCAATCCCTGCAACATAAGCGATAGTTAAGGAGGCTACAGGTAAGATCATGTACATGGCGGTACCACCGTTCCAACCGCCAGCTGGCAGCCATCCTAGATAAATGGCGAAAATTAGCACTAAAACAGGTGCAAATACGAAGCTTGGCATAATGACCCCAAGCATCGAGAAGCTCATCAAAATATAATCCCAACGGCTATTTTGATTGAGAGCGGCGAGCGTACCTGCTGTTACTCCTAGCACGACTGCAAAGGCGAAAGCCACCATTCCCAATTTTATGGAAACAGGGAAAGCTGACGCGATTAAATCATTGACTGATTGGTCTTTATATTTAAAAGAGGGACCAAAATCTCCTTTGGAAAGATTTTCTAAATAAAGGAAATATTGTTTATATAATGGTTCATTTAAATGATACTTCGCTTCGATATTAGCCATGACTTCTGGCGGATAAGCGCGTTCAGAAGTGAAGGGGCTGCCAGGGGCAAGACGCATCAAAAAGAAAGAAAAAGTAATCAAAATAAACAGCGTCGGCAAGGCTTCCAACAGCCGTTTAAAAATAAACTTGAGCATAACAACTCCAACCAAAATGGGCGAAAAGTGCGGTCAAAAAATACGACGATTTTTAACCGCACTTAAATACGAGCAACGAATTAATGTTTAATAATATAAAGATTGCGTAAGTAAATATGATCTTGTGGATCTTTGCCTGAATAACCTTTTACGTAAGGTTTCACTAAGCGTGGATTCACATAGTTAAAGATTGGTACGATACCGTAATCTTTTCCAAGAATTTCTTCGGCTTTCGCATAAGCTTTTGCACGACCTTCTGCATCAGTTGCTGCGTAAGATTCTGCCATCGCTTTATCATATTCTGGATTCGCATATTTCGCGGTATTGTTACTAGAATTAGATAAGAAATAGTTGCCGAATGTTGTTGCTTGGTTGTAATCCGCATTCCATCCTGCACGTGCTGCATCGTAACGACCGGCACGACGGCTATCAATGTAAGTTTTCCACTCTTGGTTTTCTAATTTCACATCAATCAAACCTTTGGTGTTCGTTTTCCACATAGATGCTGCAGCAATAGCCACTTTTTTGTGGTTTTCATTGGTATTATAAAGAATGCTGAATTTCAACGGATTCGCTTTACTGTAACCAGCTTCTTCTAAGAGTTTAATGGCTTCTTCATTACGTTGTGCCATCGGTTCTTTTGAATAAGCAGGTTGTTGAATGAGATGACCTTCTTCGATGTAAGTTGGGGTAAACACATAGGTTGGTGTTTGACCTTGGCCCAATACTTTATCGGTGATCACATTACGATCAAGGGATAAGTTCAAGGCTTTACGAATATTCACGTTATCAAAAGGTGCTTTCTTATTGTTTAATTCATAAGAATAAGTTCCTAGGGTACGAGTAACGTATACTTCGCCTGGCAATTCTTTTTGTAATTTAGCGAATTGTTCTGGCGGTAAACCATAACTGGTCATGTCTAAATCGCCCGCACGATAACGCGCTACATCGGTACTTGGGTTTTCAATGGCGAGGAATGTCGCGCTATTGATTACGGTTTCTTTATCGTTCCAATAAAGTGGGTTACGTTCAAATTCGATTTTTTCGTTAATGATGTGGTTAGCCAGCTTATAAGCACCGTTACCCACGTAGTTTTCTTTTTTTACCCATGCATCACCCAATTTTTCGACTACTTTTTGTGGTAATGGCAATAAGGATTGGTGAGTCGTTAAACTGACTGCATAAGGCACAGGATTGGTTGCATGAACCACAAAGGTGTAATCATCTTTTGCTTCCACGCCTAATTCAGCCGGTTTTTTCTTACCGTCAATAATGTCTTGTGCATTTTCAACTTGTAAATAACTTAAGTAACTCGCATAAGGTGCAGCAGTTGCAGGATCCACTAAACGACGCCACGCAAACACGAAATCGTGTGCAGTAACAGGATCTCCGTTTGACCATTTAGCATCTTTACGTAAATGGAATGTCCAGGTTTTGAAGTCAGGTGTATTTTCCCAGCTTTCAGCCGCACCCGGTTGAAGTTTACCTTCAGAGTCTGAGGTGACTAAGCCTTCAAGTAATTGATAAGCAACGTTAGATTCTGGCACACCTTCGGTTTTGTGTGGGTCAAAACTTTGTGGTTCAGCCCCGTTATTGATGACGATATGTTGTTTTTCATCTAATTGTGTTCCTTCAGGCACTATAACTGCTTGCGCAGAATAGGAAAGAGCAAGAGCGATTGCAGAGAAGAGTAGTTTGTGTTGCATTTGAGCCTCCTTGTTATTAGGCGATATTTTTATAAAAAGTCTTCTACTTATTAGCTCAAAAATTCATTTTTGTAAAGATTTGTCAGGAAATTATTTGAAGAAAAATTGAGTTTTGTGAGTTGTGTCTAATAAATCGCTAAAAAAATTGCTAAAAGTGATGATATGAGAGGCGGGGGATCTAGGATGTATTGATTTTTCCTATTGTAAATATTTTCCTACATAAATTACCCTTTTAATGCTAATTGTGCTATCGTAACCTAATTAGATTTAAACAAGTCCATTCAAGGAGAATACAATGACAACACAGTTAGATTCACTTCGTAATATGACCGTCGTCGTAGCTGATACTGGCGATATTGATGCAATCAAAAAATACCAACCACAAGATGCAACAACAAACCCATCATTAATTCTAAGCGCATCTGCACTTCCACAATATGCGCCATTAATTGATGAAGCGGTAGCTTATGCAAAAGCTCAAAGCAATGATAAAGCACAGCAACTTATTGATGCAGAAGATAAATTAGCGGTAAACATCGGCTTAGAAATTTTAAAAATTGTTCCAGGACGTATTTCTACTGAAGTGGATGCTCGCCTTTCTTACGATACCCAAGCAACGGTTGAAAAAGCACGTAAATTAATTGCACTTTATAATGCAGCAGGCATCTCAAATGATCGTATTTTGATTAAAATCGCTTCCACATGGCAAGGGACCCGAGCTGCAGAAATCCTTGAAAAAGAAGGCATTAACTGTAACTTAACCTTATTATTCTCTGAAGCGCAAGCTCGTGCTTGTGCAGAAGCGGGCGTTTACTTAATTTCGCCATTTGTAGGTCGTATTTTAGACTGGTACAAAGCAAACTCCGACAAAAAAGAATATGCGCCAGCAGAAGATCCAGGCGTTATTTCTGTCACCAAAATCTACAATTACTACAAAGAATATGGCTACAACACAGTTGTGATGGGCGCGAGCTTCCGTAATGTAGGCGAAATTACTGAACTTGCAGGTTGCGATCGCTTAACCATTGCACCAGCATTACTGAAAGAATTACAAGAAAATTCAACCGCACTTGTACGCAAATTAGAATACAAAGGCGAAGTAAAAGCGAAACCACAACCATTAACAGAAGCTGAGTTCTACTGGCAACATAACAGCGATGCTATGGCTGTTGAAAAATTAGCAGAGGGTATTCGTAAATTTGCTATTGACCAAGAAAAATTGGAAACCATGCTTTCAGCAAAACTTTAATCTATCATTCAATATAAAAAATAACCGCATTTCAATCTGCTCTTGAATTAGTTAAAGAAAATATTTAACTAATTTGAGTGCAGATTTTTTATTTATTAAGATATAAAAGTGTGGTAAAAATTCGGTGTGTTTTTGTTTATTTACTCCTAGCAGCGATAGATAATGGTTACAGAAATATTATTAAGTAATACATTTTCATAACAAAATAGATGAAATTTATTATAAAAATATTTTAATAAAGATAAATTATATTTTTAATTTATACTAAATTAGTAGTTAGAATTTTAACTTGCGATAATATCAGAGAAAAGTGGTAGGCTTCCCAAGATTTTATACATTCTGGAATGATTACCATTTGATATATGATTATAAATTAGCTTAATAAATCACTTAATTTCTTAATTAAGATAATTTTTCTTTCCTCAAAGAATTGATCAAAATTATCAATAGATAAGTCCACATCAGGTATAAGATGCTTGTTGAGAAAAGATTTCCTATCAGATTTTGCATTTTTATCTACCATTCTTCAAGAGAAGCATCTTTTTTTCGATGTATTTTCATCAAGCCATTGTAAGTTATAAATAGAATTATAATTTTTATCAGCTTTTTGAGTTAATAGTAACTCCTTAATAAATTTATCATTGATAGATTAATTTACCATCCAGCTTGTGACTGCGATAAAAATTGCAAAGATGCAAAACCAAATTATGTGGAGTTTTGTGCTTTTACGATTGACTTCTTCATTATGTAAACGTCGAGCTTCTAATCTTTGTTTGTACATCTCTAGATCTTTTTGTTTGAAAGAGAAGCCGCAATTAGGGCAATTTTCTGCATTTTCACTAATCTTTTTTCTGCATTCAGGGCATCTTGTTAAGGACATATTTGCTTTTATACCTATTCAATTACTTATTTATTAGCATTTTAATGGATGTTTTAGATTTTACAAATGTGATACAAGTCACAAATCTTATAAAAATCTTTAAATTCAATTTTGATTTGACGTAATTTGAAATAGAATACAGCCGCTTGTTTAGGGCATATAAATACTTTTACTTTATTTTTTGAGGAGCCTTCCTATGTTGTGGTTTTTCTTTTGTGTAGCCGTGTTGATTATCGGTTACTTTATTTATGGAAAAATTATCGAAAAAATTTTTGTGATTAATCCAAAACGTCAAACACCTGCTTACCAAGTAAATGATGGTGTGGACTATATGCCAATGTCTAAAACGAAAATTTGGCTAATTCAATTGTTAAATATTGCGGGAACAGGCCCTATTTTTGGCCCTATTCTTGGTGCATTATATGGACCTGTTGCAATGCTTTGGATTGTTATTGGTTGTATTTTTGCTGGCGCAGTACACGATTATTTCTGTGGTATGTTAAGTATTCGTCACGGTGGCGCAACAATGCCATATTTGGCGGGTAAGTTTTTAGGTCGTCCCGTTAAAGTCTTTATCAATACATTAGCACTTGTGTTGCTTTTACTTGTCGGTGTTGTGTTTGTGGCAAGCCCAGCTCAATTAATGGGTACCATTACAATGGATGTATTTGGTGTTTCGCAAGGTGCGTTAGTGCTTGGTGATGCAGAGGCAGTTCATCATTCTGTTGAAGCTGGTGGGATTAAAGTATGGGGAATGGATAAAGCAACAGTGGTTGCTCTGTGGACAGCAATTATTTTTGCTTATTATATTCTTGCAACCTTACTTCCAGTTGATAAGATTATTGGTCGAATTTATCCACTCTTTGGTGCGTTATTACTCTTTATGTCAGTTGGTATGGTATACGGATTAGTTGTTTCACATTTTAGTGCAACAGATCCAATTGAGTTTTTCCGTACAATTAATGCTGATGGCGAGGGTTTAACTTGGGCGAAATTTACACAAAATTTCCAAGTGAAAGGTGATGTTCCAATTTGGCCACTTTTATTCTTAACTATCTCTTGTGGTGCATTATCAGGTTTCCACGCAACGCAAACCCCATTAATGGCGCGTTGTACAGAAAATGAAAGTGAAGGTCGCTTCATTTTCTACGGTGCAATGATTACTGAGGGGGTAATTGCATTAGTATGGTGTATGGTTGGTCTTGCATTCTATGAAAATCCACAAGCGTTACAAGATGCAATTTCAGCTGGTTCTCCATCTAAAGTTGTGTATGATAGTTCGTTACATTTCTTAGGTTTTATTGGTGGTATTTTTGCTATATTAGGCGTGATTGTTCTTCCTATTACTTCTGGCGATACTGCATTCCGTGCTGCGCGTTTACAGATAGCCGAAATTTTTAATGTTGATCAACGTTCATTACCTAAACGTTTATTAATTGCTGTGCCGTTGTTTGTATTAGGTTATTTTATTTCAACCATTGATTTCAGCGTATTATGGCGTTATTTCACTTGGGCAAACCAAATGACAGCAATGGTAATGTTATGGACTGCAGCGGGATATTTATATCGTTATCATAAATTCCACTGGGTTGCGTCTCTTCCTGCGTGGTTTATCACAACAGTATGTGCAACTTATTTGTTCTACAACAAAATTGGTTTCGGCTTAGATTATCAGCTTTCTGTGTATCTTGGTTTAGCAACAACCATCGTTTGTATCGTATTGTTCTTCACAATGCTTAAACCATTAGGTACGCGAGATGAAGAAGCTTATATAAATAATTAGTCAATAAAATTTGATGAAAAAAGCCGTTTGAATTGTTTATTCAAACGGCTTTTTTATTTTGATAAAAATCAGTTGCTTTAATGTGGAATTACTTGCAAGTTGAGCGAACAAATTATAAACTTGCCAGAAGTGGAGAAAAGTGGTGTTTTGTGGAGATTTTTAGAGATTTTCTAAAAATAAGTTCAATTTTTAAGGCGTAATATGTTTCGTGGTGCAACGGCGGTTAATTTAGATTCTAAGGGGCGTGTAGCGATCCCAACTCGCTATCGCGCTGAAATTCTTGAAAAGAACCAAGGGCAAATGGTTTGTACTGTAGATATTCGCCAATCCTGTCTTTTACTTTATCCCCTTGATGAATGGGAAAAAATCGAACAAAAACTTCTCGCACTTTCTAACTTTGATCCTACCCAACGCCGTTTGCAGCGAGTAATGCTTGGCCATGCCACTGAATGTGAGATGGATGCTCAGGGTCGTATTTTGCTTAGTGGGCCATTACGCCAACACGCAAAATTAGAAAAAGGTTTAATGTTGGTAGGGCAACTTAATAAATTTGAAATTTGGAGCGATGTAGAATGGCATACTCAAATTGCAGAGGATATAGAAATTGGCTCCAGTGCAGATTTTGCTGCTGATGCGTTAAATGATTTCTCATTATAGAAAATAATGTAGTACTTTTATCTTAAATTTATGAATAGCGAAAATTCCTTTTCTTCATCTGAACATATTACAGTTTTACTTCACGAAGCCGTGAATGGCTTGGCATTGAAGGAGAATGGCATTTATATTGATGGTACTTTTGGGCGTGGGGGGCATTCTCGGTTTATCCTTTCTCAACTTTCTTCTAATGGTCGTTTGATAGCTGTAGATCGCGATCCTCGTGCTATTGCAGAAGCACACAAAATCCAAGACTCGCGTTTTCAGATTGAACATAACAGCTTTTCGCATATTCCTGAAATTTGTGACAAATTAAATTTAGTGGGCAAAATTGACGGTATTTTGCTTGATCTTGGTGTGTCTTCCCCTCAGCTTGATGAAGCAGAACGTGGTTTTAGTTTTATGAAAGATGGCCCGCTTGATATGCGTATGGATACAACTCAAGGTTTATCTGCTGAAGAATGGTTAAAACAAGTGTCCATTGAGGATTTAACTTGGGTGTTGAAAACTTTTGGCGAAGAGCGTTTCGCTAAACGTATTGCCACTGCTATTGTTGATTTCAATAAAAGTGCGGTAAAAAATGGCACAGAATTTTTATCGCGTACCAGTCAATTGGCGGAACTTATTTCACAGGCAGTTCCTTTTAAAGATAAACATAAACATCCTGCGACGCGTAGTTTCCAAGCTATTCGTATTTTTATTAATTCGGAATTAGATGAATTAGAAAGTCTGCTTAATTCTGCGTTAGATATGTTAGCACCAGAAGGTCGTTTATCAATTATTAGTTTCCATTCTTTAGAAGATAGAATGGTGAAACATTTTATGAAAAAACAAAGTAAGGGCGAGGATATTCCCAAAGGTTTACCATTGCGAGAAGATCAAATTCAGCGTAATCAAAAATTAAGAATTATTGGTAAAGCCATTCAGCCAAGTGATGCAGAAATTCAAGCAAATCCTCGTTCAAGAAGTGCCATATTACGTGTGGCAGAGAGAATTTAGCGATGTCTGAAAATAATAAGCCTCGTTATCCGTTACAGCAGATTTTAGTCGAAGATTTATTTTCTTCAAATAAGTTAGTGGTGTTGCTGTTAATAGGGATTTTAGTTTCTGCAATGGGAACGATTTGGATAACCCATAAAACTCGCCAACTAATTTCTGAAAATGGAATGTTAATTTTACAGCGTCAAGCACTTGAGAATGAATACCGCAATTTACAAGTGCAGGAAGCTACGGAAGGGGATAGCACGCGTGTAGAATCTATTGCGATTAGTACATTAAAAATGAAAGTTGTTTCTTCAGAGCAAGAAGTTGAAATTAGAGAATAATAGGTAAAAAAAATGGTGAAATTTAATTCCTCGCGTAAATCAGGTAAGTCAAAAAAAACAATTAGAAAATTGACCGCACCTGAAACTGTAAAGCAAAACAAGTCTCAAAAGGTGTTTGAAAAATGCTTTATGCGTGGACGTTATATGCTTTCTACGGTTCTTATTTTACTCGGTCTGTGTGCTTTAGTCGCACGAGCAGCTTATGTTCAATCTATTAATGCCGATACGTTATCAAATGAAGCGGATAAGCGTTCTTTGCGTAAAGATGAAGTATTATCGGTGCGTGGTTCTATTTTAGATCGTAATGGTCAGCTTTTATCTGTAAGCGTGCCGATGAGCGCGATTGTGGCAGATCCAAAAACGATGTTGAAGGAAAATTCGCTTGCGGATAAAGAACGAATTGCAGCTTTAGCCGAAGAATTAGGTATGACTGAAAATGATTTAGTGAAAAAAATTGAGAAAAATTCTAAATCTGGTTATTTGTATTTAGCACGTCAAGTTGAATTAAGTAAAACTAACTATATTCGTAGATTAAAAATTAAGGGTATTATTTTAGAAACAGAGCATCGCCGTTTTTATCCTTGTGTAGAAGAAGCTGCACACGTGGTGGGTTATACGGATATTGATGGAAATGGTATTGAAGGCATTGAGAAAAGTTTTAATTCCCTGCTTGTTGGTAAAGACGGTTCACGTACTGTTCGTAAAGATAAACGAGGAAATATTGTTGAACATATCTCCGATGAGAAAAAATATGATGCACAAGATGTTACCTTAAGTATCGATGAAAAATTGCAATCTATGGTGTATCGTGAGATTAAAAAGGCGGTGTCTGAGAATAATGCGGAGTCTGGTACTGCGGTGTTAGTTGATGTTCGTACTGGGGAGGTGTTAGCTATGGCGACTGCGCCCTCTTATAATCCAAACAACCGTGTCGGCGTGAAATCAGAGTTAATGCGTAACCGTGCAATTACCGATACTTTTGAGCCAGGTTCTACGGTAAAACCTTTCGTTGTTTTAACCGCACTTCAACGAGGTGTAGTTAAACGAGATGAAATTATTAATACTACATCCTTTAAATTAAGCGGTAAAGAAATTGTGGACGTTGCACCACGTGCTCAGCAAACTTTAGACGAGATTTTAATGAACTCTAGTAACCGTGGTGTAAGTCGTCTTGCATTACGTATGCCACCTAGTGCATTAATGGAAACTTATCAAAATGCAGGTTTAAGTAAACCGACAGATTTAGGCTTGATCGGAGAACAAGTTGGGATTTTGAATGCAAATCGTAAACGCTGGGCAGATATTGAGCGTGCAACAGTCGCTTATGGTTATGGTATTACTGCGACACCTTTACAAATTGCTCGTGCCTATGCAACCCTTGGTAGTTTCGGTGTTTATCGTCCGCTTTCTATCACTAAAGTTGATCCGCCAGTGATAGGGAAACGGGTTTTCTCTGAAAAAATAACTAAAGATATCGTGGAGATTTTAGAGAAAGTAGCAATTAAAAATAAACGCGCAATGGTGGAAGGCTACCGTGTCGGCGTAAAAACAGGTACGGCACGTAAGATTGAAAATGGACATTATGTAAATAAATATGTGGCATTTACTGCGGGTATTGCACCAATTAGTGATCCTCGTTATGCATTAGTGATTTTGATCAATGATCCAAAAGCAGGAGAATATTATGGTGGTGCGGTTTCTGCCCCTGTATTCTCTAACATTATGGGCTATGCGTTACGTGCAAATGCTATTCCGCAAGATGCTGAAGCAGCTGAAAACACAACAACGAAAAGTGCAAAACGTATTGTTTATATTGGCGAACACAAGAATCAAAAAGTGAATTAAGGAAAAATTATGAAAAAACTCACCGCACTTTTTAATTTGCCTGAATTAAAGAATGATATAGAACTCCATAATATGGTGTTAGATAGCCGTAAGGTTAAAGCTGGCGATCTTTTTGTGGCGATAAAAGGTCATCAGGTGGATGGAAATCAATTTATTGATTCTGCTCTTCATTCTGGTGCGAGTGCGGTGGTTTCTGAGACAGAATTATCTAGCGAGCATTTAACTGTAGAGTTTATTGGGAATGTTCCCGTAGTGAAATATCATCAACTTGCACGTCATCTTTCGTCCTTAGCTGATGTTTTTTATGATTCGCCCTCTAAAAATTTAACCCTTGTTGGCGTTACAGGAACAAATGGCAAAACCACTATTTCTCAATTATTAGCACAATGGGCTGAATTATTGGGGCATCGTGCGGCTGTGATGGGAACCATTGGTAATGGACTTTTTGGGCAAATTGTAGAAGCTAAAAATACGACAGGTTCAGCAGTAGAAATTCAGTCATCTCTTTCAACTTTCAAACACGCAGGTGCAGATTTTACTTCTATTGAAGTTTCATCACACGGTTTGGCGCAGCATCGTGTAGAAGCCTTGCATTTTAAAGCAGCAATTTTCACGAATTTAACCCGTGATCATCTAGATTATCATCAATCTATGGAAAATTATGCTGCGGCGAAGAAACGCTTGTTCACTGAATTAGATACCCAAATTAAAGTGATTAATGCTGATGATGAAATTGGATACCAATGGCTAACTGAACTACCTGATGCTATTGCCGTAAGTATGAATGCGGATTTTAAAGTAGGTTCACACCAATGGATGAAAGCAATAAATATCCATTATCATTTTAAAGGTGCAGATATTACTTTTGAATCTAGCTGGGGTAATGGTGTTTTGCATAGCCCATTAATTGGTGCTTTTAATGTAAGTAATTTATTATTAGTAATGAGCACGTTGTTATCGTTTGGTTACCCATTGGAAAATTTACTCGCTACGGCGAAATCTTTAAAAGGAGTATGTGGAAGAATGGAAATGATTCAATATCCAAATAAACCAATCGTTATTGTAGATTATGCGCATACACCAGATGCGCTGGAAAAAGCGTTGATTGCTGCCCGTGAACATTGCCAAGGCGAATTATGGTGCATTTTTGGTTGTGGCGGAGACCGTGATAGAGGCAAACGTCCGTTAATGGCTCAGGTTGCAGAGCAGTTTGCTGAAAAGATTATTGTGACAAAAGATAATCCACGAACAGAATCACAAAGCCAAATTGAAACAGATATTGTCGCTGGCTTTAAAAATATGGAAAAAGTGGGGATTATTCCTGATCGCGCACAGGCGATCCAGTTTGCGATTGAAAGTGCGGTAGAAAATGACGTGATTTTAATTGCTGGAAAGGGTCACGAGCATTATCAAATTATTGGTTCGGAAGTTGTGCATTTTTCCGACCAAGAAATTGCACTTGATTTCTTAAAATAATAATCACTCAATTATGATTAAACTCTCTACTGTACAACTTGCACAGATTCTTCAAGCTAAATTAATTGGCGATGAAAATGTGCAAGTTGAAGAAATTAATACGGATACTCGAAAAAGCGTATCAAATAGCTTATTTTTTGCTTTAAAAGGCGAAAAATTTGATGCTCACCAATATCTTGATCAAGCGGTGTCACAGGGTGCGCTTGCGCTTGTTGTTCAGCAAGAAAACTCGTCTATTTTAGTTCCTCAACTTGTGGTTAAGGATACCCGTATTGCCTTGGGTGAACTTGCAAAATGGTTACGTGAGAAAATTAATCCACGTACTGTGGCGATGACCGGCTCTTCTGGTAAAACCACGGTAAAAGAAATGACGGCAAGTATTTTGCAACATACCGCAGCAGATTCAGAAGCGGTACTTTTTACCAATGGTAACTTCAATAACGATATAGGTGTGCCTTTAACTCTACTTCGCTTAACAGAAAAACATCGTTTTGCTGTGATTGAACTTGGTGCAAATCATCAAAATGAAATCAATTACACCACAAAATTAGTTCAACCTAATGCCGCATTGATTAATAATATTGCGCCCGCACATTTAGAGGGGTTTGGTTCTTTAGCGGGAGTTGTTCAAGCAAAAGGCGAGATTTATCGAGGTTTAACAAAAAATGGTGTGGCGATTATCAATGCTGAACATAATCACTTAGATATTTGGCAAAAAGAAATTAGTAATCACGCCATTCAATATTTCAACGGTAAGGACTATTCCGTCAAAAATGTTCAAGGTAACGAACAAGGTTCAACCTTTACGTTAGTTTCTCCGCAAGGCGAAATTGATATTAGTTTACCTTATCTTGGAGAGCATAATGTAAAAAATGCTTTAGCTGCTACCGCACTAGCGATGAATGTTGGTGCTACGCTTGCCGATGTCAAAGCTGGATTAGAACAACGTTCACAAGTGAAAGGGCGTTTACTTCCTATTCAAGTCACGCCTAATTTATTGTTATTAGATGATACTTATAACGCAAATAAAGATTCTCTCTGTGCGGCTATTGATGTCCTAAAAAGTTATGATGCTTTCCTTATTCTATGTGTCGCAGATATGAAAGAATTGGGCGAAAATTCTCTCGCTATTCATCGTGAAGTTGGACAATATGTTAATTTGGTAAATTTAGATTTAGTTTGTTCTTATGGCAATGAAAGTGCGGTTATTTCTGAGGCTGTTTTGGGTAAGCATTTTACGGATAAAACTGAAATGGTGGATTTCTTAGTTCCACTTATTGAAAACCAATTACAACAAAATAAAAAAGTTGTGGTGCTAGGAAAAGGTTCACGCTCAATGAAAATGGAAGATGTGATCTATTCATTAAAGGATAAAATTAAATGTTAGTCTGGCTTGCTGAATATCTTGTTCGTTACGAAACCGCTTTTAATGCTATTTCTTATATTACCGTCCGCGCAATTCTTGCATTATTAACCGCACTTTTTATCTCACTTTGGATTGGCCCTAAAGTGATCAAACGCTTGCAGATCTTAAAATTTGGCCAAGAAGTGCGAAATGATGGCCCTGAAAGTCACTTTGCAAAAAAAGGCACACCCACTATGGGCGGTGTGATGATTTTATTCTCTATTGGCGTAAGTACGTTATTATGGGCAAATCTTGCTAATCCTTATATTTGGGTTTGTTTATTTGTTTTATTTGGATACGGTGCAATTGGTTTTGTGGATGATTTCCGTAAAATTACCCGTAAAAATACTGATGGATTGATTGCGCGTTGGAAATATTTCTGGATGTCTGTGGTGGCATTAGTGGCAATCCTTTGGCTTTATTGGCTTGGCCACGACACTGATGCCACCCGTTTAGTGATTCCATTCTTTAAAGACATTATGCCTCAATTAGGTTTGTTCTATATTGTGTTATCTTACTTTGTGATTGTTGGCACGGGTAATGCAGTGAATTTAACCGACGGTTTAGATGGATTAGCGATTATGCCTACTGCGCTTGTTGCAGGTGCGTTTGCTTTAATTGCTTGGGCTACAGGTAACGTGAATTTCGCAGAATATTTGCACATTCCGTATATTAAATACAGTTCTGAAGTAGTGGTGTTCTGTACAGCTATTGTTGGCGCGAGTTTGGGATTCTTATGGTTTAATACTTATCCAGCTCAAGTATTTATGGGGGACGTGGGTTCTCTAGCATTAGGTGGTGCGCTGGGTGTCGTAGCAATTCTTGTTCGTCAGGAATTTTTGCTTGTGATAATGGGTGGCGTATTTGTTGTTGAAGCGCTCTCTGTTATTTTGCAAGTAGGGTCTTATAAGTTACGCAAACAACGCATTTTTAGAATGGCACCGATTCATCATCATTTTGAATTGAAAGGATGGCCAGAACCAAGAGTGATTATTCGGTTTTGGATTATTTCCTTAATGTTAGTGTTGATGGGATTAGTCACCTTGAAGTTGCGTTAATAAATATAGCTAGGTTCGCTCTTTCAGTTTTTGAAAGAGCGAGCTTTTACGTTATAAATTGATATTCCCATCAGCAAAATTTAAAACTTATAGTAATTAAGAAGAAATAAAATGAATGCCTATCAAAACAAAAATATTATGATCATTGGGCTTGGCAAAACAGGTCTTTCTTGTGTGGATTATCTCTTATCCCAACAGGCTAATATTCGTGTGATTGATACCCGAAAAAATCCTACTGGTATTGATAAACTTCCTCAAAATATCCCTCTTCATACTGGTAGTTTAAATCAGGAATGGTTACTTGAAAGCGATATGATTGTTATTAGCCCAGGGCTTGCGGTAAAAACACCAGAAATTCAAACCGTACTTAAAGCTGGCGTAGAAGTAATCGGTGATATTGAATTATTCTGCCGTGCGGCGACGAAGCCAATTGTGGGAATTACCGGTTCAAATGGAAAAAGTACCGTAACTACTTTAGTTTATGAAATGGCGAAAGCTGCTGGCGTGAAAGTTGGTATGGGCGGAAATATTGGGATTCCCGCTTTGTCATTGTTGAATGAAGATTGTGAACTTTATGTATTAGAGCTTTCTAGTTTTCAGCTTGAGACAACTTATAGCTTAAAAGCTGCGGCTGCGACTATCTTGAACGTGACTGAAGATCATATGGATCGCTATATGGATTTAGAAGATTATCGCCAAGCAAAATTACGCATTTATCATAATGCTAAAGTAGGTGTGTTGAACAATGAAGATAGGCTGACTTTTGGGGAAAACGAAAATCAAGCGAAACATACCGTTTCTTTTGCGGAAAATAGTGCGGATTATTGGCTAAAAACTGAAAATGGCAAGCAATATTTAATGGTAAAAGATGAAGTGATTTTACCTTGTGAAGAAGCTACATTGGTTGGTCGCCATAATTATATGAACATTTTGGCAGCAACAGCATTGGCACAAGCTATAGGTATTAATTTAGATTCAATTCGTACCGCACTTCGTCATTTCAAAGGGTTAGATCATCGTTTTCAATTAGTGCATCAAGCTAATGGCATTCGTTGGATTAATGACTCTAAAGCAACAAATGTGGGGAGTACAGTTGCTGCATTAGCTGGGCTTTATATTGAGGGTAAATTGCATTTGTTGCTAGGCGGAGACGGAAAAGGGGCTGATTTTTCAGAATTAGCTGAATTAATTAATCAACCACACATTATTTGTTATTGTTTTGGTCGAGATGGTGCGCTGCTTGCAAAATTTTCATCACAAAGCTATTTGTTTGAAACAATGGAACAAGCGATAGCATTTTTACGCCCAACATTGCAAAGCGGAGATATGGTATTATTGTCGCCAGCTTGTGCAAGCCTCGATCAGTTTGCCTCTTTTGAAAAGCGCGGCGAAGAATTTACGCATTTAGCTCAATGTTTAACCTAATTTAGTAACTCACGAAATAAGATGGAATTTTTACAAAATATCAAAAAAAATTACAATGAATGGACACGCATCACACCTCAAGGTTTGTTGTATGATCGCGCACTATTTTGGTTATTTGTTATTTTGCTTTTAATTGGTTTAGTGGCAGTAACATCTGCTTCTATTCCTTATAGCTCTCGTTTATTTAATGATCCTTTTTACTTTGCAAAACGCGACGCTATTTATGTGTTACTTTCTTTGCTCACTTGTTATATTTCATTACAAATTTCTTCTTCGCAATGGGAAAAATGGCACGCTAAAATTTTTTTATTTTCCGTCATATTATTATTGCTTGTCCCTTTTATCGGTACATCGGTTAATGGCGCAAAACGTTGGATTTCATTGGGGATCTTAAATTTTCAACCTGCAGAATTTGCAAAATTGGCTTTGACTTGTTTTTTAGCAAGCTATTTCACTCGTCGTTATGATGAAGTGCGGTCGCGACATCTTAGTATTTTTAAACCGCTTATTGTTATGCTTGTATTGGGTTGTTTTCTTTTATTACAACCTGATTTAGGTAGTACAGTCGTGCTATTTATTATTATGTCTGGGATGCTTTTTATCGTAGGGGCGAAAATTTTACAGTTTGTAGGATTGATAGCATTAGGTGGAATCTTATTCGTTTGGCTAGTATTGACCGCCTCTTATCGGTTAAAGCGATTTATAGGTTTTTTAGAACCCTTTAAAGATCCTTATGGCACTGGTTTCCAATTAACAAACTCTCTTATGGCATTTGGGCGGGGAGAAATTACTGGTAAAGGATTAGGTAATTCAATTCAAAAATTAGATTATTTGCCTGAAGCACATACCGATTTCATTATGGCGATTATCGGCGAAGAATTTGGATTTATCGGTATATTGATTGTTATTCTTTTATTAGGTTTATTAATTTTTCGTGCAATGAAAATTGGACGAGAATCCTTAATGTTAGAACAACGTTTTCGAGGTTTTTTTGCATTAGGTATTGGTTTTTGGATTTTCTTTCAAGGCTTTGTGAATTTAGGTATGGCTCTTGGAATGCTACCAACTAAAGGTTTAACCTTTCCACTCGTGAGTTATGGTGGTTCGAGTATTATCATTATGTCCGCCACTATTGGTATTTTATTGCGAATTGATCACGAAAATCGCTTATTTCGTATAGGTCAAGCACGCTTGCGTGATGATTAGAGATAGAAAAGATGAAAAATAAAAAATTATTAGTGATGGCGGGTGGCACTGGCGGTCATGTTTTTCCTGCCATTGCAGTTGCTCAAACTTTACAAAAACAAGAATGGGATATTTGCTGGTTAGGTACGAAAGATAGAATGGAGGCTCAACTTGTACCAAAATATGGTATTCCTATTCGATTTATTCAAATTTCTGGCTTGCGTGGTAAAGGTATAAAAGCTTTGTTAAATGCGCCTTTTGCCGTTTTTCGTGCGGTGTTGCAGGCAAAAAAAATTATTCAAGAAGAAAAGCCTGACGCTGTACTTGGTATGGGAGGCTATGTTTCTGGCCCCGCTGGCGTTGCGGCAAAACTTTGTGGTGTGCCAATCATTTTACATGAACAAAATGCGATAGCGGGTTTAACGAATAAGTTATTAGGTAAAATTGCAACCTGTGTATTACAGGCATTTCCAACTGCTTTTCCTCATGCTGAAGTAGTAGGAAACCCAGTTCGAGAAGATTTATTTGAGATGCCAGATCCTGATATTCGTTTCTCGGATCGTGAGGAAAAATTACGTGTCTTAGTGGTTGGTGGTAGTCAAGGAGCGAGAGTGCTTAATCATACTTTACCTAAAGTAGTCGCCCAGCTTGCAGATAAATTAGAGCTTCGTCATCAAGTAGGTAAAGGTGCGGTAGAAGAAGTCAGCCAACTTTATGGCGAGAATTTAGAACAAGTTAAAATAACAGAATTTATTGATAATATGGCAGAGGCTTATGCTTGGGCTGATGTGGTGATTTGCCGTTCTGGCGCATTAACCGTATGTGAAATTGCAGCAGTGGGAGCCGCAGCAATTTTTGTACCCTTCCAACATAAAGATCGCCAACAATATTTAAATGCGAAATATTTATCAGATGTTGGTGCGGCGAAAATTATAGAACAGGCAGATTTAACGCCTGAAATTCTAGTGAATTATTTAAAAAATTTTACTCGTGAAAATTTATTACAGATGGCATTGAAAGCGAAAACAATGTCGATGCCTAATGCTGCACAACGTGTAGCTGAAGTAATTAAACAATATTCAAGCTAGGGCTTGCTGTGTTCTAATGATTAGAAATAAAAAACGTTGCGAATTTTAACCGCACTTTTAGTTGAGTTTTGTCATTTGGGAGAAAAGGAAAAATAAATGAAGCATTCCCACGAAGAAATTAGAAAAATTATCCCTGAAATGCGCCGTGTACAGCAAATTCATTTCATTGGCATTGGTGGCGCAGGAATGAGCGGCATTGCAGAAATTTTATTAAATGAAGGTTATCAAATTTCAGGTTCAGATATTGCCGATGGTGTAGTCACTCAACGTTTAGCTCAAGCTGGGGCAAAAATCTACATTGGTCACGCAGAAGAACATATTGAAGGCGCAAGTGTTGTTGTTGTGTCTAGTGCGATAAAAGATGATAACCCTGAATTAGTTGCATCGAAACAAAAACGCATTCCAGTGATTCAACGCGCACAAATGTTGGCGGAGATTATGCGTTTTCGTCATGGTATTGCTGTTGCAGGAACGCACGGAAAAACAACAACAACAGCTATGATTTCAATGATTTATACGCAAGCTAAACTTGATCCGACTTTTGTCAATGGCGGTTTAGTGAAATCGGCGGGTAAGAATGCACATTTAGGGGCAAGTCGTTATTTAATTGCCGAAGCGGATGAAAGTGATGCGTCATTTTTGCATTTACAACCAATGGTATCTGTTGTAACTAATATGGAACCAGACCATATGGATACTTACGAAGGCGATTTCGAAAAAATGAAAGCCACCTATGTGAAGTTCCTACACAATTTACCATTTTATGGTTTAGCTGTGATGTGCGCTGATGATCCTGTTTTAATGGAACTTATTCCCAAAGTTGGTCGCCAAGTGATTACATACGGTTTCAGTGAACAGGCAGATTATCGTATTGAAGATTATGAACAAACGGGTTTTCAAGGTCACTACACTGTGATTTGCCCAGATAATGAACGTATTAATGTATTGCTCAATGTTCCTGGAAAACATAATGCGTTAAATGCAACGGCAGCGTTAGCTGTCGCAAAAGAAGAGGGGATTGCTAACGAGGCAATTTTAGAAGCCCTTGCCGATTTCCAAGGTGCATGTCGTCGTTTTGATCAGCTAGGCGAATTTATTCGTCCAAATGGTAAGGTGCGTTTAGTTGATGATTATGGTCATCATCCAACAGAAGTCAGTGTAACGATTAAAGCCGCGCGAGAAGGCTGGGGAGATAAACGAATTGTGATGATTTTCCAACCGCATCGTTATTCTCGTACTCGTGATTTATTTGATGATTTTGTACAAGTGCTTTCGCAAGTGGACGCATTAATTATGCTTGATGTGTACGCAGCGGGAGAAGCACCAATTGTTGGAGCTGATAGTAAATCACTTTGTCGTTCAATTAGAAATTTAGGAAAAATCGATCCAATCTTGGTTTCTGACACATCACAATTAGGCGATGTTCTTGATCAAATTATTCAAGATGGCGATTTAATTTTGGCACAAGGTGCGGGCAGTGTAAGTAAAATTTCTCGTGGCTTGGCTGAATCTTGGAAGAATTAATGCCAGATGGATTGATTGAAAATCTTAGCATTAGAAAAATATCATCATAAGAAGAAAAACAGGATAAAAAATGAACTTAAAACAAGAAAAAATTGCTGTGTTATTGGGCGGTATATCTGCTGAACGTGAAGTTTCTCTCAATTCAGGTAACGCAGTATTAGAGGCTTTATTAAACCAAGGTTATGATGCTCATCCTATTGATCCTAAAGAATATAATGTTGCTAACCTTAAAAAGGATGGTTTTCATCGAGTGTTTAATATTTTGCACGGTCGTGGTGGAGAAGATGGCACAATGCAAGGTTTATTAGAGCAAATTGGTTTACCTTACACTGGTTGTGGCGTGATGGCTTCAGCATTGACCATGGATAAAATGCGTACAAAAATGTTGTGGAAAGCCTTTGGTTTACCTGTTGCTGATATGGAAGTGGTTACCCGAGAAACTTTTTCTGAATTAGATCCTCAGTCTGTTGTGGCAAAATTAGGCTTACCACTAATGGTAAAACCCTCTTTAGAAGGATCTAGCGTTGGCTTAACGAAAGTAAAAGCGGTAGAAGAGTTAAAAAGTGCGGTGGAATATGCGCTTAAATTTGATAATACCATCCTAATTGAAGAATGGCTGGATGGCGATGAATTGACCGTACCTGTGCTTGATAATCAAGTATTACCCGCAATTCGTATTGTTCCAGAGGGCGAATTTTATGATTATGAAGCGAAGTATATTTCTGATAATACGCAATATTTCTGCCCAGCCGGTTTAACGCCTGAACGCGAGCAAGCGTTAGCTATATTAGTAAAACGTGCTTATGATGCAGTGGGATGTCGAGGTTGGAGTCGTATTGATGTAATGTGTGATGCAAAAGGTAATTTCCGTTTGGTTGAGGTTAATACTAATCCTGGAATGACGAGCCATAGTTTATTCCCAAAATCTGCAGCGACAGTAGGTATTTCTTTTGAGCAACTCGTCGTGAAAATTTTGGAGTTGAGCCTGTAATGAACATTCTGAAAAGAAAAACGCCACAGAATATTCGTTTTGGAGAACAAAAGCCTAAATATTATTTTCATATTCGGGCTTTCGCGGTATTGCTTGGTGTCTTTTTTTTACTTGGTGTTTATTTTAATTGGCAAAGCATTTTAGAAAAAATGGATGATAAGCCGATTAGTGCATTTGCACTTGTTGGACAAAATACCTTTACGACTGATGATGATATTAAAGAAAGCCTATTAAAAATGGGCGAATTAAAAGGATTTTGGGGGCAAGATGTGGCACCGATTCAAGAGCAAATTGAGGCTTTACCTTGGGTTAAAGGTGCAATAGTAAGAAAAATGTGGCCAAATCGTTTAAGTATTTGGGTATCAGAATATCAACCCGTTGCGTTTTGGAATCAAAATCAATTTGTTACCCTTGATGGTATAGTTTTTCAGCTTCCCTCTGTACGTTTAACTGCAAAAAATTTGCCCTATTTGGGCGGGCCCGATTATCAGAGTTTGAAAGTAATTGAGACGTGGAACCAAATTTATATTAATTTAAAATCAAATAATATAATGGCAAAGGGAATTAATATTGATGATCGCGGTGCGTGGCAGGTCCAGCTTGATAATGATATTGTGCTAAAATTAGGTCGTGGCGATTGGAAATCAAAACTTGAGCGATTTGTCACAATTTATCCGCAAATTGATGTGCCAGAAAACAAAAAAATAGATTATATAGATTTAAGATATACGGCAGGTGCTGCTGTAGGTATGATTGATAGATAAAAATAACTGGGTGCGAAAATGGTTAAAGGTGTGGAAACAAAAACAATAGTAGGTTTAGAGGTTGGCACGTCAAAAGTGGTCGCTGTAGTTGGCGAAGTATTTCCTGATGGTGTAGTGAATGTGCTTGGTGTAGGCAGTTGTCCTTCAAAAGGGATTGATCGTGGCAGCATCACTGATCTTGATGCCGTGGTGGGTTCGATTCAACGTGCTATTGAAGCGGCAGAATCTATGGCTGATTGTCAGATTATGAGTGTGACTTTAGCTATTACTGGAGAGCATATTCAAAGCCTCAATGAAAGTGGTTTTGTGCCGATAGCAGAAAGTGAAGTAACACAAGAGGAAATCGATTCCGCACTTCATACAGCAAGCTCAATAAAATTGCCA
The DNA here is from genome assembly GCF_900475885.1 of Haemophilus aegyptius. Lineage (GTDB taxonomy): Bacteria > Pseudomonadota > Gammaproteobacteria > Enterobacterales > Pasteurellaceae > Haemophilus > Haemophilus influenzae. The sequence continues at coordinate 1,188,835 of NZ_LS483429.1, forward strand.
GAAGGCTTATCTTTATTGCATGTTATTCCACAAGAATACGCTGTTGATCGTCAGATGAACATTAAAAATCCATTGGGATTACAAGGCGTGCGTTTAAAAGCACAAGTACATTTGATCGCTTGTCATCAAGATTGGCAAAATAACTTAAAAAAAGCCATTGAACGTTGTGGATTGCAAGTGGATAAAGTGGTTTTCTCTGGTTTTGCAGCAACACATTCTGTGCTAACTGAGGATGAAAAAGATCTCGGCGTGTGTTTAATTGATTTTGGTGCTGGCACAATGAACGTGATGGTTTATACGAATGGCGCATTACGTTTTAGCAAGGTAATTCCTTACGCAGGAAATATTGTGACAAATGATATTGCGCACGCTTGTACAATTTCGCGAGCAGAAGCAGAACGGATCAAAGTGAACTATGCTAGTGCATTTTACCCAGCTCGTTTGCACGGAGATAAAAAAATTGAAGTGGCAAGTATTGGCGGTCGTGCGCCTCGTTCATTAACAAAAAGTGATTTATCTTTAATTACATCAGCTCGTTATACGGAGCTTTTAGGCGTGGTAAAAGATGAATTAGATAAGTTAAAAGCTGAATTAGAAGCAAAACATATTAAATTTGAATTAATTGCAGGTGTGGTAATAACTGGTGGTGGAGCGCAGATTGAAGATCTTAAAGAATGCGCTTCAAATGTTTTCCATTGTCAGGTGCGTATTGCGAGTCCATTAAATATTACTGGTTTGACTGATTACGTGAATCGTCCACAATATTCAACGGTGGTGGGATTATTGCAATATAATCACAGTAATAGTGATGATGATTTAATTTCAGGAAGTGATGATTCTGAAGGAACTTTCTTTGAATCTATTTGGCAAGGAGTAAAAAAAATTGTCAATAAAGTGCGGTCAGAATTTTGATTATTTTAATTTTTCATCTACAATAAAGGGAATTTATATTTTATATATTTAGTCAGCTTATCTGGCAGTAACGGAGAACATCAATGCTATACCCAGAGTACCCTGAGTACGATAATTTTAACGAATCCGGCGCACTGATCAAAGTCGTAGGTGTAGGCGGTGGCGGTGGCAATGCCGTAAACCATATGGTAATGAATATGGTAAAACAAGAAATGGGCGGAACCTTTGTTGGCGAAAGTTCATTAACATCAGAGGAACACGGTCGCATAGTATTTTATGCCGTCAATACTGATGCTCAAGCATTGCGTAAAAGTCAAGTTCAACAGACCGTACAAATTGGTGGAGAAACAACCAAAGGTTTAGGTGCTGGGGCAAATCCGAATATTGGTCGTAAGGCAGCTGAAGATGATCAGGATGAAATCCGCAAAATGCTTGAAGGTGCCGATATGGTCTTTATTGCAGCAGGTATGGGCGGCGGCACAGGTACGGGTGCGGCACCTGTTGTTGCTAAAATTGCTAAAGAACTCGGTATTTTGACTGTTGCTGTAGTGACTAAACCTTTTGCCTTTGAAGGCAAAAAGCGTATGCAATTTGCAGAGCTTGGTATTAAAGATTTATCCCAATATGTTGATTCAATGATTATTATTCCGAATCAACAAATCCAAAAAGTTCTCCCTAAAAATGCTAAATTAATTGATGCTTTTGCTGCTGCAAACGACGTATTGCGTAATTCTGTAATGGGAATTTCAGATATGATTACCTCTCCTGGTTTAATTAACGTGGACTTCGCTGATGTAAGAACGGTAATGTCAGTTCAAGGGCAAGCTATGATTGGTTTTGGTTCAGCTGTGGGAGAACCCGGTGCAGGTAGAGCAGAAGAGGCAGCTCGTCTTGCAGTACGCAATGATCTTCTAGAAAAAATCGATCTTTCTAACGCTCAAGGAATTTTAGTTAATATTACTGCTGGAATGGATTTAGTTTTTGAAGAGTTTAACATTATAGGTGAGACAATAGGTAGTTTTGCTTCTGAAGAAGCGACAGTTGTTGTTGGTACGAGTTTAGTGCCTGAGATGAGCGATGAAATTCGTGTAACTATTGTGGCAACTGGTCTCGGTGAAATTGCAGGAAATGAACCAATTCAGGTTGTTCGTCAAGGGCTTTCTACGCAGAATATTGAAGGTGAAGGACGTGTAAACATTGTTCCTGAACTTCATCGTCGTGAATCTGTTGAAGTGTCAAGAACTGCATCAGAAGAATATCAACGGCCGTTAGATAAACCGATTACAGATCGCTTGGAAGCATTTAAGAAAAATAATTTCTTTAATCCTGCACAGCGTGAAGAAAATTAATAAGTTTCAGAAAATACCTAGTAAATGAAGGTAGTAGAATGATTAAACAAAGAACATTAAAACAAAGTATTAAAGTTACAGGCGTTGGCTTGCATAGCGGTGAAAAAGTGACATTAACCTTGCGCCCAGCTATGCCAAACACTGGTGTTGTTTATTATCGTACAGATTTAAACCCTGCGGTGGCATTCCCTGCTGATCCTAATTCAGTGCGTGATACAATGCTTTGTACCGCACTAATTAATGAACAAGGTGTGCGTATTTCTACCGTCGAGCATTTAAATGCAGCTTTGGCAGGGCTTGGTATTGATAATATTATTATTGAAGTTGATGCGCCTGAAATTCCAATTATGGACGGCAGTGCTAGTCCGTTTATCTATTTGTTGTTAGATGCAGGAATTGAAGAACAAAATGCAGCGAAAAAATTTATTCGTATTAAGGAATATGTTCGAGTTGAAGATGGCGATAAATGGGCTGAATTTAAGCCTTACAATGGTTTTCGTTTAGATTTTACTATTGATTTTGACCATCCTGCTATTGGCAAAGATGTACGTAACTATGAAATGAATTTTTCTGCCCAAGCATTTGTTCATCAAATTAGCCGAGCAAGAACTTTTGGCTTTATGAAAGATATTGAATATCTTCAATCTCAAGGTTTAGTATTAGGTGGTAGCCTTGATAATGCGATTGTTCTTGATGATTATAGAATTTTAAATGAAGATGGTTTACGTTTTAAAGATGAACTTGTTCGTCATAAAATGTTAGACGCAATTGGTGATCTTTATATGGCTGGTTATAACATTATCGGTGATTTTAAAGCCTATAAATCAGGTCACGGTTTAAATAACAAGTTACTTCGTGCTGTTTTAGCAAATCAAGAAGCGTGGGAATTTGTAACCTTTGAAGATAAAGAGCAAGTGCCACAAGGGTATGTAGCTCCAGTGCAAGTGCTTATTTAATTGTTTTATTGTTGAAAAAGCTATATTTCTGGTGGGAAGTATAGCTTTTTTATTTCATCTCGTGCTTAAATAGCGAATGTACTAAAAGTGCGGTCAATTTCGTGGGATTTTTTATAAGGAAGCATTATGGCATTAGAATTATCTGACATTCGCCAACAAATTACGCAAATAGATCGTAGTTTATTAAAATTACTTTCTGAGCGTCATCGTTTAGCTTTCGATGTAGTGAGAAGTAAAGAGATCTCGCAAAAAGCTTTACGTGATGTAGAGCGAGAACAGCAACTTTTACAAGAACTAGTGCAATTTTCAGAAAATGAAAATTATCAGCTTGAAGCACAATATATCACTTCAATTTTCCAAAAAATCATTGAAGACTCGGTATTGACCCAGCAAGTCTACTTGCAGAATAAACTTAATGAACAGCGTAATCAAAATTTACATATCGCTTTTTTAGGTAAACGTGGTTCTTATTCTAATTTAGCTGCACGTAATTATGCTGCTCGTTATCAAAAACAATTTGTAGAACTAGGATGTCAGTCTTTTGAGCAAGTATTTGAAAAAGTTCAGACTGGAGAAGCTGACTTTGGTGTGTTACCTTTAGAAAATACAACATCGGGTGCAATTAATGAAGTTTATGATTTACTTCAGCATACTGATTTATCATTAGTGGGAGAGTTGGCTTATCCAATCAAACACTGCGTACTTGTCAATGATAAGACAGATTTGAACCAAATTGATACGTTGTATAGTCATCCTCAAGTGATTCAACAATGTAGTCAATTTATTCATAGCCTTGATCGCGTGCATATTGAATATTGCGAAAGTAGTTCACACGCAATGCAATTAGTCGCAAGTTTGAATAAACCTAATATTGCAGCATTGGGCAATGAAGACGGTGGAAAATTGTATGGACTTAGTGTATTAAAAACTAATATTGCTAATCAAGAGAACAATATTACGCGTTTTATTGTGGTGGCTAAAGAGCCTCGCGAAGTTTCATCACAGATTCCCACAAAGACCTTATTATTAATGACAACTTCACAGCAAGCTGGCGCATTAGTGGATGCTTTATTGGTGTTTAAAAAGCATCAAATCAATATGACAAAACTGGAATCTCGACCGATTTATGGTAAGCCTTGGGAAGAAATGTTTTATCTAGAAATTGAAGCAAATATTCATCATCCAGATACGAAACAGGCTTTGGAAGAACTAAAAAATTATAGTAATTACTTAAAAATTTTAGGCTGTTATCCTAGTGAGATTGTAAAGCCTGTGAGCGTGTAAAAAAAGTGCGGTCAATAAAAATAATGTTTTTATGACCGCACTTTTTATATTTTTTTGTTCCGTTCTAAAGATTTATGTTGAATTTTCACCGTTTTTCCTTTGGCTTGAAAATATTCGCCTAATTGCTGGGCAATATAAACGGAGCGATGTTTTCCCCCAGTACATCCAATGGCAATGGTTAAATAGCTACGGTTATTTTTTTCTAACATCGGCAACCAAGTATCAATGTAATGACGAGTGAGATAAATAAATTCATTGACTTCTGTATGACTATTTAGAAATTCTGCGACAGGGGCTTCTAATCCAGTCATTGGACGTAATGTTGGATCCCAATGGGGGTTAGGTAAAAATCGTACATCGAAAACATAATCCGCATCTAAAGGAAGCCCATATTTAAAACCAAAAGATTCAACAATAATTTTTAATTCTTTTTCACTATTACCGCGTAAAAATTCGTGTAATCGCTCTGCAAGACTATGCGTAGAAAGATGGGTGGTATCAAGAATAAGATTTGCGTGTTGAATCAATGGTTCAAGATAGCAATATTCTTCATCAATTGCGACTTCAAGAGATAAATCTTTTAATGAAAGCGGGTGCAAACGGCGTGAATCGCTATATCGGCGAATTAGGGTGGCACGATCAGCCTCTAAGAAAATGATTTTAATCTGATGATGCTTTTGTAATGTTGAAATGGTTTGCTCAAGAGAATTAGCGGAGTTTGGAATATTACGAATATCAAGACTGATGGCGACAGATGATTGGGATTGAGACAGAATATCAGTCAATTGAGGAAGCAAATCTAAAGGAATATTATCAACACAGTAATATCCAGTATCTTCTAATGCTCGTAAGGCTACAGATTTTCCTGCGCCAGAACGTCCACTAATAATGATAATTTCCATAAGTTTCCCCACTGTAATTATTCTTTCACTTCTTCAAGTGTCGTTTCTGATTGATCGGTAATTTCAAAAACTTGCCAAATTTCATCCGCACTTTTGGCTGATCGTAATTGTTTCAACACATTTTTATCAGTCAGTTTTTCTATTAATGATGCTAAAACTGGAATGTAGGTTTCACATTGATTTTCTGGAATCAGCAAGGCAAAGATTAAATCCACTGGTTTACCATCAAAAGCATCGTAATCAATCGGATTATCGAGTTGCATAAACACTGCGATTGCTTTATCTGATACTGTTACGGGGATTTTCGCTTTTGGCATTGCAATCCCATTTCCTAAACCAGAATTCCCCAGTTTTTCACGTTCAAAAAGGCATTCAAAACAGGCTTGTTCGCCTTGTTCTGCAAGGATTTGTTCTTCTACAAAATGCGCAATAGACTCAAATAATCGTTTTTTGCTAGAAAAACTAACGCCCTGACGAATATTCTCAGGGCTTAATAGTTCAGTTATTTTCATTTTTATAATTTGAATTGTTCGCCAAGATAAACGCGTTTAACCTGTTCATCGTTCATCACTTGTTCTGGTGTGCCTGTTGCGATAATTTTACCTGCGCCAACAATATAAGCACGTTCGCAAACATCAAGGGTTTCACGTACATTATGATCAGTGATCAAAACGCCTAATCCACGATTGCGCAAATCAGTAATAATTTTCTTAATATCGCTCACAGAAATAGGATCTACACCAGCAAAAGGTTCGTCTAATAGAATAAATTTTGGATTTGCTGCTAAGGCACGTGCGATTTCTACACGGCGACGTTCTCCGCCTGATAAGGCTTGCCCTAAATTATCTCGAATATGGCCAATATTAAATTCCTCAATCAACTCATCTGCTTTTTCGCGACGTTGTTGTGGGGTTAAATCTTTACGAATTTCCAATACCGCCATCAAATTTTCATAGACAGTCAAACGGCGAAAAATCGAGGCTTCTTGCGGTAAATAACCAATGCCACGTTGCGCACGATTATGCATTGGGAGCAAACTAATATCTTCGCCATCAATAACAATTTTACCTTGATCTTGGCGAACAAGCCCAACGACCATATAGAAAGTTGTTGTTTTCCCTGCACCGTTTGGCCCGAGTAAACCAACAATTTCATTAGAGTTTACAGTTAAACTGACATCCGAAACAACTTTACGACTTTTGTAGCTTTTAGCTAAATTCTCTGCAGTCAAAATTGACATAGATTACTTCCCTTTAGCTTGTTGTAATTGAGATGGAATAAGAACTGTTGTTACTCGTGATTTTCCATTACCATTAGCTTTAAGTTGTTGTTTTTTCACATCATAGGTAATAACACTGCCATTAATTTTACTATCAAGCTGCTTTAATTCGGCATTGTTAGTTAATGTTAAAAATTCGTTACCAAGATCATAATGAACTTTATTTGCTTTTCCATCCACTGGCTTACCATTATCTAACTGTTGATGGAATGTGACTGGCGTGCCGAATGCTTCTACGGTTTCTTTTTTCCCTGATTTTTCAGCAGGACGAGTGATGACAACTTTATTTGCTTTGATAACAATAGACCCCTGTGTAATTACCACATTATCTGTGAATGTCACTACACTTTTTTCCATATCTAAGGATTGATTATCCGAAACAATATTTATCGGCTGATTAACATCACCTTTCAATGCAAAAGCTGAACTTGATGCTAATACCATCGTTGCAAGAAAAAGAATTTTATTGCTTACTAACTTCATAATATGTTTTTACCTGTTCCTTTAATGTCGCCACTTGTTGGCGTAAATTTCCGACTAATTTTAATCCTGTAGAACTAAAATTTTTACCCTTAATTTTAACCTGTGTTTCGGAAGTCATATCCTGTGTTTTCAAATTGACGACCGCTGATTCTGTTTCAATGCGTTGCAAACGTGAATCTGATGTTAAATTTTGCGCGACGACATTACCCTCTAAATACAATATTTGATCTTTTGTCAATCTTGCTTGATTTGCACTTAATTTCCAGCTTTGTGTGCTAAAAAAATCTACATTTTGATTGGCATTTTTTTCCTCTTCCTTTTCATTTGATGTTGTGGGATATAAATAAACTAAAGGCGCGGTAAAAAGGGTTTGTTCATTGACTGTATAATGCTCAATTTTATCGGATAAAGCCAAATATTGTTTTTTACCATCAGGGAAAAAAACCGTAGTTTCCATTTTATAACCCACATAATCAGGACTATCTGGCTTTTTCACCAGTTCAGATAAATCTGCGGTTTCCTGATTTAAGGAATAAAACCACGCCAAAGCACAAAGTGCGATAACGCCCAAAATTACATTCCAACGAATATTCATTTTTATTTCAATCACTTATCCACAAAGTGCGGATGAAAATTTCAATATTTTTAATCTTCCAACATTAATACCTTGAGCATTTGATAAATTTCTCGATAGGCTTTCGATGGTTTATTTTGCTCCAGTTCTTTTTGTGCAGAACGAATCAGATTGCGTAGTTGCTGACGATCGCCATTAGGATAATCATTTAATAAATCTGTTAAAGCCACATCGCCTTTTTCCACCAATTCATCCCGCACTTTTTCGATTTTATGCAGCATAGCTTGTTGTTGGTTATGCTTATTTTCAATTTTATCTAAGGCTTCACGAATGGGTTCAACATCAATTCCACGCAACAATTTACCGATATATTGTAATTGACGGCGGCGAGCTTCTTTTTGTAAACGCTGTGCAAGTTCAATGGCATCAAATAAGGATTCATCAAGTGGGATTTTGGCAAGATTAGCTTTGGTTAAATTGACAATCTTTTCGCCAAGTTGTTTTAAATCTTCCGCATCGCGTTTGATTTCGCTTTTACTTACCCAAATAATTTCTTCTTGATCTTCATCTTCCCAATCGAAAACTTCTTTTTTCTTACGTTTTGCCATTTTTTATCCTTTATAAAAATTGGCGCGCATTTTACCATAAACTTTGAAAATAAGATAAAATGTTGAAAATTTTTAATAGGAAAAAATAATGAAAATAGCTGAAAATTCAACCGCACTTTTAAAAGCACAAGAACAAGAATTACGTCAAGCCGTCAGTTTTGCAGTGGAGTTAGCAACGAAAGCTGGCGCAAGTGCAGAAGTCGCGGTCACAAAAGTGAGCGGTTTATCCGTATCTGCTCGTTTGCAAGAAATTGAAAACGTAGAATTTACTAATGATGGCGCATTGGGGATCTCCGTTTATATGGAGCAACAAAAAGGCAATGCTTCTACTTCCGATCTAAGCGAAAGCGCAATTAAAAATGCGGTAGAAGCCGCACTTGCAATTGCAAAATACACTTCACCCGATGATTGCACAGGGTTGGCTGATAAAGATCTAATGGCTTTTGATGCGCCTGATTTAGAACTTTATCATGCTGCTGATGTAGATGTTGATAAAGCGACGGAATTGGCACTTCAAGCAGAACAAGCCGCTTTGCAAGCGGATAAACGCATCGTAAATAGCAACGGAGCAAGTTTTAATTCACATAAAGGCGTGAAAGTGTATGGAAATAGCCATGGTATGTTGCAAAGTTATTTATCAAGCCGTTATTCCTTATCTTGTTCGGTTATTGGTGGCGTAGAAGATGCCTTAGAAAATGATTACGAATACACGATCTCTCGTGAATTTGACAAACTCCAATCGCCAATTTGGGTTGGCGAAAATTGTGCAAAGAAAGTCGTCTCTCGTTTAAATCCTCAAAAATTGAGCACACGAGAAGTGCCTGTCATTTTCTTAAATGATGTTGCAACCGGTATTATTTCTCATTTTGCTGCTGCAATAAGTGGTGGTAGTTTATATAGAAAATCAAGTTTCTTGCTCGATCATTTGGGCAAACAGGTCTTACCAGATTGGTTCAGTATCAGTGAGAGACCGCATTTATTGCGCCGTTTAGCTTCTACGCCTTTTGATAGTGAGGGTGTTCGCACGCAAGATCGTGAAATTGTTGAAGATGGGGTATTACAAACTTATTTAGTGACAAGTTACAGCGGTAAAAAACTCGGTATGCCGAGCACTGGTCATTCTGGAGGTATTCACAACTGGCTTGTTAAGCCAAATTTAACTGGAGGATTGACCGCACTTTTACGTCAAATGGGAACAGGCTTACTCGTAACAGATGTTATGGGGCAAGGGGTCAATATCGTTACAGGCGATTATTCCCGTGGCGCATCAGGTTTTTGGGTGGAAAATGGGGAAATTCAATATCCTGTCGCCGAAATTACTATTGCGGGGCAATTGCAAGATATGTTGAAGAATATGGTTGCTGTAGCGGATGATATAGAGCATTGTTCTAACATCCAAACGGGTTCTATTTTGTTAGATAAAATGAAAATTTCAGGAAATTAAGAATATTTTTGAAGTTGAGAATAATTATTATTGACAATGGATAAATATTTGTTACTATACGCACATCTGTTAAGCGATTGCAGGTTGCTCCAACAGGTAGAGTAGAAAGTAAATTCGTTAGGGTTCAAAAAGGCTGAAGGTTTAAACTTCAGCCTTTTTTATTTTTTATTTTTTATTTTTTATTTCTTGAATAGGAAAATGATATTTGATAGAATCGATGAGATTTACTATTGACAAAAGGATATTTTTATGAAAAATATGAAACGAGCTCTGCTCCTCTGCTCCTCTGCTCCTCTGCTCCTCTGCTCCTCTGCTCCTCTGTGGCTCTAGCTGCCGATAATGAACAAAGCAAAGGTTTTTATATTCAAGCTGATTTAGGTTATGCTTGGGAAAAACTTATCAATGATAGCGCTAATGCTAAATATAAAAATAAAGCCCTCCATCCACGCTTTTCTTTAGGTTATGATTTTGGTCAATGGCGTTTAGCTTTTGATTACTCTCGTTATAAACCCCTTCAAAACCATGCTCATGCTGAAACAAAAGCTGTTCCAAGCTTAATAACAGAAGTTAATGTTCATAATAAAGTAAAAAGCCAAACATTTGGTGTTGCCGCTATTTATGACTTTGAAACTAAATCGCCTATTAAACCTTATATTGGTGCGCGCTTAAGTGTAAACCATATTACGATTGATCTAAGTAGTAATGGTTATATAAAAAATATAGGGAGTGCACTTCCTCGTATTCCTGGTATTTTCCCTAATGGTATAGGCGCAGGTCAAACAATTCAGTTGAAGCCAGACTCAAACCACATTAGCCTTACTCGAGTAGGTGTTGGTGCAATAGTTGGGGTAAGCTATGAAATTACTAAAAATCTTGCTTTGGATCTGGCATACCATTATGACGACTGGGGTAAATTAGAGAAAAATAAAATTAGAACTTATGAAGTTTCTACTGGGCTGAGATTTACGTTCTAAATCTATTAGGAAAAATAAAAAACTAAGTTGAAAGACTTAGTTTTTTATAAGACAGATATAACTTTGACTAATCATTGTGGATATATGTGATTAGGGCAGGAATACAACGGCTGAAGTTTAAACTTCAGCTTTTTTGTAAAATAGCAAACGATTTTATTCCCTGTCATTTCATAAGGAAACACAATGAAAAAACACCACGTAGATGTTTTAATTTCAGAGAACGATGTTTATGCTCGTATTGCTGAATTAGGAGCTCAAATTACAAAATTTTATCAAGAAAAACAGATCGATAGCCTTGTTGTCGTAGGGCTTTTACGTGGTTCCTTTATGTTTATGGCGGATATCGTTCGTCAGATAAATTTACCTGTGGAAATTGAATTTATGACTACTTCAAGTTATGGCACTGGCATGACCACGAATCACGACGTTCGTATTACCAAAGATTTGGACGGCGATATAAAAGGTAAACACGTTTTATAATTGTGGAAGATATTATTGATACGGGCTATACGTTGGAAAAAGTGCGTGATATTTTGAATTTGCGTGAGCCTGCGAGCCTTACAATTTGTACGTTACTTGATAAACCTTCTCGCCGCGAAGTGGAAGTGCCTGTTGAATGGATTGGTTTTGAAATTCCTGATGAATTTGTGGTGGGGTATGGTATCGATTACGCACAACGCCATCGTAATTTAGGCTATATCGGTAAAGTTGTTTTAGAAGAATAATTTGATTTTATTGAAAAGTGCGGTTGAAATTTTAAATGAATTTTTAGCCGCACTTTTTTATACACCTTTTAGGCTGTTTACTAACGTAGAAACTGCCACTTTCGGCGGATATTCAATGAGTAAATGAACGTGATCGTCTTCGCCGTCAAACTCGACTAATTTTGCTTCAAAATCATTGCAGACGCTTTCGAAAATCAAATTGAGATCATCTAAAATCGCTTTTGTAAAAACATCATGGCGGTATTTTGTAACAAAGGCCAAGTGAACGTACATATTAAAAACGCAATGTCTGCCGTGTCTGATTTCAGTTTCTTTTTTCATAGACCAAGTATAGAATATGGAAAAATCATATTCTAAACCTTGCCAATGCAATTACGCAAAGCCTTTAAGTTCGAAATAATGCCAAACGGCGAGCAAATCCGCAGAATTAAGCAGTTCTGTGGTTGCTCTCGTTTTGTGTTTAATCGGGCGTTGGCTTGGCAGAATGAGCAATATGAGCAAGATAATAGCGTCAAGTTCAGTTATACGAAAATAGCTAATCTGCTTCCGCAATGGAAAAAAGAACTGCTTTGGCTCAAAGACTGCCATTCCCAAGTACTTCAACAGTCGTTAAAAGACCTTGAAAGTGCGTTCAAAAACTTCTTTCAAAAGCGTGCTGATTTCCCGAAATTCAAGAAAAAAGGCTTGAAAGAGAGCTTTCGTTTTCCTCAAGGTTGCAAACTGGAACAACAAAATAACCGCTTGTATCTCCCGAAAATCGGTTGGGTTCGCTATCGCAACAGCCGCGATGTCGTCGGCGAAATTAAAAACGTCACGGTGAGCCAAAAGAGCGGTCGTTTTTTTGTCAGTATTCAAACGGAATTTGAATATGAAATCCCAATGCATAAAGGTGGAGAAATTGGCATAGATATGGGCGTTGCCCGTTTTGCAACACTTTCAGGCGGTGAATATTTTGAGCCGTTGAATGCCTTTAAAATCTACAAAGGCAAACTAGCGAAACTACAACGCCGACTTAAAAATAAGGTTAAATTTAGCCAAAACTGGCTGAAATTAAAGGCGAAAATCGCCAAATTGCACCACAAAATCGCCAACTGTCGTAAAGACTTCTTGCACCAAACTTCAAGCAAAATCAGCAAAAACCACGCGATGATCTACGTTGAAGATTTACAGGTGTCAGCTATGTCCAAATCAGCCAAAGGCACAGCGGAAGAACACGGCAAGAATGTGAAACAGAAATCAGGTTTGAACCGAGCGATACTAGACCAATCTTGGTTCGAGTTCCGCCGTCAGTTGGACTATAAAACGCAATGGCTAGGCGGTTTTTTAGTCGCTGTTCCACCGCAGAATACCAGTCGAACTTGTCCTTGTTGCGGTTATACCGCTAAGGAAAATCGCCAAACGCAGGCTGATTTTGAATGCGTAGAATGCGGCTATACGGAAAATGCGGATGTGGTTGGAGCGTTAAACATTTTGGAGCGTGGGCGAGCTATCGTCCAAGCGTAAATATCAGGCTGGGACACAGCCGTAGAGCTTGTGAAGTGAACTTCATTGAGAGGTCAGCAACAAGAACCCACCGAGAGTAGCCCGCGCAAAGCGTGGGAGCTGGTAGGAATCTCTGTCCTTTAGGGCGGGGAGGATGTCAAAACTTAAATCGATGAATAATTTGATTTGCGGAACCTCGCCAAACTAAACTTGGGTCTGCCTGTTCTTGAATAAACTTCCCATCAATTAACACATCAATATAAGGCAACATTGCACGTTGTTGTTCATCTAATTCATCTAGTTTATAACCCGTCCAAACCCAGATGTCTTTATCGGGGCATTCTTGTTTTACACGTTGCACAAAGGGCAATAATGTTTCTACGTTGCGCGGATGAAGTGGATCGCCACCTGAAAGCGTCAGACCTTGGCGTTTAATGCGTGTGTCTTTTAAATCATTGATGATTTGTTGTTCCATTGCTTTATCAAATAATACACCCGCTGAAAATGACCAACTTTTTTGGTTGTAGCAACCTTTGCAAGCGTGCGTACAGCCACTGACGAAAAGTGTGCATCTTGTACCTTCGCCATTGATAACATCGGTCGGGTAGTATTGGAGGTAGTTCATTTCATTAAAATCCTGAAAATGTGGCTTAAATTCTCGCCAAATTCACCGCACTTTTGAATTAGTCTTTGCAATACGGCGGTAATTTTTGCATAATAGCACGCAATCGCATTGCGATATCAATGGAAACCTTCTCGGTCTCTCGCAACGGTGTCTGGTTTACTCGGTCAGGTCCGGAAGGAAGCAGCCAAAGTCGGAATTACTGTGTGCCGAGAAGAAGCTGGGAAGGTTTCCGCCCAACTTCCTTTTCTCATACTCGCTCAATCAATCTTTTAAAGAACCCATTTTCTTTTGTGATTAAACTATTGTAATCGCCTTCTTCGATTAATCTTCCGTTATCAATTACACAAATTTTATCGAATTGTTCAATTGAACTGAGACGGTGAGTGACCATAATTAGGGTTTTATTTTCGGCATGTTGCAGAATCAAACGTAAAATTTGACGTTCAGTTTCGCGATCTAAGCCTTCTGTTGGTTCATCCAATAATAAAATTGGTGCATTATTGAGTAAAATACGCGCTAAACCTAAACGGCGTTGTTCCCCACCAGAAAGCGGGCGACCGCCATCTCCCAGCCAAAGATTTAAACCTTTTCCTTCTTGCTCAAGCAATTTGCTTAAACCAACTTGATGTAGCACTTCAATCATTTGTTCATCAGAAATTTTATCCGCACTTGCAAATTGTAAATTTTGACGAAGTGTATCGCTGAATACGTGAACACGTTGAGTTAAAAAACAAATTTGGCGGCGTAATGTTTCTTCTGAATAGGTGGAAATGGGTTTTTCTGCCAATAAAAGCTCACCTTGATTCGCATCATAATTGCGTACTAAAAGTTGAAGAAGTGAAGATTTCCCACTTCCAGTTTTGCCTAAAATAGCAATTTTTTGTCCTTGTTCTAAATCTAATGTCAGATTTTTTAATGCGAGTGTTTCTTGTTCGGGATAGGAAAAATTTAAATTCTTCGTAGAAATTAACCGCACTTTTGTTTTAAATTCCTCGTTACCATTAAACTCAACAAGCGGTTTTTGCTCAATGATTTCGGTCACACGCTCTGCTGCTGCAATCACTTGACCTATATGTAAAAATGCTGCCCCCAATGGCATGATAATCTCAAAGGCGGCAAGTGCAGCAAAAGTGAAAAGTGCAATATAAGCCGTGCGATATTCATCTGTGCCAAAATCGGCGTTACTTGCAAACCATAGCATTCCAGAAATCAACAAACCATTAAGAAAGAGAACAAGTGCGGTAGAAAATCCGCTTAATTTTGCTTCTTTGGCTTGATCTTCCTGCCATGTTTTTTCTGTGGCTGACATTTTCTCTTTTAATTTATCTTCTGCATTAAATAATAAAAGCTCGGCTTGTGCTTGGATAAATTCTAAAAACTGGGTTCGATAGGTCGCGCGTGCTTGGATTAAGCGTTCACCAAATTGCTGTCCTAGTCGATAGAAAACAGTTGGGATAATCATTAATAAAATTAACAAAAATAAGCCTAAACCAAGTGCGAGTGGAATATTGATAAAGCTAAGTCCAATCGTTATGGCAATGATTACAAATACAGCAGTGAAAAATGGTGCAAGTAAACGTAAATAGAGGCTATCAAGTGTATCCACATCGGAAACTAAACGATTTAATAAATCGCTGTTGCGATAACGATTTAACACAGCTGGACTTAAAGGAATAATTTTTTCAAATACTTGCACGCGTAATTTGGACAAAATGCGGAATGTTGCATCATGCGTCACTATTTTTTCAAAATAGCGCATGACGGTTCGCCCGATAGCTAAACCTCGCACACTGGCTGAAGGGTAGAAAAAGTTAAATAGCGTGCCTAGTCCTGCAATGGCTGTAGCGGCTAAAAACCAGCCTGAAACGGTAAGCAAGCTCATGCTAGATCCCAACCCTAAAATCATCAGCACCAAGCCTAAAATAAGCGGAAATTTGGCGAATTTAAATAAACGTATAAACGGAAGTAATGTGCGCATTATTGGATATCCTGTTGTCGTTGAGCGAGTAGTTCAGCAAAGAAACCTTGATGTTGTAATTCGGTAAATTTACCTTGCTGTACTATTTCTCCTCGTTGCATCACAAAAATTTGATCACATAGTTTTAAATCTTCAATTCGGTGTGTAATCATCAGTGTAGTTTGATGCTGACTTGCTTCATTCAATGCTTGTAAAACAAGATTTTCTGATTGCGCATCTAGGCTTGCGGTTGGCTCATCGAGCAGAAGTAAATCGCCTTTGCGTAACAATGCCCGAGCAATAGCAAGGCGTTGTGCTTGTCCCACAGAAATGCCTAATCCACCATCTTTTATTTCGTGATGAAGTCCAAGTTTATCGGTAAATTCTTTCGCTTGAGAACGCATTAAAGCTTGATTAATTTCTTCATCGTTGGCTTGAATATTGCCAAGTAGTAAGTTTTCTTTAATTGTGCCTTGTAATAACAATGGATTTTGTCCTACCCAGGCAATATGTTTGCGCCAGTCAGCTAGATTACTTTCGCGAAGTTCTTGCCCATTAATTTTAAGAGAACCCTCATAAGGTAAAAAGCCCAAAATCGCATTTATTAATGAGGTTTTCCCTGCGCCACTTTGCCCTACAAGCGCAACATTGTGATTTGCTGGAATTTGGAAGTTTAACGGCTTGGTTAATGCTGAACCCTGTGTCGAAAGCACCACTAAATTTTCGGCAGAAATTTCAACCGCACTTTCTAAAGAAATTGTTTTTTCATTTTGATGAACGGTTAAATAATCGGATTCTAAAAAATCAACAATGGCATCTGCGGCACCAATACCTGCTGCACGGTCGTGGTAATAAGTGCCCAGATCGCGTAAGGGTTGATAAAATTCAGGTGCAAGAATTAAACAAAAGAAACCTGTGAAAAGTGTAAGCGGTGCATTATAGGTACCAAATTCAATTTGACCTAAGTAGCTAAAACCAAAATAGACCGCCATCAGTGCAATGGAAATAGAGGTAAAAAATTCCAATACGGCAGAAGAGAGAAAAGCGAGTTTTAGCACATCCATTGTGGTTTCACGGAAATCTTCAGTGGCATTTTCAATATGCTCAGTTTGTTCAGAAGTGCGGTTAAAAAGACGCAAGGTTTCCAAACCGCGTAAGCGATCTAAAAATTGGGCACTGAGGCGAGAAAGGGTATCCATATTTTTTTGGCTGTTGTCAGCCGCAGCAATACCGACAATGATCATAAACAGAGGAACAAGCGGTGCGGTAATCATTAAGATTAAGCCTGCAGCCCAGTTCAAGGGAAATACAGCAATGAAAATAACCACTGGAACAATGGCT
Organism: Haemophilus aegyptius; assembly: GCF_900475885.1. GTDB lineage: Bacteria > Pseudomonadota > Gammaproteobacteria > Enterobacterales > Pasteurellaceae > Haemophilus > Haemophilus influenzae. The sequence continues at coordinate 1,205,730 of NZ_LS483429.1, forward strand.
GAAAGACTTTGTTGAGGCAGAAAACGGGCATAGAAATTATGTAAGTTTTCAACTTGTTCCAACATAATGCTTGCCCAACTTCCAGCTGGTTTTTGATTGATTGTCGCAGGGCCGACAAGATGGATTTTATCCAGGATTTTTTGACGAATATGGTTGCGTAATAATTGTCCGCTTTGGAAACCTATTTTTTCGCGTGCCCATAAAATAATAGCACGCATCCCGAAGCCGATAATTAGCCCGAGAAAATAAGGAATAAGTTCATCACGAGGCACATTTTGCATAATCAGTTTATCGAGCAACGTCGCAAGAAAATAAGTTTGTGCGACTAAAATGAATGAAGAAAGCGTAGCTAAGACAATGTTTGCACGCATTAATTTTTTGATAGGTTCTTGTTGTGCGCGAAGCCATTTTTGTAAATATTTTTGGCGAAGTTTATTCATTGTTTTGGTCGTGATTATAGAAAAAGTTCCCCTCTTTAAAAGAGTTAAAAGAGGGGAATTGGTTAGAAGATTTATGCTTCTTGAGCATCTAAATAGCGTTCTGCATCCAAGGCTGCCATACAACCAGTTCCCGCGGAGGTAATTGCTTGGCGATAATTGTGATCCATGACATCGCCTGCTGCGAACACGCCTTCCACAGAAGTGGCGGTTGCATTGCCGTCAAGACCAGATGTTACAACGATATAGCCATTATTCAATTCTAGTTGCCCTTGGAAAATTTCCGTATTTGGCGAATGACCAATCGCCACGAATAAGCCATCTAATTTGAGTTCTTCTTTCTCTCCAGTTTTCGTGTTGGCTAAACGTAATCCAGTTACGCCCATATTATCGCCCAATACTTCATCTAAAGTGCGGTCAGTATGAAGAACGATTTTCCCTTCTTCTACTTTTTTGTATAAACGATCGATAAGGATTTTTTCCGCACGGAAGCCATCGCGACGGTGGATTAAATGCACTGTACTTGCAATATTGGCTAAGTAAAGCGCTTCTTCCACCGCAGTATTTCCACCACCAATGACACCAACAGGCTTATTACGATAAAAGAAACCATCACAGGTTGCACAAGCAGAAACGCCACGACCTTTGTAGTTTTCTTCTGAAGGTAAGCCAATATAGCGTGCAGAGGCACCTGTTGCGATAATTAACGCATCACAAGTGAAATTTTGCACATCGCCAAAAAGTTTGAATGGGCGAGAAGATAAATCGACGCGATTGATATGATCGAAAACGATTTCTGTCTCAAATTTTTCTGCATGTTGCAACATACGTTGCATTAAACCTGAACCAGTAGTCATCTCAAAATCGCCTGGCCAGTTTTCGATTTCATCTGTGGTTGTTAGCTGTCCGCCTTGTTGTAAACCCGTTACTAATACAGGTTTTAAGTTTGCACGCGCCGCATAAATAGCTGCAGTATAACCAGCAGGACCTGAGCCTAAAATTAAAAGTTTTGCGTGTTTGATATCTGACATAAAGAATCCTTGTTTGTAGTTAAGTAATAATATAATGCAATAAGTTGCATTTTACTGATTATAAACTTTTTGCTTAATAAAGCAGCGAATAAAGTAATCGACGAAATTTATTTGTCAGCGGATCAGCATTGCCCATTGCGCTTAAAATAGATAAAAATTGTTGTTTAACTTCGCCATTCTGCGCGCTTAAATCTGTTTTTAAAATGCCGAAAAGTAGTGTTAATGCTTCTTCATTTCGTCCAGCTTGATGAAGTTGTACAGCAAGTTTTATTGCAATTTCAGCTGTTGGGTTTTTAGCATAATCAGCCTGTAATTGTTGGATTTCAGGTGTATCAGCTGCTTGAATTTGTAGCTCAATTTGTGCTTGTAATCCGTGCCAACGGCTATCTCGATCTTGCAATGGAATTTGATTTAAAATTTCTTGTGCTGGCTCCGTTTTCTTCATTGCAATATAGGTTTCCGCATAGAGCAGGGCAACATCACTGTTTTTCTTATCGGAAAGTTCCCATGCGTCTTTCAACAATGGCAATGCAGCTTCGTAATTTTCTACTTGCAAGAAATCTAATGCTTGTTGGAATTTTAAATCTTCCTCTTTAGGTAAAATAATGCTTAATCGTTGGATTAATGACGCTTTATCAAGCATGCCTGGAAATGCATCTAATGCCTGTGCTTCTTTAAACAAATAGGTGGTTGGCAATGCTTGGATGCGGAATTGTGCAGCAATCATTTGCTCTTTTTCACAATCTACTTTTCCAAGAATAAATTGTCCTTGATATTGTTCTGCAACTTGCTCAAGTAGCACCAAAAAATCCGCCGATTCTTTATGGGTTGGCGCGTAAAAATTGATGACAAGTGGTTTTTCTAAGGATTGTTGCAGTATTTCAGTAAGATTTTGTTCGTTGATCTCAACGATAAAAGGAAAATCAGCCATGTTTTATCCTTGTGAAAAAATAATGGCTGATTTTAGCAAAGTGCGGAAGATTTTAGAAACGTTTTACCATTTATTAAGCAAGTTTTTCTAGGATCAATTTTCCCATCATTTCAATATGTGCATGCTCTACATTAAGTGCGGGAATATATTGATAAGATTGTCCACCATTTTTTAGAAAATTTTCTCGATTTTCTTTGTCAATTTCTTCAATGGTTTCTAAACAATCTACGGAGAAACCTGGACAAATGACAGCTATTTTATGAATGCCTTGTGGTGCTGCATTTTGAAGAAATTTATCTGTGTAAGGCTGTAGCCATTCTTCACGTCCAAAGCGAGATTGAAACGTCATTCCCCATTGGTTTTCTGTTAAGCCCAGTTTATTAACCACTGCAATAGTCGTTTGTTTACAATGTTTACGATAATAATCGCCCATTTTTTCATAACGCAAAGGAATACCGTGATAAGAAAATAGTAAAAATTCATCGGATTTTAACCGCACTTTTATGGAGTTTGCTAAGGCGTTAATGTAATTTTCATCAACATGATAAGAATGGATGAAATCAAAAGGCACTAATCCTCGTTCTTCTTTAAGAGCATTAGCGAAAGCGTCAAATACTGCGCCCGTGGTTGAGCTAGAGTATTGCGGATAAAGAGGTAAAACAATAATTCGCTCAACTTGATTTTTAAGCAAGTTTTTCACCGCACTTTGTATTGAAGGATTGCCGTACGTCATGGCAATTTCTACTTGTGTATCGATGTTTTGCTTATCTAAATAGGCTTGTAATGCGTCTTTTTGTTGTCGTGAAATGGCAAGTAAAGGCGAGCCTTGTTCTGTCCAGATTGCTTGATAATTTTTGGCGATACGTTTTGAACGCAATGGCAAAATAATGGCTTTAAGCAGTGGATACCATTTGCAACGGGGTAAATCTACCACGCGAGGATCCGTTAAAAATTGCCATAAATAACGGCTAATTGACTTCGGTGTTGGGCTATCTGGCGTGCCTAGATTGGCAAGTAATACGCCGATTTTTGCGGATTTTGTCATAAATTGATTACGGAAAGGGTTAATCGAGAAACACAACAAAGTTTATTCTCTTCTGTGCGGATGTCAATTTGCCAAACTTGGATATTTCTGCCTAAATTAATTGGCGTGGCTCTTGCGGTTACTTTACCTGAACTAACAGGGCGAAGATGATTGGCGTTAATATCCAATCCCACCGCAGATTTGCCTTCTTCTAAACAAAGCGAACCCGCAAGAGAACCAATTGTTTCAGCTAAAGCAACAGAAACCCCGCCATGCAATACACCAAACGGCTGCATAGTACGATGATCCACTGGCATTGTCGCTTCAATCCAATCTTCTCCAAAAGCAGAAATTTCAATGCCAAGATGGCTAACTGCACTGTTGGTGCAGAGTTGATTTAAGTTTTTGAGGGTAAAAGTTTTTTTCCAGAGCATTTAATCTATTCCATATTATCAATTATCTTGGCTCCACCCATTTATGGGGAGAGCTGCCGAAGGCTGAGGGGGGATAAATGTTCAATTTCAACATAAATTGTTTTAGGTACATTATCTATTTTTTTTAATATTTCATCATTCCAAAATTTTATTTCGCATATCCCTATATCCCCCTTCCGCCCTTCGGGCACCTTCCCCCGCAAGCAGGGGAAGGCAAGTTTTTAAAACTTCTAATAAGCAGGGGAAGGTAAGTTATCATTATTTATTTTATAACTTCTAATCTTGGCTCCACCCATTTATGGGGGGAGCTGCCGAAGGCTGAGGGGGGGATAAATGTTCAATTTCAACATAAATTGTTTCAAGCACATTCTTCCGCCCTTCAGGCACTTTTCCCCGCAAGCAGGGGAAGGCAAGTTATCATTCTTTATTTAAATATCTCAAGTAAGGCTTGAACAGGGTGTTTTAGCACCACATGTTCATAACGTTTTACCTGACTGCGGCAAGAATAACCAGTTGCTAAACAAAAGTGCGGATCTTTTTCATGCAGTTTTTTATGCCAGGATACATCGTAGATTTTTCGGCTCATTTTTTGATTTTGCACTTCATGTCCAAATACACCAGCCATACCGCAACATCCTACTTTTTCTACATTAAGTTGTTGTCCAAATCTTCCAAAAATTTCTTGCCATTCTTTTGGACTGTTCGGCATAAAAGTAGATTCCGTACAATGCGGGAATAAATACCAATCGAAAGTGCGGTCAGTTTTGGCGATGTTTTTTAACTTCTCTTGTAAATCCGCATTTTGTAATCTTTGTTTTAACCATTCATGTGCGGTGAGAACGTGAAAATCGCCCCGTTTTTCTTGTAGTGCTTCTTTGTATTCATCTCGATAAGACAGCACGATGGCTGGATCAACGCCCACAAGAGGAATGCCTAATTTTGCCATTCGATTTAAAAACTCGGCTTGGTTTTGTGCTGTTTTGCTAAAGCGTTTTAAGAAACCTTTAATGTGCATTGCTTTGCCGTTTGGTTTAAATGGCAACAGAATTGGCGTGAAGCCTAATTTCTGCGTAAGCATAACAAAATCCCGTACCACTTTGGCATCATAGTAAGAGGTATAAGGATCTTGCACAATAAATAAAATATCGTTTTTTTCTACCGCACTTAGATCTTCCAATTCTTCCAAGGATTTGCCTTGATAATGAATTTCCACCAGCTGTTGTTGCAAATTGGGTTCAGAAAGCAAGGGCAAATCAGTCATACCTAGCGTTTTTTCCACTAATGTTTGCGTGACTTTTAGCTTGGTAAAATAATTAAAGAATTTTGCCTGTTTTGCCATATAAGGCGCAGCGATTTCTAAATTTGCCACAATGTGATCTTTTGCGGGGCGTAAGTAGCGGCTGTGATAAAAATGAAAGAATTTCGCACGGAAACTTGGTACATCAATTTTAATCGGGCATTGGCTCGCACAGGCTTTACAAGCAAGGCAAGTATCCATTGCGGCTTTTACTTCGTGAGAAAAATCATAATTGCCTCGCCATTTTTGAACCGTATTGCTGAGTCTTTTTACAAGTGCGGTTAGTTTTATTTCTGTTTTACGGAAGTCTAATTGTTCGGGCGAAACATTTTCATTTGCCATCAATCGAAGCCATTCTCTAACCATTGCTGCGCGACCTTTCGGCGAAAATACACGGTTTTTACTGACTTTCATCGACGGGCACATAATGCTGTGTTCATCAAAATTGAAACATAATCCGTTTCCATTGCAGTTCATCGCACCCTTAAATTCATCTCGTATTTGGATAGGAATTTGGCGATCCTTATCAGCTCGCATTGGCGAAAGAATAGAATAAAGTTCATCTTTGGAATCCAAAGGCGTACAGATTTTGCCAGGATTTAAGCGATTGTTCGGATCGAATAAGGTTTTGATATAACGAAGTTCGTGCCAGAGTTCTGGGGTAAAGAATTTTTCGCCGTAATGGGAACGCACGCCTTTTCCATGTTCTCCCCAGAGTAATCCACCATATTTAATCGTAAGTTCTGCCACTTCATCTGAAATTTGTTTGAATAATTTCACTTGTTCTTTATCGCATAAATCAAGCGCAGGGCGAACGTGTAACACGCCAGCATCCACGTGACCAAACATGCCATATTGTAAATTGTGCTGGTCTAATAAAGCGCGAAATTCACTAATGTAATCCGCAAGATTTTCTGGGGGAACACAAGTATCTTCCACGAAAGGAATCGGTTTGGCTGCACCTTTTGCATTACCAAGTAAGCCCACGGCTTTTTTTCGCATTGCATAAATACGTTCGATAGAGGGTAAATCAGAACAAACTTGATAGCCAATAATGTGATCTTGGTTGTGTTCAATTTTTTCATCAAGTAAGCGACAAAGTGCGGTGACTTGGCGGTCTATTTTTTCTTGATTATTACCAGCAAATTCCACAATATTTAAACCGAGAATTGGATCTTTTTCATCCTCTGTAAGAAGTTCATTCACCGATTGCCAAATAATATCTTGTTTGGCGAGGTTTAAGACTTTGGAATCAACGGTTTCCACAGAAAGCGCATTGGCTTTCACCATAAAGGGCGCATTGCGTAATGCCGCGTCAAAAGAACGATATTTAATATTGATGAGCGTGCGATACTGCGGAATTGGCAGAAGATTGAGTTTGGCTTCGCAAATAAATGCGAGAGAACCTTCAGAGCCAGTGAGAATTCTGGTGAGATTAAATTTGCTTTCATCTTCATTGAATACATTTTTCAGATCGTATCCCGTTAAAAAACGGTTAAGTTGTGGCAAATCTTTAATTATAGCCGCTCTTTTTTCTTTACAGTGTTTCGCGATTGTTTGGTGGAGCTTTTTGCTACTCTCACTTAATTCAAGCGCATCGATGTTTTCTAAAACATCAACAGAATTGACCGCACTTGTATCTAAAATTTCACCGTTCATTAACACGGCACGCAATGCCAAAACATGATTAGAGGTTTTACCGTATTGTAATGAACCTTGCCCAGAGGCATCGGTATTAATCATTCCACCTAAAGTCGCTCGATTGCTGGTGGATAGCTCTGGGGCAAAGAATAAACCATGTGGTTTTAAAAATTGATTAAGTTGATCTTTTACGACACCTGCTTGTACTTTAACCCAACGTTCTTTTACATTGAGTTCTAAGATGGCAGTCATATGACGAGAAAGATCCACTATTATATTGTTATTGATGGATTGCCCATTTGTGCCAGTGCCTCCACCGCGAGGCGTAAAGCTGATTGATTGATATTCAGGTAAATTTGCCAATTTGGTTATCCGCACTATATCAGCAACAGTTTTTGGAAAAAGAATCGCTTGAGGAAGCTGTTGGTAAACGCTGTTATCCGTAGCAAGACTTAATCTATCTGCATAGTTTGTTGCTATATCGCCTTCAAAATGTTGTTTTTTAAGTGCTTGGAGATAGTTAAGTACATCTTGTTCAATTTGTGGCGTGCGATTTAGACTTGGCAACATAGCATTTAACTCATTTAAAGATATAAATAGCAGGTGATCTCGATAATATCTTAAGGTGCGAACAATGTCGAATTAGATTTTAAGCGTTTTTAAGAAGTGTTTTATGGAGTAAATGAGTCAAGAAAAGTGTGTTGTTTGGATGAAAAATAAACAAAAAATTCAAAAGAATTTGATCTTTTCAATTTTTTATAGGACAATAAGAGGAATTTTGAACGTTCCTTTGGCGTAAACAAAGGAATTGAATTTGTCAAAAGGTAATAAAGTAGGGCAAATTCAAAAACCTAGTTAAGCGACTGTTTAGAATGTAACTTTAATTAAAAGTTCAGTATAAACAAGGACTCTTTTTTATTAATATTCGATCACTAAATAGAGGAAACTAAAATGAAAAAAACTGCAATCGCATTAGTAGTTGCTGGTTTAGCAGCAGCTTCAGTAGCTCAAGCAGCTCCACAAGAAAACACTTTCTATGCAGGTGTTAAAGCTGGTCAAGCATCTTTCCATAATGGCGTTCGTGCTAAAGCTCGTGAACATGATGCTGGTTATCACCGTAATTCTTTCACTTATGGCGTATTCGGTGGTTATCAAATTTTAAATCAAAATAACTTAGGTTTAGCGGTTGAATTAGGTTACGACGATTTCGGTCGTGCCAAAGGTCGTAAAGAAGGTAGAACTGTTGCTAAACACACTAACCACGGTACTCACTTAAGCTTAAAAGGTAGCTACGAAGTGTTAAATGGTTTAGATGTTTATGGTAAAGCAGGTGTTGCTTTAGTTCGTTCTGACTATAAATTCTACCCTGTAGATAACCATAAAGATGGTCACAGAGTACGTGCCTCTGGTTTATTTGCAGTAGGTGCAGAATACGCAGTATTACCAGAATTAGCAGTTCGTTTAGAATACCAATGGCTAACTCGCGTAGGTAAATACCGCCCTCAAGATAACCCAAATAGCGCAATTAACTACACCCCTTGGATTGGTTCTATCAACGCGGGTATTTCTTACCGTTTTGGTCAAGGCGCAGCGCCAGTTGTTGCAGCACCTGAAATGGTAAGCAAAACTTTCAGCTTAAACTCTGATGTAACTTTCGCATTTGGTAAAGCAAACTTAAAACCTCAAGCGCAAGCAACATTAGACAGCATCTATGGCCAAATGTCACAAGTTAAAAGTGCAAAAGTAGTGGTTGCTGGTTACACTGACCGTATTGGTTCTGACGCGTTCAACGTAAAACTTTCTCAAAAACGTGCAGATTCAGTAGCTAACTACTTTGTTGCTAAAGGTGTTGCAGCAGACGCAATCTCTGCAACTGGCTACGGTAAAGCAAACCCAGTAACTGGTGCAACTTGTGACCAAGTTAAGGGTCGTAAAGCGCTTATCGCTTGTCTTGCTCCAGACCGTCGTGTAGAAATCGCGGTAAACGGTACTAAATAATTTTAGTATTTGTTTAACGAAAGATTAAATACAGCAAAAGGCTTAAACTTCGGTTTAGGCCTTTTGTTTTAAATGAATATAAAACCAAGCATTTCAATCAAGTTTTAACTTGTGATAAAATGCTTACCTCGTTTATTTATAGGGAACATTATGGAAACCTTAGACAAAATCAAAAAGCAAATTAGTGAAAATCCCATTCTTATTTATATGAAAGGTTCGCCAAAATTACCATCTTGTGGTTTTTCTGCTCGTGCATCTGAGGCATTAATGCACTGCAAAGTGCCTTTTGGTTATGTGGATATTTTACAACATCCAGATATTCGCGCTGAATTACCAACATATGCAAATTGGCCAACTTTCCCACAATTATGGGTTGAGGGAGAATTAATTGGTGGTTGTGATATTATTTTAGAAATGTATCAAGCAGGCGAATTGCAAACTTTATTAGCTGAAGTGGCAGCAAAGCACGCTTAATCACAGTGGAAAAATAAAACCCGCAATAAGCGGGTTTTTTATATAATAAATTTCCCTTTCATTATTAAATAATAGATTAAGCAAACTTTAATACCTTAGAAAGTGCGGTGAAAAATTTATCGTTTTCTTCAGGTAAACCAATACTTATACGTAAATGATTCGGCATGCCATAACCAGCAATTGGGCGAACGATTACGCCTTCTCGTAACAACGCATCATAAATTGGTGCGGCAGGTTGTTTGAAATCAATGGTTATAAAATTTCCTTTAGAGGGAATATAATCCAATTGATTTTTTTGACAAAAGTCTTCATAACGTCGCATTTCTATTCGATTATTTTCAGCGACTTTTTCAACAAATTCATCGTCATTCATTACGGCAACTGCAGCAGTTAATGCCAAAGAATTACAGTTAAATGGCTGTCGAACTCGATTTAATAAATCTGCGATTTCGGGATTAGATACTGCATAACCAATGCGTAAGCCTGCCAAGCCATAGGCTTTGGAAAGAGAACGTGAAATAATTAAATTTGAATATTTTTTTAATAAATGGAAGGAATCCACTCGTTCTTCAGATCTAGTAAATTCCGTGTAGGCTTCATCTAATACCACGATTACATTTTCGGGGACTTTTGCTAAAAAATCTTCAATTTCTTGCGATGTTAAAAAATTACCCGTTGGATTATTGGGATTAGCAATGTAAATGAGCTTTGTTTTATCAGAAAGTGCGGTCAAAAATCCTTGTAAATCGTGCCCCCAATTTTTAGCTGGAATTTCTTTTGCAATTGCATTTATCGCTTTAGTCACTAAAGGATAAACAATAAAGGCATATTGTGAATAAATGATTTCATCGCCTTCCGTTGCGAAAGTGTGAGCAAAAAGTTCTAATAAATCATTTGAGCCATTTCCAAGCGTAATTTGATTTGGTTGAACGCCAAATTTTTTTGCGATAGTTTGTTTTAATTCAAAGCCATTCGCATCTGGATAACGAGTTAGTTTATCTAATTGTTCTAAAATTGCTTTTTTTGCACTTTCTGGAAAACCAAATGGGTTTTCGTTTGAGGCAAGTTTAACGATATTGGAAATACCAAGTTCTCGTTCTAATTCTTCAATGGGTTTGCCTGCTTGATAAGGGGATAAGGATTTTACGCCACGATTGGCAATGTTGATGTACTGCATAGTGTTATTTGTAAATATTGATATGGGTTAGTATGTATTTTTAAATAAATTTGGGCGTAGTAAATACGCCCATTGGAAATGTTTTTCCTATTGAGGAAGATTTTCAGTTTCAAATTTTTTCATAAATGAAATGAGTGCCTCAACACCATTTTGCGACATTGCGTTATAAATAGATGCGCGCATTCCACCTAAAACCTTATGACCTTTCAAGGCTTGCAAGCCAGCAGCAGTGGATTCTGCGACAAATTTGGCATCTAATTCTGTATTTCCAGTGATGAAAGTCACATTCATTGTTGAGCGGTTTTCTTTTGCTACCACATTGCGGTAAAGTTTGCTCGAATCAATATAATCATAAAGAGTTTGTGCTTTTAGTGCATTACGTTTTTCGATTATTTCTAAGCCGCCTATTTCTTTGAGATGTTTAAATACGAGGGAACATAAATACCACGCAAAAGTTGGAGGCGTGTTGATCATTGAATCTGCATCACGTTGAGTTGCATAATTCCAAATAGAGGGAGTTTCTTTACGTGCATTACCGATTAAATCATCGCGAATAATCACTAACGTAATACCCGCTGGGCCAAGATTTTTTTGCGCACCTGCATAAATTACCCCAAATTTACTGATATCGATTTGACGTGAAAGAATATTTGAAGACATATCTGCGACCAATACGGCATTGCCTACATTTGGCACATCAAAAATCTCTACACCACTGATGGTTTCATTCGGGCAATAATGAACGTAGTCATATTGATCAGCGATATGGCTAAAATCAAGATCGGTAATTCGAGTCTGTTCGCCACTTTCTACGATAGTGATTTCATCAATTTCTGCAAAATTTCTTGCTTCTTTTGCTGCTGTAGCTGACCAATGCCCACTATTTAAATAAAGGGCTTTGCCTTTTTTACTGATTAAGTTCATCGGAATCGCGGCAAATTGACCGCGAGCGCCACCTTGTAAGAAAAGTACACGATAGTTATCAGGAATATTGTAAACCTCACGTAGATCTTTTTCCGCTTGGGTAACGAGTTCCATAAAATACTTTCCGCGATGGCTTACTTCCGTTACAGAAACACCTTGATTGAGCCAGTTTGTAAGTTCATTTTGTGCTTTTTGCAACACTTCTGGGAAAATCATCGCAGGACCTGCGCTAAAATTAAAGACTTGTGACATTGTATTTCCTTGCTTTTTATGAAAATAATGATGTCTTTTTTATCACTACAAAAATCGATAATCAATGCTTTTTACTGAAATCAAAAAAATTCTTTCTATCATTCATAAAATAGAGGGTAAATTTTGACGATTGATTAAAAAAAAGCTAAATTACGGCACAGTCATTTTATTTATTTTAAAGGGAGTTGTTATGGAAATTGTGAATAAACAATCTTTTCAAGAAGTGTTGGAATACGTGCGTATGTATCGTTTAAAAAATAGAATTAAACGAGATATGGAAGACAATAATCGTAAGATTCGCGATAACCAAAAACGCATATTGTTGTTGGATAATTTAAATCAATATATTCGTGATGATATGACTATTGCAGAAGTACGTGGAATTATTGAAAGTATGCGTGATGACTATGAAGGTCGTGTTGATGATTACACGATTCGCAATGCGGAGCTTTCTACGCAACGTCGAGAGATCAGTGCGAAAATGAAAGAACAGAAAAAAGCACACGCAGAATTATTGAAAAATGCTGAAAAATAATAGGATAACTAGAGCCGACTGAATCAGTCGGCTTATTTTTTATAAGCTATTCATTGCGTTAATGATTTTAATTTCGTCAAAATTGACAATATCTTCTTGGAATATTGTGCGTTCTTGAATTTTCCCTTCTTGTAATAATTTTTCTCGTTGTGTGCCTAAAAGCAATGGCGTGTCTGGTGTGTACCATTTTTTTCCTTGGCGAAAAATTAAATTACCGATGGAACAATCTGTCACTTTTCCATTTTTGATAATCATAATTTCATCACAAGCACCACGTTGAGCAAATAATGTATTAATTAAACTGCGATCTGAATATTTCAAACTATATTCAATGTCATCACAAATTACAGGTTGAAAAGTGCGGTAGATTTTTCGTTGGTATTCAAAATATTGAATTTGTGTGGTTTCGGCATTGTAATCAATGCGGCAGCGAATTAATTGATTTTGTAAAGGCGTTGGAAGTTGAATGAGTGAAAAAAGATTAAAAATTTTCACCGCACTTTTACCATAATATTCACGCAAACTACGTTCATACCGTGTTTGGTGTAAATCGATATTTTGAATTGTCCCGTTTTCAATACAAAGGGTTTCAAATAGAGGATACATTAATCAGCACCTTCAATCGGTAAATAGACTTTTTCTAACAATTCTTCATATTCATCTTGCGCATTGCTATGAATGGTAATTCCACCTCCACTATGAAAATAAAATTTTTCATCTACTTGAGAAATAAATCGAATTGCTACCGCACTTTGTAGTGTTTTGCCATCAAATATGCCAAAAATTCCCGTGTAATAACCGCGTTTTTGTTTTTCTGCTTGTTGAATAATTTGTGTGGTTTTTTCTTTTGGTGCGCCACTAATAGACCCAGCAGGCAACAGTTTCTCTAAAATATCCCCAATTTGATTTTGCCAGTTTTCATTCAATTTTCCGTAAATTTCAGAACTGGTTTGCAGTATTTCGCCTTTCTGGGTTTTGATACGATCGATATAACGAAATTTTTTCACTTGAATGTGTTCTGCCACCATGGATAAATCGTTACGCATCAAATCAACAATCGTGTAATGCTCGCGTTGTTCTTTTTCATTTGTGAGTAACTGATTTTCTGCATCGGGCAGAGAGGCATTAATTGTCCCTTTCATGGGATAGGTAAAAATATTGTTGTCATGAATATTGACAAAACATTCAGGTGAAAAGCAAACGAATTGATCTTGTAACCACAATTTATAAGGTGCATTGGTTTGATGAAAAATTTGTTCAAGTGACAGATTACCTGAAATTTCAGTGGGGTAGGTGAGATTTAATAAATAAGAATTACCTTTTTGTAATTCACTTTGAACAAGTTCAAAACCTTGTTGATAATGCGAGAAAGGCATTGGATGTTTGGTAAAATTAAGAGGGAGAGGCCCTGGAGAAATTGTGCAATTTCTTTTGCCTAAAATATCAAAATAAATGCCTTGTTGTGCAGAATTTTCGAGAGGACAAATCAAGGGTTTTTCTTTTTCAAAATCAATAAGAAAGAAAAATGGCGTGCGTTGTTTGCCATAATGATTAGCCTGTTCAATAAAATGTTGCATTGTGCTTTGTGCCATTTTGCGTAAAATGACCTGATTATAACGAATACCGAACTGTTATGAAATTACTCATCATTAATAATCACGATTCTTTTACTTTTAACTTGGTGGATTTAATTCGAAAATTAAATGTGCCTTATGATGTTTTAAACGTAGAAGATTTGAAAGAAAATACAGCGGAAAATTATAGCCATATATTGATTTCGCCAGGGCCTGATATACCACGCGCTTATCCACAACTTTTTTCCATGTTGGAAAAATATTATCAGCAAAAATCTATTTTAGGTGTGTGTTTAGGGCATCAAACCTTATGTGAGTTTTTTGGTGGTACATTGTATAACTTAGAGAATGTTCGTCACGGGCAGAAACGAACATTAAAAGTGCGGTCAAATTCTCCATTGTTTTTTGATCTTCCAACTGAATTTAATATCGGGCTATATCATTCTTGGGGCGTACAGGAAGAAGATTTTCCTAGCTGCCTAGAAATCACCGCACTTTGTGATGAAGATGTAGTGATGGCAATGCAACATAAATCTTTGCCAATTTATAGTGTCCAGTTTCATCCAGAATCTTATATGTCAGACTTTGGCGAGAAAATTTTGCGTAATTGGTTGGCGATTCATCCCACAACTACCTCATAATACCGCTTGCTTATTAAGCAAAAATGCGTATTATAGCCGTCTATACGTCAATACATCCAAATTTAAAAGAAGAAGAGAGAAAATATGTCTAGCTATTTATTTACATCTGAATCAGTCTCTGAAGGGCATCCAGATAAAATTGCCGATCAAATTTCTGATGCAGTACTTGATGAAATCCTAAAACAAGATCCAAAAGCACGAGTAGCTTGTGAAACTTACGTAAAAACTGGTATGGCATTGGTGGGTGGTGAAATTACCACATCAGCATGGGTTGATATTGAGAATTTAACCCGTAAAGTGATTTGTGATATTGGTTATGAACATTCTGAAATGGGTTTTGATGGCCATTCTTGTGCGGTGCTTAATGCGATTGGTAAACAATCTGCAGATATTAATCAAGGCGTTGATCGTGAAAATCCATTAGATCAGGGCGCAGGCGACCAAGGTATTATGTTTGGTTATGCCACCAATGAAACGGATGTATTAATGCCTGCAGCCATTACTTATGCACATTGTTTAATGGAAAAACAAGCTGAAGTGCGTAAAAGTGGTAAATTAGCATGGTTACGCCCAGATGCGAAAAGCCAAGTCACGTTAAAATATGAAGATAATAAAATTGTTGGTGTGGATGCGGTTGTGCTTTCTACTCAACATTCTGAAGAAGTTAGCCAAAAAGATTTACATGAAGGTGTGATGGAAGAAATTATCAAACCTGTGTTACCAAGTGAATGGCTTTCTAAAGAAACAAAATTCTTCATTAATCCGACTGGTCGTTTTGTTATCGGTGGGCCAATGGGCGATTGTGGTTTAACTGGTCGTAAAATTATCGTGGATACTTACGGTGGTGCTGCTCGTCACGGTGGTGGCGCATTCTCAGGAAAAGATCCATCTAAAGTAGATCGTTCTGCGGCTTATGCTGCACGTTATGTCGCAAAAAATATTGTTGCAGCAGGTCTTGCAGATCGTTGTGAAATCCAATTTTCTTATGCGATTGGTGTGGCTGATCCAACATCTATCATGGTCGAAACCTTTGGAACTGGAAAAGTTGCAAATGAATTATTAGTGTCATTAGTTCGTGAGTTTTTTGATTTACGTCCTTATGGCTTAATTAAAATGTTAGATTTAATTCAACCAATCTATCGTGAAACGGCAGCTTATGGTCATTTCGGTCGTGAGCAATTCCCTTGGGAAAAAGTGGATCGCGCAGAAGATTTACGTATTGCGGCAGGTTTAAAATAATAGGCTTGAATTTTTAGTTTGAAAGGCTTATATTTAGAAGGCAACAAGGTTTCTTGTTGCCTTAGTTGGTTTAGGTTGCTACCAAGCTGGGGAGCTAAAGGACAGCAACAAGAACCCGATAATAATCATTAATATGATTTTTATCATAAGGCTATCTCCTTTCAGAGTTGTTAAACAAAGCTGATCGAGATTGAGTTACTGCCTGACCCGCCAGTCAGGCAATAACGTACCTGACCAACCGCTGGTTATTCTATCATATAAAAGCCGCTTATCTAGCGGTTTTTGCTTTTCAATCATGACATCAATAGAGCAAATTCCATTTCGTCATTTAAAAATGCAAGTGCAACGCAAATTGAATCAGTCTTTGCAGCTTGCAGAGGCTTATTTTAAGCGAAAATTTACAATGCCTGAGGTAAATTATGAGTTGCGTGGCATAAAGGCAGGCGTGGCTTACCTACAAAAAAATGAAATAAAATTTAACCGCACTTTATTGCAAGAAAATACGGATGAATTTATTCGACAAGTCGTGCCACATGAGCTTGCGCATTTGATTGTGTATCAAATGTTTGGTTGTGTAAAACCACATGGGCGGGAATGGCAGCTTGTAATGAATGAAATTTTTAAGCTTCCTGCGGACACTTGCCATCAATTTGATATAAAAAATGTGCAGGGTAAAACCTTTGAATATCGTTGTGCTTGCCAAACCCATTTTCTAACTATTCGTCGGCATAACAAAATAATGAAAGAAAACATCGAATATTTGTGTAAAAAATGTAGGGGAAAATTAGTTTTTGTCGATGATGAAGAATAATTTTTGTGATATATTTTTCCAATTTATTCAATAAATAAAGGAGTTATCCAATGAAAAAATCTTTATTAGCAGTTATTGTTGGTGCATTTGCCTTTGCTTCTGTTGCAAATGCGAATATCTATGCTGAAGGCGATATCGGTTTATCTCAAACTAAAGCAAACGGTAGTAACAATACAAGAGTTGAACCTCGCGTATCCGTGGGTTATAAAGTAGGAAATACACGTGTTGCGGGTGATTATACTCATCATGGAAAAGTTGATGGCACAAAAATTCAAGGTTTAGGTGCATCAGTATTATATGATTTTGACACGAATTCTAAAGTGCAACCTTATGTTGGTGCTCGTGTAGCGACTAATCAATTTAAATACACCAATCGCGCAGAACAAAAGTTTAAAAGTTCTTCTGATATTAAGCTCGGATATGGGGTTGTAGCAGGTGCAAAATATAAGTTAGATGGCAACTGGTACGCAAATGGTGGAGTTGAGTACAATCGTTTAGGTAATTTTGATAGTACCAAAGTTAATAACTATGGTGCGAAAGTTGGTGTGGGGTACGGATTCTAATTTTTAGAATACAAAAATCTTTTTTATAAAACACTTTAATTTAACGGTGATCGTTTAAAACAATCACCGTTATTTATTTTGGGATGATTTCAATACTCTAAAACCCAAAACTTACCCCAGTTGCAGCACCCACACCGTTATTGGTATCAGCAGAGCCAGAAAGGCTAATTACCATATTCGGTTTAGGTGTATAACGAACCCCAACTGCAACGGCAGATTGTCCTCGATAAGTCCCTGCTGCCGCCCCAACGGTAAAACGTTTTCCTTGCACTGGGTAAATTTGCCCCATTGCCATTGATGCGGCAATACCCGCACGGCTTTCACGAGTGGTTTTTCGGATTTGTCGATTGATTTCGCCAGTCGCTTGATTCAATCCTTTGATTGCTGCACGAGTGAGATCAGTTTCATTGGCAGAAAGTCCATTTGAGCCATTGCTACTATTTATACCGTGATTAGCGTTTGCTCCATTTTGTCCGTTAGCACCGTCTTGACCTGCTGCACCATTCGAACCTTGATTACCAGCAGAACCATTTGAACCTTGACTACCTGCAGAACCAGCATTACCTGTCGAGCCTGTGCCACCAGCTTGTCCATTTTGTCCGTTAGCACCGTTTTGACCTGTCGAACCATTGTGACCTGTTGTACCATTTGAACCTTGGCTACCTGCAGAACCTGCGTTACCTGCCGAACTGGTGCCATCAGCTTGTCCATTAGCTCCGCCTTGACCCGCTGAACCATTGTGACCCGCTGAACCATTGTGACCTGCTGCACCATCAGCCCCTTGACCACCTGCAGAACCTGCATTACCTGTTGAGCCTGTGCTACCAGCTTGTCCATTTTGTCCGTTGGCACCGTCTTGACCTACTGCGTTGTGATTACCATCTGTTCTATTATTCGGGGTTTGTGGTTTTTCTTTGGCTGCATTATTCGCTTCAGGTGCTTTTTCTGCCTGAATTAAATGGGCTTTACCATCCTTGTCTGTTTTAGCATAAAGTTCTAAAGATTTACTCGGATCATCTTTATTGACTAAGGTTAAACGGTCAAATACTGGATTAGTTTTCATTGCAATGCGAATACCGTCATTATCGTGATAAGTAATCAAGTTGCGACTGCTATACAAATCTGCTTTATAGCCAACACCACTCTCGCCTAAAATAGAGAGCGTTTCGCCCACGTGTTTGTAGAAGTTGTGGGTTTTATCCGTATCAGCAAAACCTTGATTGTCGGAATTAACTGCAAAACGCAAGCCTGCAGATTTCAACTGTGCCAAGTTTACGGCATCAGTGTCTGCTGTCCCTGCTGCTACGCCAGTAATTTGGCGGGTTAGATTGCGATAGCGATTTCCTACAGAAAATGCTCCCGTAGTGCCTCGCCATACTGAAACAATCTTATTTTGAGCTGTTTGTTTGTCTTTGAAATTTCCTTCATCTGTAACAAGCTGTTTATCAAGTGCGGTCAGTTTGTTCTCAATTTCTTCGAGTTCTTTTTTATTTTTCTCTGAATCGTTATTATTTGCCGCATCAGATGTCATCGTTATGCTATGTTTAGTTTCTAATTCGCTACGACGAGCCTTTAACTTATTCAAATTTGCTTCAGCTTTTTCTTTAGCTTCTTTGGCTTTTTGTACATCTTCGGCTTTTGGTTTTGAATTGTTTGAACTGTTCATTTGGTTTTGCAATTGAGTATACGTATTATTTCGAGAATTAAATGTACTGTTTGCAGCAGGGATTTCTCCCTCGATCAAATTGCGTAATTCTGATAACTCGCTATATTTTTCTACATCTGTTTTAAATCTCTCTTTTGCATTATTAATGTCAGTTTGCATAGCCTCTGATTCAGTTTTCAATTCTCCTTTTAGAATGTAATGATTATTAGCATCTATGCCTGTGTATTTGCCACTGAAATCGACACCTACTGAATTTTCTCCACGATCGGCAATGGAATGATCGCCAAGAGCAACACCACCATCAATAATTACTTGCGAATATGTACCAATAGAAACCGAATTGTCTGCGTGAGCGGTAGCAATTCGACCTATGGCTATGCCACTTTCTCTTTTCGCTACAGCTGACGAGCCAATTGCTAAAGAATAATGCCCCCGCGATTCAGCAGCAATACCAAAAGAAAGCGAGTCCGCTCCTGATGCACGTGTGCCAGCACCAAATGCGATACTTTGATGTCCTACAGTTTGTGCAAGTGTGCCAAAGGCAATACTGTTTTCAAATTGTTTGGCATATTTAGGAAAAATAAGGCGATATTTTGATACTGCAGTACGACGAATACCTTCAGCTGAGTTTGCAATATATTCCGTACCACCAATTTTTTCTGGGTTTTCATCCACAGAAATTTTTTGTTCGCTCGGTTTTAACAACATTGTTAGCTTGCTAGGTTGCGTGCCACGCCCTGCATAAGCCCCATTACCGATAATAATATTTGTTGCTGTTCCCACATTATTGATAGCAGAATTAACCCCTATAGAAATACCATATTTTCCTTGACTGATTGCGTGATCCCCGATAGCGATTGCCCCATCTCCTGTACTAATAGATGCAAAACCCTGAGCTATCGCACGTTCAGCATAAGTTGCCGAATTCAGTCCGATTGCTATGCCACCTTCTTTTAAGGCGCTGGTACTACGACCGATAGCAACGGAATATTTACCAGATGCCTTTGCTTGAGCCCCTAAAGCTAAAGCACTATCTTCTAATGCATTTGCCCAAGGACCCAACGTAACGGAATATTTACCACTTGCTTTTGTATCATAACCAATAGAAATTGACTCACCTTTAGATGCTGTAGCATTATGTCCTATTGCTATCGTGTAGGCTTCTGATGCCTTTGAATCTTCTCCAAACACTATCGCTCTATTACCTGAAGCAGTGGAATTGATCCCTATTACCATAGCTCCTTGTCCAGTTGCGAAAGTTCGATTACCAATAGCGATATTTTCTTTCTGTGTTGCTGACGCATTACCAATCGCAATAGTAGAAACATTGGATGATGTAGCATTATGCCCCAATGCTATAGCAGAGACATTAGAAGCTGTGGTATTTACACCAATGGCGATAGCTGTTTTATTTGAAGCATTAGCCAATGATCCAATAGCAATTCCACCATCACTTGCTGCACTTGCATTTACTGGATTTATGTTTACTGTTGTAACATTAACAACTTTGAGCAGCATATCAACTTTTGCTTTTAGTTCTTCATATTGTTTCTTAATTTCTTCATTGGTAGGGCTAGAATTTGTATTATCCCCCGCCAACACCACACAACTCACTAATGCCATACAAAGTGCGGTTAATTTTACGGATGTTTTTGTAGATTTTACCTTGCCTTTAGCAAGTTCAGAGACCACTTGAAAAACACCTGATGCCCGATTAAAAATAATTCTATAAATATGATTCATACTAACCTCGATTTGATTTTTCGTTTATGTTTACAATAAAAAAGACAAAGAAAACCCCAGCCGTGTTTTAGCGTTGAAAAACACAGCGAGACTAAAGAATAATGTTTTCTTTAAAATGAACTGGATTTGTGTGAGGAAGTGCAGAAAAAATAAATCCACACAACACAGAAGATATGTATCGCCTCAGCTTAAAAGGTGTTATGCTTCTGGCGGAAAGTGCTAGTATTGTTTGTTTGTTTGTTTGTTTGTTTGTTTGTTTGTTTGTTTGTTTGTTTGTTTGTTTGTTTGTTTGTTCACAAAGTCTATCCCTATTATTTGCAATAAGAAACCTCTTTTAATTATACACTGATTAATATCAAAAATATGTGATCAAGATCACAAAATAAAAAATCCCAACGGAGATTGGGATTTAAAATCACTAAAAATTTTACCGCACTTTATGCTTTGCTTACTTCAAAACGTTCAAATGCCAATACTTTTTTCTCTAATTTACGTAGTAATAATGTTGCAATGCCTGTGATAATTAAATAGATACCGCCCGCAATGCCGTAAATTGTGATTGCATCATATTCTGTACCATAGAGTTGGCGTGCGTAACCCATAATATCCATAATCGTAATGGTGGATGCTAATGCCGTGCCTTTAAATACCAAAATAATTTCGTTACTGTAAGACGGCAATGCGCGTTTTAAAGCGTAGGGAATTAAGATTTTGAGTGTCTGTAATCGGCTTAACCCTAACGCTGCGCAACTTTCCCATTGTCCTTTATGAATGGCTTTTACTGCACCGTGAAATAATTGGGTGGAATAAGCTGCGCTGTTTAGTGCTAAAGCTAATGCGGCACAGAACCACGCATTGGATAAGAAAAACCATAATGGGCTGTCAATAATCCATTGGAATTGACCGGGTCCTGCATAAATTAAAAAGAACTGTACTAACAGTGGCGTGCCAGTGAATAAAGTAAGGTATAAATTAACCGCACTTTTTATCCATTTATTTTCCATTGAAAGTAAAAAAGTAAGAAATAAGGCTAAAAAGAAAGCAATTAGTAAGGATACGACTGTGAGGAGTAAACTCGTTGGGATCCCTTGTGCGATCACAGTTAAATATTCTTGAAACATTATTTCACGCCCCTTTCAAAACGAGTAAAACGCAGCTCTAATTTTCGAATACCAACTTGGCTAATTAATGTCACTGCCAAATAAATTAACGCAGCAATACCATACCAAGTAAAAGGCTGATGAGTATTGGTATTAATCAGATCCGCTTGGCGCATCAAATCGTCTACGCCAATTAATGAAACCAATGCCGTATCTTTTAGTAATACAAGCCATTGGTTGCTTAAACCAGGTAAGGCGTGACGCCATACTTGTGGCATAACAATATGAATGAACGTATAGCTTTTGCTTAAGCCTAACGCTGCACCTGATTCCCATTGTCCTTTTGGTATGGCTTGAATTGCACCGCGTAATGTTTGTGAAGCATAAGCTGCAAAAATGAGAGAAAGCGCAAACACACCACAGCCAAATGCCCCAAATTCAATGTATTCTCCTGTCAGCATTTCTACTAATTCAGTAGAACCAAAATAGACAAGTAATACAACAATAATTTCGGGTAAGCCACGTAATAATGTCACAAATACTGTCATCGGCTTGCCAATAAAGCGATTTGCTTCAAGCACTGCAAAAAGAAGGCTTAAAAATAAGCCTAAGAGCAATGAACAGACCGCAAGCCCTAAAGTCATTAGAGCAGCGGTAAACATTAAAGAAAGAAAGTCAGAAAACATAAATTATTTTGTTATCCATTTATCATAGATTTTTTGGTATTCGCCATTTGCTTTAATTGCAGCTAAACCTTTGTTTAATTGTGCAGCCAAATCTTTGTTTGATTTGTGCATTGCAATACCTAAACCATTACCAAAATATTTTTTATTGGTCACTTTTTCGCCTACAAATTGAATTTCTGGCTCTTTGGAAATCATATCGGCGAGCACGGCGGTATCGCCCAAAATAATGTCAATCCGACCGCTCTTTAAGTCTAA
This sequence comes from Haemophilus aegyptius, assembly GCF_900475885.1. Lineage (GTDB taxonomy): Bacteria > Pseudomonadota > Gammaproteobacteria > Enterobacterales > Pasteurellaceae > Haemophilus > Haemophilus influenzae. The sequence goes on from NZ_LS483429.1 coordinate 1,228,163, forward strand.
AATGGCATTTTGTAAACTTGCATAGGATTTTGGACTATATTGCTTGGTTTCTGCTACGGTATATTGTTGGAATGTTGTACCATTTTGAACACCTATATTTTTTGCACTTTCTAAGGTTGCTTTGCCTTTAAGAGCAACATAGCTTGCAGAGCTATCGTAATACGTATCAGAGAATAACACTTGTTTTGCACGAGCATCGGTAATATCGATTGCGGAAATTGCCGCATCAAAACGTTTTGCTTTTAAACTTGGAATTAATGAATCAAAGGTTTCGCTCTTGAATTTACAGGTTGCTTGAATTTCTTGACAAATTGCATTTGCCACATCAACATCAAACCCGATAATTTCGCCTTTTGCATTTGTGGTTTCAAATGGTGGATAGCTAGGTTCCATTGCAAAAGTGAGTTCTTGTGCGCTTACAGCAATAGATGATCCCAATAAAATGGCAGTTAATAATGTTTTTTTCATCGTAAGCTCCTTATTTTCTAGTGAGAAAGATAGTGTTTAAATTGTTCCGTTTTTGGATTTTCAAAGCAATCAGCGGATCCCATTTCGACGATTTTACCTTGTTCCATATAGACGACTTTTGTCGCCACTTTTTGCGCCACATTGACTTCGTGGGTCACAATCACTTGCGTAATGCCAGTTTCTTGTAATTCTTTAATAATATCTACAACTTGCGCTGTAATTTCTGGATCTAGCGCAGCCGTTGGTTCATCAAATAACAGAACTTGTGGCTTCATCATTAGTGCGCGCGCTATTGCTACACGTTGTTGCTGTCCCCCTGACAAATGTAATGGAAAGCGATCGGCAAGTTGTTCTAAACGTAAACGTTTTAACAATTCCATTGCATCAGTTTTCGCTTCATTTTCACTCACACCACGCACTTTCATTGGTGCTTCAATTAGGTTTTCAATTACCGTTAAGTGCGGCCAAAGATGATATTGTTGAAAAACCATTCCTACATCTTGACGTAATTGTCGGATTGCTTTGGGATTTGCCATTGCATCGGATAAATTAAAATCATTATTTGCAATGCTTAATTCGCCAGACTTTGGCACTTCTAACAAATTTAATGTGCGAATTAATGTACTTTTGCCTGCACCACTTGGACCCAGCAACACAACGGTATCGCCTTCTTCTGCTTCAAGGTTAATATCAAATAACGCTTGTGATGAACCGTAAAAGAAATTGAGATTTTTAATACGAATAGCCATTTTTCTTCTCTATGCTTTATAAGATGAAAAAATATTACATTTTTATGCATAATTATGCAAGCACTATTAATAAAAAATCCCAAAAAATTTGGGATTTTAAAAACTTGATTGAAATCAACCGCACTTTAGGCTTGTTTTGCCATTTCAAACTCAATTAACATCATTAAAATATGAATAACTTTGATATGGATTTCTTGAATACGATCTGCATAACGGAAATGGGGTACGCGAATTTCAACATCTGCTAATCCTGCCATTTTTCCGCCATCTTTGCCTGTCATCGCAATGACTTTCATGCCTTTTGCTTTTGCGGCTTCAATGGCGTTTAAAATATTTTTTGAATTACCAGAGGTTGATAAACCGAATAACACATCGCCTTTTTGCCCCACCGCTTCAACATAGCGTGAAAAGACATATTCATAGCCAAAGTCATTACTTACACAGCTTAAATGACTTACATCTGAAATCGCAATAGCAGGATAGCCTGGGCGATTTTCACGATAACGACCCGTTAATTCTTCTGCAAAATGCATCGCATCACAATGCGAACCGCCATTACCACAAGAAAGCACTTTGCCTCTTTGTTTGAAGCTATTCGAAATTAATAATGCCGCTTCTTGAATTAATTTAATGTTATTTTCGTCAGAAATAAATTTGTTTAACACATCTTGTGCTTCCACAAGTTCTGCTTTGATTTGATCTAAATACATTGATTGCTCCTTGTTGGGAATAAAATCGCGATGGCATTGTATAGCAGATGAAGATTCTTCGCTAGCCTAAATAAAAATTCATCTTTTTTCGATGAAATGATGATTTTTTGCGATTTAGATCGAAAAAATAAGTTTGAGTAGTTGGGGATTTTTCAAGATATGTTTATCTTACGTAAATTCTTAGCCCTTTAATTTTCAAAAACACAATGAAATTTTACCGCACTTTGTTACTTTTCTTTGCTAGTTCTTTTGCTTTTGCTAACTCAGATTTAATGCTTCTTCATACCTATAATAATCAACCCATAGAGGGTTGGGTGATGTCTGAAAAGTTAGATGGCGTACGCGGTTATTGGAATGGAAAGCAATTATTAACCCGACAAGGGCAACCTTTATCGCCGCCCGCTTATTTCATTAAGGATTTTCCGCCTTTTGCGATTGATGGCGAATTATTTAGTGAGCGAAATCATTTTGAGGAAATTTCATCCATCACAAAATCTTTCAAAGGTGATGGTTGGGAAAAACTTAAATTGTATGTTTTTGATGTGCCTGATGCAGAGGGCAATTTATTTGAGCGTTTAGCTAAATTAAAAGCGCATTTACTTGAACATCCAACAACTTACATTGAAATTATTGAGCAAATTCCTGTTAAAGATAAAACCCATTTATATCAATTTCTTGCACAAGTCGAAAATTTGCAAGGCGAGGGCGTTGTTGTACGTAACCCTAATGCACCTTATGAACGTAAGCGAAGCTCACAAATTTTAAAATTGAAAACAGCACGAGATGAAGAATGTACGGTTATTGCACACCATAAAGGCAAAGGACAATTTGAAAATGTGATGGGTGCTTTAACTTGTAAAAATCATCGGGGAGAATTTAAAATCGGTTCGAGTTTTAATTTAAACGAACGAGAAAATCCCCCTCCGATAGGATCTGTGATTACTTATAAATATCGAGGCATTACGAATAGTGGAAAACCTCGATTTGCAACCTATTGGCGAGAGAAAAAATGAGCCTATTTATAAATCTGACAAAATGAATTTAATCAATATGGAAACAAGCGATTAATTTTCCATCAGTATATTGTTCCAAGTGCGGTTGATTTTCACGACATTTTTCTGTCGCTTTCCAACAACGAGGATTAAATGCACAGCCTTTTGGCGGATTAATTGGGCTTGGCAATTCGCCTGTCAGTTTTATGCGCTCACGGCGCAAGTTTGGCGACAAACGTGGCGTTGCTGAAAGTAACGCTTTGGTATAAGGATGCTGAGGATTAGAAAAAATCTGCTCTGTCGTCCCTTTTTCAATACAACGACCTAGATACATTACCATCACTTCATCAGCGATATGTTCTACCACAGAAAGATCGTGTGAAATGAATACGTAAGACAAGCCTAATTCATCTTGTAAATCCATCATTAAATTCAGTACTTGTGCACGTACGGAAACATCCAATGCAGAAACAGGCTCATCGGCAACAACGACATCGGGATCTAACATTAAACCACGAGCGATGGCAATACGTTGGCGTTGTCCGCCTGAGAACATGTGGGGATAACGATCATAAAATTCAGCGCGCAAGCCCACTTTTTCCATCATCGATAAAACTTTTTCTCGACGTTCTTTGGCGGAAAGTTTTGTATTGATGATTAATGGTTCTTCCAAAATTGAACCAATCTTTTTGCGTGGATTTAACGATGCGTAAGGATTTTGAAAAACTATTTGAATTTTTTTACGACGTAGTGCTTTTGTTTCAGAATCATTTTCTAAAAAATTATGTCCTTTGTAATAAAGTTCGCCTTTGGTTGGTTCTTCAATCATTGTCAATAAACGACCTAGCGTTGATTTTCCACAACCTGATTCCCCCACGACTGCTAAAGTTTTACCTCGTTCAAGCTGAAAAGAGACACCATCCAACGCTTTTACTTGCTGTGGTTTTGCAAACAAGCCTTTTTTTACAGGGTAATATTTTTTTAAGCCAATGGCATTTAATAATGGCGTATTTTCTTTTACTTCATTCGTCATTATTAAGCTCCTTGATATTCAACTGGATTGCCTTGCTCGTTCAGCGGAGTATGGCATTTTACTTTACGCGAACCGATATGATGCAATTGAGGTTCAACTTGGTGACAATATTCGGTGGCATAAGGGCAGCGAGGATTTAATAAACAGCCTGTTGGGCGATCGTATTTTCCAGGGACGACCCCTTGTAATGATTCTAAGCGAGATTTTCCCTCTGCAAATTCAGGTAATGAACGTAACAAGGCTTGTGTGTAAGGGTGTTTTGGCTCGCGGAAAATATCTTTTGCGGTGCCTTCTTCAACGATTTGTCCAGCATACATCACGATAATTCGCTCTGCCGCTTCAGCCACAAGTGCTAGATCGTGAGTAATCAAAATTAGGGACATACATTCTTTCTTTTGCAATTCAAGTAAGAGTTCCATAATTTGAGCTTGGATAGTCACGTCTAATGCCGTGGTTGGTTCATCAGCAATCAATAATTTAGGTCTGCAAGCAATTGCCATCGCAATCATCACGCGCTGGCTCATTCCACCAGACAGCTGATGGGGATAAACATCAATCCGAGATTCAGGATCAGGAATACCGACCAATTTTAAAAGCTCTAAAGTGCGGTCTTTTCTCGCCTTTTTTGTGCCGCCCTCGTGAGTTTTTAACGCCTCCATAATTTGGAAGCCCACAGTATAAGCAGGATTCAAACTTGTCATCGGATCTTGGAAAATCATCGCAACATCAGCACCAATAAGCTGGCGTTTAGCTTTACTCTCTAAAGTGAGTAAATCAGTATTTTCAAATTGCAAGAATTCAGCAGATACACGTCCAGGATGATCAATTAATCCCATAATAGCGAGAGAACTCACAGATTTACCTGAGCCCGATTCCCCCACAATGCCAAGCACTTCGCCTTGTGCGACTTGGTAGCTGATACGATCCACTGCTTTAAATGGCGTTTTTTTATCGCCAAAGTGAACAGAAAGTTCTTTTACGTCTAATAATGCCATTCTGTTTTCCTATTGTTTGAGTTTTGGATCAAGGGCATCACGCAAGCCATCGCCCATTAAGTTGAAAGCTAATACCAAAGATAAAATCACTAAGCCAGGAATTGTAACTAACCAGTTTGCCGCTTGCATAAAACCACGAGCTTCGGAAAGCATTGTACCAAGTTCTGGTGTTGGTGGTTTTGCACCAATGCCTAAGAAACCAAGTGTTGCGAGTTCTAAGATGGCATTGGAAATGCCCATTGTCATTTGCACAATTAAAGGGGCTAAACAGTTTGGTAAAATCACAATAAACATGAGGCGTAAAATACCTGCCCCTGCCACTTTAGATGAAGTCACATAATCACGATTTTTTTCATTCATCATCGCTGCTCGAGTTAAACGCACATAGCTAGGAATCGATACCACGGCGATCGCTAAAGTGGCATTGGCGAGTGATGGCTCTAAAATAGAGACGACTACAATCGTCAAAAGTAAGTTTGGAATTGCGAGCATAATATCAATTAGGCGAATGATAATTGTATCTAGCACGCCGCCATAATAGCCAGAAATCAAGCCAAGGCTTGTACCAAAGGCGCAAGATAGTAATACGATGATAAATCCCGCAAAGACGGAAATTCGCGTTCCATAAATAATACGCGAAAGAATATCTCGCCCAATATCGTCTGTGCCGAGTAAATAAGCAGGATTACCGCCCTCATACCAAGCGGGTGGCAATAAAAGTGCGGTACGATTTTGTTCTGTTGGATCAAAAGGTGCAATATAAGGCGCGAGAATGCTGATTAAGGCAACAATCAAAATAAAAATTAAACCAATTAGCGCACCACGATTTTGTTTAAAGTAAAACCAAAATTCTTGTAAGGGTGTTTTTGGCGCGAAAGTTAAAGGCGTGTCAGACATAATTTCTCCTACAATTAATGACGGATACGCGGATTGACCACGCCGTAAAGTAAATCGACGGTTAAATTCACCACAATAATAATGGTTGCAATAATCAATACAGAACCTTGCAACACAGGATAATCACGGGCTTGAATGGCATCAATAATCCATTTCCCAATCCCCGGCCAAGAGAAAATGGTTTCTGTGAGAACTGCACCAGAAAGCAATTGACCTACAATTAACCCGACCACAGTGACAACAGGAATTAACGCATTACGCAATGCGTGAACAATAACAATTCGAGTATAGCTTAAACCTTTTGCTTTAGCCGTGCGAATGTAATCTTCGCCTAATACTTCCAGCATTGCAGATCGTGTCATACGCGTAATAATGGCGAGAGGAACTGTGCCTAGGACTATGGCAGGAAGAATTAAGGATTTCACCGCATTTTCGAAGGCACCTGGCATACCAGAAAGCCAGCTATCAATAAGCATAAATCCTGTTGGTGTATCGATCCAAAATTCATTATCTAAACGCCCACCTTGTGGCAAACCGAGTTGTGGCGAAACATATAAAATTAAAATTAAACCCCACCAGAAAATCGGCATAGAATAACCTGTGAGCGATGCAGCTGTAACGGTGTGAGAAATCCAACTGTCTTTTTTTACCGCGGCAATCGTGCCTAAAATTACGCCGCCTAATAACGACCAAAATAACGCAAAAAAAGCTAATTCAGCGGTGGCAGGGAAAAGTGTAAAAAATTCACTAAGAACAGGTTGTTGAGTGCGGAACGATGCACCGAAATCCCCTTGAATTACATTGCCAATATAGTGGAAATATTGCTGATAAAGAGGTAAATCTAAACCCAATTGGTGCATCATTTGTTGATGTACTTCTGCCGTTAAGCCGCGTTCCCCCATCATAATTTCCACAGGATCACCGGGAATAAAATGCACAAGGGCAAAGGTAATAAGAGTAATGGCAATAAAAGTAGGGATCACCATTAAGATTCGTTTGAATACAAATTTAAACATTCCATCACTCGTAGATAATAAAAGTGCGGTAAAAATTCACCGCACTTTTCAAAGAAATTAATCGGTAAAAAATATAATACTCTTGAATTCTACCGCACTTTTTCCAATTTTGCCAAATGCGCAATCAACCATTTAATGCCTTGCGCTTGGAATGCTATTTGTAAACGTGTGTTATTTTCAGATCCTTCCACATTAATCACTGTGCCGAAACCAAATTTTTCGTGTTTAACTTTTTGACCCATTTTCCATTCATTTTCGACCGCACTGGTATTCGACAATGAACCGACTTTTGCTAGGTTCATCGCACGCGTGACTGTCCCTCGTAAACGAATTTCTTGGATACATTCTCTCGGTAATTCTGCGATAAACCGTGATGGCAAATGGCGTTCTTCTTTGGCATATAATCGACGGCTTTCCGCATAAGAGATGGTCAGTTTTTTCTGTGCGCGAGTAATACCGACATAAGCTAAACGACGCTCTTCTTCTAAACGTCCGGGTTCTTCAAAAGAACGAAAACTTGGGAATAATCCTTCTTCTACGCCCACCATAAATACACGAGGAAATTCTAAGCCTTTCGCAGAGTGCAACGTCATCATTTCTACACAAGATTGATGCGGCGAGGCTTGTTCTTCGCCAGCTTCTAAGGAAGCGTGCGTTAAAAAGGCAGTGAGTTCGGTCATTTCTTCCGCATTATCAGGTTTGATAAATTCACGGGTTGCGGTAACTAATTCTTCCAAATTTTCAATACGCACTTCGCCTTTTTCGCCTTTTTCTTGTTGATACATTTCATATAAGCCCGAATGTTTAATCACAAAATCAGTTTGTGCGAAAAGCGGCATTTCTGCGGTATCAAGTTGTAATGAATTAATTAATTCTTGGAAACGTAATAAGGCTGTGGAGGCTCGCCCTGCCAACATATTTTCTTGTGTTGCGACTTGTACTGCTTGCCATAAGGTAATTTGGCGTTCACGTGTTAAGTTACGCAATATATCTAAAGTGCGGTCGCCAATGCCACGGGTTGGCGTATTAATTACACGCTCAAAAGCCGCATCATCTTGACGATTATTAATCAAACGAAGATAGGCTAACGCATCTTTAATTTCTTGACGTTCGAAGAAACGCATACCGCCATAAATACGATATGGAATTTGACAACGAATTAAGGCTTCTTCAATAACCCGTGATTGGCTATTACTACGATAAAGTACAGCGCAATCATCAAGTTTTCCGCCATGTTCTACCCAATCCTGAATTTGTGAAGCGACAAATTTTGCTTCATCTAATTCATTAAAGGCAGAATAGATGCCCACAGGATCGCCTTTTTCACCCTCTGTCCATAAATTTTTACCAAGACGATCACTATTGTTTGCAATTAATTCATTTGCGCTGTTTAGGATATTGGCGGTAGAACGATAGTTTTGTTCAAGGAGAATTGTCTCGGCTTTGAAATCTTTCAAGAATTTTTGGATATTTTCAATTTGCGCACCACGCCAACCGTATATAGATTGATCATCATCGCCTACGATCATGACTTTGCCTGTTTTTCCAGCAAGAATTTTGATCCATTTATATTGGATTTTATTGGTGTCTTGAAATTCATCCACCAAAATATGCTGAAAACGTTGTTGATAACGTTGCAAAATTAATGGTTTTTTCTCAAATAATTCATAGACCCGAATTAATAATTCAGCAAAATCGACCAACCCTGCGCGATCGCAAGTGTCTTGATAGATCTGATAAATTTTAATCCATTCACGTTCTTGGCGATCATTAAAATCTTCAATATCATTTGGTCGCAAGCCTTCATCTTTTTTGTTATTGATGTACCAACAAGCCTGTTTAGGCGGAAAAGCTTTTTCATCAAAATTATGTAATTTTAATAATCGTTTAATTAAACGAAGTTGATCTTCTGAATCTAAAATTTGGAAATCTTGTGGCAATCCCACATCTAAATGATGAGCTCGCAACAAACGATGAGCAATGCTATGGAAGGTGCCAATCCACATACCAAATAATTGATGTTGTGCGTGTTTGGCAAGGGTAGATTGAATACGATGACGCATTTCTGCTGCGGCTTTATTGGTAAACGTCACCGCCATAATGCTGCCTTCAGAAATATTTTCGACCGCAATTAACCAAGCAATACGGTGCGTCAATACACGCGTTTTGCCCGATCCTGCACCAGCTAGCACTAGGCGATTACCAAGAGGAGCAGCTACGGCTTCGCGTTGTTTATCGTTGAGTCCGTCAAGTAATTCAGAAATATCCATCATAAACTATCTTTAATCTGTTTAAATTTACAGTTATTATAGTCCCATCTATCTTGTGAAACAATAAGATTTGTGAGTATATCAAAAGTAGGGTAGAACATTTTAAGAATAATATTAAGCGGGATTCTCCTATATCCTTAAACTCAACATCAAAACCATATGCTTTGAAAGCTATTTTTATACTATTTATAAACAAACTTTTAATTCGTTTACCTCTCATTCCTAAAATGTAAGGTTTCTCATTTTTCCAAAAATACCCATGATGAACAATAATAGTATAGGAATGTTGTTTAATGACTTAATCAATACTTGATTTGCTCGGATTCCTGTAATGATTTTATAAACATTTGCTTTTCTTTCTACTTGCACGCCATTTTACGCATAGTCGGTGATTTTGTCCGAATTAAGTTTTAGGTTAAAAAGTTACTCAAATTCAATGTTATTCATAATTAATACAAATAAGAAAGAGTGAGATATGGTACAAAATTCCAAAAAATGGTTAGCACAAAGGAATGGGAGAAGTGTGCTATCCAAGTTTCATTATGATCACTCTCTAAAGTAGAAAACGTCATATACTAAATTATATACTGATCAAAAAATAATATTTCCTTCTATTACTCAATACCAATCAATTTATGTGTTTGTAAACTTAGCTGCCATTTAGGTTTATTTGAACGTTGATTCAATTGACCAAGTAAAGTGATAGTCTCAAGTAAATTCATTTTCCCATCAATTTCACAAGGTGAAAGATAGTAATTCTTTGCTTTTATTTTTTGCTCGATCAATTCACAAAATGATGGCATATTACTGTCCATTACAATACGTACTTCATTTGCAAATGGAATGCAACGCTTTTCATACTTATGAGCATAAAGGCTCTTAGGACTCGTCGCAATATAATCTATTTGTGCAGGAATTGCTTTTAGACCATTGGTTTCAATTGCAAGAAAATAGCCATCTGATTTAAATTGCTCAAGTAAGTATTCAATTTTTGGTACAATTGTTGGCTCACCACCTGTGATGATAATATTCTTTGACGAAAATGACCGCACTTTTTCTAGAATTTGTGATACAGACCAGCGTTTAAAATTATTATAAGGTGTATCACACCAAGGACAGTCTAGATTGCATTTACCAAATCGTACAAAAACACTTGGCATTCCCGTATTGAAGCCCTCCCCTTGCAGACTTTCAAAAATTTCGACTATGTTAAAGTTCGGTTCAAAATCATGATATTTTTCCATCAACATTTACTCCTGATACTCGCAAAATGAAGTTGGAGTTTCCCATAAACGAATGGATGATATGGACAGTTGTTCATCATGTTTTAAACGATTAAAAATAAAACGAGCTATTTCTTCTGCCGTAGTTCTAAAGGGAACACCAAAAGTTTTTGAGTTTAACTTTTGCAATAGAGTGGCAATTTGGCTTTCTCGCTCATTGGTTTGATCATAAATAAAGGCGTGATCCATCGGATCTAAAATAACTTTTTTCACAATAGACTTTAGATCTGAAAAATCAATGACCATTGCTTTTTTTGCACCTGATTTATATAAGTCGCCCGAAATTTCAACTTGTAATTTATATGTGTGTCCATGTAAATTTTGACATTTCCCATCATGTCCATCTAATAAATGTGCCATGTCAAAGCTAAATTCTTTGGAAATTTTAAACATTTTTTCTACCTTTTTGAGTCAAATATTTCTTTAGACCTTTATTGCGTAAAATACAGCTTGGGCATTTTCCGCATCCACCTTCGATGCCTTCATAGCAAGTGTGAGTATGTTTTTGTACATAATCTAATACGCCTAATTCATCAGCAAGTTGCCAAGTTTGGGCTTTAGTGAGATACATTAATGGTGTTTTGATATTGAATTGATAATCCATAGCTAAATTTAATGTGACATTCATTGACTTGATAAACACATCTCGGCAATCTGGATAACCGCTGAAATCTGTTTCACATACGCCAGTGATAATATCTTGAATGCCTTGGCCTTTCGCATAAATCGCTGCATAAAGTAAAAATAGGGCATTGCGACCATCAACAAAAGTGTTTGGCAATTCACTCTCTTTTTGCTCAATATGCGCCTGTTCATCCATTAATGCATTATGCGTGATAGCTTTCATAACAGATGTATCAATCAAGGTTTGTTTAATGCCGAGATCTTGTGCAATAGAGCGTGCCTTTTCTAATTCAATAGCATGACGCTGCCCATATTGAAAGGTAATGGCTTCTACGTTTTCTTTGCCGTATTCAGCAATAGCTTGGAATAAACAAGTCGTGGAGTCTTGTCCACCTGAAAAGATGACGATCGCTTTACGATCGTGGTTTGGATTGAAAATATTCATATTTTACCTAGTTTTTTATTGTAGGAGGTTTGCGAACTACGGGGGGGTATTTTAGTGGGGAAGTTCTATTTTAGCAAGACAAGTGAAATATTTCGTTGGATGTGAAGTCGTTGTACTACAATTCGCAGGTTTTTAATTTAGCAAAAAGGTTTACTTATGAAAAAATGGTTGTTGATTATCGCAGGCGCGTTGATTATTTCAGCTTGCGCAAATAAGGATGTGTATTTTAACGGTGCAGAAGGTTCGCATTCAGGTGTTAAATTTGATAAAGATTCTCGCCAATGGGGATTGAATCAATAAAAAAGTGCGGTTGATTTTTAACCGCACTTTCGTTTTTCTATTGGTAGAAATTATTCTACTTTCACAATCCAGCCTTCAGGTGCTTCAACATCACCGAATTGGATGCCTGTTAATTCATCATAAAGACGACGGGTAACAGGGCCTACTTCAGTTTCTGAATAGAATACGTGGAATTTTCCGTTGTGTTGAATGCCGCCCACTGGGGTAATCACCGCTGCTGTACCGCACGCACCCGCTTCTACGAATTGATCGAGTTGATCGATATACACATCGCCTTCAATAGCTTCCATACCTAAACGCTCTTTTGCGATATGTAAAAGAGAGTATTTAGTGATACTTGGTAAAATAGATTCTGATTTTGGTGTGATGAATTTATTGTCTTTTGTGATCCCAAAGAAGTTTGCCGCACCGACTTCTTCAATTTTGGTGTGAGTTTTTGGATCTAAATAGATTGCATCCGCAAATTTACGTTCTGGCGTACCTTGTTCTGCGACTAATTCGTGTGGAAGTAAGCTTGCTGCGTAGTTCCCACCCACTTTCACACCACCAGTGCCCATTGGTGCAGCACGGTCATAATCAGTCGTGATAAAGTTTGATGGAGCCAAACCACCTTTGAAGTAAGCACCCACTGGGCAACAAAAAACAGAGAAAATAAACTCTGGTGCCGTTTTCACGCCGATATTTTCGCCCACGCCAATTAAGAATGGACGTAAGTATAAGGTTGCACCAGAACCGTAAGGACCCAACCAATCTTGGTTAGCTTTAACCACTTCTTTACATGCACGCACGAATAATTCAGTTGGTACGCGTGGCATTAAAAGACGGTCTGCGGTACGTTGCATACGCTCTGCATTTGCTTGCGGGCGGAATAAGTTGATTGAACCATCTTTGCAACGGTAAGCCTTTAAGCCTTCAAAACATTGCTGACCGTAGTGAAGAGCGGTTGAACCTTCGTGAATATGTAATGTGCTATCTGTAGTGAGTTTTCCTTCGTCCCATTTGCCATCTTTCCAGTGAGCGATGAAGCGGTAATCTGTTTTAATATAACTAAAACCAAGGTTATTCCAGTCTAAGTCTTTCATTTTACTTCCTTAATATTATTTTTTGAATGAAATTTCGCTTAATCTACACCATTCCTGAAGTGATTTAAATAATAAATTCTCGAAATGATGCAATTTTTAGCCAACTAAAAAGGAATAATGAAATTTTGGAAACAGGGCAGGAAATAACGATATAGTTATGCTAAAATCGGGATGAAAAAAACGCCACTCAATGAGAGCAGCGTTTAACCAAATCGGTTTAATAATATACAGGAAGTAAATGAGTAACAAATTGTTACTCAAGTTCGGTTTCCCGAACTATATGCAAACACAACATCATACTTAAGTCTGAAACTCATTAACTAGTAAGGAATTACCAATCATTAAGTATGGTTGTATTGTAAGGAAAAGGGTAGGAAAGGACAAGTGACGTTTTTTTATTTGAGGTATTAGAAAAACTAATTTGAAATAAATCTTGTCCATTATAGACGAAAATTTTATAAATGGAAATACTTATGTATAAACGTTTGCCACCATTGAATTCACTAAAATCTTTTGAGTCGGCTGCTCGTTATTTAAGTTTTACTAAAGCAGCAGATGAGCTTTGTGTTACACAGGCGGCGGTTAGTCATCAAATTAAATTATTAGAAGAATTTTTAGGGATTGAATTATTTAAGCGAAAGAATCGTTCTTTAGAATTAACGGAGCTTGGTAAAGCTTATTTTGTTGATATTAATAAAATTCTGCGTCGCTTAAATGAAGCAACAGAGCGATTATTAACGTTAAAAACGGATCCGCATTTAAATATTAGCGTGCCACAAACTTTTGGTATCCAATGGTTAGTGCCACATTTAAGTGAATTTAATCAGCTTTATCCGCAAATTGAGGTTCGTTTAACAGGCGTGGATCAAGATGAAGGTTTGTTAAATAAAGAAATTGATCTTGCTATTTATTATGGTTTGGGAAATTGGCAGAATCTTCAAGTAGATCGTCTTTGCGAAGAAAATTTATTGATTTTAGCCTCACCTGAATTGCTAGCAGAAAATCCAATTATTCAGCCTGAAGATTTAAAAAAACACACATTAATTCACATTCATACCTGTGATAATTGGCAAGCGATGGCAAATCATTTACAGTTAGATGATTTAAATATTCAGCAAGGACCGTTATTTAGCCATACATTTATGGCGTTACAGGCGGCTATTCACGGGCAAGGTATTGTATTAGCTAATCGCTTATTAGCCTTGCAAGAAATTGAAAATGGCTCATTGCAAGCAGTGTTGCCGACTAATTTGCCTGATCCAAAATCATTTTATGTGGTCAATCATCTTGATCGCCTAGATGATCAAAAAATTCAAGCATTCCGTCAGTGGATTATTAACTCAATTAAACAAGAAGAAAATGAATAAACTCGCATTATATTGTCGCCCAGGTTTTGAGAAAGAAGTCGCCACAGAGATTACCGATCAAGCAAGTCATTTAGGTGTATTTGGTTTTGCTCGAGTACAAGATAATTCGGGTTATGTCATTTTTGAATGTTATCAACCTGATGAGGCCGATCGCCTTGCTCGAGACATTCCTTTTAACCGTTTGATTTTTGCTCGTCAGATGATTGTGGTTTCTGATTTATTGGAAGATTTAGATCCCGCTGATCGTATTAGTCCCATCGTGGCGGCATTTGAAGCATTATCACAACAAGTTAATTTTGCTCAATCTAGCGAGCTTTTTGTAGAAACTGCAGACACAAATGAAGCGAAGGAGCTCTCCACTTTTTGTCGTAAATTTACCGTGCCTTTACGTCAGGCATTGAAAAAACAAGGCTGGCTTTCGGTAAAGGCGAGTCAAAAGTGCGGTCAATTTTTACATTGTTTTTTTGTAAAACCGAATTGCTGTTATGTGGGATATTCTTATGTGGATAATCATTCCTCCCATTTTATGGGAATCCCTCGTTTAAAATTTCCTGCAGATGCGCCGAGTCGCTCCACGTTAAAACTAGAAGAAGCTATTTTGACTTTTATTCCGCGTAAAGAAGAGAATAAACGTTTAAATGAAAATATGATTGGCGTTGATTTAGGGGCTTGCCCTGGTGGTTGGACGTATCAATTAGTTAAACGCGGTTTATTTGTTTATGCTGTTGATCACGGAAAAATGGCGGCGAGTTTGCATGATACGGGGCGCATTGAACATTGCGCGGAAGATGGTTTTAAATTTCAGCCTCCCAAAAGGAAAAAAGTAGATTGGTTAGTCTGTGATATGGTGGAACAACCAAGTCGTATTTCTTTATTGATTGGTAAATGGTTGTTGAATGGTTGGTGCCGAGAAACCATCTTCAATTTAAAATTACCCATGAAAAAACGTTATCAAGAAGTGATATTATGTTTAGAAAACTTGGCTGTTATGTTGGCTGAGCAGAATTTAAATTTTGATATCCAAGCAAAACATTTATATCACGATCGTGAAGAAATCACGGTTCATATAGCATTAAAACCTTGAGTGAACTGTTTTCATAACCAAAAAGGACGTCGCGAATGAATTTACACGAATACCAAGCAAAACAACTATTTGAGCATTATGGATTACCCGTAAAAAATGGGGCAGTCTGTCAATCTGTTGAGGATGTCGATTTGGTACTGGCTCAACTTTCTGGCGATAAGTGGGCAGCGAAATGCCAAGTTCATGCTGGTGGGCGTGGTAAAGCGGGTGGCGTTAAATTAGTGCAAGATGTAGAGGAAGCGAGATCTTTTGCAGAAAAATGGCTGGGACAACGTTTAGTCACTTTTCAAACGGATAAATTGGGTCAGCCAGTAAACCAGATTTATTTTGAAGAAACTTGCGATATTGATAAAGAATTTTACTTAAGTGCGGTTGTTGATCGCGCCTCTCAAAAAGTGGTGTTTATTGCTTCTCCTGCTGGTGGAATGAATATTGAAGAAGTTGCGCAAAATTCACCGCACTTACTCCATAAAGTCGAGATTGATCCTTTATTTGGAGGATTGCCTTATCAAGGCCGTGAATTGGCGTTTAAATTAGGGTTAAGTGGTACGCAAAACAAACAGTTTACCGATATCTTTATGGGCTTATCTCGTTTGTTTTTAGAAAAAGATTTATCTTTACTGGAAGTCAATCCACTTGTTCTCACTCAACAAGGCAATTTGGTTTGTCTCGACGCCAAAATATCTGTCGATGATAACGCTTTATTTCGCCATAAAGATTTATTGGCACTGCAAGATTTAACTCAAAATGATGCTCGTGAAGCAGAAGCTGAAAAATTCCAGTTAAACTATGTGGCTTTAGAGGGCGATATTGGTTGTATGGTAAACGGGGCTGGACTTGCAATGGGCACCATGGATATTGTGAAACTCTATGGTGGGAAGCCTGCGAATTTTCTTGATGTGGGTGGTGGTGTAACGCAAGAGCGGGTTGCTGAAGCGTTCAAAATCATTTTAACCGATCCTTCAGTGAAGGTGATTTTAGTGAATATTTTTGGTGGCATTGTTCGTTGTGATTTGATTGCTGAAGGCGTGATTGCTGCAGTAAATGAAGTGGGCGTGAGAGTGCCTGTAGTTGTGCGATTAGAAGGAACGAATGCTGAAATGGGTCGCCAAATTTTAGCGGAAAGCGACGTTAATATTCTTACCGCACAGAGTTTACAACAAGCCGCAGAATTAGCCGTGAATGCAGCAAAAGGAGAACACTAATGGCGATTTTAATTGATAAAAATACCAAAGTGATTTGCCAAGGTTTTACTGGTGGACAAGGAACTTTTCATTCTGAACAAGCATTAGCCTACGGAACGCAATTAGTCGGTGGCGTATCACCAAATAAAGGTGGAACCACTCATCTTGGTTTACCTGTATTTAATACAGTTCGTGAAGCTGTCGAAAATACGGGGGCAACAGCGACAGTCATTTATGTGCCAGCATCATTTTGTAAAGATGCCATAATTGAAGCTATTGATGCAGGGACTCAGTTAATTGTCTGTATTACTGAGGGTATTCCTACATTGGATATGCTTAAAGTGAAACAGAAATTAAATGAAACGGGCGTAGTAATGATTGGGCCAAATTGCCCAGGTGTGATTACGCCTGATGAATGTAAAATCGGCATTATGCCCGCTCACATACATAAAAAAGGTAAAGTGGGGATTGTTTCTCGTTCTGGAACTTTAACTTATGAAGCGGTAAAACAAACTACAGATGAAGGCTTTGGACAATCGACTTGTGTGGGTATCGGGGGAGATCCTATTCTAGGTTCTAGTTTTATTGATATTCTTGAAAGATTTCAACAAGATCCCGAAACAGAAGCCATTGTGATGATTGGCGAGATTGGCGGCTCTGCAGAGGAAGAAGCAGCAATCTTCATTAAAGATAATGTCACTAAACCAGTGGTTGCGTATATTGCGGGTATCACTGCGCCAAAAGGAAAACGGATGGGGCATGCGGGAGCCATTATTAGCGGCGGAAAAGGTACTGCGGTAGAAAAAATTGCAGCGTTAGAAGCCGCTGGTGTGACCTGTGTAAAAAGCCTCGCTGAAATTGGTGAAGCCTTGAGAAAGCTATTAAAATCATCTAAAAATTAACCGCACTTTAGTTTTCTAAAGCGTAGATTGGCTTTCTACGCCTTTATTTTTATATGCTCGCCATTATAAAGTGAGCACAAAATTGCTATAATCAGCGCACATTTTTTAAGGAAGAAACACATGAGCCAATTTTTCTATATCCACCCTGAAAATCCACAAGCGCGCTTGATTAATCAAGCCGTAGAGATTTTACAAAAAGGCGGTGTGATTGTGTATCCAACGGATTCGGGATATGCCTTGGGCTGTATGATGGGCGATAAACACGCAATGGATCGCATTGTAGCAATTCGTAAATTGCCTGAAGGACATAATTTTACCTTGGTGTGTAGCGATTTGTCGGAACTTTCAACTTATGCAAGGGTAAATAATACCGCTTATCGTTTGATTAAAAATAATACGCCAGGGCGTTATACTTTTATTCTTACAGCAACGAAAGAATTACCTCGCCGTTTAATGACATCAAAACGTAAAACCATTGGTTTACGCGTACCAGATAATAAAATTGCTTTAGATTTGCTTTCAGCCTTAGGCGAGCCGATTTTATCTTGTTCGTTAATGTTGCCGAATGAAGAACATACTACGCAATCCGATCCTGAAGAAATTCGTGATCGTTTGGAACACCAAGTGGATTTAATTATTCATGGTGGATATTTAGGGCAAGAGCCTACAACAGTGGTAGATTTAACGGAAGAATCGCCAGTGATTTTACGCGAAGGAAGTGGAAGTACTGCTCCTTTTATTTAACTTATAGACGCTTGTGAAAGCGACCTTTCCATTATTCAAGGAAAACAATGAAACCTAGTCAAAAACAAACTCAACGACAACCGCACTTTTCCAAAGATTCAGCAAAGAAACGTGATTTTTCAGCTAAAAATGACAGACGTTCAGTATCTCGTACTGCTTGCGTAGAAACAGCAAATACGAAAAAAAGTGCGGTTAATTCTGATAACAAATTTTTATCTAAGCCAAAAGCGAAACCTATTGTAAAAGCCTCGAATCAATCTAAAGCAGAGGGCGAAAAATTACAGAAAGTTTTAGCGCGTGCAGGACAAGGCTCTCGTCGTGAAATTGAAACGATGATTGCCGCAGGCAGAGTGAGCGTAGAGGGTAAAATTGCGACTTTAGGCGATCGTATTGACGTACATTCTGGCGTGAAAGTGCGTATTGATGGTCAAATCATTAATCTTAGCCACGCACAAAAAGAAATTTGCCGTGTATTAATGTATTACAAACCTGAAGGCGAACTTTGTACACGTAGCGACCCAAAAGGGCGCGCGACCGTGTTTGATCGTTTGCCGCATTTAACGGGATCTCGTTGGATTGCGGTGGGGCGTTTAGATATTAATACATCGGGTTTATTGCTTTTTACCACTGATGGCGAATTAGCAAATCGTTTAATGCACCCAAGCCATGAAGTTGAACGTGAATATTCTGTGCGTGTATTTGGTCAAGTTGATGATGCGATGTTAGCGCGTTTACGTAAAGGCGTTCAGCTTGAAGATGGCCTTGCCAACTTTAAAGAAATTAAATTTACAGGCGGTGTGGGTATTAACCAATGGTATGACGTAACCTTGATGGAAGGACGTAACCGTGAGGTTCGTCGTTTGTGGGAATCCCAAGGGATTCAAGTTAGCCGCTTGATTCGTATTCGTTACGGAAATATCAAACTGATGAAAGGTTTGCCTCGTGGTGGCTGGGAAGAAATGGATCTTGAAAACGTCAATTATTTACGTGAATTGGTGGGATTACCTGCTGAGACTGAAACGAAATTAGATGTAAAACAGGCTAGTCGTCGTCCAAAATCTGGGCAAATTCGTAAAGCGGTAAAACGTTATTCGGAGATGAACAAACGTTATAAAAAATAAGGACTTTTTTATGAAAATGCATCAATTGCGTTATATCGTTGAGATTGTAAACCAAAATTTGAATGTCACAGAAGCGGCAAATGCACTTTACACATCACAGCCGGGTATCAGTAAACAAGTTCGCCTATTAGAAGATGAATTAGGTCTGGAAATTTTTGAGCGTCATGGCAAACATATAAAATCAATTACACCAGCAGGGAAAAAGATTATCTCAATTGCACGCGAGTTACTTGTTAAAGCGCAAGGTATCCGTGCCGTTGCCGATGAATATACTCGGCCAAATCACGGTGTATTACGTATTGCGACGACAAATACTCAGGCTCGTTATATGCTGCCAAGCGTGATTGAACGTTTTTCTAAAAAATATCCTGATGTGAGCTTGCATATTCATCAAGGTTCGCCAACACAAATTCACGATGCTTTAATGTCAGGTGAAGTGGATTTGGCAATTACCACTGAAGCACCTTATTTATTTGATGATTTAGTTCAGATTCCATGCTATTGGTGGAATCGTGCCGTGATTGTTTCGCCAGAACATCCGCTTGCCAAAGTGAAAGAACTGACCATTGAGGAATTAGGCAAATACCCACTTGTGACTTACACGTTTGGTTTTACGGGTGTTTCTGATTTAGATTACGCATTTAATAGTGCAGGCATTTTACCAAATATAGTTTTTACGGCTACCGATGCTGATGTTATTAAAACTTATGTGCGCTTGGGTTTAGGGGTGGGCATTATGGCATCTATGGCGCATACGGCATTAGATGCGGATCTTGTGCTAATTGATGCAAGCCATTTGTTCCGCCCGAGTATGACGAATATTGCATTTAAACATAGCACGTTCTTACGTAATTATATGTACGATTTCATGGAATATTTTTCACCGCACTTAACTCGTAGTGTCGTAGAAAAAGCCGAGCGTTTGCGTGATAACAATTCAGTGAAAAAATTATTTGAAGGCATTGAATTGGAAACAAGATAACAATGTATAAATGAAGTGCGGTTGAAATTTAATAAGAATTTTAACCGCACTTGAAAGATTAAAACAGATCGTGATATTTCACTAAATCCTTACGCTGAATAGCAAATACGCCTAGTCCGCCATTTTTAAGTTCTACCCATTTAAAGGGTACATCTGGATATTGCTCAATTAAGCTAATCATACTATTACCCACTTCACACACCAACACGCCATTTTCGGTTAAGTAATCTGGTGCTTGTTTTAAAATTTGTTTGGTAATGTTTAAGCCATCACTGCCAGAACCTAAGGCTAACTCTGGTTCAAAATGGAATTCTTCCGGCATATCGGCGAGATCTTCTTCATCCACATAAGGTGGATTGGTCACGATAAGATCGTATTTTTGTCCCAAAATATTTTCAAATAAGTTTGATTGAATCGGGAATACACGATGCTCTAATTGATGGCGTGAAATATTGATCTCTGCGACATTAAGTGCATCAACCGATAAATCTACCGCATCTACTTCCGCATTCGGGAAAGCATAAGCACAAGCAATGGCAATACAACCGCTGCCTGTGCATAGATCGAGAATATGATTTGGTTCTTGTGAAATTAAATCTTCAAATCGATCTTGAATTAAAGCACTAATTGGAGAACGTGGAATAATGGTTCGTTCATCGACATAAAATTCGTGACCGCAGAACCAAGCGCTATTCGTTAAATATGCCACAGGTACGCGTTGTTCGATTCGGGTTAATACAAGTTGAACTAAGGTTTCTTTTTCAGATGGGGTTAATCGACTGTTAAATAATTCGGTAGGTAAATCAATGGGTAAATGTAAGCCACTTAAAACGAGTTGCAGGCTTTCATCCCAAGGATTATCGTGCCCTTGCCCGAAGTAAACATCAGATCGATTGAGAATGCTATACGTCCAACGCAGAAAATCTTGGATGGTTTGCAGTTCGTTTGCAACATTATCTTCCAAGATAGTTGCAACTAATTCTTGGTTATGTGAAGTTTCCATCGCATTTCTCCATAAAAGTGAGTAGAAAAGTTAGCATAAAATTCGGTATGAAAATTTGGCGTAGTTATACCACAGATGAGAATGTAGAACTATGATATGATACGCAAAATTTGAAATTAATGAGAAAAAAATGCAAGACGAATTTGATTTATTCCGCGCGGAAACCAAAGGCATTAAGCCAATTAAACAAGATACTTTTGTTGCCCCCCGCCAAAAACGTGATCAGAAAAAAATAGAATTGAAAGAATTACGAGCGAAAGAAGATACATTGTTCTATTTTTCTGATGAATATGAGCCATTACTGAATGAGCATGATGGTGTTGTGAAATATTTACGTGATGGGGAAGATTCCCATTTATTAAAACAACTTCGTCGTGGAGATTTTTCGCCAGAATTGTTTTTAGATTTACACGGTTTAACCCGTGAACAAGCTAAGCAAGAATTAGCCGCACTTTTACTGGTTTGTGAAAATGAGCATGTTGATTGTGCCAGTATCATGACGGGCTATGGCACCTTTACATTGAAAAAACAAATTCCACGTTGGCTAGTACAACATCCTAAAGTGCGGGCATTACATCAAGCACCAAGGGAGTGGGGCGGTGAAGCCGCAATTTTGATTTTGGTCGATTTGTAAAAAAACGTTATAAAAAATACCGCACTTTTACTGCTAGGGCAAAGTGCGGTATTTTCTTTTATATTTTTACTTGAATTATTGTGTTGCTTGAATTGCGGTTAAGGCAATTGTGTACACAATATCATCAACTAAGGCACCACGAGATAAGTCATTGACTGGTTTGCGCATACCTTGAAGCATTGGGCCAATAGACACTAAATCTGCAGAACGTTGTACTGCTTTGTAAGTAGTGTTACCAGTATTTAAGTCAGGGAATACGAATACCGTTGCTTTACCTGCTACTGGTGAATTTGGTGCTTTAGAGAGAGCCACATCTTCCATCACTGCCGCATCGTATTGTAATGGGCCATCGATTAATAAATCAGGGCGTTTTTCTTTCGCAATACGAGTTGCTTCTTTCACTTTTTCTACATCAGCACCGCTACCAGATGTACCTGTTGAGTAAGAAATCATCGCAACTTTTGGATCAATACCAAATGCTTTAGCAGAATCTGCTGATTGAATTGCAATTTCAGCAAGTTGTTCTGCAGTTGGATCTGGGTTTACCGCACAGTCACCATAAACAAGCACTTGATCTGGTAATAACATAAAGAAGATAGAAGAAACAATCGAACTACCTGGTGCAGTTTTGATGATTTGCATTGGTGGGCGAATGGTGTTTGCAGTCGTGTGAACGGCACCAGATACTAAACCATCTACCTCATTTGCTTCTAGCATCATTGTGCCAAGTACTACGGTGTCTTCTAATTGTTCACGAGCCACGGTTTCAGTCATACCTTTTGCTTTACGTAATTCAACTAAACGATCAACATAGTTTTCACGAACGTCAGCAGGATTGATGATTGTAATACCTTTACCTAATTTAACACCTTGTGCTTCTGCAACTCGTTGAACGGATGCAGGATCTGCTAAAAGCACACATTCCGCAATGCCACGTTCTGCGCAAAGTACGGCTGCTTTGATTGTACGAGGTTCATCGCCTTCAGGAAGTACAATACGTTTTTTCGCCGCACGAGCAAGTTCAGTTAATTGGAAACGGAATGCAGGTGGGGATAAGCGAGGTAAACGGCTGGAATCTGCAACTAAATTATTGATAAAGTCAGCATTAAAGTGTTGGCTAATGTATTGTTTAATATTTTCAATACGTTCTTTGTCATCAACAGGCACTTCTAGATTAAAACTTTGTAAACTTAATGCAGTTTGCCAAGTATTGCCTTCAATACGGAAGATCGGTAATTTCGCTTTTTCAAAAGTTGGACGGCAAAGTTTATTAATTTGAGCATCAATTTTGTAGCCGCCTGTTAATAAAATACCGCCGATTTCAATACCATTTGATGCTGCAAGAGCGGCTGCTACAAGCACATCTGGACGATCTGCTGAAGTGACTAATAAGCTGCCTGCACGGAAATGTTCTACCATATTTGGTAAACTTCTTGCACAGAAAGTGATACCACGAATGCGGCGATTGATTTCTCCTTCATTAATGATTGATGCACCTAAATGTTTGACTAAGTCGATTGCTCGTGTCGCGATTAAATTTGCATTCCAAGGCACACAAGCTAATAACTTGATGGCACTACCTGCAAATAACTTGTTTACTTCTGTTTCGCTAATATGATTGTGTTGGAATGAATCAAAAATTTCAGCAAGATCTGGACGAGTACGACCTGATTCATCAACAGGTGCATTGAATTTGTTTACAACAACACCTAAAAGATTTGGATTGTTTTTACCACCAAATAGAGAGGCTGCAGCTTCTACGCGATCTTTTAATTCGGTTGGCGTTTCAGTTGCAGGTGCTGCAACTAATACGATTTCCGCATCTAATGCTTGTGCAATTTCATAGTTGATACTGTTTGCGTAACCGTGTTTTCTTGTGGGTATTAAGCCTTCAACTACAACGATGTCATTATTTTTGGTTAATTGTTGGTGGTTAGCTACAATTTTTTCTAACAATACGTCAGACTGATTTTGACCAATTAATGATTCTGCCACGCTTAACATAAAAGGTTCGGCAGTTTCAAGGCTAGTGCTAGTGCGAATAATAGAAGTTGTGCGATCCAATTTATCTTCGCCAGTGCTTGGTTGAGAAACTGGTTTCATAAAAGCAACTTTTGCGCCTTTTTGTTCGAGAGAGTGGATTAATCCAAGACTAATGCTAGTTAAACCCACGCCTGTACTTACAGGGATAAGAATAATCGTGCGAGACATAGTTAAACCTTAATATGTATATGTTATAAATAAAAACTGCCGAAAAATTCGGCAGTTTGTTGTTAAATTAGAAACAAAGTTTTGCGGTATCTTGTGCGATAACCAATTCTTCGTTAGTTGGAAGAACAATTGCTTTAAATGCGGAATCATCAGTGGTGATTACACCATCTTTACCAAAACGTGTGGCAAGATTTCGTTCGTGATCGATTTTAATGCCAAATAATTTTAAGTGATTTAAGGCTAATTCACGAACGTGCGCTGAGTTTTCGCCAATACCACCAGTGAATGCAATTGCATCTAAGTGATCATCGCCCAACACAGCCATATAAGCACCAATGTATTTCGCTAAACGATAGCTATAAACATTTAAAGCGCGTTTTGTTTCTGGTTTAGATTCATCATCGTAGTTATCTTCAGCATAACGGCAGTCGCTTGTTACTTCAGTTAAACCTAAAAGACCCGATTTTTTCACTAAAGTCTCTTCGATTTGATCCATAGACATACCTAGTGTTTTGTATAGGTAGAATACGATTGCAGGGTCAATATCGCCACAACGCGTACCCATTACTAAACCTTCTAGCGGAGTTAAGCCCATTGAAGTATCAATACATTGACCGTTACGCACAACAGAAACAGAACCACCATTACCTAAGTGACAAATAATAGCATTTACTTGATCTGCAGGTTTGCCTACATATTTAGCGACTTCACGAGAAACGAAGTAGTGACTTGTGCCGTGTGCACCATAGCGACGTACGCCGTGTTCTTTATATAAAGAGTATGGAAGGGCATAAAGGAAGGCTTCTTCAGGCATAGTTTGGTGGAATGCTGTATCAAAAACTACCACGTTTTTATCTTTTAAGTGTGGGAATGCATTGAATGCTTCGCGAATACCAATTAAGTGAGCAGGGTTGTGAAGTGGTGCAAATTGTGCAGCATCTTCAATTCCTTTAACAACTTCATCTGTTACGATGACAGATTGAGTGTATTTTTCGCCACCGTGAACGATACGATGACCAATTGCCGCGATAGAATTTTTAAGCTCATCATTCAGAATGTTAGATGCGATAAAATTAAGTGCTTCAGTATGCGCTGCGCCTGCGCCTAAATCTGCGTTACCTTTCTCTCCATTGAGTTTCCATTTGATACGTGCTTCGGGTAAGAAAAATGCTTCGGCTAAGCCAGATAATTTTTCTTCCCCTGTTGCTGGATCAAGAATTGCAAATTTGAGTGAAGAACTACCACAGTTAAGGATAAGAACAAGTTTTGACATAGGAACCCTATATTTGATTGAGGTTAATAGAAATCCATCATCTAAGATGGCTTGAAAAATCAGACATAGAATACACCTTTTGATGAATAAAATAAATTCATCGGTAAGGAAAAAATACAAATTTTATCGTATTTTTTGAAAAATTAAACTATTTTTACTAAAAATAGACTTAAAATAGCGTATGATAAGTGCGGTCAATTTTTGAGGTGTTTTTATGGCATTTTTTTCCATTTTAAAACAGGGACAAATTTATCTTAATACTTGGCCGCTGGAGGCGAAGTTAGGCATTATTTTCCCTGAAAACCGTATTATGAAAGCCACGAGTTTTGCACAAAAATTTATGCCTTTTGTTGCTGTGTTTGCAATTCTGTGGCAGCAGTTTTATGCAAAAAATGATTTGATGGCATTTTCTATCGCAATTTTGACCGCACTTTTTGCCTTGCTTATTCCTTTTCAAGGTCTTTATTGGCTTGGTAAGCGTGCCAATACGCCGTTAGAAAATCAAAGTGCGGTATGGTTTTATGATATTTGCGAACGTTTAAAACAACTACATGAACCCTTGCCTTTTGTGCAAGAAAAACCGACATACCAACATTTAGCAGAAGTCTTAAAGAAAGCTCAAAGTAAATTTGAACGTGCTTTTTGGCAGGAAATTTAGTTTACGCAAACGTTTTCTTTTTGGCTTTATTTTTGTAGAATAGCTCGGTCGTTTTAAACGGCCGTTTTTCATTGAGAGATTTTTTAATGATCGATTACATTATTATTGGCATTATCGCTTTTTCCATTCTTGTTAGTTTATTACGCGGTTTTGTTCGCGAAGTGCTTTCACTCGGTAGCTGGGTTGTGGCATTTATTGTAGCAAGTCAGTTCTATCCTTATCTTGCTGCTTATCTTACGCAAATTGAATCAATGTATATTCGTAATGGAACTGCAATCGCCATTTTGTTTGTTCTGACTTTAATTGTGGGTGCCATAGTAAATTATGTGATTAGTCAATTAGTGGATAAGACGGGTTTAAGCGGCACTGATCGCGTATTAGGTGCAGCTTTCGGTTTAGTGCGCGGTGCGCTGATTGTGGCTGCGTTGTTATTTTTTATGGATACTTTTACCAATTTTGAACAAACTGATTGGTGGAAAGAATCTCAATTAATACCGCACTTTGGTTTTATTATTGAATGGTTCTTTCAACAACTTCAGGCGAGTTCAAGTTTTTTAACTCCAACGCTTAATCAATAAGGAACACAAAATGTGTGGTATTGTCGGTATTGTTAGCCAAAGTCCGGTTAATGAATCTATTTATGCAGCATTAACCCTTTTGCAACATCGTGGACAAGATGCGGCAGGTATTGTAACGGTTGATGATGAAAACCGTTTTCGCTTACGTAAAGCTAATGGTTTAGTCAGCGATGTGTTTCATCAAGAACATATGCTACGCTTGCAAGGACATGCTGGGTTGGGGCATGTTCGCTATCCTACAGCGGGGAGTTCTAGCGTCTCAGAGGCACAGCCTTTTTATGTGAATTCTCCCTATGGTGTCACTTTGGTGCATAACGGCAACTTAACCAACTCAGTGGAGTTAAAAGAAAAAGTCTTTAAAACAGCTCGCCGCCATGTAAACACGAATTCAGATTCCGAACTTCTTCTTAATATTCTTGCTAACCATCTCGATCACATTCCTCAAGATCACCTCGATCCACAAGATATTTTCTATGCCGTTCATAAAACTCACAAGGATGTTCGTGGTGCTTACGCCTGTGTAGCGATGATTATTGGGCATGGCATGGTTGCGTTTCGTGATCCTTTTGGCATTCGTCCTTTGGTGTTGGGTAAACGCGAAGAAAATGGCAAAACTGATTATATGTTTGCCTCTGAAACAGTGGCTTTAGATATTGTAGGTTTCGAGTTTGTGCGTGATATTGCTGCAGGCGAAGCTGTTTATGTGACGTTTGATGGCGAGCTTTATTCGCAACAATGTGCCGAAAGTGCGGTGCTAAATCCTTGTATTTTTGAGTATGTTTATTTTGCACGCCCAGATTCAACGATTGATGGCGTCTCTGTTTATGCTGCACGTGTTCATATGGGCGAAAAACTCGGGCAAAAAATTGCAAAAGAATGGGCGGATGAAATTGATAATATTGATGTGGTCATTCCTATTCCTGAAACTTCAACAGATATTGCGTTACAAATAGCTCGTGTTCTAGGGAAGCCTTATCGCCAAGGATTTGTGAAAAATCGCTATGTTGGCCGTACCTTTATTATGCCAGGACAAGCACAGCGTATTAGTTCTGTTCGTCGCAAATTGAATACCATTAAAGCTGAATTTAAAGATAAAAACGTGTTATTGGTAGACGATTCTATTGTTCGAGGTACAACCTCTGAGCAAATTGTTGAAATGGCTCGCTCAGCTGGTGCGAAGAAAATTTACTTCGCCTCTGCTGCCCCAGAAATTCGTTATCCGAATGTATATGGTATTGATATGCCGAGTCGCGATGAACTGATTGCTTATGGGCGAAATGTTGAGGAAATTGCACATTTGATCGGCGTAGACAAATTAATTTTCCAAGATCTGACCGCACTTACTGAATCTGTTCAATTGGAAAATCCAGCCATTCAAGGTTTTGATTGTTCTGTTTTCACAGGCGAATATATTACAGGCGATATTAGCCCTGAATATCTTAATAAAATCGCAACTCAACGCAATGATAGTGCAAAGAAAAAACGAGAAAAACAAGCATCCAATCTTGAAATTTACAATGAACAATAAATGCTAGGCATTAAGAGGGATAAAATCATCGTATTAAAAGTGCGGTGATTTTTTTATTTGTTTTTTAGGATGTCTTCTAGATAGTTTTTGCAATCAGCATATTGAAATTGGAATCCAGCGTTGAGTAATTTTTCAGGTACAACATTTTGACTTTCGAGTAATAGATTTGCTCGCTCGCCAAGAATAAAATGTAATAGCCATTTTGGAATGGTTGCAAAAGCAGGACGTTTTAATAGTTGAGCTAAAGTGCGGTTAAATTTATGCTGTTTTATGGGATTCGGGGCAGCGAAGTTAAACGCCCCTCTGCATTCTGAATGATCGAGTAAAAATAAAATGCCGTTTACCATATCTTCCAAAGCAATCCAAGGGAAATATTGCTCTCCCTTGCCCAGTTTACCGCCAAGTCCCCATTTGTATAAAGGCAACATTTGAGCAAGTGCGCCACCTTTTGTAGAAAATACCATACCTGTTCTAATCAAACAAACCCTCGCATTAGCTTGTTGCGTGATATTTTCCCAATCTTGGCATAATTGTGCAGTGAAGGTTTTTGCTGTTTTGCTTGTTTCGGTAATTTTTTGTTCGTCTTGATCGCCGTAAATTCCTGTTGCTGAACCTGATATAAAAATTGGGTATTGCTGATACTGATTGATGAATTCAACCAGTTGAGTAGTGAGGCTTAAACGACTTTCTCGTAAAATAGATTTCTGGTTTTTCGACCAAACTTTATGAAAAATTGGCTCGCCAGCAAGATTGATGATGGCATCAAACTGTTCTTGTGAATTAAGTTGGGAAAGTGCGGTAATAAATTTGATGTTTTTGTGCTTTGAGAGAGTGTGCGGCGAACTTGAGCGCGTTAAGATCGTCACTTGTTCATTGCGTAAACAGAGTTGTTCGACAAGTGCTTTGCCGATAAGTCCCGTGCCTCCCGTTAATAGAATATTCATTACAATGTGTTTTCAAATAAACGTTGGATATTTTGCAATAATTCGTCGATAGGTTTATCGTTTGTGGGCGTGACAAAAATAGTATCATCGCCTGCGATAGTACCTAAAATGCCTTCTGATTTTCCAATGGAATCAAGTAATCGTGCAATTAATTGAGCAGCACCGGGCGTTGTTTTTATTATGATTAACATCGCATTGTGATCAACATCTAAGACAAGATTTTTTAATGGACTACTGGTATTGGGAACACTTAATTCATTTGGTAAGCAATAGACCATTTCCATTTTGGTATTACGGGTGCGAACCGCGCCAAATTTGCTGAGCATTCTTGATATTTTTGATTGATTAATACCAGTAAAGCCTTGTTTTTTTAAGGCATCGACAATTTCACTTTGAGAACCAAAGCGTTCTTGGTTGAGTAATTCTTTAAAAGCGCGAGTTAAATTCTCAGTCATCTTTATTTTTCAATAGTCAAAATTTGCATAAGAATTGCATAAAAATTCACTTTCATCAACTGAAATATGAATAAGAACGAAGAGAAGAAAATATTTATCTCAGAAATGTGAACTAGATCATAGAATGATATTTCTCTATTTGTAATTGTAAGATGAACATTTTAAAATCAGTCTGTTTTAAATTAACTAACACATAAGGAGTATTTATGAAAGTTGCTGTATTAGGTGCCGCAGGTGGTATTGGTCAAGCATTAGCGTTATTACTAAAACTTCAGTTGCCAGCAGGCTCAGATTTAGCATTATATGATATTGCCCCTGTTACCCCAGGTGTTGCAGTGGATGTGAGTCATATTCCAACGGCAGTGAATGTGAAAGGTTTTTCTGGTGAAGATCCAACGCCAGCACTTGAAGGTGCGGATGTTGTATTAATTTCTGCTGGTGTTGCACGTAAACCTGGTATGGATCGTTCAGATTTATTCAATATTAATGCAGGCATTGTTCGTGGTTTAATTGAAAAAGTTGCTACTACTTGCCCGAAAGCCTGTGTTGGTATCATCACTAACCCAGTAAATACTACTGTTGCAATTGCGGCTGAAGTATTGAAAAAAGCAGGCGTTTACGACAAACGTAAATTATTTGGCGTGACAACTTTAGATGTGTTGCGTTCTGAAACCTTTGTGGCTGAATTAAAAGGTTTAAATGTTTCTCGTACAAGCGTTCCTGTTATTGGTGGTCACTCAGGTGTGACTATTCTTCCATTACTTTCTCAAGTTCAATATGCTGAGTGGAATGAAGATGAAATTGAACCATTAACAAAACGTATCCAAAATGCAGGTACAGAAGTGGTCAATGCAAAAGCGGGTGGCGGTTCAGCAACTCTTTCAATGGCGCAGGCTGCAGTACGTTTTGCGCGTTCTTTAGTGAAAGGATTAAGTGGCGAGACAGTGGTTGAATGTACTTATGTTGAAGGCGATGGCAAATATGCTCGTTTCTTCTCTCAGCCAGTTCGTTTAGGTAAAGAAGGTGTAGAAGAAATTTTACCAATTGGCCCATTAAGCAATTTTGAACAACAAGCTCTAGAAAATATGTTGCCGACTTTACGTGCAGATATTGAATTAGGCGAAAAATTTATTAATGGTTAATCATTAAAAAGTAAGGGGAGCATTAGCTCCCTTTTTATGTTTCGATAAAAAAGCCACCATTTGGTGGCTTTTGTTTGTATCTTTATTATTTCTGACGCATTGCAGGGAACAAGATCACATCACGAATTGATGGTGCATTTGCATAAAGCATCGCTAGACGGTCGATACCTAAACCTTCACCTGCTGTTGGTGGCAAGCCGTGTTCAAGAGCCACAACGAAGTCGTCATCTTTAAACATTGCTTCATCATCTCCCGCCTCTTTTGCTGCAACCTGTGCATCGAAACGTTCGTTTTGGTCTTCTGCATCATTTAATTCTGAGAAACCATTACCGATTTCACGACCACCGATAAATAGCTCAAAACGATCTGTAACATCTGGGTTTTCATCATTACGACGTGCAAGTGGCGAAATTTCCGCAGGGTGAGCCATTAAGAATGTTGGTTGAATTAAGTGATGTTCAGCCACTTCTTCAAAGATTGCATTGACAATGCTGCCTAAGCCCCAAGATTTTTGTACTTCAATACCTAAGCGTTCTGCCGTAGCTTTTGCACGATCAAAGTCATATAAATCTTCTTTTACGATACCTTTGTCTGCACCATATTTAATGGTTGCATCGTGTAACGTAATACGTTCGAATGGTTTACCAAAATCAAATTCGTATTCGCCGTATTTCACAATAGTCGTACCAAGAATATCAATCGCTAATTTACGAAGAAGTTCTTCGGTGTTATCCATTAAATCATGGTAGTCCGCATATGCTTGATAATATTCAAGCATAGTAAATTCTGGATTATGACGAACAGAAACCCCTTCATTACGGAAGTTGCGGTTTAATTCAAATACTCGTTCAAATCCACCAACGACCAAGCGTTTTAAATAAAGTTCAGGTGCGATACGCAAATACATATCCACATCTAATGCATTATGATGAGTCACGAAAGGACGTGCAGATGCACCGCCTGGAATGACTTGTAACATTGGCGTTTCCACTTCCATAAAGCCTTTAGAAATGAAATATTCACGAATACCCGCGACAACTTTAGAACGAATAATAAAAGTGCGGCGAGATTCTTCGTTAGAAATTAAATCTAAATAACGTTGGCGATAACGAACTTCTTGGTCGGTTAAACCATGGAATTTGTCTGGTAATGGACGAAGTGCTTTGGTTAAAAGTTGAACTTCAGTTGTTTTGATGGTTAATTCATTGGTTTTAGTTTTGAAAAGTGTACCTTTCACTCCAATGATATCGCCTAAATCCCAGTTACCTACATCTTCAGCATAAACACCTTCAGGCAAATTATCGCGTGCAACGTAAAGCTGGATTTTACCGCTCATATCTTGAATAGTGATAAACGTTGCTTTACCCATTGCACGGCGAGTCATAATACGACCAGCAACTTGTACTTCAATGCTTTTTTCTTTTAAGATTTCCCCGTCTTCTGCATCATATTGATTGTGCAAATCTTGTGCGAGAGCATCACGACGAAACTTGTTTGGAAAGGCATTACCTTTTGTACGTAATGCGGCTAATTTTTCACGACGAACGAGCATTTCGCCATTGAGATCTAATTCTTTAACTTCTTGTTCTGACATATTGTTTACCTTTTTTATAAATTAATAAGAAATTTTTATTTTCTTTGTTTACTTTAGGAGCTGTTGAAGACTAAAGGAAATATATTATCGAAAGCCCCCTTCCGTCGCTTCGCGCCACTTTCCCCCGTAAACAGGGGAAGGCAAGAAATTTCTACAAGCCCGCTTTTAAACTCGCTTCAATAAATCGATCTAAATCCCCGTCTAATACGGCTTGGGTGTTACGGTTTTCTACGCCAGTACGCAAATCTTTAATGCGTGAATCGTCTAATACATAAGAGCGAATTTGGCTTCCCCAACCAATGTCAGATTTATTATCTTCCATTACTTGTTTATCCGCATTTTTCTTCTGTAATTCAAGCTCATACAATTTCGCTTTTAATTGCTTCATCGCTTGATCTTTGTTCTTGTGCTGTGAACGGTCGTTTTGACATTGCACCACAATGCCACTTGGCATATGGGTAATTCGCACCGCACTTTCAGTTTTGTTTACGTGCTGACCACCTGCCCCTGATGCGCGATAAACATCAATACGTAAATCAGCAGGATTGATTTCAATATCAATATCATCATCAATTTCAGGGTAGACAAATGCCGCGCTGAATGATGTATGACGACGGTTATTGGAATCAAATGGACTTTTACGCACTAAGCGATGAATCCCCGTTTCTGTTCGTAACCAACCAAAGGCATATTCACCGCTCACTTTAATAGTTGCTGATTTCAATCCTGCTACATCGCCGTCAGAGACTTCCATCAGTTCTGTTTTAAAACCTTTGCTTTCAGCCCAACGGAGATACATACGCAGCAACATTTCTGTCCAATCTTGAGCTTCCGTACCGCCAGAACCTGCTTGTAAGTCCACATAGCAATTGCAAGCATCATGTTCGCCACTAAACATTCGACGGAACTCTAATTTTTCGAGTTGTTGTTCGAGTTCATCTAATTCAGCTACCGCTTCATTGAAGGTGTCTTCGTCTTCTGCTTCAATGGCAAGTTCTAGCAACCCATCAACGTCTTCTAAACCTTGTTCTAAATTTTTGATGGTATTTACAACTTGTTCTAAAGAAACACGTTCTTTACCAAGTGCTTGGGCTTTATCTGGATCATTCCAAACATCTGGCTGTTCTAATTCCGCATTGACTTCTTCTAAACGCTCAACTTTGGCATCGAAGTCAAAGATACCCCCGAAGCACTGAAGTGCGGTCAGATAAATCGATGATTTTATTTTTTACAGGATTGATTTCAAACATAATAAATTCACTGTGTGATAAAGTGTGGAATTATATGCTATTTTCTGATTTTTGGATAGTTTGACCTTGCAGAAATTAGCAATCTCTCTATAATTTTAGACTTTCTCACTCAAGCTAATTTAGGAACAAAAAATGAAGAAAATTTTTACCGCACTTTTGTGCGTGGCTGCGGCTAATGCAATGGCAGATGATGCGGCAATTAAACGCAAATTACAGTCTTTTAATATATCAAATATTGTTATTAAATCTTCGCCGATTTCAGGCATTAAAACGGCTGTTACGGATCAAGGTATACTCTATGTAAGCGAAGATGGAAAATATCTTTTTGAAGGTAAACTTTATGAACTCACAAATAATGGCCCTGTTGATGTCGCAGGTAAAATTTTAGTGGATAAACTTAATTCTTATAAAAACGAGATGATTGTTTATCCTGCGAAAAATGAAAAACACGTAGTAACAGTATTTATGGATATTACCTGCCATTATTGCCATTTATTACATCAGCAATTAAAAGAATATAACGATCTTGGCATTACCGTACGTTATTTAGCTTTCCCTCGTGCAGGTATGAATAATCAAACGGCGAAACAAATGGAAGCGATTTGGACGGCGAAAGATCCCGTTTTTGCTTTAAATGAAGCAGAAAAAGGCAATTTACCAAAAGAAGTTAAAACGCCAAATATCGTGAAAAAACATTATGAATTAGGTATTCAATTTGGTGTACGAGGAACACCAAGTATTGTTACCTCAACTGGTGAGCTTATTGGCGGTTATTTAAAACCAGCTGATTTATTAAGAGCTCTTGAAGAAACGGCACAATAATTTTATAATAAAGAGCAAGGGGCAGTTGCCTACCCCTTGTGTTTAGTCGGTTATGCTTAATATGCTGGGGAGCTTAAAAGCATTAACAACACAAAAATTATGATATAAATACATAATTTAGGCATCATTAAAATCCTTAGCTGACACAATAGTTAGACTAATGGTCAGTAGGGCTTTAACCCCTGTCAGCATTCAGGGTTAAAAGCCCTGACCGACAGGAAAAAGTATAGATAAAAGAGCTGTTGATTTCAACAGCTTTTTGCTTTTAGGTATGAATTAATATCCAGTGAAAAAACTTATCAAACGCCGTGAAATTCCAGTTGGAAATTCTGTTTCAACCCATCCGTTATTAGATCGCCTTTATCGTGCTCGTCATATTAAAAACACCAAAGAAGTAGACCGCACTTTGAAATCAATGCTCAATCCAAATCAATTATATGGCATTGATCAAGCGGTAAATTTATTAGTGGAGGCTTACCAACAACAGCAAAAAATAGTGATTGTTGGGGATTTCGATGCTGATGGTGCAACTAGCACAGCATTGAGTGTGCTCGCTTTAAGACAACTTGGTTTTTCTGATGTAGATTACCTTGTGCCAAATCGATTTGAACAAGGTTATGGTTTGAGTATTCCAGTGGCTGAAATGGCGATTGAAAAGGGCGTTCAGTTATTAATGACGGTGGATAACGGCGTTTCATCTTTTGAAGGCATTGCATTTTTGAAAGAAAAAGGCATTCGAGTTTTAGTCACGGATCATCATTTACCGCCCGAAACTTTGCCGCCAGCCGATGCGATTGTTAATCCTAATTTAAGTCAGTGTCATTTCCCTTCAAAATCTTTAGCTGGCGTTGGTGTGGCATTTTATTTGATGCTGGCGGTGCGCGCAAAATTTCGTGAACTCGGTATTTTTACTGCAGAAACACAACCTAATTTTACTGATTTGCTCGATCTAGTTGCATTGGGTACTGTCGCTGATGTTGTGCCTTTAGATCAAAATAATCGTATCCTTGCTTATCAAGGTTTAATGCGGATTCGTGCTAGACACTGCCGTCCTGGTATTATTGCGTTGGCTGAAGTGGCCAACCGCAATGTTGAACAGTTTACCTCAAGTGATCTCGGTTTTTGTATCGGGCCTCGTTTAAATGCGGCAGGGCGTTTAGATAATATGTCGATTGGGGTGGAGCTTTTGCTGGCGAACGAAATGTCAAAAGCCAGAGAATTAGCTTTAGATCTTGACGAACTCAACCAAACACGTAAAGAAATTGAAGCAGGTATGAAGCTTGAGGCAATAAAAATTTGTCAAAATCTTACCGCACTTTTTAAAGAGTTACCCTATGGTATTACGCTTTATCAGCCCGATTGGCATCAAGGCGTATTAGGCATTGTTTCATCAAGGGTTAAGGATCAATATCATCGTCCAGTGATTGCCTTTACGCAAGATAGTGAGGGAATTTTGAAAGGTTCCGCTCGTTCTATTGAGGGGTTACATATGCGCGATGTTTTAGAGCGTATTCATTCGCAACATCCTAATATAATTTTAAAATTTGGCGGACACGCAATGGCTGCTGGGTTGAGTATTCGAGAAGAATATTTTGCGGATTTCCAACATCTTTTTAATCAAACCATTGCCGATTGGCTTGATGAAGAACATCTGCAAGGCATAATTTGGACAGATGGCGAACTGAATTCAAATGAATTTAATCTTGAAACGGCAGAGTTGATAAAATCGGTAGGCACTTGGGGACAAGGGTTTCCTGAGCCTTGCTTTGATGGCGAATTTAAAATTTTAGATCAGCGCGCGATTGGGCAAAATAAAAATCATCTAAAAATGTTGCTAGAACCGAAACAAGATGGGGGGTTATTAGATGCGATTGCGTTTAATATTGATACAAGATTGTATCCTGATCTTTCAATTAAACAGGCTCGTTTAGCCTATAAATTAGAGATTAACGAATTTCGTGGCAATCGTAGCCTACAATTATTGGTAGATTATATTGAGCCTATAGATGAGTGATAGAATGAAATTAAAAGGGCTGTTGGCATTTTGTTTGCTTTTTTTATCGTCGTTTGTTTTAGCAGAAGTCAATCAGAAAGAATTTTCAGTACAAAATTCTCCGTACTTGCCATCACGGGACACAATTTATTTTGAAGATGGGCGCGATTATTTTTCTTATCAAGAACCTATTGAACAAGCGTCTCGAGCCGATAAAAAAATACGGATTCAATTCTTTTTTGATTATGATTGTCGAGTATGTTCTTCAGCACAGGATATTTTAGAACTTTATAGCCAAATACGCACACATAAAGTTGTGTTGGAACAATATCCTATTGCAACTGCCGATAGCCAGTTTAGCGCACGCATTTTTTATACTTTGCAAGCATTAAGTGCGGGGGAATTATCCAATGTTTTATTATTTGAAACTTCAGAAAAATCCCGTTATACAGAATTGTCTACATCAAATAAAATTCAGCAATGGGCGGAAGAACAAGGGCTAGATAAACAGTTATTTATTCAAACTGAAAATTCACAAAGCGTAAAAGAACAAATTCAAAATGCGATTGAATTGACGGAAGAATATGGTGTGTTTACCTATCCTTACGTTGTTATTGGGGGAAAATATGTACTCACTGCGAGTACGCTTTATAACGATGATTATAGCGTTGCAGTGTTAGATTTTTTGGTAAATAAAATAGAACAGGAACAAAAGTGATGAAAATCGGAATTGTTGGCGCAATGGCGCAAGAAGTGGAAATTTTAAAAAATTTAATGACAGAGAGAACGGAAACTTGTGTAGCAAGTGCGGTCATTTTTGAAGGCAAAATTAACGGTAAAAATGTTGTATTATTGCAATCAGGCATTGGCAAAGTGGCAGCTGCCATTGGCACCACGGCATTATTGCAATTAGCCAAGCCAGATTTTGTGATCAATACTGGCTCTGCTGGTGGGGTAGCAAAAGGCTTGAAAGTGGGGGATATTGTAATTTCTGATGAAACACGCTATCACGATGCGGATGTGACCGCTTTTGGCTATGAAAAAGGGCAATTGCCTGCTAATCCTGCGGCATTTTTATCGGACAAAAAATTAGCAGATCTCGCTCAAGAAATTGCAGAAAAGCAAGGACAATCAGTAAAACGTGGCTTAATTTGCTCTGGCGATAGTTTTATTAATAGTGAAGATAAAATCGCACAAATAAAAGCAGACTTCCCGAATGTGACGGGGGTTGAAATGGAAGCGACAGCGATTGCACAAGTTTGCTATGCGTTTAATGTGCCTTTTGTGGTGGTTCGAGCAATTTCTGATGGCGGCGATGGTAAAGCAAGTATGTCTTTTGAAGAGTTTTTACCATTAGCGGCGAAGCAGTCTTCGGCGTTAGTGTTGGGGATGATTGACAGACTGTAGTAATAATCTTTTAATAAGATAATAAATTCTAAAATTAAAGGCATAGCTTTTAGCTATGCCTTTTTATATGAGCCAATTAGAATTTATAGTTTAAACTCAGAATATAAGTTCTTCCACGTGCAAAGTTATAAAGTACAGATTTATCTTTTACTCCATCTTCACAAGCATCATTTTTACTACAAATTGAATCATTTAAACTTGAATAATAACGTTGCGAAGCCGCGTCATTTCCAGCATCTAATGGATCAACATAACGTTTATCTAATAGATTTTGTACTTCCGCTTTAATAATCAAATCTTTGATTGGTTCATAGCTGACGTGTAAATCTAAAATAATCGGTTGTTTTTTAATCTCTTCTGTTTTTTTCACGGCATAGTAAGTTCTTTGACTTGAAGTATGTTTTTCATAGCGAGAGCCATTGATATATTCTTCTTCAATTGTCGCACGTTTACTTTTTCCATAATAACGAGCTGCCATACCTAAGGTTAATTTTTGATCAAACCAGCGTGTGCCAAGCTCTAATCTGCCGTAGTCTTTTGGTAGCATTGAAACACGAGATAAGCCATAACCTTGTTTCAAAATGTCTTCTTTTGAAGCATTATTCGGACGTGGGCTGGCATCGGCATAATTGGTTGGCTGATTAGTACGTTGATAAGCGTAAGAGACATTCGCAAAAAAACGTCCCATATCATAATTAAGCTCTAACTCGGCACCGCTTTTTTTCACGATAGGTTGATAATTTTGATGTGCGATATTAAAGCGAAAACCATTACTGCTTGCCCACGTAGGTACAACGCCATTTCTCCACCAAACACCGTAAACATTATGGATATAGTTTTTAATAAAGCTACGATAACCCACTAATTTGATGCCTAGCACATCGTCTTGAGTGAATAGACCTTTTTTATAAGTATTAAAGCCTAGTTGATAGGTGTCAGATTGTTCAGGTTTTAATGCCGTGTTTACCCCTGCATCAGACACTTGAGAGAAAAACATCTCTTGAATATTCGGCATTCTGTGTGTGCGTGAATAAGTGAAAAATGGCATAAAATAATCGCTTAGCTCTGCACTTAATGTAGCGGAATGATTGAATGCCTTTTTATGGCCTGATTTATGCAAAATCGGTTCCGCTCCATTTTCATATCCAACATACTCACCATTAAACGCATAGTGGGTAAAATTCACGCTGTAATTTAAATGATAAATGCCTTTAGAAAGTGCGGTATCAAAATAGACCGTTTTAAATTTTTGCTTGCCAGAAGGTTGTAAAATCACTGAACGTTGGGGTAGTAAACTTCGGGTACCTTTAAATCGTCCTAAATGGCTGTAGTTACCTTGATCGTGTGAATCATCGTTATAAAACAAACTTAATTCTTCTGGAAAACGGTTTTTACTGTATTCATTAGTAAAATAGTTAAACCCTAATGTGGTTTTTAAATCGATTTCTTTTGGCAACAAGAAAGTATGGCTGTTATTTATATCAACAATATTTGCGACATTTTTGGTAATAAGTTTGTCTGCCACTTGCCAGCCAGCAAAAAAACCACCCTTAGGATAAATGGTTTTACCAATGTTATGTGCAGCCATTAAATTAAGATCAAGATAGCTGTTATTATTGAAGTTATAATTGACTTGGTAATTACGGTTTTCAATTTTGCGAGAACCAATTTTATTATCCAATGTACGTATTTGCGCCCCTAAATTTTGGTGATCATCGCCATATTCAAATTTTAATAAATGGCTACGTGAGCGTGATTGCAAACTACCAGGCTCAATTGGTGCAACGCTATATTGATCTTTATTGCGTTCAAAGCTTTTATCAGTTTCTGTTATGTCTTTTTGTAATTCTGTAATTTTTGATGGATCTTTATTCTTAAGTTGTTTTAAAATTTCCTTTTGTTTACTATTTTGGTACCATTGTTTGCATACTTTGCTTAAATCGGTAGAATTTGGAAATGGTTTCGAGTCAGCTAAGTGGGGGTTGTCGGGGTCATTACAAGACCAATGGTTTTTGCTTAAATCAGGTGTCCATTGTCCAGCTGAATTTAAAACATAACCCGCATTACGAAAATAAGCTTCTTTTTCTTTCGCGAGAATATCCTGCCCTAATGATGCTAATCGTTCTCCGCCACCGATACGATAATCTTGTGAAACTTCACGTTGGCTATAACCATACACAACGCCTACATAGCCACCATTATCAAGCCATTTTCTGCCTGCAGCCATTGTCATAAAATTGGATTTAGTGGCATTGCTCCCTGTCATTCCTTTCAGAATAATGCCGAATGGTTTGTCATCGGTAATAACATCATTAACGCCTAATGTTCTAAAATTAGCACTGCCTGCTAACGCATTTATACCGCTTGATCCTGAAAAGTTGCTTTTATTAACATCTACACCTGCAATAAAATTAGGATCGATTGCCGCACCAAATTGAGAACTTCCGCCTGATTGACCTGAGTCTAAGGCTGTAGAATAGAAGGTCTGGGTTACACCATCAACCATCGTATTGACACGGCCTAATCCATTTTCGCCACGAATATTCACAGAAACGACACCCGAGCCTTTATCTTGTTGAGTAAATGCCCCAGGAATGCTCCGAATCACTTGGTCAATGGTTTGTGTTTCCTTAAAGACATTTTCACGTGTACTTTTGGCTTTGGCTTCAGTGAAAGGTTTTTTATCGTTTGATATAACTTTTTCCACTACATCAATTTGTCCTAATGTTTCTTCGGCTAGAGCTTGTGTAATCGTCATACCGATTGTATTAATTAGGCCAAGTGTAATTAAATTTAATTTTATAGCTTTCTTCATTATCGTTCCTATTTATTTTTGAGAAAGATTACGATTATCCATTTTATAAGAGGGATTTCAAGGAATGATTTAATAAATTTAATGAAAATACCTAAAAATAATGAAAAAAATTAATTTTTTAGAGAGAAAAGATGTAGAGGGAATAAAGAAAAAGAAAGTTTAGTTTTCGCTAAAATGGATAAATTCATTCGCAAAATCAACCGCACTTTAAAATAGGAAATGACCGCAAAAGTGCGGTCATTTTTGGTGTAAATTTTATAGATTATAAAATAAAGGTACTAAGAACAACGCGCAAAGTGCGGCAATGATACCGTAAACGATCATAGGTATAATGGTTTTCTTAATAATTGTGCCTTCTTGGTTTGAAATATTTAACACAGAACTTACCGCTACAATGTTATTGATACATACCATATTCCCCATTGCTCCACCGACAGATTGTAAAGCAAGAACAAGTGCGACAGAAATGCCAGTGGTTTCTGCGGTAGAAAGTTGAACACTACCAAATGTTAGGTTGGATACGGTATTTGAACCAGAGAAAAAGGATCCGATCGCGCCTAAGAAAGAGGAGAAAATAGTCCAGTTACTACCAGAAATTTCAGCAAAAGTTCGACCAATAATTTTTACCATAGAATGTTCGCCACCCACTAACATTAGGTTTACCATCACTAAGGCACCAACTAAGGCAATAAATGGATTTTTAGATTGTTGTAAACTTGATACAAAAATCTGTTTAACATTTGAACTGGAAATTTTAAAGACAGGAATCGCAATTAGTACTGTAATGACAAATGGAATCAATGCGGGTACGTAAAGAAGTTTATAGCTTGATGAAACATTTGAGCCAAAAATATTTTTTAAGCTAAAGATTAAACCTTTGCTAATTTCAAATAATCCTAACGAACCTAATGTGGTTGAGAACCAAATAGTTGCGTCATTCATCATTGCTTTGAATGGTAATTGATGAATACGAGTCACAATTAAAAATGCAATAAGTAAACCTGTCGGGAATAATGCTTTAACTACTTCTCCCGTACTTACCGCATTATTATCAAGGGTATTTGTTACTTTTGCTAAACCAATATTGCGATTAGCAGCCCATACAGAAATAAATAAGCCGATTGCCCCCCCAACGAGTGATGGAAATTCGTAATTGACTTGAGCAATCAAGAAATAAGGTACTACGCAACCCAGTACGCTAATATAGATAAATACGATGTTTTTACGAATATCATCCCAATTTACTAAGATACGAAGTGCTAATAATGGGATAATAAGTGCAGCAATGGAGTGTATAAATGCTGTAATAGACCCAATTTCTAAAATCATATCTTCTGATAATTTTAAAGCACCAAAACCAAACCAAGTTGGTGTACCTACCGCACCAAAGGATACGGGAACTGAGTTCATAATCAGTGCCAACATTGCCACTTTTAATGGATGAAAACCTAATCCCACTAAAATAGGTGCAGCAATTGCCGCTGGTGTACCAAAACCACTTGCACCTTCGATCATAAAGGCAAACGCCCAACCAATAATCATTAATTGTGCAACGGGATTTGGATTAATATTTCCTAACCATTTTCGCATAATATTTGTTGCGCCTGAAATTTCAGAGAAACGGTTAAAGAGAATCGCACCAAAAATTACTGTAATAGGAGTTTGTACCGCAACAATTGCAGAAACAACATTTGCAC
This sequence comes from Haemophilus aegyptius, assembly GCF_900475885.1. GTDB lineage: Bacteria > Pseudomonadota > Gammaproteobacteria > Enterobacterales > Pasteurellaceae > Haemophilus > Haemophilus influenzae. Next base: position 1,270,415 of record NZ_LS483429.1, read on the forward strand.
TAATAGTAACAATATCTGTATTAAAGTGTAAAAGATGAACGCCCATAACTAATGTTGCAATCCAAGGTAAGGCAACATAAGAAGGTAGCGCGTTTCTTTTTACCATAAGATAAATCAGTAAAACGATAGGAAAAATACTTAGAACAAAAGACAGCATAAAATATCCTCAGAGTTAGATTAAAAGATGTGGTTATTTTATGGATTTATATGCAAAAGCATATACCTATTTTAAGAAAATGTGATCAATATCTCATAAAATTTAACATTTTATTTTCATTTTTTACATTTTTATTACTATTTGTGTTTAGTTATAGCATTAATAGAAGAATATGGAATATGATAAAGATTGTTTAATGCCATATTAACATTAGCAGGATCACCAAATTCTCACTATAATGCGCAAAATTTTGAGAATGAAAGGATAATTTGTATGGGAATGATTATTACTGTTGATGGTCCTAGTGGTGCTGGGAAAGGGACGCTTTGTTATGTGTTGGCTGAAAAGTTGGGCTATGCTTTTTATTGATAAAAATCTCCCCTTTTAATCGAGGAGATTTTTATTATTCTTCTTTAAATTCTTCCATCATTTCTTGTGCTTTTTTTACCATATCTTCTGAACCAACAAAAAGTGGTACACGTTGGTGGAGTTCCGTTGGTTGAATATCTAAAATTCGACGATAACCATCTGTTGCGACACCACCAGCTTGCTCCGCTAAAAATGCAATAGGATTGCCTTCATATAATAAACGGAGTTTTCCATTTGGATAGTTGGTTGCACTTGGGTAAATATAAATGCCGCCTTTTAATAAATTGCGGTGGAAGTCTGCTACAAGTGAACCAATATAGCGAGATACGTAAGGGCGATGAGTCACTTTATCTTCTTCTTGGCAATATTTAATGTATTTTTTTACACCTTGCGGGAATTTCAGGTATTGTCCTTCATTGATGGAATAAATTTTGCCCTCTTTTGGCATTTGCATATTTTCGTGGGAAAGACAGAATGTACCGATTGATGGATCATAAGTGAAACCATTAACTCCATTACCAGTGGTATATACCAACATTGTTGATGAACCATAAACAATATAACCCGCCGCGACTTGTTTATTACCTGGTTGCATAAAATCTTCTAAGGTAACAGGTGAGCCAATTGGAGATACGCGACGGTAAATAGAGAAAATTGTACCGACGGATACGTTTACATCAATATTTGAAGAACCATCAAGGGGATCCGTTAAAATAATATATTTTGCATTACGGCCACGTTCTGTATCAAATGCGATAAAACTTTCTTCTTCTTCAGAGGCAAAACCAGCCACTTCTTCACGTGCCATTAATGCCGCTTTCATCGTGTTATGGGCGAATAAATCGAGTTTCATTTGACTTTCGCCTTGTACATTTTCAATACCAGATTGACCGAGAATATTTGTTAAACCTGCTTTGTTAATATCTCGATGAATAATTTTCGCTAAAAGACGAATTGACGACAAAATACCACTCAATTCCCCTTTTGCGTTTGGATATTCAGCTTGGCGTTCAACGATAAATTCACTTAATGTTTTCATAATTTTCCTTTTAGTTTTTCATAATACGTTGATTAATTATAGGGAGTTTGGAGTGTAAACTCTAATGGCAGATTATCAGAATGGGATCTTTATCACAAAAATTTCACATTAATTGTTGTAATTTTTAGAAGCTATCACTTATTTGTTAATTAATTCTGGAGTGATTTTGTGAATTTGCGCTCCAAATAAACTTGGGCTACCATAACCGCACTTTATTAAGCCAAAAGGTAAAAAATGAAAATTGCATTAGGCATTGAGTATAATGGACAAAATTATTATGGTTGGCAGAGACAAGAAAAAGTCCGCAGTGTACAAGAAGAATTAGAAAAGGCACTTTCTCACATTGCAAATGAAAAAATTGAAATATTTTGTGCGGGGCGAACGGATTCTGGCGTAAGTGGAACGGGGCAGGTTGTTCATTTTGAAACCAATGCGGTTCGTCCAGAGAAGGCTTGGGCTTTTGGTACGAATGCTCATTTACCTGATGACATTGCAGTGAGTTGGGCAAAACAAGTCGATGATGAATTTCACGCCAGATTTTCTGCAACAGCACGCCGTTACCGTTATATTCTTTATTGTAATAAATTACGCTCTGCGATTTTAGCGGGAGGAATAACCCATTGCCATTTAGATTTAGATGCGGAAAAAATGCATCGGGCAGGGCAATGTTTACTTGGCGAACAGGATTTTTCCTCTTTCCGTGCGGCGCAATGTCAGTCTCATACGCCTTGGCGTAATGTGCATCATTTGAATGTGTCTCGTATCGGAAAATATATTATTGTTGATATTCAGGCGAACGCTTTTGTGCATCATATGGTGCGCAATATTGTGGGAAGTTTGATTGAGGTCGGTGCTGGAAATCAGCCGATTGAATGGATGCAATGGCTGCTTGAGCAGAAAAATCGTCAGCTTGCCGCACCAACAGCAAAACCCGATGGATTGTATTTGGTGGATGTGATTTATCCACAAAAGTTTGATATTCCTAAACGCCCAATTGGCCCTTTATTTTTAGAGGATGGTTTATTAAATCGTCCTTTGAAATAAAGCGTAATTTCATCTTTTAAATAACCATATCTGAAAATATTCTTCATAAAAAAAGACCGCACTTTAAAAGTGCGGTCAATGTTAAGTGAATTTATATTAATTTTGATATTCCATAGTTCACTAAAAATCCTCCAATCACTAGCCATAAATAAATCAGTATCCCTAAAATCAGAGGTTTTAGTCCTGCTTTCTTGATTGCGCTTGCTTGCGTAGTTAAGCCAAGTGCAGCCATCGCTGAAATTAATAAGAAAGAATCGATTTCAACGAATAATTTCACGAGTTCTTTTGGTAATAAATCAAAAGAATTAAAAATGGCAACGCCAATAAAAAGTACAGCAAACCAAGGAATTGTAATTTTGTGTGACGTATTTTCTGATACCCCATCACTACGTGTTAATAACCAAGAAAGCATTAATAAAAATGGTGCAAGCATCATTACTCGGATCATTTTGGTAATGACGGCAGTATTCGCCACGATAGGATTAATATTTCCCCCAATCGCATAAACTTGAGCGACTTCGTGTACGCTAGAACCAACATAAATACCGAATTGATGAGCGTTAATTAAATGTTGCGACCAAGTGTAGAAAAATGGATAAGTAAAAATAGAAAGTGTCCCGAAAATGACCACTACGGCAATCGCCACTGAAACTTTATGAGATTCTGCTTTGGTAACAGGCTCTGCCGCCATAACCGCTGCCGCACCACAAATACTACATCCTGCCCCAGTGAGATAAACCAATTGTTTATCCATTTTTAGATAACGAATGCCCAAAAGTGCGGTAAGAAAAAAGGTTGAAATTAGCATAATGGCATCAGTGACAACAGCATTTAAGCCAACATCGGCAATATCGCCAAAAGTAAGGCGAAAACCATACAGCACAATGCCAGTGCGAAGAATCGTGCCTTTGGCAAATAATACGCCTTTTTCCACTAGTGTTGAAAATTGCGGGTAAATAGTATTGCCGATTGCCATTCCCAGTAAGATGGCAATAATGAAGGCACTGATATGATAATGATGGGAAAAGTCGGTGCTTCCTAAATAGTTAGCAAGTATAGCGATAATCGCGATAAATATAAGTCCGAAATAAAAGGGACGAGTGTTCATTTTTTCTTTCCTTAGTGAGCGTTTTTGTCTTTTACCCAAGCGGTTTCATCTAAAATTTTGCCAAAATAGCTTTCGACTAAGCGACGAGTAACATCAGTTTGTGGATCAGTAAAAAGATTTTGAGGGCTGCCATATTCAATCATTTTTCCTTCATCCATTACGATAATCGTATCTGCAATATGTTTAATTACACCGAGATCTTGCCCTACATAAATATAAGAAATACCTAAACGTTGCTGCAGATCAAGGGTTAAATTTAGTAATTGAATGCGCACCGAGGCATCTAAATTACCAATTGCATCATCTATAATAATTATTTCAGGTTCTAAAATCAGCGCACGTGCCAAAGCGACACGCTGTTTTTGGCTAATAGAAAGATGCTTAATATTGAGATTTGTGTAATCAGGATAAAGCCCAACAAGAGAAAGGGTCTCAAAGATTTTTTCATTACGTTGTGTTTCTGTCCAATCTGTCGCTAGGCTTAATGGTTCGTCTAATATTTGTCCAATATTTAAACGTGGATTAAATGCAGAGTTGGCATCTTGGAAAACCATACGAATATGTTTAGCTCTAGATTGGGCATCCTGATATTGTAATTCCCGATCATTAAATAAAATTCGACCAGAAGTTGGCGGAATAATGCCCGCTATCATTTTCACTAGGGTTGATTTACCAGAGCCATTATTGCCAATGATTGCAAGTGTTTGTTTACGTTCAAGGGTAAAACTCACTTTATCCACTGCATTGAATTGATTTCGACCAAATAAACTGGCGTGACCTTTAAAAGTTTTAGTTAAATCTTCCACTTGTAATAAGGGCATTATTCATTTCCTTTGCAATTAAGTATAAAAGGGGTGGCGGTTGTTTTTTCTTTGAAATTTTTTTCTCGTAAATTAATAGGATAATGACAAGAAAATTCGTGTTGTTTTATTTTCAATCGTCTTGGTTTTTCCATACATTTTTTTTGTGCAAAAGGGCATCTTGGGCCAAGACGACAGCCAATTGGCATTTGCTCTAAAATAGGCACGGTGCCTTCTAACGTACCCAATTTAGTTTTAAACCCCAAAGGTTGAGTAAAATCGGGTACTGCATTAATTAAGGCTTGGGTATAAGGATGATGGGGACTTTCGATTAATATTTCAGTCGGGGCAGATTCGGTATTTTGCCCACAATAAAGCACTGAAATTTGATCGCACCATTCACTAATACTTTTAATATCGTTACTCGTAAGTAAAATTGTTGTTCCCTGATTTTGGTTCATACTGGAAAGTAAACGAAAAACTTGTAGGGCAGTGGTTGATTCTAATGCATTTGTTGGTTCATCTGCGATTAATAAACGTGGCTGATTAGCGACAGCCATTGCGATCATAACTTTTTGTCCTTCGCCTTCTGTCAGTTCGTTAGGATAGCTTGCCATAATATCACGATGATCTTTAATTCCTACGCGATGTAACAATTCAATAGCACGTCTTTTTTTCCACCCAAACCATTTCCACCATTTATTTTTAAATGTCCAATTAGGAATATTTTGGATGAGTTGTTTCCCTATTTTTCGACTTGGATCAAGGCAAGATAAGGGATTTTGGAAAATCATTGAAATTTCTTTGCCGACAATCTTACGTCGTTTATTAGGACTGAGTTTAAGTAGTTCGACATCGTGAAAACGAAAGCGATCGGCAGTAATAATCCAATTTTCTTTGATTGCATTACAAATGACTTTAGCGATTAAGCTTTTTCCTGAGCCTGATTCGCCAACTAATCCACTGATTTCCCCTTCGTTAAGGGAAAGATTGACGCCATCTACAATTTTTATACGTCCATTGGAGGTTTGAATTTCAATATTGAGGTTACAAATGTCTAAAAGTGCCATAGGCTATTCTTGATGTTGATTGATGGTTTTAGTTAAGCCATTGCTAAAAATAATGCTTAATAAAATAGTAAAAATAATTGCAAAGCCAGGGAGTAATACCGTCCAAGGTGCAAGATAGAGTAGTTCCAAAGAGTCTTTTATCATTGCGCCCCATTCTGGGGTTGGTCGTTGTGCGCCAAGGGAAATAAAACTTAACGCGCTAATATCCAACACGGCTATCACAAAAGCACGAGCCACTTCTTGAATATAAATAACAGTAATATTCGGTAAAATAGTGCTTTTCAATAATTCCCAGTTAGAAATGCCTTCAAGTTTTAACATCAGCACATAATCTTTTTTCAATTCTTGTTGAATGGCTTGATAAATTGCATGGATGAAATACGGCAATATCGCTAAGAGTGTTGCGAACATTGCATTCCATAAACTTGGTTCCATTAATGTTGAAATAACAACGGCAATTAATAGAATAGGTAACGATAAAAACGCATCAAAAATATGCCCGACAAAACGAGCTTTAATACCTTTCAGTAGTCCTGCAATAATTCCTAGTGCGCCGCCTATTATTGCCACTGAAAAGACAACCAGTAAAGCAGAACCTAAGGTATAACGAGTACCCATAATTAAACGACTTAATATGTCGCGACCTAAATCATCAGTACCAAAGAAAAAAGCAATTTTTCCTCTATCTACCCAAGATGGAGGCATTAATTCTTGCCCAATAAATTGTCGATTATCAGCATAAGGTGCAAGATAACTAGCAAAAAGTGCGGTAAAAATTAATGCGATTAATAAATAAAAGCTAAAAAGTGCGATGGTATTTTGACGAAAGCGTAACCAAATTTGAAAGATTGAGGTGCTTTCGCGGAATTCATCAGGTTCTTTATCTTGCATACCAACCTTTCTTTTTAAATGGATCGAGTATAAAAGTGAATATTTTAGTGAATGTATCAATCAAAATAATACATACACCAATAACAATTACACCTGCGGCAATGCTGTTGTAATCTTGTTCATTTACGGCATTAATTAACCAACGACCAATGCCAGGCCAACCTAAAGCCGTTTCTACCAACATACATTGCGTTAATACTAATGTGAATACACGTGGTACTTGTGGAACAAGCAGGGGAAAAGTATTACGAAATACATATTGATGGAGAATTTTCCATTTTGACCAACCCCGTGTTGTCGCTACTTTAGAAAAATTTTGATTCAAAATATATTCTGCTCGTTGATGAATAATGCGGATAATTTCCATTGTTGGCAAAATACACAATACCAATGTTGGTAAGGCTAAATGTTGCAATATATTTTGTACGATTTTTGTACGATAAGGTACTTCCAGAAACCACATATCAATAACAGGAAATCCCGTAATGGGTTTAATTTCGTAAAGCAAATTATATTGTCCAATAGCGGCAATTTCCCAATGTGAGAGCGCGGCAACATACAGTAAAATGGGGGCTAACCAAAATATTGGAATAGATAGCCCTACATAAGATAGGATTTGTAAACTTTTTGCAAAAACTTGTTCAGAATTGACCGCACTTATAATGCCAAGTGGCAAACCAAAAATAAATGCCAAAAACAATGTAATGAAACAAAGTTCCAATGTGGGAGGAAGAACCGTAAGAATAAGGTTCATTAATGATTTTCCACCGTTATAGGTAATGCCAAAATCACCTTGTAACAAGGTGCCTAAATAATGGAAATAGCCGATATAAATGTTTTGTGTAACAAGATTCGCATTAAGAGGATCGCGCAATAAAATGACAAAGCCTAATAGCGATAATACGAGTAATAATAATGCCACCCACAGAATATGGCGAAGAACCGACCATAACATTAGTGTTTCTCCTGAATAAAATATAAAGTGGAAAAATCTAAGCTACCAAAAGGCGTCATTTTTACTCCTTTCACACGACTATTTGCGACTAAAATTCGTTTTACATTGGCAATAGGAATAATGGGTAATTCACGTAAAACGAGTTCTTGGGCTTCATTATAGGCTTTTGCACGTGAACTTAAATGTGAGGTGGTAATGGCACGATCCATAAATTGATCAAATTCTTCATTACACCAATTAGATAAATTAGTGAGTTCATTTTTTGTTCCACAGCTTAAAATTGGACGCATAAAACCATCAGGATCAAGATTACCAGCTAACCAACCAGATAGAATCAAATCATAATTTTCCGATTGATTGCGTAATTGTGAAGTTAAAAATGGACGAGTTACGGCACGCACTTTAACTTTCACACCCGCTTGAGCTAAATCCCATTTTATCATTTCAGCTATTTTAAAAGGTGCAGGATTATAGACTTGTTCTTCATTAATTACCCATAAATTTAACAAAAGGTTTTTATCTGCTAATTTATTTTTGGCGATTTTGGGATTGTAATCAAACTCAAATTCTGGCGTATTGACACTTGAAGCCCAAGATACTTCAGGAATAATGTTATTAGCAACAGTTGCTGTGTTATGGTAAATGCTATGAATGATTCGAGCTCGGTTTAAACTTTGTGAAATAGCGGCGCGGATTTCGTGATCTCGCATTAATGGCTTATCAAAATTAAACGCTAAATAGGCTAAATTCATACCATCAGTAGATTGCATATAATAATGTTTGTCATCATTTTTTAATAAGCCAATTTGGCTTACTTCAGGATAAGAGGCGATTTGACATTCATTATTGAAAAATTTGACTAAACGTCCGCTGCGATCAGTAGAAAGATCCACAATAATATGTTCTATCTTGGCTTCTTTTTTCCAATAGTTTTCGTTACGCACTAAGCGAACATATTGGTTATATACATAATCTTTTACTTGATAAGGCCCTGTTCCTACTGGGTGGGTATCTAATTGAGTAAGGTTGTCATCTGCGCTTAATTGATAGGCATATTCTTGTGAAAAAATAATGGCATACTGGCTGGCAAGATGAGACAAGATGGAGGAATCTGGTGCAAATAATTCAATTTTTACTTGATAAGGCGAAAGTGCAGTCACAGATTTGATTTTTTCGTTAAGTTTAATGCTATCAAAATAAGGAAAACGCACTTTTCTTGCTTGTTCGTGAAACACTCTATATTGTGGATTACTATAGGTAACATTCGTCTCTGCTAAGGTTGGTAAATAAGTATTATGCCCTAATACACGATTAATCGAAAATACTACGTCTTCAGCGTTAAAATCACGTGTTGGGGTAAACCAAGGGGTTTGGTGAAATTTTACGCCGTGACGTAAATTTAATAAAATTTCTTTACCATCAGCTGAAATGGAATAAGATTGTGCTAGCATTGGTGTTAATGTTGCACTGTGATTTTTTATATCAAATAATTTGTTATAAATTTGTTCCGTGACCACATTCATACTGGTTCCTGCATCTGCTGTTTGCGGATTAAATGAAAAACCTGAAGCGTGGGTGCAATAAGTTAAGCCATTTTCAGTTAAAAATGTTGGAACACTTGGCGCAGCCTGTAATTCTACACTTTGGATTATACAGAGCAGAAAAGATAAAAATCTCAGATTTAGACGTAACATAACAAATGCATTGTGATAAATTATGTGTCAAATTGTAAGGCATATTAGTAAAAATGGCTAGGATATTGAATGTTTAATCGGGTTCAAAAGGAAATCAATCAAATTATTAATCGTGGTTTTGACCGCACTTTGCGTTTAGCGGTAACAGGGTTAAGTCGGAGTGGAAAAACGGCGTTTATTACAAGTTTAATCAATCAACTTCTCTCCATTAATCAACATTCATCACAGCATTTGCCCTTGTTTGAAGCAGCTAGAAATGGTGCGATCTTGGCAGTCAAACGAGTATCCCAACAAGATCTCAGCGTGCCACGTTTTGATTATGAAAGTAATTTAAATGATTTGTCACAAAATCCGCCTCAATGGTTTCAATCTACTCGTGGCGTGAGTGAAACGCGTTTAGCAATTCGTTTTCAACGTCAATCTGGCTTGCTACGCCATTTGAAAGAACGAGGCACGCTTTATCTAGATATTTTTGATTATCCAGGGGAATGGTTGCTCGATTTGCCGTTGTTAAATTTAGATTTTCAACAATGGTCACAAGAGCAAATCAAGGTCACAACTGGCGTTCGTGCAGAATTGGCGCAGAATTGGCTTTCCATGTTGCAGAATTTGGATTTAAGTGCGGTCGCAAATGAAGATGTTTTAGCCAAGATTGCGAAAAGTTATACGGATTATTTACACCAATGTAAGTCGCAAGGCATGCAATTTATTCAGCCTGGGCGATTTGTATTGCCAAGTGATTTAGAGGGTGCGCCCGCATTACAATTTTTTCCATTAATTCATCTTTCGGAAGAACATTGGCAAACCTTGAAAAAAACAGCCAAATCGAATAGCTATTTTGTCGTGCTGACAAAACGTTATAATTATTATCGCAATAAAATTGTGAAAGGTTTTTACGAAAATTATTTTTCTACCTTTGATCGTCAAGTTATTTTGGCGGATTGTTTAACGCCTTTAAATCACAGTCAGCAAGCCTTTTTAGATATGCAAATGGGCTTAAATCAGTTATTTAATAATTTCCATTATGGCAGCAGAAATTTTCTTCATCGTTTGTTTTCTGCGCAAATTGATCGATTAATGTTTGTTGCGACCAAGGCGGATCATATTACTCGTGATCAAATTCCTAATTTAGTGAGTTTAATGTGCCAAATTGTGCAAGAGGGCGGTCGCCATGTAGAATTTGAAGGAATTGATACGGAATATACCGCCATTGCGGCTGTTCGTACCACAAAGCAAGTGATTGTGAATCAGCAAGGAAAAGAAATTAAAGCAATTCAAGGGGTTCGTTCTATTGATAAACAGCTGATTACACTTTATCCAGGAACCGTGCCGAGTAAATTACCCAGAACAGAATTTTGGCAAAAACAACCGCACTGTGATTTTGATAGTTTTGAACCTCAGCCTTTAGAACAAGGGGAGAGCATTCCTCATTTGAGAATGGATGCGGTTTTACAATTTTTATTAAGTGATCGATTTGAATAAAAAAGTGCGGAAAATTTTCCGCACTTTTTTCATCTTTCTAGCCCGTATTGCGCATCCCAGCCGCGATACCTGTGATGGTAATCATCAATGCTTGTTCCACATCGGGATTGACTTGCTCTGGATTTTCACGGAAACGGTGAAGCAATTCCACTTGCAGTAGATTGAGTGGATCCGTGTAGATATTACGCAATGCAATTGAATCTGCAATCCAAGGTAAATCAGACATCAATTCACTTTGGTGAGAAAGTGAAAGCACAGTTTGAATATCATCTTCAAGTTGCTTACGTAAATTTTCGCCTAAATACCAAAGCTCTTTTTTCACTAATCGTTGATCATATTGTTGGGAAAGCCAAGTATCCGATTTACTAAAGACCATTTCCAACATTCCGATTCGCGTTGAAAAGAACGGCCAGTTTTCGCACATTTTATGAATAATATCGCATTTGCCTTGTTCAATAACTTGACGAATAGCTGCACCAGCCCCTAACCAAGCTGGCAGCATTAAACGGTTTTGCATCCAGGCAAAAATCCACGGGATCGCACGTAAACTTTCCACACCGCCATTTGGATTGCGTTTTGCAGGGCGAGAGCCAAGCGGCAATTTGGAGAGTTCCTGTTCTGGCGTCGCACTGCGGAAATAAGGCACAAAATCTTTATCGGCACGCACCACACCACGATAAATATCGCAAGAAATCGTGGAAAGCTCGTCCATTATAGTACGCCATTCTGGTTTCGGTTCTGGTGGCGGTAAAAGATTTGCTTCTAAAATGGCGCTGGCGTAAAGATCAAAGGTTTCTACTGCTACTGCGGGTAAACCCAGTTTGAAACGAATCATTTCGCCTTGTTCTGTTACACGTAAACCATTTTTTAAGGAACGAGGTGGCTGAGAAAGTAATGCCGCATGTGCTGGCGCACCGCCACGACCAATTGTGCCACCACGTCCGTGGAATAAAGTGAGTTCAATGCCAAGTTTTTCTGTTAAATTCACTAAGGCTTCTTGTGCACGGTATTGCGCCCAAGAGGCTGCCATCATTCCCGCATCTTTTGCCGAATCTGAATAGCCAATCATTACCATTTGACGATTATTAATGACGCCACGATACCAACCCACATTGAAAAGTTGAGTCATCACTTTTTCGGCTGCATCTAAATCCTCTAAGGTTTCAAATAATGGCACAACAGGAATATGATATGGTACGCCTGATTCTTTTAAGAGTAAATGAACGGCTAAAACATCAGAGGCACTGCGCGCCATTGAAATAACATAACAAGCTATTACACCTTGTTTTTGTTGAGCAATGACTTTACAAGTATCTAAAATTTCTTTGGTTTCAGGCGATGGCGTCCAGTTTTGCGGAATTAATGGGCGACGTGAGCTTAATTCACGAATTAAGAAAGCCTGTTTATCGTCTTCCATCCATTGAGCGTAATCGCCCAAACCAATATAGCGGGTAATTTCAGCAATGGCATCGGTGTGACGAGTGCTTTCTTGGCGAATATCCATTTGAGAAAGAGTCACGCCAAAACAACTAATACGGTGCAAAATATTCAACAATGAACCATTCGCAATAATGCGCATACCGCATTGAATTAAAGATTGATAACAATCGTAAAGCGGCTCCCACAGTTGATTATCTTCCAAAATAATCTCGCTTTCGGAGACTCTTGGTGTGCGATTAGATAAGTGATCATCAAAATAAGCTAATGTTGCTGTAAGTTGATTGCGTAAATTTTTTACTACGAAACGATAGGGTTCTAAATGTTCGCCGTATTTATCACGAAATTCATCGCTACATTTCATCATTGAAAGTTCATCGGCTAATTTGCTGATGTCTTGTAAGAATAAATCCGCCGCTTTCCAGCGGGCAAAATAAAGTACTTTTTTGGTAATTTGTGCGGTAACAAATGGATTTCCATCACGGTCGCCGCCCATCCAAGAGGAAATACGCACAGGTTTTAATCCTACCGGCAAATCGTAACCTAAAAATTCACGGGCGGTTTCGTTGAGTTGGCGTAAAAACTCTGGCACAGCTTGCCACAAACTGTTTTCTAACATCGCAAAGCCCCATTTAGCCTCATCAAATGGCGTTGGGCGAACAGTACGAATTTCGTTGGTATGCCATGCTTCAGCGATTAAACGAAGTAATAGACGCTCAATAATATTGCGTTCTTTTTCAGTTAAATCATGATGTTCTAGCTTGCTTAAACATTTATTGATTTCAATGTGTTTATGAATTAATGAACGACGTGTTGTTTCTGTTGGATGTGCGGTTAGAACAAGCTCAATTAATAATTTTTCGACGGTTTTATGCACGTCTTCCACTGAGGCATTTTGTTCTTTTAAGCGTTTGAAAAGTTCGCTTAAGGATTGAGAAGAACTTTGTGCAAGAGAATGTTCACGGGAAATTGTTTGATATTGTTCAGCTATGTTAGTGAGGTTTAAAAATTGGCTGAAAGCACGTGCGACAGGAATAATATTTTCATTAGAAATACTACCTAGCGTATCGAGCAATGCTTGTCTTGCTTTATCATCGCCAGCACGAGAATTACGAGAAAGTTTACGAATGTTTTCGATTAACTCAAGAATATCCTCGCCCTGTGCATCATTGATGGTTTCTCCGAGAAAACGCCCTAACATACTAATGTTATTGCGTAGAGTGCGGTACTCTTGTGTCATAGGAACTCCTAAAAGTAAAAATAAAATTTGTCAGTTGGCGATAGATATAACTAAAAATAGGGTGGAGGGCAAATGCTATTCAGAGAAATTTTGAAAATAATCAAGAAAAGCTAAAAAATAGCTAAAAAAGAGCCGCACTTTTTAGGGATTGTTTAAAAAGTGCGGTTTATTTTTGCTAAGTTTATAAAATCGATTTAACGGATTTTCGAATGATAAGCTCAGGGGTTATATCGATACGACTATATTGTTGAACACCTTCATCTTTGTGAGTAATTCGTTCTAACAGAATATTTACTGCCTGTCTGCCTAAACGTAGTTTTGATTGATGAATGGTGGTTAATGGTGGTGCGTAGAAACGTGAGGCGTGAATATCATCATAGCCGATAATTGACATATCCTCTGGCACACGCAAGCCTTTTTCTGTTAGTGCTGATATTGCACCGAGCGCCATCACATCGTTACAGCAGAATAGGGCGGTTGGTAATTCCTCTTGAGTTAGTAAACGATTCATACATTCATAGCCATCTTCAGGCTCAAATGCACCCTCTAGTACCCAAGACGGATTGATTGTTAATTTAGCTTCTTCCATTGCTTTTTCAAAGCCTTCATAACGCGTTCTTGCGGTAGTTTTATTGAGTTCGCCGCAGATAATCCCGATTTTTTTATGACCGCACTCTATAAGATGTTTGGTTGCTAAATAACCGCCATCAAAACTATGATCATCAATCACATCTGTATTGGCATTTGGTCCCCAATCCATTACAACCATTGGAATAGTGGAAAATGATGAAAGTAAATCCAATGAATCCTGAGTATATTCAGAACACATTACAAGCAAACCATCGACCCTTTTTTTTGCCAACATTTCTAAATGATTTTTGACTTTTTCAGGATCATTTTGTGTGTTACACAAAAATAAAGAATAACCTTGTCGATAGCAATGTTCTTCAACAGAATGGATTATTTCGGCAAAATACGGTGCTTCACTGGTTGTCACAATCATACCAATGGATTTGGTGGTATTGACTTTTAAACTGCGTGCCACAGCACTAGGGGAATAATTAAGTTGTTTAATTGCGGATAACACCGCTTCTTCCGTATCTTTTGCAACGAAACGGGTTTTATTAATTACGTGAGATACGGTTGTGGTGGACACACCAGCCATTTTTGCCACATCTTTAATTGTTGCCATATATTTAAATCCCTAAAAAATTTTTCCTATTATAAAGGTTTGTTGAGAATTTAGTCATCTTTATTGCAAATTTTTTATAAAAAGAAGTGATTTTTTCGTATTATTCTTGCTAGAATGTCTGCGTTATTTTTTTATGAGGAGAACAAAATGAGCGATTTTGGTTATGCAATGATTATGGTTGTTTTTAGTATGTCTGTTGTCGTGGGGCTTGCACTTTCAATCTTTTAATCAAACCAACTTTTTATTATCACCGCAGTTTTGTTTCTACAAAGTGCGGTGATTTTTTTCGGTGTTTTGCTTGCCCGTTTAAAATATGGTAAAACTAATGCCGTTTTATTCACAACATATATAGGAAGTTCTATGTCAAATTTACAAGCAATTATTGAAGCAGCATTTGAAAAACGTGCAGAAATTACACCAAAAACCGTTGATGCAGAAACGCGCGCGGCAATTGAAGAAGTGATCGAAGGATTAGATTCTGGAAAATATCGTGTAGCCGAAAAAATTGCTGGCGAATGGGTAACACATCAATGGTTAAAAAAAGCGGTATTGCTATCTTTCCGCATTAACGATAACCAAATCATTGATGGCGCAGAAACAAAATATTACGACAAAGTGGCATTAAAATTTGCGGATTACACTGAAGAACGTTTTACTGAAGAAGGTTTTCGTGTTGTGCCTTCTGCAACGGTGCGTAAAGGTGCATACATTTCTAAAAACTGCGTATTAATGCCATCTTATGTAAACATTGGTGCATACGTTGGCGAAGGCACCATGGTAGATACTTGGGCGACGGTAGGCTCTTGTGCGCAAATTGGTAAAAATGTTCACTTATCGGGTGGCGTAGGCATCGGCGGCGTGTTAGAACCATTACAAGCTAACCCAACTATTATTGGCGATAACTGTTTTATTGGCGCTCGTTCAGAAGTGGTTGAGGGTGTTATCGTTGAAGATGGTTGTGTTATTTCAATGGGCGTATTCATTGGTCAATCAACCAAAATTTATGATCGTGAAACAGGCGAAATTCATTACGGCCGTGTACCAGCAGGTTCTGTGGTGGTATCAGGTAGCCTTCCATCAAAATGTGGAAAATATAGTTTATACTGCGCAGTAATCGTGAAAAAAGTGGATGCAAAAACTTTAGGAAAAGTGGGCATCAATGAATTATTACGTTCCATTGAAGAATAGTAAAAAATATAAAAAAAACCGCACTTTTAAAAGTGCGGTCTGAAAATCAAAAGAAATTAAGCGGCGAACGGATCACGTAAAATCATTGTTTCCACACGATCAGGGCCAGTTGAAAGAATATCAATTGGTACGCCAGTCACTTCTTCAATACGTTTAATATAGTTAATGCAGTTTTGTGGCAATTTATTTACATCTGTGATGCGGAAAGTATTTTCTTTCCAGCCAGGTAATGTTTCATAAATTGGTTCTACAGCATCCCAATCTTTCGCCGCTAACGGTGCATATTCAACGATTTCGCCATTTGGCATTTTGTAAGCAACACAGATTTTTACTTCATCAAAACCATCTAATACGTCTAGTTTAGTCATACAGAAACCAGAAATAGAGTTAAGTTGGATTGCACGGCGAATGGCGACGGCATCGAACCAACCACAACGACGTGGACGGCCTGTTACCGCGCCAAATTCGTTACCTTTACGAGCAATTTCAGCACCCACATCATCAAATAATTCAGTTGTGAATGGGCCACCACCTACACGAGTACAGTAAGCCTTAATGATACCAAGTACATAATCAAGATTACGCGGGCCAAAACCAGAACCTGTTGCAACACCACCAGCCGTTGTGTTTGAGCTGGTTACATACGGATAAGTACCGTGGTCGATATCTAACATTGTCCCTTGTGCACCTTCAAATAAAATATGTTCGCCATTTTTGCGCGCAGTATCAAGAATTGTAGTGATGTCTGCCACCATACCTGTGATTACATCGGCAATTGCCATTACATCATCTAAGGTTTTTTGATAATCGACAGGTTCAACTTTGTAGTAGTTCACCAATTGGAAATTATAGTATTCAAGGATGTTTTTGAGTTTTTCGGCAAAGGCTTCTTTATTAAATAAATCGCCTACGCGTAAACCACGACGAGCTACTTTATCTTCATAAGCTGGGCCAATACCACGACCAGTTGTACCTATAGCTTTTTTGCCAAGGGCTGCTTCGCGTGCGTGATCCATTGCAACGTGATAAGGCAGAATCAAAGGACAAGCTTCTGAAATTAATAAACGTTCACGAACTTTAATACCTCGGCTTTCAAGTTCGCCCATTTCTTTCATTAATGCTTCAGGCGAAACCACAACGCCATTACCAATTAAGCAAGTTACGTTTGGATGTAACATACCAGATGGAATTAAACGTAATACGGTTTTTTCGCCATTGATAATAAGTGTGTGACCTGCGTTATGGCCACCTTGATAACGAACTACGTATTTTACGCGATCCGTCAAAAGATCAACGATTTTTCCTTTACCTTCATCGCCCCATTGTGCGCCTAAGATAACAACGCTTTTTCCCATAATTTCCGCCTTTTATTCGGTTAAATTAGTCAAATAAACAGTCACTTACTTTACTCTTTTTCAGCTTTAATCTCAATGATATAAAAGAAAAAGTGCGGTGATTTTTCACCGCACTTTAGGTTTAAATTTTATTCAAATAAGGATTTGTGTAACGAGCGTACAATTTCATCAGAATGTTCACTTTGTACTAACATACAAACATTGTTGGTACTTGCCCCATAACTAATCATTCGCACATTATAAGATTGAACAGTATCAAAAATACGTTTTGCCACACCTGAAGTCATATGCAGATCATTGCTAATTAATTTTTCACGTTCTGTCGCTTTTATACCATTTGCTAAAGCCACTAATAAATTTGTTACACCAGCTGATGCAGAAAGCACAACTACGCGTGTATTGGGATCGGCAATGACAATTTTTGCACAAGCTGTCATCGTATCGTGGTTAGCAACAGATGTTCCGCCAAATTTGGCGACTGAGAGATGGGGCATAAGGTCCTCCTAGATGTTGTGTTTTTTTAGAATAGTGGGTATAGAAATAACGATTTAGGCATTTTTTGTCAAATAAATTTTAATTAACAATAAATGAACGCATAAAAGAAAAAATAGGATTAGGAAAAATTTGGCTGTTGAGAAAGCCATATAAGTTGTTTAAATGAATAAAAAATAAGTGATATGCTTCATTAATAACCAAACAAACATAAAATTACTTTTTTTGTAAAAAAGTATTTGACGAGGATCATCAAAATTAGCATAATACGCCCCGCAAAGCCGATATGGTTAAGCAAATTAAGTGATGGCTACATAGCTCAGTTGGTTAGAGCACAACACTCATAATGTTGGGGTCGCAAGTTCGAATCTCGCTGTAGCCACCAAATTTGCGGGACTGGCGAAATTGGTAGACGCACCAGATTTAGGTTCTGGCGCCGAGAGGTGTGTGGGTTCAAGTCCCTCGTCCCGCACCATTTATCACTTTGTAATTCAAATAGTCGTTGGGGTATCGCCAAGCGGTAAGGCACTGGGTTTTGATCTCAGCATTCCTAGGTTCGAATCCTAGTACCCCAGCCATACTATCAAAAAAGTCTTCTTTATATCCAATCAAAGATTTATCTAATTGGGGTATCGCCAAGCGGTAAGGCACTGGGTTTTGATCTCAGCATTCCTAGGTTCGAATCCTAGTACCCCAGCCATATTTTCAATATCTTCGTAATAACTTACAAAAATCGTTATTTAATAAAAAATTGAAGTTTAGATATTTATTGAGAAACAATGAATATGTAAGAAAAAAGCTAAGATGAATGTCTTAGCTTTTTTGTTATTTTATTTAAATGCGTGAACTAGAATTATGCACGTTTGAAGTCAATGTGAACCAATTTTGGTTTGAATGGGTGACGTTGCATTGCTTGTACTTTAACTGCAACTTCTTTACCATCTACTACTAAAGTGATCACTTCAGAATAGAAAGATTCATGTGCTTGCGCGTTGTTTAATTCATCGTGGTTTAAGATGATTGAAACTGGCTCTTCACTGCCACCATAAACAATTGCAGGGATTTGACCATTGTTACGCAGGCGGCGGCTCGCACCCTTACCTTGCGTAGTACGAACTTCAGCGTTAAATTTAAATGCCATTTTTATGTTCTCTTGAAATTAAATGTTAAAAGAAAGAAAATCGCAGGCGACCCAGCAATTTTCCTAAAACCGCTCAAAGACAAGCCTTGAGAGCCGTGGATTATAGAATATCCTTATTTTCAAATCAAACTTTTTTCTAGGCTTTTTGATTTGAAAAGATTAAAATGTGAACCAATTTTTTATCACATCTATTAATAAAAAAGCAGGAACAAATGGAATTTTTAATTGGATTTTTTACTGAATATGGTTATTGGGCTGTTCTTTTTGTTTTAATTATTTGTGGATTTGGTGTACCTATTCCAGAAGATATAACATTAGTTTCAGGTGGTGTCATTGCGGGGCTTTATCCAGAAAATGTCAATTCTCATTTGATGTTGCTGGTTAGTATGATTGGTGTGCTTGCTGGCGATTCCTGTATGTATTGGCTTGGTCGAATTTATGGCACGAAAATTTTACGTTTCCGACCAATACGTAGAATCGTAACATTACAGCGTTTAAGAATGGTGCGTGAAAAATTCAGCCAATACGGCAATCGAGTACTGTTTGTTGCACGATTTTTACCCGGTTTACGTGCTCCAATTTATATGGTATCAGGTATTACACGCCGTGTAAGTTATGTTCGTTTTGTTTTAATAGATTTCTGTGCTGCGATTATTTCTGTACCTATTTGGATTTATCTTGGGGAATTGGGGGCTAAAAATTTAGATTGGCTACATACACAAATTCAAAAAGGTCAAATTGTGATTTATATATTTGTTGGGTTACTTGTACTATTCTTTTTTTGGAAATGGAAAAAATCTAAAAAATCAACGCAATAATAGAATAATAAACGGCTAAAAATATTTCTATTTTTAGCCGCACTTTTTAATTTTCTTCTTTATTTTCTTTAAATAAGCCTGATGCACCATCCGAATAATCTCTAGGCTGTTCATTTTGAGATTTATCTGTTGCAGTAATTAACTGTTGGGTGAATAAACCTTTGTGATCTTTTTCGCCCAGTAAATTATTGGAGGAAGTTGCGTAGTGGCGATAAAGTTTTTGATAATCGTTAATTAAGGTTTTGAATAACTCAGCACTTTCTGCAAAATGTTTTTCGATTTGCGCCTTTTGTGTATCAAGTTGGGTTTTGACTGTTTTTAATTCAGCCTCTGTTTTAGCTTGATGTTTTACCGAGCCTTTGGTTAAACGCACAATAATGTAACCAATAAATAACCCAACAATAAAAGCGATACCAATCGCTACCCAAATTTCATTTGTCCAATTTTCCATAATATTCTCCTGTTTATTCGGCTTAAAAAACTAACAAGTTGCAATAATAACAATTTCAACTTTCCAACGAGGATCCGCTAATTTAGCTTCCACTGTCGCTCGACTTGGTGGACTAACATGATCGACCCATTCATCCCAAGCTTGATTTAATTGTGCATAATCTTGCATGTCTGCCAAGAAAATTTGTGCGGTTAAAATGTTGCTTTTATTGGAGCCAATTTCTGATAACAATTTATCAATTAAACCTAATACTTCTTTGGTTTGTTCGTAGGCATTTTGCTCGATGGTTAATTCTGGAACTTGCCCTGCACAATAGGCGAGGTTGTTATGAATTGAAACTTCACTTAAACGTGCACTGGGTAAAATGCGTTGAATTGTCATAGGGTTCTCCTTTGGGGTGTTTTCTTCTATTCTAAATAGCCTTTACTGCTTTGTAAAATCCTCTTTACTAGGCTAAAATACCCGACAATTATTCTCAATTATTTAATCATTATGAAACTGCTTATCTCTAATCAGCATGGCGCTATTGTTATGGCATTGGTGCCTTTTATTTACGGCATGTTGCTTGCTAATCCAGTATGGGCACACTTATTTTTATTATTAGGATGGTTTTCGCTTTATTTGATGACTTATCCTTTTTTGAATTTGTTTAAAGGTAAAAATCTTGAGTTATATAAAAAATGGTCTGTGATTTATTTTGCTGCCGCCGTGATTTTTGCGATTCCTGCGTTAATTTATAATTGGCAAGTGTTGTATTTTATGTTTGCCATGTTACCGTTTGTTGCGGTGAATATTTATTTCACCAAGAAAAAAGATGAGCGCAATTTATGGAATGACTTGGCAGGGATCTTAATTTTTGCTCTAGCTGGAATGGGATCTTATTATTTTTCTGACCGCACTTTTGATGAAAAAATACTTTGGGTGGCGATTTACCCAACATTATTTTTTATTGGAACAACACTTTATGTAAAATCAATGATGCGTGAACGAAAAAATCCACGTTATTTTTGGGCATCAGTGATTTTTCACTTATTATGTGTGCTGATTTTTGTGGTTTCGCAACAATTTATTTTAGCATTAGCTTTTGTGCCTGGATTAGTGCGAGCCGTTTATTTGCCCACTAAAAAGCTTTCTGTTATGCAAGTTGGACTAATCGAATTTGCGATTACTGCCGTGTTTTTTATTTTACTTTTAGTAGCAACTTTATAAATGAAATTGAAGTTATTTTTTCATATAGTATTACTTTGTTTTAGTTTGCCTGTTTGGGCGATGAAAACCATTGATATTACAGCGAATTCGAAAATGGATGATCAAGCAAGAATGAATTTGGCACAAGAGTTTGCCAATAAACAACAATGGATCGACGTTTTCAATATTATGTATCCAATGGCGTTAGAAGGAAATATCACTGCTCAAAGCAATCTAGGTATGTTATATAACCTTGGGCGTGGCACGGTGAGAGACTATGAAAAGGCTTATTGGTGGTTTAGCGAAGCGGCAGAGAAGGGCAGCGTGAAAGGGCTAAATAATCTTGGCGTTATGTATCTGCGTGGCGATTACGTCAAACAAAATACAGAGCAGACCATTAAGCTTTTTGAACGTACAGCTCGAGCTAAAGATACGGATGCGATGATGATGTTAAGTAATATTTATCTCTCACAAAACCAGCCTGAAAAATCATTGGAATGGCTGAAAAAAGCAGCTGAATTAGGCAATAAGGAAGCAAAACAGCGTTTATCTAGTCAGCCATAATCTTAAAAGTGCGGTTATTTTAACCGCACAAATTTCACACCGCTATGTTGATAGTAATGTCATTGGATCTTCATCATTCAATGCTGTTCTCTCTCGTAATTCAATTAATTTCATCCGTAAATGGGCAAGTTCATGAATTCTTGTCACCACCTCTTTAATATGTTTGTCCAACACGCGATTAATTTCTTCTGCTTGTTGTTTTGATGCATTTTCTAAATTAAGCAGATTTTTTACCTCACTTAATGAAATATCCAAATTTCGGCAGTTACAAATAAATGATAAACGTTGTAAATGCTCTTCATTGTATTGACGAAAATTACCTGACGTGCGTTTGGGTGCGGGAATTAAGCCTTGTTGTTCATAATAACGAATGGTTTCTACGGTACAGCCTAGGGCTTTAGCAAGTTCTCCAATTTTCATTAACTACCTTAAAAAATGACTTGACTCTAAAGTTACTTCATATTTTATCATATGCCCACATTTTCTTAAACAAACAAGGAGTATCCAAAATGGAATTAAAAAAAATCGCAATGGGATTAACCGCGCTTTTAGGTATATCTGTTGCTAATGCGCATAATGTTTGGCTTGAGCCTGCTTCATCACAAGGTGAATACGTGGTGAAATTTGGACATGAACAAACTGAAACCTATCCAGAATCTAAACTTAAATCTATTCAAGCCTTAAATGCGCAAGGGAAATTAACCACAGTTGATTATCAATTTAGAAATGGCGAAGCCTATCTTATGCCTAAATCAGATTTAGTATTCCTTCATTTTGATAATGGTGTATGGTCAAAATTACCAAGCGGTAAATACGTGGAAAAAACAAAACGTGAGGAACCAACTGCTGAATTTAGTACCAATCCTGTTAAATTTGGTAAAGCGATTTTGAAATGGGATGCTGAATCTTTCAAATCTCATCAACAAGCTTACGAATTAATTCCTCAAGAAAAAGCGCAAGCGAACAAACCACTTTCTATCCTTGTGTTACATAATGGTAAACCCGTTCAAGGTATTAAAGTGGGTGTAAGTGAAGATGCACCGTTCAATTTAACCAATGAAAAAGGTATTGCTCAATTTACGCCAACTAAAGGATTTAATAAAGTATGGGCAGAGTTTGAGGAAAATGTGACGAATAATGCAGATTACGATCGTCGCTCTGTGGAATATATGCTAACTTTTGATGCACAATAATATGGATTTGGGATGAAAAAAGTTGTTTTTTTAACCGCACTTTTTGCAGCTTGCTATCTCCCCAATGCTTATGCTCACGCACTTTATGTGTTTGCCCAATATGATGGGCAAACACTCTCTGGCAAATCCTATTATTCTGATATGACCCCAGCGGCTGAAACTTATTTAGAAGTTTTCCGCTCAGGTGTTTCTGATCCTGTTTTAACTGGAAAAACAGACCGCCAAGGCGCATTTAAGCTTTCGATTACTGATGTACCACATACCACCTTAAAAGTTGTGGTGGAAGGAGAGGAAGGACATCGTGCGTCTGTTGTTGCGGCTCATACCTCTGCTGAAAATCAAAGCGGTGCAGATTTAATGCTGCTTCGTGAAGATATTGCGCATTTAAAAGATAAAATTTATTTGCATGATATTTTGGGTGGCATCGGTTATATCGTTGGTATTGCTGGACTTATTGCTTTACGTAATGCGCGTAAAATTAAACAAGGACGTATTTAATGCATTTATCTGAAGGCGTGTTACATACGCCTATTTTATTAGCTGGTGCAGTGCTTGCTGTTGCAGGCATTGCTGTGGGGTTACGTGGTTTAGAATCAGAACGTTTACCGCTTACCGCACTTTTTGCGGCTGCATTTTTTGTGGCAGGAACCATTCATATCCCCGTAGGAATTGGTAGCGTGCATTTAATTTTAAATGGCATGGCTGGTTTATTTCTAGGGTGGGCTGTATTTCCAGCATTTCTTATCGCACTTTTATTGCAAGTCATCTTCTTTTCTTTTGGCGGATTTGCAGTGTTGGGCGTCAATCTCTGCGTGATGGCAATGCCAGCAGTGCTCGTTCATTATCTTTTCCGTTCTCGTTTACAACTGCATATGGCTTTAAAAGATCGCTTATTAGTCGGTATTGGATCTGGCGTAATTGGCATTGGCGGGGCAGGCGCGCTTGCTTCTTTTGTGCTAATGTTAGATGGTGGAAAAAGTTATCTGAATCTTGTTTGGCTCTTGCTAGTCTCTCATATTCCGGTATTTATTTTGGATAGTATTATCAGCGTAGGGGTGATTACCTTGCTTGGTAAAATGTATCCTGAAGTAATGAATCGTACCGAGAATGTCTCTTAATGAAAATTCACCGCTTATTTCAACCGCACTTTAGGTTGATTTATCTGTTTATCTGGGGATTAATCATTAGTGGATTGAGTGATCTCACTTGGCTTATCCCCCTTAATGCGCTTGCAGTTTTTCTCTTTTTTATTTCACTGCAGTTCAGTCAAAAATCTTTTTTGCCCTATCTTAAACGTTGGTTCGCTTTAGTTATTTTTATTGCTTTAATGTGGGTGACATTAAGTTGGAAAATTGGAGAAAATGGCATTGAACTCAATTTTCAAGGCATCGAATTAGCAGAAAAATTAAGTTTACGGACTCATTTATTGCTGATTTCTCTTTGGCTTTTTTTATTGAATATTAATGATGCGGTGCTTGTTCAAGCCATTGGTAAATTGCCTTTGCCAGAAAAATTAATTCAACTTTTTGTGCTGACCGTACGTTACATTGCATTGCTTGGCGAATTGCGTCAAAAAATGGATATTGCTATGCGCGCTCGTGGATTTCGTCCTAGGCTTAACCGCCGAACCCTTTATGTGACAGCTCAAAGTGTCGCTTTATTATTGATTCATGCCCTGCTGAAAGCTGAAACCGCGCAAATGGCGTTAAAATGTCGTGGTTTTCAGTTTGGCAAAAAGAGAGAAAAATAACATGTTAGCTGTAAATAATCTTTGTATCGAACGCAATGGTAGAGCGATTATTCAAGATTTGAGTTTTACCTTGGAAGGTCAAAAACGTCTTTTCGTACAAGGGGAAATTGGTTCAGGAAAAACCACTTTACTGCTTGCTTTGTTGGGATTTGTTCCTGTAACCAAAGGGGAAATTAAACTATTTGGCCAAGTTTGTCGTGAAGAAAAAGATTTTGCACCCTTTCGTGGCACGATTGGTATTTGTTTTCAAAATGCCGATGATCAACTTTTTGGTCCAACAGTGTTGGATGATATTGCCTTCGGGCCATTAAACCAAAATATGCCCAGAGAGCAGGCGTATCATATCGCAGAGCAACAATTAGAACGTCTTGGTATCACAGGTTTAAAAGATCGTATGGTGCATACCCTATCTGGTGGTGAGAAAAATTTCACCGCACTTGCGGGTGTTTTAGCGATGCAGCCAAAAATTTTATTATTAGATGAACCCACCAATGGATTAGATCGAAAAAATACTGAAAAATTGACCGCACTTTTGCGTGAGCTTTCCTTACCCATTTTGATTTCATCCCATCATCATGGATTTATTAACAAATTAGCCACAGAAATTATTAGATTTACCAACAAATGAACCATTGCCGAGAATTTGTTAATGATTAAATAAAATTAAAGCCTTGATAATCAAGGCTTTATTTTTTACTTACAATATTTTAGAGGATATATTATTTCTAACCCTATTAAAGCACTTTCACAATGCTTTCACATAAATAGCGAATATTATCTTCAGTAATACCAGCCACATTGATACGACCAGAACGAACAGCGTAAATCGCAAATTCTTCTTTTAAGCGATCAACTTGTTCTGGCGATAAGCCACTGAAAGAGAACATACCGTTTTGTTCTATAATAAAACTGAAATCTTGTTCTGCACCATATTCTTTTAGTAACTGAACGAATAAATGACGCATTTTTTTGATACGTTCACGCATTTCAGTTAATTCATTTTCCCAGTCTTGGCGAAGCTGAGGATCATTTAACACTGTTGCTACGGTCGCTCCACCGTGAGATGCTGGGTTAGAGTAGAGCGTACGAATAATTGATTTCACCTGTGTTAATGCAGTTGAAGCAATCTCTGCATTTTCAGCCACAAGAGTAAATGCGCCTACACGCTCATTGTATAAACCAAAGTTTTTCGAGAATGAACTTGAAACTAACAATTCTTTGTGGTTTGCCGCAAAAACACGCAAGCCATAAGCATCTTCATCTAATCCATTGGCTAAACCTTGATAAGCAAAGTCAAAGAGTGGCAACCAGCCATTTTTAGCCGAAAGTGTGGCTAATTCTTGCCATTGTTCAGGGGTTGGGTCAATACCCGTCGGATTATGGCAGCAACCGTGTAAAAGCACTACATCGCCTTCGCTAGCTTGGCTTAAATCCTCAAGTAAATGTTCCCAATCAAGGGCTTTGCGTTCAGCATCATAATAACGATATTCACGAATCGTCATGCCCACCGCATTGAAAATCGCATTGTGGTTTGGCCAAGTTGGGGTGCTGATCCAAACATTTTGCGCTTTGGTTTGACGTTTAATAAATTCTGCCGCAATGCGTAATGCGCCTGTTCCGCCTAAACTTTGTACTGTTCTCGCACGATTAGATTTGATTATTTCAGAATCTTTACCGAAAAGTAGTGCTTTTGTTCGTTCGTTATAATCAGCAATACCATCGATAGTAAGATAATTCTTCGTTTTTTCCTTATCAAATAAGTGTTTTTCTGCTTCTTTTACCGCGCGCATAATCGGCGTTGTACCTTGCGCATCTTTATAAACACCAATGCCCAGGTTAATTTTATTTTCGCGAGTTTCGGATTTGAATGCTTCGCCTAAGCCTAAGATTGGATCGGCTGGTGCCACTTTGATATGTTCAAACATAGCTTTTCCTTATGTATCAGTTGTGTGATGGATAATTTTATACTTCAGCCGTTTTATTTTATCAAGAAAGATTTTTATAAAAATTAACCGCACTTTGATATTTTTAAATATTCATCAAAAAGTGCGGTCATTTTTTACATTATTTTAGTTTTTCAATCGCCCAATTTAATCCTGATTGATAATCTTCTGGTAATTCAATGCGGAGCTTTTCTAATTGTTGAATAATGACCGCTTTATTAGGATGAGAAAGATTGATATGCCCAACCTTACGCCCAGCCCTCACTTCTTTACCGTACCAATGAAGTTGTGCAAAAGGTATATTAAGCCATTTTGGATTATGGTTTGTGCCGATTAAATTCACCATCACACTTGGGGCGAATGTTTGTAATTCTGGCGTTGGCAAATCAAGTAACGCACGTAAATGTAATTCAAATTGGCTAATCGAGTATCCCAGTTGTGTCCAATGCCCACTGTTATGTACGCGAGGCGCAAGTTCGTTAATCAGTAATTTGTCGCCTACAACAAAACATTCCATTGCGTTTTATCTTTTAATAAACACCAAGGCGAGGTAGAAAGATTGAGTTCATCAAGCAAGGATTTTTGCGTAAAACGATCGGTCAATAATCTAAATACATGTTGATTGACGAAGTTTTTATGATTGCCGAGTAATTCAGTCAAAGGCGTTTTTTCCCAGCGTTCAATTTCTGCCGTGATGATCGCATTTTCAGGTAAGTCAAAAACTGGCGCATTGAAGGCTAAAGGTTCAACATAAATATCTAAAGGTGCGCCAGCGTAACCTAACATTCTGCCGAGTTATCCGTTGCCGAATATATAAACGGTTGGGTATAAGGTGAAGTTTTGCATAATATTTCTCGTTAAATTTACGAAAAAAACAACCGCACTTTAGAAGTGCGGTCAGAACTGAAGGAATTTTTATGTGCGTGGATCGGGATTATCCAGTACAGCATGAGTTTGGCTTTCACGGAAAGATTGCAGGCGTGAAAGCAATTCTACATCCCAACTTGCTAGAATTTGTGCGGCTAACAATCCAGCATTTGCCGCACCCGCAGGGCCAATGGCTAATTTTTATCCATTTAGCCCATCGTTTTTTATCCATTTGGCCATAACAAAGGTGGGCTGAAGCCCTACAACTAATTAAAAACGTGGCGTAGAATAGCATAGATTACATATATTGAGCAAACGTTTGCCAAATGGCTTTTATAGGAAAATACCATTGCAACTTTAAGGATAAAATTTTATCCTAAGCACAATTTTTATAAGAATAGATCGTAGCCTGGGCTTTAGCCCACCGATTAACAATAACTGTAAGTATTAATGGGGATTATTTTATAATTATTTGATTTTTAAATTTTAGTAATTGCAGGCTGGGAATAAGCCCACGCGGGATATAACAAACGCGTGGGCTTAGATTGCGTTACATTAGGTATTATTCGTAAGCAATTTGGAAATCAACTGAGGATTGTACTTTACCAGCGGTTGCTTGACCTGTTGCGTAATATTGAGAAATAAAATGGAGGTCAAGTGAGTTATTATTTGATGTTGCACTGCCCGAAATATGTTTAGTACTTACGTTTGGTGCAGAAGAGCCGTTATTCGTATTTTGAAAAGAAAAATCGGTCGTATCATTACCTACTACTTTAATTGGAGTTGTGCCATTACTTTCCATAAGTTGGATATTAACCATAGTCGCAAAATCACTACCTGTTTTATTTTTCAATGTATAGTCATTTTCCTTATCCGCATTCTCCCAAGAATAGAAATATAGCCCAACTTTTCTCGCTTGATTATTGCCTTGAGCGGTAGTTTGACAATCGTTCAATGTAATTGTAAATGGCGTTGGCATTGCGGTATTACCTGTCTGAGATAAATGCGCTTTACCCACATCATTTAATACCACGCTCATATTTCTATTCTCTGTTTTCACTTTACAAGTATTTTCAACAACCTTGCCAAAAAAAGTAACTTTACCAGAGGTTTCTGTATTAGGTTGCGCCTGCGCCTGCACATTCCCCGCAAATGCCAATAAAATTAAGCTACCAAGAAGTGTTTTTTTCATAATAAATTGCTCCATAAAAGAGGTTTGCGCCTTATAAATAAGGCAAAAGATGAATATAAACCGTTTATCAACATGCCAAAGCTTTAATAAACAGCAAGATTTGTTTTTTTCAAAAAAAAGTAAAAAAACGCTTCCATTATATATATATATATATAATTAAAGTCCTTTTTGAAAAAATTGCATATTTTATTTTGAATTTTCGCTGTAGGCTGGGTTTTTGCCCACTTGGAGACATATAAAAAAGATTTGTAGGGTGGGCGTAAGCCCACGCGGAACATAATCAAACAACTGCAATATATTAGGCGCGGTGGGCTAAAGCCCTGCCTACGGGGAAATGAATAAGGATAAATATGGGCTTAGTCCAGTTTATGGATTTAATTATGTTGAAATGGGGAAAACAATGTTTAAAAAAACACTTTTATTTTTTACCGCACTATTTTTTACTGCACTTTGTGCATTTTCTGCCAATGCGAATGTGGTTATCACAGGCACCAGAGTGATTTATCCCGCTGGGCAAAAAAATGTTATCGTGAAGTTAGAAAACAATGATGATTCGGCGGCCTTGGTGCAAGTCTGGATTGATAATGGCAATCCAAATGCCGACCCAAAATACACCAAAACCCCTTTTGTGATTACCCCGCCTGTTACTCGAGTGGAGGCGAAATCAGGGCAAAGTTTGCGGATTACGTTCACAGGCGGTGAGCCTTTACCTGACGATCGCGAAAGCCTCTTTTATTTTAATTTGTTAGATATTCCGCCGAAACCTGATGCGGCATTTCTGGCAAAACACGGCAGTTTTATGCAAATTGCCATTCGTTCACGTTTGAAGTTGTTTTATCGCCCTGCGAAACTCTCGATGGATTCTTTTGATGCAATGAAAAAAGTGGTGTTTAAAGCCACGCCTGAAGGGGTGCTGGTGGATAATCAAACACCTTATTATATGAACTACATTGGTTTGTTACATCAAAATAAGCCTGCGAAAAATGTCAAAATGGTCGCCCCTTTTTCTCAAGCGGTATTTGAAGCCAAAGGCGTGCGTTCTGGCGATAAATTGAAATGGGTATTGGTTAATGATTACGGTGCTGACCAAGAGGGCGACGCCATCGCTCAATAATAACGTAGGGTGGGCGTAAGCCCACGCGTTACCTATAAACACTACAATGAGAACTTTAATTTGTGAAAACAAAAATTTTTCCCTTAAATAAAATTGCGTTTGCTTGTTCACTGCTATTGGCAAATCCTTTAGTCTGGGCAGAAGACCAATTTGATGCCTCTCTTTGGGGAGGCGGTTCGGTGTTGGGCATTGATTTTGCCCGATTTAATGTAAAAAATGCCGTGTTACCAGGGCGTTATGAAGCTCAAATCTATGTAAATAATGAAGAAAAAGGCGAAAGCGATATCATTTTTGCTGATAATCCTGCCACAGGTCGGGCAGAATTATGCTTTACGCCTAAACTTCAAGAAATGCTGGATTTGATGGATGAAGCCATTGTGAAATCGCCCAATGCAGAAGATGACACTTGTGTCTTTGCTTCTGATGCCATTCCTCAAGGCACGTTTGAATATCAAAGCAGCGAAATGAAATTGAAACTTGAGCTCCCTCAAGCTCTCACTATTCGCCGACCAAGAGGCTATATTGCGCCATCTCGCTGGCAAACGGGCACCAATGCTGCTTTTGCAAATTACGACATCAACTATTATCGTTCTGATAATCCCGAAGTAAAATCTAAAAGTTTGTATGTGGGCTTGCGTAGTGGCGTGAATTTCGGTAACTGGGCTTTACGGCATAATGGCAGTTTTAGCCGTTTTGAAAACCAAAGTAGCTCGGGTTTTACTGATAAGGGCAAAAATCATTACGAACGTGGCGATACCTATTTACAACGAGATTTCGCCCAGCTTCGTGGCAATGTCACTGTTGGGGATTTTTTCAGCACTGCCCGCATTGGCGAAAATTTTGGTATGCGTGGTTTGCGTATTGCCTCTGATGATAGAATGCTTGCCCCATCACAACGTGGTTTTGCCCCAGTGGTGCGTGGTGTGGCAAACACAAATGCCAAAGTCAGCATCAAACAAAATGGCTATACGATTTATCAAATCACCGTTCCCGCAGGGCCTTTCGTGATTAACGATTTGTATGCCAGCGGTTATAGCGGCGATTTAACGGTGGAAATCCAAGAAAGTGATGGTAAAGTGCGGTCATTTATTGTGCCGTTTTCTAATCTTGCCCCGCTAATGCGTGTGGGGCATGTGCGTTATCAATTAGCTGGCGGACGTTATCGAATTGACAGCCGCACCTTTGATGAACGTGTGTTACAAGGCGTGTTGCAATATGGTTTAACTAATCATCTCACGCTGAATTCAAGCCTGCTTTATACACGTCATTATCGTGCAGGGCTGTTTGGTTTTGGTTTAAATACGCCGATTGGGGCGTTTTCTGCTGATGCCACTTGGTCGCACGCTGAATTTCCGCTAAAAAATGTGAGCAAAAACGGCTACAGCTTGCACAGCAGTTATAGTATTAACTTCAATGAAAGTGGCACCAATATCGCGTTGGCAGCCTATCGCTATTCTTCACAGGATTTTTACACCTTAAGCGACACCATTGGTCTTAACCGCACTTTCAGACAATTTAGCGGTGCGTATTTGCCTGAAATTTACCGCCCAAAAAATCAGTTTCAAGTGAGTTTAAGCCAAAGTCTGGGGAATTGGGGAAATCTCTATCTTTCAGGACAAACCTATAATTATTGGGAAAAACGTGGCACGAATACGCAATATCAAGTTGCCTATTCAAACAGCTTCCACATTCTCAATTACTCTGTAAACCTCTCACAGAGTATTGATAAAGAAACGGGCAAACGTGACAACAGCATTTATTTGAGTCTCAGCCTGCCATTAGGTGATAACCATTCTGCAGATAGTGGTTATTCTCGCAGTGGTAACGATATTAACCAACGACTTGGCGTAAATGGCTCTTTTGGCGAACGTCATCAATGGAGTTATGGCATTAACGCTTCACGTAATAATCAAGGCTATCGTAGTTATGACGCAAATCTTGCACATAACAATAGCATTGGTAGTTACCGTGCTTCTTATTCACGTGATAGCCTCAAAAATCGCTCCACCTCACTGGGCGCAAGCGGTGCTGTTGTGGCGCACAAACATGGTATTACCTTAAGCCAACCTGTTGGCGAAAGTTTTGCCATTATTCACGCCAAAGATGCCGCAGGGGCAAAAGTGGAATCAGGTGCCAATGTGAGCCTTGATTATTTCGGCAATGCAGTTATGCCTTACACCAGCCCGTATGAAATCAATTATATCGGTATCAATCCATCTGATGCGGAGGCGAATGTGGAATTTGAAGCCACTGAACGCCAAATCATTCCTCGTGCAAATTCAATTAGCTTAGTGGATTTCCGCACGGGCAAAAACACAATGGTACTATTTAACCTCACTTTGCCAAATGGCGAGCCGGTGCCAATGGCATCCACCGCACAAGATAGCAAAGGGGCATTTGTGGGCGATGTGGTGCAAGGGGGCGTGCTTTTCGCGAATAAACTTACCCAGCCAAAAGGCGAGTTAATCGTCAAATGGGGCGAGCGAGAAAGCGAACAATGCCGTTTCCACTATCAAGTTGATTTAGATAACAAACAATTGCAAAGCCAAGATATGCAATGCCAACCACAAAAATAACCAAAGAGGATTTATGCAAAAAAAAGACCGAAAATTGACCGCACTTTATGCTCGAAAATCCATCGCTTGCGGTGGTCAAACATTGAGTGCCTTTTGTCGTCAAATAGCCTTATTTGCTTGCTTCATTGCACCGCCTTTATATGCTGCTGATGGCACAGTGACCTTTGAAGGGGAAATTTTAAGCGACGGCACCTGTAAAATCGACACAGGCAGCCAAAATCGCACTGTTACCCTGCCAACAGTGGGCAAAGCCAATTTAAGCCGTGCAGGGCAAACCGCTGCGCCCGTGCCTTTTTCTATCATGCTAAAAGACTGCAAGATAGATGATACCACAAAAGTCAAGTTGTTATTTAAAGATGGTGTAGGAGGACAGCAACCTTATCTTGCCAATCAGAAGGGCAGCGGCAAAGCCACCAATGTAGGCATTCAAATCGTCAAAGCCGATGGCACAAACACGCCCATTAAAGTGGACGGCACCGAAGCCGACAGCAAAAAAGCCGCCGACACAGGCAAAGCACAAAACGGCACGGTTATTCAACCCCGTTTTGACTACTTCGCACATTATTACGCCACAGGTCCCGCCACCGCAGGCTACGTTGAAGCCGCTGCAACTTTTGAAGTGCAGTATGACTAATTTATCATAGGCAATAGAATTAAAATGAAAACTTTAACAACATACGCAAAGTATCTCACGCCCATCTCTAAAATTGCATTCTTATTTTTTTTCTTAATGGGGAATATTGCAGAAGCAAATACGAAAAGAGCTAATTTTACTCCTGATTTAGGAGTGAATAGAACGTACACTTATACTTTTGATGGCTCTTCTAATATGATTGCATCTGCGACCACACCAGAACAAATTCTTTTTTCTAAAGCAAGAGATAATTCTGTTAATATGCCCTTTTTCAGCAATAACAGACAACAATCGTCTATATTTAATCATTGGATAAATACTACTGTTTCAGGCCATACGGGTTATAGTTTTCAAGGATTTACTTGTACAAATTGTCCGCTAATGCAACTGCCTTTATACTTTACTTTTGATAGTACAAAATTGGAAGCAACACAAATACCAAGTGATGATAATCAAGTGATTTATAAAATACGTCAGAATCCAGAAATTGGTGTATCTTTCCAGTTAGGGATAAGCCGTAACGGTGCTGTTGATTGGTTAGACAATCAATTACAACGAGACGAATTTTTATTAACCACCTTACCAATTCGTTTCGGAGATACTGCTGATGTATCATTCCAATTAAGAGCGAGATTACACTTATTAACATTACCTAGCTCAAGTAAAACTATTCCTATGATGCAACTTCCCCTTGGAAAAATAAAATTAAAAAAATGGGAAGCAAAAAATCAAGGTGTAGGACGGGTATCCTATATCGTTCAAGATCGTGGTTCACTAGATGTTCAACTAAATACGCCAATAATTTCATTAATCCAACAACAACGTCAATGTACTCTGGATAGTAATCCAGTGAATCCAAATCCAGTTAAATTACCAGCGGTAAAAAAACGTGAATTGGATATGCAAAATGAAATGGAAGGTACAACATTTAAGTTAAGAGTAAATTGTGGCGATACCACTTATAATAAAGCCAACGGCAAATGGTTATTTCCTGTAGTGAAAGTTACTTTTACGGGCGAAGGTGGTACAACGAATAATGGAGCAAATGAATTACTTCGCACCCAAACAGGCGACGGACAAGCCAAAGGTGTTAGCTTGAAAATCAAACGACAAAATGGCACCGACACCGTAAAATACGGTGCTGCTTCTGCTCAAATGGGGAATGCTGGACAATTTGAATTACATAAACAACCGACTTCTGCTGGCGGAGATCAAAGTGCTGAAGAAACTTTCAAAGTCTATTACGTAAAAGACCTAAAAAGAGGCGATTTAACCGAAGGAAAAGTCAATGCCGCCGCCACTTTCACAATGTCATATCAATAATAACGTAGGGTGGGCGTAAGCCCACGCATTACCTATAATCACTTTAATACGTGGGCTTACGCCCACCCTACGGACTTTTTATATATTTTGCGTGGGCTTACGCCCACCTTACAACTAATTAAAAACGTGGTGTAGAATAGCATAGATTACATATATCGAGCAAACGTTTGCTAAATGGGTTTTATAGGAAAATACCATTGCAACTTTAAGGATAAAATTTTATCCTAGGCATAACTTTTATAAGAATAGGTCAAATTATGTTAGCCAAAGCAAAATATAGAAAAGATTACAAACAACCTGATTTTACGGTCACAGACATTTATTTAGATTTTCAACTTGATCCTAAACATACTGTGGTAACCGCAACCTCAAAATTTCAACGCTTAAATGATGAAGCGACTTCTTTACATTTAGATGGGCATAGCTTCCAGTTTTCCTCTATTAAATTTAATGGTGAGCCATTTTCTGCTTATCAACAAGATGGCGAGAGTTTAACGCTCGATTTGAAAGGCAAAAGTGCGGAAGAATTTGAGCTTGAAATTGTGACCTTCCTTGTACCAGCTGAAAATACGTCATTACAAGGGCTATATCAGTCTGGCGAAGGTATTTGTACGCAATGTGAGGCGGAAGGTTTCCGTCAAATCACTTATATGCTTGATCGTCCAGATGTATTGGCGCGTTACACAACCAAAATTACGGCAGATAAAATTAAATATCCATTCTTACTTTCTAATGGCAATCGCATTGCAAGTGGCGAATTAGAAGATGGTCGCCATTGGGTGGAATGGAATGATCCATTCCCAAAACCAAGCTATTTATTTGCTTTAGTGGCGGGGGATTTTGATTTATTACAAGATAAATTTATTACTAAAAGTGGCCGTGAAGTTGCGTTAGAGCTTTATGTGGATCGCGGTAATCTTAACCGTGCAACTTGGGCAATGGAAAGTTTGAAAAAAGCGATGAAATGGGATGAAGATCGCTTTAATTTAGAATATGACCTCAATATTTATATGATCGTTGCTGTCGATTTTTTCAATATGGGCGCAATGGAAAACAAAGGATTAAATATCTTTAACTCTAAATTTGTGTTGGCAAATCCACAAACGGCAACCGATGAAGATTATCTTGCCATTGAAAGTGTGATTGCACACGAATATTTCCATAACTGGACAGGCAACCGTGTTACCTGCCGTGATTGGTTTCAACTAAGTTTGAAAGAAGGTTTAACGGTTTTTCGTGATCAAGAGTTTTCTTCAGATACAGGTTCTCGTGCAGTAAATCGCATTAATAATGTGAAATTTTTACGCACCGTGCAATTTGCCGAAGATGCAAGCCCAATGTCGCACCCAATTCGCCCTGAAAAAGTGATTGAAATGAATAACTTTTACACAGTGACAGTATATGAAAAAGGGGCGGAAGTCATTCGTATGTTGCACACTTTATTAGGGGAGCAAGGCTTTCAAAAAGGCATGCAACTTTATATTGCTGAAAACGATGGCAAAGCGGCAACCTGTGAAGACTTTGTTTCTGCGATGGAACGTGCAAATAACCTCGATTTAAACCAATTCCGCCGTTGGTATAGCCAATCGGGTACACCAGAATTATTGATTAGTGATGCTTATGACGAAAAAACGCATACTTATCGTTTAACGGTTTCACAATCCACACCGCCAACCGCAGATCAAATGGAAAAAGTGAATTTACATATTCCATTAAAAGTGTCGCTTTATGATGTGAATGGCACGAAACAAATGCTACAACATAATGGCGAATTGTTGAGTGATGTATTAAATGTCACTGAAAAAGACCAAGTCTTTGAGTTTCATGGCATTTATGGTCGCCCAATTCCCGCATTGCTATGTGATTTTTCTGCACCAGTAAAACTGGATTATGATTATAAAACGGAGCAGTTATTAGGCTTGCTGAAATTTGCAGATAATCAGTTTATCCGTTGGGATGCGGCTCAAATGTTATTTGCGCAAGAATTGCGTCGTAATGTTGTGCGTTTCCAACAAGGCGAGTCACTAGAAATTTCGCCTGAAATTTTGACCGCACTTTCTTATGTTCTGAACCATTATGAGAAAGATATTGAATTGGCAACCTTAATTCTCACACTGCCGAAAGAAATGGAGTTTGCAGAAAGTTTTAAAACAATTGATCCTGAGGGCATTTCAGCCGCAAGAGCATTTATGCAAGCTCAAATTGCAGAATCTTTAAAAGATGATTTCTTGCGTGTTTATACCCATATTCGTCTTAATGATTATCAAGTTACGCAACAAGACATCGCCTTACGTGTAATGCGTAATCTTTGTTTAACTTATTTGGCTTACACCAATTTGGGCAATAACCTAGTGCAAAAACACTACAATAATGCGAATAATATGACAGATACATTGGCGGCATTAAGTGTTGCAACTAAAGCTGCATTACTTTGCAGAGATGTGTTATTAGCTGATTTTGAACAAAAATGGCAACACGATGGATTAGTCATGGATAAATGGTTTGCATTACAAGCCACTCGCCCAGATGATAATGTGTTGGAAATTATTCAGTTATTAATGGATCACCCAAGTTTTAACTTTAATAATCCAAACCGTTTACGTGCATTAGTAGGTAGCTTTGCAAATCACAATTTAAAAGCATTTCACAACGTAAGCGGTTCTGGCTATCGTTTCTTAACGGATGTGTTAATCCGTTTAAATGAAAGTAATCCGCAAGTGGCTGCGCGTTTAATCGAGCCATTAATTCGTTTTTCTCGCTTTGATGCCCAACGCCAAACGCTGATGAAACGTGCTTTAGAACGCCTAAGCGTTGTAGAAAATCTGTCAAAAGATTTATTTGAAAAAATTGAGAAAGCGTTGCAGTAATACTTGATGATGTGAGAATAGGCTTTATGCCTATTCTCTATTCAATTACCGAATATTTTTAAATGAACTAAAAATTTTTTGACTGCAAATAATTTTCTACCGTATCTACAATGGCTTGCGTTTGAGGATCGATTTCAATATTCACAATATCGCCCACTTTACGTTGCCCCATTAAAGTTCTTTGCAAGGTTTCAGGAATTAAATTCACACAGAATTGTGTGTCTCTTACTTCGCCAATAGTGAGGCTAATGCCATCTACCGCAACAAATCCTTTCGTTAAAATATATTTCATTACATCTGTGCTTGGCAGCTCGAACCAAATTTGTCGGTTATTTTCACTAGCGATAATATCTGAAATTTTTGCGGTGCAATAAATATGACCAGATAATAAATGTCCGCCAATTTCCGTTCCCATTTGCATAGCACGTTCGATATTCACATAATCGCCCACTTTTACTGTGCCGAGATTTGTAATTCTTAAGGTTTCTTGCATCAGATCAAAGCTAACCAGATCGCCGTTAATTTCAGTTACAGTTAAACATACGCCGTTATTTGCTACTGATGCGCCAATTTCCAGATCTTTACGCATTTCAGGTGGTAATTTTACTACTTGTGTTCTAAAATTAGCCTTTTCTTTAATGGAGTGGATAGGGACGGTGCCTTGGACAATTCCAGTAAACATAATTTTTTCCTTTTCTAAAAATTTTTAGCAGTATATCAAATTTATGAATTTTCGTCTTTTATCTCAATACCACGCTGATATTAAAAAGTTGATTAAAATTTCCTTGCCTATTTTATTAGCGCAAATTGCACAAAACTCAATGGGATTAGCGGATACCATTATGGCGGGGCGAGTGAGTTCCACTGATATGGCAGCCATTTCTATTGGTGCTTCAATTTGGATGCCATTGATGTTTTTTGGGCAAGGTTTATTGTTGGCATTGCCGCCTACAATTTCTTATTTGAATGGTTCAGGCCAACACCATCGCATTGCACATCAAGTTCGCCAAGGCATTTGGCTTGTGTTAGGCGTGAGTATTCCTTTAGGTTTACTGATTTATTTCTGTGAAATTCCGCTGCAATATATGCAAATGGAAAGCAAAATGTCAGATTTAGCACGCGATTATTTACATGCCATGTTGTGGGGATTGCCAGCTTATTTGATGCTGATTAATTTTCGTTGTTTAAATGATGGGATTGAGAAAACCAAGCCTGCGATGGTCATTACCTTTTTAGGTTTATTGATTAATATTCCGCTTAATTACATTTTTATTTATGGAAAATTTGGTATGCCTGCTTTTGGTGCGGTGGGCTGTGGTATTGCGACAGCTATTGTGAACTGGGCAATGTGCTTAATGATGATTTTCTATTCCTACACGAATACTCAAGAACGTTCACTAAAAGTATTTAGTCAATTAATTGAAATGCCAAATCCGAAAACACTTAAAAAATTACTGCGTTTAGGATTACCCATTGCCATTGCAATTTGTTGCGAAGTGGCGTTATATGCACTTACGTCCTTAATGCTTTCTCCGCTGGGTGCAACTATTGTCGCAAGCCATCAAATCACATTGAATACCAGTTCTTTTATTTTTATGTTCCCTATGTCGATTGGTATGGCAACGACGATTTTAGTTGGACAAGCATTGGGTGCAGGTTCTCCACAAAATGCGAAGAAAATTGGCTATGCCGCATTATTATTAGGGCTAACTGTGACAATTATTACTGCATTAATTACGATTTTTTTCCGTTATGAAATTGCCTCTATTTTCGTAACAGATGAAATTGTCATTGCAATGGCGGCAAATTTATTATTATTTGCCGCACTTTATCAATTTTCAGATACCATTCAAATGGTGGTTGGTGGCATTTTACGTGGTTATAAAGATACCAAAATGATTTTATATATTACTCTTTTCTCTTATTGGGTAATTGGTGTGCCACTTGGTTATACGCTCGGTCGTACAGATTGGCTTGTGCCACACATTGATGCGAAAGGTTTCTGGATTGCCTTTGTGGTCTCGCTCACTTTTGCGGCGATCTTACTTTCTTTGAGAATGAAAAAAATGCAAGCTATGAACGACAACGCTATTTTACAACGTTTAGAAAAACTTAAATAAGGAACTTTATGCAACTTCCAGCTTTACAATCGGCAAAATTAATTCGTCGTTACAAACGCTTTCTTGCGGATATTGAATTGCCAACTGGTGATGTTATGACAATTCATTGTGCCAATACAGGTGCGATGACTGGGTGCGGAGAGAAAGGCGACACAATTTGGTATTCACATTCCGATAGTCAAACTCGTAAATATCCCCATTCTTGGGAGCTTACTCAACTCGCAAATGGACAACTTTGCTGTATCAATACCCATCGTTCTAATCAGCTTGTCTTTGAAGCATTGCAAAATAAGCAAATCAAAGAATTGGCAATGTATGATGAAATTTACCCTGAAGTGAAATACGGCGAAGAAAATAGCCGAATTGATTTCTTACTAAAAGGCGAAGGCTT
Organism: Haemophilus aegyptius; assembly: GCF_900475885.1. Lineage (GTDB taxonomy): Bacteria > Pseudomonadota > Gammaproteobacteria > Enterobacterales > Pasteurellaceae > Haemophilus > Haemophilus influenzae. The sequence goes on from NZ_LS483429.1 coordinate 1,310,060, forward strand.
GCTTGATTGTTATGTAGAAGTGAAATCAATCACGCTTGTAAAAGGCAATTTAGGTATGTTTCCCGATGCGGTTACTACGCGTGGACAAAAACACGTTCGAGAATTATTGGCAATGAAAAAACAAGGTCATCGAGCAGTAGTGCTATTTGCTGGGTTACATAATGGGTTTGATCGTTTCAAAATTGCGGAATATATCGATCCTGAATATGATCGCTTATTAAAAGAAGCAATGGAACAAGGTGTTGAAGCCTATGCTTATGCGGGTAAATTTGAAATTTCTAATGAAATTCCTACCGCACTTTCCTTAACAGAATCGGTGCCTTATATAAAATAATATTTTTGAGAATTATTTTTATTTATCTATTGACAAAGTTATTGATAACAATTATCATCTAATCATTCCAACAACAATATTAGATAATCACTCCAACATTCCCGCCTATTTCCCCACAAATAGGCGTTTTTTTTATTCACAAATCGCTAAGAATCCCTATAATAAAACCTTTTAAAACATAATTAGGAAATAATAATGACTGACATTAATACCGTTCTCGCGGAACTAAAGCGCGGTACTGATGAAATCCTTTCAGAAACGGATTTAATCGAAAAACTGAAAGAAAATCGCCCATTAAAAGTCAAATTAGGCGCAGATCCAACCGCACCAGATATTCATTTAGGGCATACCGTTGTATTAAACAAATTACGTCAATTTCAACAACTCGGTCATGAAGTCTATTTCTTAATTGGCGATTTTACTGGAATGGTGGGCGATCCATCAGGTAAAAACGCAACGCGCCCTCCACTCAGCCGTGAAGATGTATTGCGTAACGCTGAAACCTATAAAGAGCAAATTTATAAAATTCTTGATCCACAAAAAACTAAAATCGTCTTCAACTCTGAATGGTTAAGCAAACTTGGTACAGAAGGGATGATTCGTCTTGCAAGCAACTACACGGTTGCGCGTATGCTTGAACGCGATGACTTCAAAAAACGCTTTGGTAATAATCAACCTATTGCAATTCACGAATTCATTTATCCATTACTGCAAGGCTACGATTCTGTTGCATTAGATGCAGATGTAGAACTAGGCGGTACAGACCAAAAATTCAACTTACTTGTTGGTCGTGAATTACAAAAATCAGCAGGCAAAAAACCACAGGTTGCGATTACACTCCCATTGCTCGTTGGCTTAGACGGCGAGAAAAAAATGTCCAAATCACTTGGTAACTATATTGGCGTAACGGAAGCACCAAGCGATATGTTCGGTAAAGTGATGTCAATTTCTGATGAACTCATGTGGGATTGGTATAACCTTCTTTCATTTCGTCCATTAAGCGAAATTGCACAATTAAAATCGGAAGTAGAAAACGGCAAAAATCCACGTGATGTAAAAATCTTATTAGCAAAAGAATTAATTGCACGTTTCCACAATGAAGAGGCAGCAAACGCTGCAGAACAAGAATTTATTAACCGTTTCCAAAAAGGCGCAATGCCTGATGAAATGCCTGAATTTACGTTTTCTGGCGAAATTGGTTTAGCCACCTTATTAAAAGAAGCAGCTCTTGTTCCTTCCACTTCTGAAGCGATTCGCTCTGCTCAACAAGGCGGTGTAAAAATCAATGGTGAAAAAGTCGATAACGTAAAAGATAATGCACCAAAAGGCACAAATGTTTACCAAGTGGGTAAACGAAAATTTGCGCGTGTAACGATTGAATAAAGTAGATACAGTTAAATAAAGTAAATAAAAAAATACCGCACTTTGGCAATAAAAGTGCGGTATTTTTTATTGAAATTTTAATTTAGTTAAACATCGCAGAAATAGATTCTTCGTTGCTAATGCGGCGAATGGCTTCTGCCAGCATGGAAGAAAGTGTAAGCACGCGAACTTTACCGATCGCTTTCATTTCTTCTGATAGAGGAATCGTGTCAGTAACTACAACTTCATCAATGGCATCGCTGGCTAAATTTTTGGCTGCTGCACCAGAGAAAACGGCGTGAGTTGCATAAGCAAAAACACGTTTTGCACCACGTTCTTTTAATGCTTCTGCCGCTTTACAAAGCGTACCGCCAGTATCAATCATATCATCAACCAAAATACAATCACGATCTGCAACATCACCGATAATATGCATTACTTGTGCTACGTTTGCGCGTGGACGACGTTTGTCAATAATAGCCATATCCGTATCGTTTAATAATTTAGCGACAGCGCGAGCACGCACAACGCCGCCAATATCTGGGGAAACAACAATTGGATTTTTAAGATCAGATTTTTTCAAAATATCGTGAATTAAAACTGGCGAACCAAATACGTTGTCTACGGGAACATCAAAGAAACCTTGGATTTGTTCTGCGTGTAGGTCACAGGTTAAGACACGGTCAATACCAACAATTGAAAGTAAATCTGCCACAACTTTAGCGGTAATAGGCACACGAGCAGAACGAACACGACGATCTTGGCGAGCATAGCCGAAATAAGGAATCACGGCAGTAATACGACCAGCAGATGCGCGACGTAACGCATCTACCATCACAACCAATTCCATCAAGTTATCATTGGTTGGCGCACAAGTTGATTGGATGATAAATACATCCGCACCACGCACATTTTCATTAATTTGAACTTGAATTTCTCCATCGCTGAAACGAGCGACTGTTGCATCGCCTAGTGAAATATATAAACGTTCAGAAATACGTTTTGCAAGTTCAGGTGTAGCATTACCCGCGAAGAGTTTAATGTCAGGCATTTTATAAAACCTCAGGTTTAGATTGTCTATGAGTATGAGTTGATGATAGCTGCTTCAACATTGCGTGCAAGGGAGACACATTGAGTCCTTTAGCGATGAAACCAAAAAATGCTTCTGGTTTTTGTCTAAATACCGCTTGCGCTTCTGCTTCATGATCAAATTCAGCAAAAACACAGGCGCCCGTTCCTGTTAATCTTGCCGGCGCATATTGTAGCAACCAGTTTAACGCTTTTTCAACGTTTGAATAATGATTTATCACAACTTTTTCGCAATCGTTTTTATAAGGTTCACTCAAAAGTTGTTCGAGGGATTTTTTCGGTGTATTACGTGGTAAATTTGGATCTTGAAAGATGACAGCCGTCGATATTGAATCATCGGGTTTTAATATAACAAACCATTTTTCGGCAGGTTCACAATAAGTGATTTTTTCCCCGACGCCTTCAGCAAAAGCTGCGTGTCCATGTACAAATATTGGCACATCCGCGCCTAATGTTAATCCCAATTTTGCTAGTTCATCAATGGATAAATTGGCTTGCCATAAATAATTTAACGCGACTAATGCGGTTGCTGCATTGGATGAACCGCCACCAACACCGCCTCCCATTGGAAGAATTTTATCTAAATGAATATTTGCACCCAATTGAATATTGGCTTTTTCTTGTAAAAGTTTTGCGGCTCGATAAATTAGATTATTTTCCGTTTTTAGATTTGGAATTTCTGGCGTTAAAACAATTTGATTATCTTGTTCCCGAATACTAATGTCTAACCAATCGCCAAAATCTAAAAATTGGAAAAGCGTTTGTAATTCATGATAGCCGTTCGGCAATTTTCCATTGATATAAAGAAATAAATTCAGTTTTGCTGGGCTAGGGAAGCGTAATGGCTGCCCATTTGATTGTGTTGTATTTTGGCAAAGTGCGGTAGAAAATTGATGTGATTTCATTAATGTATTCATTAGTAAATCCACTCGTCTACGCGAATTTTTAAGGTTTGTTTCGTGCTGTCATTTTTCAGCAAAATATTTTCAGGCATTGAATTATTTGAGTGATAGGTTAGATAATCTGCCGTCCATTGAGAACCATCCACATGATAAGTAAATGCGCCAAGTAAATGGTTGGTGCCAACTTGATAATCCGCGTTCATTGCTGGTTGGCCTTTCAACCAATAAGCTAAATATTCTAATGGTACATCCATGCCAATGATCTCTTGTAATAGTAGTTTAGCATTGGCTGCAGATTGTTGATTGCCGTTGTTATCGGAAATTGTCATCCCGCTTTGATGCATTTGAATCAACAGGGTAGATTTACTGATTAAAGAATAGAGTTTAAGCGTATAAGATTTCGGATTTTGGTATTGCCATTCAAAGCGGCTAGAAAAACGTTCTGTAGGACTGATATAACCAATTTGTCCTTTGGCTTGATAGGATTGAATTTTTTGAATCTTTTGTAAATGTTGTTGCCATATCGCATCCGTTTTATCAATGTATTGTACATTAGTAGGACGTTCCATATCTAATGTGCAAGCGGTTAGAATCGCAGTGGCAAAAAGTGCGGTGAGAAATTTAAAGGTTTTCATATTATTCATCAAGTTAATAAGCTCACGTATTTTAAGGATTTAGTTTAATTGAGTAAAGTTACTTTTATGTGTTAATTTTTTGGGTAATTCGTTTTTGTTTGTTTAATCGCTAAGATTCTTCGTTTCGTCAATTCATTTTTGATTGCTTGTTTCTCAAATCCATCGGCAATAACTTGTTGCACATCTACTTCATTTGCAGAGTGTAATAATTGATTGATGTAATCTATTTGTGGATAGTCTTTATTTTCAAAACCTGTTCTACCTCGAGTATCAGCTAGACATACTTGTAGAAATTCTTGAAAGCGTTGTGATTTTCTCCACACATCAAAACGATTAAACAGCGTTATGACGGTTTCAGCTCGAAGCTCAAAGGCTTTGTGAATATGTGTGTGAAATTCACAAGTCAGTTCTGCAAGTTCTTGAAAATAACTTGGGACTTTCAAGCGTTTGCACAATGATCTAGTCGGTTTTATGCCAGCTTGTTCATGCCCATAATGATGAGGAAGAATATTTTGAGGTGTAAGAGCCTTGCCAAGATCATGACAAATTGCGGCAAAACGGACCGCACTTTTATTTAGGATAGGGTTATTTTCAGTCAAATTAACTGCTTGTTTTAATACCAACATGGTATGAATAAAACTATCCACTTCGGGATGATGTTTTACTGGATTTGGCACCCCATGAAGGGCATCGATTTCAGAAAATAAAACGCTTAATGCGCCTGTTTTATGTAAGGTTTCAAAATAAATTTCAGGATTTTTTTCGTTTAAGGCTTTTTCTGTTTCTAGCCAAACGCGTTCCGCCGTGAGATGTTGTAATTCTCCCGATAGGGCAAGTTCTGCCATTAGGGATAGTGTTTCTGATGCGATTTTAAAACCGAGAGAATGATAACGGGCTGCAAAGCGTGCCACGCGCAATACTCGTAAAGGATCTTCTGAAAAAGCGGGAGAAATATGGCGTAAAATTCGATTTTCTAAATCTTGTTTTCCGCCATAAGGATCGATAATTTCACCGTCTTCGCTTTGAGCCATCGCGTTAATAGTGAGATCTCGTCGAATTAAATCTTGTTCTAATGTGATTGTTGGGGAGAAATCACAAATAAAGCCCGTGTAACCTGCGCTAGATTTACGTTCTGTTCGGGCAAGCGCATATTCTTCTTTTGTTTTAGGATTGAGAAAAACTGGAAAATCTTTGCCTACTTGCTGATAACCGAGAGAGAGTAGCGTAGCGGGGTCTGTGCCTACCACAATCCAATCACGATCTTTTACTGGTAAATCCAATAATTGATCACGAACAGCCCCACCAACCAAATAAACTTTCATTCGTGATTATGTCCAGCCATCGCGACGGCGACGTTTTGGTAACACATAAGGAATGAGCAAGCCGAAGAGTAAGCCTACGCCCAATACTGAACCGCCATAAATAAACCATTGGATCGCAATTTCTCGTTTACCTGCATCAAGTATCGCTTCTAAATCACGATTTTTATTTTTGGTCATTTCAAGTTCACGTTTCAATTGTGAATTTTGTTCTAAAAGATCCGCACTTTGTTGCTCAGCTTGTTTGGTTCGACGTTGCATTTCGACGGTACGCTGCTGCCAATTGCCATCTAAACGACTAAGTTTTAAGGTTAATTCTTGGACTTGCGCTTTTAATTTTGGATTTTCTTCTTTACTACTTGGCGTGCTGCTTAAGTCTGAATTTAAAATCCAAGCTTCACGATTTTTATTGTCGCGAATGAGTGTGTATTTGCCTTGGCGTTCTAATACATTTACCGCTTCGCCCGCTTGAATTGAACCTGCAATTTTAAATTGTTCACCAGCACCACGGCGTAAAAACGTGCTTAAATTTTCAGTAACATATTGGGTTTCCGCATAAGCAACATTTATTGATGTACTTAAAAGTAAAGATGAGATTAAGGCTTTATAGATCTTTTTCATTTTTTCCCCTTAAACATCACAACAAAAGTGCGGTTAAAATTAACCGCACTTTTTATTGAGATCAATTAATTAAAGATAGTTCTTAGCACATAGAAAATAATAATGGCGAAAAATGCGCCTGCTGGTAATGTGACAATCCAAGAACTAATGATGTTTCGGATAACCGTTAAATTCAGTGCAGCGATACCGCGTGCAAAGCCGATACCTAAAATAGCTCCAACAAGTGTTTGTGTTGTTGAGATGGGTAAGCCTGTACCGGATGCAACGACAACAGTCATCGCAGTAGCAAATTGAGCGGCAAAGCCACGGCTTGGCGTTAAATCGGTGATCCCAGAGCCAACAGTCGCCATCACTTTTTGTCCCATAGTAATTAAGCCCACAGCAATACCTAATGCACCTAAGGGTAAAATCCACCAAGTTAAGGCTCCACCTGAAACAATTTTACCGCCTTCATTTACAATAGAGACCACTGCAGAAAGAGGGCCAATTGCATTGGCTACGTCATTAGAACCGTGCGCAAATGCCATCGCACAAGCGGTTAATAACATTAAAATACTGAAGACTTTTTCTACTGCACCAAAAGTGCCTTTGTTTGCTGATTGAGTGAAGATTTTGCTTTTAAAATAGAAATGGAAGAAAAACATTCCGATAAGACTGATGGCAAGTGAAATGATTAAAGTTTCACTGTTTGAAAGATTTAAGCCTAGGTGTTTTAAGCCTTTTTTCATCGTCACGATACAAAGTACAAACACGGTTATCCCCATATAATAAGGGCCATATTTTTGTGCATTTTTTAGTGGTTGTTCGGTATCAAAAATAAGTTTTTGCGTACTTGCAAAGATTGCATAAGCCAAAATACCCGCAATGACAGGCGTGACAAACCAGCTACCAACGATGCTTCCAATCTTTGACCAATCTACAGAACTAGGGCCAATCGTAATACAGGCAAATCCAATAATTGCACCAATAATAGTGTGTGTACCAGAAACTGGCCAACCCATTTTGGTTGCAATAAATAACCAAGCCCCAGATGCAAATAAGGTTGAAAGCATACCTAGAGCTAAAATATCTGGCGTATCGACAAATTGTATTGGATCGATTACACCACTTTTAATGGTTTGTGTTACTTCACCACCTGCTAGATAGGCACCAGCAGATTCAAAAATTAATGCGATAATAATTGCTTGTTTGGCGGTTATGGTACCAGATCCTACTGATGTTCCCATTGAGTTTGAGACATCATTCGCTCCAATTCCGAACGCCATAAAAAAGCCAAAGACTGCTGTGATCCACACCAACCAAGAACCATATTGACTAATAATTTCCATAGTTTATTTCCTATGTTTTGTTGATTATGAACGTGCGAGCATTAATTCAATGCGCGAACCGACACGTTGTGCTTGGTCAGCCAAAACACCAACCCATTCAATAATTTTATATAAGAACATTACATCAATTGGATTATAACGGCTTTCGATGGTGTAAAGCATTTTACGCAATTTGATCTGCATTTGGTCTGTATCATCTTCAATTGAATCAAGTTCTTGAATCATATCATTGACTAATTTGAGTTCACGGCCTTTAAAACCCGTTTCTAACAGCTTATCCATTTCTTCTATTACTCGGTGAGCTTGATGAATAGCATCTAAACTTCGTTTTACGTAATGTAAGAATTCTTCTTGCATTTCTTCAGGAATACCAAATTGACGACCAATCATACGGCCTGCAATATCTTTGGCATAATTGGCAAGTTTATCTTGTTGCGTGACTAATTCTAAAAGATCAGTACGATCGATAGGTAAGAATAAACCACGTGGCAATTTCAATCGAATTTCACGTTTTAAACTATCTGCCTCGCGTTCACATTGAGAAATTTCTAAGCGTTTTTCTTCCGCTTGTTCCCAATTCTTTGAGAAAGTAGTTTGAAAAAAAGGAATCAAAAGATCGCTACATTCGGTCACTTTTTCAGAGTGTTTTTGTAACGGTTTGAGAGGCGAATGGGCAAATAATCCGAGAATATTATTCATTGCCATAAGTGATTTACTCCAAATTAAGGGGTTAAAAATTCGTGCGCATATTACCCGATTTTTGTTGATAGTTAAAATTTTTCAAAAAAATTTGTAAGAAAAAAGGTTTATCTTCGACTAACTAAGCAACTGGGTAATATTTCCTAGTGTGGTAAGATAAGTAACTCAATACACTTTTCGCTTTAAAAGCGAGAAAATTTGAAAGGTAAAAAAATGAAGGATTGTAAGATGCAAGGTATCGGCAGTGGCGTAAGTTTATTAATTTTACGCTTTTTTCTCGCGTGGGAGTTTTTTGAGGCAGGATTAGAAAAATGGAATGGACAAAATTGGTTCGCTGAAATACAAGATCGTTTTCCTTTTCCATTTAATCTTATTCCAGCCGATATTAATTGGCACGTTGCAATGGGATCAGAATTAATTTTCCCATTCTTGCTGATATTTGGTGTGCTAACACGTTTTAGTGCATTAAGTTTAACGATTTTAATCTCTGTCGCGTGGTATAGCATTCACGCCGATTCAGGTTATAACGTATGTGATAATGGTTATAAATTACCATTAATTTATGTGGTGACTTTATTAATCTTAATTACGCAGGGAGCGGGGAAACTCTCTTTAGACACGCTTATTAAGAAGGTTTATCCAACTAAAAGCTGGTTGAAATTTCTCTAATTATTTATTTAAAATTCAAACTCTAGGAGATTATTCAAATGAAAAAATTAGCAACATTAACAGCATTAGCAGGTGCATTAACGATGGCAGTAGCGACAGCAGCACATGCTGAATCAAAGTCAAGCAATACTGATAATACAGCAACACCTTGTGTGGGCGATAAATGCGTGAAAACAAAAGCTGCAGAAGGTAAATGTGGTGAAGGCAAATGCGGTGCAGACAAAGCTAAATCTGCTGAAGGTAAATGTGGCGAGGGTAAATGTGGTGCGAGCAAACCGAAAGCTGCTGAAGGCAAATGTGGCGAAGGTAAATGCGGCTCTAAATAAGAATAATAATTATGCTGGTGTAACAATTTATGCCAGCTTTTATTAAAAAGGAGTTAATTATGAAATTACAAGGTGCTGGACTAGGTTATCGTCGGAATTTAGCTGAGGATTTTTTACAACTTCCCTCAAATAACGCTATTCAATTTATTGAAGTCGCACCAGAAAATTGGAGTAAAATGGGTGGAATGGCACGTTATCAATTTGATCAAGCAGCGGAAAGATTTCCGTTAGCAGTACACGGTCTTTCACTCTCTTTAGGTGGGCAAGCACCACTTGATCGTGAATTACTCCGTAATACGAAAGCATTAATGAATCAATATAATTCGTCTTTCTTTTCTGAACATTTAAGTTATTGTGAATGTGAAGGGCATTTATATGATTTATTACCTATGCCATTTACAGAAGAAGCAGTAAAACACGTTGCGCAACGAATACGTGATGTGCAAGATTTCTTAGGATTACAAATTTCATTAGAAAATACTTCTTATTATTTGCATTCTCCTACTAGCACAATGAATGAAGTGGAATTTTTAAATGCTATCGCACAAGAGGCTGATTGTGGCATTCATTTAGATGTGAATAATATTTATGTTAATGGTGTTAATCACGGATTGCTTGATCCTTATGTCTTTTTAGATCAAGTTGATGTTAAACGTGTTAATTACATTCATATTGCAGGGCACGATGAAGAACATTCTGCTGCACAAGTAGTAGAGAATTCAGCAAATGAATCATTTAATAAAGTAAAAGGAGCATATCGCCATTTACCTGAATTATTAATTGATACACACGGAGAAGCTGTAAAAGGCACTGTATGGGATTTACTCGAATATGCCTATCAACGATTACCTACGATTCCCCCAACCTTATTGGAGCGTGATTTCAACTTCCCACCATTTGCAGAACTTTACGCCGAAGTTGAGCATATTGCACAATTACAGCAAAAATACGCTCACACAGAGGTAATGTCTTATGCTGCCTAAGTCATCATTGAAAGAAACTCAGCAAGCATTGGCAAATGCTATTCGGTTAGGTAATGCAGATCCTTTAAATGGTTATGCTGCAAACCGTTTAGTGGTATATACACGTTTAGTTCGTAATAATGCTTTTGGTTTTATTGATCGTTGTTTTGTTGAAGCACCATTGCATATTGAGCCAGAGTATTGGAAAAATGCTAAAGAAAATTTTGTGCAAAATGGTAATGCCCATTCTCCTTATTTCCAAGATATTGCAGGAGAATTTCTCTTGTTTTGTCAAGAAAAAGAGATATTTGATACAAATATATTGGCATTGATGGATTTTGAAAATACACAATTACTCGCAGAAGTTTCTTTAGCCAAAGTGCCTGAAAAATTTGAGTGGAATAGACATAGCGTAATGCAATTATCTGGCGCAGCTTATTTAAAAAGTTATGACGTTGATTTTTTATCAAGTGACTTTAAACAATTTGATGACACGCCAATTCAAGCTATTATATGGCGTGATAGTGATTTTAGGATTCAGCAACAAATCCTTTCAGAGTTAGATTACTGGTTGTTAAGTTATCTACAAGAACAACCAAATTCATTAGAAAATGTTTTGTCTGCTCTTAATACAATGGTTGAAGATAGTACGTCAATAATCCCATTATTAGAGCAAGTATGGATGAAATGGGTTACATCTGAAGTAATTTACCCCGAACAAAGATAAAATTTTTGAAAATGCTGAGTAAGATGAAAATATTCATATTTTCATCTTACTTATTTTAATTGACATTTCACAATTATTGCTAATTTAGATTAGTAAATATTCACATTTTAATCTGGCTTTGTTATTTAAAATTATCAATATTATCCGATGAAATCTGTTTATGTTTTTCGGATTATTTTTTTATTTAAAAGTCGCAATATTTTAATCACAATAAATAAAAATTCATTTATAGCTATTTAATATGTAAAGTAAAACACCACAAAAATCTTGATTTATTTCTATTGTATTGTATATTTAACCAGTTAATTTAAATGGAGAATATTATGTTACAAGAAATTGAATTAAAATTGGCGATTTCGCCACAAATAGGTATTGAATTGCCACAATATCTTGCAAAATTTACGATTTTAGAACATCAAAATTTATTTTTGGGTAACACCTATTATGATTATCCCGATCATTTTCTTGCTAAACAAAAAATGGGGTTGCGTATTCGTCAAGAAGATCAAGAACTTACATTAACGCTTAAAACTAACGGCAAAGTTGTTGGTGGATTGCATAGTCGCCCAGAATATAATTTACCATTAACCGAAAAAGAAACGCCAACCAATGCCCAATTAAGAGTACTTTATCCTTTTGAACAATTACCTAGCTCTACACTACAACCTATTTTCTCCACAGATTTTAACCGCACTTTTTGGTTAGTTGAATTTCAACAATCTAAAATTGAAGTGGCATTCGATCAAGGCAAAATTATTGCAGGCGAATATGAACAGCCTATTTGTGAAATTGAATTTGAATTAAAATCTGGCAATGTGCAGGATCTTTTTGATTTTGTGGAAACTTTGCCTTTCGAAAGAGATATTTATTTTAGTAGCGCAAGTAAAGCGAAGCGTGGTTATTTGCTGGGCTCAAAACAATTTTTAACAGATTGGCTCAATAAATGGCGTGATTTCTTAAAAGAAGAACGAGAAAGTGCGGTAGATTTTTGTACAAAATTTAATTCTGTGTTGAAAATGGAACAGAAACTTTTGGAAGAAACCTTATCATTTTCTCCCACACTTTTTAGCCAAGATTTTATGAAAACAGTGGAGCGAGTCGGGGCATTTTTTAATCTTTATCATTATTATGATGAAAATGGGAAAATCTTAGAAGCAGTGGCAACAGAGAAACAAGAAGAAACTTGCTTACCAGCTTTGTTAGAAAGCAATCAGAAAATCTTTGTTGAAATTCGTGATTTGATTCGTTTTCACAGTGAAACGAAAGACAATGAAAAAACTATTGAAAAATTGACCGCACTTTTGAAAAGTCGAGTTTATTTTGAGCGAATGATCAAATTAATGGAATTATCTTATGACCTAGGGTAGGTATACCCTAGGCTAATCTCAGTGTTACCCCGTTGGGGTAGTTTGGTGTTCCCCAAAGGGGAACTACTATAACTATAATTAACCGTGGGTATACTTACCCACGGGAAGTTATCTACGGCAAATACGGAGAATAAAATGGCTAAAGCCCCGAAAACAGCTTATGTATGTAACGATTGTGGTGCGGAGTTTTCTCGTTGGCAAGGGCAATGTTCCGCTTGTAAAGCGTGGAATACAATCACGGAAGTGCGCTTAATTTCCACGGCAAAATCAAAAAATGATCGTTTTAGTGGCTATGCGGGGGAAACTCAGGCAAAAATTCAAACGCTCTCTGAAATTAGTTTGCAAGAAACGCCTCGTTTTTCCAGTGGCTTTAATGAATTGGATCGCGTACTTGGTGGCGGGATCGTACCGGGGAGTGCGATTTTAATTGGTGGGCATCCTGGAGCAGGGAAAAGTACATTGTTACTACAGGTTATGTGTGGTTTGGCAAAAAACATGACCGCACTTTATGTAACGGGAGAGGAATCATTACAACAGGTTGCGATGCGCGCAAGCCGATTGGGATTGCCAAATGATCAATTAAAAATGTTGTCAGAAACCTCTGTGGAACAGATTTGTAATTTGGCGGATCAATTAAAACCGCAAATTATCGTGGTAGATTCTATCCAAGTAATGCATTTGGCAGATATTCAATCATCGCCAGGCAGTGTAGCTCAAGTGCGTGAATGTGCTTCTTTCCTCACTCGTTATGCGAAAACTCGCCAAGTGGCGATTATTATGGTTGGACACGTTACGAAAGACGGAACCCTTGCAGGGCCTAAAGTGTTAGAGCATGCCATTGACTGTTCATTGTTATTAGAAGGCGAAGCCGATTCTCGTTATCGTACTTTGCGTAGCCATAAAAACCGTTTTGGTGCAGTCAATGAATTAGGTGTATTTGGAATGACAGAGCAGGGTTTGCGCGAAGTGAAAAATCCATCGGCGATCTTTTTAAGTCGTGGTGATGAGATTACATCGGGCAGCTCCGTTATGGTGCTTTGGGAGGGTACTCGTCCTCTTTTAGTGGAAATTCAAGCCTTGGTGGATCATTCAATGCTGGCAAATCCTCGCCGTGTTGCGGTGGGATTAGAGCAAAATCGCTTAGCTCTATTATTGGCGGTGTTACATCGACATGGTGGCTTACAAATGGCGGATCAAGATGTTTTTGTAAATGTGGTTGGTGGTGTAAAAGTCAGTGAAACCAGTGCGGATTTAGCTTTGTTGCTTGCGTTAATTTCAAGTTTCCGTAATCGCCCTTTGCCGCAAGATTTAGTGATTTTTGGCGAAGTTGGATTAGCGGGAGAAATTCGTCCTGTGCCAAGTGGACAGGAACGTATTAGCGAGGCTGCAAAACACGGTTTTAAACGTGCTATTGTTCCTTTTGGTAACAAGCCGAAAAGTGCGGTCGAAAATATGCAGGTTTTTACTGTGAAAAAACTCACGGATGCGCTCGCTGTGTTAGATAATTTGTAAAAAAATCATTGTCTACTGAAAATGAAAGGAAAATTCTGTAGAATAGTTGTTCCTTTTTATGAGCAAAGAAATAAAGAAAATGGAAAAAAAACGAAATAAAGCATTGGATGCGATAGATATAAAAATTCTGAATGAATTACAACGCAACGGTAAGATTTCCAATATCGATTTGTCGAAAAAAGTGGGGCTTTCGCCAACACCTTGTTTAGAACGAGTTAAACGTTTGGAAAAACAAGGTGTGATTATGGGGTATCGCGCACTGTTAAATCCAGAATTATTGGATGCACCATTGTTAGTGATTGTTGAAATTACATTAGTACGGGGTAAGCCCGATGTGTTTGAAGAATTTAATGCAGCGATTCAAGCGTTGGAAGAAATTCAAGAATGCCATTTGGTATCGGGCGATTTTGATTATTTATTAAAAACTCGTGTGGCAGATATGGCGGAATACCGAAAATTGCTAGGCACGACATTGTTACGTTTACCAGGTGTAAATGACACTCGAACTTATGTTGTGATGGAAGAAGTAAAACAAACCAATTTCCTTGTATTGAAATAATATGATTAAACAAATTACAGAACGATTTACGCTAAGACAGTATTTAGCGGAATTTTTGCTGGGATTAACCGCACTTTTTGGACTTTATTTGATTGTTGCTTGGTCAAGTTATACGCCCCTTGATAATTCTTGGGCAACAGCCAGTGCGTATGGAAACACAATTAATAAAGTTGGTTCATTTGGGGCGTGGATAATCGATCTTTTTTTTGTTTTTTTAGGTTATGTTGCCCATATTATTCCTTTCACCGCTTTTCTCGTGCCTATTTATTTATTGAAAACAAAAGCAGTTAAACAGCTTTCCTGTACTCGAATTATTTTACGTAGTTTTGGCTTTATCATGCTGATTATTGGGCTTTGCGTAATGAGTATGTTGTTTTTATCAAGTAATACTTTTTATTTGAGTGGCGGTGTATTGGGCGGATCGCTTGTTGTAAATTGGTTTTATCCTGTATTAGGTAAATTTGGTTCAATTTTAATTGGTTTTGTGCTTGCTTTAATTGGTTTTATTTTTTGTTCTGGCGCATCGTTAATTCGATTAATTGTTGCATTTTATCATTGGCTAACAATGAAAAATGAGCAATCAGAAAATGCTGAGCAAGAAAAATCAACGGAAGAATTAGAGCAAATTGTGATTGTAAAATCAGATTGTTCAGAAACAGAAAATATAGATCAAAATCATCTCAATGTAGAACAAAATTGTGAAATAGAAACAGTAAAGCTATCCTTAGAAGCAGAAAATATTTCAATTGGCGAATCTTCATCACATTTAATTAATATTAGCGGGTTAAATCCAGAGGTTTCTATAAAATCAGAATATCAACTCGTGAACGAAGAGAATGAAAAACCGCAATTTTCTTTTGGGTTTGATTCTGAAAGCTTGCCTAGTGTGAATTTATCGAGTGATTCAGATGAACAAAGGGTAAGCAAAAATGATTTTGTCGCAGTTTGGAATAAGCCTGTAAAAACAGTTGTTCAAGAAGATTTAGCAATTAATCAAAGTGCGGATGATTTTACTCAAGTTTCTTTGCTAACAAAAGATGAAATGCCAACAGTTTTATTAAGACCCAGTCATGAATCTTTGAATACTGAAATGGTAGATAATCATTTTGCTACTCAAGTTGATGAAAAGGTAGATTTAGAAAAAGATGGAGTGAAATTTAACCTATCCTTACAGGATGATATGGAAGCCGTTCAATTAGACAAAAATCAAGAGCCTAATTATAAAGGTTATAGCGGTAGCTTGATTCATCCTGCATTTCAACAGCAAACAACAAAACGTGAAAAACCGAGTACACCATTACCTAGTTTGGATTTGCTTTTAAAATATCCGCCAAATGAACAACGCATTACACCAGATGAAATAATGGAAACCTCACAGCGTATTGAACAACAATTACGCAATTTTAATGTAAAAGCCAGCGTAAAAGATGTGCTTGTTGGTCCTGTTGTTACGCGTTATGAATTAGAATTACAGCCAGGGGTGAAAGCATCAAAAGTCACGAGCATCGATACCGATTTAGCAAGAGCATTGATGTTTCGTTCTATTCGTGTGGCAGAGGTTATTCCAGGTAAACCTTATATTGGTATTGAAACCCCAAATCTTCATCGTCAAATGGTGCCATTACGTGATGTATTAGATAGCAATGAATTCCGTGATAGCAAGGCAACTTTACCTATTGCTTTAGGTAAAGATATTAGTGGCAAACCAGTCATTGTTGATTTAGCAAAAATGCCACATTTATTGGTAGCAGGTTCTACGGGATCAGGTAAGTCTGTTGGTGTGAATACGATGATTCTAAGTTTACTTTATCGTGTTCAACCAGAAGATGTGAAATTTATTATGATTGATCCTAAAGTCGTCGAACTTTCTGTTTATAATGATATTCCGCATTTACTGACACCAGTTGTAACGGATATGAAAAAAGCCGCTAATTCGTTGCGTTGGTGCGTAGATGAAATGGAACGTCGTTACCAGTTGCTTTCAGCTTTACGCGTACGAAACATTGAAGGCTTTAATGAAAAAATTGATGAATACGAAGCAATGGGAATGCCTGTGCCAAATCCAATTTGGCGACCGGGAGATACGATGGATGCAATGCCACCAGCGTTGAAAAAATTGAGTTATATTGTGGTTATTGTCGATGAGTTTGCTGATTTAATGATGGTAGCGGGTAAGCAAATCGAAGAACTGATTGCACGGTTGGCACAAAAAGCGAGAGCTATTGGTATCCATTTAATTTTAGCCACACAACGCCCCTCTGTGGATGTGATTACTGGTTTAATTAAAGCAAATATTCCAAGTCGCATTGCCTTTACGGTGGCAAGTAAAATTGACTCACGTACTATTCTTGATCAAGGTGGCGCTGAGGCTCTTTTAGGTCGTGGAGATATGCTTTATTCTGGACAAGGTTCATCTGATTTAATCCGCGTACATGGAGCCTATATGAGTGATGATGAAGTCATCAATATTGCCGATGATTGGCGAGCACGCGGTAAACCTGATTATATTGATGGAATTTTAGAAAGCGCAGACGATGAGGAAAGTTCAGAAAAAGGGATATCAAGCGGTGGAGAATTAGATCCACTCTTTGATGAAGTAATGGACTTTGTTATTAATACTGGTACAACTTCAGTATCTTCTATTCAACGTAAATTCAGCGTAGGTTTTAACCGAGCTGCGCGTATTATGGATCAAATGGAAGAACAAGGGATTGTTAGCCCAATGCAAAATGGTAAGCGTGAAATTTTATCGCATCGTCCAGAATACTAATTTAAAAGGAAAGTAAAATGAAAAAAACAACCTTAAAATTTGCCGCACTTGCCTTACTTGGTTTGAGTAGTTTGGCATTGGCTGATGCGGCAAGTGAATTGCAAATGCGTTTAGCTAAAGTCGATGTATTAAGTGCAGAATTTGTGCAAACAGTAACTTCTGGAAGTGGCAAAAATGTTCAACAAGGAAGTGGCAAACTTCAAATTAAACGCCCAAATTTATTCCGTATGGAGACTAAAACCCCTCAAGAAACCCAGATTATTTCTGATGGTAAAACCTTATGGTTCTACGATCCATTTGTGCAACAAGTGACCGCACAATGGGTAAAAAATGCGGTAAATAATACTCCTTTTGTTTTGCTTACCAGCAATGATAATAGCCATTGGCATCAATATACGGTAACACAACAATCGGATACCTTTGTGTTAAAACCAACCTTATCCACAAGCAACATTAAGCAATTTGATATTCGTGTTGATGCTAATGGAATATTGCGAAATTTCAGTACGACAGAGAAAGATGGGCAAACCAATCTTTATGTTTTACGTAATATTACGAATCAAACCTTGTCTGATAGCTTGTTCCAATTCAAGCCAGAAAAAGGCGTTGAAGTGGATGACCAACGTAAAAAATAACAAGTGATTATTTTAAATAAGGGCGTAGAAATACGCCCTTCAATTTTGTGAGAAATAAAAAATGTCTAACCTCAATTTTGATTTTGCCGAAAATGATTTTCGCCCACTGGCGGCAAGAATGCGCCCAACAAATCTAGAACAATATTTTGGGCAAAGCCATTTAATTGGCGAGGGCAAGCCACTGCGGAAAGCTATCCAAGCTGGCCATATTCATTCAATGATTTTGTGGGGTCCACCAGGTACGGGGAAAACAACCCTTGCAGAAATCATAGCACAACGTATTAATGCGGAAGTAGAGCGAATTTCTGCGGTGACGAGTGGTATCAAAGAAATTCGTGAAGCGATTGAGCGTGCAAAACAAAATCGTCTTGCAGATCGTAAAACTATCTTATTTGTGGATGAAGTCCATCGTTTTAATAAAAGCCAGCAAGATGCATTTTTACCGCACATTGAAGACGGAACCGTTATTTTTATTGGGGCGACAACAGAAAATCCCTCTTTTGAGCTAAATAATGCGTTGCTTTCTCGTGCCCGAGTGTATGTGCTGAAATCACTCACAACGGCTGAAATTGAACAAGTTTTGCAGCAAGCTGTAGAAGATCCTGAACGTGGATTGGGTAAAGAGCGGTTAATTTTAGAAGAGAATTTACTGCAAGTGCTTGCCGAATATGTTAATGGGGATGCACGATTAGCCTTGAATTGCCTCGAATTAATGGTGGATATGGCAGATGAAACGGAAAATGGAAAGAAAATTGACCGCACTTTATTAAAAGAAGTCTTAGGCGAACGTCAAGCGAGATTTGATAAACAAGGTGATCGTTTCTATGATTTAATTTCTGCGCTACATAAATCTGTTCGCGGTTCTGCTCCAGATGCTGCGCTGTATTGGTATGCACGAATTTTGACAGCGGGTGGAGACCCTTTATATGTCGTGCGCCGATTACTTGCCATAGCTTCAGAAGATGTGGGAAATGCAGATCCTCGTGCTATGCAAGTCGCATTGGCTGCTTGGGATTGCTTTACTCGAGTGGGGGCTTATGAAGGGGAGCGAGCCATTGCCCAAGCCATTATCTATCTTGCGGTAGCGCCAAAAAGTAATGCAGTTTATACCGCATTTAACACTGCGAAACAGCAAGCGAAAGATTTACCTGATTACGATGTTCCACCACATTTACGCAATGCGCCGACTAATTTAATGAAAGAGCTCGGATATGGCACTGAATATCGTTATGCTCACGATGAACCTAACGCTTATGCGGCAGGCGAAAATTATTTCCCACTTGAATTAAAAGACACTCAATATTATTTTCCAACGAATAGAGGTATGGAAATTCAGATTAAGGAAAAACTAGAACGGTTACGTGAGCAAGATAAAAGTGCGGTGAAAAAACGGTATAAATAATCTTTATTTAGGATTTTTTTAGAATGGAATGAAAGTGCGGTTAATTTGAAAACTGTTTTGAAATTGACCGCACTCGCACTTTTTTACTTAATTTTTTAAGCAAATCTTTTCAAATTCATTGAAGAATGTAGGAAAGGTTTTGGCAGTACATTTGGGATCTAAAATCGTCACTGGTGTGTTTGATAGTGCGATTAGAGAAAAACACATTGCCATACGGTGATCGTTATAGGTCTCAATATTGGCGTGTTTAAATTGATTGAGTGGAAGCGGTTGAATACGAATAAAATCTTCACCTCCTTCGACTTCTGCACCGATTTTACGTAGTTCGGTTGCCATTGCTGTTAATCGATCTGTTTCTTTCACACGCCAGTTATAAATATTGCGAATGACGGTTTCGCCGTTGGAAAAAAGTGCGGTGGTTGCAATCGTCATTGCGGCATCTGGAATGTGGTTCATATCCATATCAATACCATTTAATTCAGCTTGTTCGGCTTGGATAAAATCCTCTCCCCAAGTGATTTTTGCCCCCATTTTCTCTAATACATCAGCAAATAAACGATCGCCTTGAATTGAGTTTTTGCCAATGCCTGTTACTTTCACTTTTCCTTTAATTGCTCCAGCTGCAAGAAAGTAAGAGGCTGATGATGCATCGCCTTCTACCAAGTATTTATTAGGCGAAATATAGGATTGATTTCCCTTAACTTGAAATTTTTGGTAGTGATGATTTTCAATCTTAACACCAAAATCTCGCATCATTGCAAGGGTAATGTCAATATAGGGTTTAGAGACTAGTTCACCGATAATTTCTATTTCTGTGTCATTTTCTGCAAGTGGCGCAGACATTAAAAGTGCGGTCAAAAATTGAGATGAAATTGAACCATCAATTTTGACTTTTCCACCTTTTATCCCTTTGTTGCGAATTGCGAGCGGAGGATAACCCTCATTCTCTAAGTAGCGAATATCTGCACCCGCTTGGCGTAGCGCATCGACCAAATGGAGAATTGGCCGCTCTTTCATACGAGGTTCACCCGTTAAGATGATTTCGCTTTCGGTTTTTCCTTTTAAGCAAAGTGCTGCGGTTAATGGACGCATTGCAGTCCCAGCATTGCCAAGAAAGAGTGAAAGATTATTCTGTATATTGAATGCTCCGCCTAATCCCTCTATTTCACAAATAGTTTTATCATCAGACAGTTGATAGCGTACGCCCAATGCTTTGAGGGCGTTAAGCATATGTCGAATATCATCGCTATCTAATAAATTGGTTACTTTTGTTGTGCCTTTAGCTAAGGCGGCTAAAAGTAATGCGCGATTCGATAAACTTTTAGAACCTGGTAAATTAATTGTTCCTTCAACCGCACTTATTGGTGCAAGAGTAATTTTTTCCATTACAACACCACCGTTTTATTTTTATAAACAAAAATTCTATCGTGTAAAGCGAGATCAAGGGCGCGACTTAACACGGTTTTTTCCACATCACGGCCAGCACGCATCATCGCTTCTGCATTATAAGTATGATCCACATTAATCACATTTTGCATAATGATTGGGCCTTGATCTAATTCGTTATTAATAAAATGTGCCGTTGCGCCAATAATTTTTACACCGCGTTCATAGGCTTGTTGATAAGGCTTGGCACCAATAAAAGCAGGCAAGAATGAATGATGGATATTAATCACTCGATTTGGATAACGCGCGACAAATTCAGGGTTTAGCACACGCATATATTTAGCGAGAACAATATAATCTGGCGTATATTCATCAATTTTTTCTGCCAGTAATTTGTCGTGTTCTACACGGGTTAAGTTTTCGTGGCTAACTAAATGAAATGGAATATTAAAACGTTCAACAAGTTCACGTAAATTATCGTGATTGCCGATTACGGCTGCAATTTCTACATCAAGCGCACCATAATAATTTTTCATTAAAATATCGCCGAGGCAGTGAGCTTCTTTGGTGACTAAAATTACAATTCGCTTACGTTGGGTGCCAATTAATCGACAATTCGTTTCTTCGGGTAAGCTATATTTTAGATCTTCTAATAAAGTAGCTTCGTTAAAAATACCTTCCAATTCTGTGCGCATAAAGAAATGTTTGGTTTCAAAATCTACAAATTCATTATTATGAAGAATATTTAGTTGATGTTTGTAACAAATATTAGTTATTTTTGCGATTAAGCCTTTATCATCAGGGCAATCAGTGAGTAATATTTTTTTTTCGATCATAATGTTGTGTGCTATGTTTAGATAAAAAAATAGAACCCATAAAATAGGTTCTAGTTTCAAATAGAAAAATTAAATTTCGAAATCAGATAATGATTTACCTTTGTTCAACGCATTTTGAATTGGGCGTGGTGTGCGACCTTGACCCGTCCAAGTTTTATGCTCGCCATTTTCATCAATAAACGCATATTTTGCAGGGCGTGGAGCACGTTTTGCTTGAATTGATACAGTTTTTGTGCCAAAAATTTCGTGTAATTCTTCAGGTGTAATACCTTCTTTTTCCATTAATTCTTTATATTTAGCTAAACGCTCTTTTCGCTCTGTCTCTGCTTTAATTAATTCTGCTTCATTAGCACGTTTTTCTTCGATAGCTGTTTGTAATTTTTCTAGGGCATTTTCTGCTTGTTCTAACGTTAATTCACGTACAGCAGCACGTAAACTACGAAGATTTGTTAAACCTCTTACTAATTCGTTCATAATAAACCTCAATAAATAACATTAAATGTGGGAAAATTTATTTAATAATAGAGAAAATAAAATTTATTGTAAATATCTATTATTAAATAAATGGTCTAAACAGATATATTTTTTTGTGTTTATTTTCTTTATATTTTTATTCAAGTTTATAAAATTTTTATAAAATCTGTTGGCATTTTGTTTGTTTTACGGTAATCTCTCTAATCACTACAAAAGTAGAGGCGCAATTATTATAAGTATTTTTTCAGAGTGGATAACGAAGAAGAAAAAAGAAAGGAATAGTTGCCGAAATCAAATAAAAGTCGTTTTGTTTGGTTGGTGGCGTGCTCGAAAGGGGCGACACTGTCATAGTTTTTCTGATTAACTATGGAGTGCTACGGTTGTTTTGGTCTTATTCTGTCCTGTGCTTTCCGTTCTCTCCATTAATTATAGGTATTATTTAATGGAACTTATTGATTTTTCATCATCTGTTTGGTCAATCGTCCCTGCTTTGTTGGCGATAATTTTGGCGATAGCAACTCGCCGTGTTTTGGTTTCCCTTAGTGCGGGGATTATTATTGGATCATTAATGTTAAGCGATTGGCAAATCGGCAGCGCATTTAATTATTTGGTAAAAAATGTGGTTTCTTTGGTTTATGCCGATGGTGAAATCAATTCAAATATGAACATTGTTTTGTTCTTATTATTGCTTGGTGTTTTAACCGCACTTTTAACCGTATCAGGTAGTAATCGTGCCTTTGCTGAATGGGCACAAAGCCGTATTAAAGGTCGTCGTGGTGCTAAATTATTAGCGGCGTCATTGGTTTTTGTTACTTTTATTGACGATTATTTCCATAGTCTCGCTGTAGGCGCAATTGCTCGTCCTGTGACAGATCGTTTTAAAGTTTCTCGTGCGAAACTTGCTTATATTTTAGATTCAACGGCAGCACCAATGTGTGTAATGATGCCTGTTTCAAGTTGGGGCGCATACATTATTACTTTAATAGGTGGTTTATTAGCGACTTATTCGATCACGGAGTACACACCAATTGGTGCATTCGTAGCAATGAGTTCAATGAACTTCTATGCAATTTTCTCCATTATTATGGTGTTTTTTGTGGCATATTTTTCTTTTGATATTGCTTCAATGGTGCGTCACGAAAAATTAGCTTTGAAAAATACTGAAGATCAGTTGGAAGAAGAAACGGGTACAAAAGGTCAGGTGCGTAATCTTATATTACCTATTTTAGTTTTAATTATCGCTACAGTTTCAATGATGATTTACACGGGTGCAGAGGCATTGGCTGCGGATGGCAAAGTGTTTAGTGTTTTAGGTGCATTTGAAAACACCGTAGTAGGAACATCTTTGGTTGTAGGTGGATTCTGTTCAATTATTATTTCTACTTTATTAATTATTCTTGATCGTCAAGTGAGTGTTCCTGAATATGCACGTTCTTGGATTGTGGGAATTAAATCAATGTCAGGCGCAATCGCAATTTTATTCTTTGCTTGGACAATTAATAAAATAGTAGGCGATATGCAAACAGGTAAATATCTATCTTCTCTTGTGTCTGGTAATATTCCAATGCAATTTTTGCCTGTTATACTTTTTGTTCTTGGTGCAGCGATGGCATTTTCAACAGGTACGAGCTGGGGAACATTCGGTATTATGTTGCCAATTGCCGCAGCAATGGCAGCGAATGTCGCACCAGAATTATTGCTTCCTTGTTTATCTGCAGTAATGGCAGGGGCTGTATGTGGCGATCATTGCTCGCCAGTGTCGGATACAACAATTTTGTCTTCAACGGGCGCGAAATGTAATCATATTGATCACGTTACTACTCAGCTTCCTTATGCTGCCACAGTTGCAACAGCGACTTCTATTGGTTACATTGTGGTAGGGTTTACTTATTCAGGTTTAGCTGGTTTTGCAGCAACGGCAGTTTCATTGATTGTCATTGTATTTGCAGTTAAAAAACGCTAAAAGTGTGATCTAATTCAAAAATTTGAATAAAAAATAATATTTTTACTATTTTATAAAATGCGGCATTTTGTCGCATTTTTTTATTTTTATTGATGGAAAAATTTATAAAAAACTAAATTTTCATTTATCTTTGGTTTTTTATATTTTTTTAATTGATTTTTTTGTTATTTTAGTGGCTAGACAAATTTTTTTTACTTTGTATGATGTGGAATATTGACATAATCTGTTCGTATTTTTAAAAGTGCGGTGAATTTAAGGAGTGAAAAATGAAGAAGTTATCTGGCGCAGAGATGGTGGTTCAATCTTTACGTGATGAAGGCGTAGAGTATGTATTTGGTTATCCCGGAGGCGCGGTATTAGATATTTATGATGCAATTCATACGCTGGGTAGTATTGAACATATTTTAGTTCGCCACGAACAAGCCGCGGTGCATATGGCGGATGGTTACGCACGTTCAACGGGTAAAGTTGGATGTGTGCTAGTGACTTCGGGGCCTGGTGCAACAAATGCTATCACTGGCATTTTAACGGCTTATACCGATTCTGTGCCTATGGTTATCATTTCGGGTCAGGTTATGAGCAATTTAATTGGCAGTGATGCTTTCCAAGAATGTGATATGCTGGGTATTTCTCGTCCCGTTGTGAAGCATAGCTTTATTGTCAAAAAGGCGGAAGATATTCCATCTACTTTGAAAAAAGCCTTTTATATTGCATCTACGGGTCGTCCAGGTCCTGTTGTTGTGGATATTCCAAAAGACACTGTAAATCCTAATTTTAAATATCCTTATGAATACCCTGAATATGTCGAGTTACGTTCTTATAATCCAACAGTGAATGGACACAAAGGTCAAATTAAAAAAGCGTTAAAAGCACTTTTAGTGGCGAAGAAACCAATACTTTTTGTCGGTGGTGGTGCAATCACTGCTGAATGTAGTGAGCAGTTAATTCAGTTTGCACAACGTTTAAATTTACCCGTGACTTCCTCATTAATGGGATTGGGTGCTTATCCAAGTACGGATAAACAATTCTTAGGTATGTTGGGTATGCATGGTACTTTAGAAGCGAATACGGCAATGCACGAAAGTGATCTTATTTTGGGGATTGGCGTTCGTTTTGATGATCGTACGACAAATAATTTAGAAAAATATTGCCCAAATGCAAAAGTGATTCATATTGATATTGATCCAACCTCAATTTCTAAAAATGTGCCAGTAGCGATTCCAATTGTCGGAAATGCGAAAAATGTATTGGAAGAATTTTTGGGTTTATTGAATGAAGAGGGATTAAAATCTCAAACAGATCTTGAAAGTTGGTGGCAAGAAATCAACCAATGGAAAGCAAAAAAATGTTTGGAATTTGACCGCACTTCAGGCGTGATTAAACCGCAACAAGTCGTGGAAGCGGTATATCGCCTCACGAAAGGACAAGCCTATGTGGCTTCTGATGTAGGTCAGCACCAAATGTTTGCTGCGTTACATTATCCATTCGATGAACCGCGTCATTGGATTAATTCTGGTGGTGCAGGCACAATGGGTTTTGGTTTTCCTGCGGCACTTGGTGTGAAATTAGCTCATCCTGAAGGAACTGTTGTTTGCGTTACTGGCGATGGTAGTATTCAAATGAATATTCAAGAGCTTTCTACCGCAACACAATATGGCATTCCTGTTGTCATTATTTGTTTGAATAATCATTTCTTGGGAATGGTAAAACAATGGCAAGATTTGATTTATTCTGGTCGCCATTCGCAAACCTATATGAATTCCTTGCCTGATTTTGCGAAATTGGCAGAATCTTACGGTCACGTAGGAATAAAAATTGCTACTCCCGATGAACTTGAAAGCAAATTGCAAGAAGCATTCAGTATTAAAAATAAATTAGTCTTTGTAGATATTAATGTAGATGAATCTGAACACGTTTATCCAATGCAAATTCGTGGTGGCGCAATGAATGAAATGATTTTAAGTAAACCTCAAGAGGAGACAAACTAATGCGTAGAATTTTATCTGTTTTACTCGAAAATGAATCGGGAGCATTGTCGCGTGTTGTTGGTTTATTCTCTCAACGTGCCTTTAATATTGAAAGTTTGACGGTTGCGCCAACGGATGATCCAACGCTTTCTCGAATGACCATTGAAGCTGTGGGCGATGCTCAGGCATTGGAGCAAATCGAAAAACAACTTCATAAATTAGTGGATGTGTTTAAAGTGGTTAATTTAAGTGAGCAGGAACATATAGAACGAGAAATTGTTTTAGCGAAAGTAAGAGCAGTGGGGTCATCTCGCGATGAAATTAAACGATTAGCAGATATTTTCCGCGGTCAAATTGTAGATGTCACACCAAAGTCTTACACAATTCAATTAAGCGGTACAAATGATAAAGTTGATGCGTTTATTTCTGCATTGAAAGAAGAAACCACATTGTTAGAAATTGTTCGTTCTGGATTGATTAGTGTGTCTCGTGGAGAAAAGAATATTCTTTAAAGTAGGGGCGTAAAGTGCGGAAATATTTTAATAGAATTTTACCGCACTTTATTATAAATACATTTGTTTTTTATAAAAAAATCGTGACCAAGTTCACAAATTTAAAAATATGTACTTGCATAACTGATCGGATTTCTTTATTCTGATACCACTAAAAACAAGTGCTATCTTAAATAGCCGACATCTATTTTGCTTTCCGAGTAGTGCTCCAATGGGGCACTTTTTTTATTCAGTAAACAAGTATAAAAAATCCCTTTCCTGAGAAAGGGATTTTAATTATCTAAATTACATTTTTTCTACGGTTTTAATACCGAGTAACGTTAAACCCTGTTTTAAGGTTTTTTCCGTTAATAATGCTAATTTCAAACGACTTAATTTTATAGATTCATCTTCAGCATTTAAAATTGGACAATGTTCGTAGAATGACGAGAAGATGCCAGCAAGTTCATATAAATAAGCACAAAGCACGTGTGGTGTGCCTTCTTTTCCGACAGTTTGCACGGCTTCTTCAAATTGTAGAAGCTTGATTGCAAGCGTTCTTTCTTTATCATCTTTAATAGTTAAAGGTGCAGCCAAAAGTGCGGTTGAATTTATATCTGTTTTATTAAAGATCGAACGAATACGGGTGTAAGCATATTGCATATAAGGTGCCGTGTTACCTTCGAAACTTAACATATTATCCCAATCAAAAACGTAATCCGTGGTGCGGTTTTTGGATAGATCCGCATATTTTACCGCACCGATACCGACAGCCTTAATCACGGCTTCTTTTTCATCATTAGATAAATTTGTATTTTTTTCATTAATTAATACAGTGGAACGTTCAATTGCTTCATCTAATAGATCGGCTAATTTCACCGTGCCACCGGTACGGGTTTTAAATGGTTTGCCATCTTTACCAAGCATCATCCCAAAGTTTTTATGCTCTAACGAGAAACTATCTGGTACATAACCTGCTTTACGAGTAATTAACCAAGCTTGTTGCATATGTTGGCTTTGGCGAGTATCTGAAAAAACAAGGGCGCGATTAGCTTTTAATGTTTCATAACGATATTTTGCTGCAGCAATATCTGTTGTAGTATAAAGGAAACCGCCGTCTTTTTTTTGAACGATTACACCCATTGGGTTGCCATCTTTATTTTTAAATTCATCTAAATAAACAACCAATGCACCATCATTTTCCACAGCCAAACCTTGTTTTTTAAGATCTTCTACGATGCTTGGTAACATAGGATTATAAAGACTTTCACCCATCACATCTTTTTCGGTTAAAGTCACGTTTAAGCGATTATAGTTGTGCTGATTTTGTTGCATAGTGATATCGACTAAACGTTTCCACATCGTTCGACAATATTCATCTCCACTTTGTAATTTTACAACATAATTACGTGCTTTTTCTGCGAATATTTCATCTTCATCGTAATGTTTTTTGGCTTCGCGGTAAAAGGCTTCAAGATCTTGTAATTCCATTTCACTGGCGTGTTCATTTTGCATTTTTTCAAGATAAGCAATAAGCATTCCGAATTGCGTTCCCCAGTCGCCTACGTGGTTAGCGCGGATGACATTGTGACCTAAAAACTCAAGGGTTCTGGCTACAGCATCGCCGATTATCGTAGAGCGTAAATGACCTACGTGCATTTCTTTTGCTACGTTTGGAGATGAATAATCAATCACAACTGTTTGTTTATTGGTAGCTTGAATACCTAAATTTTTGTGGGAAAGTGCAGCTGAAATTTCAGTTGTTAGCCAAGTTGGATTTAAGAAAATATTGATAAAACCTGGACCTGCGATTTCTAATTTTTCTGCAATATCAGATAGTTGAAGATTGTCTAAAACTTTTTGAGCAAATTCTCGTGGATTTAAACCTAATTTTTTTGCCGCAGCTATAATGCCATTGGCTTGATAATCGCCAAATTGTGGTTTTCCTGATTGACGAATAAGCGCATCGCAAGATTGATCAGCACCTGCAAGAATCATCGCTTGTTTAATTTTATCGGATAGAATAGATTGAATATTCACGTTTTTTCCTATGTTCAAATTGAATAATAAAAATAATCGGTTATGATACCGTTCTTTGTATATTTCTCAAAGGGACAAAATGACAAATTTACAGGAAAATTTAACCGCACTTTTAGCAGATTTAGCAATATTTGAAAGAAAAATTCAGCATTTAGCCAAAGAAATGACAATAGATCTGTCTCACTATGAAATTGATCATCTTGCATTACGGGTAAATAGTGAGCAAAGTGCTAAAAATTGGCTGATACTTTTATTAAAGTGTGGTAAAATCTTATCTGGTAATATTGTTAATGGTCGTAAGATTTATCTTATTGAATTAGAAAAACCAGTTAAATTTGCCAATCAATTTGTGGATATTATTGAACTTCCACTTCCTAAAAATAAAAAATATCCAATTGAGGGATGGGAACATATTGAGATTGTAATGCCATTTTTACCGAAAGAATCGATAAATGAATGGATTAACCGTGTTAATATGTATTTTTTATGGGACAAATTAACTCAATTAACCATTAAAGTGAGCGAGCCTAAAGTGGATGGGGAAAGATTACCAAATCCATCTATTGCAGTAAGTTTTACGGATAAAACAGTAAATCATACTTGCATTAAGGTTCATCCTTATTCTATAAAAAAAATACTTGAGGTTTAGTAAAAATGAATAAATTATCACTTGCATTTGTTGTTTTAGCTACAGTAGGCTTGAGTGCTTGTTCTGCTTTTCAAAAGGAGGAGGGTACTTATAAAGGTCAAATTATTTTTAGTCAAATGGAAGGCAAAAATCTAAAATTAACTGTTCGTAAAAATGATTGTTCTGGTAACCAGCAGAAAGGAGAGGAGGTTGTTATTGTGCATAAGTATGATTCAACTTTAGTTGTTGGTGCTTGTGTTTTAGTATCTGACAATGGTAATACTAAAAACATTTCAACTTTTTCTCCAAGAAACCCACTTTAATTCCTTCTAATATAGAGAATATTATATGAAAAAAACAAATATGGCATTAGTACTGTTAGTTGCTTTTAGTGTAACTGGTTGTGCAAATACAGATATTTTCAGCGGTGATGTTTATAGCGCATCTCAAGCAAAGGAAGCGCGTTCAATTACTTATGGTACGATTGTTTCTGTACGCCCTGTTAAAATCCAAGCTGATAATCAAGGTGTAGTAGGTACGCTTGGTGGTGGAGCTTTAGGTGGTATTGCTGGTAGTGCAATTGGCGGTGGTCGTGGTCAAGCTATTGCTGCAGTAGTTGGCGCAATTGGCGGTGCAATAGCTGGAAGCAAAATCGAAGAAAAAATGAGTCAAGTAAACGGTGCTGAACTTGTAATTAAGAAAGATGATGGTCAAGAGATCGTTGTTGTTCAAAAGGCTGACAGCAGTTTTGTAGCTGGTCGCCGAGTTCGTATTGTTGGTGGTGGCTCAAGCTTAAATGTTTCTGTGCTATAACCAATAGCATTAAAGTCTAATATGATTAATCAGTGTCTTAACTTAGTAAGGCACTGATTTTTTATAATTAAATTCATTTAAAATATATATTTATCGTCTATCTAAGATAAATTTAAAGGACTAAATTAGAATTTAGTCCTTTAGAAAACTTGGAATTTGTTCCTCCCCTTTCTGAACACTCTATCTAAAATATAACATTTATTTTTCTTATGAACTTTTTTATAATCTTTAAATTTTGCTTTAAATCAAATAATTCAAGATGATATTTAATAAAATGTAAGAGTGAAGTTATAGTATATTTATCTAAGCTCATATACATCTCATAAAGTATACTTTTCAACACTTTATTACTTTTATCCACATGATATATTTCTAGCAACGACACACTATTAATTACTTTTATATCTATACCTATCTTATTAAGGTAATATGTAATATTTTCCCTCTTTATCTTTTTAGCTACCTCATTTTGCTTATGATTATAAACTGATGATGTTTGGTTTCCATGTAGTCTATATTTTACTAATGCTTCAGGATAATTAGCTAAACAACCAAGCCTACTAACCTCTGACCAAAACTTATAATCTTCTGCATACGGATAATCTTTATTAAAGATTAATTTATGCTCTCTATATACATTTGCTCTCATAATCATAGTGTTGTTATGTATCGGATTATAGAAAAGCATAGCTTCACAAATCTCATTATGTAGCAATGGATTTTTCCATATATCTCCAGTTTTATATTGAGAACCGATAATTCCACATTCTTTTTCTACAATAATCTCTAAGTATGATCCCATTGCTGTAATATGATCATTTTTCTCCAGATAGGTAACTATTTTCTCAATCCACGATGGTTTAGCTATATCATCAGCATCCATTCTCGCAATATATTTACCTGAAAAACAACCAAGGCCTATATTCAAAGAATTTATGAATCCTAAATTATATTTATTACTGATAATTTTTATCCTTTTATCTAATTTAGATATTTTTTCTAAATGAGACAAAGTCAAATCTGTTGAACCATCATTGATAACTATAATTTCTAGATTTTCATAAGTCTGATTAATAATGGATGAAATGCTTTCATCTATATATTGCTCAGCGTTATAAGCACAAACAATAACCGATACTAATGGGAAATTTTCCATATAAGCTCTAATTTTACACTCTTCTTTAAACTATTTTATACGTTATTTAAATAACAAAAGGAGATGCATAGACAACCAATTAAAACTCTCCTAAATTAATTGTTTTGAAATAGAAATTTGAGTTTTTTTTAATCACTGTGATTAAAACGCCATTCATATTCCTTTAAATATAGCTTAAGAATATCATAACCTCTGTAGAAATTCATATAAATAATACTACCTTGTTTACCTTTTCTCGAATAATCGGTAACAGTGTTGCAGATTGCATATTCATAACCACCACGGTGTTACTTTGCCATTTCGTTTCAAAAAACAAATTACGAAGTTTTTCCAGCTTCTCCTTGACCAAGTTTACCTTTCAGAGCACCACCAAAATAGCTTTCATTCGCTTGAATTTCACTTTCAAACATTTCCATATGTAGGCTGCTTTGAGTGATAAACAATGGTAGACGATGAAAGTAATAAGCTGAAATTTATTTATATTTACCAACTTAGCTGCGGCTAGAGCTGTCACACTTGCCAGAAATATCTCAATAAGTTTATTTTGTTTATTGACTTAAGCGACTTTCTCTCATTTGATTATCTTAACCTAAATAGAGTTTTTAGTCGTTATTTGTGACAGCTCTAGAATTATTCAAATCCAAATAATTAACGCCATGCTTTAAATTGATTAATTAATCCATTAGTTGAACTGTCATGACTTGCTACTTTTTCAGAATCTGTTAATTCAGGAAGAATTCTGTTTGCAAGTTGTTTGCCTAGTTCTACACCCCATTGATCGAAGCTAAAGATATTAAAAATCACACCTTGTACGAATATTTTATGTTCATACATCGCAATTAATGCCCCTAAAGTAAATGGCGTGATTTTTTGAACGAGAATCGAATTAGTTGGCTTATTACCCGTAAATACTTTAAATGGAACAATATTTTTCACATCATCCAAAGATTTCCCCGCTTTTACAAATTCAGCCTCGACTTCCTCTTTTGTTTTTCCGAATGCTAATGCTTCTGTTTGTGCAAAGAAGTTTGAAAGCAATTTATTGTGATGATCTGCCAATGGGTTGTGGCTTTGAGTGGGTGCGATAAAATCACAAGGAATTAAAGTGGTACCTTGATGAATTAATTGATAGAACGCGTGTTGTCCGTTTGTACCAGGTTCTCCCCAAATGATAGGGCCAGTTTGATAATTGTTAATGACATTGCCATCACGATCCACATATTTACCATTTGATTCCATATTACCTTGTTGAAAATAAGCCGCGAAGCGATGTAAATATTGATCATAAGGTAAGATCGCTTCTGTTTGCGCACCAAGGAAATTGGTATTCCATAAACCAACTAATGCTAAAGTGGTGGGGATATTTTTTTCAATTGGAGTAGAGCAGAAATGTTTATCCATTTCATGCGCGCCATTTAATAACGCTTCAAAGTTTTCAAAGCCAATTGATAGTGCAATTGAAAGACCAATAGCTGACCACAAAGAGTAACGACCGCCAACCCAATCCCAAAATTCAAACATGTTATTTGTATCAATACCAAATTTTTCTACATCTTTAGCATTGGTTGATAATGCTGCAAAATGTTTTGCAACCGCACTTTCATCTTTCGCTGCTTTTAGTAACCAATCACGCGCACTTTGTGCATTTGTCATGGTTTCTTGAGTGGTAAAAGTCTTAGATGCGACTAAGAAAAGTGTTGTTTCTGGATTGATTTTTTTTAAGGTTTCCGCAATATGTGTACCATCGACATTTGAAACAAAGTGCATATTTAGATGATTTTTATACGGGCGAAGTGCTTCGGTTACCATATAAGGGCCTAAGTCAGAGCCACCAATACCAATATTCACAACATCCGTAATGGCTTTACCCGTATAGCCTTTCCATTCGCCAGAAATAATACGCTGACAGAAATCTTTCATTTTAGCTAGCACAGCATTGACTTCAGGCATGACATCTTTACCATCAACAAGTACTGGCGTATTAGTGCGATTGCGAAGTGCAGTATGCAGCACGGCACGATTCTCTGTATGATTGATTTTTTTGCCAGTAAACATCGCTTCTTTTGCGCTATCAAGTGCGCATTCTTGAGCAAGTTGGCGAAGAAGTGAAAGGGTTGTTTGATTGATGTTGTTTTTGGAAAAATCGACAAGAATTTGGTTATTGAATGTTAAAGAATAATCGTCAAAACGATTTTTTTCTTGTTTAAATAAATCTTGGATGGTGGTGTTTGACAATTCAGCTTTATGTGCTTCGAGAGATTTCCACGCTTGGGTGTGAGTTGGGTTAATATTTTTCATGGTATTTCCTTTCATTAAAAATAATCAAAATTTTAACCGCACTTTCTGGAATTTTTATTAGGGAGAATGACTCCCTCTATTCAAAAAATGCAGTGATTAATCAACGTATTCAGTTATAACACGAGGTGTTAATTTTGTAATTAGCTCGTAGCTTAAAATGCCTGTGAATTTAGCTACGGTTTCAATAGGTAATTCCTTACCCCATAGAATTACTTCATCGCCTACCAAATCTTGGCTATCTGCACCTAAATCAACAGTGAGCATATCCATTGACACACGTCCAACAATTGGTACAAGACGGCCATTTAAATAAACAGGCGTACCTTCTGGCACATCGCGCGGATAACCATCGCCATAACCCATTGCGACCACGCCAATTTTGGTATCTCGTGGACTTGTCCAAATACCGCCGTAACCTACAGGATCGCCTTGTTTATGATGGCGAACGGCAATTAATGACGAGGTTAAATTCATCACTGGCGTTAAGCCAAACTCTTTACCGATAGTATCAGTTGGAGAAATGCCGTACATAATAATGCCTGGGCGGATACATTCCAGATGAGATTCAGGCCAGAAAAGAATGCCGCCAGAAGCTGCGATAGTGCGTTCACCTTGTTTATCTTTTGTGGCGGATAAAAAACGATAGATTTGGAGCTGAGTGTAATCTGATTCTAGTTCATCGGCTCGGCTGAAATGGCTGACAAAGCCTAAGTGCGGTTGAATTTGAGGGAGTTTTTTCAGTTCTTGATAAAAATAATCCACTTCATCAAGAGCAATGCCCAAGCGATGCATTCCCGTATCTATTTTTAACCAAACTTTAATTGGACTTGGTAAATTCGCACGTTTTAAAGCATCAAGCTGTTCGTGATTGTGTACCACGGTTTCAATATTATTAACGGCTAGAATAGGCAAATCTTGTTCATTGAAAAAGCCTTCAAGCAATAAAATCGGTTTAGTGATGCCGTTTGAGCGTAATGCTAAAGCCTCTTCTAAACGTGCTACCCCAAAGCAATCGACGCTTTGTTCTAAGGTTGAAGCAACGAATACAACGCCGTGACCATAAGCGTTTGCTTTAACCACCGCAATAATTTTGCTATTTGGTGCTTTTTGTTTAATTATTTCTAAATTCTGTTTTAAGGCGTGCGAACTGATTTTCGCTGTCGCCGGTTTTACGTTCATTATTTTTCCTTAATAATCATCTCGATATTCACGTTGTTCGGCGAGATTGTCGAAGCGTGAAAATTGTCCATTAAATTTTAACCGCACTCGACCAATTGGGCCGTTACGCTGTTTACCGATAATAATTTCTGCAACACCTTTATCTTCCGAGTTATCGTTATAGACTTCATCTCGGTAAATAAACATAATCAAGTCTGCATCTTGTTCAATGGAGCCAGATTCACGTAAATCTGAGTTTACAGGGCGTTTGTCTCCACGTTGCTCTAAAGTACGATTTAACTGAGAAAGGGCGACTACTGGCACTTGTAATTCTTTGGCGAGTGCTTTGAGGGAACGAGAAATTTCTGCGATTTCTAATGTTCGGTTATCTGAAAATGCGGGTGCGCGCATTAATTGCAAATAATCCACCATAATCATACTTAATCCACCATTTTCACGATAAACTCGGCGTGCGCGCGAACGAACATCGGTAGGTGTTAGACCTGAAGAATCATCGATAAAAAGATTATTTTTTTGCTTGAACATTCCTACTACGCTGGCAATTTTGTTCCACTCGATTTCATCTAAATTTTGCCCTGTACGGATTTTAGTTTGATCAACACGAGCAAGGGAAGCGATCATACGCATCATAATTTGTTCTGCAGGCATTTCTAAACTAAATACTAAAACAGGTTTTTCACTTGCCATTGCGGCATTTTCGCAAAGGTTCATGGCGAAAGTAGTTTTACCCATTGACGGACGTGCCGCAACGATAATTAAGTCAGAAGGTTGTAAACCAGCCGTTTTTTTATCAAGATCAGTGAAACCTGTCGTAATGCCTGTTACGCCAGAATGATTTTCAAGTTTGCTTAAAATATCGATTTTTTCAATGGTACTTTCTAGCACATTGATCACATTCTGCGGGCCTTCGCTAGAAGTTGTTCGTTTTTCTGCAATCGCAAATACTTCACGCTCAGCCTCATCAAGAATTAACTTAATGTCTTGCCCTTTAGGAGAATAGCTATTTTCGGCAATGCGATTCCCTACCGAAATAAGTTCTCGTAATATGGCTTTCTCGCGCACGATATCTGCATAAGCCAAAATATTAATGGCGTTCGGAGTATTATTGGAAAGCTCTGCTAGATAGGCAAATCCACCTACTTCATCGCTTACACCACGGCTTCTTAAGGCTTGATCTAGCGTAATTAAATCAATAGGCGATTGATTACGCATTAGATGTTCCATTTCTGTAAAAATTAGACGATGCTGAAAAGTATAAAAATCGTCAGCAATCACACGTTCAGCAATGCCATCCCAATGTTGATTGCTCAGCATGATGCCACCCAACACGGCTTGTTCAGCCTCAATTGAGTGCGGAGGAATGCTAACTTGTGCTGTTTTTTTGTCTGAAGATTTGATTTGAGGTTGTGATGCCATAGGACTTATTTCGATACTAGAATGTCGCCTATGATACCGCAAATATCTATTGGATTTAAGTGAAAAGTGCGGTGAAAAAAGGAAATAAAAAACGGTGGAAAAATCCACCGCTCTTTTATTTTAACATATTTAGATTGTTGATTATTCAACAATTAATGTACGACATACGTTAGTTTGTGTCGCACCTTGACCACCTTGGGTTACCAGCACTAAATCGCCAGTAGATAAATAACCTTTTTCTTTTAATGATTGAAGTGCTGCTTTTGCACTTGCTTCTGTACGACTTTCTTCGCCGTGATAAACTGGTGTTACACCGCGGTATAGTGCACAAAGGTTTAGGGTTTCTTGATTACGAGATAAAGCAAAGATTGGTAAGCCAGAGCTAATGCGTGACATTAATAATGGAGTACGACCTGTGCTAGTTAAAGTGACGATTGCCGCTACACCTTTCATGTGGTTTGCTGCATACATTGCAGACATCGCAACAGATTCTTCAATGGTTTCAAATTCTTTATCCATACGGTGACGAGAAACGTTAATGCTTGGCATTTTTTCTGCACCTAAACATACGCTAGCCATTGCTGCCACTGTTTCAGAAGGATATTGACCTGCTGCTGTTTCTGCAGAAAGCATAACTGCATCAGTTCCATCTAATACTGCGTTTGCAACGTCCATCACTTCAGCACGCGTTGGCATTGGGTTACTAATCATTGATTCCATCATTTGAGTCGCTGTAATTACAGCACGATTTAATTGACGTGAACGACGAATTAATTTTTTCTGTACACCGACTAATTCAGGATCGCCGATTTCTACACCTAAGTCACCACGTGCAACCATAATTACATCAGAGGCTAAAATAATATCGTCCATGGCTTCATCATTAGCAACGGTTTCTGCACGTTCAACTTTAGCAACGATTTTTGCATTTAAACCTGCTTGTTGAGCAAGTTCACGTGCATAATTTAAATCTGCACTTGAACGAGGGAAAGAAACGGCTAAGAAATCAACACCAATGCGTGCAGCGGTAATAATGTCGGCTTTATCTTTTTCTGTTAGGGCATCCGCAGATAAACCGCCACCTAATTTATTGATACCTTTATTATTTGATAATGGACCACCAACAGTAACTTCAGTGAAAACTTTTGCACCATCAGTTGATAATACTTTTAATTGAACACGGCCATCATCTAATAAAAGAATGTCGCCCGGAACAACATCTTGTGGAAGCGTTTTATAGTCTAAACCAACGGATTCTTGAGTGCCTTCGCCTTTTGGTAACTCTGCATCAAGAATGAATTTATCGCCAACGTTTAAGAAAATTTTACC
Organism: Haemophilus aegyptius; assembly: GCF_900475885.1. Lineage (GTDB taxonomy): Bacteria > Pseudomonadota > Gammaproteobacteria > Enterobacterales > Pasteurellaceae > Haemophilus > Haemophilus influenzae. Next base: position 1,347,254 of record NZ_LS483429.1, read on the forward strand.
GTCTTTAAAAGTAGAAACACGAATTTTAGGACCTTGTAAATCACCTAAGATTGCCACGGTTTTACCTAATTTTTTCGCAATAGAACGTACACGTTCAGCACGTCCGATATGGTCATCAGGTGTACCGTGAGAGAAGTTCATACGAACTACGTTTGCGCCCGCTGCGATAATTTTTTCAAGATTGTTATCACGGTCAGTTGATGGGCCCATAGTACATACAATCTTCGTTCTTCTTAGTCTTCTAGACATTATTTACTCCGTCAATAATTACAAAATTTTAAAGGTGTTATTTTACTTCGCTACATATTAGCCAGATAAAAAATCGGTGCACATTATACGCTTAAAATTTTTGGAAATCAAAAACGGCTCAGTTATTTAAGCTGGTTTTGTTTACTTTTTTGCCAGTTATATCGGGTTTTAAGAAAAATACTTGTGTTCAAGTTAAAAATATCTATAATCACGACTACTTCACACAGTGCGACTATAGCTCAGTTGGTTAGAGCACCACCTTGACATGGTGGGGGTCACTGGTTCGAGTCCAGCTAGTCGCACCAAATTTTCTTTTCAATCCCTCTCAATCCATATCAAATAAAATTTAATTTCCTGGTGAATCAAGGCGTTATCTGATTTTATAAAGTCAATCTATATCAATCTATATTAATCTAACTCACTTTTTTGGTATTATATTTGGTAATATGATTTTGGATTTTTAGGTGTCGTAATACCAAAATTCATAAAAAAATTAAAAAATCACGCTTACCAAAATTATTTTCGTAATACCAAATGGGGGGGAGGATGGCTGTATTAGTGAAACCATTAAGCATTACAGAAATCAATAATGCTAAACCTAAAGAGAAAGACTATTCACTGTCTGATGGCCAAGGTCTTTTCTTGCTCGTAAAAATGAACGGTTCGAAAATTTGGCGATTCCAATATTATAAACCAATTTCCAAAAAAAGAACTTTAATTAGTCTTGGTGTTTATCCTGAGATTTCATTAAAAGACGCTCGAGAGATTAGGGATTTATATCGTTCTTTGTTGGCGAAAAATATCGATCCGCAAGATTATCGTTTACAGCAAGAACAAAAAGCCATCCAAGAACGTCAATTTACCTTGAGCGAAATGGGGAGGGAATGGCTATACCTAAAGAAAAATGAAGTTGATACTGGTCGATTAAAAGAAGTGACTTTTATTGATATTGGGAAACGGTTAGAACGTCACTTGTTTAAAGTGTTGGGGCATTATTCTATTAGTGAGATTTCTGCTCCTCTTGCTATTGAGAAATTAAAACCATTAGAACGAGCAGGAAAATTGGATACATTGCATCGTATTATTGGTTATTTAAACCAAATAATGATTTATTCGGTTAATAGAGGGGTAATTAATTATAATGCAACCGCAGATATTGGAAGGGTATTTATTCGACCAATAGCTGAAAATAACCCTACTATTCGCCCAGAGCAATTACCTAAATTGTTTGAAGATTTGCAGAATAGTACCCTTGAAATTGAAACTCGTTGTGCATTAGAGCTACTACTGCTTACCGCAGGTCGGGCTGGGGCTATTACTCAATTAGAATGGGAAAATGTAGATTTCGAAAACAGCTTATTGAATATACCGAAAGAAAAAATGAAGGGGCGACAAGGTAAAGTACAAGATTTTATCTTGCCATTATCCAAACAAGCTGTAACGATTTTGCGTTTGTTACAGAAGTTGAATCGTTGCAATAGTAAGTTTGTTTTCCCTAGCAAAAAAAATCCAAGACAGCCTATATCGAAAGAGACGCCAAATAAAGCACTTGGACGGATCGGTTATAGGAATATTTTGACCGCACATGGTTTACGATCTGTTTTTAGCACAGCTATGAATGAGGCTGAATTTAACAGTGAGATTATTGAGGTGTGCTTGGCACATTTTGAATATTCTTCCGTTCGTGGCACATACAATAAAGCAAAGTATATGCCACAACGGATCGAATATATGCAGTGGTGGGGGAATTTTGTAGAAGAGGCATCTGATGGGAAAGCATTAATGGGCTGCTAAGATGAATAGCAGCCTGATTCAATTCTTTCAATGTAGTCATTTATTTGTGCATCAGTCCAAAAATTATTCCCACCGACTAGATGAGGCTTTGGAAAATTGGGGTCGTTTTTTATCTTTCTGTAAATTGTTGGTGCGCTCATATCTAATAAACTAGAAACAGTTTTCAAATTATGTAATTTTCTTGTCGTAGATTCCATATTTCCTCCAATAAAAACCGCCCATAAGAGCGGTGGTTCGTTAATACTGTTGTGTCTGTTCGGTGTGACAGATTTTACCGTCACAGTCTTGATTAAGGTTTAGGGCGTGCGCCATATACACTACAAATGCACACACGAGCGTAATGATTAATTTGTTCATTTTCTGTTCCTTTTGTCGGATTTTAGGTGTGAGAATCCGCCGCAGGCTTAAAAAAGTGCGGTCGGATTTTGTGATGTTTTAGAGAATATCTAGCTGAAAGCCTGTTGCTTTAGGGTTATAGGCTCGAAGATATTTTAATACACGCCAGTTATTACCCTGCTCGCATTCAAATTGCTCTGTAATGCGTGTCAATACGTTATGGGCATGACGGAGAGTGCTGCGATATTCGTAAGCCATGCTATAAACGGAAGCAGCGTAGTGCGAACCAATTTGTTTTAATGCTGGGTGAAGTACTTGGCAAAGTTCCGTGCCACGCAATAAAGCGAACCACGCCCAAACGAGCTGTTGTAGGTCATGTTCTGTAAATTCACGGGTGTATTTCTTTTCGACTGATGGCAAGACAATAGGCTGTAAGTTCATAATGAACGCCATTGCATTGCCGTATTGGTCTTGTGGTAACTGGTCGTATTTGGCAATGTGGAACATGGCTTTTAATTGGCGGTAAATCTCTTGCCAGTGTAAGCCTGTTCTGTGGTGCGCTTGTTGCACCGCAGATTGAATTGCTTGTTGTTGCTCTGGTGTAATTGTGTTTGGTAAAAGTGCGGTCGATTTTTTGACTTCTTCATCTAAAACATCGAGTACCCATTTTCTAAACGCTTTGGCGATTTTGGTGCGAGCAAACATTGCAATTAGGTGTGCGCCACGCAATGAGAAAATACGCACTTTTTGTAATCCGCCTGCCGTTGGCATGTCGATAAGTGCGGTCATTTTTTCGGTAAATTCGTCGCGGTGACGGTCGTAGATATTTTTAACAGACTTAAAAGGATCTGAATAACCTAATGCTTTGCCGATCTCTGTAACCGTTAACCAAATTTGGTTGTTTTGATTGATAACCGAAAGAGTAGTTGTTTGGAAAGTTAATGTAGTAGTCATTTTGACTGCCTCCGTGTTTAAGTTTTAAAAACTCATCACAAGCAACGCCAATTACTGGTGATGAACTGATCAAGGTTGGCGTACCGTAACACGGTGTAAACGGCGATCTTTCGATCCCTTAACCAGTCCATCATTGACTACTTTTGGAAGGGGGGTATCAAACTGATGTACCCCTTTAAAAGGGTTTGATTTTCTGTTTTTCGGCTATAAAAAAAGCCACCATTTAGGCGACTATTGTTTCTAACCGCCGTGTTATTCAGGAACGCCAATTCCCGACTTTCTGTTGAAAGTGAGAATATCCTAAATGATTGGGCGGTGGGTGTCAAGACGTAAGAATAAAACAGGTTTATGTTTTTCATCACCACCACTAGCTTTGTGTAAGTCAGTTAATGAAAAGAGATTATCTAATTGACGAATAGAAGTGTCTAGAATTGCTAAGTTTGACATAATTTTTTATCCTATGAGTAATTTTACAAAACCCTACTGTTGAGATAGGGCGATCGGGTGCTTCAACATTGCTCATAGACAGCCTTTCGTTTTCCCTTGCGGTATTATATGTACGAAACGCCACCCGATCATAAAATCAGGATAAAAAAATACCGCACTTAATGCGGTCTGTTCCGCTATGAGTCATTGGTGTGTTGAGCACCGTTAGCGGAATAATATAACAAAAAAGCCTGTGTTGTAAACAGGCTTTATCAAATTCTTTCATTTTCAATTTTGTAGGGTGATCGGGCTTCAACAACCGCTTGGTTTTCTGAAATTGACCAGTTTCGACACTGGGCGTCGGGAGGTTCGAAAGCCTGTAAAGGTTAGGCTGGAGTTATTCCCCGAAGGTCTTTTATTCCTCGCCCTCCCGACATTGTCGAGATTTCGGCATAAAAAAAGACCGCACTTTTGGCGATCCACTTACTACCGCCTTTACTAGGTTTCGACACCTTGAGGCGAATAGTAGTTTAGTTTTATAGGGGTGTCAAGTAGAAAATATATTTAAAACTATAAAAAATCATTTGCTAAATATTGTAGTTTAAACTATAATAAATTTGTTTTCAGAAGGGCTGAAAATGAAGAAGCCGCCCTTTGTGAGAGCGGCAAATAAAAAAGGAACTGGATTATGTGTATTAAGCTGTTAATCCTAGTTATTTTAATCTTAGTAAGCCTGCCAGCTTGCTAGATTAGAATCTAAAAGTCCTAGTGGCGGCTGCCACCGTCACTAGGCAGTTCCCAAATAGTATAGCTTGTCGTATTTTTTGTCAATAAAGAGGTTGCTATGGCGATGACTAAAAAAGAAATTCAAGATCGTTCTGATAAAAAACGCGGTGTGCGTATGGTTGGTTTTAAATTGAAAGAAGATATTATCCAGCAATTAAATGCTTTAAGCGAACAAACAGGAAAATCAAAAACGGCTTTAATTGAGGAGATGATTTTGAATTATCATGGTTGATCGGGCTTCAACTACCAATACAAGATGGCGGAACTTATTCCCCTAAGGTATTTTATTAGGTTCTCTCGACCCGATCATAAGTGATCTTTACCTAGATTTTAGGTACAAAAAAACCGCTTTTGAATCGGAGCGTTTGATAACCGACTTGTATTGTTAGTGCGGTTATCTTATCCGTTGATGGCGGTTTTTGTCAATATCTGATTTTATTCGTTTTTACTCAAAATAGGGAATAATCCCTTTGTGATTGAAATAAAGGCAGCAACAATGTTTATGGTGCAAGCTGAAGTAATAATGCCAAATACAGCATCGGAGTGTTTCTCTGGATCGTAATAAAAAATAACAAAACGCATCCAATAAACAGTGCTCGCTATTGCAAAGAGTAATGCGATAACGGCGTAAATAATGCGCAAATTTCGGTTGGTCTTTCTATCACTAACATCTTGCTCTTCAAGTGAATTCGATTTAGTGGGTTGTTCTTGCTCAAATTCACGCGGTGCTTTTGTAAGTTTAGGAGAGATGCTTGGTTTTATCTTTTGATTACGATTAAACTCTGCCATGATACATTTCCAAGTCAGAGATAATAGAGCCTAACTTTCCTTTTTCCCAAGCACCACCTTGAGTATGTGTCATTTCTGAAAGTTGCCAGCCAGTATATTCGCCATAAGCAGTAATAAGCTCATCAAGAAAAAATTCATCTTCGCGATTTAGTCGAGACTCGAAATCGGTACCAAAGCTATTTTTCGCTTTATGTTTAATTTCAGTTCCTTTATTTTTAGCAAATTCATAATACACTGATTGAACAACTGGGCCATATTGCCAACGGATAAATTCGTCATTAAAAAGGCGAGATTTATTATTTTTCAAATACCAAGATTGAGCAAAGAAAAGTAACTTTTGTAATTTCATTGGCGTGAGGTTGGGAATCTTCCCTTCTTGAGCCTTCTGAATAAAAGCATTTGCCACTTGCATTGCTGAATAAGCCATACTTCCTCCTTAAATAAACAGTTTAAAGTATAAAAACCTGCATTTGATGTACAAATACAGGTTGTCAAAGAACAATATATTCAATTCTTCTTAACATTGTGCCACAAAAAGTGTTTTTAAGGAAATACTGTATGTGAAAAATGTTATTTTTCCATCTGTTTGAGATTAACCACAGGCACAAGTGGTTTTGCTGTTGTGCCAGTTGTTGATGTACTACTGCGGTTTTCATTTATCCAGTCGGCTAATTCACTCCAAGCAGCTAAATCTTTCTTAAAGAATTCATCATTGCGTAGATGATGATATTCTTTGATAAAAAATGTCACTTCGCCCTTAATTTTTTCTCTTGTATGGCTATCTAGCACCGCCCAATACTCTTTAACATCGTGGATGCAGATTAAAACAGGCGTTCCGTTATCGTGTAGGCTGTCTCTAACATAACGGTGTATTAATGTTTGGAATTTATGTAAGGGGATTTTGATGTTAATTTCATTCATTTACGTTTTCTTTTCTTTTTAAGTTTACTTAAAATACGTTCTTGTTTTATCGCTCTAAGCTCAGTTTCAAGCATCGTATTTTCCTGTTTTAGTTGATCATTCTCAGCTTTCAAACTTTCAATTAATTCACCCAATTTTCGTAGCTTCAATTCATGGAGTTCGATAGATTGATTAATCTGTTTATCCAATCGTCTAAGATCGTCCATCAGGACTTTTTCAGCTAGCCGTTTAAGTAATCTCATAATCTATCCCTAATCCCGCCAAATTCTTTTATTAGGCTATCCACTGTTTTACCAAGCACGCTCGCCATTAAGACAAAATCTGCATCAAAACGAGCTGTCACGTCTTCTTTTACAATGTCATCGTTCTTAACGGTGATATTGTCATCAAACTTCAAGCGTTTCAGCGTACCGTCTTCGATTAATACAAATTTAAGGTTGTCTTCCCACTCAAGTGCGAGTTTTGATACTGAGCCATTTTTTGCAAGTTCGATAATTTCCTCATCTTCAACATCTTTTTGCTTGCAATGAATAATGCCTAAATCTTCTTTTTCCCGAATTTCTACTTCTTCGCGCAAGATGAGCCAATCGGGCGCAGTATCTGTAACCCATTTTGTCATCACTTCGCATGGCGCACAGTTAAACGCCAACGGTACTACTAGCAAACTACCTAGCGATTTGCGCAAAAGTGCGAGTGCATCCTCAGCTGTTTTACTTGATGCTGCATCAACAAAGATAAGTTGTTTCAACGTGTCGATGTAAAGTGCGGTCGTTTTGATGCGAGAAAATGCTTGCGGAAGTAGAGTAGCTATCACGTCATCTTTTAGGGATAATCGTTCTACTTTCTTTAATTTTCGCTGTTCTTTTTCTTCAAGTGCAGTGATTCGTTTATTGAGTTCACGATTCACAACTTCCACAGGCAAAATCTTCTCTTCTCGTTTAGCTACAAGTAAGATTTTTCCGTTCGCTTGATGTGCTAAATTTTCGCTGGTGACGAGCGGAGCAGACCAACCGAAATGGCTAACATCTGCTGAACCACACGGAGTAAATTTACATTCTTTGAGTTGTTTTTCGATACTCTCAAAGTCTATTTGTTTTGTTAATTGGTAAATAATTGCATTTCTAAACCAGTACATTTTTATTATTCCTCATAAATAAAAAGCCGCTAATTAATAGCGGCAGATTTTAAGCATCATCTTCGTAGTAGTGTTCTTCAACCACGAATCTATCACTACCATAGACAGGTTCTCTATATGGTTTTTAGTCATCTTTAACCTCAACAAACTCACCAAATTCATCTAACGTGTACCAAGTATCAGCTTTGATGTTATTTTCACCGACTTTTGATGCTTTGATATGGATTAGCTCGCCCTCATGATTGCGATACACACAAACAATCGCACCATCGATACTCGCCTTAGCTTTAGATTGCCAACCAAGCGCGACAGCTATAGATTGCTTGCCAGATACTTCCGCTGCCGACCAATTGCCTGTATTGGTTGCTGCCGACAGATTGCCTGTATTGGTTGCTGCCGACCAATCGCCTGTATTGGTTGCTGCCGACAGATTGCCTGTATTGGTTGCTGCCGACCGATTGCCTGTATTGGTTGCTGCCGACTGATAGCCTGTATTAGTCGCTACCGACCGATAGCCTGTATTGGACACCTTGGCAGCATCCCAATCAACTTTACCTTTTATCCATTCAACGGCTTTTTTTATCATTTCCGGTAAGTTAATTTCGGTTTCGATCGTGATTTTTGCAGATGCAATTTTTGTATCATCACTATCTTTTGATGTTTCGCCGCTCATTTTAACTACAGCAAATTTACTTACCGCTGGACTGTAATAGCTAAGCACATCAAGCGGGTATTCGCAGGCGTGGAATCCACTCTCACAAGCCTCAACATTACCTTTATGCTCATACGTTTTGCCTACCTCATACTGATAACCTCGACAAGTCCAGTCTTGCTTAAACCCTTTATAAGCTATAATTTCTTTGTTTTCTTCAGTCATTTTTTTGTCTCTCAAATTTAGATAATAAAAAAGCCACTATTGGTTAGTGGCTTATCATGTAACTCAAAACGGAATATCATCATTAAACCCATCTTGTTCAGCTGCTGCGCTTAATGGGTCGGGTTTTTCTTTGTCTTTGCTTGGCTGTTGTGTTTCATTGCTTACCTTGCTGTCTAGCATTTCAAAGGATTGTGTCGCTACTTTAAGTGCGGTGCGATTATTGCCGTTTTGGTCTTGCCAGCTTTCCTGTACTAGTTTTCCTGTTACACAGATTTTTGAGCCTTTTTGCAGATATTGTCTTGCTACATCAGCAGAATTGCCATGCACCACAATAGGTATCCAATGCGTACGTTTAACTGTATTACCTTGTTTATCTCGGTAATCATCGCCGATAGCAAGATTAAATGTGGCAATTTGCCCGCCATTTTGGAATTGGCGGATTTCTGGGTCACTGCCTAAATGACCGACTAATATCACGGTGTTGGTATTACGTGCCATTAGCGCATCTCCTGTATGAGTTGTTGATAATATTCTTGAGCAATTTCTACCCGCTCTTTGATTTTCTCGATGATTTTCTCATCACGTTTAATTGTGACCGTGGTGATACGTTTTTCTTGGGGGATTTGCTCAACCAAGTCAATGTATCTGTTTGGGTCGTCATAGCTTGATAATTGGTCATAAGGAGTGGGGAGGAGGACAAAATCAATTTGCGCCTCACTACAATCCCATAGCCACATATAGCCTTGCATTTGTGCGTCATAACCCGCTTTTTTCGCTTTTTCTTCCGCCTCATCAGCAAAAAAAGGGTGTGAACCAATATCCCAAGAGCATTTAGTATCTATGATTAATTTTCGACTTGGCACATAAATATCGCACTCGCCTGTAATCCAATCGTTTTCACGCCTTTCCGTGTTCTTTTTAAGAGGTAATCCACGCTTACGACCGCTTAACTTAATGGCTTGTTCTTCTAGTGCGATACCTTTCTCGGTGTATTTATTCCCCTCAAAATCTCGATAACCGAATAAATCAAATTTCACTATCTTTCTCACCGCACTTTTTGCTGTAGCAGATATTCCATTACCGCTTTTAGGCTTTACCATTAAATCAGCCAAGCCAGAGCATTTAGCTTTGAGTTGGTACATTTTATTTTCCCTCTATGGTTGAAATTATTTCGGTGTGACAGATTTTACCGTCACAGTCTTGATTAAGATTTAGGGCGTGCGCCATGTACACCACAAATGCACACACGAGCGTAATGATTAATTTGTTCATTTTCTGTTCCTTTTGTCGGATTTTAGGTGTGATAATCCGCCACACGGTAAAGTGCGGTCGGATTTTGTGATGTTTTAGAGAATGTCTAGCTGAAATCCTGTTGCTTTAGGGTTGTAGGCTCGAAGATGTTTTAATACACGCCAGTTATTGCCTTGCTCGCATTCAAATTGCTCTGTAATGCGTGTCAATACGTTATGGGCTTGACGGAGAGTGCTGCGATATTCGTAAGCAATGTCATGAACGGAAGCAGCGTAGTGCGAACCAATTTGTTTTAATGCTGGGTGAAGTACTTGGCAAAGTTCCGTGCCACGCAATAAAGCGAACCACGCCCAAACGAGCTGTTGTAGGTCATGTTCTGTAAATTCACGGGTGTATTTCTTTTCGACTGATGGCAAGACAATAGGCTGTAAGTTCATAATGAACGCCATTGCATTGCCGTATTGGTCTTGTGGTAACTGGTCGTATTTGGCAATGTGGAACATGGCTTTTAATTGGCGGTAAATCTCTTGCCAGTGTAAGCCTGTTCTGTGGTGCGCTTGTTGCACCGCAGATTGAATTGCTTGTTGTTGCTCTGGTGTAATTGTGTTTGGTAAAAGTGCGGTCGATTTTTTGACTTCTTCATCTAAAACATCGAGTACCCATTTTCTAAACGCTTTGGCGATTTTGGTGCGAGCAAACATTGCAATTAGGTGTGCGCCACGCAATGAGAAAATACGCACTTTTTGTAGTCCGCCTGCGGTTTGCATTTCCACAAGTGCGGTCATTTCTGCGGTAAATTCATCTGCATTGCGGTCGTAGATTTTTAAAATCGCTTGCATTGGCATAGCGTATTCTAAAGCTAAACCAAGATCGTTCGCTGTAATAAAAGTTTGGTTGTGTTGATTGATAACTGAAAGAGTAGTGTTTTGAAAAGTTAATGTAGTCATTTTGACTGTCCTCGTATAAGTTTTAAAAACTCATCGTCAGAATTGCAGTACTGGCGATGAACTGATTGAGGTCTGCAATAACCGCATACGAGAAACGGCAGATCTTTCGATCTCCTCAACCAGCCCATCATTGACTACTTTTGAAAGGGGGTGTCAATTTGACACTACCTTTGAAAGGTTTAATTTACTGATTTTCAGTTATAAAAAAAGACGCATTGAGCGTCCGTCTTTTCTAACCGCTCGTATATTCGGAAAATTGCAGTATCCCGACTTTCTGTTGAAAGTGAGACGTAGTTTAGCCAAAGAGCGGTTAATTTGTCAATTAGATTTTATTCTTCGTGAATAATGCTAGAGAAACTCGCTTGTTCTATTTTCCCAGCACGGCGTTTTACCATTCCTTCAAGTTTTATGGTGTTAATATCTTTAATACGGTCGATAATTTCGTTTACACCTTCTTCACCCAGCATATCCGCGTCTAGGTTGGCGGTAAAGGTTTCGCTTTGTAAGGTTCTCACAAATAGCGTGATTTTGCCTTCTTGGCGTTTAACGCCGTCAATGTATAAGTCCATTGATTCAGGTGTAGTGGTTGCTTTTTCTTGGGCGGTTAGGTCATCTACAATTTTATTTAACTGCGGTTTGTCTAGTTTAATTTCTGTTTTGTTGCCGTTTGAAATCGTCACTTGTTCTGCATCGCTTGTTGCTCTTATCATTTCGCTATAGGCTTTATCGGTATGCAGTTCAACTGCCTGTATGGATTGTTTGAAGCGTGGATTATTGCTTTCAGTTGCCACAGTTTGAATAGTTTGAAATGCTTGTTTTAATGCATCGCTTTCATTTTGTTGTTTTATTTGGTTTTCGGTTGCTTCAATTTTTGCTAATTCAATTTCTTTTTGGTTATCAACCCATTTGCTTCCGATAATTGTACCGCCTATTCCTAACACTAATGCGGTACAAGTTAGTGTTTTTTGTGTGCCATTCATACCATTTGTTATCTCTTTAAATAATTTTCGCATTGCAATGAACAGATCTTTTAGATCAGCAATAATTTCTGTGCAACCTTCATTTACGGTAAAGGTGATTTCTAATGCATCTTTTTCATCTTGGGTTAACAAGGTAATATGCGGTTTGCCCGTTTTAATTTCAGCATAAGCACGCCATATTTCGTTTTGAAACTCACAAATTCCTTTGCAAATTGCATAGTTGATACTGCCATTATAACGGTGTGGATCGCCTTGAATTTTGATTTTAACTTGCTTTAGAAAATCCAGTTCAACCTTTTCAAGGTTAATTTTTTCATCTGTTTTTAATGCTTGAATGAAGTTTAGTAACTCTTCGGCATTTTCAATTTTCCACATATGGCTATCCTTAAAATTTTGATACAAAAAAAGCCACTTAATTGTGGCTGCAGACTTTCTGTTGAAAGTGTGGGTATCTTAATCCGAAGTGGGGGCGGTGTCAAATAAAAAGCCCCGAATTTTCGGGGCGGATTTTTATGATTGATTTTTTGCTTTTTGGTAAGCTAAACGTGAAGCAAGCATAGCTTGACGTTTAAGTTCTTTTGCACTGGGTTTAGTTTCTGCCATTGCTTACTCCTTATAGTTTGGGGTTTTGATAATAAAACAATCAGAGTTTTCGCCTAGTTGCCCGATTGGTTGAAAGTCTATCATAAGTGGATGGCGATTGTCGCACATTTTTTGATACATTCGGCTCAATGAGGGGCGTTCGGCGATGAAAAAATAACATTCAGGTTGGTAAATTAAATAGTGCTTATAGAGCAATGTTTCAAGTTGTTCTTTTAAATGCTGAATATCGGTTTTCTTTAGCTGATGATTGATTGGTGGAGCGTATAGATCGATACTTGGTTCGGTGCTTTCGTAGTATTCTTTTACGCCAAATTTGATACTGTATGTTTTACGATTTTTTAATAGCGGCACTAAGCGTTCATCTAAAGAAAAGAGGCTTTCAATCACATCATTATCCGATGAGAAATCAATAATATAATCAACATTTGCTACACGAAATTCAGCAAATTGATGAGGAATTGAATGATATTCAGATTCAATAAATAATTCTGTCATATTCCACGCTTTGGGTATAAAAAAACCTCTAAAAGAGGCTGTTGAAAGTAGTACTATCCTAATTCGAAGCAGGAGCGGTGTCAAATGTTTAAAAAAATACCGCCCTTTCGATCGGTCAGTGGAGTAGTGCAATCAGTCTATGCTGATTTTGTCTAGAATAGGGCTGTGATTACACTTTAATTTCTAATTTTTCCATTGTTGCGTTCCTCGTTTGTCTGCCATTTCAAAACACAATTCATCTATCATTCGCAACGGTTTCACATGCCGCTGTGTCTCTGTACTAGCAAATGTGTTTTGAAATATCCACATTGGGATATTCGCCTGCTTGAGCTCCACTTTCGGCAACTGCACCGTTTTTCACTGGCTTTGCATGGGCAGACTTTAAAACTCACTCTTAACTAAGTAGGTTAGGGCTTTCAATCTAACGACCGCTTAGCACCGTTGGGCTTCCGTCTGCGCTTCCGCCGAGTGAGTTTCTTTAACCAAATTGTTTAAAATTTGTGATGAAAGTCACTGACTTACATAAACTTTTTAGCTATTCTTGTAATCAACCTTGATACTTTCGATAGCGGATTTTCAGGAATGTAAACTGAAAGGTGAATCTCGCCGTCAACAGTACCTTGGGACATTGCTTTTAGCTTTTCTTCCGCTTCTTCGAATGAATGGGCGTAAACATCTGTCGCCCACCTTTTGCCGTCGAAGTGATAAGAAATTGCATAGCGTTTCATTTCTTCTTGCATAAGGAACTACCTCTATGTATTTTCAGATATTTCAGGGTGTAAACAATCAGTGGTATTGGCGACTAAAAGCCGCCAATCATGAAACCATTGCAGTTAGCGAGGGTTATACAACCAAACAAAACTGCCTACATTGCATTGGTCTAGTTATGGATACTGATAGAAAGACACCTATTTATGAATCTTAATAACTAAGCCCTGTTCGCAGGGCTTTTTTCATCACAAATTTTTAAAGAGCATTGAGATTGTGTATCTCGTTTTGATGTGGTTTATTATCACGCTTTGAAATAATATAATCAATGCAAATTGTGATTTTTTTATCTAAAAAATTTCATAATGTGATTATATTGTTGATTTCTAAAGAAATAAATTTTTGAGAATAGTGTTTGATTGATTGTTTTTTAACCAGTAGATGAGCAAGAATAGAAAAGTGTGGTTGATTTTTGAGGTGCTTTTGTGAGTGTAAGCAAGTTTTAGTTGTAATTAAGCAAGTATGATGAGGGGGAATTTTTAGAGAGTTGCAGTAAATTGAGATGGAGATAAGCAAGATTTGGCGAATTTAAGCAAGGGTAGATTTGGCGAATTTAAGCAAGGGTAGATTTGAGTAATAAAAAACCGCCAGTGAGGCGGTTTGTTTGTCAAATAGAGGATTATTTTTTCTTGCTGTCGTGTTTTGTTAGTGCTTTATGTGTTTTCTTTATACTTGACTGTATTTTGTTAATTTTTTCTTGGGAAAGGGCGAGATCCTCAGGTGCTGTTCCAGTATTTGAGATCATGACATTACGAACAGATCGGCCAACAGTTTCAGCCGCATTTTCTAAATTTTTTTGCCCTTTAATATTTTGATTTCTTATTTTTGCTTCTGTTTGTGTTACGCGGAATATATTCGCTGCGAGCTCCTCATTATCCATGAAATCAAGCAGTGATGCTTTGTCATCAAATAGTCCTTTTTTGTTTTTTAAGCTTTTAATATTCATATTATACATCCCTCTATACCCAGCATTTTGGAAGAAAGCATAGTTCTCCACGCCGTGTTTGTGGGCAATATGGCTCAGGCTTTTTTCTCTATCTGAAATGTCGCCACGTAAGTAAACGCGATCCACCTCTTCGGCGCTTTGGCAAAGTGTGTGAATTTCATCTGCCAGTTTAGCGAAATATGCTTGGGCTGCAGCAACCTTTGGATTACTTATATTTCCATTCATAACCGTTAGATAACAAGCAAAGCGAGTCATTTTAAAGTCAGATGGTGTGTTCGGCGATTGTGTCTGAATGAAGTTGTCTGCAATTGGAATATTTAAGTTATTACATACAGCATAAGCCTTATTCATTGCTTTTAAAATCGCCTGCATATCGTTATACCCTAACATCATAGCAAGATCAGAAGCATACCAGTATGTAATTCCGTTTTGTTTCGCAAAATCGTCAAATGAAAGAGAAGTCCCCTCCTCAAATACGAGTGCTAATTGAGTCATATTATTTCCAAGTTTTTGTGTCATATTGATTCCTTATTGTATGATTTTTTGAGCATGTAAAGTCAAGTGGTTTTTTAGTTATCGCTAAATTAATTATGGTAGATTAGCCAATTTTTCAGGTTTCCTTGATTGGCATTTTAATTACAAAACTTCAACTCTTTCCCTTGCCACACCAATAATGCGGATCTCTTGGTTGAGTGAGCTTAATGTTGGGAACATAGGATTGAGCGGAACAAGCTCAAAGTGCGGTATGCCTTCTGGTGTTTTCGTGCCAAGCTCTTTGTATTGTTTAAATGTCGCCTCGTTGTCGCCATTAATTGCTACCACGAATTTTCCTGGCGTTGGCACAATATCAGGATCGATTAAAACCAGATCGCCCTCGTTGAATCGGGGGAGCATAGATTTCCCTTCAATTCGTAGATAAAAGGAATTTTCAGAGGCGATGACTGTGCTTGGGATCATCTCGTAACCGTCAAATCCTTCGAGCGATCTAATATCAGTCCATAGTCCTGCTTGGATTGGGCTTAATAATGGATAACGACAAATTGACTCTTTGATCTCGCTTATGTTTGAATCGAAGGCTAAAACCTCAGGCAGGATATTAAGTGCTTTACTTATGATAGATATATCTTCGAGGTCAGGCGTTCTATTGCCTTTTTCATAATTAGCAATTCTCGGTTGTCCCCAACGCGCATTCTCACTTTTGGTATCAATATTATTACATCTCTCAGCTAATTCTTTTTGACTGATTTTTAACTGTTCTCGATACGCTTTTATTCTTTCGCCAAGTGTAGCCATTTTATTTCTCCTTCTTTTAGTTCAAATAATAACACGTTACGTTATATTCATATAATTTCATATTGTGATTGATATAAATACCGTTATGTGATTAAATGAATTATAAAAAATCACAAAAGGAAATTTATCAATGAATAACCTTTCACAGATTCGAGGGCAACTTGGGATTACTCAGCGACAACTAGCCAACCATATCGGATGGAGCCAACCACGAATTGCTAATTATGAGACTGGATTACGTTCTCCATCGTTAAGTGTTGCTCAGAAGATTGTTCAAACTCTGAACTCACTTGGAGCAAAAGTTTGTATCGAGGATGTATTTCCGCCTCAAAGCTAATTTACCAACAGGAATACGCAATGGCACGCAATAAATTAACGCGATCTGCAAGAGTGCTTTCGGATCAGGTTATCGAAAAATATTACAAGCAAAAGCAATACGAGGTGGCGGAAGGTATGGAAACCGCGTCTAGCACACTGAGTCGCTTTATTAGTAATGAAGAGTTTACTCAGACATTTAACTTTATCGCCGCTTGTCAATTCGGTGTTTTTGATACGGATACGCACATTGCGATTGAGAAAAGTGAATTTGAAATGTTACTCCTTGCGTCACAAGGCTTTGATAAGCGGTTACGTGAGAAGTATTTGGGTAAATAAAAAAGCCACGAGGAGATTTCGTGGCTAATTCATTAAGGAATATACAGATGAATCAATTATTAACGATGACGAAAGAAAACGCAAGTATTTTGACAATGAGTAGTCGGGAAATTGCGGAGATTACACATAAAGAACACAAAAATGTATTACGTGTTATTCGTGATTTGATTGAACAAAATTTAGTCGCTCAAATTGAGCCACTAAAATTTGAGTATAGAAATCAATGGTTTGATTACTACGAGTTAAACAAGCGGGATACGTTTGTTGTTGTCGCTCGCTTATCGCCTGAATTTACTGCCGCTGTGGTCGATCGCTGGCAAGCGTTGGAAAATCGACAAAAACCAACCGCACTTATTCCGCAATCTTTTTCTGAGGCGTTGATGTTAGCCGCTCAGTTGCAAGCAGAAAAAGAGCGCAATGCACCTAAAGTCGCTTTTGTTGATCACTATGTGGAAGTGGGGACGAGTAAATCATTTCGTGAGACGGCGAAGATTTTAAAAATACCTGAGCGTGCATTGGTCAATCGCTTGGTGGAAGATAAATATTTGTATCGTCAATCGGGCGTGCTTTTGCCTTATCAATCGGCACACACCAGAGATCTTTTTACGGTTAAAACAGGCACCGCTGAACACGGTCACAATTACACTCAGACGCGTGTAACAAGCAAAGGCATTGAATTTATCGCGTCACGTTATGCTTCGGAGTTGATGCTATGAGTATGCGATTAATGGTTCAAGCAATGAATTGTAAGGTTGGCAATCCTGCTAGAAAACTTGTGCTTTTAAAACTCGCTGATAATGCCAATGATGATGGAATTTGTTTTCCTAGTTATCAATACATTGCCGATAAATGCGAAATGTCAAAACGTAGTGCGATTAGTCACATTGATGATTTAATCAAAATGGGATTGGTCACCAAAAAAGCACGAAAAAATAAAGATGGTTCAAGTGCAAATTTATATCTTTTACACCTTGATCAGGGTAGTGAAAAATCTGCACTAGGGGGTGAAAATATTTCACTAGGTAGTGAAAAATTTGCACTAGGGGGTAGTGAAAATATTTCACCCATAACCAGTCACTCTTTAGAACCAGTCAATGAACCTAAAAAAACTACGCAAAAAAGCGAATCCGAAATTTTGCTTGAGCGGTTTGGCATAACAGGACAGCTTGCTAAAGATTTTATTGCGCATCGTAAAACTAAGCGAGGGGCAATTAGCGAAACGCAACTTAGCCGTTTGCAAAAACAAGCGGACAAAGCAGGAATTTCGATTTGTGAAGTGGTGGAGATTTGCATCGAACGCAACTGGCAGGGATTTAACGCATCTTGGGATTGGCGTGATGAAAAACTGCGACCAAATTCACCGCACTTAGGGCAATCACACCGCAACAAACCCAAATTTGACGATACGCAGACAGGCTGGTCTGCAGGAATGAATTTCACAGTGGACGGTACACAATGGAAAATTCCATAACACAAGACCAAATTAACACGCTCCCGCCAGAATGTGCACAGTGTGCGGAAGAGACGATTAACTGGCTCTTTCAAGAGCTTAAATCGATTTTTCTTGGTTGGCGTGCAGCCTTTGAAACCGAAGCGGATTATCTTTCTGCTAAAAAAACTTGGTTGCGTGTGTTGGTACGAGAAAAAATTACGAGACCTCAGTTGGAGAACGGGCTTTATAAAGCAGAAAACTCTCTTGATAAATTTTTACCTAGCGTAGGGTTGTTTGTGTTTTGGTGCAAAGCCTATGACTATCACGCACTGGGCTTACCGAATGAAGCGGAATTATACCAACGTTATAACACTTTCTTAGGCTATGCCCGATTCAATCGGGATGAATTTCAATATCGTTCAAAAGTGGAATTTTGGTTGCTTAAAAATCTGTACGAAAAGTGTAAGAAAAAATCGGAAGAGGACACGTTGAAAGTTATTCCGAAATTACTCACAGAAGCGGCGGAAAAAGTGCGGTCGAATTTTCCTTTTGAGGATATTCCGAAAATGATTCCAACAAAGCCACGTTTTTACGATAAAGCGAAGGCTGATAAGGCGCGCGATAGCTTGATGGCAATGATGAAAGGAGCATTGCAATGACAAGCTATAAATGCCCAAAGTGCGGTGCGGAATTAGAGGATTTTTATACGCCAGATTATTTTATATCGAGCAGCGAATGGGATGACGATCGTTTTCGTTGTAACGGTCACTTAATTGAGCCGATACCGTTTCCGCAGGTAAGTAAATACAGCGCAGTAAATCGAACAAAATCTTGCGGTTATTTTGGGTTGGAAGATTTAGGTGTGGAGTATAAAGAATGAGTATTGCGATGTTATTCAAGCGTTGGGAATGATGTTATGAGCCAATACAAACCTTTCTTTTTACGTGATCAACGCATTAAAAATAATTGCTTGGATTTAATCAAAGAGCTGCCAATAGACGATAAAAAGCCGTTGGTAGTCAAAATCCAACCAATAACACGAAACCTTGAGCAAAACGCCAAGTTTCACGCTATGTGCCAAGATGTTGCAAATCAGGCTGAATTTATGGGGCGTAAGCTCACAATGGAGCAATGGAAGGTATTGTTTATTTCGGGTCACGCAATCGCCACAAACCAAAAAGCAGATGTTGTGCCAGGTCTTGAGGGGGAATTTGTGAATATCCGTGAAAGTTCGGCTCAAATGAGCGTGAGCAGAATGGCGAGCCTTATCGAGTATGTGACCAGTTGGGGCGTGCAAAATGGCGTGAGATTTAACGATAGATGGGGATTTAAATGAAACGCTTAAACGATGATGAGATTTTGGAGTTAAAAATTGTACTTTTGATTGCGGCAGTTTGGGTTATTTTTAATATGGTATTTGGCTAATGGCGAAAGAGTATAAATGCAAAGTTTGCGGCAAAGCGTTTGTAAAAACCTTTAGCTCGACACAGAAAGTTTGCTCGCCTGAATGTGCGATTAAATTAGCCCGAGATAATGCGAAAAAAGCGCAAGAACGAGCAGAGAAGAAAAAGCAAAGGGAACGTAAGGCTAAATTAAAAAGTCGTTCAGAATGGCTGAAAGAAGCGCAGGCGGCATTTAATAAATTTATCCGATTACGGGATAAAGACCAACCTTGTATCAGTTGCGGTCGCTATCATCAAGGTAAATATGATGCTGGGCATTATCGGAGTGTTGGGGCTTGCCCGGAATTAAGATTTTGCGAAATTAACTGTTTTAAGCAGTGCGTACCATGCAATCAGCATAAAAGCGGTAATGTCATTGAGTATCGAATTAACCTTGTGAAGCGTATCGGTGAAGATAAGGTAGCTTGGTTAGAACGGCAAGACCACGAACCGAAGAAATACACCATTGAAGATTGCAAGGCGATGATTAAGTATTACAAGGCAAAAATTAAGGAGCAGGAAGGAGAGTAGAATGTCGTATAGCGTTGAGAGAGTGTTGGTAAAGTGGGGTAATTGCTGGGGTAGAGACAGAATTGGCACAGAATACCCAAGCACCACAATTTCTATTCCTGTTTTACCTACCGTGCGCAAGGCTCACATTCCATTCTTAACTGATGACGAATGCTTAAAAATTGAGGAGCAGATTATGAACCTTCATAAGGATAGTTTGCTGCAATACCAAATTTTAATGGCACTATACGTTCAGCAAGCAAATGAACGAGATATTTGTACCGCACTTCATATTTCCCCTGCTTATATGTATCGTGAGCGTGTTAAGGGCGTAAGATTCCTAAAAGGTGCATTTACTGGGGCGAAGATTAAGTTCATGTTTTTAGGGTAGGGAAGTGCGGTCGATTTTGACCGCATTTTTCTTACATTCATTCTTGATTTGTGTGTATTTGTGTATTATAATTCGTTTTGATTAAGACAAAGGAGGATGCATGCACTCAGGTGACTTAATCAAGGAACTTAAAGCAAATGGTTGTTATTTTGTTAGGCATGGAAAAGGTGATCATCAAATTTGGTTCTCGCCGAAAACTGGAAAACGATTTCCAGTTCCGCACCCAAAACAAGATTTAGCAATCGGAACTTTAAAATCCATTAAAAAATCGGCAGGGCTTTAAGCTCTGCCGAGCTTAGTAGGAGGAGTATTAAATGATTTTTACCGTAGGTGTTGAAACCCCAGAAAATGAAAACCAAGCATACGGAATGATTGTCCCTGCACTTTGCCAATTAGATTATGGTTGTTTTAGCGGTGCTGATGATGTCGATGATTTATTACCAATGGTAACAGAAGCCATTACAATGATGCTTGAAGCGATGGTTGAAGATGGTTTTGATCTTACCACGCTAAAGGATAAAGGCGTAACACACTATAAAGCCGATCCTGAATATGCTTATTTTGATACTTGGCTTTTAGTTGATGTCGATATTTCAGAATACTTAGGTAAGAAACAGCGTATTAATGTATCTTTACCTGAATATTTATTAACGCGCATTGATCGCCGTGTTGCAGCGATGGGTAACTACTATAAAGATCGTAGCCATTTCTTAGCAAATGCGGCGCACCGCGAATTGCATGCGCATTCAGATAAAGAAATGTAATCTCTGACTACCCTTGACAATCTCCTATTTCAAGGGTAGTTCTTTTATTTATAGTTTTTCTCCATCGCTAAAATCCCTTCTGTTACAATCGCCGTTTTAGATTTGCCTGTTTTCTCGGAAAGTTCAGCAAGCAATTTGATAATATCTTCGTGTAGTTTGTAAGATTGTAGGCGTACACCACGTTTTTTATCGCTTTTGGCGTTAATTTCTGCGCGAGTCATTGCCATAGAAAAGTCCTTGCATTTTGTTTTTTGTTTGATTATAGTGAGGGACATCGGGGGACATCTGACCTTCCCCCTTTGTTCATCTAGCTAATTACTGTACCACTACAGCAAGTTAGCATTAAAACGATGATTAAGATAATGATTTGATAGGGTTTCATTATCTAATCCCTTAAGTAAGCCCCACTCTAGACAGCGTGGGGTTTGCTGTATCTAAAGCACCTTGCCTTAGATGTTGTTATTGTAGTATTAATTACAAATTAACGCAAGTTTTTATCGTATTTATTACATTATTCTTCTTTACATTCTCCAAATTTTCCTCTACTATTTTATTCAAGGTGTCGAAACCTTAAACCAAAAGCGGAAGTCCGCACCCGATAGCATAGCGGTTTTTTTTATGCGCAAAATTTGTGATCTCGTTTAGTTTTATTGCCATTAAGACTTAACACGCATAAATCCAATTTCATCTATGTCGGGCGGGCGGAGAATACAACACCCGAAAGGGGAATAATCCCAGCCGTTTCTTTTGGTCGGCTTTCGAACCACCCGGTGCCCCTATGGGGTCAAATCTTAATATCGAAAATAAACCAAAGGAGACATTCTATGTCTAATCAAACCCAACTCTCTACATTCAACTTTGAATCAAAATCTATCCGCACTTTAGCTATTAACAATGAGCCTTGGTTTGTTGCTAAGGACGTTTGTGATGCAATAGGTATTGATAACAATCGTAAGGCATTATTGGCATTAGATGAAGACGAAAAGGGTGTAACTTTAAGTTACACCCCTGGTGGACAACAAGAAATGAATATTATCAGCGAAAGCGGAATGTACACTTTGATCTTACGTTGTCGTGATGCTGTGAAAAAAGGATCTATTCCACACCGTTTTAGAAAATGGGTTACAGCAGAAGTATTACTTACTATTCGTAAAACAGGAAAATATGAAAGCAAAACATCCGTCAATGACAGAACAGGTTTACGCAATGCCGTGAATATGCTCGTGAGCAGAAAAGGATTAATTTATTCCGATGCCTATCATTTAATCCACCAACGCTTTAATGTGGAAAGTATCGAAGATTTAACCCTTGAACAACTCCCTCAAGCAGTAGAGTATGTTCACAGAATAATTTTAGAAGGGGAATTAATCACTGATCCTGAATTACCTAATGGCGAAAAGAAATTCTCTTTTGAATTTACTGAGTATGAACTCCAACAGCTTATTTGGTTATGGTTTGCTTTCAAACGTGGTGTCGGTACTTTCCAACATATCGAAAAAGCCTTTAAGGTGCTAGGCTCAAATATGAGCGGAGATATATATGGACAGGCTTACGAATATTTAAGCGTGCTACGCTCAACAAACCAAATCTTAAACCGCATTACACAAGAGTTTGAGATTGACCCAATGACAAACTGGCGAGCATTAGAACACTTGCGAAGCTTTAACCCAAAAGCAGTCAAAATCGATTTCTAAAACGAAGAAAAATCTGACCGCACTTTTGAAAAATTGTGCGAAGAATGGATTTTACATAAAAATTATAAAAACACTTGATTACTTGCAAGTGAAAGTGTACTATATTCGGTAAGTTGCAGTTTTAGCGCATAGCAAACGCACAAAAGAATTTTACAGCCCTGATCGGAAACGGTCGGGGCTTTTTTATTGCCTAAAGAACAGGCGGGAGAAAATATATGCCAATTAAAGAGCCTGATGTGTGGGCGTTAATATGGTCTTGGTTGCAAACAAATCTTAGTTCTAGCTCAGCACAGAGTGCTTTTTGGGCGTTATTTATTTCTCTTTTAAGATTTGGGTTTATGCGTAAAAAGCCAGCTATTCGTTATGTTTTAATTGATGCGGCTATGTGTGCCTCTATTGCGGGTGTTGCGGTGCCAATTTGTACACATTTATTTGGGCATACAGAATATTCTTCATTTCTCGGTACGATGATTGGTTTTGTTGGTACTGAAAAAATTCGCGAATTCTTATTTAAATTCATTAATCGGAGAATTGAAAAAGATGACAATGATGATTTCCGAAGTGACATTTAATAAAATTTTTCCACACGCAGTTAAAGGTGTTTATCAAGCTATTTCGACGCAGATAGAAAAAGCAGGTTGTGTGAATAAGATGCAGCAAGCGATGTTTTTAGCTCAATGTGGACATGAAAGTGGCGGATTTACAAGATTTAAAGAAAATTTAAATTATTCTTGGTCTGGGCTTTCTAAAACTTTCCGTAAATATTTTCCCGATCCACTTACAGCGAAGAAATATGAGCGTAAACCTGAGTTGATAGCCAATCGTGTTTATGCTAATCGTTTGGGTAATGGCGATGAGAAAAGCGGAGATGGTTGGAAGTATCGTGGTCGTGGACTGATTCAGATTACAGGTAAGGATAATTATGCCGCGTTTAGAAAATGGTTAGGTAGAGATATTCAGCCAGAAGATGTGGCAGGGAATTTAGATTTATCTGTTAAAACTGCTGTGTGGTATTGGAAGTGCTATGAGTTGGCTGAGCTTAATTCTGTCGAAAAAGTCACGCGAAGAATTAATGGTGGACTAAATGGCATTGATGAGCGTTGCAAGCTCTATCGAGCATTAATGGTAACGGATAATGACTAAGTACATTTACATGGCGTTAGCGGGTGTTGTCGTGGTTTTGATTGGTGCATTGCGTTACCAATCTAGCGTTATAGATGAGTTGGAAATAACGACAAAGCAACAAGAAAATACTATCCAGCAACAAGAAGATGCTAACAAATCATTAAGTCTTGCGTTACAACAAGAGCGTTATGCCGTTATTGAGCAACAAGAGCGTAATGATGAAATAGAAAGGATGGCAACAGAAAATGCTGAATCAGTTAAAACAATCATTAAGACTCAACCTTGCGCTCACACTCGTTTGCCTCAGTCTGTTCTTGACCTCTTGTACAAATAAAATCACGACTAAAGCAGAATATATTTATCCGCCTCAAGCCTATACTGCACCTTGTGTCAAAACAGCATTTACTGGAGAAACATACGGCGATGTAGTCATACAGCTTGTTAAGGTAACCGCAGAGCGAGATAAGTGCGCAAGCCAAGTAGATAATCTCAATAAGTGGATTAATCAAGCAAAAGGCGGTAAATAGATTAAAAATCTAATTGAGCGGAATTAATGCCAAGTGCTGTCGCTATTTTAATGCGAGTGCTTTTACGCAAGGTCTGTGAATTTTCGTGTTGTGAATAAGCAGCTTGAGAAATTCCTAAACGGCTTGCCACTTCAGCTTGGGTTAAACCTAAGTGTTCACGCCAAGCACGCAATGCAGAATAATCGTTCAATAAAGCTAATTTGGCGACAGATTCAGGGATACCTGTTTCAATAGGGTCTGAAAAATTAGCTTTTTCTTTTAGCCAGTTAAGCGTAGCAATTGGCATAACAGCAAAAGCAGGTACGCCTTGCTCATTATTGATATATTGGATATTAGTAAGTGCGTTCATCTCTTTTTTTAACCTCTTCAATAGAAACAATGCTCATTGTATTACCTACGATATTAAAGAAAATTCGGTAATCGCCAACTCGATAACGATATTCATAAGTATGGTTTGTTAGTGCCTTAATGTTAGTGCAATCAGGAAAATTTTTGAGCATTTCGCATTTCTCAATAATGTGGGCTTTGCTCGGGATTTTTCTTAATTGCTTTAATGCTTTTGGTTGGTAGATGAGTTCTTTCATAGTAACAAGACCAATTGTTTATGAAGAGCATTTTATAAGATTTATAAGTTTTTACAAGTTATTTTAAGGATTTTCTATGTCAGACGTGAAAGGAAAATCTACGTCTGGTCGTGGATTAACACCTAAACAAGAAAAATTTTGCCAGCTTTATATTGAGCTGGGGAATGCCAGTGAAGCATATCGGCAGAGTTATGATTGCTCAAAAATGACAACTGAAGTTATCAATGTTAAGGCAAGTGAGTTACTTAATAAGAACGGTAAGATTACGGTAAGGGTTGAAGAACTAAGACAAGCCCATCAACAACGCCATAATCTTACCCTAGATAATATCATTGCGGACTTGCAAGAGTATCGTGATATTTGTATGGGAAGAAAGCCACTTACTATTACCACTGTGGTAAAAAATGCTCAAGAAGGAACGGCACAAAGCGTTAATACCGAATGTTTCGTTTTTGAACCGACAGGTGCAAATAAAGCCCTTGAATTGCTTGGGAAGCATTTAGGGATGTTTACCAATAAAGTTGATGTAACAACCGATGGCAAGCCATTACCTACTGTGATTAATGTGACATTTAGCGATGAGCCAGCTTAATATTCAATTTCCTACGAAATTCCGACCGCTCTTTGAATCTATTTGGCGGTTTATTATTTTCTACGGTGGGCGAGGTTCAGGTAAAAGTTTTAGTATCGCTAGAGCATTAGTATTGCGAGCCTATCAATCGCCTGTTCGGGTTTTGTGTTGCCGTGAAATTCAGAAATCGATTTCTGATTCGGTTATTCAGATGTTGGCAGATCAGATTGAAATGCTTGGCTTGCAAGCCTTTTTCGATGTACAGAAAACGCAAATTATCGGGCAAAACGGTTCACGCTTCACGTTTGCGGGGCTGAAAACTAACATTACTTCGATTAAGTCGATGACGGGCATTGATGTAGTTTGGGTAGAAGAAGGCGAGAATGTTTCAAAAGAAAGTTGGGATATATTGATTCCAACAATTCGTGAAGACGGTTCGCAGATTATTGTGAGCTTTAACCCGAAGAATATTCTTGATGATACCTATCAGCGTTTTGTGATTCATCCGCCTGAGCGGTGTAAATCGGTCTTAGTGAATTGGCAAGACAACCCATATTTTCCGAAAGAATTAATGGAAGATATGGAGCAGATGCGTGAGCGTGATTACGAGCTTTATCGTCACGTTTATGAGGGCGAGCCTGTGGCTGATTCCGATTTAGCCATTATTAAGCCTGTATGGATTGAATCTGCGGTGGATGCGCATCTCAAACTTGGTTTTACTACTAAAGGAATGAAGAAGGTTGGTTTTGATGTGGCAGATGAGGGGGCAGATGCGAACGCGAATGCCTTTGTTCACGGTTCTGTGGTGCTTGGTGTTGAAGTTTGGAAGAATGGCGATGTAATTGATTCCGCCAACCGAACAAATCAAAGTGCGGTCAAATTTAAAGCTGATTTGATTATATTCGATAGTATTGGCGTGGGGGCAGGAGTAAAAGCTCACTTTAAACGCTTGCCAAAATCTTTACAAGTGGAAGGATTTAATGCTGGTGGTGCAGTTGCTTATCCTGAGCGTGAATATATCAAAGACAAAAAGAATCAAGATATGTTTTCGAACATTAAAGCCCAATCTTGGTGGGCGTTGCGAGATAGATTCTATAAAACCTATCGAGCAGTAAAGTATGGGGATGTTTATCCTGACGATGAACTGATAAGCCTATCGAGCAAAATCAAAGAGCTTGAGTATTTGAAAGCAGAATTATCACGTCCCCGTGTTGATTATGACAATAACGGGCGGGTAAAGGTTGAAAGCAAAAAGGATATGAAAAAACGTGGCATACCTTCTCCAAATATGGCGGATGCTTTAGTTATGTGCTACGCCCCGACAAAACCTAAATCACTACTGGATTTATAAGATGAATATTTTAGATGGCATCAAATCACTTGCGCTAAAGTTAGGCAGTAAACAAGACCAGACATATTATGCTCGTGGGCTTAGCTTAACCGATGACTTAATGCAAATCGAAGCATTATGGCGTGATAACTGGATTGCAAATAAGGTTTGTATTAAACGTTCGGAAGATATGGTGCGTAATTGGCGCGATATTTTCTCGAATGACTTGAAATCTGAACAGCTAGACGAGTTCACTAAGCTTGAACGCAGATTAAAACTGCGTGAGACATTAACTAAAGCGTTGCAATGGTCTAGTTTGTATGGGGCAGTGGGTTTATTGGTTGTTACTGACACAATTAACATCACTTCGCCATTGCAGCCTACAGAACGATTAAAGCGGTTGATTATCTTACCTAAATGGAAAATCTCACCTACAGGACAACGAGATGATGATGTGTTTTCGCCAAACTTTGGTCGATATAGTGAATATACCATTATTGGTGGCACACAATCTGTTTTAGTGCATCATTCACGTTTATTAATTATCAATGCCAATGATGCACCTTTATCTGATAATGATGTTTGGGTGTATCAGACCTTGAAAAGATTATTGATGTACTTAAACGCTTTGATAGTGCCTCAGCGAATGTCGGCGACCTTATTTTTGAAAGTAAAATCGATATTTTTAAAATTGCAGGGTTATCTGACAAGATTTCAGCTGGGTTAGAAAATGATGTGGCTCATGTCATTTCAGCGGTGCAGTCGATTAAATCAGTAACGAATAGTTTGTTGCTTGATGCGGAAAATGAGTACGACCGAAAAGAGCTATCTTTTGGTGGGTTAAAAGACTTACTGACAGAGTTTCGCAATGCGGTGGCAGGTGCGGCAGATATGCCAGTCACCATTTTGTTTGGGCAATCTGTTTCGGGATTGGCAAGTGGAGATGAGGATATTCAAAACTACCACGAATCCATTCATCGATTGCAAGAAACAAGATTGCGTCCTGTGCTTGAAGTGCTTGATACATTACTATGCAATGAATTATTTGGTGGGCAACCTGATGACTGGTGGTTTGAATTTTTACCATTGACGGTGGTTAAACAAGAACAACAAGTCAATATGCTTAATACCTTTGCTACAGCGGCAAATACGTTAATTCAAAATGGCGTAGTAAATGAATATCAAGTGGCAAACGAACTCCGAGAAAGTGGTTTATTTGCTAATATCTCTGCTGATGACATTGAGGAAATGAAAAATGCTGATGAACTTGCCAGAAATTTTGAAGAACCAGAAGGCGAAAGCACGCAAGTTCAAGCCAGTGAAGATGAGCAAGAGAACGGAGCTTTGGTATAGACAACAGCTTAAGCAGTTCGTCAAAACAATGACCGATGATGTAGAAAGAGCCCTGCAACAACCGCAAGGCTCTTTTTTTATGGATGATGCGAAAGGGTTCCAAGCGATTAGTGCGAAAGCACTGATGAAAGTATTAGAAAAGTACGAAAAATCAGACCGCACTTCACAAGCTGAAAATATCGCCAATGGCTTCGTTGGTCGTGGTGATGCACAAAACCATGCTGAAGTATCAACCAATTTGAAAAACCAAACTGGCATCGATTTATCCGCTTATTTACGCAATAGTCCAAATATTGCTGAAAGAGTGAATGCATTGACCGCTGGTAATATCCAGTTAATCAAGTCTATTCGTTCGCAATATCTTGATAAGGTGCAAAATGCTGTCATGCAAGCGATGGTTCGGGGTTCTTTAAATAAAGACCTTACAGCACAAATAAAAGACTTGGGTAAAACAACCGAAAAACGAGCGATGTTTATTGCGCGAGACCAGTCCTCAAAATTAAATGCCGCCTTAACGCAAGCGAGACATGAAGAGGTTGGTATAAAAAAATACATGTGGTCAGCATCGCTTGATGAGCGTGTACGCGAAAGCCATGCGGAAAAAGATGGGCAGATATTTGAATATTCAAATCCCCCTGCTGATACTGGTCATCCTGGTCATGATTTTAATTGTCGGTGTGTTCAGATTCCAGTGCTTGATAATAACGAGCAGATAGTGAAAAATAGCCCAATAGTTAGCCAACAGGAAAAACAACAAATGCGCTCAGAATGGTCTGATGATTTCCCTGATACTATCATTGATAGGAAATTAGGAGATGCAACATCACATCCGCTATATGAAAATGCTAAAAAGGGTAGTATTGAAGATGCTTATCAACTTGCTAAAGATTTAGTTACAGATGATGCGGTAAATAAATTGAAGCAATTGGTTGGCAATAAAAATGCAATTCTAATTCCTGTTCATGCAGAAGAAGCCGTTGGTCAAAATATGATTCCTGTAGCTATTGCTACTGTATTATCTAAAAAACTCCATATTCCTGTTGATTTATCAATTGTTCAAGCAACAAAAGTATCTAGAACTGGGGGAGATGGATGGCATCGATTGGTTTATTCTCCAGCTTTTGATGGCATAGTTCCAAAAGATAAATATGCTATTATTTTAGATGACACACAAACACAAGGCGGTACATTGGCTAGTCTAAAAGGCTATATTGAGGAGAATAAAGGAAAAGTTATTGCATCTTATGCTTTAACTGGCAAACAATATTCTGTACAATTAAGGCTATCTAAAGACACATTAGCAGAATTACGGAGTAAATATGGCGAACTTGAAAGTTGGTGGAAAAAAGAATTTGGCTACGACTTCTCGCGGTTTACAGAATGGGAAGCAAGATTCATCATTAATTCACGTAAGACACCTGACGAAGTCAGAAATACAATCCTTGCGAGAAAGCAAGCGTAATGCTTACCATCAAATGATGGCTCTAAATTAAATTCAGCTATTCAAACAACCCTATCATTTCGATTGGGTTGTTTATAGGCGGAAATCAAAAAAATAACCGCAGAATAGTTTGGTGCGTAATTCCTAGTTTATTAACTCGCATCCGCATACGTCCAAAACGTTCCCAAGCTCAATCTACGGTTTAGCTTATTTTACCACTATTAGTTCAAATGTTAAACAGCCTAAACATCATCTTATGATGAGATTGTGGATATGCTTTGGCCAAGAGATAACAAAGAATGAAACGTAATTGGGATTTAATTCGCTCTATATTGCTTAAATTGGAAAGTCAGTCAGAGGCTAGAGGGAGTTTATTACCTGATGGATTTACTGGTTTCGATTCAGAAACTGTATCTTATCATTTTAAGTTATTGCAAAGTGCAGAGCTGATTGAAGCGATAGATTATTCTTCTCTAAATGAGATGAGTCTTATCGCTCGGTCGCTGACTTGGCAAGGTCATGAACTCTTAGACAAAATCCGCAATGATACTGTCTGGAATAGCTTAAAAACTACGATAAAAAGCAAAAGCCTTGATTTATCACTTGATACGATAAAACAAGTAGCACAAACAATAATTAGCCAAATGTTGGCGTGATATTGCAAAAAAAAAAACAAACAACCCGATCAGAAATGGTCGGGTTTTTTATTGGGGTAAATAAATGAAATTTACAGACAAAACCACTCAAGCAGTCACACAAAGAACCATCACTAAAGATGGTTTTTTAGTTGTGCCCGCAACCATTTCTAAAGTTGGGGTATTTGATTACCTCGCTACAGAACTTGGGCTAAAAGAAGACGGTATTAAAAAAGTCGCTCGCACTGAGAAATCTTTGTTTAGCGATGAAACGATTAAGAGTTTTGAAAATGCCACATTAACCGTTGGTCATCCTAAAGATGGAGTAAATGCGAAAAACTGGAAACAGCTCTCTGTCGGTGTCGTGCGTAATGTTAAGCGAGTGGGCGATGAACTCACGGCAGAGGCTTGGATTTATGATGAACAAGCCATTAAAACCGTACAGGAGCACGGTGTGGAACAATTATCTTGTGGTTATGACTGCGATATTAAGCCATCCACGGTACAAGATGCAGATTTTGAGATGTCGCCGATGATCGGCAACCACGTAGCGATTGTGGCAAAGGGTCGCTGCGGTGGAAGTGTAAAACTTGCCGATGAGGATAAAACCATTATGGGGAAAACCGCAAAAATTCTCGATGCGTTTTTAGGTGCGTTCGGCATCAAGTTGTCGGACGAACAGAAAAAACAAATTGAGGACGAAGAAAAGTCTAGTAGTGAAGAAGGTAAAGAGCCAAAAGGCGAACAACCAACCGAACCAAAAGAAAAACAATCTAAACCCGAAGATAAAAAGGATGAAGAAGTGAATAAAGAAGAGTTTGAAAAACAACTTAAAGCCAAAGATGCAGAAATTCAACAGCTAAAAGATGCACAAGCAAAACGTGACGCAGAAGTAAAACAAGCTGCCGTGTTGGCTGATGCTAAAACTGCATTTAAAGAAGTCAATTTTGCGGATAACGCGACTGTGCGTGAAATCCAAGAAAGTGCGGTAGTTGCGCAGGGTATTTTTACTAAAGATGAGGCAGCCAAATTATCCGATGAGGAAATTTCAGGTGCATATCAAACAGCAAAAGCGGTTGTGGCGAAATTAGCGGATGAACGTAAATCACTCGGCAGTATTTTGCTTGGTGATGCGGAGTCTAAAGCTGCACCAAAAATAGATTTCAACAAAACTTACAACAGTTAGGAGAATAATGAAATGAGTTATGCTTACGAACAAGCTCCTGCTCGTGCAGGCGAGTTAGGCAAGGGCAATCTTGCAAGTGCAAAAACCACAGCAGAAAAAGTCACGGGCAAAGTAAAAGCTGGTGAATTTGTGGCATTAAATCCCACAGGTGGTGTGAAAGCCTTATCTGCTAAAAAAGATATATTGGCTGGCGTGGTATTAGCAAGTCGCATTCGTGATGAATGGCCTGAGGGCGAATTAGTCGATGTGATGCACATTGGTGCAGGCGATGCGATTTGGGTCAATATTGCATCAGAAAAAACGGTATCTCGTGGTAGTAAAGTATTTGTATTAACAACAGGTGGCGAAGGTAAAGCTGGCGCAATCCAAGGGGAAACCGATGCAAATGCGATTGAAACAGGCTACACCGTGATTGACGTTAAAGGTCAATTAGCGATGATTACAAAATTATAAGGGGGATGAATGTCATTATTAACTTATGTACAAAACGGCTTAACGGCTGTGAGCAAAGAAATTTCAGAAACCAAATATCCTGAAATTGTGTTCCCGCAATTTGTTTATGTGGATCAACAAGCCGCTGTCGGCATTACAGAAAAACTTCACTATGGTGCAGATGAGCACGGTTCGCTTGATGATGGTTTAATTAGCACTGGCACAAGCACATTAGACCAAGTAGAAGTCGGCTTTACGCCAACTCGCTCTTATATCGTACAATGGGCTAAATCGGTAACATGGGCAACACCAGAGCTTGAACAAGGCAAGCTGTTAGGGTTAGCGTTAGATACCGCTAAAATCATGGTGTTAAACCAAAACGCACAACAAACCTTACAAAAGGTAGCTTTTTTAGGTCATGCAAAAGATACTCGATTAACTGGCTTGCTCAATAATCCATCTGTCGAGGTGTACAACATCAAAGGCACTTCCGCAAACACCAAAGTACAAGCGATGGATTTTGACAAATCAGTAGCATTCTTTAAGGAGATGTTCCTCGCTGGTATGGAAAAAACCAAACGCATTGAAGCACCAAACACCTTTGCGATTGATTTACTTGATTTAGCACACTTGGCGTTAACTCAACGTAATAACACCGATACAACCGCATTAGAGTTCTTGACTAAGAGCTTGTCTGCAGCTGCAGGTCGTGACGTTGCAATTAAAGCCTTGCCGTCAAACTTTGGTAATCGTGTAACAAGCGGCAAAACTCGTGCAATGGTTTATGTGAACAGCAAAGAGCACGTTATCTTTGATGTGCCAATGTCGCCAACTGTGTTAGCTGCTCAACCAAAAGGCTTATTAGCTTATGAGTCTGGCTTACGCATGGCGTTTGGTGGCGTAACCTTTATGGAGCCAGATTCTGCACTCTACGTAGATTACTAGGGAGTAACTATGCCAACATTTGAAACGTATGTATTCATTGAGCGTTATCCTGAATTTAAAGAGGTCGATTATGAAAAAATCGACCTTTTTTTATCGGATGCAGAAATGGAAGTGAGTCAATCTCGTTGGGGAAAGCTCTACCAACGTGGCGTGTTGGCATTGACTGCTCATCTATTACGTTTGTCACTTTGGACAACCGAAGGTGGCGGTGGGGCAAATCGAAATCTCGCTAGTGAAAGTGCTGGCGAGTTATCTGTTAGCTATGCCGTGCCAACACTGACAGGCACCGATGCAGATTATCAATTAACAGCATATGGCCAAGAGTATTTGCGATTACGTAAATTGGTTGGCATTGGTGTAATGGTGGCGTAAATGGCGGTGCAAATTACGGGGAATTTAGCGCAAGCAAAAGCGTTAATTGAGCGATTAAGGGCTGATAAAGATAAGGCGGTTTATATTGGATTTCCTGCTGAATTTGATAAACCAGTAGAGGGGGCTGAGAATTTCAACCTCGCCTCTTTGGCGGCTGTGTTGGAATTTGGTAATGAGCGCATCCCATCACGCCCTTTCTTGCGCCAAACGCTATCAGAAAACCAAGAGAAATACACCGCACTTTTCACGCAATTATTTAAGCAAGGCTTGCAAATTGAGAGGATTTACGAGCAACTCGCACTAGTTGCGCAAGGGGATGTCCAGTTAAATATCGCTCGTGGCAACTGGGTTGCCAACGCTAAAAGTACAATCAAACAAAAAGGCTCTAGCAAACCATTGATTGATACAGGCAAAATGCGTCAATCTGTAAAAGGTATCGTTAAATGAGTTTAATCAACCAATATCCCCGCTTTCTAAATAGTAAATTTAGCCAAGCTGTTACCGTGAAACATCTGCAAGGTAAGCATTCATCTGATGGGTTCGGGGCGAGTTATACCGATGAAAACGTGGCTGCCATTGTTATGCCGACCTCTCCTAATGATGTGTTGTTATTGCCAGAAGGTGAGCGTTTTATTCCCTCAATCAAAATCTACACCATTAAGCCGTTAAAAATAGGTGATTTGGTTATTTATGAAGGGGAAACCTACAAAATAAAAACCGTAGCAAATTGGGGGAAATATGGATACCACAACAATATCGGCGTTAGACACAGCCAAACTGCGAAAGTGGATTCAACAGGCTTTACAGTTACCTAATGGCGCTGTTATTGGCGGTTGGCTCCCTGAAAATCCTTTACCTGCTTTTATTACCGTGGATTTGATGATGAGTAATGAAATCGGGCAGGCTACGAGAGAATTTGACGGCAAACGTGAGCGTATCATTCAGTCAATGCAAAGCACCGTGAGTCTCTCTTGTTTCGGTCGAAATTCCCTTGCTCAGTGTTACAAGCTAAAAGCGATTTTCCAAAGTTCAGCGTTTCTTTCCTTTCTCAAATCAAATCACTGGGGTGTGATTCGTTTTTCAGATGTCCGCAATTTAACGGCTACCGTTGGGGCAGATTATGAAGAACGAGGACAGTTTGATGTTGTATTTAGTCATCATCACATTGTTGATACACCTCTAGATCCGATAGCAAACGTTGAACAACGCACAAACCATTTAATTCAACAAATAGGAGGATAGCCTTATGGCATTATCTATCTCGCAGATTGTCAATGTGCAGTTAAATACTATGCCAAAATCTGCCGCGCGTAAATCATTCGGCATAGTGGCATTGTTCACGCCTGAGGCAGGACAAGCATTTGCTGATGCGACTACGCGTTATGTTTATGTCGAAAATCAACGTGATGTAGAACAGTTGTTCGGCACAAATTCAGAAACAGCAAAAGCAGCACAGCCATTTTTTGCTCAAAGCCCTCGTGCGAAACAATTAATTATTGCGCGCTGGCAAAAAGAACCCGCAACCATTGATGCAACCAAAAACACATTAAGCGGTGCAACCTTATCAGATGATTTAGAGCGTTTTAAAGCGGTTGTAAATGGTCGATTTACATTAACTATTGGCGCCGAAACCAAGAAAGTAAATGGGCTATCTTTTGCTGACGCATCAGATTTCAATGCGATTGCCACCAAAATCCAAGCAAAATTGACCGCACTTTCGTCATCTTTGTCTATCTCTTACGATAGCGTAGGGCAACGTTTTATCATCACTTCTAACACAAGCGGAGAAGATAAAACAACCGAAATCCATTATGCCTTTAATGGTGGCGGTGACGGTGAGTATATTGGCTCATTGCTTAAATTAGAAAATGGCCAAGCAAGCCGAAAAGTAGGTAAGGCATCAATTTCTTTGAAAAAAGAAACCGTTGCAGAGGCATTATTTAATGTAGCCGAAGTGAATAATGCATGGTATGGCTTTACGTTTGCTGCACAGCTTACTGATGGCGAAGTGGAATCTGCTGCAAAATACGCGCAAGCTAATACCAAAATGTTTGGTGCAAATGTTATTCGTGTTGAACAACTTGAATGGTCTGCTAATAACATCTATAAGAAATTATATGATGCAGGTTTAGATCACACATTAGCAATGTTCGATAAAAATGATATGTACCCAGCATCTTCTGCATTGGCTCGTTTATTATCAACTAACTTTGCGGCAAACAATTCAACCTTAACGCTTAAATTCAAGCAACAACCAACTATTACGGCTGATGAAATTACGGCAACGGAGTTCTCTAAGGCTAAACGCTTAGGCATTAACGTGTACACTTATTTTGATGATGTAGCGATGATTGCTGAAGGCACAGTAATGGGTGGTAAATTTGCAGATGAAATCGTTATCTTAGACTGGTTTACCGATGCAGTGCAAAAAGAGGTATTCGCTCGCTTGTATAAATCACCGACCAAAATCCCATTAACAGACAAAGGCCAAGCGGTATTGATTGCTGCCGTGGAGAAAGTTTGTTTAGAGGGTGTAAACAATGGTGCTTTCGCCCCAGGTCAATGGACGGGCGATAGCTTTGGTAACTTGACGACAGGCGATTATCTTGAAAAGGGTTACTATGTATGGGCGGCACCAATGGATACGCTATCCGATAGCGACCGAGAGCAACGCCGTGCAACACCTATTCAAACCGCAGTGAAATTAGCAGGCGCAATCCATTCTAGCGATGTGATTGTGAACTATAACCGATAACATCAAAAAAGCGAAAAGCCAAGAGCGACAACCCTTGGCTTTTCTTTTACCCCTTATCCATACTAAGGAATAAATTTTGATTAAGTATACACCAAAATATCAAGTTAAGGTAGGTGGCAAAATGTCAGAAAAGGATGCAGGGATTGTTGGAAAACGATTGGCACTTTCGGCAAATATCGCAGCAATTGGCGTATTGTTGTTTGGCTTATCTTTCGTATTAAAAGTCTTTTTATGAGGAATAACTATGGCAGTTTTCGATCCAAAACAAGTTGTCGTGTTATTAGACGGCAAAGAAATGAGTGACTGGGCAGACGGCTCAGATGTGATTAATGCGACCAACCAAGTTGATGCAGGGCAAATGGTTATTGGTGCGAATGGCACGGGCGTATTTATCGCAAACCCTGACCAATCAGGCAAATTAACCCTAAAAATCAAACAACATTCTGAGGATAACGCCTATTTATCTAAGTTGTTTAATCAACAAAAAACCAGTATTAAAACCTATTTACCGATGACACTCGCTATCCGCGACTTAATCAATGATGATGTTGTCACGGCAAGTAAAGGATATTTTACTACACCTGCAGCTTATATGCGTGGAAATGGACACAATGCGACAACCTGGACGATTGTGTTCGAGAAAATGACAATGAATCTTGAAAAAGGTGTTCAATAATGGAAAGCAAACAAATCAATATTGAAAATGTCACCTATACGATGACGCCAGCTAATGCTATGACAGCATGGACTGCACTCAAAAATGCGATGAAATTACTTCAATCAGTTGATTTATCATCATTAGGTAACAATAAAAAACTCGGTGCAAGCGTATTGACGACTGTATTGGCGAATTTAGGCGACACAAGCATTAAAGAGCTTGAGGACATCGTGCTTAAACATACCTCATGTGAGCAAGATGGCAAACTATACCGACTATCTGAACGCTTTGATAGTCATTTCAACCAACACCGTGGGCATTTAATCCCCGTATTAAAAGAAGGGTTGATGTATCAATTTGCGGATTTTTTTATCGGTGGGGGTGGATTACTGAGCAATATTCAACCCAATCTAAAAGCGACGAAATAAGCCAGTCAGACAGTAAAGCCGACTGGTTTATTTTTACGCCTATTGTAAAAAACTTTTGTTCACTACACGAATTAAGGTCGGTTTACTCGTTAGCCGACCTTTTATCTTTTCACGAAGTTATTGTTGAATTAAATCAAATGGAGCAACGCAATGCTACTCGATGAACTACTGATTAAAATCGGCATTGATGCGGATAGCCAAGCAATGCAACAGTTTGAGCAGTTCCTTAATGTTATTGGAGATGGCACGGAAAGTGCGGCGGAAAATCTTGGTACTTTTGCTGAAGTTCTTGAACGTGCCGTTGATGATGCAACAGAACAAATTAAAGCCGCACCTGAGTTTGAAAGTTTTTTTGATTCCCTTGAAAAACTACAAGCTGAAACAGAAAATCTTTCTGAAGATGACGCATTAGATGAGTGGGTACAAAAACTCATTGAGGGGGATAAGCTCTTATCTGAGTTTGGTGAGAGCTTTCTTCAAAACACCGAACAGCTCTCGAAGGAGTTACAAGAAGCGGGGTTAAGTGCAGAGCAGGTTGAAAAAGTTATTGGAAAACTCAAATCTGCGATTGAGCAGAAAACCGATGCTACCGAAAAAGATACAAAAGCCGTAGAAGATAACGCTAAAAGCACAGAAAATTTATCTGACAATATCATCGACTTGTGGGCAACCCAATATGGTGCAGTCGGATTACTGAATAAATTTGAATTGCTTGGCATTAGTATCAATAAAACTACACTTAAAGTTGCGGCATTTGGTGCAGCTTTCTACGCTGCCACAATCGGGGTGAAGAATTTTGTTGATGCTAATCTCGATGCACTCGATGAAATTAAACAACTCTCGGCTGTCACGGGCGAATCAGCCGACCAAATTTACAACTTAGGTAAGGTTGCAGAGGTCAATGGCTCATCCGCACAGGCGGCACAATCATCTATTGAAGGATTATCTCGTGTCATTGGCGAAGCTGCAGCAGGAATTGGTCGAGGGGCGAAATCATTTGAGCAATATGGATTAAGTGCCAAAAAGGCGAATGGGGATGTTAAAACCTCAAGCGAAATGCTGGGGGAAATTTCGGACAAGATGAAAGCAATGGGGGAGCAAGAGCAAATTGCGATGCTTGCGAAACTGCATTGATAGTTCGATGATTCAAACCTTGCGCCTTGGTAATGATGAACTGAAAGAACAAATTGCCCTTGCAAGTGTGCTCACGCTTGGTGTGGGTAATGCAGAAAATGCAAAAACCGCCGCGGCTTTTAAAGATGCACTGACTCAGGTTTCTCAGGCTTTTAGAGCTATTGGCGAATATGTCTCACTCCGTGTTGCACCATCCATTCAGCGATTAGCCGAGCGGTTTACAAAATGGTTCACGGAGAATAATGACTTTATCAAGACTACACTAAACGGCTTTGGAAAAATTCTTTCATTCTTGTTTGAGTTAGCCGCAGCCATCGATAATGTTGTTGAGCATACTATTGGGTGGAAAAACTTAATCTACGCATTAGGTGTGGCATTATTGTGGTTTAGTCGCAGAATGTTATTAGCTTTCGCTACCAATCCTGTTACATTGATTATCGCAGCAATTGCAGGCTTATTTTTGCTTGTTGATGACTTTATCACTTATCTTGAAAGCGGCGAAACTGCCTTGGGAGAGTTTTGGAAGCCGTTTAAAACAGCGTTATTGTGGGTTAAATCCACTTGGAAAAATTTTGTTGATAACTTTAGCGTCGATCCAATTGGCGAAACATTATCTCTCATTACAGATATGCTTGAGTTGCCATTTAAACTTGGGCTTGCGCTTGTTGTTGGTTTGTGGAATTTATTTACTGGCGAACAGTTAGATTTGGATGTTATCGAGACCAAGTTTGCTCAAGTTACAGACTGGATTAAAAAGCCATTCCAAAGTGCATTTGATTGGGTTAAGGGTTATTACGACCAATATATCGCACCGATTGTTGATACAGTAAAAGGGTGGTTTATTGATAGTGGCGAAAAGGTAGGCACGGCAAGTCAAAATACAAAAGCCTATGACACAATGATGTTCGATCCGTCTTATGCTTCTGCACCACAAGTTGCCGCAGTAGGGGCGAAATCTCAAACCTCAAATGCAGATAATCGTGTGACTAACAGCAATAACAAAATTACCATTACGCAACACATCCAAGGCACAGATAATCCAAAAGCCGTGGCGGATCAATCTGTTCGAGTGATTAATCATCAACTTTCATCTGTTGTGGGGTAGACACTATGTTAAATTTTGCTCAAGTATCCAATCGTAAGATTGGCAAAATTACCTTTGATGTAGTGACAACAGAAGACCATCAATCAGATTTATTCATTACAGAAAACCCGATTGAATCAGGCGCTGCCATTGCTGACCATGCGGTTATTCAGCCTAAACAAGTTACCATTAATGGTGTAATGGTTGATCACGACCATTCGACTTTTGGTTTAGGCCTTCCGTTTATCGGCAATATTCGTGGCGGGATAGACTTTCTTAATAACTTTCCTTTGCCAGTTAAGGTTATCACTCAAACATCGCAAGCTACCGCAAGAGCGGGGAGAGTGATTAGCCAAGTTGCAGGAGCGTATAGTCAAGCAAAGAGCATCCTTAATCAAGCGCGAACCATTGCACCTTTTTTGCCTGATTTTGGTCTAGGCGGATTACTTGATAGCAGTGCAGGGGATAGTAGAGTGCAAAAATGCTATGCCGACCTTGTTTCTTGCCAGAAATCAGGGGAAACCATTGACATACAGACAGGTATTAACTTGTACAAAAACATGCTAATCCAATCTGTAGCCGTCAATCAATCACAAGATGGCAGTGCAACATTTACGATAACGGCTCGTGAGATATTTATTGTTGAGACACAAACAGCTCAATCTAAATCTAAAACAGGGGTATCGGGTAAAAGTAAAAGCGGCCGAGCAGCGTCTCAATCCGCAACAAAATCGCAGCAAGGCTCTACTCAACCAAAGAACGATACACCTAAAAGAACCTCCTCGCTTTTCAATCTTTTTAAATGGTAAGACGTATGCTTAAAATTCCATTAACACAACATCCTTATCAGGAGCAAACTTTTGAATTTAACGGCATAAAAATCCGCTTAACCTTGCGATTTAATAGTATTGGACAGTTTTGGGCAATGGATGTATTTGAGCCAGTAAATCAAAAGCAGATTTGCCGAGGTCATGCGCTCGCGTGCGGAGTACCATTATTGGCTCGCACTACACAACCTTATTTCTTCTACTTGGACGATGAAAGCGGTGCTGAATTAGACCCAATGAGTATGGAAGATTTGGGCACTCGATGTTTTTTGTATATAGGCGAAAAATCATCTTAAAAAAACGACCGCACTTTTAAGAACAAACCCCGAAGCGTTGCAAGCACTTCGGGGTTTTTCCATTCCACAAGCAGGAAAGGAGTAGATATATCTGTGGATAATTTTACATCTATTTTGATTTTAATTAAAGGGGTATTGCAAATGACATCAAAATTACAAGCGTGGCGATTTATTGCCATTTTAATTGCAGTGGTTTTATCTTTTGCAGTATGGCGTGCGCCTGAATTAATTACTGCAATTCGTTGGTGGTAAGTATGAAACAATTTGGCAGACGGTGGAAACTCGACATTAGTAACGACCAAGAAACGTTAAGCATTGAGCAATTGCGTGTTGCGTTTGAAATTGATAAAACCATCAATGAAAAGCCTAATCCCGCTAAAATCCAAGTATGGAACTTAAATCGAGACCATATCAACCAATTATTAAGCCAAGACTATAAGAAAGTCGCCTTATCGGTTGGTTATGGCGAGTTACGCCAAATCTATGCGG
This sequence comes from Haemophilus aegyptius, assembly GCF_900475885.1. Lineage (GTDB taxonomy): Bacteria > Pseudomonadota > Gammaproteobacteria > Enterobacterales > Pasteurellaceae > Haemophilus > Haemophilus influenzae. The sequence continues at coordinate 1,387,863 of NZ_LS483429.1, forward strand.
GAGATATTACCAAGACGAGAATCCAACGAGAGGGATTGGATTTTGTCCTTACGCTTGAGTGTTCAGATGGGCATCAAGCCTATACTCAGTCGAGAGCTAAAACGACATTAAAAGCAGGGGCAACAGACAAGCAGATTGTTGAGGAATTGCAAAAGACGATGCCTAAAGTACAGTCTGGTGCCATTGACATTCCTAATCAACGGAAACTTCCTCGAGGTAGAGTATTAAACGGCAATAGTCGAGATATTCTCACCAAAATTGCACGCAATAATAAGGCTGATTGGTCTATTCAAGATGGCTCGCTTATTTTCCTGCCGAAAGATAAAGTGCTAAGTGATGATGCTGTACTGATTTCCCAAGATACAGGCATGATTAATGCACCAGAACAAACCGATGAGGGATTAGAGCTAACTTGTTTACTCAACCCTGCATTACAAATTGGTGGCCTAGTGAAAGTTGAATCTATCATTGAATATTTTAATGGGGAGTACAAGATTGTAAAACTTGTGCATTCTGGCGATGGCATCGGTGGGGATTGGCACAGCAAAATGACAGTTGTTGGGGGAAAATTCCAAAAAGTGGAAAAAGAAAAGAGCGGTCAGAAATCAGATAAAAAAACAGATAAGCAAAGCAAGGATAAGAAAAAATGAACTACTCGCAAACCTTAGCAACGCCAGAAACTGCAACCGACCATCAAATCCAACAAAACCAACTGAATTTACATACCGCACTTCCTGCAAAAGTCGTGAGTTTTGACCCCGCCAAGCAAACTGTATCACTTGCGATACAAATAAAAATGCAGTTAGTCGATGGTAGTGGGGCAGATATACCGCCACTTCTTGATGTACCCGTGAGCTTTCCTCGTGGCGGTGGCTTTGCAGTGACATTTCCACTTAAAGCAGGCGATGAGGGGATAGCGATATTTTCTGAGCGTTGCATTGATGGATGGTGGCAAAACGGCAGCGCATCAACGCCTTTAGATTTTAGGTTACATGATTTATCCGATGCGATGTTTATTCCTGGTATATGCTCTGTGCCGAAAGCTATAGGTGAATTTTTTACCGATGGGTTATCCATGCAAACCCTTGATGGCAGCACATACATCAGAATCAAGAATGGCACAATCCAAATCAAGGGAGATATAGAGCATCAGGGCGACACCTCGCAAACAGGTTCGCATAGCTCTACAGGCGTTATCTCGAGCGATACAGATGTAACAGCGGGCGGTATTTCAGGGAAAACCCATAAACATACAGGCGACAGTGGCGGTAAAACAGGAGTGCCAGAATGAGCGTAAGACGACTTAATAAAGAGCACGATTGGACATTTGGACAAGGCTTTTCAAACTACGCAAGCGAATCAGATGCCATTGCTCAAAATGTACAAACTCGCCTTTGGTCATTTGCTAATGACTGGTTTTTAGACTTAGAACATGGTTTACCTTGGCTTGAACAAATGGGGCGTGGGGTAAATATGGCAGACTGGGAAATCAAAATAAAACGCTATGTGTTAGAAACTGAAGGTGTAAGCAGAATAACTGATTACCAAGCTAATTTTGATGCAGATACACGCAAGCTGACCATATCGATTGATTACCAAGATATTTACGGGCAGCAACAAACTGCACGTTATGATGCTTAAAGTGCGGTCGATTTTGACCACATTTTTAATTCAGTGATAAACACAATAATACTAGCAAACCACCGCTCTTATGGGCGGTTTTTATTGGAGAAAATATGGCAAAACTGATTGAAACAGGCATTCAAATTGAGCGATTAAACGAAATCGTGGCACGATTTGAAGATGGATTTAGACAAATCTATGGGCAGAATATCGACCTATCGCCTAACTCACCTGATGGGCAAATGGTCGGCTTGCTTGCTCAAATGAAGATGGATATTGAAGAGCTTGCCGAGAATGTGTATCGACAGTTAGATCCTGATGTTGCGACAGGTGCTTGGCTCGATCAGCGTGTTGCTTATGCAGGATTAATAAGACGAGCGGCAAGTTATAGCTATTTACGCTCAGTTATTTTGACAGGAGAGCCATTAACTCATCTTTATGCAGGGATTGTGGTGTCTGACCCACATAAAGTGCGGTGGGTATTAACGGCAGATGTACAGCTAGACAGTAATGGCTCCGCCCGTGCGGACTTCCGCAGCGAAGAATTGGGTGCGTTTAACCTCATAAAAAACACGAATTTGACCATTGAGACCGTTACGCTTGGGCTTACCTCGGCAACCACATTCGAAAATGCAGAAATTGGTGAGGAAGAAGAAACCGACTTGCAATTACGAGAACGTTTTTTCATCAGTCGAACCAAAAATGCCCAAAATTCTGCCGATGCTATCCAGTCAAAAATTGCTGCATTGCCTGATGTTAGACAAGTTAAAGTGCTAGAAAATAATACTAAACAGCGTGATAAATATGGTGTAGAGCCTAACTCCTTGAATATTATTGTAGATGGCGGGGCAGATGAGCAAATCGCTCACGTTATTTATGAAAATAAAGGGGCTGGGGTCGGGTTGCAAGGTGCGACAGAAACAACTTTAACGGTAAATGGCGAGCGTAGAGCATTACGGTTCGACCGTGCAACGCCTGTTGATGTGCAAGTGTCTATGCATTGTGTCCGATGTGAAGATTTTACCGAAGTGGATAAGGATGAAATCAAACGATTATTATCCATTCAACGCTTTGGCATTGGGCAAAATCTTTCGCTTTCCAGACTTTATTCGCCAATTAATAAAGTGGGCGGTTTCTGGGTGAAAGAACTAAAAATCGGGCGTAAAGGGCAGTCTCTTACCACGGAAAATATTACCGCACAACCACGTGAATTAATCCGAATTTTAGCAACAGATATAACCATTGAGGTGGAATAATGGGCTATTCTGATTTGTTGATTTGGCAATACCGAAACAAGCCCAAAGCCGTCTCAACGATTAAGCTATTTGAAAGCATTATCGGGCAAGGCTTTATCGATTTATATCGGTTGCAAGATGTGTTGAATATTGAAACAGCAACAGGGCATCAGCTTGATTTGGTCGGTAAACACGTCGGGCAATTTCGGGTTATTAATGGCTATCAATTACGTAAATTTTTCGGTTTCCGCAATTCGCCCAATGCACTGGGATTTAGTCAAAAAAGACTAGGCGGTGCGCAATGGTATCGTAAACGAGACCCGCTGTCTGATTCCGTTAGATTATCCGATGATGATTATCGGTTCCTGATTAAATGCAGAATCCTTAAAAACTACCAAATAGGCACGCTACCAAACTTAATTGAGGCGTGCTTATTTATTTTCGGAGAAGGTTGTCACATCGTGGATAACTACGATATGACCGTCTCTATCTCTGTTCCAAGTGCGAGCACATCTGATTTTAAGAAATTCGCAATCAATCATTTAGATATATTGCCACGCCAAGCCGGTGTGCAATATCTTTTCAACCTAATATAGAGGTCACATATGGCATTAGTAAATAAGCCAGATGAAAGCATTTTTGCATCATCTGCAAAACAAGGTGAAGTTGATAATTTCCCTGATTTATTGCGTGGATGGGGGATTACGTTTGACCAAACACAGGGTATCCCTCCTATGGAGTGGTTTAACTTCTTGTTCAAGCGACTTGACGAAAAACATACTTATTTAATGCAACGAGGGCTACCCGAATGGTCTGCTACACAAGACTATACTAAAGGCTCTTGCGTCCAGTTTGATGGCGTAAGCTACCGAGCATTAAAAAATAGCAAAAACAACAGCCCGAATGAATCAGATTCGCAATATTGGGTGCGTTGGGGGTTTGCCTTAAGTGAAATTGCACGGGCAACGTTACAACAATATGGCATCGTGCAACTAAGCTCAGCCACTAACAGCGATAGCGAAACCAAAGCTGCAACATCAAAAGCCGTGAAAACCGCCTATGACAAAGCAGTAGAAGCCAAAACTACCGCAGATGGAAAGGTTGGTTTAAATGGTAACGAAAGCATTAATGGCGAGAAATCCTTTGAAAATCGTATTGTGGCAAAAAGAAATATCCGTATTTCAGATAACCCGATCTATGCTTCACGCGGAGACTATTTAAATATCGGGGCAAACGATGGGGATTGCTGGTTTGAATATAAATCAAGCAACCGAGAGATTGGCACACTTCGTATGCACGCTAACGGCAATTTAACCTACAAACGCCAAAAAATCTACCACGCTGGGGAAAAACCCCAATTTAATACGGATATTGAAGGCAAGCCTAATACACTTGCAGGCTATGGCATCGGGAACTTTAAAATTGAGACTTTTGTTGGCAATTTAAACACCCTCAAAACTGATGGGATTTATGCAATTACGCAAGCAAGCCGCTCTCAAAATCTGCCCGTATCGACCAGTTGCCACATCCAAGTTATTGCTGGAGGTGATGGCACTTGGTGCCGTCAATTAGCTTATGTGGCATATAGCACCGATGTGTACGAGCGACATCAGACAAGTTATCAAACAGATAGTTGGTCGGCTTGGAAAAAACTTAATACCGATGGCATCCCTATTGGTGCGGTGGTGTCATTCCCTCGTGCGGTAACCAATCCAGTTGGCTTTTTAAAAGCAAACGGCTCGACATTTAACCAACAAACCTTTCCCGATTTATACCGCACTTTGGGCAACAGCAACCAACTTCCTGATTTAACCCGTAGCGATGTAGGCATGACGGCTTATTTTGCCGTGGATAACATTCCCACTGGCTGGATTGCCTTTGATGAAATTGCCACACAAGTTACCGAGCAGCGTTACCCAGAGTTATATCGTTACTTAGTTGGTAAATATGGCTCCATTGAACGCGTGCCTAAAGTCGCAGATAGATTTTTGCGTAATGCGGGCAATGGGCTCTCTGTGGGGCAAACACAAGAAGATGAATTCAAGCGACATGTGCATAGGGTGCCGATAGACTACGATTCTTGGTTCGACGACTCAAGTCAAGGAAGAAATAATTCGTATTTTGACTATACAACATTTGCCCAGTCTTCAGATTTGTGGAGCACTCTTGGTTATGACAATGCAGATGGCGATAATGGTTTTGTTTCCCCCAAAGACACCTCTCAAATGGCAACAGGTGGAAATGAAACTCGCCCTAAATCATTAATCCTCAAACTATGTATCAAGGCCATCAATAGCCTTGATGATGTCGTCTTTTGGATTAAGTCCCATGGCGAGGTAACCAATGCTGGTGCGCTTGATGCAGGGCGATTAGCGCAAGGACTGCAAGATAAAGCAGAGCGTAATCATACCCATACAGTGAGCCAGATTACGGATTTTAATCAAGCCACCTCTCAAATTATTAATGAGGCAATTACTTACCAAAGAATTGGTAATGTTGAAATTAGAAAATATCCTGACGGGACGATGATTCAAACAGGTCTAATTGTTTTTACTCGAGGCGATACTACAGTGCATACAGATCTCGTTCTGCCGATTGCATATGTAGATAAAGAATATCGATGTTTTATTACAGAACGATACGAATCAAGAGCAAGCGGTAAGGGGCAATACAACTGGGTATTTATGCAAGCAAAAACGAATACAACAGCGACAGTAACAAGTTGGTATTTAGGGTCTGCAGACTGGATGACTATTGGGAGATGGAAATAATGACAATGTATTTTAAAAACGGCTTTTTTGATGATACTGACGGCGGTTTTGTGCCTGAAAGTGCGGTAGAAATTAGCCAAGAAACCTACCTTGAGCTCCTTAATGGACAAGCCCAAGGAAAGCAAATTATCACAGATAAAACAGGCTATCCTGTATTAATTGACCCACAACCCAGCGCAGCGCATGTGTTAAATCTTGATACGCTCAGCTGGGAAGTTTTAGCCGAAAAACAGACCGCACTTTTAGCCGACACCCAAACTCGACTTATCGCCAACATTGACGAGCACGCAGCAAAAATCTACAGCACTTGGACGAGATTTGAGAGTGAGTACCGTGAACGCCAAGCGGTGGCAGAAGCCTTTAAAGCCGCAAATTATGAAGGCGAGTGTAGCCGTTATATCACGGATTTCGCGCAACGTGCAAGACTGGATAATAAGACCGCCACAAACCTGATTTTGACGCAGGCGGCGGGACTTGAAAAACTGCAGGTTGAATTAGCTAATCAACGTATGCGCAAGTATGAGCTCAAAGCCCCTAATCTCACGCTAGAGCAACTACAATCAATCTATGATGACATTATCAAACAAATGGATAACTTGATGGAGGCATATCAAAATGGCTAAAGTTTATTTGGCAATGTACAAACACAAACGCGACTGGCGAAAAGAGCCAGTTAAAGCAATCGCCGACCGCATTACTCGATTTTTTACCAAGGGCCAATACTCGCACTGCGAGATTGCCATTGAGCACATTGAGTTTGGCAATGGGCATCATTATGAGCATGCGACAGTATATGACTGCTACTCATCTTCAGTGCAAGATGGCGGAGTGCGTTGCAAACAAATTGATGTGTCCGATAATACCAAATGGGATTTAATTCCGCTCGACGGTGTAACCGAAGCACAAATCAAAGCCTATTTTGACCGCACTTTGGGCTGTAAATATGACTGGTGGGGTGCTGTCGGGATTGTTCTCTGGATTAAACAAAAACGCAGTAAGTTTTTCTGCAGCGAATGGTGTTTTAATGCGATTTGTGGTGGGGAAAATGGCTGGCGATTTAGTCCAAACCAGTTGGCTGTAATCTTTCAAAAATAGACAAACGGCGGGTAATTCCGCCGTTGTTATTTAATTAAAAAGAGATTCAACTTTTGATATATCGGTTTTATATGCTGATGTATATGTGCCTTTAACATTTTTAGATTTGTAGGTCATTAAATATAATGGTATTATGAATGGTAATATATAATGATGTTGCTTTTGTAAATTTTGTTTTAAATCAAAATGTTATTTAATTAAGTCTTATCCAGCTAGTCGCACCATCTCTATTTTTCTCTATTCCCCAATTTTCAGATAGAAATAGATAAAATATAAGTAAAAACAATAGCTTATATAATTTCACACACTAAAACATACCTTCTTTTTTATATCAAAATCGCCTAAAAGGTAGTATTTTTATACCGATTGGGATCGATTTCGATCTGTTCTATACTCCATTGCACACATTTTTGCACACGTGTATTGCACACATTTTTATGGAATAAACAATGGCGACAATTATCAAGAATGGCAAGAGTTGGCACGCACAAGTGCACAAGTTTGGCGTGAGCAAATCAGCCACTTTTTTGACTCAAGCAGACGCAAAAAAATGGGCAGAAATGCTCGAAAAACAGCTCGAATCAGGAAAGTATAATGAAATCCCTGATATTACATTGGATGAACTGATTGATAAGTATCTAAAAGAAGTCACTGTAACCAAGCACAGGAAACGTGAAGAGCGCATAAGACTACTGCGTCTTTCTCGAACTCCGCTTGCCGCAATATCTTTACAAGAAATAGGAAAAGCACACTTTCGTGAGTGGTAAAATCAACGATTAAAAGAAGTCTCTCCAACAACAGTTTTGCGTGAACGTAGTTCGCTTTCTGCTCTAATGGCCAAAACGATTGAATGGGATTTTATAACAGAACCCCCTAAAATATCTTGAGAAACCAAAAGCACCAACACCAAGAACTCGTCGATATAATGAACATGAAATTGAGCGTCTGATTTTTGTGTCAGGTTAATATGTCGAACATATTGAACCGCCAAAAACCTTACAAAATTGCACGGGGCGGCATTTCTTTTTGCTATAGAGACAGCAATGAGAGCTGGGGAAATAGCAAGTTTAACTTGGAATAATATCAATTTTGAAAAGCGCACCGCCTTTTTGCCAATTACTAAAAATGGACATTCAAGCACGGTGCCTCTTTCGGTAAAAGCAATAGCGATTTTACAACATCTTACTTCGGTAAAAACAGAAAGTGATCCGTGAGTATTCCAAATGGAAGCACGCCAACTGGATCACAACTTCCGCAAGCTCAAAAAGATGGAAGGGCTTGAAAATGCCAATTTACATTTTCACGACACCCGCCGTGAAGCATTAACCCGATTGGCAGAAAAAGTGGATGTAATGGTATTAGCCAAAATATCTGGCCATAGAGATCTCAGTATTCTGCAAAATACTTATTACGCACCTGATATGGCAGAAATTGCTCAACGGCTATAAAACAAAGGCGGGGTTATCTGATCAATCCCCGCCTTTTTCAAATTCTCGCTTTTCGTTTTTTATGTTTCAAACAGAATGAATTTTGCTACGCCACTGCATAGCTCGCCAAATTCTTCCATTAATTTAATGAATTGTTTTTGTGGGGTAGAACCCTCAATCAAATTGCGATCTTCTGCCCATTGTTCAATGTTTTTTACAAGCTGTTGTAAGTCTGCCATTTTAATTTCCTCTTAATATTCAATTACAATAGTGCATAATTCATCTATTTTTATCTAATTAACCCTAAAATCCCCCAAGCTCTCGCCCCAACCAAAGGCTTGAGCCAACGGAATTTTTTCTTCTTTAATGAAAACTTCATCGTTTTCACAACAAATCCACCGATAGTCATTAAGCCGTAACCGTCCATGGCGCATTAAAAGTTCAATTTGTGACGGTTTTAATGGCGAACCGATAGGCAACATCAATTCTTTCATTTGTTGTTCAATTTTTAAACGGTTACAGTTATTGACACAAGTCCAAGCGGCGCGATGCGCCTTGTTTGTTTCGGTGGACTCCGAATTAAGTGCGGTGGAACCCAACGCACTTTTCGCTGATTTAATCACCCAGTTTTTTAATTTGGTGATGATTTTCTTTTCTGTGAATCTGTTTTTTACCCCCACAATTTTCTTACGAATCTCACCGTATTTATTCGGTTCGCATTCTTCATACTCAATACAAATAGGCTGATCACAACGTTTTGTCATTGTGCCACCTTGTGCAAACTATCACTCAACAAATCATTTTGCCGTATTTGCAAATTAATGTTGATCCGAATATTGCGCCACATCGTATCCCTTATTTTGAGTTTGACACGAAAGAATATGAAGATTTATCGGTATTTGCAGATGCCATCCCTAAACTTACGGGCATTGGCGTGCAGATTTCGGAAAGTTGGGTGCGGGATAAATTAGGGATTCCTGAACCGCAGGAAGGTTAGGCGAAAGAGATTTGAAACGCCGTGGGATTGATAAACCTGATGATAGTTCTGAATTTTTGGTGGAAGTAGAACGCCCTGCGGATAAGCAAGGCAATCGTGAAAAGACGGTAGGGTTTAAATTACCTGATGGCACGATACGTGTGACGGATAAAGGCTTTGATTACAATGTAGGGCGATTAAACTACAAGCCTAATTTGGATCTTTATCCTGAAAAACTGGCGCATGCGTTTGCGAAGGTTGAGATGAAAGGTGGGGAGTTTAAGCACGATTTTGAATTGTTGGCAAAGCATATGGCGGAGATGAAACAAACGCTCAGCCTAGATGGAAAAAAACTCACTGCTGATCAAATGTTACAGGTGCGAGATAGTCTTACCAAAAATTTTAAATTTGCGGCAGGTGTCTTGAGTGCAGAAAGTAAGGATTTATTGAAAAGCAAAACTGGCACAGTGTGGCTTTCTGATGATACTTTAATTAAACAGTTTAATAGCCGTGATGGGCAAGATTTTGGACTGGAAAGCTATGCACTTTTCCCTGATTTATTTAATCAGCCTGATATTGTTCTACAAGATAATGATCGTTTTTATTTTATCAAAAACTTTGAGAAACAGCGTATTTTAGGTGTAATAAAGCACTTATCTAAATTTAATGAAATTTTTGTGCTTTCGGCAAGGGAGATTAATATCAAGGAAGTAGAAAAAATGAAAGGTAAATTGGCAGTTATCAAGTAAGGCTCCCGATCACTTACACACGCTCTCGGACACCTGAGCAGGACGAGCCACCTCAAGTAGGCTGTGGCAGGGAGATTATCACCGCTTTTTTAATAACTGCCTTGCATGAATATACCCCCTTAAATTTTAAAAATCAACGATTATGATAGACATTGAAATCAATAACGCACAAGAAATTGCATCGGCACTAGAACGCCTTGCACAAGCCACCGCTCATCGAGCTCCGTTAATGCGAAGTATTGCGGGGACAATGGAATCAGCTGTGCTGCAAAATTTTGATGTTGGGGGGCGTCCTAAATGGCTGGGGCTGAAATATCGTCAAGGTACGCCTTTGGTGGATACTGAAAACCTGATGGCGAGCATTACTTCTGAATATAACAACAATGAAGCCATTGTGGGGACGAATGAGCCTTACGCGGCTATTCATCAATTCGGCGGTAAAGCTGGACGAGGTCGTAAAGTAGAAATTCCAGCTCGTCCTTTTTTGGCTTTAACACCTCAAGATAAGGCAGATATTTTGGAAGACGTGCAAGACTACTTCCAACGATTAATTAATTGACATCCTACCCGTCCTTTAGGGCACGGAGGATGTCAACTTGCTTTTTTAGGGACAGTTATGTTGTGCGAGTTTATCTAAAGTGTAAAATTTAAACGCCCTTTAATGATGATTTAAAGGGCGTTTTTATTTCTCAAATTTAGCGATTTTTAACCGCTTAAAATGGGAAACAGCCAAGATTTCAGATTTCTCACTTTTAACGGTTATGTTTCTCAAAATTTGCGGACGGCTACATCTGCGCCAATTCAAAAATTACAAAAAGAATTTAATGTATTAACTAAATTTAATGATCCTAAAGGTCAGTATTTGTATTGTTTGAATTGTGGAAAAGTGAAGTAATAATTGAAAAAGGGCAGAATTAAATCTGCCCTTTCGCTTACAAAATATATGCCTCTTGAATATGATGTGGCTTTTGGTCTTCTTCTGGTGGAAGCTTCATATAATCTCCATAATATTGTGTTAAGTGTTCGTGATATCCATTCATTACTTGAAATTGTCGTCCTTCAAATTCTTTATAAATCACGTGATTAAAATATTCCTTCGGCATATAAGATTTTTGCCAACCGCCGTAGTCAGATAATACAAGACCAATATAATCGCATTGTTTTATCGGATATTTTATTTGAAATTGTGCTAAATTTTTTTGCATTTTGGAAAATAAAAAGTGGCTTAATTTGTCAAGTATCGTTCTTTGCAACGTATTTTCTTTTGATCTTAACCATCTTTTCTTGCAAGAAGAAAATCGAAGTTTAATTCTTCGGTGCTTTTTCATCAGTGGGTAAATGATCTTTGGTTCATTCGGTACACCATCGTAGATAAATATATCCATAAACATCGGGCTTTTTCTTCCCTTAGTATCTGTTATTTGAGTGCGACAATCAAAAATTTTTGCCATTTCACCAGTATTAGAGGCTAGAATATCTTCCGCTGTCCCTATGCTATATCGTTCATGTTTTTCATGTAGCCAAGCATTGATAAATTTTTGATATTCATCACGGTGCATATAAACATCAATATCATCATCCCAAGGGATAAAGCCTTTGTGGCGTATAGCACCGATTAATGTTCCACCACCAAGAGAATAGTGAATTTGGTGTCGCTCACATAATGCGTGGAAATAATCTAAGATATTGAGACAAACTAGTTGTTGTTCTCTAAGAGTCAATTTTTTCATTATTTTTCCTTGTTTGTTGTAAGTTTTTGTAAAATATGCTGATAATCATCAAGGTTATCCATCTCAAATATATCATCGTTGTTAAGTTGCTCCGTATGAACATTTAATTTATCTATATATTCCATCGGAATGGTGTCCCAATAAAGTTTTGGATTTTTTAACTGCACTTCATTTGTATATTCTTTGAGTAAATTTAGAATAATATTGCAATCCCGAGTTGTCCAATAAGATACCCCTGACAAGCTAGGCTGGTTTAATGATCCAATCTCAATACGCATTACTTGCCCATTACTATTTAAAATCGGTAGCCATTCATTGTGCGTTTTAGAACGGATAACCGTGAAATATTTGCTGTGTGATGGTTTCGTTAGAAAAATATTACGATTAAGCACTACATCCGCATCAATAACATAACAATCATTAAAGAAGTCCTGTGCCAGAGAAAAGGAATAAATGCTGTTATATTCGCGATATTTTTCGTTGTAAATCAAGGTGCAGTCATATTTTTTCTTTAGATACTCGAATTGTTCGTGTAAATACCCTGTAACAATGACAATATTGTCGATATTTGCTTGACGTAGAAAAGTGAGTGTCCGTTCTAAGTTAGGTGTGCCGTGAATATCTAACAATGATTTATGTGTGCTTTGTGTGATTTCTTTAAATCGGCTGCCTAGGCCTGCTGCTAAAATGATTGCATTCATTTTTGTTCCCCTTTGTAATAAAGTGTAACGATCACTCCTGCACTTAATAATAAGGTAAGCAGTAAGGTAATGGGCTTAATTGGCTGTTGATAGAGCAGATAACCAAGTCCAATTGCCCATACAGAATATGTGATATTTAATGCCATTGCTTTGATTGGTTTTAACAGATAAATCGCTTGGTAATAGCAGCAGTAAGATAATGCACCAAAGATTATTACACCAACAATTTGTACATAATTAAAACTAAGTATATCTAGTGAGAAATTTTTCAAGGAAAGAATAAATAGAATCAATAAATAACCAATAGTTGAACCACATAGTCTTAAAAAATACACCTGAAGTCCAGAGAGAGAACGCATTGTATAGGAGGATATCACTATTTCAGATGACCACCCTAATATACAAATTATTAAAAAAATAAAACCGATAGTATTAAAGGTTATTTCTTGTCCTACTTCAATAGCAAGCAACGAAGAAGAAATAATAGCCAAGACGAATCCGAATTGGGCTGTTTTGGTAATTTTTTCTTTTAGAATCCAATAAGACATTAACGCAGCGAAAACAGGAAAGAGAGATGAAAGCGGTGCAGCATAATAGATTGTTAAATAATGAATGCTTAATAAATAGGCAGACATTCCTATTGGTCCACCTAATACGCCAGATAACGCAGGTCGCCAAAAAACACCTTGAAAATCTACCGCACTTTTTCGCCATAATGTGATGCCGATAACTAATAACGAGCAAAAATCAATTAAAAAAAGCAATGAAATTACTTTCCCTAACGCAGTATATTCACTTAATGGCAATTCATTATACAACAGTCCAGATAATGCCCAAAATACAGCGGACAGTATGCCAAAGAGATAGCCACGCATTATGGCAATTCCTCTAACAGTTTAAATGCTGCGTCTAAGCGTTTTAACGCATAATCGCCAAAATTCTCGCCGTGTTCTTCTTTGACTTTTGTCCATAAAAACCACAATACATTTTGGCAAAAACGATGGATTTTTAACCGTTTGTGAGCGATTTGAAATTCTGTCTTGTGATATTTATTTGTCTGATTGCAATAGGTTTCTAATAGAAAATCAGCAGCTTCTTTTGATAAATGAGCTTCCTCAATGATAGTAGCTATATCAAATAGCGGATCATTTAAGCCCGAATATTCCCAATCGATAAAAAATAGCCGATCATCTTGTAATAACATATTTTCAGGGACTAAATCATTGTGGCACGGACGTAAAATTATCTCTTTATTGATTTCTTCAAATTGCCAAAATACAGCTGAAAGTTTATCCATTCTCGAATCAGCTTGATAAAAAGCGGATTTGTTTTCTAGCAATGAAAAATATTGGCGAAACTCATCGAATACGCTAAATACATTACGGAAAACAAATTCACTATTGTGTAAACGACATAAATTATTCACAACTTGAGACAAACAACTTTGTTCGTTTAATTGTATCTGGCTTAAAGGCTTACTATTTTCTAAATAACGAGTCAGTTTTACGCCACTTTTGGCATCTAATACGGGGGTTTCTACATTCAAACCAGCACGATATGCCTGTGCATTATTGAATGCCTCATATTCTCGATTTATCAGTGACACATTTACGGCATTAGGGATCCGTAATACAAACTTAACTCCAGAAATATTAAGTAGAACATTTTGATTGGTCATTCCTCCAATGGAGGAAAAAGGAATGGAATGCTGATGAAGAAAATGAAATACTTCCTCAGGCTTGTAGCAAGTTTTAACAAATCCTACAATTTGATTGATTGATTGATTGATTGATTGATTGATTGATTGATTGATTGATTGATTGATTGATTGATTGATTGATTGATTGATTGATTGATTGATTGATTGATTGATTGATTGATTGCATAGCATTTTTGTATTCATTTTTATATTTAAATTTTGTTTGATTTTAATACGTTAAAGTTATTTTTGTAAGGCTCTGAATCTTATGAATTTATTCAACTTTTGAACCTTTCAACCACTTTTTTACCCAAGCTCGGTTAGCTGAAAGATTATGTAATATGCCTTCGCTTATTGGTAATGGCTCGCCATAAATGATTGAAGCTAAGGTTTCGCCTAAGAGTGGAGCAGAGGTAAGCCCGCGAGAACCTAAGGCTGCGATTAAGAAAATATTCTGAAAATTGACCGCACTTTGGATTGTAACAAATCTTTTGATTAGGAGAAATATATGCAGTCAATTAAAGCAATCCGTTGCACATTTTGTAACAAATTATTGGTGAAAGTGGGGATAGTTGGTTATTTAGAAATCAAATGCCCTCGTTGCAAAACCGTTAATACTACATGTCAATTTACCTGAAGAAAATAAACAAGAACAAATGAGCCTCTGGTGATATAATCTTGCGGTTTTTTAGGAGTCGATAGAATGGAACATAAATTAGAAGATATTATTGCAATTTTTAATCAATGTTTTGAAGAGGAATACAACACTCGCTTAGTCAAAGGTGGTGAAGAACCCATTTATTTACCCGCAAATGATGAAGTGCCTTATAACGCGATTTATTTTGCTAGAGGTTTTTACAGCAGTGCATTGCATGAAATTGCCCATTGGTTAGTGGCAGGCAAAGAACGCCGTAAACTAGAAGATTTTGGTTATTGGTATGAGCCAGATGGACGTTCAGAAGAACGCCAGCGTGACTTTGAAAAAGTTGAAGTTAAACCGCAAGCATTAGAGTGGATTTTGGCAACGGCGGCAGGTTTTCGTTATTTTGCCAGCGCGGATAATTTGAATGGCAATCCGGGCGATACACAGCCTTTTAAACAAGCCGTGTATGAGCAAGTGAAAATCTACGCGGAAAAAGGTTTACCAAAACGAGCGGAAATGTTACGCAAGGCGTTAGTGGCATTTTATGGCACAGAAGATGAAATTGATCTGGCGAAGTTTGATGTCGCGCGTATTTAATAGCAGAAAGTGAGCAAAATTGCTCACTTTTTTCAGTCTTCCTCCCAATTCCCTCCTAATTAAATAGTTCAATTTTTAATCATTTCACACCCAGTATACTGGGTGTTGTACTCTCTTTACAGAGAGTACAACAAAACATAATGCTAAACAAAAAATGTTTAGTTGTTTCAATTGTTGATTAATAAATGGACGATTTCTATGCGATTCACAAAAACACTTTTAACCACCGCACTTTTAGGTGCTTCTATCTTTTCTTTTCAATCCACCGCTTGGGCGGATACGCTGGAACAGCAATTCCAACAAGGTTTAACCGCTTATGAGCAAAGCGACTATCAAACTGCCTTTAAACTTTGGTTACCTCTGGCGGAGCAGGGAGATGCAAAGGCTCAATACAATTTGGGTGTTATGTATGGCAACGGGCGTGGTGTCAAACAAGATGATTTTGAAGCGGTGAAATGGTATCGCAAAGCGGCGGAGCAGGGGTATGCAAGTGCTCAATTTTATTTGGGTATGAAGTATGAAAACGGGAGTGGCGTCAAACAAGATGTCTTTGAAGCGGTGAAATGGTATCGCAAAGCGGCGGAGCAGGGACATGCAAAGGCTCAATTTGATTTGGGCGTGATGTATGATAATGGGCAAAGCGTCAAACAAGATGATGTTGAAGCGGTGAAGTGGTTTCGCAAAGCGGCAGAGCAGGGAAATGCAAATGCTCAAGCTATATTGGGATTCTCATATCTTTTAGGAAAAGGTGTTCAAGTAAATAAATCTTTAGCCAAAGAATGGTTTGGTAAGGCTTGTGATAATGGTAATCAAAATGGCTGCGAATATTATGGCAAGCTAAATAGAGGGGAGTTCTAATGCCAACTTTACAATGCGAATTTTGGAATGTAGGGCAAGGGTTATTTTCAAGTGGGCGTATTCAAATGGGAGACGCCCAAGCCTTTCATTGGGTTTATTGTTTGCAAGTTCCTCATCATGGTTCAAAGCCAATTTTAGTGAATAAAAATAAAAGATTATCCATTCATTCAATTTAATAGGAAAACAAATGAAACTCACAAAAACACTTTTTACCACCGCACTTTTCGGTGCTTCTATCTTTTCTTTTCAATCCACCGCTTGGGCGGATACGCTGGAACAGCAATTCTAACAAGGTTTAACCGCTTATGAGCAAAGCGACTATCAAACTGCCTTTAAACTTTGGTTACCTCTGGCGGAGCAGTCAGATGCAAATGTTCAATTTAATTTGGGCGTGATATATGCTAAGGGGCAAGGCGTAAAACAAGATGATTTTGAAGCGGTGAAGTGGTTTCGCAAAGCGGCGGAGCAGGGACATGCAGAGGCTCAATTTAGTTTGGGCAATATGTATTCTGATGGGATAGGCGTCAAACAAGATGATTTTGAAGCGGTGAAATGGTATCGCAAAGCGGCGGATCAGGGGTATGCAGGTGCTCAAATGAATTTGGGTGTGATGTATGCAAACGGGCGTGGCGTAAAACAGGATTATTTTAAAGCGGTGAAATGGTATCGCAAAGCGGTGGAGCAGGGATATGCAAATGCTCAGGCTAATTTAGGTTCGGCTTATAGTGCAGGGCGTGGCGTAAGACAAGATTATACCGAAGCCGTGAAGTGGTTTAAGAAAGCAGCAGAAAATGGTAGTGCTGATGGTCAGTTTAAGTTAGGTCTGGTGTATCTTATTGGACAAGGTATTCAAAAAGATAGAACATTCGCCAAAGAATGGTTTGGTAAGGCTTGTGATAATGGTAATCAAGATGGTTGCGAATATTATGGCAAGCTAAATAGAGGGGAACGCTAATGCCTTTATTCCGCTTACCGCAATAATAATGCGAATTTTGGAATGTGGGGAAGGGATTATTTTCGAGTGGGCGTATTCAAATGGGATACGCCCCAGTTTCCCATTGGGTTTATGATTATGGCATGAATTCAAGTCAGCAACTTATTCAAAATGCCATACAAAAATATAAAAATAAAATCACAAATAAAGCGTCTGAGATTCTTAATTTCCTTTTCGCTGTCAATTTTCCCTAAAATCGGCTAGAATACGCCGATTTTATTTTCGGTGACTTACAAATGATGAAAGATTCCATTATTGCAAAATTAGAAAGTTTAAAAGAACGTTATGAAGAGCTAGAAGCCTTATTGGGCGATGTTTCTGTAATTAGTGATCAGGATAAATTCCGTGCGTATTCTAAAGAATATTCGCAACTTGAAGAAGTGGTGAAATGTTTTAATCGTTGGACGCAATTAAATCAAAATATTGAAGAAGCTGAAATATTGCTCGACGATCCTGAAATGAAAGAAATGGCGCAAATGGAAATCGAAGAATCCAAAGCGGAAATTGAAGAAGTGGAACAACAACTTCAAATTCTTTTACTGCCGAAAGATCCTAATGATGAATATAACTGCTATTTAGAAATCCGTGCGGGAACAGGCGGTGATGAAGCGGGTATTTTTGCCGGTGATTTATTCCGTATGTACAGTCGTTATGCTGAAAGTAAACGCTGGCGTGTAGAAATGCTCAGTGCTAACGAAAGTGAGCAAGGCGGTTATAAAGAACTGATTGTTAAAGTCACTGGCGAAGGTGTGTATGGCCAGCTTAAATTTGAATCGGGCGGTCATCGTGTGCAACGTGTACCAAAAACAGAAAGCCAAGGGCGTATCCACACGTCTGCTTGTACCGTTGCGGTAATGCCAGAATTGCCTGAATCTGAAATGCCAGAAATTAATCCAGCAGATTTACGTATTGATACTTATCGCTCATCAGGTGCAGGTGGTCAGCACGTAAATACAACGGATTCTGCGGTGCGTATTACACATATTCCAACAGGCATTGTTGTGGAATGTCAGGATGAGCGTTCACAGCACAAAAATAAAGCGAAAGCAATGTCAGTATTAGCGTCACGTATTGTTCAAGCAGAGCAAGAACGCCAAGCCGCAGAACAAACAGATATGCGTCGTAACTTATTAGGTTCGGGCGATCGTTCTGATAAAATTCGTACATATAATTATCCGCAAGGTCGAGTAACCGATCACCGTATCAATCTCACTATTTATCGTTTGGATGAAGTGATGAATGGTAAAATTGATGAACTGATTCAGCCGATTATTACCGAATATCAAGCGGATCAGTTGGCTGCATTGTCTGAACAGAATTAATGATAGGGGCATCTGATTTCAGATGTCCTTTTTAACTTTACAGGGAAATAAAATGATCATTGAAAATCAAAAAGATGCTGAATTTTCTTCTACTTTCAAACCTTCTCAACTCGCTCAAGCGAGCCGTTTTAAACGTTGGCTTGCGAGTATGATTAATGGGCTTGTTCTTTGGGTGATGGTTGGTCTCGGTTTTGCATTGGGGGATTTTGCCGGTGTAGTGGGGATGATTGTATATGCTGGTTTTCAGTTATATTTCATGAAAACTTATGGTCAAACAATGGCAAAACGCTGGTTAGGCTTGCGCGTATTTAATTATCATACCAATCAGCCTGTTGAATTTGGTAAATACATCGGTCGTGAGATTATTGATATTTTATTGGCATGGACAAGTTTCTTATTGATTATTAGCGGTATTGTTGCACTTGTGCGCGATGATCGCCGTTCTTTAACGGATTTATTGGCTGGCACAATTGTGTTAAAAGACGAAAAATAATGAATTATAAAGAATGGCTGGCACAAGCAATGGCGGATTTAGCACAAAAAAATCCCACTGAAAATAGTAAAATTGATGCACTTGTGCTTCTTCAACATGCTACAGGCAAATCGCGTACGCAAATCCTTGCTTTTGATGATACTGAGATTGATGAAAAAGTGCGGTTAAAATTGACCGCACTTTTAGATCGTCGTCTAAAAGGCGAACCTATCGCCTATATTCTTGGCGAAAAAGAATTTTGGTCGTTGCCATTAAATGTCTCAAAAAGCACTTTGATTCCAAGACCAGATACTGAAATTTTAGTGGAAAAGGCATTACAAATTGCGTTAGAAAAACTGGAAGAAAATCCACCGCACTTTTGTATTCTTGATCTTGGCACAGGCACAGGCGCAATCGCCCTCGCTTTGGCTTCCGAGCTTGCGCCCATTTGCCAAAAGCAGCATATTCCGCTGGAAATAATTGGTGTGGATCTTATGCCCGATGTTGTGGCATTAGCTCAATCTAATACAGAAAGAAATCAGCTAAATGTCCAATTTTTGCAGAGCTGTTGGTTTGATAATATAACAGGGAAGTTTGATCTTATCGTCAGCAATCCGCCTTATATTGATGCGCAAGATGAACATTTGCATCAAGGCGATGTGAGTTTTGAACCCCTTTCTGCATTAGTTGCCAATGATGAGGGGTATGCTGATTTACGTCATATTATTGAATTAGCACCGAGTTATTTGAATTCTAATGGCGTATTATTGCTTGAACACGGATGGCAACAAGGCGAAAAAGTGCGGTCAATTTTCCAAGAAAATCATTGGGAAATGGTTGAAACCGTGCGTGATTATGGCGACAATGAGCGCGTCACTTTAGGTTTTTGGAAGAAGTAATGAAATATTATCGACGTGCGTTATACGATAAATTTGTGCATTTTTATCTTGTTATCTCTGATGATGGCAGCTCAGAAGCACAACTTCGGGGAAAAATGGGTGGGCTTGTGCGTAAAGCGCGTAAAAAAATTTCGCCAGATTGGCCGAAAGAAAAGCAGATTCATCAGTTACTACAGCTATTTTATGGAGATTGGGGCTTTCATTGCGATCCAGAAGATTATTTTTATGCTCGCAATTTATATTTGCCTTATGTGTTTGAACATCGTCAAGGAATGCCAGTGACTCTTGGGGCTATGGTGTTTTATTTAGCTGAGGCATTGGATTTGCCAATTTACCCAGTAAATTTCCCAACACAGTTAATTTTACGTGCTGAAGTTAGAGATGAAGTGGCTTTTATTGATCCTTGGGATGGCACTTATATTTCACAAGAAAAATTGCAGCAACTTTATGAAGGTGCATTTGGGTTTGGGGCGAAAATTCAACCCGAAGAACTTGATAGAGCCGATCTTTCTTTACTTTATTCTCGCTTTGAGCAACTGGCGAAAAATGCGCTTATTCGTGAAGAGCATAACGATATGGCATACCACTATATTAAGAATTTAATGATTACTGATGCTGAAAATCCTTATCATATCCGTGACCGTGGCTTAGTTTTAGCTCAAATGGGGGCTTATCCTTCAGCATTGAAAGATTTAGAATTTTTTGTGGAACATTGTCCAAAAGATCCAACGGCGGCGTTTATCCGCACGCAACTTTTAGAACTTAAAGGCGAGATTAATAAAGATACTTTTCCCCTCCATTGATTTAAGGAAAATTTATGCAAAATAAAATTGTAAAAATTGGCAATATTGATGTTGCAAACGACAAACCTTTCGTGCTTTTTGGCGGAATGAACGTGCTGGAAAGCCGTGATATGGCAATGCAAGTGTGCGAAGCTTATGTGAAAGTGACAGAGAAACTTGGCGTGCCTTATGTGTTTAAAGCGTCTTTTGACAAAGCGAATCGTTCATCTATTCATTCTTACCGTGGACCTGGCATGGAAGAAGGATTAAAAATTTTCCAAGAATTAAAAGATACATTCGGGGTAAAAATTATTACCGATGTACACGAAATCTATCAATGTCAGCCTGTTGCAGATGTTGTCGATATTATTCAACTTCCCGCCTTTTTGGCGCGTCAAACAGATCTCGTTGAAGCGATGGCAAAAACAGGCGCAGTGATTAATGTGAAAAAACCACAATTTTTAAGCCCAAGTCAAATGGGTAATATTGTGGAAAAAATCGAAGAATGTGGTAACGATAAAATCATTCTTTGTGATCGTGGAACAAATTTTGGTTACGATAATTTAATTGTGGATATGCTTGGCTTTAGTGTAATGAAAAAAGCCTCTAAGGGTAGCCCTGTTATTTTTGATGTAACCCATTCACTTCAATGCCGTGATCCATTTGGGGTGGCATCGAGTGGTCGTCGCGCGCAAGTAACCGAATTAGCGCGTTCAGGTTTAGCAGTAGGCATTGCAGGTTTATTTTTAGAAGCGCATCCAAATCCAAATCAAGCAAAATGTGATGGCCCTTCTGCATTGCCACTTTCTGCGCTTGAAGGCTTTGTTTCCCAAATGAAAGCCATCGATGATTTAGTAAAATCTTTTCCAGAATTGGATACCTCAATTTAAATTTCATCAAAAGTGCGGTTAATTTTGACCGCACTTTGTATATAAAAAAGGAGCAATTAATGAAAATCGTATTTTTAGATAGCACGGCTATTCCTAAACATATTTCAATTCCTCGCCCAAGTTTTGAACATACTTGGACTGAATATGATCATACGTCTTCTGCCGAAACCATTGAGCGAGCGAAGGATGCGGACATTGTTATTACCAGCAAAGTGATTTTTGATCGTGAAACTTTGCAACAACTGCCAAAATTAAAGCTGATTGCCATTACTGCAACCGGTACAAATAATGTTGATCTTGTGGCTGCAGAAGAAATGGGCATCGCCGTGCGTAATGTGACAGGTTATTCCAGTACAACCGTGCCAGAACACGTAATGGGTCTGATTTTTTCTTTAAAACACAGTTTGGCAGGTTGGTTACGCGATCAAACGGAAGCAAAATGGGCGGAAAGTAAACAATTTTGTTATTTTGATTATCCAATTACAGATGTGCGCGGTTCAACGTTAGGCGTATTTGGTAAAGGTTGCCTAGGAACAGAAGTGGGGCGTTTGGCTAATGCCGTGGGAATGAAAGTGCTTTATGCAGAACATAAAGATGCCACTGTTTGCCGTGAAGGTTATACGCCTTTTGATGAAGTATTAAAACAAGCGGATATTGTGACGTTGCATTGCCCATTAACGGAAACAACAAAGGATTTAATTAATGCAGAAACCTTATCCAAAATGAAAAAAGGTGCATTTTTGATTAATACAGGGCGTGGGCCTTTGATTGATGAACTTGCCTTAGTTGATGCGTTAAAAACAGGGCATTTAGGCGGAGCGGCTTTGGATGTAATGGTAAAAGAGCCACCAGAAAAAGATAATCCGTTAATTTTAGCTGCAAAAACGATGCCTAATTTAATTATCACCCCGCATATTGCTTGGGCGAGCGATAGTGCAGTGACAACATTAGTTGGCAAAGTAATGCAAAACATCGAAGAATTTGTACAACAATTAAATCAAAAATAATGAATTTTCCTATTTCTCTTTATATCGCCTTGCGTTATTGGCGTGCGAAAAGTGCGGATCGTTTTGGGAGATTAGTGACTAATCTTGCAAGCCTGGGGATTGTGCTAGGTGTGATGGCATTGATCATCGTGCTTTCGGTGATGAATGGATTAGAAGGTTACCAAAAACAACAGGTGCTATCTTCCATTCCTCATGCGATTGTGAGCGAAGAACAGCCTATTTCTACAGAAAAAACATTAGAAAATTTACCGCACTTTGTCCAAAAAGCCGTGCCGATCAATACAACAAATGTGATTTATCAAACGGCAAAAGGCGTGAGTGCAGGACAAATTATTGGTATTCAATCATTTTCTGATGATCCTTTGGTTGAATCTTTTGATCAGACTAAATTTAATGAAATTTTGCCTAGAGGGGAGTTTAAACTGGTCATTGGCGATCAACTGGCGCAAAAACTGGGCGTGAATATTGGGGATAAAATCCGTTTGATGATTACGGAAAATAGCCAATATACACCATTCGGTCGGGTGCCAATGCAGCGTTTGTTTACTGTTAGCGATATTTATTATGATTATGGCGAAGCATCTGGTTACGAAGCCTTTGCTAATATTACAGATATTGGTCGCTTAATGCGTATTCAACCTCAGCAAGCGCAGGGCTATCGTTTATTTCTGAATGATCCGTTCCAAATTACAGAACTCCCACAACATTTCTCAACACAAAAAATCACGGATTGGCGTGTGCAAAAAGGAGAATTTTTCCAAGCAGTGAGAATGGAAAAAAATATGATGGGTTTGCTGATTAGTTTGATTATTGTCGTGGCGATTTCCAATATTGTCACCTCTTTAAGTTTGATGGTGGTGGATAAACAAGGGGAAATTGCGATTTTGCAAACTCAAGGCTTAACAAAATCCCAAGTGCGTTCGGTGTTCATTTATCAAGGATTACTGGTGGGATTTGTTGGCACATTGCTCGGTGCTATTTTAGGTGTTTTAGCTACGTTGAACTTAACAGAGATTTTAAGTGCGGTAAATCCTCAAGGTGTTTTTTTACCGACAGAATTATCCTTTGTTCAAATGATTTTTGTCATTGGATTTTCGCTGTTACTTTCCTTGCTTTCAACCCTTTATCCTGCTTATCGAGCTGCGAAAGTAGAACCTGCAGCAGCTTTGAGATACGAGTAAATGGTAAATAAATGATGGATGAACAATCACTTTTAGTTTTTGATACACAACATATTTGGCATCCTTATTCTTCAGTTTCTTCTGATATGCCGCTTTATGCGGTGGAACGAGCTGATGGCGTGATGATAACTTTAAAAGATGGTCGTCGTTTGATTGATGGTATGTCCTCTTGGTGGGCGGCGTTGCACGGTTATAATCATCCTCGTTTAAATGCGGCGGCACAGAATCAATTAGCAAAAATGAGCCATATTATGTTTGGCGGATTTACCCATGACCCAGCGGTGGAATTAGCTCAATTATTGGTACAAATTTTGCCCAATGGATTAGATAAGATCTTTTTTGCTGATAGTGGTTCTGTTGCAGTGGAAGTAGCGATGAAAATGGCTATTCAATATCAGCACGCTAAAGGAGAAGTGCAACGACAAAAATTTGCCACTATTCGTTCAGGTTATCACGGCGATACGTGGAATGCGATGTCAGTGTGTGATCCAACCACAGGGATGCATCATTTATTTCATCATAGCCTGCCTGTACAATATTTTCTTCCTCAACCCAACATTCCATTTAATGAATCTTGGAATGATTGTGCCATTGAACCTTTAGCTGATTTACTTGAACGAAAAGGTAATGAAATCGCCGCACTGATTTTAGAACCTGTTGTGCAAGGTGCGGGCGGTATGTATTTTTATTCGCCAACTTATTTAGTGAAAGCGCAAGCACTTTGTAAACAATATGGTGTATTGCTGATCTTTGATGAAATCGCCACGGGATTTGGTCGAACAGGAAAATTATTTGCAGCTGAACACGCAGGCATTTCGCCAGATATTATGTGTATCGGTAAAGCCTTAACAGGTGGGTATTTGACTTTATCTGCAAGCATTACGACCACTGAAATTGCGCAAACTATTTGTAGCGGTGAGGCTAAATGCTTTATGCACGGGCCCACTTTTATGGCAAATCCGTTGGCTTGTGCAATTGCGACAGAATCTATCCGTTTATTATTGGAAAGCCCTTGGCAGCAAAATATTCAGCGAATTGAGTCTTCCTTAAAACAACAGCTTTCGCCTTTATCTGAAAAAGATTACGTCAAAGAAGTTCGTGCATTAGGGGCGATTGGGGTGGTTGAAATGAAAAGTGCGGTAAATATGAAAACTTTAGTCCCACGTTTTGTGGAACAAGGTGTTTGGATTCGGCCTTTCGGAAAATTGGTTTATGTTATGCCACCATTTGTGATTAAAGATGATGAACTTCAGAAATTAACGGAAGGCATGATTCTGGCTTTAATTCAGGAATATGAACATTAGGATGAAAAATGGATGCTTTCAAACAGCAACTGGAACAGCTTAGCGCACAAAATCAATATCGTTCAATTCCAGATTTAGTTCATCAAGGACGATATATTACGCGAGAAAATCGCAAAATGCTGAATATGTCATCTAATGATTATTTAGGTTTGGCATCAAATGAAAACTTGCGCCAGTCTTTTTTACAGCAATATGGCGGTAATTTTCCCTCTTTTACCAGTTCTTCATCGCGTTTATTAACGGGCAACTTTCCTATTTATACCGATTTGGAAGAGCTTGTCGCACAACGTTTCCAACGAGAAAGCGCTTTATTATTTAACAGTGGCTATCACGCCAATCTTGGTATTTTACCGGCTTTGACCACAACAAAAAGTTTAATTTTGGCAGACAAATTAGTGCATGCCAGCATGATTGATGGCATTCGTTTAAGCCAATGTGAGTTCTTTCGTTATCGTCATAATGATTATGAACATTTGAAAAATCTGCTTGAAAAAAACGTCGGAAAATTTGACCGCACTTTTATTGTGACAGAGTCCGTTTTTAGTATGGATGGCGATGTAGCTGATTTGAAACAGCTTGTTCAATTAAAAAAACAATTTCCCAATACTTATCTTTATGTGGATGAGGCCCATGCAATAGGCGTTTACGGTAAAAGCGGATTAGGTATTGCCGAACGAGCTAATGTGATAGCTGATATAGATTTGTTGGTTGGCACTTTTGGCAAGGCCTTAGCATCGGTGGGGGCGTATGCCGTCTGCAGCCAAGTATTGAAAGAATGCTTGATTAATCAAATGCGTCCATTGATTTTTTCAACCGCATTGCCGCCGTTTAATGTGGCTTGGACTTATTTTATTTTTGAACGATTGCCGCAATTCTCAAAAGAAAGAACTCATCTTGAGCGGTTAAGTGTATTTTTACGCCAAGAAGTGGAGCATAGAACGCAAATAATGCCGAGCCAAACCTGCATCGTCCCCTATATTTTAGGCGGGAATGAAGCCACTCTTGCCAAAGCGGAATATCTGCAAGGGCAAGGTTATTATTGCTTGCCGATTAGACCGCCGACAGTACCAAAAGGTACATCCAGAATACGATTGTCTTTGACGGCAGATATGACAATGGATGAAGTGAAACAGTTTGTGGCATGCTTATAAGGAAATAATGTGAAAACGAAATTTTATGATCATCAAGGTGAGCATTTAATAGTTTATTTTGCTGGCTGGGGGACACCTCTTGATGCTGTAGCTCATTTGATTTTGCCAACAGATCATGATTTATTAATTTGCTACGATTATCAAGATTTAAATTTGGATTTTGATTTTTCCGCCTATCGGCACATCCGTTTGGTGGCGTGGTCTATGGGCGTTTGGGCGGCAGAGAGGGCATTGCAAGGAATAAGATTAAAATCCGCAACGGCAGTGAATGGCACAGGTTTGCCCTGTGATGACAATTTTGGCATTCCTGACACTATTTTTAAAGCGACACTGGGCAATCTCACAGAAAATACCCGTTTAAAATTTGAACGCAGAATCTGTGGCGATAAAGCATCTTTTGAACGTTACCGACTATTTCCAGCCCGTCCGTTTGACGAAATTCATCAAGAACTTACCGCAATTTTTGCGATGATTCAGCAGGATAAACGCACCGATCTTATTCACTGGGCAAATGCATGGGTTAGTTCTCGCGATAAAATTTTTACGCCAGCTAATCAGCACCAATATTGGGCATCCCGTTGTGCCGTTCAGGAAATAGAGGGTGAGCATTATGTGTTTTCAAGATTTACCCACTGGTCGGCATTATGGAATCATTAACTTCCGTAGATAAATCGCGTATTCAACACGCCTTCCAAAAAGCCTTAAATAGCTATGATGAACATGCGTTAATTCAACAGAAAATGAATATTAAGTTAATGACACATTTGCAAGATTATTTACCAAATGGGTCACTAGATAGTGTTTTGGAGCTTGGTTGCGGGTCTGGTATGTTGAGCTCATTGTTGCAAAAACAGATTTCAGCGGATTATTGGTTATTTAATGATTTGTGCGATGTGCAGGCCAAACTGGCTGAAAAATTGCCGCAATCCTTTGATTTTTATTGCGGCGATGCCGAACATTTCCTTTTTTTGCAACAATTTGACTTAATCGCAAGCGCATCCGCCGTGCAATGGTTTCACCAACCCGACGCTTTTATCGCCCATTGCAAAACAGGCTTGAAAACAAACGGATTATTGGCGGTTGCAACCTTTGGCGAAGATAATTTAAAAGAAGTCCGCCAGATCACAAATATAGGCTTAAATTACCCGACTTTATCCCAATGGCAGACTTGGTTGGCCAAAGATTTTGAGCTTTTATGGTGTGAGGATTTTAAGGTAATACTAGACTTTGATACGCCGTTAGATGTACTCAAACACCTTAAATATACAGGCGTAACAGCCACGAACCAAAAAAATTGGACAAGAAAAAATCTCAATGGATTTATTGGCGATTACTTGTCGGCGTTCAGTATGCCGTCGGGCAAAGTGCGTCTGACTTATCATCCGTTATTTTTTATCGCGCGCTATTCTCACATAGAAAATCAGTAAGGAATATTTATGGGCAAGGTTATTTTTATATCTGGCATTGATACCGATGTGGGAAAAACGATTGCTACAGGCATTTATGCTAAAAAGTTGATGGAACAAGGCTTTTCCGTGATTACACAAAAAATGATTCAAACAGGTTGTAAAAATATCGCTGATGATTTACTTGTGCATCGAAAGATTCAAGGGATTGATTTAACGGAAGAAGATTTACAAGGCAAAACCTGCCCTTATGTTTTTGAATATCCTTGTTCGCCACATTTAGCGGCAAAGCGAGAAAGTAGAAAAATTGAAGCAAAAATCATTGAAAAATCTACCGCACTTTTGACAGAAAAATATGATTATGTACTATTGGAGGGTGCTGGTGGCTTAATGGTACCTTATTGTGAAGAAGAGACGACGTTGGATTATATCCAGTTAAATAATTACCCTTTGATTTTAGTGACATCGGGAAAACTAGGCAGTATAAACCACACATTATTAAGTTTAGAGGCTTGTCGTACTCGCGGTATTTCAGTATTAAGTGTAATGTATAACGGTTACCCAGAATATGATCCTATTATTAGTCAAGAAACCCAACGCTATTTAAAACGTTATCTTGAAAAACATTTTCCTGAAACAGGATTTGAATACTTTGGGTGTATTGAAATTTAAGCTCAAGGAAAAGTGTGATAGACTCGCGCAAGTTTTTGATGGGATTATCTGCCGCTAAAGTGCGGTTAAAACGAGTAAAAAATGAATAACTATTTATTAAAATGCGAAAATATCAATAAATTTTATCAAGAAGGTGAAAATCAAACGCAAGTATTAAAAGGCGTTTCTTTTTCTATGGAACCTGCAGAATTAGTTGCGATTGTGGGGAGTTCAGGTTCAGGGAAAAGTACTTTATTACATACTTTAGGGGGACTTGATCAGCCAAGTAGTGGGGAAGTGTTTATTAATGGACAATCCTTGCAAAAAGCATCGGCTAATGAATTAGCTGCTTTGCGTAATCGTTATTTAGGATTTGTGTACCAATTCCATCATTTAATGGCGGATTTTACCGCACTTGAAAATGTGATGATGCCGATGTTGATTGGTCATCAAAATAAAACTGAAGCGAAAGATCGCGCCGAAAAAATGCTAAGTGCGGTGGGATTAAGCCATAGAATTACGCATCGTCCTTCTGCGCTTTCTGGTGGGGAACGTCAGCGTGTGGCGATTGCGCGTGCTTTAGTGAATAATCCATCGTTAGTTTTAGCGGATGAACCCACAGGAAATCTCGATCACAAGACCACTGAAAGTATTTTTGAGCTGATTCAACAACTTAATCAAGAGCAAAATATTGCTTTTTTATTAGTCACTCACGATATGGGGCTTGCGGAAAAATTATCACGCCGTTTAGTGATGCAAGATGGTCTTTTGAAGGAGGGGGCGTGATGAATACGCCGTTTTTTATTAGCTGGCGTTATCAACGTGGCAAGCAAAAAAATCCTTTAGTCGCGTTAATTGCAAAATTTTCTGCAATTGGTATTGCGTTGGGTGTTGCAGTTTTAATTGTTGGTTTAAGTGCGATGAATGGTTTTGAGCGTGAGCTTAATCAACGGATTTTGGCCGTCGTGCCGCATATTGAGATTTTTTCTGCGCCTCAAGAGAAAGATCCCACAATTCATCATTGGCAAAATTTAGAAAAACGCCTACAACAAAATCCACAAATTAAAGGAATCTCTCCTTTTGTTAGCTTTACGGCATTGGTAGAAAATGGCTCAAAATTGAAAGTTGTTCAGGTCAAAGGTGTTAAAAAACAAGCAGAAGATAAGGTAAGTTCAATTGGCAATTTTGTACAAGAGCAAGGTTGGAACAAATTTGAGAAAGAAGGCGGATTGGTCTTGGGAGCGGGTATCGCTAAAGAACTTGATGTAAAAGTAGGGGATTGGATTACCTTGCTTATTTCTCAGCAAAACGGCGATGAACAATTTGCTCAACCAATTCGTGAGCCAGTGCAAGTTACCGCTATTTTACGCTTAGATGGTCAGCTTGATTATAGTTATGCCTTATTGCCGCTTGCTCAAGCACAAACCTTTTTGACTTATCAACCTGATCAAATTACAGGTGTTGAATTGAAATTAGATGATCCTTTTTCTGTGAGAAATCTGGATTTATCAATGTTTAATGATTATCCGCAGATGCTATATATGCAAAATTGGATTAGTAAATTTGGTTATATGTATCGCGATATTCAGCTTATTAGAACCGTAATGTATATCGCAATGGTGCTTGTGATCGGTGTTGCGTGTTTTAATATTGTTTCTACGCTGATTATGGCAGTAAAAGATAAGCAAGGCGATATTGCCATTATGCGTACGCTTGGAGCAAATAACGCGTTTATCAAACGTATTTTTATTTGGTATGGCTTACAGGCAGGAATGAAAGGTTGCTTAATTGGAATTGTGTTAGGCATTATACTTGCATTAAATCTGACAACTTTTATTCAAGGCATTGAGTGGATTATCGGTAAGAAATTATTATCGGGAGATGTGTATTTTGTGGATTTCTTGCCAAGCGAGTTGCATTGGTCGGATGTTTTGATGGTTTTAATCGCTGCACTTGCCTTGAGTTTAATAGCAAGCCTTTATCCAGCAAGCCGAGCTGCTAAATTACAACCTGCACAAGTATTAAGTAGCCATTAATTTCGAGAGTACAGCACAAAAGTGCGGTATTTTTTTTTCTTTTATTTACTTAATTATTTCGTTTTATTCAGCTTGCAAGGGAGTTGTAAAGATAGTTTAATAGGGAATTCGTAGGTTTTATTCTAAAAAAAACATATCGAACTAGTTTACTAGTACAAAAATAAGTGTAGATTAGCTACATAATTTAAACACAACATTTGAAAGCAAGAGAGTAATGTATGGCTAAAGAGAAAATTGAAATTGTCGTGGCAAACGACGATACGCGAATTGAAAAAGTCGATCAGGTGTTACCACCCATTGCCTTATTAGAAAAATACCCAGCAAGTGAACATGCTGCGGTATTAGTGAAGCAAACTCGTCATGAGGCACATAATATTATTCATGGTAAAGATGATCGTTTATTAGTCGTGATTGGGCCTTGCTCTATTCATGATCCGAAAGTTGCCATTGAATATGCGACTCGTTTAAAACCATTACGTGAAAAATACAAAGATAGCCTTGAAATTATTATGCGTGTGTATTTTGAGAAACCGCGTACAACGGTGGGTTGGAAAGGTTTAATTAATGATCCATATTTGAATGATACTTATCGTTTAAATGATGGGTTGCGTATTGCACGGAAATTACTTTCAGATATTAATGATCTTGGTGTGCCTGCAGCGGGCGAGTTTTTAGATATGATTACACCTCAGTATTTGGCAGATTTTATGAGCTGGGGGGCGATTGGGGCTAGAACAACAGAATCACAAGTTCATCGTGAGTTGGCTTCAGGTTTATCTTGTGCTGTTGGGTTTAAAAATGCCACTAATGGTGGTGTGAAAGTCGCTTTAGATGCAATTGGTGCGGCGGAAGCTCCCCACTATTTCTTATCTGTCACTAAATTTGGTCATTCTGCAATTGTTTCTACAAAAGGGAATGAAGATTGCCATATTATTTTACGAGGTGGAGATAAAGGCCCTAACTATAGTGCTGAAGATGTAGAAAAAGTTTGTGCTGATATTGAAAAAACAGGGCGTATTCCACACGTTATGGTTGATTTTAGCCATGCAAACAGCAGTAAACAATATAAAAAGCAAATGGATGTTTGCCAAGACGTATGTAATCAGATTGCATCTGGTTCTAAACAAATCTTTGGCGTAATGGTGGAAAGCCATTTAGTGGAAGGTCGTCAAGATTTAGTTGATGGCAAAGCGCAGACTTATGGACAAAGTATTACGGATGCGTGTATTGGATGGGAAGATTCTGAAAGATTATTGCAACAACTTTCTGATGCAGTTATTGCTAGACGTAAAGCGACGAGTAATTAATTGAAATATAATCTAGATACTAGATAGAAGTGCGGTTGATTTTCACCGCACTTTTTTATTTGCTTTTAACTACGCTGCCCATTTCATTTTATCGCGACGTTTCATTTGATGAATCGTATTGGTTACGGTGCCGACAATAGGTAAATTCGACCAATCTTTTGTATTTATATTTGGTGTTGTGGAATCCAATGCCATGAAAAGATAATTGCCGCTATGCACCATAAATTCATAGACATGAAATTCGTTATTTTCTTCTAGCACAACAAGATCACCAGAATAAAGATCGTCATTTTTTTCGACGACTAACATATCGCCGCTTTCAATTCCCCAAGCCAACATATTTGGGTTAGTTATATGAATAAAACAAGTTTGTTTTGGACGTTTGATACAGTAAAGATTTAAATCTAATTTTTTGTTGAATTTAAGGTTATCTTCTATATCACTGAAAAAAGGCAGTGGATTATAAGAAAAATCCATTTCATATTGTGTAGCCAAAGTTTGGTTGTTCATTCTCTTATCTCCTGTTAAATAATATGGATAAATAACCTTTTACCCTGTTTTTTTGTACAGCTAAATTTTACTGATATTTCATACAGGGTGTCAATAGGTTAAATAAAAAATTTTTTTATAAGTATGTTTTTAGAGAATATCTAATAACTTTAGAAAAAAGTTCACTTTTAGAGTGAAAAATAATAAAAATATTTTCTTTCATTAAAATTTTACGCTATCTTTAATTCCCCCTAGGTGGATTGGTAACAATCTGAAGTTAAATTTACTAAAAGAAAGATAAAAATATGAACACATCATGTCTATTTAGTCTGTTATTTCAGGGTAGTTTGGTAAAACGAATTGCCGCTGGCTTGGTTCTTGGTATTGTTGTTGCATTGATTTCAGCACCATTACAAGAAACCATTGGTTTTAATCTTGCTGAAAAAGTTGGCGTATTAGGTACGATTTTTGTAAAAGCTCTGCGTGCCGTTGCACCAATTTTAATTTTCTTTCTTGTTATGGCTGCCCTTGCAAACCGTAAAATTGGTACGAAAAGCAATATGAAAGAAATCATTGTGCTTTACCTTTTAGGCACATTCTTAGCTGCATTTGTTGCTGTTATTGCTGGTTTCGTATTCCCAACGGAAGTGGTATTGGCTGCGAAAGAAGATTCAAGTTCTGCACCACAAGCCGTTGGTCAAGTGTTGCTAACATTAATTTTAAATGTGGTAGATAATCCATTAAATGCAATTTTCAAAGCAAACTTTATTGGTGTATTAGCTTGGTCTATTGGTTTAGGTTTGGCTTTACGTCATGCATCTGATGCAACTAAAAATGTATTATCTGATTTTGCAGAAGGCGTATCAAAAATTGTTCACGTGATTATTTCTTTTGCGCCATTTGGTGTATTCGGTTTAGTGGCTGAAACCTTATCTGATAAAGGTTTAGTCGCATTAGGCGGTTATGTGCAATTACTTGCTGTATTAATTGGTACGATGTTATTTACTGCTTTTGTTGTAAATCCTATTTTGGTTTACTGGAAAATCCGTCGTAATCCTTACCCATTAGTGTGGACTTGTGTACGCGAAAGTGGTGTAACTGCATTCTTCACACGTAGTTCCGCAGCAAATATTCCCGTGAACATCGAATTAGCAAAACGCTTAAATCTTGATGAAGAAACTTATTCTGTTTCTATTCCATTGGGTGCGAACATTAATATGGCGGGTGCGGCGATTACTATTACTATCTTAACTTTAGCCGCAGTTCATACACTAGGCTTAGAAGTTTCTTTCGTTAGTGCGCTTTTATTAAGTATTGTTGCAGCACTTTGTGCTTGTGGTGCATCTGGCGTAGCGGGCGGTTCATTATTATTAATCCCATTAGCATGTAGCTTATTTGGTATTTCTGATGATGTAGCAGCACAAATGATCGGTGTTGGTTTCATTATTGGTATTTTACAAGATTCAACTGAAACAGCATTAAATTCATCAACTGACGTATTATTTACTGCGGCAGTATGTATGGAAGAAGAACGTAAAAACGCAGCATAATTATGATGCAAATAAGAGAGCGGGCATTGCCCGCTTTTTTTATGTGATTTTATATGCAAAGTGCGGTCTATTTTGATAGACTTTTGCCACGTTTTATTTCCCTACAAATAGGTAAGAAAAATGAACCACTTAATTATTTTTGCTCATCCTAATTCAGAGCGTAGTTTTGGGCGAGCAATTGCTAATCGTATTGAGCAAATCAGTCAAGCAAACGGTGTAAATGTATTTTTTCGCGATCTTTATGAAATGAATTTCAATTCCATTTTATCTTTTGAAGAATTGCGAAATGCCCATAAGGGTATTATTCCAGAAGATATTAAGCAAGAGCATAATTTTATTCTTCAAGCGGATTTAATTACGTTGGTTTATCCCCTTTGGTGGATGGGCTTTCCAGCAATATTGAAAGGCTATTTAGATCGCGTATTAAGTCACGGCTTTGCCTATAAAACGGAAAACGGCGAATCAGTGGGGTTGCTTAAAAATAAGCAAATGCTGCAATTTATTACTATTGGCAGTAATCTCGATAAATATAAAGAGTTTGGTGTGGATAAATCTCTCAATCATTGTTTAATTAATGGATTATTTAATTACTGTGGCATTGAAAATGTCGAGTTTGAATTATTCGGTGATATTCATTTAATTGATGATGGGGCGCGTAAAGCAATGATTGAACTTGCCGCTCAAAAAACAAAAGAAAAACTGACCGCACTTTTAAAGGAAAAAGCGTAATGTCTGAAAAACAAATTAATAATTTTTCATTAATTAGTCGATTATTCGGTAATCTTTTTTATCGTTCTCCCACCGATGAAGTACTTGCAGGCGCGTTTGCTTGGTTACAACAAAAAGGTTTGATCCAAGTTTGGGCGTTAGATACTGATAAAGAAAGTGAATTAGCACTGAATAGCCTACAAGTTAAAATTGATCTTGATTTATTGAACCAAGAATATCAAAAATTATTTGCTGCGAATGGTAAAGTGATAACCGCTATTTCAGCTTATGGCATTGATGTTGAAGAATTTGTGAATTTTCGCCTTGTACGCAATATGCCAGAGGTGGAAAGTGCGGATCATTTTGCTTTATTATTACTTACAGCCTCTTGGCTTGAAGATAATTCAGATTCTTTAGTGGCTCAACAAGAATTCTTTGAAACTTTTTTATTACCTTGTGCAGCGAAGTTTTTAACTCAAGTAGAAACGCAAGCAACCTTGCCTTTTTATCGTGCATTAGCCATTCTTACACGAGAAATATTGGTGGCGATGGCGGATGAATTGGAAGAAGAGTAGGCAATATCTTGCTTTCCTCTAAGTTTTGAGGAAAGCAAGAAATATTTTATAGATAGGTTACAAAATCTTTTGTATCGATAACACGGTATTCACGTTCTGCTTTTTCTATGCCTGTGCCAATCATAACTAAGGCAATCACACGATCTTGTTCACGACATCCGAAAGCTTCTCGTAATGCGCTACCATTAACCCATTTCCCTGAAATCCACACATTATCAAATCCTTGTGCTTGTGCTGCCAGTTGTAATCCATAAGTTGCACAACCTGCACTCAACATTTGTTCCCATTCAGGCACTTTAGCGATAGTTGGATCGATTTTTGCTACCACACCAATGACCATAGGTGCTCGATGTGCTAAATTTTCAGCTTTCTTTAATTTTTCTTCACCCAAATCAAATTCTACAACGGCTGCTTTAAGTAGCGTTTCCAATTTATTTAAGCCCTCATTTTCCATTACAACAAAATGATAAGGATGTAATTTCCCATGATCTGGTACATGCATTGCTGCTTGGAGAATAAGTTCAAGTTGTTCTGTATTAGGCGCTGGTGCGGTCAATTTTTTGTTTGATTTTCTTGTGGTTAAAAGTGTTAATGAATCCATTGTATTATGCCTGTGAATAAAAGTGCGGTGGATTATAGCATAGTTTTTGACAAGGCTTTGTGATACGCTAGTGCAAATTTTTTAAAGGTAATGTGTATGTTTCGAGTATTAAAATTTTGTTGGAAAGCCCTTTGTTTCATTCGTGATCTTGTGATGAATGTCGTGTTTTTAGGTTTTGTATTGCTGCTAGTGGCGATTATTAGCTTTTCAAGTGGCGGGAAAAAATCTACAACATTAATAGGGGAAGGTGCGTTATTACTTAATTTAGATGGCTATCTAGCGGACAATCGAGATGAAACACTTCGTTGGCAAGATGCGTTAAACGAATTAAATGGTAAGCACGTTCCTCGAAAAATTTCGACATTTGATGTGGTATTTGCCATTCAACAAGCGGAAGATGATCCTAAAATTAAAGGATTAGTGCTCGATCTTAATTATTTTGAAGGGGCAGATTTGCCCGCATTAGATTTTATTGGTGGTGCTATTCGTCACTTTAAAGATGCAGGGAAATCAGTGATCGCCTATGCGGATAATTATTCCCAAGGACAATATTATTTAGCGAGTTTTGCGGATGAAATTTATCTAAATTCAATTGGAAGCGTGGATATTCACGGTTTATCGCAAGAGAATTTGTATTTTAAAGAGATGCTCGACAAATTAGCCGTTACACCACATATTTTCCGTGTAGGGACTTATAAATCAGCGGTAGAGCCATTTTTACGCAACGATATGTCGGCTGAGGCAAAAGCAAATATGCAGCGTTGGTTAGGCGAAATGTGGAATAATTATATTTTATCCGTCAGTGAAAATCGCAAGATTAAGAAAGATCGCATTTTGCCGAATGCAAAACAGTATCTTGCAGAACTTAAAGAATTAAAAGGCAATAGTACCGCTTATGCCCAACAACGTGGATTAGTAACCGATGTTGTAACTCGTTTAGATTTAGAGAAAAAATTAACCGCACTTTTTGGCAAAAATGCAGATGGAGAAGCTAATTTAGTCGCATTTGATGATTATTTAACGCAATTTCCTGATCGTTTAACACCACAGGATAATTCGCCAAATAAAATTGCCGTAGTAAATGTGGAGGGAACGATTATCGATGGAGAAAGTGATGAAGAAAATGCAGGTGGAGACACCATTGCGCGAATTCTCCGTAAAGCTCAAGATGACAACTCAGTAAAAGCCGTTGTTTTACGGGTTAATTCACCAGGTGGGAGTGCTTTTGCTTCTGAAATGATTCGTCAAGAAACTGAAAATTTACAGAAAATCGGTAAGCCTGTTATCGTATCTATGGGGGCAATGGCTGCATCTGGCGGTTATTGGATTTCCTCCACTGCGGATTATATTATTGCTGACGCAAACACCATTACGGGTTCTATTGGTATTTTCGCGATGTTCCCGACTTTTGAAAATAGCATTAAGAAAATAGGCGTGAATGCAGATGGTGTTTCAACTACTGAATTAGCCAATACATCAGCGTTTTCTCCGTTAGCAAAACCTGTGCAAGATATTTATCAAACAGAAATTGAGTATGGTTATGACCGATTTTTAGAAATTGTTAGCAAAGGTCGCCAGCTTTCTAAAACACAAGTAGATAAACTTGCTCAGGGTCAGGTTTGGTTAGGCAGTGATGCATTCCAAAATGATTTGGTGGATGAGATTGGTTCTTTTAATGAAGCGGTCAATAAAGCAGAACAATTAGTGAATCAACGCCAAGATACTGCCGTACAAGATTTTAGCGTGGAATGGTTCACTGATGATAATGTTAGTTTAATTAGCACTTTATTGCGCGATACTAAAAAAGGTACTCAAGAGCAATTAGTTAAATGGCTTGGTCTGCCAGCTCCAATTCAAAAATTACAAAAAGAATTGAATGTATTAACTAAATTTAATGATCCTAAAGGTCAGTATTTGTATTGTTTGAATTGTGGGAAGGTTAAGTAATAATTGAAAAAGGGCAGAACTAAATCTGCCCTTTCGCTTACAAAATATACGCTTCTTGAATATGATGTTGTTTTTGCTCTTCTTCTGGGGGGAGTTTCATATAATCTCCATAATATTGCGTTAAGTGTTCGTGATATCCATTCATTACTTGAAATTGTCGCCCCTCAAATTCTTTATAAATAACGTGATTAAAATAAGCTCTTGGCATATAAGCTTTATTCCAATTACGATATTCCGTCATTAATAACCCTATATTTTCTGAGGTATTAATTGGGTGCAATTTTTGAATTTCGGATAAATAGTTTTGCATTCTATGAAATAAAAGATTCGATAACCAATTTAGTATTGTATATTTTAATGAATTTTGGGAAGCTCTTATCCAACGTTTCTTACAAGATGCAAAACGGTTTTTTCTTTTTCTATATTTTTTGATTATTGTATAAATAATTTTTTTGTTATTTGGTATTCCATCATAGATAAAAATATCTATAAATATTTTGTTTTCATCTCCATTTATATCAATCGTCTTTGTTTTATTGTCGAATATTTTTGTCATTTCACCA
This sequence comes from Haemophilus aegyptius, assembly GCF_900475885.1. Classification (GTDB taxonomy): domain Bacteria; phylum Pseudomonadota; class Gammaproteobacteria; order Enterobacterales; family Pasteurellaceae; genus Haemophilus; species Haemophilus influenzae. The sequence goes on from NZ_LS483429.1 coordinate 1,425,802, forward strand.
GTATTAGAGGCTAGAATATCTTCCGCTGTCCCTATGCTATATCGTTCATGTTTTTCATGTAGCCAAGCATTGATAAATTTTTGATATTCATCACGGTGCATATAAACATCAATATCATCATCCCAAGGGATAAAGCCTTTGTGGCGTATAGCACCGATTAATGTTCCACCACCAAGAGAATAGTGAATTTGGTGTCGCTCACATAATGCGTGGAAATAATCTAAGATATTGAGACAAACTAGTTGTTGTTCTCTAAGAGTCAATTTTTTCATTATTTTTCCTTGTTTGTTGTAAGTTTTTGTAAAATATGCTGATAATCATCAAGGTTATCCATCTCAAATATATCATCGTTGTTAAGTTGCTCCGTATGAACATTTAATTTATCTATATATTCCATCGGAATGGTGTCCCAATAAAGTTTTGGATTTTTTAACTGCACTTCATTTGTATATTCTTTGAGTAAATTTAGAATAATATTGCAATCCCGAGTTGTCCAATAAGATACCCCTGACAAGCTAGGCTGGTTTAATGATCCAATCTCAATACGCATTACTTGCCCATTACTATTTAAAATCGGTAGCCATTCATTGTGCGTTTTAGAACGGATAACCGTGAAATATTTGCTGTGTGATGGTTTCGTTAGAAAAATATTACGATTAAGCACTACATCCGCATCAATAACATAACAATCATTAAAGAAGTCCTGTGCCAGAGAAAAGGAATAAATGCTGTTATATTCGCGATATTTTTCGTTGTAAATCAAGGTGCAGTCATATTTTTTCTTTAGATACTCGAATTGTTCGTGTAAATACCCTGTAACAATGACAATATTGTCGATATTTGCTTGACGTAGAAAAGTGAGTGTCCGTTCTAAGTTAGGTGTGCCGTGAATATCTAACAATGATTTATGTGTGCTTTGTGTGATTTCTTTAAATCGGCTGCCTAGGCCTGCTGCTAAAATGATTGCATTCATTTTTGTTCCCCTTTGTAATAAAGTGTAACGATCACTCCTGCACTTAATAATAAGGTAAGCAGTAAGGTAATGGGCTTAATTGGCTGTTGATAGAGCAGATAACCAAGTCCAATTGCCCATACAGAATATGTGATATTTAATGCCATTGCTTTGATTGGTTTTAACAGATAAATCGCTTGGTAATAGCAGCAGTAAGATAATGCACCAAAGATTATTACACCAACAATTTGTACATAATTAAAACTAAGTATATCTAGTGAGAAATTTTTCAAGGAAAGAATAAATAGAATCAATAAATAACCAATAGTTGAACCACATAGTCTTAAAAAATACACCTGAAGTCCAGAGAGAGAACGCATTGTATAGGAGGATATCACTATTTCAGATGACCACCCTAATATACAAATTATTAAAAAAATAAAACCGATAGTATTAAAGGTTATTTCTTGTCCTACTTCAATAGCAAGCAACGAAGAAGAAATAATAGCCAAGACGAATCCGAATTGGGCTGTTTTGGTAATTTTTTCTTTTAGAATCCAATAAGACATTAACGCAGCGAAAACAGGAAAGAGAGATGAAAGCGGTGCAGCATAATAGATTGTTAAATAATGAATGCTTAATAAATAGGCAGACATTCCTATTGGTCCACCTAATACGCCAGATAACGCAGGTCGCCAAAAAACACCTTGAAAATCTACCGCACTTTTTCGCCATAATGTGATGCCGATAACTAATAACGAGCAAAAATCAATTAAAAAAAGCAATGAAATTACTTTCCCTAACGCAGTATATTCACTTAATGGCAATTCATTATACAACAGTCCAGATAATGCCCAAAATACAGCGGACAGTATGCCAAAGAGATAGCCACGCATTATGGCAATTCCTCTAACAGTTTAAATGCTGCGTCTAAGCGTTTTAACGCATAATCGCCAAAATTCTCGCCGTGTTCTTCTTTGACTTTTGTCCATAAAAACCACAATACATTTTGGCAAAAACGATGGATTTTTAACCGTTTGTGAGCGATTTGAAATTCTGTCTTGTGATATTTATTTGTCTGATTGCAATAGGTTTCTAATAGAAAATCAGCAGCTTCTTTTGATAAATGAGCTTCCTCAATGATAGTAGCTATATCAAATAGCGGATCATTTAAGCCCGAATATTCCCAATCGATAAAAAATAGCCGATCATCTTGTAATAACATATTTTCAGGGACTAAATCATTGTGGCACGGACGTAAAATTATCTCTTTATTGATTTCTTCAAATTGCCAAAATACAGCTGAAAGTTTATCCATTCTCGAATCAGCTTGATAAAAAGCGGATTTGTTTTCTAGCAATGAAAAATATTGGCGAAACTCATCGAATACGCTAAATACATTACGGAAAACAAATTCACTATTGTGTAAACGACATAAATTATTCACAACTTGAGACAAACAACTTTGTTCGTTTAATTGTATCTGGCTTAAAGGCTTACTATTTTCTAAATAACGAGTCAGTTTTACGCCACTTTTGGCATCTAATACGGGGGTTTCTACATTCAAACCAGCACGATATGCCTGTGCATTATTGAATGCCTCATATTCTCGATTTATCAGTGACACATTTACGGCATTAGGGATCCGTAATACAAACTTAACTCCAGAAATATTAAGTAGAACATTTTGATTGGTCATTCCTCCAATGGAGGAAAAAGGAATGGAATGCTGATGAAGAAAATGAAATACTTCCTCAGGCTTGTAGCAAGTTTTAACAAATCCTACAATTTGATTGATTGATTGATTGATTGATTGATTGATTGATTGATTGATTGATTGATTGATTGATTGATTGATTGATTGATTGATTGATTGATTGATTGATTGATTGATTGATTGATTGATTGATTGATTGCATAGCATTTTTGTATTCATTTTTATATTTAAATTTTGTTTGATTTTAATACGTTAAAGTTATTTTTGTAAGGCTCTGAATCTTATGAATTTATTCAACTTTTGAACCTTTCAACCACTTTTTTACCCAAGCTCGGTTAGCTGAAAGATTATGTAATATGCCTTCGCTTATTGGTAATGGCTCGCCATAAATGATTGAAGCTAAGGTTTCGCCTAAGAGTGGAGCAGAGGTAAGCCCGCGAGAACCTAAGGCTGCGATTAAGAAAATATTCTGAAAATTGGCTGCACTTTGAATAGGTTGTTTACGACGGCGGAGGTTAAATAGATTGTAATAACCAGCTTGTTGCTGTTCAAAATGAGGCACGTTTCCCACCATTGGGGCAAGATCTCTTACAGAGCAACGAATGCCTACACGAGCGAGATTATCTGATGTATCCACATCTTGCGTCCAAGGTTGGGCGATATTTTGTTGGAGTTTTTGTTGGTTTTCTTGTTGTTCTTGTTCGCTAAAATGGCGATCAACATTATCACGAACATGGCTTGCGCCGATGCAATGTGAGGTTTTTAATTGATTGGCTGGAGTAAGATAGCCATCATAACAAAGCACAGATTTCAGTTTGAGTAAGTTTTCTGATGTTGGAATTTGGCTGACTTGTCCGCGGATAGGGTAGAGCGGTAGCTTTTCTGTTTGAACAAAATCAGTAATTTTATATCCGTTCGCAAGAATGACGACTTCATGGCAGTATTTTTGACCTTGCATATTTTTTAGTTCCCAACCTTTTTCTTCTTGAGAAAGTGCGGTAATTTTTTGTGCGGTTTTAATGATGACACCCTGCTTTTCAAGAAATGAAAAGGCATTTTGAACAAATTGTCTTGGTGCAAGCCAAGCCCCTTGTTCAATCCAACCGCCTTCGCAATTAAGCGGTAATCCCACTTTTTCACTGAGTTGTTCAGCATTCAGCATTTGGAAGATTTCGTTCGGTAAACCAAGCTGAGAAATCTTTGCTAATTTGACCGCACTTTTTTCGTTGTAAGCACATAGTGCCACGCCACAAAATTCGTGTTCAAACGCTATGTTTTGTTCGATTGCCCAATCAAGTAATTGGCGACCGTAACTGAAAGCGTGCAGGTAAAAATCAATGGTACGCGCATTATCATCGCTAAGTTGTGGATAAAATGCACCTTGTTTATTGCCTGAGGCATTAAGTGCGAGCGCGTCATCTTCACAATAAATGGTGACTTTTGCCCCACGTTTTACTAAGGAAATAGCAGCACAAAGAGAGGCAATACCACCGCCGATAATAGCGACATCTTGTTTTTCCATTTTCGCAGGCTGAGCAAGATACCAAGGTGTGGAAAGTGCGGTAGGTTTTGATTGTATTTTTAGCCCACTTAAACATTTTCGCTTTTTGCCGAAGCCTTTACGTTTTGTCACGTTAAAGCCTGCGGATTCAAGTCCTTTTCTGACTGCACTTGCTGCGGTGAAAGTGGCAAAAGAACCATTGGGTTTCGTGAAACGAAACATTAAGTTATAGAGATCATCATTCCACATTTCAGGATTTTTACTCGGCGCAAAGCCATCTAAAAACCAAGCATCAATACGTTCATTCATATAATCGCCAAGTTGTGGCAAGTTTTCTGATACATCACCCAGCCATAAATCTAAGGTTGTCTCTTCAAAATGAATACGATGACAACCTAGAATCAATGAAGGCCAATAACGTTGCAAATGAGCGCTTAAATCTTCAAACTGCGGATAGGCAAGATGTGCTTGCGAAAGTGCGGTGATTTTTAGCGGATATTTTTCAAAGGAAATAAAATTTAGGCGTTTTAAAGGATGATTCTCGTGTTGCTGGCGAAATTCACGGAACAATTGAGTTGCCGCAAAGAAATTTAATCCTGTACCAAATCCTGTTTCAGCGATGACAAAATTAGCTTCTTTGTGTGTTATCCAACGTTCCCAAAGTTGATTACCTTGTAGAAAAACATAATCGGTTTCTGCCAATCCATTTTCGTTAGAAAAATAGACATCATCGAATTGATCTGAGACGGGAATATGGTTTTGGTTGAAGTGAATCTCAGCATGTTGGACGCTAAAGGTCATTTTTTATTCCTTTCTTGCCTAATGAAATTTGCGTATAATAACGCGATTTTCTGAACTGGTCGAACAAATGAATTATTGCTTGAAATATTTTTATTTCATAGTAATTTTGAGTCGTTATTTTTACATATAAAACAATAAGGAAGAAGCAATGAGAAGAACTGTAATTACAGGCTTTGGGATTATTTCAAGTATCGGTAACAACAAAGAAGAAGTATTGGCTTCATTAAAAGCAGGGAAATCAGGTATTGAAGTTGTGCCTGAGTTTGTAGAAATGAATATGCGTAGCCATGTTGCCGGAACAATCAAATTAAACCCAAGCGAGCACATTGATCGTAAAGTGTTCCGTTTTATGGGTGATGCAGCGGCTTATGCTTATCTTTCTATGCGTGAAGCGATTGAAGATGCAGGCTTAACAGAAGATCAAGTTTCTAATGATCGTACTGGCTTAGTGATTGGTGCAGGTACGGGGTCTGCACATAATCAATTAGTGGCTTGTGATGCGGTTCGTGGCCCTCGCGGTGTAAAAGCGATTGGTCCTTACGCTGTAACGAAAACAATGGCATCAAGTGTTTCAGCTTGTTTGGCTACACCTTATAAAATTCGTGGTGTGAATTATTCTATGAGTTCTGCTTGTGCAACCTCTGCACATTGTATTGGTCATGCGGTTGAATTAATTCAATTAGGCAAACAAGATATCGTTTTTGCTGGTGGTGCAGAAGAATTATCTTGGGAATGTGCTACTGAGTTTGATGCAATGGGTGCAGTTTCAACTAAATACAATGAAACGCCAGAAAAAGCATCTCGTGCTTATGACGCAAATCGTGACGGTTTCGTTATTGCAGGTGGTGGTGCTGTTGTGGTTGTGGAAGAATTAGAACATGCACTTGCTCGTGGTGCAAAAATTTACGCTGAAATTGTAGGTTATGGCGCAACTTCTGATGGTTACGATATGGTTGCACCAAGTGGTGAAGGTGCAGAGCGTTGTATGAAACAAGCAATGGCAACTGTCGATACCCCAATTGATTACATCAATGTACACGGTACATCTACACCAGTAGGTGACGTGAAAGAATTAGGTGCAATCAAAAATGTATTTGGTGACAAAATCCCAGCGATTTCTTCAACTAAATCAATGACTGGTCACTCTTTAGGTGCGGCGGGTGCACACGAAGCAATTTACACGTTATTAATGTTGGATAATGATTTTATTGCACCAAGTATTAATATCGAAACCTTAGATGAAGCCGCTGAAGGTTGCAACATCGTTACTGAGACGAAAGAAAATGCAGGATTACAAACTGTCATGTCAAACAGCTTTGGTTTTGGTGGTACAAATGCGACATTAATTTTTAAACGTTATAACGGTTAAAACTCTTCTATGAAAAAAGCCATTTTCGATTGAAAGTGGCTTTTTTGTATAAATTAAAAAGAAAAATTAAGCAACGATACCAAATTGTTCTTTCATTAATGCTTCAAAATCAGTGCAACCACCAATTGGTTTTTCATCAATAAAGATTTGTGGTACGGTTTCTACTGGTTTACCAACAGATTTTGATAAATCTTCTTTAGTAATGCCTTCTGCGTGAATATCCACATAACGATAGTCAAAATCAGCAACTTCGCCTTTTAATTTTTCAGCAAGGTTTTTTGCTCGTACACAGTAAGGGCAGCTCGGACGACCAAAAATAGTAACGAACATAAGATTTCCTTTTTTGAGTTAAAATTCTAGGTAATTCTACTGATTTTTATCATCTACATAAAGCGTTTTTATTCGTGTAATATACGGAACATCGTAGATAATAAATTAAATGTTATGAAATTATTAATGCTTTGCCGAGAACCTCGTCTTTATAGTTGCCAACGCTTAAAAGAAGCGGCTAAACATCAAGGGCATGAGATGGATATTTTAGATCCGAATCACTGTTTCTTAAAACTCTCGCAAAATCCACCGCACTTTCAGATTTTTTATCAAGAAAATTCTGAGTCGAAACCTTATTTATTGTCTGATTATGATGCAGTTTTGCCTCGATTTGGCACAACGAGTACGCAAATGGGATGTTCAGTCTTACAGCATTTTGAAGGCAAAGGGACTTTTTGTTTAAATTCATCTCAGGCATTTTTAAATGCACGTGATAAATGGAAAAGTTTGCAACTTTTGCTGAAGGCTGGTGTTCCTGTTCCTAATTCACTTTTAAGTGGCGGTGAAGTACAAGCTCAGGCGACGACACCTCATATCAGTTCGCCGACAATTTTAAAAACGCTAAATGGTTCACAAGGAATTGGGGTAATTTTAGCTGAAAAACCACAAAGTGCGGTGAGCATTATGGAAACTTTTAAGCAAACCAATATATCTATGCTAGAGCAAGATTTTATCGAAGAAGCGGGCAATGCGGATATTCGTTGTTTTGTGATGGGTGATCAAGTGGTAGCAACGATGCAGAGAATTGGGCAAAATGGTGAGTTTCGGGCGAATTGCCATCGTGGCGGAAAAACCGAAAAAATTACCCTAAGCGATGAAGAAAAGCAGATAGCCATTCAAGCAACAAAAGCTATCGGTTTAGATGTAGCTGGCGTGGATTTAATTCGTTCAAAAAATGGATTATTGGTTTTAGAAGTGAATGCAAGCCCAGGCTTAGAAATGATTGAAAAAACAAGTGGGATTGATATTGCAGCTGAAATAATTGATTATATTGAAATAAATGCCTTTATCAATTCGAGATAAAGGCATTTCTCTAAAACATTGTCAATTTCAACCGCACTTTACGCGAGCATATTTACAACTGCAAATGAAACTTTTAATAGCGCAGCGTTGATTAAGTCGATAAAGAATGCTCCGACCATTGGAACGATTAAAAATGCTTTGTGCGATGGCCCAAAACGACTGGTGACAGCTTGCATATTTGCGATTGCTGTTGGGGTTGCGCCTAAACCAAAACCACAGTGTCCAGCACTTAATACGACGGCATCGTAATCTTTACCCATTGCTCGATAAGTAATGAAAATTGCAAAGGCAGCCATAAATGCTACTTGAATAGCCAGAACAATTAATACGTCAATTGCTAAACCTGCAAGTTCCCAAAGTCTTAATGACATTAAAGCAATTGCTAAAAAGATGGATAAGCCTACGCTACCTAATACGTCAATAGCGGATTCTGCTACTTGGAAACGGAAAATGTTGGTTAAAATATTGCGGACAATAACACCAGTGAATAAACACCATACGAAAGTTGGTAATTGGAGTGCAGTACCTTTTGTTTGTACATCTAAATATTGACCAATTAATAAACATACTGAAATCATTGCAATTGTTTCAATTAATGAACGTGCAGTAATTTTACGTTTATAAGTTGGGTGTTCAAATGCTTCTTGAATGTCATCAACTTCATCATTTTCAGGATTTTCGCCTTGTTTTTGGCGATTTAATAAGAAACGAGCGACAGGACCACCGATGATACCACCGAATACTAAACCGAAAGTTGCACAGGCAATGGCAATTTCAGTTGCACCTTGTAGATTAAATTGATGTGCAAATGTATCCGCCCAAGCAGCTCCAGTGCCGTGACCACCTGTTAAGGTTACTGAACCTGCAAGTAAGCCATAAGCGGGATGGATTCCTAATGCCATTGAACTTGCAATGCCAATAACGTTTTGTCCTAAGATTAATAATGCAGCAATGAATAAAAATACAACGAGTGGCCTTCCGCCTTTAATTAGACGGGAAAAGTTGGCACTTAAACCGATAGAAGTAAAAAACACTAACATCATTGTGGTTTGTAGATTTTTATCGAAGTTAAAGGATGTTCCATCAATTTTGTGCCAAATTAAAAGACCAATGGCAACAATAAAGCCACCAACAACTGGCTCTGGAATGTTAAATGTTTTTAATACATTAATGCGTTTAACCAAAAAATAGCCCAATAGCAAAACTAAGCTTGCTAATGCAAGGGTTTCATACGTGCTAAAAGTATAGCTCATAAATTGGATCTCCCTAAGTTATGTTTAAGTGATGTGTTGTGTTACGGCTCGATTACCATAATTTCAAGATTGGTATGTAATCCACGTGGTAATGTCGAACCTTTTCTGCCTCGTTCTGCGCGGAACTTTTGCAGATCTTCTGGTTTTAATACAATTTTTCGTTTTCCAGAATAAAATTCAAGACTTGCTTGATCTGAAATAAGCAATAATTTTGTCAATAGTTCGCTACGATCTTTTGCATTCGCTGCGGGAATAGTGATCATTTTATTGCCTTTACCTTTTGATAATACCGGTAAATCCTGTGCTGGAAAAATCAACATTCTGCCTGCTGATGTGATTGCGACAACAAGTGCGGTAGAATTTATCAATGTTTTAGGCTTCAACACTTTGGCATTTTCTGGTAAAGAAATCAAGGCTTTTCCAGTCTTGTTACGTGCAATTAAATCTTCAAATTTACAAATAAAACCATATCCCGCATCAGAAGCCATCAATAATTCTTGCTGTTCGCTGGCCATTACAACATATTCAATGGTCGCACCAGTAGGTAAATTGAGTTTACCTGTAAGTGGTTCGCCTTGGGAGCGAGCGGAAGGCAATGAAAGCGGATCGAGTGCATAACTTCGCCCTGTACTATCAATGAATACAACGGCTTGATTACTTTTGCCACAAGCGTGAGCTAGATAGCTATCACCAGCTTTGTAGCTTAATGATTTAGGATCAATATCGTGTCCTTTAGCACAACGTACCCAGCCCATTTCTGATAAGATGACAGTAACTGGTTCTGCTGGCGTCATATCACTTTCAGAGATCATTTTGGCTTCTTCACGTTCGACCAGTTGAGACATACGTGAACTGGCATATTTTTTCGCATCTTCTTGAATTTCTTTTTTGATAAGCGTATTCAAACGGCGTTCTGATCCTAAAATTGCTTCTAAATTTAACCGCTCTTTTTCAAGTTCATCTTGTTCTGCTTTGAGTTGGTTTTCTTCTAATTTCGCTAAATGACGTAAGCGTAAATTTAAAATGGCATCGGCTTGTTCATCGCTTAAATTAAAGCGTGCCATAAGCTCTGCTTTTGGATCATCTTCGTGGCGTATAATTTCGATAACTTCATCAATATTTAAAAAGGCTATCATCAAGCCTTCTAAAATATGCAAGCGAGAGAGCACTTTATCTAGGCGATATTGAAGGCGACGAGTGACCGTTGTGCGACGGAAAGTGAGCCATTCATTTAAGATTTCTAATAAGCCTTTTACCGCTGGTTTATGATCAAGCCCGATCATATTCATATTTACACGGTAGCTTTTTTCAAGATCTGTTGTAGCAAATAAATGTGCCATTAAGGCATCAGTATCGACGCGATTTGAGCGAGGGACTAGCACAATGCGAATTGGGTTTTCGTGATCGGCTTCATCTCGAATATCTTCTAGCATTGGCAGTTTTTTTGCCGTCATTTGATCGGCTATTTGTGCAATAACTTTTGAGGGAGAAGATTGATGTGGAAGTGCAGAAATAATGATCTCGCCGTCTTCTTTTTTCCAAGTTGCACGCATTTTTATTGAGCCACGACCTTGCTCATAAATTTTACGAATTTCTGATTTTGGCGAAATAATTTCAGCTTCTGTTGGAAAATCTGGGCCTTGAACAATTTCAAGTACATCATCTAATCTCGCTTTTGGATTATCTAGCAACATTACTGCCGCATCAGCAATTTCGTTAATATTGTGTGGTGGAATATCTGTCGCCATCCCCACCGCAATACCTGTTGTGCCGTTCAATAAAATATGCGGTAAACGAGCAGGTAAATATTGTGGTTCAGCCAAGGTTCCATCAAAGTTTGGTTGATAATCTACTGTTCCTTGTCCGAGTTCATTCAACAAGATTTCAGCGATTTTAGATAGGCGAGATTCCGTATAACGCATGGCTGCGAAGGATTTTGGATCATCTGGCGCCCCCCAGTTACCTTGACCATCTACAAGCGGATAACGATAAGAGAAGGGTTGTGCCATTAACACCATAGCTTCATAACAAGCACTGTCACCATGTGGATGGAATTTACCGAGTACATCACCGACGGTACGAGCAGATTTTTTGTATTTTGCCGTGGCATTTAAGCCAAGTTCAGACATCGCATATACAATACGACGTTGAACGGGTTTTAAACCATCACCGATAAAAGGCAACGCACGATCCATGATGACATACATAGAATAGTTGAGATAAGCCTTTTCAGTGAAGGTGCGTAGAGGCATTTGCTCAATGCCTTCATAGTTGATATTTGTCATTTTTGTTTCTGTTAATTGATATATTCTTAATTTATTAAAATTCAGATTTGCTGAGATTAATTTAGTCTAAACAGATAAATCAACCTGATCGCCTTTCGCTTGTAACCAATTTTTACGGTCTTCGGAACGTTTTTTCGCTAATAACATATCCATCAGTTCTAAAGTATCTGAGCCTTGATCTTCCCCTAAATCATAAGTTAATTGAACGAGACGGCGCGTATTAGGATCCATTGTTGTTTCACGCAATTGCGATGGGTTCATTTCACCTAAACCTTTAAAACGTTGAACATTCGGTTTGCCTTTTTTGTTTTTCAACCGATCTAAAATCGCCTCTTTTTCATTTTCATCTAATGCGTAGAAGACTTCTTTATTTAAGTCAATGCGATAAAGTGGTGGCATTGCTACGTAAACGTGACCGTCTTGTACCAATTTCGGAAAATGACGTAAGAACAGGGCGCAGAGTAGGGTGGCAATATGCAGACCATCGGAGTCAGCATCCGCGAGAATACAGACTTTACCATAGCGAAGTTGTGATAAATCATTGCTGTCAGGATCGATCCCTAGAGCCACGGCGATATCGTGAATTTCTGTTGAACCTAGTACTTGATCAGGGGAAACTTCCCATGTGTTTAAAATTTTCCCACGTAACGGCAAAATCGCTTGATATTCGCGATCACGCGCTTGTTTTGCCGAACCGCCCGCAGAGTCGCCCTCCACTAAAAATAATTCCGTTTTTTCTAAATCCTGTGAGCCACAATCAGCTAATTTTCCTGGTAATGCAGGGCCACTAACGAGTTTTTTTCGCACGACTTTTTTTGCTGCGCGTAATCGGCGTTGTGCAGAACTGATGGCAATTTCTGCTAATTTTTCAGCGTCTTGTACGTTTTGGTTGAGCCATAGACTGAACGCATCTTTTAAAACACCGCTGACAAACACCGCACTTTGGCGTGATGATAAGCGTTCCTTTGTTTGCCCTGCGAATTGTGCATCCTGCATTTTAAGGGAAAGAATGTAAGAACAACGATCCCAAATATCATCGGCGGTAAGTTTTACCCCACGTGGTAATAGATTTCTAAATTCGCAAAATTCACGAATAGCATCTAATAAACCTTGACGTAGACCATTAACATGCGTTCCGCCTTGAATTGTTGGAATTAAGTTTACGTAGCTTTCGCCGATTAGTTCGCCACCTTCTGGCAACCAAAGTAATGCCCAGCTAACCGCTTCATTTGCTCCTTTAAATTCGCCAACAAATGGTTTTTCTGGAAGGGTTTCAAAGCCATTTACTGCTTCGATAAGGTAATCGGAAAGCCCATCTTCATATAACCAAATGTCTTGAGTATTGTTTACTTTATCAATGAATTTGATTTCAAGCCCTGAGCAGAGTACCGCTTTCGCTCTTAATAAATGGCGTAGGCGGCTAACGGAAAATTTCGCGCTGTCAAAATATTTTGGATTCGGTTTGAAGTGAACAGTTGTTCCCGTTGTGCGTCTGCCACAAGTCCCGATAATTTCCAATTCTTCTACTTTACTGCCGTTTTCAAAGGCAATTTTATACACTTCACCATTGCGTTTAACTTGAATATCCACGCGTTCAGAAAGCGCATTCACCACAGAAATCCCCACACCGTGTAAACCTCCCGCAAATTCATAATTTTTATTGGAGAATTTACCACCAGCATGCAGTTTAGTCAGGATCACTTCTACGCCAGAAACGCCTTCCGTAGGATGAATATCCACAGGCATACCGCGACCATTGTCTGTGACTTCAATGGATTGATCAGGGTGTAAAATTACTTCAATTTTTGTGGCAAAACCCGCAAGGGCTTCATCTACGCTGTTATCAATAACTTCTTGTGCTAAATGATTAGGGCGAGTAGTGTCAGTGTACATTCCCGGGCGAATTTGCACTGGTTCGAGATCTTTAAGAACGGTAATTTCTTGAGCTGAATAATTGGTTGTCATGGTGAGATTATTCGTTAATTTTTTAATTTGAGAAAATTCTATCAAAAAGTGCGGTGATATTCGACCGCACTTTTAATCGTATAAACTAGGCGTCTTTTCATCTGGACGTGTTTTAAAACGGCGATGTAGCCACATATATTGTGATATGCCCTTCATGATTTCCTTTTCAACGATTTGATTCATTCGCGTAGCAATCGCCGTTTCATCTTGTAAATCCGTAAAATCAACAGGCGCTGAAATACTCACGGTATAGCCTGAACCATCTTTATTGCGTAATGGCGCAAATGGAATCACTTTGCTGTTTTGTGAAGATTTCAATAAATAATAACTACCAGTGGTTGTGCAAGCATCGGGCACCGCAAAAAATGGTGCAAAAACGGCATTTTTTCTGCCGTAATCGTGATCAGGTGCATACCAAATGGTTTCTTCGTGGCGTAAAGCTTTGATCATTCCGCGTAAATCTTTACGATCAAACATATCTTTATTAGAGCGTAAACGACCTTGCGTTTGTAGCCAATCAAGCAAAGGATTATCATTTGGACGATAAACACCAATGCCAGGATGATGTAAACCAATGATGCGTGCGCCAAGTTCTAGCGTTAAGAAATGAACACCGACGAGAACAATTCCATCTTTTTGATTTTCTTTTAGATAATGTAAGCCTTCAACTTTCGACCATTTTTTGATACGTGAATCCGACCAAAACCAAGCCATGCCAGTTTCGATAATTGCCATGCCTACTGAACGAAGATTTTCTTGCAAAATCGTCTCACGTTCGTTTTCAGGCATATAAGGGAAACAAAGTTCAAGATTACGGCGTGCAATGGCAGCTCGACGTTTACCCTCGTTTAAATGTGAAAACAGCCAACCGAGACCATGACCAATATGGCGCAAAATAGGATAGGGAAGACATAAAATACTTCGCCAAATTGCTACGCCTAGCCAAAAAAGCCAGTATTTTGGGACTAAAAAGTGCGGTTGAAATTGAGGGAGTTTTTCGTTTTTCATTGTTCTTTCCACGTAAGTTAGGGGCGTAGTTTATCGTAAATTTGAGTTGTGGTAAAATCGCCACAATTTTGGTTATTCAAATAGAGAGATTTTAAAATGGCTCAATATTCAGCAGAATTTAAGCAAGCAAAAGTACTTGTATTAGGCGACGTGATGCTTGATCGTTATTGGTTCGGCGCAACCAATCGTATTTCACCAGAAGCACCAGTGCCAGTAGTTCGTGTACAACAAAATGAAGAGCGCGCGGGCGGTGCTGCAAATGTGGCGATGAATATTGCGTCACTTAATGTACCCGTTCAGTTAATGGGATTGATTGGACAAGATGAGACAGGTTCTGCACTTTCCCTCTTATTAGAAAAACAAAAAATTGATTGTAATTTTGTTGCATTAGAAACCCATCCAACCATTACTAAATTACGTATTTTATCTCGTCACCAACAGTTACTTCGCCTTGATTTTGAAGAAGATTTCAATAATGTAGATTGCAAGGATTTATTAGCGAAGTTAGAAAGTGCGGTAAAAAATTACGGTGCTTTGATTCTTTCTGATTATGGTAAAGGCACGCTTAAAGATGTTCAGAAAATGATTCAAATTGCACGCAAAGCGAATGTGCCTGTGTTGATCGATCCAAAGGGAACTGATTTTGAACGTTATCGTGGGGCTACATTATTGACACCAAATATGTCTGAATTTGAAGCCGTTGTAGGTAAATGTAATACGGAAGAAGAAATTATTGAGAAAGGTTTAAAATTAATTTCTGATATTGAATTAACCGCACTTTTGGTAACGCGTTCTGAAAAAGGCATGACATTATTACGCCCAAATCAAGAGCCTTATCATTTGCCAACCGTTGCAAAAGAAGTGTTTGATGTGACGGGAGCGGGTGACACTGTCATTAGTGTATTAGCAACCACATTAGCAGATGGACGTTCTTTCGAAGAATCTTGTTACCTAGCCAATGTTGCCGCTGGAATTGTGGTGGGTAAATTGGGGACTTCAACGGTTTCGACTGTGGAACTTGAAAATGCGATTCATGCTCGCCCTGAAACTGGATTTGGCATTATGAGTGAAGCAGAATTAAAAGATGCTGTCGCACAAGCTAAAGCACGGGGTGAAAAAATTGTGATGACTAATGGCTGTTTCGATATTTTGCATCCAGGGCATGTTTCTTATTTAGAAAATGCACGCAAATTGGGCGATCGTTTAATTGTTGCGGTAAACAGCGACGATTCTGTTAAACGCTTAAAAGGCGAAAGTCGTCCAATTAATAATCTTGAAAACCGTATGGCGGTATTAGCTGGTTTGGCATCAGTGGACTGGTTGGTGCCGTTCACCGAAGACACACCACAGCGTTTAATCGGCGAAATTCTACCAGATCTTTTAGTCAAAGGTGGCGATTATAAACCCGAAGAGATTGCAGGCAGTAAAGAAGTTTGGGCAAACGGCGGTGATGTTAAAGTACTAAACTTTGAAAATGGTTGTTCAACAACAAACGTGATTGAAAAAATTAAATTATTGAAAGATTAAGTGAAAGGTTGGGGGCAACTTGTTTATCATAAAAAACAACGAAATATAATGGGAAGTGGGATATAACCAGATGGTTATCCACAGTTTCGTGGATTAAAATTAGTTTAGTGTTTTTTAAGTAAGCTTGGTTGCTTGTGTTAAAGGCTCTATCTGAAATACAATATCTCTCGTTTTTTATTATTTTAATTTTATATGTCATTAACTTATCTCGATTTATTTTCTGGTGCTGGCGGTCTTTCTCTAGGATTTGATTATGCTGGATTTCGCCAGTTACTTTCCATTGAGTTAGAGCCAGTATATTGTGAAACCTACCGCGTTAATTTTCCGCATCATCGAGTCTTGCAACAGGATCTAACTCAGTTATCTAATGAACAGGCAAGTCTTTACCATAGCGATATTCCCAACCGAGGGATTGCAGGCGTTGAAGAGTGAGTTGTTCGATGTCGTTTTCGTTGAGCATGATAAGCTCCTTAGTGTATTGGTTTTAAATATCCCCTTTACGAAAGAGGAAAATAGTATTAGGCTTAATTTGGATTTATATGTTTTTCATTGTCAAATTTTTCTGCAAATCCGACCGCTTGTAATGTGGATTTAGATCGCGGTCAATTGCAGTCTTATCTAGGCAATTACGATTTATATTTAACCACGAAAGAAGAAAATCTACGCGTTGAAGCCTTGCAGAATGAATTATTTGATAAACGTCTAGCACAGGAAGAAGTGTGGATTCGCCAAGGTATCAAGGCTCGCCGCACAAGAAATGAAGGGCGAGTGCGAGCATTAAAAGCGATGCGTGAGGAACGCGCCAACGCCGTGAGGTAATGGGAACAGCCAAATTACAGTTAGATACCTCAAGTTGTTCTGGCAAAACTGTCTTTGATCAAGGCACATTGTTAATTGTGAGCCACGACCGTCAATTTATCGATAATACTGCGACAGAATGTTATTTATTCGAAGGTAAAGGGCGTTTGAATAAGTATGTGGGTGGATTCTTTGATGCGAAACAGCAACAAGCCAATTTCTGGGCAAGCAAAGCAGTGGAAGAGCAGGTTAAAGCGAAGAAATCTGAACCACTAAAAGAAGAAAGTGCGGTGAAAAATGACCGCACTTCTAAGCCGAAATCCGTGAAACTTTCTTATAAAGAACAACGAGAACTAGAACAACTTCCACAACTATTGGAAGAGTTGGAAACCAAAATCACCGTACTTCAAGCTGAAATAGCCGATCCAGCATTTTTCCAACAAGCTCACGATATTACCGACGCTAAATTAAAAGCATTGGCGGATACTGAAGCCGAATTAGAAACAGCATTTTTACGCTGGGAAGAATTAGAAGAAAAGAAAAATTTGGCTGAAAACAAAAATTAAAGGGGTTATTCTAGATAACGACTGAAAACTCTATTGGGGTTAAGATAGCGGAATGAGTAAAAGTCTCTTAAGTTAGTATAAGTAAAATAACTTATTGAGCTATTTGAAATCTGTGTGATTTATCTAGCGACACAGTGTAAAGTTTTGTTAGATGATACTCCTCGCTTAAAAGGTAAGCCTAAAGACTTGACTTTTTAGTATCGTATGATCGATATCTTTAATTTTCAAATTTAGCTTTTGTCCTCTCTTATGTTTGTTTAACATTTTTACGGAGTAGGGAGAAGTTATCGTCTCGTGTTGTAATTTAGTATGGGGAGGATTGATCAAAATTCTTTTGCTACAATACAGGTTCTTTATGAAATTTAATTAATATAATTAGATATACAAGTTTTTATATAAAATTCAATATCTTCTTTACTATAACCTAATAATTTTCCTATTTTTCTTTCATAATTTAAATTGAAACAATTTGTACTTTTTTTGAGTAAAATCGATAGTTTTTTTGCTTTTCTTTTATGTTTTTTTGTATATATTATATAGTAATAAAAATTATTACTATTAGAATCTATTGTTCTAACTTTCTTTATTTTAAAGAAACCATTTTCCAAATATGGGATAAATCCATATGGAATATTATAATCAGTATAAAAAAGAGCTAAATTTTTTAAACCTTTTAACATTAAATCTAGCTCTTTCCCTTCATGAGGGCCAATTATTCCCATAATTTTTATGGACGTCTAATACCGTTTATTCTAAGTCCTTTATTATAGCAGTTATAGCATACACTAGGAGAATATACTCCACCATGTTTTGCTCCGCATATTGAACAGGTATACAAGGGAGATCTAGCACCACCTTTAATCTCAGATAGCTCTTTCTGAGATAATACTGTAACACTTTCACTTTGAGATGATTTGAATAATGATTGCACTTCATTACTACTTGCTAGCGAAACTGATGAAAAAATAATGGCTGTTAATAAAATAAAAAATTTTTTCATTAAAGTTACCCCTATTAATTGATCAGTTATAGATTTAGTATACTACTCAGATAAGTGTGAGAATTATCCTGCATAATCTCACGATACATATAATATATGTTTGTTTCTTGAAAGTTAACTGTTTTTACACCATTTTTTGTCACTTCTAGTAACTCTGATTCAGGGGTTTGCATAATAATAGGTGAATGCGTTGCAATGATAAATTGGGCTCCATTTCTACTTAGAGTTACGATTCTTTCAATAAATTTAAGCTGATTGTTGAGAGATAAGGAGGATTCGGGTTCATCTAATATATATAGCCCATTTTTGTTAAATCTATTCATATATAGTGCATTCATTGATTCTCCATGAGATAATTTATGTAATTCAACCCCTCCATAGTAAGAATTTATTTTACCCCCTCCAAATTCTGGTGCATCTAGTTTTTTCATTTCACTCATAAAGGTATAAAAAGTTTCTGATCTATAAAAAAATATATCTTTAGGAAATTTAGTTCCTTTTTTTATCATCATATTTGGTATTTGGATATGTGTATTTTCAGTTGAAAAATTAAAGTTTTTTGAACCGCCTTCTGCTGGGCAACCTAAATAAATAGCTATAGCCTCCATTATGGTTGATTTACCTACGCCATTTTCACCAATAAATATAGATATTGGTTTATTAAGTTTTACTGGGAATAAATAATCAAGAAAGAAGTGGTTCTTATTATTTCTATATATTTCATATATGTACATATTTAATTTCTTAATAATAATCTATGTTTTGTTTTAATATTGTCAATAAACTCTAAGTGATCTTTTGAATCTCTATGCAAGTATAAAATATCTCCTTTTTTATCATTTCTCAATAGCCATATTTTTCAAAGTCAGAAACTTTTAGTGAGTAATTTCCAATTGCTGGATCTGATATTAATAACTCTTTATTAAAATACCATTGATGATAATAAAATGATCATTGTTTAAACTGTTGTTTACATAGGCAATTACTGGTTTATTTATGTTTAATAATTCCTTTAACATTAATGCTAATCCAATAGCATTTATATTGAATTCTTTTGAAATTCTTGCAAGTTCAAAAAAGGATGTTTCTTCATTTGGATTTTTCAATTTATATAGAATAGTATCTTCGTTAATTTCACTAATATGAAATTTATATTTTAGCATTGTGGCAAGATCTGCTGCTCCACAAGAATTATTTTTTGTTTGCCTAATAATATTGAAATTCTTAAATTCATTATATGAAACAATTTCTCTTGCAGATATATAATCTGATATACATAATAAGATAATTAAATTATAAATCTTTCTCAAAGTTAAGGTAGATTGTAGCACCTGAATTACCTGTTGTATTAAAAGAAGTTTCAAAATATAAACGATTTTTTAAATTTAAATTATACGATATTCCTATAGATAAAAAGTTTTCTATTCCAGATACATTTGTTACTTTTTCATTGTACTTTTCACTACTTTTTAATTGTATTTCTGTAGATAAACTTATAGATATCTGTGGATTAACTAAAAAATCTACTCTAGGTTTTATATTTATTACATTTGATGGTTTGAAATATTGGTTATATTTTTTTATCTTTGAGTAATATTTCAATCCTGTTTTTAAGGATAAAACTATAGGATCTATAGTTTTATCTATTATATAATCTAAATAGAAATTTTTAAAAAAACTTGTATTTTCATTTTTAATTATGGCATCTGATGAAAAGTATATTGATTTATTCCAATCTGATTTAAAGTTATTTAATTTAGTAGATAATCCAATATTTATCGTATCAAATCTTAATTTATCGTATGATTGTTCCTTTCTACTTTCTTCTCTAGATACAAATGAGTATTTACTGTATGAACTATTAATACTACCAGATATATCAAATACATTTCTTCTTAAAAATTCATGGCTGTTTTTTTAAATGTAATGAAGATGATGTTACTAATGTGAATTTATCAGAGTTGTCAAATTCATCATTTAATGTAATAAAATTATAATTATTGGAATAACACAGTATTGGGTTGAATATAAATAATATTTTATTTTTCATATATATCCTTATATAGTTTAATAGATTATTATTAAACATTGTAGAATATTAAATAGCTATATTCTAGAATTATTTAATTTCTGTCTAGGTTTATTGGATTTCTAGGTTGATAACTAAGTATCTATTCTATCTAACAAACTAACTAACAATCTTTAAGTTTGTAAATACGATGGGCTAATTTGCAAGGATCCTTCTTTGTACCTAACTTTTATTAATTCCAATAATTGTTGGAATTAAGACGTCCTTTTTAAAGTCAAGAATGCAGCGTATTTATCTTTAATTTTTTATAAGAATTTCACGGAATCAACAGTTAGGTATTTTCTGCGCGGATACTACGATCATAAATTCGCTTAATCGCTGCCTGAATTGGTTAATATGCGTTATCTATACTAATTTCTAGAAATTTATGAACAAAATCAGCTACTGTGAAATTAAAAATTTTTCAATAAGGCTATAAGCCTTTACCACAACTAAATCATTTATAATCAGCAAAAATAATTATTGCTCGTATATTATCAAGTTAATTTAAAATGACAGTAAAAAATGTCAATGATTACAGGAAATTTATTCGTTTATAAATTTCTCAATCATTGAAGATAAAGGCTTCTTGATATTTCAAAACAAGTAAAACCAAAGGAACTGTACTATATAACGACTAAAAACTCTATTTAGGTTAGGGTAGCCAAATGATAAAGGCTATCATAAGTCAGTATGAATAAAATAAACTTATTGAGATATTTGTAGCAGGTGTGACAAAACGATTCTCAGCAGAGTTGGTTTATATAAATAAAACTACTTCATCTTACTTTCATCGTCTGCGATTATTTATTTATCAAAGTAGCTCGCATATGGAAATGTTTGAAGATAAAACTGAAGCGAATGAAAGTATTTTTGTATCAATCACAGCACACACTTCTCAGAAAAACGAAACCATATAAACGAAATTGAAAATTTTGGAATAAGAGAATCGTCATTTGCGAAAGTTTAATGGCAGTCTCCAATGCATATTTGGAGTAATATTTAAAGGAATGTGAATAGCATTTTAATCACAGAGATTTAAAAACTAAAATTACAATTAGTTAAGGAGAGTTTAAGTTAGTTAAAAAAACGCCCTAAAGGGCGTTTTTATTTATAGGAAATATTGCACAGAATCAGATTTTAATTCTTTGCTAATTGACCAATTATTTTGCTGCTTTTAATTCTTGATAATATTGTTCATAGAATTGAATTGCATCGCCAACGTCATCTTGCCAGTGACTATTTTTTAATATATCAGCTGACGGATAAATCGCTGGATCTTCAGTGATTTCTTTTGGTAATGCTTTTTTCGCTTCAATATTTGAGGTTGGGTAACCGATAGCTAAGGTTAATTTTTCAGCTGTTTTTTTCCCTAACATGTAGTTAATCAGCTTGTGTGCGCCTTCAGAATTTTTAGCTGTTGCAGGAATTGCAAGAGTATCAACCCAAAGTACAGGGCCTTCTTTTGGGAATACCATATTTAAAGGTGCTTTTTCTTTTTTAGCAATACGTACCGAACCATTCCATAATTGACCTACTTCCACTTCGCCTGAGATGAATGAATTAGCTGGGTTATCGGAATTGAAAGAAAGCACATTTGGACGTAATTTCAATAATTCTTCATAGGCTTGTTTGATAATGGCTGGATCTTGAGTATTTGGATCTTGACCAATTTTCAATAAAGCGATGTTGAATACTTCGCGTGCATCGTCTAATAATTGAACTTTGTTTGCAAATTCAGGTTTCCATAAGTCCGCCCAAGAAGTGAATTGTTCGCCTTTGTAAGTGTTGGTATTGAATGCGATACCCGGCGCACCTAAAAGTTGCGGAAGAGAGTATTTGTTACCTTTATCATAAGGTTTATTGAGCCAATCAGGATCTAATTCTTTAAGAACAGGTAATTTGCTGTGATCAAGTTCTTTTAACATTCCTTCGCGTGCCATTTTAGAAACGAAGTAGTTAGAAGGTGCGATAACATCATAGCCACCAGACTCGCCTTGAGTTTTGAGTTTAGCGTACATTGTTTCGTTTGATTCTAGGCTTGAAACGATAACTTTGATGCCAGTTTCTTTAGTAAACTCATCTAAAAGACCATCAGGTACATATTCTGTCCAAGTGTAGAGATACACAGTGTCATTAGCAGCAGCCGTAGCTTTTGTAGTTTCTTGCTTAGCATCTTTATCGTTGCAAGCGGTTAAAGTTGCAGCTACGAAGCTGGCAGTAATTAAACCTGCAAATTTTTTCATTTTTGTTTGTTCTCCTGTTAAAGAGTCGTAAAAAACCACCTGCCGAATGACAGGCATAAAAAAACGCCTTGATTGTGCGTCAAGGCGTATTCTATTTTAAATTCAAAGGTTTGTGAAACCTTTTGTTAATTAATGGTTATTTTTTCGTGTAATTATCTGGCTTAAAACGACAAGAGCTAATGAAAGCACGATCATAATCGTTGCTAAAGCATTAACTTCAGGTGTTACACCAGTTTTCACTAGAGAGAATATTCTCAATGGTAAGATTTCATAACTTACACCACTGACAAATGATGAAACCACAACATCATCTAATGAAATAGTGAAACTTAATAACCAACCAGATACAACTGCAGGTAATGCTAAAGGAAGGATAATTTTACGTAAAATAGTCACTTCGCTTGCACCTAAGTCTTTCGCCGCTTCTAACATTCTGGAATCAAAGCCATTTAAGCGAGAGAAGATAGTTACGGTCACATACGGTAAGCAGAAAGTTACGTGGGCAAGTAGTAAAGACCAGAAGCCCAATGAAATACCCACAACCATAAATAATGCAAGTAAAGATACTGCCATTACAATATCTGGAGACATCATAACGATAAATAGCATACCGCTTACTGCTT
Source organism: Haemophilus aegyptius (assembly GCF_900475885.1). Taxonomy (GTDB): domain Bacteria; phylum Pseudomonadota; class Gammaproteobacteria; order Enterobacterales; family Pasteurellaceae; genus Haemophilus; species Haemophilus influenzae. The sequence continues at coordinate 1,448,834 of NZ_LS483429.1, forward strand.
GTTTACCGCGGAATCGATAGCGATAAAGTGCGATTGCAGTTAATCCACCTACAATAGTAGCTAGGGTAGCCGCAAAAAATGCAATAGTTACCGAATGAATCGCAGCTTGTATTAAGGTGTCGTTATTAAATAAACGCTCGTACCAGTTCCAGCTAAAACCTTTCCAACTCAAACCATAACGATCTTCGTTAAAGGAATTAGTGACTAAAATAATAATTGGGATATACAAATAAGCGTATACCACAAACATAAATGCATTACGTAGTAAACGACTCATTATTCTAACTCCACTTTCTTATTCAATAGTTTATTCGCGCGGTAGTACACGAAAATCAACAATGCCATTAGAACAGTTAAACCAATACTGACTGCAGAACCAAATGGCCAGTTACGAGAAATTAAGAATTCGCTCTTAATTACGTTACCAACAAGCAAGACTTTTGCTCCACCGAGTAGGTCTGCTACATAAAACATTCCCATTGCTGGCAATAATACCAATAAACAACCCGCGATAATGCCTGGCATAGTTAATGGTAAAATCACTCTAAAGAAACGTTGGAACGTATTTGCGCCTAAATCTCGTGCTGCTTCTAATAAACGATTATCTAGTTTTTCAATGGCAGAGTAGAGTGGCAAAATCATAAATGGCAATAGTAAATAAACTAAGCCAATGATTACCGCAATTTCGGTATTCAAAATACGAATTGGCGCATTCAAAATTCCCATATCAATTAACATCGTGTTAAGTATGCCTTTCACGCCAAGAAATACCTTCATTCCATAAATACGAATTAACGAGTTTGTCCAAAATGGTAAAACCACAAGGAACAATAAGAGCGGTCGATATTTAGGATGAATTTTACTCATCATAAAAGCAAATGGATAACCTATTAGTAAGCAAATAATGGTGGCGATGCCCGACATAGACAATGAATTCCACACAACTTGTGCATAAAGCGGATTAAACAAGTTTGTATAGTTTTCAATAGTAATTGGGAATGCATAAAAGTTGCTACCATCTCGAGTCAGAAAACTTACGGCAAGTACCAATAAGTTTGGAATCAGCACAAAGAAGATTAGCCAACTGAAGATAATCGCAACAGTAATTTTCTGGAATTTATTATTGATTATCTTCATCGTTGAGTACAACCTCCCAGCCTTCGTGCCATGTGATACCTACGCGTTGTCCTATGCTATGATCCATATGTGGATCATCTTCATTAAAGAATTCACTTACAAGGACACGCATTCCGTTATGATCAAACTCTACCGTTGATTCTAATGTCATTCCTTTATAAGTGCGGTCAATAATATGACCGATAATTGCTTTAGAATGTTCATTTTCATCTAATTCTTCAATCACAATATCTTCAGGGCGAAGGAGTACTTGAAGTTTTTCATCTTTTTCCACAGGCATATCCGTATAAATATCACAAATACGACCTTCAACATTTGCCAGTACAACTTGTTCTGATTTTCGTTCAATCACAGTGGCTTCAAATACGTTAATTTCGCCAATGAAACGAGCAACGAATAAGTTAGCTGGATCTTCATAGATTTCACGTGGAGAACCATCCTGTGCGATTTTACCTTTACGCAATAATACAATACGATCAGACATTGTAATCGCTTCTTCTTGATCGTGGGTGACGAAAATAAAGGTAATACCAAGCTGACGTTGTAACATTTTGAGTTCTTGTTGCATTTGTTTACGCAATTTGTAATCCAATGCAGATAAAGACTCATCAAGTAACAACACTTTTGGTTTATTTACTACGGCACGAGCGATAGCAATACGTTGTTGTTGTCCGCCAGAAAGTTGAGTTGGCTTACGATCCGCCATTTCTTCTAGCTGTACCATACGCAAGGCTTCTAAAACACGCGGTTTAATTTCCTCGTTTGGTACTTTTTGCATACGCAAACCGAAAGCCACGTTCTCAAAAATTGTCATATGTGGAAATAGCGCATAGCTTTGGAATACCGTATTAATATGACGTTTTTCCGCTGGCACATTGGTGATATCTTCACCATCTAAAATAATGCTACCTGAATCCAATTCTTCTAAGCCTGCAAGTAAGCGTAAAACTGTGGTCTTACCACAGCCTGAGGGGCCAAGAATAGTGACAAACTCACCGTTATTAATTGTAAGATTGAAATTGTTAATAATGGTGTTAGAACCATAGGATTTTTTGATTGAACGAAGCTCAATAATAGGCTTGTTTTGAAGCTGATTTTCCACTAGCTTTGGTTTTCTCCCTAATTTCACCAATGATTTGGTACTGAGTAGAAATAAAACCTGCAAGACTGCAGGGGCGACATATAAAAATAGACGACTATGATATAGTGAATTGTTAATAATGAAAAGGACTTAATGCCTTAGAAAGTAAAAAACCGCCGTTCATAAAAATAACGAGAAATTTAACCGCACTTTCGATGAATTTTACTTCGTTAATTTTATAAATATTGTTATATATCAAGATGTTTTCTATTTTTCTCGTTAAACTAAAAAAGATATTTTTAAAAGGAGCGAGAATATGATTTCTCAAATAGATAAAACAGAACTTTTAGAACGATTTTTACATTATGTGTCTTTTCACACCCAATCAAAACCTCATGCGAAGCATTCCCCTAGCTCAGTCGGGCAAATGAAGTTAGCCATGCAGTTGCAAAAAGAATTAATCCAACTTGGTTTGGAGAATGTTGAAGTAAGTAAATAAATATGCAGTGGTAACAGCATTTTTACTCACTAATGATCCTAACTTAACGAAAACCATTGGTTTAGTTGCGCATCTTGATACGTCTCCGCAATGTAGTGGTAAAAATGTACGCCCAGAAGTGATAGAAGAATATCGTGGCGGAGATATTGCATTAGGTATTGGCGAGGAATTTATTAGCCCTGTTTATTATTCTTTTATGCAAAAATTAGTCGGACAAACGCTTATTGTTACTGATGGAACCACTTTGCTTGGGGCTGACAATAAAGCGGGAATTGCAGAAATTATGACCGCACTTTCCATTCTTCAAAAAGAGAATATTCCCCATTGCAATATTTGTGTTGCTTTTACGCCTGATGAAGAAATTGGTTTGGGAATCCATTATTTCCCAATGGAAAAGTTTTCCTGTGATTGGGCATATACCATTGATGGGGGAGAAGTAGGGGAATTAGAATACGAAAACTTTAATGCTGCAACGGCAAAAGTGCGGTTTTTCGGGCGAAATATTCACACAGGTTATGCAAAAGGAAAAATGCTGAATGCGCTGACTTTAGCTTGTGAATTTCAGCAAGTTTTTCCTGTTGATGAAGTACCAGAAAAAACCGATGGGAAAGCGGGCTTTTATCATTTAGAAGATTTTTCTGGCGATATTGAGCAAGTAGAGCTTACCTATTTGATTCGTGATTTTGACGAACAGAATTTCGTACAAAGAAAAGCTTTTATTAAAAATCAGGTGGAAAAATTTAATGCTAAAAAAGGTTTGAAAAAGCCTATAGAGTTAGAAATTCAAGATAGCTACCAAAATATGTATGATGTGGTAAAAAACGTTAAATTTAGTGGTTAAATTGACTAAATTAGTTTAAAGAGATCACTGTGAATAAGAGGTATAAGAGTTTCCTTTATTCAGACTGAATTTGACATTCCTATTCTAAATAGGAAACTCTTACTTTTGAGATAATTTGCTAGATCAAATTTGATCTTAGACAAATTAAATTTATCTAACTTTATTGAGTTAGATTAATTGCAGGTTAGTTTTCGTTAGCGTTGAAATTTATTCATTAATTATGGCAAGTTTGGCACGCTGCTTGGAACATCCATACTAATTTTTCTTGTTCTTTAATATAGTCACTCATTTGTGATGCAGTACCTTCATCATTAGCGTTATTTGCAAAAGAAAGAATTTCACGTTGTTGATCTAGTAATGTTTTTAGACCTTGTAATGTGCCTGATAAACATTCTTGTGCCTCACTTACTGCAATATCTTCTTTAATTCGAGATATTTTTAAGTATTGGCTGTAAGCATTATTTGGTGTGTAACCTAAAGTTAAAATACGTTCAGCCACTTCATCTACTCTAGCAATTAAATTAGTATAAATTTCTTCAAATTTTGCGTGTAATGCAAAGAAGTTTACGCCTTTAATATTCCAGTGATAGCCTCGTACATTAGTATAGAAAACTTGGTAGGTTGCAAGTAATTCGTTAAGTTTATCGGCTAATTCTGCTGATTGAACTTTATCTAGTCCGATTGATGTTTTTGACATAATAATTTCCTTTTTCTAGTTGAATAATTGAGCTAATGCCCTCCCTTTGATATGGGTATTATACGTTTCTATAATTTGAAGTGAAATTGTTCTATTCAATATAATTGATAGTCTTAGCCTTATTTGTTAAGAATTTGTAATAAATAGAAGCTATCAAATAAGTGATCAAGATCACAGTTTTAATGAATATTTAATCAAACTATCGCGGCTAACAATAAATTTTGATTTAATAAGTACAGTTATAATTTTTAATATTTTTTCTAAGGATATGTTATGCAAGAACTTATTAAGCACACCTTGCCACAAGATGATGCACTTAATCAAGCTATTGTGAATGAACTTCGTTCACAAAATTGGGCTGGTTTTTTAAATTATTCCCAAGTGCAGCAGCTTTGTCATAATTTTGAACTTACCACACTAAAATTGGCTATGCACTTGTTGCCACTTGCTGCAAGTTATAGTCATACTGCTATTTCTCATTTTAATGTGGGGGCAATTGCTATTGGCGAACAAGGGGATTTTTATTTCGGCGCGAATCAAGAATTTGCTAATTCAGCCATTCAGCAAACGATTCACGCGGAACAAAGTGCAATTTCTCACGCTTGGTTGCGTAATGAACGCCGTATTTCAGATATGGTGGTCAATTACACGCCGTGCGGACATTGTCGTCAATTTATGAATGAATTGCACGGTGCTGAAAAAATTTCAATTCATTTGCCGCATAGCCAAAATAATCCATTACATTCTTATTTACCGGATGCGTTTGGACCAAAAGATCTCGATATTGCAGCGCATCTTTTGGCGGATGAAAATCATGATTTAATTGCAGATCACCAAGATGATTTGATTAATCAAGCTATTTTAGCGGCAAATCAATCTCATTGTCCTTATTCAAATAGTCCGCACGGCATTGCGATTTTATTTAAAAATGGAGATGTGGTGACAGGACGTTATGCAGAAAACGCCGCATTTAATCCGAGTTTGCCAGCGTTGCAAACCGCACTTAATTTTGCGTATTTAAATGATAAAAAATTGAGTGATATTGAGCGAATTGTGATGGCTGAAAAAGCATTAAAATTGAGCCATAAAACGATGGCTGAAACCTTATTATCCACATTAACTTCAGTAGAATTAGAGTATTATTCTTTGTAAATATGAAACGCGAGTACAATAAAAAGGGAATAATTTCCTTTTTTATTTATTTGCTAAAATTACCGCTCTTTTCGGTGCTTGATAACCTTCAATGGTTTTACTGTGATCATTTGGATCTAAGAAATCAATCAGGCTTTCATTTTCTAACCAATCAGTTTTACGCTGTTCTTCTAATGTAGTTGTCGCTACATCCACACAACGTACGTTAGTAAAGCCAACTTTTTCTAGCCAGTTAATTAGTGCGGCGACAGAGGGGATAAAATAAACATTTTTCATTTTCGCATAGCGATCTGCTGGTACGAGCACAGTATTTACATCGCCATCCACCACTAACGTTTCTAATACCAATTCGCCACCTTTTACCAATTGATTTTTCAACTGGCTTAAATGATCTAATGGGGATTTACGATGATAGAGTACGCCCATTGAAAATACAGTGTCAAATGCCGCTAATGGTTGCATTTGCTCAATACCAAGCGGGATAAGATTTGCTCGACGATCATTATTAAGCAGTTTGCGTACAGCTTCAAATTGGCAAAGGAAAAGCTCGGTAGGATCAATCCCGACCACCATTTTTGCGCCTTCGCCTACCATTCTCCACATATGATAACCGCTGCCACAACCCACGTCTAAAATAGTGCGACCTTGCAGGGGAGCTAAATGAGGAAGAACACGATCCCATTTAAAATCTGAACGCCATTCACAATCTACATGAATGCCGAAAAGATGATAAGGCCCTTTTCGCCACGGCATTAATTGTTTTAAATGATGGATAATTCGTTGTTTTTCACCTTCTGAAAGGGGAGAAGTGCGGTCAGATTTCACCGCTCTTTTTAGATCGATTTCATCAGCATGTAAATCAGGCAAAAAATCAACAATTTTGCGCCATTTCGCATAATCGCCATGAGTTTGAGTTTCCCATTCTTTCAATTGGAGTGGTAAGGTTTCTAACCAGTCCGATAAATTTGTAGTAGCAATTTGTTGATAAAAAGGGCGAAAGTCGATCATTTTGCTTCCTTATAAGCCTTTTCTGCTTTATCAAAGGTATTAAGAATATCTTGTTCTGGTTTATTGGAAAGTAATGAAATAACAATAATTGCAAGGCTGGCGAAAGCAAAACCTGGGATCATTTCATATACTTTAAACCAATCAGTATCAGCAGGAACAACTTCCTTCCAAGCAAATACTGTCACTGCACCTACAAGCATACCCGCCATTGCACCCGATGATGTCATTCGTTTCCAGAAAAGAGAGAAAAGTACAACAGGGCCAAATGCACTACCAAACCCCGCCCAAGCAAATTCTACAAGTTTTAATACTTTGCTGTTTTCATCTTGTGCGATCCAGATAGCAAGTGCGGCAATAACTAACACCATAACTCTGCCAAGCCATACGAGCTCTTTTTCTGAAGCCTTAGGGCGAATAAAACCTTTATAGAAATCTTCAGTGATTGAGCTTGAAGAAATTAATAATTGCGCGCTTAACGTACTCATTACAGCGGCTAAAATAGCTGAAAGTAATATGCCCGCGATCCAAGGATTAAATAAAAGTTTAGCTAATTCAATAAAAACCTGTTCTGGTTCGCGATTAACTGTGCCTGCAATAGCTGGATTGGCAAAGAAATAAGGAATCGCGAAGAAACCAATACCGATTGCTCCACCTAAGCAAAGCACCATCCATGTCATACTAATGCGGCGAGCTTTGATAAGTGATTTGACAGAATAAGCTGCCATAAAACGCGCTAAAATATGTGGCTGCCCAAAATAGCCCAATCCCCAAGCAGCAAGACTTAATAAACCAAGTGGTGTGGTAGAAGTAAATAAATCCGTGAAATCTTTATTTACGGCAGCCTCAGCTTGTTCTAGTACTGCGGAAAATTGAGCGGTATCAGTGAAACTTAATAACACAAAAACAGGGGTTAAAATTAATGCAAAAATCATTAATGTGGCTTGAATGGTATCTGTCCAGCTTACCGCGAGGAAACCTCCGATGAAGGTGTAAGCAATGGTTGCCGCTGCGCCGTACCAAAGTGCGGTGGAATATTCCACAGAAAATATATTTTGGAATAATTTTGCGCCAGCCACTACACCAGAAGCACAATAAATAGTAAAAAACACTAAAATAATAGTGGCAGAAACAAGTTTTAATAATTTGTGTGATGAACCAAAACGATTGTGAAAATATTCTGGGAGAGTGAGCGCATTATTATTTAATTCTGTATAAATACGCAAACGACCAGCCACTAAAAGCCAGTTAAAATAAGCCCCGATAGTTAAACCAATAGCAATCCAGCCTTCAACTAAGCCTGATAAATATACCGCACCAGGTAAGCCCATTAAAAGCCAACCAGACATATCTGAAGCACCAGCAGACATTGCAGTAACAAAACTGCCTAAACGACGTCCACCGAGAATGTAATCTGATAAATTATTCGTGTAATAATAGGCGAGTACGCCAATCAGCAACATCCCGAAAATATAAATAGTAAAAGTAATAAGAGTTGGGTCGAATCCAAACATTATATCAGTCCAAAATAGGTTAAAATTTCAGAAAGGGTGCATTTTACCTTATTTCGGGCTATTATTCTATTTAGACTAAATATTTGATGAAATTTAAGAAATTAGGAATATAAAATGGATGCTGTCGAGTTATTGATGAACGTAACGCCTAACGAAACACGCATTGCGCTAGTAGAAACAGGAATGTTGCGCGAAGTGCATATTGAACGCCAAGCTAAACGAGGAATTGTCGGAAATATTTATAAAGGTCGTGTCACTCGAGTGTTACCAGGAATGCAGTCTGCTTTTGTTGATATTGGTTTGGAAAAAGCGGCTTTTTTACACGCTGCGGACATTGTATCCCATACAGAATGTGTAGATGAAAATGAACAAAAGCAATTTAAAGTTAAGAGCATTTCAGAATTAGTACGAGAAGGGCAGGATATTGTTGTACAAGTGGTGAAAGAGCCGCTAGGTACAAAAGGTGCACGTTTAACAACGGATATCACATTGCCATCACGTTATCTTGTTTTTATGCCAGAAAATAGCCACGTAGGCGTTTCACAACGTATTGAAAGCGAAGAAGAGCGCGCCCGTTTAAAAGCATTAGTTGAACCTTTTTGTGATGAACTCGGCGGTTTTATTATTCGTACCGCCACAGAAGGGGCAAGCGAAGAAGAATTACGTCAAGACGCTGAATTTTTAAAACGCTTATGGCGTAAAGTTTTAGAACGTAAATCTAAATATCCAACCAAATCAAAAATTTACGGCGAGCCAGCACTTCCACAACGTATTTTGCGCGATTTTATCGGCACAAACTTAGAAAAAATTCGTATCGACTCTAAACTTTGCTTTGGCGAAGTAAAAGAGTTTACCGATGAATTTATGCCTGAATTAAGCGATAAACTTGTTCTTTATTCTGGTAATCAACCTATTTTTGATGTGTATGGGGTTGAAAATGCGATCCAAACAGCCTTAGATAAACGTGTTAATCTCAAATCGGGCGGCTATTTAATTATCGAGCAAACAGAAGCCATGACCACCATTGATATTAATACAGGCGCATTTGTGGGGCATCGTAATCTAGAAGAAACCATCTTCAATACCAATATTGAAGCAACTAAAGCCATTGCGCAGCAACTCCAACTACGTAATCTTGGTGGCATAATCATTATTGATTTTATTGATATGCAAACAGATGAATATCGCAATCGAGTATTGCAATCTTTATGTGATGCGCTTTCTAAAGATCGTATGAAAACTAATGTGAATGGCTTTACGCAATTAGGCCTTGTAGAAATGACTCGTAAAAGAACCCGCGAAAGCCTTGAGCATGTGCTATGCGATGAATGTCCAACTTGTCACGGACGAGGTCGGGTGAAAACGGTCGAGACAGTTTGCTACGAAATTATGCGTGAAATTATTCGGGTGCATCATTTATTCAGTAGTGAACAATTTGTTGTTTATGCCTCGCCAGCAGTTTCCGAATACCTTATTAATGAAGAATATCACGGTTTACTGCCAGAAGTGGAAATGTTTATTGGAAAACGAGTAAAAGTAAAAACAGAACAGTTTTATAACCAAGAACAGTTTGATGTGGTAGTGATGTAACTAAAGTGCGGTTAAATTTAATCGTGTTTGTTCAGACTAGTGTTTTGGCATATACTAAAGCATATATTTAAGGAGGAACATAATGGAAAAAATCGCACGTTTATTTAGAAATGGTCGCAATCAAGCCGTTCGTTTACCTGTGGAATTTGAGTTTGACGCCACTCAAATTTATGTTTTCAAAGAAGAAAATGGCGATATTAGGCTTTCAACTCGTTCTCGTAGCCAGCAAAATTGGCAGAAAGTCTTCGAATTGTTACCTACAATTCAATGTGATGAAGATTTTTTATCAGAAAAAGAGCGTAAGCAAGAAGTGGCAACGCGAGATCCTTTTGAGGGCTTTTAAATGTATATGTTAGATACGAATACTGTGAGTTATTTTTTCCGTAAAGTGCCTTCTGTAGTAGAACGATTAAGGCTGCTTAATCCTGAAATTCTCTGTATTTCTTCTGTTACCGCCGCTGAATTATTTTATGGTGTGGCAAAGCGTAATAATCTGCAACTTTCACAGTTTCTAGATATATTTTTATCTGCGATTTCTATTTTAGAATGGGATACGAAAACCGCTGAAATTTATGGCAAGCTAAGAGCTGAAATGGAAAAAGAAGGCAAAGTAATGGGCGTACAAGATCAGATGATTGCTGCTCACGCTTTAGCTAATGAATGTGTTTTAGTCACGAGTGATAAAGCTTTTGAGTTTGTCCCCAACTTGATTTTAGAAAATTGGTGTAGTGTTTAACTTGCCAAACAGTCAAATTTTGCAAAAGTTTTACAGAATTTGGTCGTTTTTGTTTCATTTCTCCCTTCTTAGCTTAAAGATAAGATTTCTAGGTATTCCTTATTCTAAAAAGGTTCTTGTTTTAAGGTGTTTTATACATCCAAATATTCTGTTCTTATAAGATATTGATAATTTAGTGAATGCGGGATAGATGGAACAATCTGCCCGCTTCCTGTTGGTATTGAAAGTGCGGTGAAAAATTTTTGAGATTTTCACCGCACTTTTTTATTTATAAAAATCATATTTCCTTTATATTTTAATCTATTTGATGTAAAATTAAGCATCTTTTATTTAATATAGTGAGGATATAATATGTTTTTATATAATTCTGTAAACAAACAAACAAACAAACAAACAAACAAACAAACAAACAAACAAACAAACAAACTAGCCTTTTCTTCCCATCTTGCACAATAACTACGGCTCTCTCCATTATTGGTGGAATATTCACTAATCCAGCTTTAGCAGATACTTCTCCCTCAACCACTTCAAATCCTAACTTCTCAGAAAATTTTGGAATGAAAGATATTAGTACATCTGAGGGTACGAGCAATAACAATATCATTATCGGTAATTTAAACACTAATACTATTAATAGTGTTAAAGGTACTGATAATCCTAAATTATCTCACGCAACTAATAATTTAATCGTCGGCGATCACAACACTTTAACGGGCAATAGTACGGTAGTTGTAGGGCTTGGTAATAATGCAACAGGCGTTTCTTATGGTGGAGGTAATGGTAATTTACAGGTTTACGGTTTGAGTAATACAGTAAAAGGTGCATCAAGTCAGGTTTTTGGGCAAGAAAATAAAGTGTATGGTGTCTATCACACTGTGTCTGGTTATGATAATAAGGTAGGTAAATCTAGTGATGATATAGGTGATAATCGCTACAACGTAGTATCTGGTTATAAAAATAAAGTGGAGGGGGAACATAACATTGTGTTTGGCGAAGAAAATGAAGCGAAAACATCTGACAATGACAAACCTAAGGTAAATTATACAGTAGCGTTAGGATATCGCGCGAAAACACTTGGAAATGATTCGGTGGCAATTGGCAAGCAAGCCGAAGCAAATATTGGCTCTACGGCAATTGGTAAAGAGGCAAATGCTACAGGTAATTATTCAACTGCATTAGGGAAAGAAAGTAAGGCATTAGAAAGTTATACAGTGGCAATTGGCAACGGTGCAAAAGCCTTAACATCGTCAGCCGTAGCTCTTGGTAATGGTGCAAAAGTTGAACACAGTGGCAGCGTTGCATTAGGTTCTGACGCACAAACAACAAGATCGAATGAAATTTCTGTGGGTAAGGTTGGCACTGAAAGATACATTGCCAATGTAAAAACAGCCGAAAAAGACACTGACGCAGTAAATAAAAAACAAATGGATGATGGCGATAAATCCACATTAGCAAGTGCTAAATTATTTACGGCTGGAAAAATTGTTTCAGAAGCACTTAAACGTGAAGCAGGCGATGCAAAAACTTTAGCAGATGCAAATCGATATACTGACCTTAAATTAGGCACATTGCAAACGCAAGTGAATAATTTCCAATCAGATTTTAACGAGTTAAATGGCAAATTAGGGAAATTAGACAGCAAATTAGAACGTGGTTTAGCGGCGGCTAACGCGCTTTCTGGTTTAGTGTTGCCACAAGTGGTCGGAAAAGCGAGTTTTTCTGCTGCAGTGGGTGGTTATGGTAGTCGTAATGCGGTGGCGATTGGCGTAGGCTACACACCAAAAGCAAATATCACATTAAAAAGTGGTATCGCCGTGAATGCAGGCAAAAACAGTAAAATTTCCTATCAAATGGGGGCTGGCTGGGTTTGGTAAGCTAAATATACATCGCCACGATAATTTCGTGGCGGTTTTTTATGGCAAGTTTTTACAATCTTTTATTTAAATCCAGTATTTCTATGGCAAGAACACGAGATGAACCTTTATTTTCCCTTAGATTTGTATAGAATAGCCGAATATTTTTTATTTTAACGAGAGAAAATGATGACAGACAAATATTTGGGTGCAGAAAATACCCGCACTCACCATTTTATCACCCAAATTATTGATGAAGATCTTGCTTCGGGTAAACATAAAAGCGTTCATACCCGTTTTCCGCCTGAGCCGAACGGGTATTTACATATCGGTCACGCCAAATCGATTTGCTTGAATTTTGGCTTAGCAAAAGAATATCAAGGTTTATGTAACCTACGTTTTGATGACACCAATCCTGTAAAAGAAGACGTGGAATATGTAGATTCCATCAAAGCTGACGTGGAATGGTTAGGTTTCAAATGGGAAGGTGAACCGCGTTATGCATCTGATTACTTCGATGCGCTTTATGGTTATGCGATTGAATTGATTAAAAAAGGCTTGGCTTATGTGGATGAACTTTCGCCAGAAGAAATGCGTGAATATCGTGGCACATTAACTGAAGTGGGTAAAAACAGCCCATATCGTGACCGCACTATTGAAGAAAACTTAGCTTTATTTGAAAAAATGAAAAACGGCGAATTTGCAGAAGGTAAAGCAAGTTTACGCGCAAAAATTGATATGGCATCGCCATTTATGGTAATGCGTGATCCCGTGCTTTATCGCATTAAATTTGCCAGCCACCACCAAACAGGCGACAAATGGTGCATTTACCCAATGTACGATTTCACGCACTGTATTTCTGATGCAATCGAACGTATTACTCACTCTATCTGTACATTAGAATTCCAAGATAACCGTCGTTTATATGACTGGGTGTTGGAAAATATCAGTATTGAACGTCCATTACCGCATCAATATGAATTTTCACGTTTAAATTTAGAAGGCACGTTAACCTCTAAACGTAAATTATTGAAATTAGTGAATGATGGCATTGTAGATGGTTGGAACGATCCGCGTATGCCAACCATTTCAGGTTTACGCCGTCGTGGTTATACGCCTACTTCGTTACGTGAATTTTGTCGCCGTATCGGGGTAACGAAACAAGATAACGTGGTGGAGTATTCTGCACTTGAAGCCTGCATTCGTGAAGATTTAAACGAAAATGCACCGCGTGCAATGGCAGTGATTGATCCTGTTCGTGTGGTAATTGAAAATTTTGAAGGCGAGGAAGTTTTAACTGCCCCAAATCATCCAAATCGTCCAGAATTAGGCGAGCGTCAATTGCCGTTTACGAAAGAGCTTTATATTGATCGCGCAGACTTCCGTGAAGAAGCAAACAAACAATATAAACGCTTAGTATTGGGTAAAGAAGTTCGTTTACGTAATGCGTATGTGATTAAAGCGGAACGTGTAGAAAAAGATGCAAGTGGCGAAATTACCACGATTTTCTGTACTTATGATCCTGAAACTTTAGGTAAAAACCCAGCGGATGGTCGTAAAGTGAAAGGGGTAATTCACTGGGTTTCTGCTACGCATAATTATCCAGCTGAATTCCGTTTGTATGATCGTTTATTCACTGTGCCAAATCCAAGTGCTGAAGATGATATTGAAAGCGTGTTAAATCCAAATTCTTTAGTGACAAAACAGGGGTTTGTTGAACAAAGCTTGGCTGTTGCAGAAGCAGAGAAAGGTTATCAATTTGAACGAGAAGGTTATTTCTGTGCGGATAGTAAAGACAGCCGTCCAGAGCACTTAGTGTTTAACTTAACCGTAAGCTTAAAAGAAGGTTTCTAATTTTAATCAACCAAGTGCGGTCAAAAACTACATAAATTTTGACCGCACTTTTTATTTGTATCAACTATGCAATCCAGTATGCAACTTGAACTTAATTTTTGGCAAACAAAATCCCTGCTTGAAATGACCGAATCTGAATGGGAAGCCTTATGTGATGGCTGCGGCAAATGCTGTTATCGCAAATATATTCAAGGGCGAGGCAAACGCCAAAAACTTTATTACACCCGAATTGCTTGTAATCTGTTAGATATGGAAACAGGCAAGTGCGGTAATTATTCAGCGCGTTTTAAAATTGAAACCGACTGCACCAAACTCACCAAAAAGAATTTACCTGATTTTCATTGGTTGCCTGATACTTGTGCCTATCGTTTGCTTTATGAAGGAAAAACACTCCCTGAATGGCATCCGCTTATTTCTGGCTCTTCCCATTCTGTAAAAAATGCGGATATTTTGATTAAAAATGGTATTCACGAACGTGATGTGATTGATTGGTTTGAGTTTGTGATTTAAGAAAAAATAACGCTAAAATAACCGTTTGAGTGCTTGGCACATATACATGTCTTTTTTGTAAAAGGCATTAATTTAAAGTGAAGATAAATAAAGGGTAAATTTTATGAAAAAAAAGTAGCATTCTTTTTATTATTTAGTATAATAAGCATCATCGCATCATCGCATCATCGCATCATCGCATCATCGCATCATCGCATCGCCATCGCATCATCGCATCATCGCATCATCGCATCATCGCATCATCGCATCATCGCATCATCGCATCATCTTGTTGCATAGTAGTGCGATGTCGTGTTTCAAAAGGTGATTGAGTTGTATAGAAAGTGCTAATCTTATCGTTTTATATTTTTTAGTGCGAGAATGATGAAACACTTGGATCAATGATACTCTCATGCTTTTTTGCGATAGTGATATTTCGTTTCTTATTATTGAAAGACAACTTCCAATGATACCTCCTTTAATGACTTATAGGGATCTTATATGAATAAAATTTATCGTTTAAAATTTAGTAAGCGTTTAAATCAATTAGTGGCTGTTTCTGAAATTACTGCTGGACACGACCGTCATAGCGGCTGTCAAAATGCAGTGGATACAACTTCAAATTTTCAAATGACAAAATGGTTAAAATTAAAACCACTTGCAAGCTTAATTTCTCTGCTTTCATTTGGTTTTGCGACACAAACTGCAATGGCAAATGGCTTGCAAGGTATGGAAGTGGCAAATGGCTTGCAAGGTATGAAAGTGGTAAGTGGTAGTGCATCAATGTCAATAAATGGTAAAAATATTACCATTACCAATAGCCCAGATGCCATTATTAACTGGAAACAATTCAATATTAATCAAGATGAACTCGTTAGTTTTGTTCAAGAAAATAGCAATTCTGCGGTATTTAACCATGTGACTTCTGATCAAATTTCGCAATTAAAAGGTGTGTTAAATTCAAATGGTCACGTATTCTTAATTAACCCGAATGGGATTGTAATGGGCAAAGATGCAGTAATTAATGCTGCAGCCTTTACCGCATCAACATTAAACATTTCAGATAAAGATTTAAAAGCACGCAATTTCAATTTTGAACAGGCTAAAGATAAAGCCATGGCGCAAATTGTGAATAATGGTTTAATCAGTGTTTCAAAAAATGGTAGCGTAAATTTAATTGGTGGTAGCGTTAAAAATAACGGTGTGATTGAAGTTGAAGATGGCAACATTCTTTTATTAGCAGGTCAAAAAGTAACGATCAGCGATATTACTAACCCAACGATTACTTACAGCCTTGTAGCACCGGAAAATGAAGCCGTGAACTTAGGTACAATTTTTGCAAAAAATGGCAAGATTCAAATGCGTGCAGGTTCTGTTGTGAATAAAGGTACATTAAACGCAAATAGTGTACACAAAGATAAATCAGGTGAAATCATTCTTTCAGCCAAAAAAGGCTTGGCGAACATTGATGGTATGGTAACCTTAAATAATGCTAACTTTAAAGCAGGTAACTTGACCATTACGGGTAAAAAAGTGGTATTAAACAGCGGTGCGAAAGTGGAATTAACGGGTAAACAAGGCGGTACGGTTTATATCGGTGGTGATGAGCGCGGTAAAGGCGAAATTCAATTAGCAGAAAACACCGAAATCAAACAAGGCGCAAGCGTGAATGTTTCAGGTTCTGAAAAAGGCGGTAGAGCGATTGTTTGGGGTAATCGTGCACAAGTTGATGGCGAAATTATCGCAAACGGTAGAGAGAATGGTGGTTTTGTCGAAACCTCAGGGCATTATCTTGGCATAGGCACAACAGCAAAAGTTGAAGCGCAAGACTGGTTATTAGACCCTTACAATGTGAAGATTGTGGCTCAAAATCAAAATCAAAATCAAAATCAAATTAATAAAACTACTAGTCCTATTACTACTATTCAAGCAAAAGGCGATGATGCGGTTATTTACAATACCACAATTACCAGTGCTTTGAATAAAGGAACGAATGTTACTATTACCACGGATAATCCAACAGGAATGCAAGACGGTAATTTAACTGTTCAGGCGGATATTATTAAAACAGCAGGAAATGATGCGACTTTAACCCTAATAGCCAACGCTACGTTCACCCAAGAGCAAGGTACCAAAATCAAATCAACAAATGGAAAGCTTAATGTTAATATTACTGCGGGTAATGGTTTCGTGTTAAAGGGCGAAATTGATACTAATCGAGGGGATTTAAATATCAGTGCCTCTTCGCGTCCACAAAGTAAACAAAATAAAAAATTCCCTAACCCTAATTTCTTAATTGAAGGTGCAGTCTTGAAAGGAAAAGGCACAGTTAGAATTACTGGTGGCCCTCATTATGAGTATAATTTTGGCAGCAATAAAAGAGCTTATAATAAATTAACTATTAAGAATGCTCAATTTTTAGGCTATGATGACGAGGGGCTGAGACTTCAATATGACGCAATAGCTAGAGATTGGTATAACGGTAAATATGAATTTTTTTCGAGTTGGGAAGGTAATATTACTACTAACGGAAAAGTCGTCTTTGAACGTAAAGTAACTGATCGTAAATTTGATAATGTGGCTTTTTCTACGCATAATTGGCGTGCGAATTTGACAGTAGAAAGCGGTAGTTTCGAATTTTTGGACAAAGAGAGTAAAGCAGGTTATACAGACAGCCATAATCGTTATGGCGATTACAAACTACTTAATATTGATCAAGATGTAACATTCGAAACTAAAGAAAGCTCAACTGCAACCTTTAACCTCAAACCTTATCTACTTAAGAACAATCAAAAAATCACTCGTGGATTAAATGTTGCCGCAAACATTACTGCAAAAGGAACAGGTCGTGTAACCTTTGATGCTAGTGCGAATGGCTATACTGTAGCAGGGATATACTTTGAAAGAAGTGATGGCAACACAACTACAATTAAAACAGAAAATACGACAACATTAGAATTTAGAGGACATTCCTATTCACGTGATGGATTAGCCATTAAAAATCCACTTGTTTTAGATGCACAAGAGGGTTCTCATATCATTTTAAATGGTTCTCGAGGTGATGGTAGACGTGCGGTAGATGTATCAGCCGATGTCACTATTAGAGGTAAAGGCGAGACAAGCATTAAATCAACATCAGGCAACGTTGAAGTGAATAACAATATTAGTTCGGATTCTAGTACTGTGAATATTACTTCTGGAAAGGATATTAAGATTAAAGACGGAGTTAAGGTAACAGGTAAGAGCGTTAATTTAGAAGCTGATAAAAACATAACTAACAGCGGCACCGTAAAGGCTGAAATGGGTGATGTTAGCGTAAATGCAAAAGCAAACTTTACTAATGAATCAACTGGTAAATTAGATGCAAAAGGAAAAGTGACAGTTAATGCTGAAGGTAACGTGGATAATGAAGGTGTTATCGACGGTGAGCAAGCTACATCAGTAATTGCAGGTCAAAACATCATGAATCGCAAAGGTGCAAAAATCATTTCAAAAGAAGGAGAGGTGGATGTGATTACAAATGGCACTGTAGACAACAACGGATTGATTCAAGGTAAAACGAGGACGACAATTGTAGAAGCTGAACGACAAAGTAAAGATAGTTTGATATTGGATTTAATCGATATTTTGGGCGATATGGAGCGTACTGTACGTTCAAACTTGAGCACAGCTGAAAATGAGCAGTACCCATTAAGCAGTGCAAAAAGTTTAATGTTTTACGATAAAGGACGTGGTGTGAATAAGGCCGCAAGCATTATATCTCATGGTTCGGTATGTTCAGTGGTATTGCCTGCAGGTAAAAACATCGCAGATGGTCGTCTGTTAACCTCTTGCCTTGCTGAAAATGAGAAAAGTAAAGCTCAATATCACAAGCAGTCTGAAAAGGTAGGCGATTGATTATATGAAAATGAAGTGGGATTACCCACTTCATTTTAGGATATATTACAAATTATTTATGTTAGGTGAAATAAATGAACAAAATGAATAAATTTAAATTAAGTGCAGTTGTTTTATTGCTTGGTTTTGGTATGACATCAATGGCAAATGCAGAACAACAATTCCCAGTGAATAGTTTTCAATTACTGGGCGATATTCAAGGTTTAACGGATAATGAGCAAATTTCATTAGCTGAGATTTTAGAACGCTATCAAGGTAATCAAACTTTGACAAGCCTAAAAAAAGCTCAAAAAGCGTTACAAGAAAAATTAAATGCTTTTAATAAAGGAAAATATGAAATTGTATTACCTGAGCAACGAGTTGAAAATGGAAATGTTTTTTTCCTATTAAGTTATAATGCCCCCACTACTGGCCAAGTTTTTTATAAAGGTAGTGAAGGTTATGATGAAAAAAATATTGCACATAGCCTTCCTTCTTTAAAACAGGGCAAATATTTTGAAGATGGTCGTCAATGGTTTGATCGCCGTGAATTTGCAATGTCAAAAGAAAATCCATTAAAAATTACTCGAGTGCACTATGAGTTAGATTCTCAGAATAAAGTGTCTAACTTAACAGTTGCTGGATTTTCTCCATATGGTAAAACGCGTAATTTTATTTCAGTGGATAACTATGGTTCACGAGAATTTAATCGCGCTCGTATTATATTTGGGCATATTAATGCGAATTTAACAGGCAATGATGATGTATTAACTATAAATGCTTTAACTAATTTTAAGGCTCCTTTAAAATCATCTGCTTTGAGTGTCGGATATTCTCGTCCGTTTTATGATAATCATCAAATTGTTAGCATTCAAGCTGGAGTAAGCCTCTTAGATTCTAGTGATACCGATGGTTTACCAAGTGCAATTAACCGTAAATTATCACGCGGTAAATCATCCTTCGTTGGACTAAATTGGAGTTATTTTTTACCGCAGTTTGATTGGGGTATTGAAGATCAATTTAAACTGAATGCTGGCTATAGCTATCGTTATAATGATCAAAAATCGGGTATAAATAATTTTGGTAATACGCGTAAACATTTCTCACTTGCTGGTATTAATTTAGGGATCAGTGGTGAGGTAAAATTAAATACGACAGCTACAGTTAATGTGGAGTTTACCGACTATTATTATGCGTATAACTTACCAGGATCAAAATATACCAGACGACTAGGTAAAAATTATCATCGTAGTTATAACCTACTGGTTTCTCGACTTGGGTATCATCAAGAGTTTGCTCAGGGATGGCAGTTTGATAGCCAATTAAGTGCTCAATATACTCGTCAAGATTTAAATAGCCTTGATCATTTTTCTATTAGCGGTATATATGCTGTTCGAGGATTTAAATATAGTGGCGTTAGTGCAGAACGTGGGTTGGTATGGCGAAATGAATTAGCGATGCCTAAATATACTAAATATCGTATTAGCCCTTATGCTTTCTATGATTTGGGGCAGTATCGTTATAATAAAGAAAATGCCAAAATCTATGGTGCGAATACGCATACTGTTTCTTCAGCAGGTTTAGGCGTGAAAGCAGAGATTGTGAAAAATTTAAATATGGATCTTTTTGTAGCAAGACGTTTAGTTAATTCAGATGAAGATAGTTTAAATGGTAATAAAGCATTTGAAAGCGATAAAACCACTTTTTGGGGTAAGATAACTTATAGTTTTTAGTTAACGATATGATCATAAAATGGCACTTTAATGTGCCTTTTTTAGTTGATGTTATTTGGAATGTTGAAAGTTAAAGAAGGATATTATGCTTCAAGAAAAACAACCCAGTATTAATCGTTTAGAAAAAGCAATTGTAGATAAAAATTATGAAGTTGCTTGTTCCGAACTTTTAAAAATTTTAGAGAAGATTGATGCTAATTTTGGTGGTATTAACGAGATCGAATTTGATTTTCCCGAACAAATTTCAGATTTATTAGAAAAACGTACTCAATATTTTTGTACTCGTATAGCTAATGCTGTCACAAACTTATTTATTGATCCTAATTTAATGCTTTCAGAAAGTGGGGCATTACGTTTTATAGCATTTCAACGCTGGCTTGCGCTTATTTTTGCTAGTTCGCCTTATGTGAATGCAGATCATATTTTGAAAACGTACAATACTAATTCTGATATTTTAGGGGATATTCATTTAAATAATGATTTTTCAGCAATTGCAAAATTTTGTATTTTATATTTCCCCGAATCAAATATTGATTTAAATTTAAACGCGCTGTGGAATGCAAATAAGGAACTTTGCGCTTCTCTTTGTTTTGCATTGCAATCGCCTCGTTTTATTGGAACAGCGATAGCGTTTGATAAAAGAGCGGTTATTTTACAGTGGTTTCCTAATAAATTAGAGGAATTTGATAGTTTAAATCAATTGCCTGCAAGTATTTCTCACGATGTTTATATGCATTGTAGTTATGATTTTGCGCAAAATAAACACGATGTAAAACGTGCGCTAAATCAGGTTATACGTAAACATTTGTTGGCGCAAGGTTGGCAAGATCGTGAAATTACTTCATTAAGCGAATGCAATGGTAAACCTGTAATGATTGTGCTTTTAGAGCATTTTCATTCTTTTCATTCCATTTACCGAACTCACTCCACTTCAATGATTGAAGCGCGTAAAAAATTTTATTTAGTTGGTATAGGAAAAGAAAATGTAAATCAAGCTGGACGAGAAGTATTTGATGAATTTTTCCAACTTGAATACGACACAATTTTTCAACAAATTGAGTTTGTTCGTAAAAAATGTGAAGAATATGGTGCCGCTGTCTTTTATATGCCAAGTATCGGTATGGATTTTACGACAATTTTTGCAAGCAATACGCGTCTTGCTCCAATTCAAGTTGTTGCGCTTGGTCATCCAGCTACAACCCATTCAGATTTTATTGAATATGTTATTGTTGAAGATGATTATGTAGGTTCGGAAGCCTGTTTTAGTGAAACTTTACTACGTTTACCAAAAGATGCGCTGCCTTATGTGCCGTCATCATTAGCACCTGAAAAAGTTGATTACTTATTCAGAGAAGAACCCGAAGTGGTGAATATCGGTATTGCTGCTACAACAATGAAATTGAATCCAACATTCCTTGAAACATTGAGAATAATTCGAGATAAGGCTAAAGTGAAAGTTCATTTCCATTTCGCACTAGGGCAGTCTTTCGGTATTACACACCCTCATGTTAAGTGGTTTATTGAGCAGCATTTAGGGGACAGCGCAACGGCCCATGCCCATGCGCCTTATAACGAATATCTCGATATTTTACGTCACTGCGATATGATGTTAAATCCATTCCCATTTGGTAATACAAATGGCATCATAGATATGGTTACACTGGGTCTAGTCGGCGTTTGTAAAACGGGTGCTGAAGTACATGAACATATTGATGAAGGGTTATTCAAACGTTTAGGCTTACCAGAATGGCTTATCGCTCAAAGCATAGAAGAATATATTAATTGTGCGGTAAGACTTGCTGAAAATCATAAAGAGCGTCTTGAGCTCCGTCAGCATATAATTAAAACCAATGGTTTGAAAACACTTTTTAAAGGCGATCCTAGCCCTATGGGTAAAGTGTTATCAGAAAAAGTAAAAGCATTAAAATTTTAATAAGATTTTATTCACGAAAAATTTAGTTTTATATTTAGCCTCTAAAAGTTGGATTTTACCTAACTGATTAGAGGCTTTATTTTGACTAAGATCACACTTTTAAATAAAGCCAGTTGTCATCAATTTCAGCTTAGTTATAATCCTTAACAAGAGTTATACAGTTGTGATGTGGTGTCTATGCAAATCTCGGATTCTCTCAAACAAAAAGCAGAAAAATGCGGTATCGCGCTTTCTCATTATGATATTGATGGACATCTTATTTTCGCGGATGAAAAGACGGTTTTAACTTTTCAACCATCCGTATTAAAAAATAAAAAAGTGTGGGGCGTGAATGTGCAACTTTACAGTTTACGCTCAGAACAAAACTGGGGAATTGGAGATTTTTGTGATTTAGCCACTTTGATTGAATAAAGTGCAAAACAAGGCGCAGATTATGTGGGAATTAATCCATTACATTTGCCGTATCCTGCCTAATGGTGGCAGGTGGCGATGTGATTTTAGTGCCAAGCCGTTTCGAACCTTGTGGCTTAACCCAACTTTATGGTTTGCAATATGGCACACTGCCACTTGTTCGTAAATTTCAATGGAATTTTTAATCGGGCGTACGCTTTCTAATGCGATGATTGCAGAAGGCATTTATGGATTAGCACAAGAAGCTCTTTCTGAATTAAATGTGGATTTAGAAGAGGTTTTAGAAAAAGAAGTTGATCCTGGCTTGGGTAATGGCGGTTTAGGTCGTCTAGCAGCTTGTTTTATGGATTCTATTGCAACCCTTGGTTTACTGGGTATGGGCTACGGTATTCGTTATGAATATAGTATGTTCCGCCAAAAAATTGAAAACGGTCAGCAAGTAGAACGTCCAGATGCGTGGCTTGAAAAAGGGGCGCCGTGGGAATTTATTCGTCCCTCTAAACGCTTTACCGTAGAATTTGGTGGAAACATTCATTTCGAAGGCAAATGTATTTGGCAAGATACCGAAAAAGTGCGTATGGGCTTCTTCTCATCTGACCGCACAATTAAAGAGTATGCGGAGAGAATTTGGAAAGTTGAGCCTGTTCAATTAGGTGATTAATAATAAAATTAAAAGCACCACAAGTTTTTTACTTGTGGTGTTTTTTTATGGAAAGTGCGGTAAATTTTTGAGATGTTTTTATGTGGGATTTTTCGTGATCCCTATCACAATATCTTGTAAAACCACTTAAAAACGTTACCTATTTTCATTCAATTAATGATACATTTATATCCGTTTGACTTTTTGTCATTTTAACGATGAATAGACGAAGGTTTGTTCATTAATCTCATCAACCCAATCATCAATCAGAGGGAAACAGTATGTTAATTGGTGTACCTAGAGAGCTGCTTGAGAATGAGAGCCGTGTGGCGGCAACGCCGAAAACGGTTCAGCAAATATTGAAATTGGGCTTTGACGTGATCGTGGAACACGATGCAGGTTTTAAAGCTAGTTTTGAAGATCAAGCATTTTTAGAAGCGGGCGCGAAGATCGGTACGTCGGCTGAAATTTGGCAATCGGATATTATCTTCAAAGTAAATGCACCGACAGATGAAGAAATCGCTCAAATGAAGGAAGGCGCAACGCTTGTGAGCTTTATTTGGCGCATGCAAAATCCTGAGTTAATGAAAAAACTCACTGCGAAGAAAATTAATGTGTTAGCAATGGATGCGGTGCCTCGTATTTCTCGTGCGCAAGCATTGGATGCGCTTTCTTCTATGGCGAATATTTCTGGTTATCGTGCTGTTATTGAAGCTGCGCATGAATTCGGTAGCTTCTTTACTGGGCAAATTACTGCAGCAGGTAAAGTTCCACCAGCAAAAGTGTTGGTTATTGGTGCGGGTGTGGCTGGTTTGGCGGCAATTGGTACAGCAAATAGCCTTGGGGCGATTGTTCGTGCTTTTGACTCTCGTCCTGAAGTGAAAGAGCAAGTTCAGAGTATGGGCGCGAGCTTCTTAGAAATTGATTTCAAAGAAGAAGGTGGCAGTGGCGATGGTTATGCGAAAGTGATGTCGGAAGAATTTAACCGTCGTGCGATGGAGCTTTATGCAGAACAAGCTAAAGAAGTCGATATTATTATTACTACGGCAGCCATTCCGGGTAAACCAGCGCCTCGTTTAATCACCAAAGAAATGGTGGATTCAATGAAACCAGGTTCGGTGATTGTGGATTTAGCAGCTGCAACTGGCGGTAACTGTGAATATACGCAAGCAGGGAAAGTTGTTACAACTGAAAACCAAGTGAAAGTGATTGGTTATACAGATTTCCCAAGCCGTTTACCAACGCAATCTTCTCAACTTTATGGCACAAACTTAGTCAATTTATTAAAACTTTTGTGCAAAGAGAAAGATGGCAATATTAATATTGATTTTGAAGATGTGGTTCTTCGTGGTGTAACCGTTGTTCGTGATGGGGAAGAAATTCCACCAGCACAAATTCAAGTGTCTGCACAACCAAAACAAGAAACCAAAGCTGCACCAGTGGCAGAGAAAAAAGAATCTAAACCAACAGATCCTCGTGTGAAATACGGTGTGATGGCAGGTGTTGGTGTTGGTGTGTTATTCCTTTGGTTAGCTTCTGTGGCGCCAGCTGCATTTTTATCACATTTCACCGTATTTGTTTTAGCTTGTGTGGTGGGTTATTACGTGGTTTGGAATGTTAGCCATGCACTTCACACACCATTAATGGCAGTAACAAATGCAATTTCAGGCATTATTATTGTAGGTGCGTTATTACAAATTCGTCAGCCAACAGGCAATCTATTTATCGATGCGTTAGCTTTTGTGGCGATTTTGGTGGCAAGCATCAATATTTTTGGTGGTTTCCGTGTGACACAACGTATGTTAGCAATGTTTAGAAAAGGTTAAGGAGCGCACAATGTCTGAAGGTTTAGTACAGGCTGCGTATATTTTAGCAGCATTACTTTTCATTATGAGCTTGGCAGGACTTTCTAAACATGAAACTGCTAAAGCAGGTTGTTGGTTCGGTATTGTTGGTATGACCATTGCCCTTATCGCAACCATTTTTGGCACTCATTCTGAAGGAACATTTTGGATCATTATTGCGATGATCATCGGTGGTGCAATCGGTGTTCAACGTGCATTAAAAGTAGAAATGACTGAAATGCCAGAACTTGTGGCAATTCTTCACAGTTTTGTGGGTTTAGCGGCTGTACTCGTTGGCTTTAATAGCTATGGTTTACACCATGAGGCATTAATGCCAGAAGGGTTAGATGCAGCAGCACAAGCCGCATTTGTAGCTGAACAAGCGGTATTAACGAATATTCATAATGTCGAAGTCTTTTTAGGTATTTTTATCGGTGCCGTCACTTTCACTGGTTCTGTTGTTGCATTTGGTAAATTAAGCGGAAAAATTAATTCAAAAGCATTAATGTTACCGCATCGCCATAAATTAAATTTAGCCGCACTTGTGGTATCTGCATTATTGATGGTTGCATTCTTGAATAATCCAGAAAGCATTTTCCCTGTGTTATTAATGACAGCGATTGCGCTTGCATTTGGATGGCACTTAGTGGCATCAATCGGTGGGGCAGATATGCCAGTTGTGGTTTCAATGCTTAACTCATATTCTGGTTGGGCAGCGGCTGCAGCGGGTTTTATGTTGAATAATGATTTGCTCATCGTAACTGGTGCGCTTGTTGGTTCTTCTGGTGCAATTCTTTCTTACATTATGTGTAAAGCGATGAACCGTTCATTTGTGAGCGTCATTGCTGGTGGTTTTGGTAACGATGTTCAAGTTTCTTCAAGCGAAGAACAAGGCGAACACCGTGAAACTACCGCGGAAGAAGTGGCTGAATTGTTGAAAAATGCAAGTTCTGTGATTATCACGCCGGGATATGGTATGGCTGTTGCACAAGCACAATATCCAGTCGCTGATATTACGGCAAAATTGCGTGAACGAGGTGTGAACGTTCGTTTTGGTATTCACCCTGTTGCAGGACGTTTACCGGGCCACATGAACGTGCTTTTAGCTGAAGCGAAAGTACCTTACGATGTCGTACTTGAAATGGATGAAATCAATGATGATTTCGCTGATACCGATGTGGTATTGGTTATAGGTGCGAACGATACGGTAAACCCAGCGGCGATGGAAGATCCAAATAGCCCAATCGCGGGAATGCCTGTGTTAGAAGTATGGAAAGCACAAAATGTGATTGTGTTCAAACGTTCAATGGCAGTGGGTTACGCTGGCGTACAAAACCCATTATTCTTCAAAGAGAATACGCAAATGCTCTTTGGTGATGCAAAAGATCGCGTTGAAGATATCTTAAAAGCATTATAAAAAACACGCATAAAAATAACCGCACTTTGGGTTGCTTAAGTGCGGTATTTTATTTATAGCATTTAAATATTATCTTCATGATTTTCCAAAATTTCTGAACACAAGCCTAGGCCAGATAAAAATTCAATAAATGCCCGTACTTTTATTGGTAAATGTCTTCTGTTTGGATAGACCACATGAATTTCTAATTTTTGTTGTTTATATTCTGGCAATATTTCAATAAGCTCGCCTTTTTCAAAGGCTCTACCTAAAATAAATTTTGGTAAATTAGCAATACCGAGTCCCGCTTTTGCCATATTTAATAAGGCAAAAGCGCTATTGCTTACCACTTTGGATTGGATTTTGAAACGTTGGGTTTGATTTATACGTGAACCAACCCAATTTACCGGATTCATTGCATTTTTATAAAGTAAGCCATTGTGATGTTCTAAATCATCAGGCGTTTGTGGAATACCATTCGTTTCAAGATAATTAGGCGACGCTGCAAAATGAACAGTAGTAGTTCCTATTTTACGTGAAACCAACGAGCTATCTTCCATATAATCAATACGAAGAGCAAGATCATAGCCTTCGGATAATAAATCGATTTTCTTATCATTAAATTCAACTTCAATATGCAAATGAGGATGCTTAGCCATAAAAGTGGGTAAATTTGGTGCAATAAAAAGTAAACCAAAATCACGAGGAACGGAAATCAGTAAATTTCCTTGTAATGAACTGGTAAGGTGGGTGATGCTGGAATCTGCTTCATCTAAATCAAGCAAAATGCCTTGGCAGCGTTGGTAATACATCATTCCTGCTTCGGTAGGCATAATTTTTCTGGTGGTACGTTGTAACAACCGTGTTTTTAAATGTTCTTCTAATTGTGAAACTAATTTACTTGCCATCGCCACAGAAATATTTTGTTGCTTTGCTGCCAATGTAAAACTTTGGGTTTCAATGACTTTGCAGAAAATAGAAATCGCGTTGAGTTTATCCATTTATAGACCTTTTTTGAAAAAATGCTTGATTTTGCCTACATAACTTTGCACTATACCCGCAATTTTATAAAATTCTAGTAATATCAGGTAATCAAATGAGTAAATCCTTAGTGATTGTGGAGTCGCCAGCAAAAGCAAAAACTATTAATAAGTATTTAGGTAGCCAATATGTCGTGAAATCGAGCGTTGGACATATTCGTGATTTGCCGACGGTTGGTTCTAGTGCAGGTGAAAAAGCTAAACCAATTTCAACCAAAGGTATGGATGCCGAAGAAAAAGCAAAAATTAAGGCAGAGAAGGAACGTAACGCCTTAGTTAAACGTATGGGGATTAATCCTTATCACGATTGGAAAGCAAATTATCAGATTTTGCCTGGTAAAGAAAAAGTGGTTTCCGAGTTAAAGTCGCTTGCTAAAAAAGCAGATCACATTTATCTCGCAACCGACTTGGATAGAGAAGGGGAAGCGATTGCGTGGCATTTACGTGAAGTGATTGGTGGTAACGATGATCGTTTTAGTCGCGTGGTGTTTAACGAAATCACTAAAAATGCCATTAAACAGGCTTTTGAAAAGCCTGAACAATTAAATATGGATCGTGTTAATGCTCAACAAACTCGTCGTTTTTTAGATAGAGTGGTGGGCTTTATGGTGTCGCCATTACTTTGGAAAAAAGTAGCTCGCGGGCTTTCTGCTGGTCGAGTTCAATCAGTTGCGGTTAAATTATTAGTCGAACGCGAGCGTGAAATTAAAGCGTTCCAGCCTGAAGAATATTGGGAAGTTGCCGTCCTTACGAATAATCAAAATAAACAAGCTATACGCTTGGATGTTACGGATTATAAAGGCAAGAAATTTGATCCAAAAAATCAAAAAGAAGCACAAAGTGCGGTAGATTTTCTGAATGTTTCAGATTACGTTGTCACAGATTTGGAAACTAAGCCAACAAGTTCTCGCCCTCGAGCACCATTTATTACATCAACACTTCAACAAACGGCAAGTACTCGCTTGAGATTTGGCGTTAAGAAGACAATGATGTTAGCCCAACGTTTATATGAAGCGGGTTACATTACTTATATGCGTACAGATTCAACCAATTTGAGTCAAGATGCGCTTAATATGGCGCGTAGCTATATTGAAAATCATTTTGGTGCACAATATTTACCAGAAAAACCAAATTTCTATTCTAGTAAAGAAAATGCGCAAGAGGCACATGAGGCTATTCGTCCATCAGATATTCGAGCATTGCCTGAATCTTTAGAGGGGATGGAAAAAGACGCAGTACGCCTTTATGATTTAATTTGGCGTCAGTTCTTAGCATGTCAAATGCCGCCTGCACAATATGATAGTAGCACGCTGACCGTTACCGCAGGCGATTATACCTTGAAAGCAAAGGGCAGAATTTTACGTTTTGATGGTTGGACAAAAGTATTGCCACAAATAGGCAAAAATCCTGAAGATCAAGAATTGCCTTCAGTTACTGTGTCAGAAAAACTTGCTTTAAAAGAAGTGCAACCAACACAACACTTTACCAAACCACCTGCTCGTTTTACTGAAGCGGCTTTAGTAAAAGAATTGGAAAAACGTGGTATTGGCAGACCTTCCACTTATGCGGCAATTATTTCCACCATTCAAGAACGTGGTTATGTTCGTACTGAAAATCGTCGTTTCTATGCAGAAAAGATGGGCGAAATTGTGACTGATCGCCTCAATGAGTCTTTTGGCGAATTAATGAATTACGATTTCACCGCGAATATGGAAGATACTTTAGATAAAATTGCCTCTGGTTCAGTAAATTGGAAAACTGAATTGAATCAATTCTTTAAGGATTTTTCTAGCCAGCTTTCTAAAGCTGAATTAGATGAACTTGAAGGCGGTATGCGCCCGAATAATCTCGTGGAAACCGATATTAAATGCCCAACTTGTGACAGAAAAATGGCCATTCGCACGGCAAGTACGGGGGTGTTTTTAGGATGCTCGGGTTATGCATTGCCGCCAAAAGAGCGGTGTAAAACGACGATTAATTTAATTCCTGAAGCAGAATTATTGAATGTTTTAGATGAGTCTTCAGAAACCAAAGCATTAATGGATCGTAAACGTTGTACAAAATGTGGTACGGCAATGGACAGCTATGTAATCGATGCCCATCGTAAAATCCATATTTGCGGTAATAATCCAAATTGTGATGGATATTTAATTGAAGAAGGCTCATTCAAAATTAAAGGTTATGATGGCCCTGTTGTTGAGTGTGATAAATGCGGTGCGGATATGCATCTAAAACTTGGTCGTTTTGGCAAGTATATGGGATGTACAAATTGTGATAACACGCGCAAAATTTTGAAAAATGGCGAGGTCGCACCACCGAAAGAAGAGCCAGTACATTTCCCTGAGTTAAAATGCGAAAAATCTGATGCATATTTTGTATTGCGTGATGGTGCGAGTGGTGTATTTATGTCAGCCCATAACTTCCCTAAATCACGCGAAACACGCCCAGTTAAAATCGCTGAACTAGTGCAATATCGCGAGCGTTTACCTGAAAAATTAGCTTATTTAGCCGATGCTCCACAAAAAGACCCAGAAGAGAATGAAGCGATTGTTCGTTTTAGTCGTAAAGAGAAGAAACAATATGTGACTTCTGAAAAAGAGGGAAAAGCGACTAAATGGATTGTTGATTTCACCAATGGAAAATGGGTTGAACGAAAGAAATAAGAAAAAAAGTGCGGTAAATTACCGCACTTTTTGTTTGTAATAAATTTTATTATGTTTTGTAGATTATCTGAGGATTAAAGGGCTGCTACAATTTCATTAATTTTATTTTTTGCGGACACTTGGGCTTTTTCAATTGCTTCTGATCCGAATCCAATGCCTTGTGCATAAACAAATTGCACATCTGTGATACCGATAAAACCTAAAATTGATTTCATATATTGTGTCACTAGATTTTCTTCATCATACAATCCACCAAATGCACATAACACAAAGGCTTTTTTGCCTTTTAATAAACCCTCAGAGCCGTTTGCTGTATATTGGAAAGTAACGCGCGGGCGTGCGATAAAATCAAAATAGCTTTTTAATTGTGTTGGAACGTTTAAATTATACATCGGCGCACCAATTATCAATGTTTGTGCGTTTTTTAATTCTTCGATTAGTTTATCAGACAACGCCAGAAGTTGTTTTTCTTCTGTTGTTTTTGGTTCTCCACGCACAGCAATTGCAGCTGCGGTATCAAAATATGGAAGAGGTTGTTGGGATAAATCGCGTACTACAATGTTATTACCTTGTAATTTTTCGATAACATAATCAGCTAATTGATTAGTTTGCGAGTTATTTCCTGAAATGCTAGATTTTAATACTAATACGTTGCTCATTTTTATTCCTTAACTGGGTATTTAAAAGTGCGGTTATTCTAGCCTTTATTTTTAAGAGATAAAGCCTTTAGTCAGAAAAACATTATTTCCTTTTTGTAAAATATGGGCATTTATTTAACAATACTTCAAGAAAGTGATAGAATTCGCCACGCATTTTTTGCCTAATTTCGCTCGTTCAATGGTAGGAATGAAGCCAAGTAGGGCAAAAGTGCGGTTAATTTTTATAGAATTTTAAATGAACACGTCACCTTTCGTATGGGTGACCACTGTATAAGGAAAAAACAATGCCAATTATTACTTTACCTGACGGTTCCCAACGTCAATTCGATCGTCCTGTTTCTGTTCTTGAAGTCGCACAAGATATTGGTGCGGGTCTTGCTAAAGCCACTATCGCAGGCCGTGTAAACGGAGAACGTCGCGATGCGTGCGATGTTATCGAGCAAGATGCAACGTTAGAAATTATTACTGCAAAAGATGAAGACGGTTTAGAGATTATCCGCCATTCTTGCGCTCACTTGCTCGGACACGCTATTAAACAATTATTCCCAGATGTAAAAATGGCAATTGGTCCAACTATTGAAAACGGCTTCTATTATGATGTAGATTTAGATCGCTCTTTAACCCAAGAAGATATTGATGCAATCGAAAAACGTATGTTGGAATTGGCAAAAACAAATTATGACGTCGTGAAAAAACGTGTTACTTGGCAAGAAGCGCGTGATACCTTTGAAAAACGCGGTGAGTCATACAAAATGGCAATTTTAGATGAAAACATTGAACGTACTGCAACGCCTGCGTTATATCATCACTTAGAATATATTGATATGTGCCGTGGACCACACGTGCCAAATATGCGTTTCTGTCAGCATTTCAAATTACAAAAAGTCGCTGGTGCGTACTGGCGTGGCGACAGCAAAAACAAAATGTTACAACGTATCTATGGTACGGCTTGGGCGGATAAAAAACAACTTGCTGAATATTTAACACGCTTAGAAGAAGCGGCAAAACGTGACCACCGTAAAATTGGTAAAGCATTAGATTTATATCATATGCAAGAAGAAGCACCAGGTATGGTGTTCTGGCACAATGATGGCTGGACAATTTTCCGTGAGCTTGAAACGTTCGTGCGTACTAAATTAAAACAATACGATTATCAAGAAGTGAAAGGTCCATTTATGATGGATCGCGTATTGTGGGAAAAAACAGGTCACTGGCAAAATTACGCAGATTTAATGTTCACAACTCAATCTGAAAACCGTGAATATGCAATTAAACCGATGAACTGCCCAGGCCACGTTCAAATTTTTAATCAAGGTTTAAAATCTTACCGTGATTTACCAATCCGTATGGCGGAATTTGGTTCTTGCCATCGTAATGAACCATCAGGTTCTTTACACGGTTTAATGCGTGTTCGTGGCTTTACTCAAGATGATGCGCACATTTTCTGTACTGAAGATCAAATTGAGAGCGAAGTAACTAGCTGTATCAAAATGGTATACGACATTTATAGCACCTTTGGCTTCACTAATATCGCAGTAAAACTTTCTACTCGCCCTGAAAATCGTATCGGTTCAGATGAAATGTGGGATCGTGCGGAAGGAGGTCTTGCAGCAGCATTAGCGCACAACGGTCTTGAATATGAAATTCAAGAAGGTGAAGGCGCATTCTATGGTCCAAAAATTGAGTTTGCACTACGAGATTGTTTAGGTCGTGAATGGCAATGTGGTACAGTGCAATTAGACTTCGCATTACCAGGTCGTTTAGATGCAACTTATGTGGCAGAAGATAATAGCCGTAAAACCCCTGTCATGATTCACCGTGCGATTTTAGGTTCTATTGAGCGTTTCATTGGTATCATTACCGAAGAATATGCAGGTTTCTTCCCTGCATGGTTAGCGCCAACCCAAGCAGTTGTAATGAATATCACTGATAGCCAAGCAGATTATGTACAGAAAGTCGCAAAACAGCTTTCTGATGTAGGTTTACGCGTGAAAACTGATTTACGTAACGAAAAAGTTGGTTTTAAAATTCGTGAGCATACTTTACGCCGTGTGCCTTATATGCTCGTTTGTGGCGATAAAGAAATCGCAGAAGGTAAAGTGGCTGTACGTACCCGTAAAGGTGCTGATTTAGGCACATTTACTGTGGAAGAATTTGCGGAAATCTTGAAAAATCAAGTAAGAAATCGTGAATTAAAGTTATTGAATGAAGAATAATACTTCTAGAAAATAACCAATATAATTTACTGTTTAAACGTTGAGTTCAATTTAACGGTGATCGTTTAAGCGATCGCCGTTATTAGCCATAAAACTTTGGGTTGAAACTTACCCCTTACCCCTATTTTCAAACACATCATTAGCTTATTCCCTCAGCTCTTTCCCTGATTAATTTTTCCTCATTCAAACACCTCCTGATCGTTCCCAAGGCTTGATACACCTAGCTTCTCAAATCCTTTCTATTTTTCTGCAAAATATCATTGACATTTTTTTTTTACAATGCTGACTCATTTTAGCTGCAATCTTTTGATGTTTTTAATTTGTATTTTTAAAAGATGGAAGATTGTTTTTTTTCATCAAAATAGGGTGTTTATATTATTTATGAATCACATATTTAAAATTATTTGGAACAAAAGTACGGGGAGAACCGAAGTTGTTTCAGAATTAGCCAAAGGTGTCGTGAAAGCTAGTTCTACCGCTACTTCCTCTTCTACCTCTAGTTCTACTACCTTTGGAGCTAATCAAACGAAGAAAGTCACAAAAGGGCTTTCTTTGTCTGTTTTAACCGCTGCTACTGCATTGGCAACAGGGTTTGCTCATGCAGAGAAGCATGTAAATGTCAACGAAAATGGGAGTAATGTAAATGAACCATAGAATGCTTGGTTGATAGCTAACGATTCAAAAGTAATATCAGAGAGACGTGGTAGTATTCAATTTAAGACTAATGCAGATAAGTCTAGCTCTGGTGCAACAGGTAAGCGTGCGATTGCAGCGGGAGTATATGCTAACGCATTTGCTACAGACTCTATCGCTATTGGTACCCGAGCGAACATAAATAACTATTGGGGATGGCAAGGACATGACGCAATAAATAGTATTGCTATTGGTAGACAAGCACAAGTTGAAAATGGACGAAATTCTATTGCCCTTGGAGCAAATGCTGAAATTCTTCATTATCAAGCATTCGCTCTTTCTCCAGACAATTCTATTGCTATTGGTAACGGTAGCAAAATCATCGGTGCAAATAGTGCCATTGCGATTGGTAATAAAGCGGATGTTACCGCTATAGATGGCGGTCGAGGTAGTGCTGCAAATAATGCTATTGCTATTGGTAATCAAGCAACTGTTCGACGCTCGAACTCTATTTCTTTAGGTAAAGGCGTAGATACCGCAGGGGAAAATTCTGTTTCCATTGGTGTAAATATACAATCAGCAAAAAATAACTCAATTACGATCGGTCAAAATGCAAAAACTTCACAAGAAAGAACTATTGCCATCGGTGCTTATGCGGATGCAAATTCCGATAGAACCGTAGCAATCGGTGCAGAAGCAAAGGCATACGGCAGTAAATCAATTGTTATCGGTGGATTAGGAGAACGTGGGAGTGATAAACAGGCGCAATCAAAAGTAGGGGCTCGGTCATCAATTGTTATTGGTAATGGTTCAATTGCAGATACAAGCGCACAACATTCTATTGTTTTAGGTAGTGATGCAAAAGTGAGTTCAAGTCAAGGGATCAGTATTGGTAAAAACGCCAAAGTTCTTGCTAATTCTTTAGGTGCTATTTCCATAGGTACTAATGCAACAACTAGTCATGCACAAGATATTGCGATTGGTCAAAATTCAGAAACGTCTACGCCAAATAATTTAAGCACTCTTACGATAGGTGATCAAAGTCTCCAAAAAGGCGTTATTTCAACCGTTAATACAGGTGTAGTGAGCGTTGGTAATAGTACAACCAAACGACAAATACAAAATGTTGCCGCAGGTAATGTTTCTGAAAATTCTACTGATGCCATTAATGGTTCACAACTTTATTATGTCGTTAAAGCTGCCGACGAAATTGCCAAAACGGAATATGTTTTTACAGTGAATGGTAATACTGCAAAAACTATGAATAATAAGAACGCAAGCGATCAAAATACCACAAATAATAAGCTTGATTTCAAAGCTGGAGAAGGCTTAGCGGTTGCTTATGAAGATGAGGCAGTAACTTATAAGTTAAATGATGAATCAAAACAAGCAATTGAAGATGCTAAAGGTGCTGCAGGTACTGTCAATGCTAAACTAGCTGAAATTAATGAAGCGACGAGTAGGGCTGAACAATCTAAGACTGCCGCAGCTCAATCTGCTCAAGAGGCTGAACAATCTAAGACTGCCGCAGCTCAATCTGCTCAAGAGGCTGAACAATCTAAGACTGCCGCAGCTCAATCTGCTCAAGATGCAAAAGCTTCTGAAAATGCAACCAAAGCGATTCAAACCCATATAGAAAATTCAGGCTTGATAAGCAAAGATGGCAAAACCTCCTTGTCTGGTGATAACTCAAGCGGTAGCGAAAGTGCTATGGCTTCAGGTAAAAACTCATCTGCGATAGGTTATGGTGCGGAAGCTGCTGGAGAAGATTCTACTGCGATTGGGAATAGTGCTCAAGCACAAGCAAATGGTTCTACTGCTTTAGGGAATACTGCTAAAGCTGAATCAGAGGGAGCTACAGCTGTTGGTCATAATGCGAAAGCGGAAGCAGACAATTCTGTGGCATTAGGTAAGGGTTCCGTCGCTAAAGAAAAAGGCACCGTTTCAGTGGGAACGGTGGGGAATGAGCGTCGTATTACGAATGTTCAAGATCCTAAATACTTAACTGATGCGGCGAATAAACGCTATGTTGATCGTTCTATTAATTCAGTTCGTCATGAATTAAGACAAACAGATAAGAAACTCCGTGGAGGTATTGCAGGTGCGGTTGCTATCGCAAATATCCCAACCAACAGTATCCCAGGTGGCACAATGATTGGCTTAGCCTTTGGTAACTTCAAAGGTCAAAATGCCTTAGCGATAGGTATTAGCAAATCAAGTGATAATAATCGTATACACCTCAAATTAAGCGGCTCTGCAACCAGTGCAGGCGATTATGCTGTAGGTGCTGGAATTGGTTATCAATGGTAATAATCATTAGGCAATAAGATAAAACGCTCTCAATAATATTTGAGAGCGTTTTTTATTGGCATGCTAATTTTTAGGGAGTTTTGATTGTAAAAAATTCTTGCTCAATCTTACCAATGTTTTCTAAGCAAACCAGCTAATCTAAGACTTTACAATGTAAATAACCGATACCTTTATAAGCTAGACTTGACTATTTGGTTAGATAATTTTTTTAGTAAAAGCAAGCGTTTAAAAACTTTTGGAAAATTGACCCGCACTTTTATAGGCATTTTGCAGGTTTCGGCAAGCCAGCTAATTTTGTGGCTTGTTTTGCTGGGCCTTCAGGAAATAAGCGTTGCAAATAACGGCTGTTACCTTTATCCTCACCAAGCTTTTCCGCCATGGCTTTTACCAACATACGGATGGCTGGGGAGGTGTTATATTCTTGATAAAAGTCTCGCACAAAGTAAATCACTTCCCAATGGGCATCAGTTAATTCAATACTTTCTAACTGTGCAATAGCTTGAGCGACATCTTCGTTCCATTGTTGGCTATGGAGCAAATAACCGTCTTTGTCAGTTTCAACTTCAATTCCATTGATATTCAACATATTAATTCACTTCTTTAAAGTTAATCATTTCCTTGTTTGAAAAATCGGTTTGATCTTCGTCCTCAAATTGCATTGGCGTGATTCGTTCTTCATCAAATGCAGTATCGCCTTCAATGCCATCAATTAGTTGCCCATGTTTGATGCCTTTGAAATCAAATAATTTCGGATCACACATATGTGACAATGTAATGTTTTGCATTGCGCTAAACATAGTTTCTAAGCGTCCAGGATATTGACGATCCCAAGTATTAAGCATTTCTTTTACGACTTGGCGTTGAAGATTTGGTTGTGAGCCACATAGGTTACAAGGAATAATCGGAAATTCCTTCGTGATGGCATATTTCTCAATATCTTTTTCTTTGCAATAAGCAAGCGGACGAATCACAATTTGTTTGCCATCATCAGAAATTAATTTAGGTGGCATTGATTTCATTTTGCCGCCATAAAACATATTTAAAAATAGTGTCGCTAACATATCGTCTCGGTGATGTCCTAAAGCGATTTTGGTTGCACCAAGTTCTGTGGCGGTACGATATAAAATTCCACGGCGTAGGCGAGAGCAGAGTGAACAAGTAGTTTTTCCTTCTGGAATTTTTTCTTTCACAATGCCGTAAGTATTTTCTTGTACGATTTTGTAATCTACGCCAATGCTTTCTAAATATTCAGGTAATACGTGTTCTGGAAACCCTGGTTGTTTTTGATCAAGATTCACCGCAACAATATCAAATTTAATCGGCGCACTTTGCTGTAAATTCAACAAAATATCGAGAAGCGTATAACTGTCTTTGCCTCCGGATAAACACACCATGACTTTATCGCCATCTTCGATCATACCAAAATCTGCAATGGCGTTGCCTACATTACGGCGAAGACGTTTTTGTAATTTATTGAAATTATAGGTTTGTTTTTTTTCTTGTTGGGCTAACTGGGTTAATTCGCTCATTCTGTTATCTTTAGTTATTCATGAAAGGCGCACATTATACGTGAAAAATAGGAAAAGTGCGGTCAATTCAAAAGAAGATTTTTAAGATCCGCAAAAAATCCTGTATAATCTTCCCAATTTTTTGTTCAATTTTAACGCTTTGCAATTCAATGATTGAAACATCCCAAACTATTCCTGAACTCGTCTCTTGGGCAAAAGATCGCGAGTTTTCTTTGAATTTACCTACCGAGCGCTTGGTTTTCCTGCTGGCGATTGCAATTTATAACAACGAACGTTTAGACGGCGAAATGTTAGAAGCTGATCTTGTAGATATTTTTCGTCACACGATGAATGCTTTTGAGCAATCCACGGATGCCATTGCAACACGAGCGAATAATGCAATTAATGAATTAGTGAAACAACGTTTGTTAAACCGTTTTAGTAGCGAATTTACTGAGGGCTTGGCAATTTATCGTTTAACGCCATTAGGTGTTGGCGTGTCTGATTATTACATTCGTCAGCGTGAATTTTCCGCATTGCGTCTTTCTGTACAGCTTTCCATTGTGGCAGATGAAATTCAACGTGCTTCTGATTCAGCAGAAGAGGGCGTGGAGAATAACGAAAGCGAACATTTTTGGCGTCGTAATGTGTTTGCACCATTAAAATATTCCGTTGCAGAGATTTTTGATAGCATCGATCTTTCACAACGCATTATGGATGAAAACCAGCAAAGTATTAAAGATGAAATTGCAGAGCTTCTTACTAAAGATTGGCAAGCGGCAATTTCAAGCTGTGAACGTTTATTGGATGAAACATCTGGGAATTTACGCGAATTGCAAGATACGCTAAATGCGGCAGGCGATAAATTGCAAGCACAATTATTACGTATTCAAGATTGTGTGATCGGGCGTGATGACTTGTATTTTATCGATCAATTAATTACCGATTTACAATCTAAACTTGACCGAATTATTAGCTGGGGACAACAAGCCATAGACTTATGGATTGGTTATGACCGCCATGTACATAAATTTATTCGTACAGCCATTGATATGGATAAAAATCGCGTGTTTTCACAACGTTTACGTAATTCTATTCATCATTATTTTGATCATCCTTGGTTCTTATGGACAGCGCAAGCTGAGCGTTTAGTCGATCTGCGCGATGAAGAAATGGTGTTGCGTGAAGATGATGCTTTAGGTGAATTACCAGAAGAATTGCAATACGAATCCCTTTCTGATTTACACGATCAAATTGTAGAGCATATGCAAGGCTTACTGATTGCTTATCGTGAAAATAACCGTCCGATTGATTTGAGTTTAGTGTTAAAAGAACAACTGGAAAATTATCCACTTTCTCGTCATTTTGATGTGGCTAGAATCATTGTTGATCAAGCAGTACGTCTTGGTATGGCAAATGATGATTTATCGGGTATTTATCCAGATTGGCAAGCAATTAATAAACGTGGCGCAGAAGTGCAAGCGCATGTGATTGATAAGTATTAATTAGTAATAAGTATGAAAGAATATAAAACAATAGATTTGTTTGCTGGAATTGGTGGCATTCGTCTAGGTTTTGAAGCATTTGGATGTAAAAACGTATTTTCATCAGAATGGGATAAGTATGCTCAAAGTATGTATGAAGTAAATTTTGGCGAAAAACCTTTTGGAGATATTAATGATATATCTCCTAGCGATATACCAGATCATGATATTTTACTTGCTGGATTTCCTTGCCAACCATTTAGTATTGCTGGTAAAGGATTGGGCTTTGCTGATACTAGAGGAACATTATTTTTTAATATAGAAGCAATTTTGAAAGCTAAAAAACCAAAAGCTTTTTTGCTGGAAAATGTAAAAAGATTAACAACACATGATAATGGTAATACATTTAAAGTTATTAACGATAAATTAAATAAGTTAGGATATACGGTATATCATAAAGTATTAAATACCCTTGATTTTGGATTACCACAAAAAAGAGAGCGAATTTACATTGTGGGTTTTTTAGATAAATTGCATTTTGAATTTCCAAAGCCTATAGGAAAGTATGAAGAACTTTCTAATATATTAGAGAGTGATGATGTTGTTCCTAATAATTATTTTCTTTCAGATGAACTAAAACGGAAAAGATTAAGTTCAATTACTAAAGATGTGCCTTATCCTTCAATTTGGCATGAAAATATTTCAGGAAATGTTTCTGCTCTTCCATACTCTTGTGCATTAAGAGCTGGGGGAAGTTATAATTATCTAGTTGTAAATGGGGTACGTCGATTAACTGGGCGAGAAATGCTAAGATTGCAAGGATTTCCAGATACTTTTGAAATTAATATACCTTATTCTCAGGTACGTAAAGTTGCTGGCAATTCAGTTAGTGTTCCTGTAATTAGGGCTATTGCTGGTTCAATGATTAATAGTTTAAATATGGCAACGCCTAAAATAAATCAAGCAATTCAACTTTCATTATTGGACTAAAAATGAACGATATTCAAGTAGCAAAAGAATCTTTAGATAAAATTATAAAGAAAGCAAGAGTACATTTATACAAGCCTATACAAATTGCTGAAATTCTTTATCAAGATAGAGTTAATAAAAATATTAATTTATTAGATAAAGAAACATATCGAAATATTTCTAAAAAATGGCGGGATGTTATTTGTATCCGTTTTTTAGGAAGAGTATCAACATCGTCAGCTAAATATCAAGACGATTTATTTAATGATAACGCTATGCCTCCCAAACATTTAAATATATTAGGAGAAATGAATAGAAAAACAAATGGTGGAGTAGAAAGTTATATTTATAAAAAGTTTTTTGAACGCTTTAATCAGATGTCATCAGCCTTAGAGTATAGTTATTCTCGTACTCCAGATAATTTTCATCTAAGTGAATTTCTTGCTCTTTTTTGGTTAGAACCCGGTTTAAAACGAAGTATTGATAAAGTTTATGAAATAGTTGTTTATGCGTTGTTTTCATCTTTAATAGAGGCTTTAGGCGTTAAAGTAAAAATTGATTTAGATTTATCGAATATTGATTTGTTAAAGGAGTTTGAAGATTTTACTCGTCAAATTATTTCTCTTGATAGTGAGAATACTAGTTTGGAACTTAATGCAAAAATTAATAGAGTTGGTGTAACAAATGCTTCAGATCGGGGTTTGGATATGTGGGCTAATTTTGGTATGGCAATTCAAATAAAACATTTATCATTAACTGAAGAATTAGCTGAAAACATTGTATCTTCAGTTTCATCTGACCGAATAGTTATTGTATGTAAAGAGAGTGAA
Source organism: Haemophilus aegyptius (assembly GCF_900475885.1). GTDB lineage: Bacteria > Pseudomonadota > Gammaproteobacteria > Enterobacterales > Pasteurellaceae > Haemophilus > Haemophilus influenzae. The sequence continues at coordinate 1,489,427 of NZ_LS483429.1, forward strand.
GAAAAACTTATTTTGTCTTTATTAAATCAAATTGGTTGGCGTTCTAAGATTCAGAGTATTATCACTGAGGCAGATCTAATAAAATGGTACGATAAAGCATTGCGCGGGAAATCTGCATATTTAGTTGGAAGCAAGATATTAGAACATATCAGAAATGAAATAAGTTTAGAATTTCCTGCAACCGATATAGTAGATTTCAATCACTTTTTTCATGAACGTGAATACAATAAAGCATTAGATATTGAGAAATAACCTATGACAGACAACCTTCAAGATGTAATTTCCCCAAAACTCGCTGTGGCGATTGCAAATCCAATATTTCCAGCGGTAGATAGTCTATTGCGCTCAGGTCGCCATATCAGCACGGAGCATTTAGATAATCACGCATTTTTAATGGATTTCCAAAATGAATTAGACGGTTTTTATCGTCGCTATAACGTGGAACTAATTCGTGCGCCAGAAGGATTCTTCTATCTTCGCCCGAAAGCAACGACATTAATTGCGCGTTCAGTACTTTCTGAGTTGGAAATGCTTGTTGGTAAAGTGCTTTGTTATCTTTATTTAAGCCCAGAACGTTTAGCTCAACAAGGCATTTTTAGCACGCAAGAAGTGTATGATGAATTATTAAATCTTGCTGATGAAGGAAAATTATTAAAAGCAGTTAATCAGCGTTCAAGTGGTTCTGACTTAGATAAACAAAAATTGGCAGAAAAAGTGCGAGCTGCAATTGGTCGTTTACGTCGTCTAGGTATGATTCAAACTGTTGGTGAGCAAAATAGTGGGAAATTTACGATTTCTGAATCTGTATTTCGTTTTGGTGCGGAAGTACGTAGCGGAGATGATCCATTAGAGTCCCAAGCTAGACTCATTCGTGATGGGGAAGCAGCAACACCAGAATCCTTAGCGTTGGAAAAACAAGCACAATTAATGGAAAACGATGCAGAAAGTGCGGATGAAATTGACGAAGAATTTGACGGAGAACAAGAATAATGTCTGATGTTTTTGAATTAGAAAATGAAATCGAATTAGAGAGCGATGAAGTCATTATGGAAAATGAAAACGTCGAAGAAATAGTTGAAGCACCTATGCCTTTTAGCATGACTGCAAACAATGGTGTAGAGCGTGGTAAATTTCGTTCTTTAACCTTAATTAACTGGAATGGTTTTTTTGCCCGTACTTTTGATTTAGACGAATTAGTTACCACGCTTTCTGGTGGTAACGGTGCGGGGAAATCAACCACAATGGCTGGATTTGTGACAGCATTAATTCCTGATTTGACCCTTTTACATTTCCGTAATACCACTGAAGCAGGTTCTACAGGCGGTTCTCGCGATAAAGGTTTACATGGTAAATTGCGTCCAGGTGTTTGTTACGCGGTATTAGATACCATTAACTCACGTCATCAACGTATTCTTGTTGGTGTGCGTCTGCAACAAATTGCGGGTCGTGATAAAAAGGTTGATTTAAAAACGTTCTCAATTCAAGGCGTCGAATTATCTCAAAATCCGACCGCACTTTTCACTGAAACAGTGGGCGAACGTCAAGCACGCGTCCTTAATTTAAACGAACTCAAAGATAAAATTGAAAATATCGGTGCGCAATTTAAACAATATCATTCCATCACTGATTATCACGGCATGATGTTCGATTTAGGTATTATTCCGAAACGTTTATGTTCAGCATCAGACCGAAGCAAATTCTATAAACTTATCGAAGCCTCTTTATACGGCGGTATTTCCAGTGCAATCACACGTTCTTTACGTGACTATTTATTGCCAGAAAATTTAGGTGTGCGCAAAGCTTTCCAAGATATGGAAAGTGCATTGCGTGAGAACCGTATGACTTTAGAAGCGATTAAAGTTACGCAATCAGATCGTGATTTATTCAAACATTTAATTACTGAAACCACCAACTATGTTGCTTCGGATTATATGCGTAATGCGAATGAACGCCGTGGCAATATTGAGGCTGCATTAGAATCTCGTCGTGAGTGGTATAAAGCAAAAGCAGAGCAGAATTTATCTCAACATCGTTTGATTGATTTAAGTCGAGAAGTGGCAGAATTAGCAGAAAATGAACGTACTTTAGAAGTTGATCACCAAAGTGCGGTTGATCATCTTAATTTAGTGTTAAATGCTTTACGTCACCAAGAAAAAATCACGCGCTATCAAGAAGATATTGCAGAACTTACCGAGCGTTTAGAAGAACAAAAAATGGTGGTTGAAGATGCGAATGATGCGTTAGAAGAAAGCCAAGCCCAATTTGAGCAAACTGAAATTGAAATTGACGCTGTACGATCCCAATTAGCTGACTATCAACAAGCATTAGATGCCCAACAAACTCGCGCACTTCAATATCAACAAGCCATTGCTGCTCTTGAAAAAGCGAAAACATTATGCGGTTTAGCGGATTTAAGTGTTAAAAATGTAGAAGATTATCACGCAGAGTTTGAAGCCCATGCAGAAAGTTTGACTGAAACCGTACTTGAGCTTGAGCACAAAATGTCTATTTCTGAAGCAGCGAAATCTCAGTTCGATAAAGCCTATCAATTGGTATGCAAAATTGCGGGTGAAATGCCTCGTTCTGCGGCGTGGGAAAGTGCTAAAGAATTATTACGTGAATATCCAAGCCAAAAATTGCAGGCACAACAAACGCCACAACTTCGCACAAAATTACATGAACTTGAGCAACGTTATGCACAACAACAAAGTGCGGTCAAATTACTTAATGATTTTAATCAACGTGCTAATTTAAGTTTACAAACAGCAGAAGAATTAGAGGATTATCACGCAGAGCAAGAAGCGTTAATTGAAGACATTTCAGCAAGACTTTCAGAACAAGTGGAAAACCGTTCTACGCTTCGTCAAAAACGTGAAAATTTAACCGCACTTTATGATGAAAATGCACGTAAAGCGCCAGCATGGCTGACAGCTCAAGCTGCATTAGAACGTTTAGAGCAACAAAGTGGCGAGAGGTTTGAACATAGCCAAGATGTGATGAATTTTATGCAATCACAACTTGTGAAAGAACGTGAACTCACGATGCAACGTGATCAACTTGAACAAAAACGTTTGTATTTAGATGAACAAATTTCTCGTTTAAGTCAGCCAGATGGTTCAGAAGATCCACGCTTAAATATGCTGGCAGAACGTTTTGGTGGGGTATTGCTTTCAGAGCTTTACGATGACGTAACCATTGAAGACGCGCCTTATTTCTCCGCACTTTACGGGCCTGCACGTCATGCTATTGTTGTGCGTGATCTCAATGCTGTGCGTGAACAACTTGCGCAATTGGAAGATTGCCCCGATGATTTGTATTTAATTGAAGGCGATCCTACCGCATTTGACGACAGCGTATTATCTGCACAAGAACTTGAGCTAGGTGTTGTCGTGCAAGTTTCAGATCGTGAATTACGCTATTCAAGATTTCCTGAAATTCCATTATTTGGGCGTGCAGCACGTGAAAAACGTTTAGAAGAATTACAAATTGAACGTGATGAAGTGGCAGAACAACATGCCCAAATTGCGTTTGATGTACAAAAATGCCAACGTTTATACGAACATTTCAGCCAATTTGTTGGGTTACATTTGGCGCTTGCGTTCCAGCCAAATCCAGAAGAGTTAATGTCTGAGATTAATCGCGAACGCAATGAAATTGATCGTGAATTAAACCAATTTAATAGCGGCGAACAACAATTACGCATTCAATTAGATAATGCAAAAGAAAAACTGCAATTACTCAATAGGTTAATTCCACAACTCAATGTATTAACTGATGAAGATTTAATTGATCGCATTGAAGAATGTCGTGAGCAATTAGATATTGCAGAGCAAGATGAATATTTTATTCGTCAATATGGCGTAACGTTGTCACAATTAGAGCCGATTGCAAATAGTTTACAAAGTGATCCAGAAAATTACGAAGGCTTAAAAAATGAATTAACTCAAGCGATTGAGCGTCAAAAACAAGTTCAACAACGTGTATTTGCGTTAGCTGATGTTGTACAACGTAAACAGCATTTTGGTTATGAAGATGCAGGGCAGGCTGAAACTTCTGAATTAAACGAAAAACTTCGCCAACGTTTAGAACAAATGCAGTCACAGCGAGATACACAACGTGAGCAAGTTCGTCAAAAACAAAGTCAATTTGCCCAATATAATCGCGTATTGATTCAGTTACAAAGTTCTTACGATAGTAAATATCAGCTCTTAAATGAGTTGATTGGGGAAATTAGCGATCTTGGCGTGAGAGCTGATGATGGTGCTGAAGAACGTGCACGTATCCGTCGTGATGAATTACATCAACAACTTTCAACAAGCCGTCAGCGTCGTTCTTATGTAGAAAAACAACTGACATTAATTGAAAGCGAAGCGGACAACTTAAATCGTCTTATCCGAAAAACCGAACGTGATTATAAAACTCAACGTGAATTAGTTGTAGCAGCAAAAGTGAGTTGGTGTGTGGTTTTACGCTTATCACGCAACTCTGATATGGAAAAACGCCTCAATCGCCGAGAGCTCGCTTATTTATCTGCAGATGAATTACGTTCAATGTCAGATAAAGCATTGGGTGCGTTACGTACAGCGGTAGCGGATAATGAATATTTACGTGATAGTCTAAGAGTGTCTGAAGATAGTCATAAACCTGAAAATAAAGTGCGGTTCTTTATTGCGGTGTATCAGCACCTACGTGAACGTATTCGCCAAGACATTATTAAAACGGATGATCCAATTGATGCCATTGAACAAATGGAAATTGAGCTTTCTCGTTTAACGGCTGAATTAACTGGCCGTGAGAAAAAATTGGCGATCAGTTCTGAAAGTGTTGCAAATATTATGCGTAAAACGATTCAGCGTGAACAAAATCGCATTCGTATGCTCAACCAAGGTTTACAAAACATTGCGTTTGGTCAGGTGAAATCTGTTCGTTTGGTAGTGAATATTCGTGATACCCATGCCATGTTGTTGGATGCGCTTTCTGGTCAGCAAGATGAATATCAAGATTTATTCAACGACAACCGCATCACCTTCTCTGAAGCTATGGCGAAGCTCTATCAACGCATCAATCCACATATAGATATGGGGCAACGCACAGCGCAAACAATTGGTGAAGAATTGTTAGATTACCGTAATTATCTTGAGCTTGAAGTGGAAGTATTCCGTGGTGCTGATGGTTGGTTACGTGCCGAAAGTGGCGCACTTTCTACTGGTGAAGCTATCGGTACAGGTATGTCAATTCTCTTAATGGTTGTTCAAAGTTGGGAAGAAGAAAGCCGTCGAATTCGTGGTAAAGATATTGTGCCTTGTCGCTTGTTGTTCTTAGATGAAGCAGCACGTTTAGATGGTAAATCTATTTCTACCTTATTCGAACTTTGCGAACGTTTGGATATGCAGTTGCTTATCGCTGCACCAGAAAACATTAGCCCAGAAAAAGGTACAACCTATAAACTCGTGCGTAAAATCGCAGGCAACCAAGAGCACGTACATGTTGTTGGTTTACGCGGATTCGGTGCGACAGAATAAAAAATAGAAGGGAAGTACGGTTGAAAACTTCGGTGTTTTTGACCGCACTTATAGAAATCAATTTTGTTTTAGAAATTTTTATGAATTTAATTAGTCTTTTTTCAGGTGCAGGGGGATTAGATCTTGGCTTCCAAAAAGCAGGATTTCGTATTATTTGCGCAAATGAATATGATAAATCAATATGGAAAACATATGAAAGTAATCATTCAGCTAAATTAATCAAAGGCGATATATCTAAAATTTCTTCAGATGAATTTCCTAAGTGTGATGGAATTATTGGGGGACCGCCTTGTCAATCTTGGAGTGAGGGGGGATCTCTTAGAGGAATTGATGATCCTAGGGGCAAATTGTTTTATGAATATATTCGGATTTTAAAACAAAAAAAACCAATATTCTTTCTTGCCGAAAATGTCAAAGGAATGATGGCTCAGCGTCATAATAAGGCTGTTCAAGAATTTATCCAAGAATTTGATAATGCTGGATATGATGTCCATATTATTTTGCTTAATGCGAATGATTATGGTGTAGCTCAAGATAGAAAACGTGTTTTTTATATTGGTTTTAGAAAAGAGTTAAATATTAATTATCTTCCACCCATTCCACATTTGATAAAGCCAACATTTAAGGATGTTATTTGGGACTTAAAAGATAATCCAATTCCAGCTTTAGATAAAAATAAAACAAATGGTAATAAATGTATTTATCCTAATCACGAATATTTTATAGGATCATATTCAACAATTTTTATGAGTAGAAATCGTGTTAGACAATGGAATGAACCAGCATTCACAGTTCAAGCATCTGGACGACAATGTCAATTACACCCCCAAGCTCCTGTAATGTTAAAAGTTAGTAAAAATTTAAATAAATTTGTTGAAGGAAAAGAACATTTATATCGCAGACTAACTGTTAGAGAATGCGCAAGAGTGCAAGGATTTCCAGATGATTTTATTTTTCATTACGAAAGTTTGAATGATGGTTATAAAATGATCGGTAACGCTGTGCCTGTAAATTTAGCATATGAAATAGCTAAGACAATAAAATCTGCATTGGAAATTTGTAAAGGTAATTAAATATGTCAAATAAAAGTAATGATAATGGCAGAGCATATGAGTTTGCATTTATAAATGAATTAGGACGCATTGCAACTCAAAATCAGAATATAAATATCGAAAAGAATTCTAGCTATTACGTAGTTGAGAAATCTTGGAGTACATTATCGGATCTTGAAAAAGAAAAATATACAAAAAGTGCAATTGCTGGTATCAATCTTATAACAAGCTTAGAGCCAATAATAGAAGATGGTAATGGTGTATTAAACTTAAAAATACAAGCTGATAATAAAGGTGAATTAGGCGATATTAGAGATATTTTAATTCAAAGAGAAAATATTAATTGGGAAATTGGTTTAAGTTTAAAACATAATCATTTTGCTGTGAAACATAGTCGTTTATCACATAAAATTGATTTTTCAGAAAAATGGTTCCAATTACCTTCTTCTCAAAATTATTGGGATAATATACTCCCTATTTTTGAGAAATTAGAAATTTATAAAAAAGATAAAATAAAATGGAGAGAGTTATCTAATAAAGAAGATTGCATTTATTATCCCATACTTAAATCATTTATAGCAGAAATTAAAGAAAAGTATGATAAATATAATTCTATTGTTCCACAGAGAATGGTTGAATATTTACTTGGATATTTTGATTTCTATAAAATCATAAGTCAAGATAATAAGAAACTAACATCTATTCAATCATTTAATTTACGTGGAACACTAAATAAACCCTCTAAAAAACGAAAGGCAGACATTTTTATACCTGTAGCTAATTTACCAACTAGAATCATTGATATAGATTTTAAGCCAAATAGTAAAAACACGGTTGAATTATATTTAGATAAAGGATGGCAATTTAGTTTTAGAATACATAATGCTTCTACTATTATTGAACCGAGCTTGAAATTTGATATAAAACTTATTGGTGTTCCTGCCACAATAATTTGTTTAGAGACCCCTTGGGAAGAATGATATGTAAAAATGGAAAGGGAATTAACTTACCAGTAAGAAATAATAATGAAAATTTTCACGTAAAAAAATCTGTTGTCGAATTTTAAACAGTAAAAATGTATCTAATACTGGTCACTGGGGAAATGGAGATTATGAAATTGCTGTTGAAAGTACCCAATATCTTGAATTCGTTATGAGTTTAATTAAACAAGCCATTAAGGATTAAAAATGCACAATCTTATTTTTGCCATTCTTTGCAGCGTAGCAGTTTCAGTTTTGCTTAAAATTGCCCGCAAAAAAAATATCATTATTGAACAAGCTATCGCATTCAACTACATCACGGCTATCACTTTCAGTTATTTCTTACTTAAACCTGATTTTAAAGGCTTAGAGTTTACTGATTACATTGCACAAAGCGAAAATTCACCCATTTTTTTAGCACTGGGTTTATTGCTACCTAGCGTATTTATTATTATGTCAAAAGCAGTGGAGTTTGCTGGAATTATACGTTCAGATGCAGCGCAACGTCTTTCGTTATTTCTTCCCATTTTAGCAGCGTTTTTAATTTTTCATGAAACACTAAGCCAATCTAAAATCATTGGCGTTGTATTAGCCTTTATTGGTTTATTTTGTTTATTAACTAAGCCAACTCAAGGGAAAAGTGCGGTGAATTTTAAAGGTGTTTTAGGATTAATCGGCGTCTGGTTTGGTTACGGCATCATTGATATTTTATTCAAGCAAGTGGCGAAAAGCGGCGGCGCATTTCCTGCAACATTATTTATTTCCTTCTCGCTGGCAGCTTGCGTTATGTTTATCTATTTATTCTTAAAACGTGCACAATGGACATCATCAAGTGTAATTGGCGGTATCGTTTTAGGTGTATTGAATTTCTTTAATATTTTATTCTACATAAAAGCCCATCAAAGTTTTGCTGGAAATCCAACGCTTGTTTTCGCTGGAATGAACATTGGCGTGATTTGTTTAGGCACGATAACTGGTGCATTAGTTTTTAAAGAAAGAATTAGCAAGCTAAATTGGCTAGGCATTATTTTCAGTTTATCAGCTATTTTTTGCCTATATTATTTAGATAAAATTATTGCGTAAAAGAGAGTAGTCATGGCAAAAGATTTCAGCTTTTTTATTTACGATTATGAAAGTTTTGGTGTAAATCCAGCAACAGATCGTCCTGCGCAATTTGCGGGTATTCGTACAGATGCTGATTTTAATATCATTGGCGAACCAATAATGTTTTATTGTAAACAAACCAACGATTATTTACCAGCTCCTGAAGCCGTAATGGTCACAGGAATTACGCCTCAAGAATGTAATGAAAAGGGGCTTTCAGAGCCTGAATTCGCCGCAAATATCTTAGCAGAATTTTCCCAACCCAATACTTGTGTCATGGGTTATAACAATATTCGCTATGATGATGAAATGACGCGTTATACGTTTTATCGTAATTTTATTGATCCTTATGAATACAGCTGGAAAAATGGGAATTCACGCTGGGATTTGTTAGATTTAGTGCGAGCCTGTTATGCCTTGCGTCCAGAAGGAATTAATTGGGCTTATGACGATGATGGAATGCCAAGTTTCCGCTTAGAAAAACTCACTAAAGCAAATGGTATTGAGCATGAAAATGCTCACGATGCCATGGCGGATGTATATGCAACTATTGCTATGGCGAAATTAATTAAAGAAAAACAGCCTAAATTATTCCAATATTTCTTTGAAAATCGCGGTAAAAAAGAAATCGAAAAATTAGTTGATACAGGCGCAATGACACCTTTAGTGCATGTTTCTGGAATGCTAGGGAATTATCGTGGAAATTGCACTTGGGTTGCACCTTTAGCTTGGCATCCGACAAATCAAAATGCACTCATTGTTTGTGATTTAACTGGCGATATCGATAATTTATTAGCCAAAAGTGCGGATGAATTACGGACAGATTTATATACCAAAAAATCTAAATTAGAAGAAAGAGGAGTTTCATCTGTTCCGTTAAAGCTTGTGCATATCAATAAATGTCCTATTTTAGCACCAGCTAAAACTTTGTTACCAGAAACAGCAAATCGATTGGGTATTGATCGACAATTATGCTTGGATAATCTTGCAAAATTACGAGCATCTTTTGATATTCGTGAAAAAGTGGCGGATATTTTTAATGAAGAACGTCAATTTGCATCGAATGATAATGTAGAAACTGAGTTATACAATGGCTTTTTTAGCAATGCTGATAAAAATAATATGGCTATTTTACGTAGTTTACCTGCAGAAAAATTATCTGAACATGGTTTAGCTTTTGAAGATAAACGTATCCTTGAATTATTATTCCATTATCGCGCTCGTCATTTTTATAAAACCCTCACACGCGCTGAACAAATTAAATGGAAAAAATACCGACAGAATAAACTTGAAAAAAGTGCGGTAGAGTTTGAATCAAGTTTACAACGTTTAGCTGAGGAACATTCAGATAATTCTGAAAAACTATCTTTGCTACAACAAGTATATGAATATGGTATAAAATTACTAGGTTAGTCGATACGTTGTCACATTTTGTCAAAAAGCACGTTTTAATAAAAACGTGCTTTTTTTTTGTTGTTTTTCAGGGAAGAAAATATCCAAGAAATTCTCCAGATTTTACGTAGCGTAATCACATAGATTTAAGCTTATTTCACTTTACATTTTCTTTACATTTAAATTCATCCGTTCAATAACTCTATAAAATGACGCGTTACAACGTGTTATCTAGCCTTATTTTGTCTTGTTTTGCTAGTGCCTGTGACTTGTGTATAACTCTGTGATTTATTTAGTCCGTAGTTTTTGCTAACCCGATAACTAATTTCGCATAATGTATATTATGTTAAATTATAAAAATGCAAAGTAACTTTTTAATTATAGGTTATAAAGAGATTATTTCTCCTCTCTTAATTAGTTATACTTAATTAAATAAGATGAACGAATAAATTAATTTAGAGCCATACTATGACGTTTATTTACAGTGTTCGATTCATGGGTGTGAAAGTACTGCAGCATTTAAAGATTTATGCTTGATTGATAAAGATTTATGCGTGATTGATAAAGATTTAGGTGATTTAGCAACTGCTACATAATCTAAATAATATAAGTTTAGATGGGTGAAAAACTACCACGCTGTGTTTTTTATGTATCTAAGCTCTCCACTAGCCCACCATTTTCGATTTTCTGATGTGTTACTACCGTGTCAGCTAATACTTGCAACGTGTATTATCATTGAATTTCTTTATTATTTTTTGATATGACAAAGCGTTTAGGTATGATAAACGAAAAACTACTACCCTTCGTTTCAGTACTTTCAATATTTAAATGAGAATGATATTGTAATAAAGTATGCTTCACAATAGCCAGTCCTAAACCACTTCCACCAGTTAAATGGCTACGAGATTCATCAACTCTATAAAAACGTTCTGTTAAATGTGGAATATGCTGTGGTGATATGCCAACACCATTATCTATCACGTTAAATTTAATACCCTGTTCACAAGTTTCCCATTTAATTTGAATATGACACTGTTTACCAGAATGCTTAATAGCATTATAAATTAAATTTGAAACGGCACTTCTTAGTTGAGATTCATTTCCAAAAATAATGATATTAGGCTGAATAATAAATTCAATGTGATGATTATAAGTATTTAATATATCTGTATCTTTTCTTAAAGAATTTATCATGGCTGACATATCAAATGTACGAAAATCCTTATCTGAAGTTGTTTCTATTTTTGCTAAAAAATTAAATTGTTGTAATAGATGTTCCATTCGTTGGCTTTGCTCTTGCATTGCAAAAATAGCCTTTTTTTGTAGAGGGTTCTGAATATTATTATCTGCAAGAATTTCTAAGTAACCTTGTAATACGGTTAATGGAGTACGTAGCTCGTGATTAATATTACTCAAGAATTTTTGGCGTGAATTAAGTAAATGAATCATATCTGTAATATCTCGAGCGATAACTAAAATCATATGAGAATTATAAGCGTGCGACTGCACCTCAATATAACGTTGATTATAAGTTAATAGTACTAACGGTCGTCTTTTTTTTTGACTGAAAAAATAATGTTTAAATTGTTCATAAAAAATAACATCAAAAATATTTTTCTGGACTTTTTTATTCCAACAAAAATCAAACATCTGTTGCGCAATTGAATTACACCAAGAAATACTACCATTATGCTGACAGATAATAATTGCATCTGGTAAATACTTAATATTTTTATTTATTTGAGATAACAAACGTAAACTTGCACATTTTTCTTTGTAAATTTGATGACGATGGTAGGCTTCAGTTTGAGAGAATGTTCCTAATTGTAATAAAGAGAATTTATTATCTTGCTTTAAATTGAGATATTTGAGTAAACGATATTCATTAATATGATGCCAAGCTAAAATTAATAAAAGTATTATTGCAAACCAAAGAATAAAATCAGAAGTAAATAAGGAAATAATGATTGCCAAATTTATTTCAACAATAAAATTCAATATTTTTTTCATTGTTTATCTCGTAAATAACTAGAAAATCGATAACCAGATCCTCGAACTGTTTGGATGTAATGTTCACATTGAAAAGGGGCTAAATTACGGCGTAAACGGCGAATATAGCTATCAACAGTGCGATATTCAACTTCTAGATCATTATGCCAAATACGATTTAACAATTGTTCTCTAGAATAAACTTTTTCAGGGTGCCTCATAAAAAAATGTAACAATTTAAATTCTGTACTACTTAAATTAATTTCCTGCTGTTGGAAAAACACTCTCTGAGCATTTTCATCAATGGAAAGTTCATCGATTTGTATAAATTGACTTTGTTGTTCATAAATTCTCCTCCATACTGCCTCAATGCGAGCTAATAAAATTTGAGGTGAAAAGGGTTTAGTGATGTAGTCATCAGCCCCTGCATTTAAACAGGCAATACAATCTTCTTCTGTACTTTTAGCTGTGAGCATAATAATGGGAATCGCAGCATAGCTTTCTTGCTTTTTAATATACTGTATAAATTGTATACCTGAACGACCAGGTAGCATCCAATCCAATAATATTAGTTTAGGATTTTCTTTTATCTTGTTTATCGCTGTTTTGAAATCGCTCGCTTCAATCACATCATAGTATTTTTGAGATAAAAACAGTGTGATCATTTCACGGATTGCACATTCATCTTCAACTATCAGAATTTTTCTCGTCATAATACTCCTTCATTTGATTTATGGCATAAAAGTGAAGTGAGAAATAATACATTCTCACCAAACTTTTACTTTTTAATAAGAGAGAGCTCAAAATAACTACCCCATTTTACCACGAATATAATCTTCTGTACGTTGTATCTTGGGTCTATCAAAAATTTGTTGTGTTTGACCAAATTCAACTAATTCACCCAAATACATAAATGCCGTATAGTCGGAGCAACGTGTAGCTTGTTGCATATTATGAGTTACTATAACCACAGTATAATCTTGTTTTAACTCCGTAATGAGTTCTTCAATTTTCATAGTCGAAATAGGATCTAATGCCGAACAAGGTTCATCTAACAACAACACACTAGGTTTAATAGCAATCCCTCGAGCAATGCACAAGCGTTGCTGTTGTCCGCCAGATAAACTATCTCCGCTTTTATGTAATTTATCTTTCACTTCATTCCAAAGAGCGGCCTTAGTCAATGCCCATTCTACTCGTTCATTCATCTTTTCTTTTGATAATTTTTCAAACAAACGAACACCGAATGCAATATTATCATAAATCGACATTGGAAATGGCGTTGGTTTTTGGAAAACCATACCAACCTTAGCACGAATCAGAGAAATATCCATCTTTGTTGTGAGTAAATTTTCACCGTCTAAATTAATTTCACCAGTAGCTTTTTGATTTGGATATAGTTCAAACATCCGATTAAAACTCCGCAATAAAGTAGATTTACCGCAACCTGAAGGACCAATAAAGGCGGTCACTTTATTCTTAGCGATACGTAAATTAATGTTTTTTAATGCATGAAAATCCTCATAGTAGAAATTTAGATTTTGCACAGCTATTTTGGTTTCTTGTAGACTAATCATATTGCCTCATTATTTTTTATGTTGAAAGAAGAGTCGAGTGAAAATGTTTAAGCAAAGCACAAATAATGTTATTAGAGCTGCACCTGCCCAAGCTAGATTATTCCAATCTGTAAAAGGACTTGCTGCATATTGATAAATAACTACAGGTAAATTTGCGATAGGTTCATTCATATTCCAAGATAGAAATTGATTAGACAGAGCGGTAAATAATAGCGGTGCAGTTTCTCCTGAAATTCGGGCAACTGCTAATAGCACGCCAGTTAAAATCCCTGATTTAGCTGCTCGATAACAAATCATCATAATAACTTGCCATTGAGAGCAACCAAGAGCTGCCGCTGCTTCACGTAAATTATTTGGTACAAGTAATAACATATTGTCCGTAGTGCGTACCACGATAGGAATAAGCAATAAAGCTAATGCGAATGCTCCAGCCCACCCTGAAAAATGCTCGATTTTTGATACATATAAGCTGTAAACAAACAAACCAATAATAATAGAAGGGGCAGAAAGAAGAATATCATTAAGAAAACGGGTAATTTGTGCGAAACGGCTATAACGACCATATTCTGCCAAATACGTTCCTGCCAATACCCCTATAGGCGTGCCTATCAATGTACCCGCACCGACAATAAAAAACGAACCAATCAGTGCATTTAACAATCCCCCTTTTTCATTAGGGGCAGGGGTAGATTGTGTGAATAAATCAATTGATAAAGCTGGAATGCCTTTGGTAATTAGAGTGAATAATATCCAACACAACCAAAATAAGCCGATAATGACTGAAATATAGGAAAGCCCTAACATTAATTTATTGTGTGTTTTACGCCAATAAAAACGCAAGTTTTGATTAGTTTTCATCTTATTTCCCTTTTGTTTGTTGCATTTTTGTAATCATTAATCTTGATAAAATCAATACCATAGTTGTGATAACAAAGAGAAGTAATCCTAATTCCATCAATGCAGATTTTTGTAATCCACCTGCTTCATTAAATTCGTTAGCAATAGCAGATGCGATTGAGGTAGAAGGTGAAAATAAGGAATTAGGCAATTGAAACGAATTACCTATAATAAAAGTGATAGCCATTGTTTCGCCCAATGCTCTTCCCAATCCTAGCATCACACTCCCAACAAGCCCTATTCTAGTGTGTGGTACAATCACTTGTCGAACCACTTCCCAAGTGGTTGCACCTAATCCATAAGCACCTTCTTTTAACATTGGTGGTACTATACTAAAGACATCCCGCATTACGGATGCAATAAAAGGAATGATCATTATGGCAAGCACTAATCCTGCCGTAAATAAACCAACACCAAAAGGTACGCCAGAAAAAAATAATTCTAATCCAGGTAAATTCCCCAAATTGTCAATTAGTACTGGCTGAATATGCTCTTGAAATAATGGAACGAAAACAAACAACCCCCACATTCCGTAAATAATAGAAGGAATTGCAGCTAGCATTTCAATTGCAATGCTTATAGGACGTTTTAGCCAATTGGGAGCTAGCTCCGTTAAAAAAATAGCAATACCAAATGAAATGGGTACTGCGATAAATAATGCGATACCCGCCGTAATAAGCGTACCTAAAATAGGAATAATTGCCCCATATTGTTCTTGTACAGGATCCCAATATGTTTCTAATAGAAAATTCCCACCAAAACGTTTAATACTTTCCCAGCTTCCTATGACTAAAGAAATTAAAATAGCAGCAAGTAAAATAAACACAAGCAAAGCAAACAATGCCGTAGTCTGTTTGAATAATGATTCAATCCATGTTTGATTAAAATATTTCCGACTTTTTGTGAGCATAAGTATTTTCCAAAATTATTTAAGATAACCGCACTTTATTAATGTTAAATGCTAGGTTTTGTATAAAGTGCGGTATAAAATAAAGAGATTTTATTATTTTAGCTCTGTTTTCCATTGACTTTTAATGGTAGATACCACATCAGCTGGAATTGGTACATAATCTAATTCAGTTGCCGCATCTTGCCCTCTTGAGAATGCCCAATCAAAAAAGGCTAATACATTTTTAGTTGTTTCAGGATTGTCAGAATATTTATTTAATAAAATAAAACTCGCTGCCGTAATTGGCCAAGATTTTTCCCCCGTTTCATTGGTTAATATAACACCCATTCCCGCCTTTTCGTGCCATTTTGCGTGACTTGCAGCTGCCATGAAACTTTCATTAGAAGGCTGTACAAATTGCCCTGCTTGATTTTGTAATGAAATCCAAGCAAGCTGATTTTGTTTGGCATAGGCATACTCTACATAACCAATGCTGTATTTCATTTGGCGAACATAAGAAGCAACTCCCTCATTCCCCTTTCCACCTTGACCTGTTAACCACTTCACTGATTTACCTTCACCAACTTGATTTTTCCAATCGTTCGAAACTTTAGATAGATAATTAGTGAAGCCAAATGTTGTTCCAGAGCCGTCTGAACGATGAATCACAATAATGTTTTTATTTGGTAAAGGAAGCGTTGGATTTAATGCAACTAAGTCAGGATCGTTCCATTTTTTAATCTTACCAAGGAAGATTTCTGCTAACAGCTTACCTGATAACTTTAATTTACCAGGTTTAATTTCAGGCAAATTAACAACAGGCACTATACCACCGATAACCGCAGGGAATTGGACTAGTTGGTGTTGTTGTAATAATTCGGATTTCATTGGATCGTCAGAGGCACCAAAATCAACCGTTTTTGCAATAATTTGCTGTTGTCCGCCGCCCGAACCGATGGATTGATAATTAACTTTATTCCCAGTTTCTTTCTCATATAAAGATGCCCACTTCGCATAAATTGGATAAGGGAAAGACGCTCCAGCACCAGTGATGCTATTAGCTTGAGCAAAAGGTAACGTACCTAAGGTTAAAACGATAATAAGATTTTTTTTCATTTTATGCATAAACATAACAAATTCTCCTTGAGTGTTATTTAGATTGCGTAGCGAAGTGTAGAAAATAATTGTGACAGTTTGATGACAATATGAAAAATTTTAAATGGATAATCAAAAGAAAGTAGTTATAAGAAAAGTACAGGTAAATTTGACCGTGTTTTTCTAGCAGAATGATATTACATTTGTCAATTAATTGATAACGATCTTTAGGTTTAATAAAAGTTGGTAAGTTTTCATGTTTACTCGATAATCTAAATTTTCATCCAAATCTAAGGAGGAAAATAAAGACATATCTAATACTAATTTAAAATTTGTTAGTTTTATTATGACAACGTCACATTTAATTTATAGAATTATGTAAATGATAATAATTGTTTTTTATTTTTCTTTTTAAAATTAATTAGTTATATCAAAATTTTTGATAAAAAAACTTGCAATTATCATTTGTGAATCTAAAATGATTGCCGCAAATTACGCTTTATTGCATTTTGTCAATCAAAATGGAAAGGAATTAGTTATGCTTAATCAAATAATCATAAACAAGCTGAACGACCAAATTAACTTAGAGTTCTACTCTTCTAATGTTTATTTACAAATGAGTGCATGGTGTTCAAAACACGGTTACGAGGGGGCTGCTACCTTCTTACTTCGTCATGCTGATGAAGAATTAGAACATATGCAAAAACTGTTTAATTATGTAAGTGAAACTAGTGGTATGCCTATTTTAGGAAAAATTGATGCACCTAAACATGATTATTCTTCATTAAGAGAAGTTTTTGAAATAACTTTAGAACATGAAAAATTAGTCACGTCAAAAATCAATGAATTAGTTGAAGTTACTTTTGAAAGCAAAGACTACTCTACTTTTAACTTCCTGCAGTGGTATGTAGCAGAACAGCATGAAGAAGAAAAATTATTTAGTGGAATTATTGATAGATTTAATCTTGTTGGCGAAGATGGTAAAGGATTATTCTTTATTGATCGTGAACTCGCAACCTTGGAATAGATAGGAGAAAATAGTATGTTATCAGAAAATGTAGTAAAACTATTAAACGACCAAATGAATTTAGAGTTTTATTCTTCTAATTTATATTTACAAATGAGTGCTTGGTGCGATCAGCAAGGCTTTGAAGGCACTGCAAAATTCTTATCAGTTCATGCTGCTGAAGAAATGCAACATATGCGTAAATTATTTACTTATTTAAATGAAACTGGCTCACTTGCTGTAATTTCTGCAATTGAAGCACCTGCACATGAATATAAATCATTAAAAGAAGTAATTGAAACTACCTATGAGCATGAAAAATTAATTACCAGTAAAATCAATGAATTAGTAGGTAAAACCTTTGAAGAAAAAGACTACTCTGCATTTAATTTCTTACAATGGTATGTGGAAGAACAACATGAAGAAGAAAAATTATTTAGTAGTATTTTAGATAAATTAAATTTTCTTGGAGAAGATGGCAAAGGCTTGTTCCTAATCGATAAGGATTTAGGTAATCTCTCTACTGAAGCCTAATTATAGATTATCAAATCTGGCAGATCTTTTATTTAAAATAATGTGTCTGCCAGATTATTTTATTCCAAATTTTCCAAAAATATTTTCTATTGCATAATTACATCTCGTAATCTTATTTCTAATCTTATCAAAACATATTGCTTGCCTTATATTAAGTATATTTTGAGTTAATCAAGGTATTATAAAAATGAAAAGGATCTATACTGATGAATCAATCAATCAATCAATCAATCAATCAAAATAATAAAACCGTTGCGGTAGTGACTTCAACAATTGGTCGTCCAGAATTATCTTTGGCTATTAAAAGCGTACAAAATCAAACTTATCCATGTAAGCATTATGTATTTGTTGATGGCAATATTTTCTGGGATAAAGCCAAATCTATATTGGAACAATTTCCTGATGTAATTCCTATTTATTTGCCAATGAATACAGGAAAAAACGGAATACTTAACGGTGCAATTAACGCAGCAGCAGCTTTTCTTGTTGAAGAAGATATTATTTGTTATTTAGATGATGACAATCAGCTACGAGATGATCACGTGGAAAGCTTAGTAAAGGTGATTGAACAAGGTGCTGATTTTGCTTATTCCTTGCGATCTTTTTACGATTCAAATCATCAATTTATTTGCAATGATGATTTTGACTCTCTCGGAAATTGGAATACAAAAAGCGATATTTTCGTAGATGTTAAAATAGAAGATATTCAACAACAACTCCATTTTACTTTTAATGAAGTTAATGGACATATTGATACTAATTGTTACGCCGTACCTCGTGAGATCGCACAAAAAACTTCATATAGTTGGAACACACCATTAATTGGTGATCGCAGCTTTTTATCTGCCTTAAAAAGTTTGGGGTTAATAGGTCAAACTTCAGGAAAATATACCGTTAAATATAGGGCAGATTTCAATAAACTAATTGCTGTTCGTCGTGTTTTTCCTCAATTATCCTTGTCAGATGAAGATAACAATAATATTTCTGCAAAAATATTAGAAGTGATAAATGAGCAAAATATAGAATATTATGAAGGTCGCCCTTGGGCAAAAGAATAAAAGTAAACATTTTTCATCAAAAAACATAAAAAATGTTAATTCAGGCTTGACTTATCTCTATCGTACTTTTTTAATAGTGCAAAAGTTTCCAAAAGGATATCAATATGCAAACTCAAGCCTTTATTGCGGTGACAGCTCAACCCATTCCCTATTATGCTGACACCACCGCTATTTTTAATACACTTTGCCAACCTAATTCAAATTCTCTTCTACTCGACTCTGCCGAAATCGGAAGTAAAAATAGTTTACAAAGTCTTATTTTAGTTAATGCTGCAGTTAAGATAACTTGTTTAGGTCACAACGTCACATTTAAAGCTTTAA
Organism: Haemophilus aegyptius; assembly: GCF_900475885.1. Lineage (GTDB taxonomy): Bacteria > Pseudomonadota > Gammaproteobacteria > Enterobacterales > Pasteurellaceae > Haemophilus > Haemophilus influenzae. The sequence goes on from NZ_LS483429.1 coordinate 1,508,843, forward strand.
ATAAGAATGGAAAACAAGTTTTAAAAGAAATTCATCCAAAATTAACCGCACTTGGAAAAATAAGTGCGGTCAATTTTGAAGAGGAATTTTCTGTACAATTTTCACCACTTGATAATCAACTCGATGAAGATAGTAAATTACAGTCTGCAACTATTTTTGATGGATTACGTGTTGTTTCTACTCTTTATCAACATAGCCAAACGCCTATTTTCTTAGGTGGATTATTTGCTTACGATCTCGTCGCAAATTTCATTCCAATGGATGGCATTACATTAAAAAATGATGGTATCAACTGCCCTGATTACAGTTTCTATCTTGCCGAACACTTAATAACTATCGACCATCAAAATCAACAAGCAACACTCAAAAGTTTCTGTTTTGCTCAAGAAGAACAAGTCAATATTGCGAAAACCTCACTTTCTATCGCACAAAAACTAAAAAATATTGATCACGTTCTTTCTATCAAAGCGGTAAGTGATGAAGTTAAAACAAACTTTGACGATCCTGAATTTACTGGCATAGTGAAAGCCTTAAAACACCATATTAATATTGGAGATGTTTTCCAAATTGTGCCTTCTCGCCGTTTCTCCCTTGCTTGCCCGAATACATTAGCCAGTTACGCTCAACTCAAACAAAATAATCCAAGCCCTTATATGTTCTATATGAACGATGAAGACTTTATTTTGTTTGGTGCATCGCCAGAAAGTGCGCTGAAATACGCGCCAGAAAATCGTCAGCTAGAAATTTACCCTATCGCAGGTTCACGCCCTCGTGGTTTTGATGCTCACGGCAACATTGATCCTGAATTGGATGCGCGTTTAGAACTAGAACTTCGCCTTGATCACAAAGAACAAGCGGAACATTTAATGTTGGTTGATTTAGCACGTAACGACATTGCTCGAGTTTGCCAAAGCGGTACCCGTAAAGTGGCTGAGTTAATGCAGGTGGATCGCTATTCTCACATCATGCATTTGGTCTCTCGCGTAGTGGGTAAATTACGCCCTGAGTTAGATGCGCTTCACGCCTATCAAGCCTGTATGAATATGGGCACATTAACTGGTGCGCCAAAAATCAAAGCAATGCAACTTATTTATCAATTTGAGCAGCAAAAACGCCATAGTTACGGTGGTGCGGTGGGTTATCTCACGTCCGATGGACATTTTGATACCTGTATCGTAATTCGTTCTGCTTTTGTACAAAATGGAATAGCCCATGTACAAGCAGGTTGCGGTGAAGTATTGGATTCTGATCCACAAATGGAAGCTGATGAAACACGCCACAAAGCCGCGGCTGTCTTAAAAGCAATTCGTCAAGTTAATACACAAGCAAAATAAGGAAGAATTATTATGGCTAATATTTTATTTTTAGATAACTTCGATTCCTTCACTTACAATCTTGTGGATCAATTTCGTGTATTAGGTCACAACGTCACAATTTATCGTAATGACTGCGATTTAGAAAAACTGGTAGAAACCGCACTCAATACACCTGATACCATTCTTGCACTTTCTCCAGGGCCAGGAACACCATCAGAAGCGGGGATTTTACTGCCATTGATCGAACGCTTAAAAAATCAAGTACCGATTATTGGAATTTGTTTAGGTCATCAAGCGTTGATTCAAGCCTTTGGCGGTAAGGTTGTTCACGCTGGCGAAGTGTTGCATGGTAAAGTTTCTCGTATATCCCATGATAACGAAGCGATGTTTAAAGATCTTGCTAATCCAATGCCTGTGGCGCGTTATCATTCTTTAATGGGACAAGATTTACCAAAAGAATTTATCGTCAATGCGGAATATAATGGCATTATCATGGCAATTCGTCATCGTGATTTACCCATTTGCGCATTCCAATTTCACCCTGAAAGTATTTTAACTGTGCAAGGTTCGCAATTATTACAACAATCAATTGAATGGTTGTTAAATAGATAAGACATCAAAAAGTGCGGTAATTTTTAACTGCACTTTAAAGGAGAAAAAATGATCACTGTATTCGGACTTAAATCCAAACTTTCACCACGTCGTGAACAACTCGCGGAAGTAATTTATAATAGTCTTCATCTCGGATTAGACATTCCAAAAGGCAAGCATGCGATTCGCTTTTTGTGTTTAGAAAAAGAAGATTTTTACTACCCTTTTGATCGTAGTGATGATTACACGGTCATCGAAATTAATCTAATGGCTGGTCGTATGGAAGGCACGAAAAAACGCTTGATAAAAATGCTATTTAGCGAATTAGAGTACAAACTTGGCATTCGAGCTCACGATGTGGAAATTACGATTAAAGAACAACCTGCGCATTGCTGGGGTTTCCGCGGAATGACTGGCGATGAAGCGCGCGATTTAGATTACGATATTTATGTTTAATAAAATATGGAAAATTAACAAATCCACATACAAAGAAAAACAGGAATAGACTATGCAACACAACCAATTATTAGAACAACTTTATAGCGGACATTCACTTTCAACCTCAGAAAGCACCGCTCTTTTTAATGCAGTCATCCAAGGTGAGCTTTCCAATGAACAAATTGCTGCGATGCTTATTGCTTTAAAAGTGCGGGAAGCAAATACTGAGGAAATTTCGGGTGCCGTTGCCGCCTCATTACAAAATGCCAAAGCATTTCCATATCCAAATTATCCTTTTGCGGATATTGTAGGAACAGGAGGCAATGGTCAAAACACCATTAATATTTCCACTACCAGTGCGATTGTTGCGGCATCAATGGGAGCAAAAATAGCAAAACATGGCAATCGTAGCGTGTCGAGTAAATCAGGTGCTAGCGATGTGCTTACCGCACTTGGCGTTAATGTGAACGTCACACCAGAGCAAGCTCGACAAGCGTTAGATGAAATTGGTGTCTGTTTTTTATTTGCTCAACAATATCATTCTGGTTTCCGTCATGTTGCGCCAGTCCGTGCCACTTTAAAAACGCGCACTATCTTTAATATTTTAGGGCCGCTTATCAATCCTGCTCGCCCAACTTATCATTTACTTGGCGTATATGCGCCTGAATTAGTAAAAACCTATGCTGAAACCGCAGTTGCCTTAGAACATCAACATTCCTTTGTTGTACATGGTTCTGGCTTAGATGAAGTCGCATTGCATGGCGAAACACAAGTGGCAGAAATTAAAAATGGCAAAATTGAATATTTCACTTTAACACCTGAAGATTTTGGCTTAAAAGCGCAATCCCTCGAAAGCCTTCGCGGTGGTGAACCACAAGAAAATGCCCAAATGCTCACCGCACTTTTACAAGGTAAAGGCAAAGCTGAACACGCAAATGCTGTAGCGGCAAACACGGCATTATTATTGAAATTATTTGGTCATGATGACTTAAAACAAAATGTGCAAAATGTATTGGCGCATCTTGCATCAGGTAAAGCCTTTGAAACATTGCAGGAATTAACTACATATTAATAAAAGCTAATTTGATACGCCACAATAAGAAGAAAAATGATGATCACTCAAGATTTTACTAAACCTATTGATTCCGCTACGGTGCTACAAAAAATTGTGCTTGATAAAGCGCAATGGGTTAAAGCAAAGGAAACTGAATTTCCCCTTTCTCAGTTTAAACAAAACATTCAAAAATCTGACCGCTCTTTTTATGCAGCATTAGCAAAAGGCACGCATCAAAAGCCCGCCTATATTTTGGAATGTAAAAAAGCCTCCCCTTCCAAGGGATTAATTCGTGCTGAATTTAATTTGGAAGAAATCGCCAATGTCTATAAACATTATGCCTATGCTATATCTGTGCTGACAGATGAAAAATACTTCCAAGGCAATTTTAAGTTCTTGCCTTTAGTTCGCGGTATCGTGAGCCAACCTGTGCTTTGCAAAGATTTTATGATTAGCGAATATCAAGTTTATCTTGCTCGCTACTATCAAGCGGATGCGATTTTATTAATGCTTTCCGTGGTAAATGATGAAACTTATCGTGTACTGGCAGATCTTGCACATTCTCTTGGTATGGGTGTATTGACAGAAACCAGCAATGAAGAAGAATTTGAACGCGCCCTTGCGCTTGGTGCGAAAATTATTGGTGTCAATAATCGTAACTTGCACGATTTAAGCGTGGATTTAAATCGTGTTGTTGAACTCACTGAAAAATACGCCGACCGTATCCCTGCCGATATACGTATTATTAGCGAATCAGGCATTTACAATCACAACCAAATGCGTCAATTACAAAAAGTGGCGCATGGTTTCTTAATTGGGAGCAGCTTAATGGGCAACCAAGATTTGAATAATGCGGTGCGTGAAGTGATTTTTGGAGAAAATAAAGTATGCGGTTTAACGCGCGCGCAAGATGTCAAAATCGTTTACGAAAACGGTGCACTTTACGGCGGATTAATCTTCGCAGAACATTCAAAACGTTGTGTGAGTTTACGCCAAGCGCAAGAATTAGTAACCGCTGCGCCACTTCGATTTGTTGGTGTATTTCAGAATCAAGGCATTGATTTCATCGTCAAAATAGCAAGCCAATTGCAGCTTTATGCGGTGCAATTACATGGTGCAGAAAATGAAGTATTTATTACCGCACTTCGTCAGCAACTAGCAGAAAATACACAAATCTGGAAAGCTATTTCTGTCAATACTGAAGCCCAAAGTGTGATCGATTTTATCGATGATTTGAATGTGGATCGTTATATTTTTGACAGCCAAACAGCGAATCAACAAGGTGGCACGGGAAAAACTTTTGATTGGTCATTAATTCCTGAACATCTTAAACACAAGATTATTTTAGCTGGAGGCATCTCACCAAATAATGTAGAACAAGCCATTCAACAAAACTGCTTAGGTTTGGATCTTAATTCTGGAGTAGAAAGTGCTACGGGCGTAAAAGATGAAGAAAAAATGCGGTTAGTTTTTAATAATATTTATTAATTTTAATAACATAGAAATCACTAAATAATCTGAAATGAGCAACTGTTGGATCCAGATCGTAATAATTTATTCTACGTAATAGTAAAATAAATCTATATTTCAGCCTAAATGCCAATAGGAGTAAAAATATTATGTGTTTAGGCGTTCCAGGTCAAATTATCAAAATTGATGCAAATTATCTTCAACTTGCCACAGTAGATGTATGTAGCGTACAACGTGAAGTAAATATTTCACTAGTCTGCACGGGAAATCCAGCCGATTTACTTGGCAAATGGGTTCTCGTTCATGTGGGCTTTGCAATGAGTGTTATTGATGAAGATGAAGCTAAGAAAAGCTAAGAAAACCCAAGAGGCTCTGCTCGCAATGAGCCAACTTGAACACGAAGTTGGAGATTTTTTAGGATTAAATCAAAAATAAAAAAGTAGGCATAATGCCTACTTTTTATATTTAGCTATAACCCCTCAATCGCTTTATACTGCTCTTGGATTTTCTCTAATCCAGATTGGTATTCGGCTTGTTTTTCGCGTTCTTTAGCGATAACCGCTTCCGGGGCTTTGGCGACGAAGGCTTCGTTGCTGAGTTTGCTTTCAATGCGTTTAACTTCGTTTTGATATTTTTCAATCTCTTTAGTTAAACGGGCAAGCTCTGCTTCTTTATTGATAAAGCCAGCCATTGGCACAAGCAATTCAGCATTACCAACGAGTTTCGCTACGGCAAGCGGTGCGACTTCGTTTGCCACTAACACTTGAACCTTGTCTAATTTCGCCATTGCTTTTAAAAGAGCGGTCTGTTTTTCGAGAATTTTTGCGTTTTCTGCACTTAAATTACGGAATAACAGATCTAAGCCTTTGCTTGGTGCGATATTGCTTTCTGCACGGATATTACGCACCGCAACGATCACTTCTTTTAACCATTCAATTTCACCTTCTGCTTCTGGATCAAAGCCGTTTTCTTCCACTTTCGGGAAAGGTTGTAACATAATGCTGTCAGCCGTAATGCTCACAAATCCTTTCACTTTTTGCCAAATTTCTTCGGTAATAAATGGAATAAGTGGGTGTGCTAAACGTAATAATTTTTCTAACACATGAACCAAGGTTTGGCTTGCCGCACGGATTTGTGCTGCATTGCCGTTTGCGAATACTGGTTTAGTCAATTCTAAATACCAGTCACAGAATTGGTTCCAAGTAAATTCATAAATCGCATTGGCACAAAGATCAAAGCGATATTGGCTTAATGAGTTACGGAAGGTTTCCACTGTGCGATTAAATTCCGATTGAATCCAACGATCCGCTAATGAGAACTCAATCTCGCCTTCGCTTAAATCTAATTTGTCATTTGTTAAGACGAAACGGCTTGCATTCCACAATTTGTTACAGAAGTTACGGTAACCTTCCAAACGTTTCATATCCCAGTTGATATCACGACCGTTTGAAGCCAATGCAGCTAATGTGAAACGCAACGCATCTGTACCGTGAGCCGCAATACCTTCAGCAAATTCTTTGCGGGTCGCTTTAGCAATTTTCTCTGCTAATTGTGGCTGCATCATGTTGCCAGTGCGTTTTTCAAGTAAATCTTCAAGGCTGATGCCGTCAATCATATCGATTGGATCAAGCACGTTACCTTTCGATTTTGACATTTTTTGACCTTGTTCATCACGGATCAAGCCTGTTACGTACACGGTTTTGAATGGCACTTGTGGTCTGCCATTTTCATCTTTCACAAAGTGCATCGTAAACATAATCATACGCGCAACCCAGAAGAAGATGATGTCAAAGCCCGTAATTAAGACATCCGTTGGGTGGAACATTTTGAGCTCTTTAGTTTGCTCTGGCCAGCCTAAAGTCGAGAACGTCCACAAGCCTGATGAGAACCACGTGTCTAATACGTCTTCATCTTGTTTGAGTTCAACCGTAGAATCTAAGCTATATTTTGACCGCACTTCTTCTTCGTTACGCGCAACATACACATTGCCTTCCACGTCATACCACGCAGGAATACGGTGTCCCCACCAAAGTTGGCGAGAAATACACCAATCTTGAATATCACGCATCCAAGAGAAATAAAGATTTTCATATTGTTTTGGCACGAATTGAATTTCGCCGTCTTCTACTGCTTTGATTGCTACATCAGCAAGCGGTTTCACGCTAACATACCATTGATCCGTTAGCATCGGCTCAATCGGCACACCACCACGGTCGCCATAAGGCACTTTCAAATCGTGTGGTTTAATTTCGTCTAATAAACCCAATCCTTCAAAATCTGCCACGATTTTTTTACGTGCAGCGAAACGCTCTAAACCACGGTAATCAGCAGGAATCATCGCTTCATATCCTGCAAGTGGTTTGCCATCAGTACCGATAATTTCCGCTTCATCACGAATATCTGCGTTCAGTGTCAATACATTTACCATTGGTAAGTTATGGCGTTTACCCACTTCGTAGTCGTTGAAGTCATGCGCTGGGGTAATTTTTACCACACCAGTACCGAATTCACGATCTACATATTCATCCGCAATAATCGGAATTTCACGGTTTGCCAACGGCAGAACCACGGTTTTACCGATTAAAGATTGATAACGCTCATCTTCTGTATGCACCGCAACCGCCGTATCGCCCAACATAGTTTCTGGACGCGTAGTGGCAACCACTAAATAATCTTTACCATCTGCCGTTTTTGCACCATTTGCTAATGGGTAACGGAAATGCCAAAGGGAACCTTTGCTCTCTTTGTTTTCTACTTCTAAATCAGAAATCGCGGTGTGAAGTTTTGGATCCCAGTTTACCAAACGTTTACCACGGTAAATCAAACCTTCTTCGTGCAAACGAACAAACACTTCTTTTACCGCGTTAGATAAACCATCGTCCATAGTGAAACGCTCACGTTCCCAGTCGATTGAGTTACCTAAACGGCACATTTGTTGGCTAATTGTGCCACCCGAATAAGCTTTCCAATCCCAAATCTTATTGATGAACGCTTCACGGCCATAATCGTGGCGGGTTTTACCTTCTTCTGCCGCAATTTTACGCTCCACCACCATTTGGGTTGCGATACCCGCGTGGTCTGTCCCCGCTTGCCATAAGGTGTTATGCCCTTCCATACGGTTAAAACGGATTAAGGTATCCATTAAGGTTTGTTGGAAAGCATGCCCCATGTGTAGAGAACCTGTTACGTTCGGCGGCGGAATTGCAATGCAATAGCTCGGCGCATTTTCATTTTCAGACGGTTTAAAATAACCACTCTCTTCCCAATGTTGATAAAGGGCTTGCTCTACCGCAGACGGATTAAAACGGTCTGCCATTTCGAATTTTTGTGTCATTTATTTTTTCTCTGTCAGTAAGGTAGTTTTTGTTGCAATAAAGTTCTTCTCTCTCTGATCTCTCTGCATATATTTGAATTAGTACCATGTGGATAATTACAGCTGTTGTTAGAATATTCTCTATCCCATTTTTCAAGCTCTTTACTAAGATTTGTAACACCTTTAATTAACTTAAGTTCGTTTTCAAGTGAAATAACATTATTATTTAATATTTTGATCGAATCAAAAATTTGAGATTGCTTATTTTCGTATAAACTAGATTTAGCATCTAATTTAGATATATTTTTATTTATAGAATCAACATCCTTAAGATAAGAATTTATCTTCGTCTTAATATCAACCAATCCATTATTGACTTCTAACTCCAACTTATCTATCGGCGTTTTAACTTCCCAACCTAGATTATCAAATAATTGACCAATAATACTATTAGGCTTAACTATTCCAAAAAAAGATACTGCACAAAATATTAATAATATAAAGTTAAGTTTAGATAAAAGTGATGATTTGCACATTTAATAGTCTCTCTTACATAGTAAATAACAAGTGAAAGTTAATCATAAAAAACTCACTTTCATTTGGATAAATTGCTTTAATCACTTCTAGCAATTCTGCCAAACACATATTCTCCTGCTTGGCATGTTGTTCCGTTAGCTCATCAGGGGTAATCGGCGACACGCTTAACACTTCAATGGTGCAAAAATATTGATTATCCTCAAAGCGCCCAACACGCAAAATATCGCCAGCTTTAAAATGGCTTTCGGATTTATCTCGAATGGTGATAGTTTTACGCCCAGCGAGAATGTCGGCTTCAAAACGTTGGTAAAAAGTGATGTCGTTTGGTTGCATTTTGATCCTTAAAGAGCGGTTATATTTTAGAAAATTTTTTCAAATCCTAGCTTTCTTAAATTATTCAATATTTTTTCACACCAACTTGGTAAAAATTCACTAAATTGAGTAATGCAGTTATTTTTTAGCTGAAAAATCAATTCGGGTGTAATGCCTGAATTATCATAAATAAAAATTTCATCACAATATGACAAAACAAGAAATAAATTATCTAAACTTATTTAATAACGATATTTTACAATATCTTCAGCAATAAAATGACCACCACTTTTTACTCTTGCCTTAATCCGTGCAAGATTTATTTCAATGCGATTAATACCAATATAATTTAAATGTACATAGAAACCATTTTCTTTAGCGTTCTTTATTCTCTGAATAATTGAATTGCCCGAAAGCGTTGATTCCATAGAAAAATCAATATGTAGCTTAATAGCAAAACGAAATAGCCCTATCGCTTTTCTGCCTGCATCAATATCAGCAAGTCTTGGATTTTGAGGATTAATCTGCATCGCAATATGATCAGAATCAATCACAATTTGCACAGCATCTTGGTTAAAAGAACGTAAAGTACTTTTTCCCGAATCATTTGTTCCACAATAAAAAATCGCTTTATTTTGCATAACCCACAATTTTTTCCGAACCATCTGGATAATGCTCGACTATCTTGCCATCAGTTTTTTGAAAGATAACCACCTCGTGATTCATTTTCTCTTTCATCCAAACTGAAAATAACGCTTTAAGTTGTTTCTGTTGTTGAATAATTTTCTCACGTTCAGTCATCAATTATCCTCTTTAGCTAATTTAACCAAATTCATTTTTAACTCACAGAATAATACTTAAATTTTAGAAAGTTTTATAAAACTATCTCAATTCTTTCTTTAAACGATCAATTTCATTTAATAAGCGATATTCTTCTTGATGGCAAAAACTCTCAGAACCGAGTTTCTCTCCCTCGCTAGTACAACGAACTTGCTGATATTGTTGTTCTAGTATTTGTAATATTTTTCGTTTTTCTGTATTTGGATCATTTGCCTGCTTTATTTTAGCTGGAGCTGACAATACCTTAGATGAAACTTGAGCTTCTTGCGTTTTTTGTTGAGTAGTCATCTCTACCGTTTTTTCAGCTTCAACCATTTTATCTTGTTCAACAGCTTCAGATTTCTGATCTACAACAGAAGTTTTTTCTTTATTTTCCTCTAAAAGAACTGTTTCTTTTTTAACATTCTGTTCTGCTGCTTGTTTAGTTTCTTCAGCTTTAGGGGTTGCTTCAACTTTATTTTCTTGTTTCTCACAAGCTGAAATCATCAATACAGCTGTTCCCAATAATAAACTTAAGCAAAATTTGGTTTTCTTCATAATTACTCCATTCTGTTATGCTATATTTTCTGTAGAAAGTGCCCATCCCAATGCTCTTAACTGTTTGTAACGTTCTCGAGCTTGTGTTTTTAAAGCATCATCTTTCGGTACAAAATCAATAAGTTGGGTGAAGCTATGGCTAAAATCTGGGATTTCTTGTTGCAAATTGATTAACACATCACGGCGTTGTAAATTTCGTTTTCCAAGCCATGAAATCTCAATCGGTGTGGGATATTGTGTTGCCTCACCCGATAAATTATGTGGAACAAATTCATTAGGATCTCGTTGCCACAAAAGTTCATCAATTTCTAATGCTTGGCTCTCACTTTCGCAACTAATTAGTACTTTTTTCCCAGAGCGCCATATTGAAGCAGCAAGATTACAGGCTATTTCTTCGACAGTTAAAGTACAATTTTCCGTAAGAATATAAAATTGTGCAGTTTTTGCCATTTTAGCCCCGTTATTTTCTCAATCTTGCCCTATAAAAAGGGTAGAATTTTAACGAAAAAACCCTAAAAAATAAATAATTAAATATATATTATTACAAATGCGTGAAAATCCACCGCACTTTTATGATCTATGTCACAAAACTGATTTTTAACGTTTTTGTTACGTTCCACTCATAACTCGGAAGTGTTAAAATCACTTGCGTTTTAATTTTCATTCAATTCATAGGAGTACAGAATGGCATTTCGTATTGAAAAAGACACAATGGGTGAAGTTCAAGTTCCAGCAGATAAATACTGGGCTGCACAAACTGAACGTTCACGCAATAACTTTAAAATTGGTTCAGCCGCATCAATGCCACATGAAATTATCGAAGCTTTTGGTTATTTGAAAAAAGCAGCCGCATTTGCTAATCATGATTTAGGTGTATTACCTCTTGAAAAACGTGATTTAATTGCACAGGCTTGTGACGAAATTTTAGCAAATAAATTGGATGATCAATTCCCACTTGTTATTTGGCAAACTGGTTCTGGCACACAATCCAATATGAATGTGAATGAAGTGGTTGCCAATCGTGCACATGTGTTAAACGGTGGAAAATTAGGCGAAAAATCAATCATTCATCCAAATGACGATGTGAACAAATCACAATCTTCAAATGATACTTTCCCAACGGCAATGCACATTGCGGCATATAAAAAAGTAGTTGAGCACACCATTCCTTGTGTTGAACGTTTACAAAAAACTTTTGCGGCAAAATCTGAAGCCTTCAAAAACGTGGTAAAAATTGGCCGCACTCACTTAATGGATGCAACGCCACTCACATTAGGTCAAGAATTTTCGGCTTATGCTGCTCAATTAGATTTCGGCTTAAAAGGATTAAAAAATACTCTTCCGCATTTAAGCCAACTAGCATTGGGTGGTACAGCTGTTGGTACAGGTTTGAACACGCCGAAAGGCTATGATGTGAAAGTGGCAGATTACATTGCAAAATTCACCGCACTTCCGTTTGTCACAGCAGATAATAAATTTGAAGCATTAGCCGCTCATGATGCGATTGTTGAAACTCACGGTGCATTACGTCAATTAGCAATGAGTTTATTTAAAATTGCGAACGATATTCGTCTATTAGCATCAGGCCCTCGTTCGGGAATTGGCGAAATTTTAATTCCTGAAAATGAACCTGGTTCTTCAATTATGCCGGGTAAAGTAAACCCAACTCAATGCGAAGCAATGACAATGGTCTGCGCACAAGTATTTGGTAATGACACTACAATCGCATTTGTGGGTTCACAAGGTCACTTCCAATTAAATGTGTTCAACCCTGTGATGATTGCCAACTTCTTACAATCTGCTCAATTATTGGGCGATGCTTGCGTATCTTTCGATGAACACTGTGCAGTGGGTATTGAGCCAAACTATCCACGCATTAAACAACAACTTGAAAATTCATTGATGCTGGTGACCGCACTTAATACGCATATCGGTTATGAAAATGCCGCTAAAATTGCCAAAACCGCACACAAAAATGGCACCACATTACGTGAAGAAGCGATTAATTTAGGTTTAGTGTCTGCCGAAGATTTTGATAAATGGGTTCGCCCAGAAGATATGGTGGGTAGCCTAAAATAATTCACCGCACAAATTAACATCAGTAATATTAAAGGCGAGTAAAATTACTCGCCTTTTTACTCGTTTCTCATTTGTTTTTTGATGCGGTTTGTTATAATCAACACAATTTTATTCACGGCAATTTATTATGAAAATGAAATCCCTTTTTGTGGCAATGATAACGTTTTTTTCTACCGCACCTTTTGCTGATTGGCAACCCATCGGAAATGCCGAATACACTTGGGGGCCGTTCCATGTTTATACCATTGGTTTGTTTTCTGAAACTGGCACTTATCAAGAAAATGAACGTCCATTAATGCTCTCTTTCAAATATGAAAAACCCATTGAAGGAAAAAATTTTGCGATTACGCTCATTAAAGAAATCGAAACCTTAAAACTTAATGATGGCGATACTCAAAGCTGGCTTAAAGAAATGCAAGCGACCTTTCCTGATTTTTCCCCAAACGATATTTTGAACTATATTGCCTTACCAGATAGAGGCTACTTCGTCTTAAATGATACAGTTTTAGAACACGATTTTGATGCTAAATTTAATCAGGCATTTATCGGTATCTGGCTTGCGCCAAATAGTACTTTTGTAAAACTTCAGCCACAATTATTAGGCAAAACGAAAAGCAATCATGAAGCGACAGAGTTTTATCTCAAACCTGAAATTGAATCCTTTGATGAACAAGATTCTACACCTGAATTACCGCCAAATTATTTATTAGATAGTCAGAAAAAATCTCAAGGATAAATTCAGTTTTTTATATTTTGCACCATAAAAAATACCTGTTTCCGAATAAATTATTATCAAGGAAACAGGTATTTATTATTTGAACATTCTCTATCTGACTAAAATTTTTCCCAAACTGGGATAACGCTATCAACTAAATCTAAATTTTTTCCCAATTCAACCCAACCACAAGGGAAATGAAAATCTGAACCAACGGATCCCAACAGATCAAATTCTTTTGCCCAACGAGCAAGCATTTGACGCTGATCTTTTGTTTGACCACAATCCGCCATTTCCATGCCATCACCGCCCCAAGCCTTAAAATCGACTATCAGCTTACGCACCCATTTCCCCGTCATGTTATAACGTAATGGATGCGCAATAATAGCTATACCGCCTGCGGCATGGATTGTCTCAATCGCCGTGGGAATATCAGCCCATTCAGCTTTAACAAATGCCGATTTTCCTTGCCCTAAATAGCGTTTAAAAGCCTGACCATCATTAGATACCTTACCAATCTGCACCAAATAACGTGCGTAATGCGCACGCGTAACTTCACCATCAGCTAAAGCTTTCGCACCTTCATAAGCATTAAGAATTCCTGCTTTTTCTAATTTATCGCCAATTTCCACCGCTCTTTTTTCCCGTAATGCTTTTTGACTTTGCAAAAGTGCGGTCATTTTTGGATGAGTTTTATCGAAGTTTAATCCTACAATATGGATCCCTCGCCCTTCCCAATTTGTCGAGATTTCTACTCCAGTAATCAATTCAATGCCTACTTCTTTCGCTGCAATCTCAGCTTCATCAATACCCGCAATCGTATCGTGATCGCATAATGCCAGCACGTTCACGCCTTGCGCATAAGCACGATGCACTAATTCCGTTGGACTCAACACTCCATCTGATGCGGTGCTGTGGCAATGTAAATCGTATTTTTTTGTCATTATGTAATATTTTTTACTAATTCTTTTACTAATTTTGGACCGTGATAAATCAATCCTGAATAAACTTGTAACAACTCTGCGCCAGCCTCAATTTTCTCTTGCGCATTTTGCAAACCATCAATGCCACCACTACCAATAATCGGAATCTGACCTTTCAGTTCTTGATGTAATCGCTTAATAATCTCTGTGCTTTTATGCTGCAACGGCTTTCCACTTAATCCGCCTTGCTGTTCGGCATTTTTCATCCCCATAACCGTATCACGAGAAATTGTAGTATTCGTTGCAATAACGCCATCCATTTTATGACGAACCAATGTATCCGCAATTTGTACTAATTCACTTTCCGTTAAATCTGGTGCAATTTTTACCGCAATCGGCACATATTTATTGTATTGGTTTGCCAAAATAGCCTGACGATCCTTGATGCTTCGCAATAAATCATCGAAATAATCACCATATTGTAATTGACGCAAATCTGGTGTATTGGGAGATGAAATATTCACCGTAATATAACCTGCGTAGTTATAGGCTTTGTTCAAACAGAAAATATAATCATCTTTGCCTTGTTCCAAAGGTGTGAATTTATTCTTACCAATATTGATGCCTATCACACCTTTATAACGGGCGTTTTTCACATTTTCTATAAGATAGTCAATACCATTATTATTAAAACCATTACGGTTAATAATGCCTTCAGCTTCAATCAAACGAAACTGACGTGGCTTTGCATTCCCATCTTGTGCAACGGGCGTGACTGTTCCCAGTTCTAAAAAACCAAAACCCAATGCACCAAAGCCGTCAATCGCATCGCCATTTTTATCCGCTCCTGCCGCCAATCCAATGGGATTAGGAAAATTCACACCCATTACCGTTTTCGGAAAGCCTTTGGGAGCATGAATAAGAGATTTTAAGATCGGTTGAAATAAAGGATTACCAGCTAATTTCAAGCATTGAATCGTGAAATTATGAGCCTTTTCAGCATCCATTTGGAAAATGCCGTGACGGAATAATTGATACATACTCGTTTATCTCTCAGGATAGTTTACTGTAAGAAAAGTGCGGTTAATTTTCACCGCACTTTACAAGGTAAGGTTGCTCGTATTCCACGAGGAAGAAAGATGATGTGCAAATAATAAAGAAATAATTAATGGAAAATATTGTAAAATTAAGCTCTACACGATCATTAATACATTTTAATTATGTATAAAAAACGGCTAGTTTTATTTTTATGGTGCCTAGGGTCGGACTCGAACCGACACGTTTATTCAACGGCGGATTTTGAATCCGCTGCGTCTACCAATTTCGCCACCCAGGCTTAATGGGGTTGAATTATACGTATATATAAGAATGTGACAAGCAAAATTTATTAGAAATAATCCATTTGTTTTAAAAATAAGCAACAATTTTCTGTTTTCTAAAAATATCGCCAAACAAATGCAATAATTAAAATGCACAACATAATTAAAATTTGAGCTAAACGTTTTTTTGTTAATTTTTCAGCTGCCATCATAATGCTTTACTCTTCTTAATCTGACTAATTAGTGGTAGAATATTTGCGTTAGATCAATTTTACACTATTTTTTCAATATTTGAGGCGTACATGAAAAATTTCGTTGCAGAAGCTAAATCAGGGCGCAAAATTCAATCAGGCGGTTGTGCGATTCATTGTCAGGATTGCAGTATTAGTCAGCTTTGTATTCCTTTTACCTTAAATGAACAAGAATTAGATCAGCTTGATAATATCATAGAGAGAAAAAAACCGATTCAAAAGTCTCAAGTATTGTTTAAAGCAGGAGATTCTCTCAATTCAATTTATGCTATTCGTTCTGGCACAATAAAAAGCTATACGATTAGTGAATCTGGCGAAGAACAAATTACTTCATTTCATTTGCCCGGTGACCTAGTTGGTTTTGATGCCATTACTCAAATGCAACACCCTAGTTTTGCGCAAGCTCTAGAAACGGCTATGGTATGTGAAATTCCTTTTGATATTTTAGATGATTTGGCAGGAAAAATGCCAAAACTACGCCAGCAAATTTTACGTTTGATGAGCAGTGAAATTAAAAGTGATCAAGAGATGATTTTATTGCTATCTAAAATGAATGCAGAAGAACGTTTGGCTGCTTTTATTCATAATCTTTCTAAACGCTATTCTGCTCGAGGTTTTTCAGCAAAAGAATTTCGTTTAACAATGACACGTGGCGATATTGGTAATTATCTAGGTTTAACAGTAGAAACCATCAGCCGCTTATTAGGCCGCTTTCAAAAACTCGGCGTGATTAGCGTACAAGGCAAATATATTACAATCAATGATTTAAATGGTTTAATTGAATTAACTGGTACGAATAAAACAAAAATTACATTAGTTAAATAAATTTAAGGCGTGAATATCACGCCTTTTTGTGCTTGATAAAAATAAATTTATCCAAATTAATCTTGTACCTTGCCATTTTTGCTATTCTTTTTTATCCTATGCCTCAATTTTGGAGGCTATTATGAAATTTAAAAATATTCTCGTTGTACTTAATCCCAGTGATGAAAAACAGTACGCCCTAGCTCGTGCAGTGCGTTTAGTTGAAGAACAAAAAAATGAAACTAAGGTAAAAATCACCGCACTTTTATCAGTCTATGATTTATCTTATGAAATGTCAGCTTTACTTTCTTCCGAAGAACGTTCAGAAATGCATCAACAAGTAATTGAAAAATACCGCCATGCGGTTCAATATTACTTAGATAAATATGCAAATCCAGAAATTGAATTACAATCTCATATTGTGTGGAATAGCAATGAAGCTGATGCAATTAACGAAGAAGTAGAAAATAATAATTACGATCTAGTCGTAAAATATACCAAAGACGAAGAAAAACTGACGTCTCTTATCTTTACTCCCATTGATTGGCAACTTCTTCGTAAATGCCCTATTCCTGTCTTAATGGTTCGTGATGGCGATTGGAAACATCAACGCCGTATTCTTGTGGCGGTGAATGTTTCTGGAGAGCAAGAATATCAAGATGAATTTAATCAAGAGCTGGTAGAAACAGGTATTTCACTCGCGGAAAATCTAAATCGTGGTAATGTCCATTTGGTGGCAGCCTACCCTTCCGCGCCAATCAATATGGCGATTGATTTACCTGAATTTAATACTTCAGGTTATGAAAACGGTATTCGAGGTCAGCATCTTATTAATATGAAAGCTTTACGCCAAAAATTTGGAATTGATGAAGATCATACTCACGTACGCGAAGGTTTTCCAGAGGAAGTTATTCCTGAAGTTGCGAAAGAGATTGAAGCTGAATTAGTGATTTTAGGTACAGTTGGTCGCACTGGTTTATCTGCTGCCTTATTAGGTAATACTGCAGAACATGTGATTAGTAAATTAAGTTGTAATTTATTAGGTATTAAACCATCTAAAAAAGACGATTAAAAACAGCCCTATACTACCCTTACATAGAAAAAATTCCTGAAGCGCGTTTAAAAATTTTTACGCCAATGGAAATTATTCATCAAGATGGTGAAAAACAAACCTTAGTTCAAAAAAGTGAAAACTATAAATATATGATTTATGTTTCAAATGAAGTATTATTTTAAATGTAACAATTTTGTTACATTTAATACATAAAAAATAAAAGGATCTTATGCAAACTAACAATGAACTTTATCAACTTGCATTAGGCAATGTTGAATCAAATGGTTTAGTATCAAAAAATCAATCAGATGCACAAAAACTTCGTTCTATCGGATATGTTGTATCTAAAATTGATATAGAACCCTGGTTTACCACCTACCCCAACATTAACTGGATTTGTTGAAAATAAAGCAATTGAACTTTCAGCTTTTAATTTGGTTAGTTATTGTTTATCACTTGGGGTTTATCCTGTTGTTTATGAAGGTGAAAATGAAGGTAAATTATTACGTCATGTTGTTCCTAAGCAAGGTTTAGAAAATCAGATTATCTCTTATGGTTCTAATGAAACATTTTTCCCTCATGTTGATAATCCCGATTTACGATTACGAGAAGAAGATATGTTTAATGACGTTCCAACTTATATTCCAGATACATTAACCCTATTATGCTTAAAGCAACAAGAAGGTGTTGCAACTAGTATATTATTACTTAGTGATGTTCTTAAGGATTTAGCAGAAGAAGAAAAATCTCTATTAGAAGAAAGTAAATTTATCATTAAGCGTCCTGCTTCTTTTGCTGGAGAGGCTGAAGTTCGTGATGTTCCTTTACTTATGAAATGTAAAGATGGTTCTTATATTTCTAGATTTGATTATCACAATATAGATACAGAAAGTCCTAAACATAAGGTAGTACTAGAGAAATTCAAAAAAAGTGCTATTGATCAAGATAAATGGATTTCTTTGTATTTGAAACCTGGTGAGATAGTAACATTTGATAACCAGAAAACATTACATACAAGAAATGGATTCAAGGCAAAATTTGATGGGAATGACCGATGGTTAATTAGACTATTTGGTACCTATGATAAACCTCTCAAAGAATATTTTGTATCATCTGAATGTAATCATCATTTAAGAACTAAGTAAGGACAAAAAGTGGAAAATTTATTTATCGATAATAGTATTATTGCTAACTATTTTATTCTTGGTATTTGTTTATTAGTAATAGCCTCTTTTGTAGCAGGTTATATTGATTCTATTGCTGGAGGTGCAGGCTTAATTTTAATTCCTGCATTCTTAATAGTTGGTCTTCCACCACAATTAGCATTAGGTCAAGAAAAACTAGTTAGTACTATTGGCACAATCGCTGCTATTAAAAACTTTATGCAAAGCAAATCTATAGTTTGGAAAATTATTCCCATAGGGATTGTTTCTGCATTATTAGGTGCCTACATTGGAGCAGAAGTTATTTTAATGCTGCCAACACATGTTATTAACTATATTATTTTTGCATTTTTACCTTTGGGTTTAGCTACCACTTTATTTAAAGGAAAATTGCTCAAGCAAGAAAATCAAGAGCAAGAAATTAAAAACTCAGCACTATCTGTTTTTATTACCTGTTTAATTGTTGGTTTTTATGACGGTTTCTTTGGGCCTGGTACAGGAAGTATTTTTATTATTGCGTTATTCTTAATCAATAAATTAAGTCTATTGCGTGCTTCTGCGACCTCCAAAATTTTTAATTTTTCCTCTAACATTGGTGCATTTGTATCTTTTGCTATTGCAGGTAAAATGGCATTTTTAATAGGTATTCCAATGATTATTGCCAACCTTGCAGGGAACCATGTTGGTAGTAAACATGCAATTCACAGTAATGGTAAAATTATCAAAAAAGTGTTGGTAATTACCGTAGGCTTATTGATGTGTACTTTGGGGTACAAAGCCTTATTCGCTTAATAAAAAAAGGGATTGAATACGTCTTAACAAGCGAGATTCAATCTCTTTTGTTTTTTCAACCTTACATCATTTTTTAAACTGTACTATCTTAGTCGTGCATATAAATATAGGAGAAACGAAATGAAAACCGCATTAGTAACAGGGCAACCGCAGGCTTCGGCTTAGCCATTTGTAAATTACTGATTGCTTCGGGCTATAAAGTGATTGGCACGGGCAGACGTGCAGTTCGATTAGCAGAAACCCATTCACAATTGGGCAATCATTTTCTACCACTTGCCTTTGATATTCGTGATGAACAAGCCACAATTAACGCTCTAAATACCCTTCCTGAAGGTTGGCAAGCGGTCGATTTATTGGTGAATAATGCAGGTTTAGCGTTGGGATTAGAGCCAGCACATAAAGCGGATTTACAAGATTGGTATCAGATGATCGATACCAACATCAAAGGCTTGGTCACTATCACTCGCCTTGTGTTGCCTGATATGATTGCTCGTAATCACGGGCACATTATTAATTTGAGTTCGATTGCGGGAAATTACCCTTACGCTGGCAGCAATGTATATGGCGGAACCAAAGCCTTTGTGACACAATTTAGCTTAAATTTGCGAGCAGATCTTGCAGGCACTAAAATCCGTGTCAGTAATGTTGAACCCGGATTATGTGGCGGTACGGAATTTTCTAATGTGCGTTTTCACGGCGATGATGAAAAAGCCGCAAAAGTGTATGAAAATGTGCAATCGGTTCAGCCTGAAGATATTGCGAATATTGTATTATGGCTTCATCAACAGCCTGAACACGTAAACATTAATCGTATTGAAGTAATGCCAACCGCACAATCTTTTGCGGGAATGAGCGTTTCAAAAGAAAAATAAAATCATAGGAAAAAATATGTCAGACACACTTCTTAACCCTTATTTTGGCGAATTTGGCGGAATGTATGTGCCAGAAATTTTAGTGCCTGTTTTAAAGCAATTAGAACAAGCCTTTGTGGAAGCTCAAAATGATCCTACATTCCAAGCAGAATTTGCTGATTTACTCAAAAATTATGCGGGCAGACCGACCGCACTTACTCTTTGTCGCAACCTAACAAAAGGTACTAAAGCGAAAATCTATCTTAAACGTGAAGATTTATTACACGGTGGTGCGCACAAAACCAATCAAGTGTTAGGGCAAATTTTACTGGCTAAACGTATGGGCAAAACACGTATTATTGCCGAAACAGGTGCAGGTCAGCATGGTGTTGCGACAGCCCTTGCTTGTGCTATGTTAGATATGCCATGCCGTATTTATATGGGCGCAAAAGATGTTGAGCGTCAATCGCCGAATGTATTTCGTATGCGTCTAATGGGCGCAGAGGTAATTCCTGTACAAAAAGGCTCTTGCTCTTTAAAAGACGCTTGTTGTGAGGCTATGCGTGATTGGTCAGCAAACTACGAAACTACCCATTATTTACTTGGAACCGCAGCAGGTCCGCATCCCTTCCCTACGATTGTGAGAGAATTTCAAAAAATGATTGGGATTGAGACTAAACGTCAAATTCTCGAACGAGAAGGTCGTTTACCTGATGCAGTGATTGCTGCGGTTGGCGGTGGTTCTAACGCAATTGGCATGTTTACTGATTTTATTGATGAACCAAATGTTCGTTTAATTGGTGTTGAACCTGCGGGGAAAGGTATTGAAAGCGGTGAACATGGCGCACCATTAGGTCATGCAAAAGTTGGCATTTATTTCGGGATGAAATCCCCTTTAATGCAAACCGAAGATGGTCAAGTAGAGGAATCCTACTCTGTTTCAGCTGGGTTAGACTTCCCTTCTGTTGGGCCTCAACATGCTTATTTACAAAGTATTGGACGTGCAGAATATCCAAGTATTACTGATGATGAAGCATTGAATGCTTTCCAAGAGTTAGCTAAACATGAAGGCATTATTCCTGCATTAGAAAGCTCACACGCTCTTGCTCAAGCCTTAAAAATGATTCATCAAGAACCTAACAAAGAACAAATTTTAGTCGTGAATTTATCTGGACGTGGCGATAAAGATATTTTCACCGTAAATAAAATTTTGACAGAAAAAGGAATAAAATAATGAGCCGTTTTGAAACTCAATTTGCTGCGCTTAAAGCAAAAAGTGAAGGATCATTTGTTCCTTTCGTTACCTTATGTGACCCTACTTTTGACCGCTCTTTTGAGATTATTTGTACGCTTGTAGATAGCGGCGCAGATACTTTAGAGCTTGGTTTTCCTTTTTCCGATCCGTTACTCGATGGCCCCGTGATCCAAGCGGCGAATAATCGCGCTTTAACTGCGGGACATAGCACTGAAGATAGCTTTAAGTTATTAGAAAAAGTGCGGTCAAAATATCCAGAGATTCCGATTAGCTTATTACTTTGTGCCAATTTAATTTTTGCCAAAGCTTTAGATGCTTTTTATCAACGCTGTGCAGAAGTAGGTGTTGATGCTGTGCTTGTAGCAGATATTCCGTTACTCGCAAAAGAAGATTATGTGCAAGCAGCTAAAAAACACGGCATTCAACCCGTCTTTATTTGCCCGCCAAATGCGGACGAGAAAACTATTCAAGGCGTAGCGAAAAATAGCGAAGGCTATACCTATTTAGTCTCACGTGCAGGCGTAACCAGTGCTGAAAATCAAGCTCACGCAGCAAATTTAGATACCCTTATAGAACAACTTAAAGCCCACAATGCCCCGCCAATTTTACAAGGCTTCGGCATTGCACAGCCTGCACAAGTTAAAGAAGCCTTAGCTTTGGGGGTGGCTGGTGCGATTTCAGGTTCGGCAACGGTGAAAATAATTGAGCGAAATTTAGATAATCAAGCGAAATTGCTCGAAGAACTTGGTGCGTTTGTAAGAGAAATGAAACAAGCAACCAAAGGCTAAATTAAGTAAAGAAAAACAAACGGTTAAATTTTCTGATTTTGTTGAAAAATCAAGGAAATTTAACCGTTTTTTATTTATAATTTCAAAATTTTATTGACATTCATAAATTAAGGACGAAAAAATGGCACTGCACAAACTTAACGTTAATTGCAAGCAAAAAATTGTAAATTTTTCAAAAAATCTCACTGCTTTCACTTCTATATTAAATAAATGCGGAGGCTTAAATGGCTAAGTCTCCGTCAAAAATTCAATCGGTTGAACCGAACATTGCTAATTTAGCAAACGGCTGGTTAGCCTCGTATAAACTCAACTATAAATTAGAGCAAGAACAATTAAATACGGAAATTGATAAAGCTTTAGATGCTTACTTCAGCAAAAATGGAGGTGTTGGCGGAAATCGCCCTGATGCAAAATTATTATTGCGTTCAAATATTACTCAAAAAGATTACCCTATTCTTATTGAATATAAAGGTTATAAAGATAAATTAGCCAAACTAGATGCGGATGGCAATGTTGAAAATCGTTCGGCTAAGAATGAACCTATATTTAAAAATATCAATGGATATGCAGTAAATGGTGCCGTGCATTATGCCAATGCATTATTACATCATACAAGTTATACCGATATTATTGCGATTGGTATGACGGGTTATAAAGAATCTCATACAGATAAGCTGTGCTATGAAATTGGCGTATATTATGTATCTAAAGCAAATTTAGGTATTGGGCAAAAAATAGGGAAGTTTTCAGATTTATCATTTTTAGCTCCAGAGCATTTTGAAGATTTTATTACACAAGTAAATAATCTTTCTTTATCTCACAATGAATTAGAAAGAATAAAAGCTAAACGTGAAAATGAAATAGATGCTAGTTTGACAAAACTAAATAATGATATTTATCAGAATGAATCTGGATTAGGAGAGAATGATAGGGTTTATTTAGTTGCAGCATCTATTATGGCAACTTTAGGTGTCCAAGGTAAGGTTTCTCCGCTTGAAAAAGAAGATTTAAAATCTAAAACAGAAGAAGGGGAAAGAGATGGTGATATTCTAATCAGAAAAATAAATGCTTTTTTATCAGCTAAAAATTTACCTCAGGAAAAGAAAAACTTAATTATTCGAACATTATCAAATACTGTTTTGACAGAGAATATCAACAAAGTTGTTGATGGAGAAAGTCAATTAAAACGAGTATTTATAAAAATTGTTGATGATTTGGGTATTTATTACAAAATTGGCTTAACTACCGATTTTACAGGAAAATTATTTAATGAAATGTATTCTTGGCTTGGATTTAGTCAAGATAAATTAAATGATGTTGTTTTGACACCGTCTTATGTTGCAACGCTTTTAGCTAAATTAGCTCGTGTAAATAAAGATTCTTATGTGTGGGATTTTGCAACGGGGTCGGCAGGTTTACTTGTTGCGGCAATGAATGAGATGCTAATTGATGCTAAAAACAGCATTACATCTCGAGATGAATTACGTCAAAAAGAAGCTCATATCAAAGCCCATCAATTATTAGGTGTTGAGATCTTATCTAGCGTATATATGTTAGCCATTTTAAATATGATCTTAATGGGAGATGGTAGCTCAAATGTATTAAATAAAAACTCATTATCTGACTTTGAAGGAAAAGGATTTGAAGATAAAGCATTTCCAGCGGATGCCTTTATTCTGAACCCTCCTTATTCTAAAGAAGGTAACGGTATGATCTTTGTTGAAAAAGCCTTGAATATGATGAACAAAGGTTATGCAGCGGTTATTATTCAAGATTCCGCTGGAACAGGTAAAGCAAAAGAAATTAATCAACGTATTCTGCAAAAACATTCTTTGATTGCAAGTATAAAAATGCCAGCTGATATATTTATTGGTAAGTCTAGCGTGCAAACAGCAATTTATGTGTTTAAAGTTGGCGAAAAACATGAAGAAAAACAACTGGTAAAATTTATCGATTTTACAAATGACGGTTACAAACGCTCAAGCCGTAAAAAAGCGAAAGCCAGTACAAATTTACGTAATGTTGATCATGCAACAGAACGTTATCAGGAGTTAGTTGATTTAGTGAAATTTGGTAAAGGAGAATTAAATCACTTTACTGAAAATGAATATATTGAAGATAAAATCTCGGTATCAGGCGATAATGCTGGTTGCGATTGGAATTTCACTCAACACAAAAAAATTGATACTAAACCTACCCTTGCTGATTTTAAGAAAACCGTTGCCGATTATTTAGCGTGGGAAGTTTCACAATTATTAAAAAAGGAAAGTGAACAGGGAAAGTAATAAACCCTCGCTTGCAGAAATTGGAAGAAGAATTTTTGGCAAGTGGGGGAGAATGGAAAAGAACAATTTTAAAAGATTGGTTTACTATAAAGACTTCTATTAGCTTTGATAAAGGTAATATAGAATTATCAAATAATAGAAACGGTAACAATTATGAGTTTATTGGAAGAACATCGATTAACAATGGTATTCAAGGTTATGTGAAACATTTGGGATTTGAGCCTAATAATGGCAACACATTTTCTGTTATTCAAGTTGGTGAAAATATTGCTCAATTTAGAAAACATAAATGGTATGGTAGCCAAAATTTATTCTTATTAACTCCAAAGTTTGATTGGATTATAAGCCACTATAAATATATGATTGCTTGTATAAATAGTGGGTTAAAAATCTTTGATAAGGATTATTCTAGCTATCCTACAGTGAATACGTTAAATAACTTGGTTATTTTTCTTCCTATAAGAAATGAACAGCCAGATGTTTCTTATATGTATCATTTTATTAGTGAACTGCAAGCGGAACGGTTGCAGGAACTGCAAGCGGAACGGTTGCAGGAACTGCAAGGATACTTGCAAGTAACAGGGCTATCAAACTATACATTGACCGAAGAAGAACAACGAGCGATAGATTCTTTTAGTGAGGTTGATTGGGATGAATTTGCGTTTAGTTCATTATTCGATTCAATTCAACAAGGAGAAAGATTAACAAAGTCTGATCAAATATCTGGATATTTGCCATTTGTTATGTCTGGGATAACAAATACTGGTGTCGTAAAATATATTGGTAATTCTGTTACTCAATTTCCTAAAAATTCAATAACTATTGATATTTTTGGTAATGTGTTCTATCGCTCTATTATTTTTGGTGCGTCTGATGATGTGGGTGTATATTGGAATAGAGAAAATGAGAAAAGCAAAAATGTAATGTTAATACTTGCGGGTAGTATTCAGAAAGCATTAAGAGGTAGGTTTGAATATGGAAATAAATTAAGATCTTCAAAATCCTATAATTTAAAATGCCATTTACCAACCAAAAATAACGATCCTGATTATAAGTTAATGAAAACATTAGGTTCAGCTGTTCAGAAATTAGTTATCGCCGATGTCGTTAAATACGCTGATCGTGAGTTATCGGCTTATCAAAGTGTGATTGGCGAGTAATTTTGTCTTTTCCAACAATTTTACAAGGCTTTGTCATCATCAAGCAAAAAAGAACCCGCACTTGCAGCGGGTTTCTTTTATCGAGAAAATTAAAAATTTAATACTTTGTCAGCTTCCATCCACCATAAGGGGCTGAATGGATAATAAATAGAATATTTTGCATACTATTCTCCTTAATTTCATTAATAACCTTGCTGATAAATTCCTTCCAACAATTTCACTGAAAGTAAAGCGAGATTAAAGCGTTGTTCATCTGCCACAGACCAAAATTCTACGCCATTTTCTACCGCACTTATTTGACTTAAATGAAGTTTTACTGATTCTTCGCCATTTTCTTGTTCTCCATTAAGCACAGGCGTAATTAAGGTTTCTTCTAAAGCGACAAGCTCGCTATTTTGAGGCTGATAGTCGAAATCATAATCTGAAAGTGCGGTGACTTTTTGTGCCAATCCATAAAATACAGGTACTTGGATTGCATGAAATGTAGCACGCTCTAATTGCGGAAAAATTCGTTGTAATTGATTTGATAAATTAGGTGCTTGATGCGGATAAACATCAAAGGCTAAGCGCGTTTCTTCTTCATCCAATGGAATGCCATTTAATAAACGGGCTGTTTGTCCCGCAAGTTTCGTCACGGTTTCCGCATCCGTATAAGAAGCCGGCAATAAAGAGGTGACAAATATTTGATTGAGATTCGTTTCTTGTAAAATCGGGGCAAGC
Organism: Haemophilus aegyptius; assembly: GCF_900475885.1. GTDB lineage: Bacteria > Pseudomonadota > Gammaproteobacteria > Enterobacterales > Pasteurellaceae > Haemophilus > Haemophilus influenzae. The sequence continues at coordinate 1,535,410 of NZ_LS483429.1, forward strand.
GTTAAAGCAAGTTGGCTTACTTGTGGATCAGGCAAGCTAATAATGTTACGTTGTCTCAGTTCAAATAGTTGTGATTCATTTACCGTTGGAACAACAACAGGCACATCCGAAAGCGCACTGCAAACGCCTAACATATCAATGACAATACAGCCCTGCTCTGCTGCTTGCGCAATATGGGAAACTTGCTCAAGTTTTCCTGCAAAAAAGACATAATTAAAATCAGCCCACTCTACTTCATTTGGCGAAAGTTGTTCAACGCTTTTATTTCGAAAACGAATATTTTGTTCTTCTTCAAAAGGTATTATTTCAACAATAGAAACTTTGCTAATTTCAAGCGCACTTTGTTCGAAACGCTCTACAATTTTTTCACTTAATTCAAATTCTGCTGCTATCGCAATATTTAAGGTTGCGTCCATTTTTCTCTCCGCTGTAAAATAATCAGCATTATTTTACACCAAAACCAGGAACGAAATAATGACACCCGCAATTGATTTACTTAAAAAACAAAAAATTCCTTTTATCTTGCATACTTATGATCATGATCCGAATAATCAACATTTTGGTGATGAGGCGGCCGAAAAATTAGGCATTGATCCTAACCGCTCTTTTAAAACCTTACTTGTGGCGGAAAATGGCGATCAGAAAAAACTCGCTTGTTTTGTGCTTGCAACGGCCAATATGCTGAATTTAAAGAAAGCAGCAAAATCTATCGGTGTGAAAAAAGTGGAAATGGCGGATAAAGATGCAGCACAAAAAAGTACAGGCTATCTTGTAGGTGGAATTAGCCCGCTAGGTCAAAAGAAACGCGTGAAAACCGTGATAAATTCAACCGCACTTGAGTTTGAAACGATTTATGTTTCAGGCGGAAAACGTGGGCTAAGCGTAGAAATTGCACCACAAGATTTAGCAAAAGTATTAGGTGCAGAATTTACTGATATTGTTGATGAATAAGTGATGGACTTATAAATTTAAAGGCGGATTTCTTATTTAATACGAACTAAAAGGACCAAGCTTTTTTTAATCACAAAGCTTAGTCCTTTACTGACTTTCTAACTTTTAATTCTTGTCTTTTAAGTTAGGATTAATAGAAAAAAATTTAGGGTATTTATTATTCTTGAGTATCCGCAATTGGGATTATTTTTGTGGCGTGAGATCCTTTATCGCCGTGGAGAACTTCAAATTGTACTTTTTGACCCACTTTTAATGAACGATAGCCGTCCATTTCAATCACTGAATAATGTGCAAAAATATCGGCATCTACACCTTCTGCGGAAATGAAACCAAATCCTTTTGCATTATTGAACCATTTTACAATACCAATTTCCATAAAAGACCTCTCTAGGCTTCGCCTATTAAAACAATAAATCAACAAGACTCTCGCCTTATTACCTACTAATTAGGTTCGCTATGTTTAAATATTTTGAACGGTTATGCAACGAGCAATATTCAAAAATGATAAGTAGATCACAAAAAATTTAATTTTCTGGAGTTTTTTTATCATTTTTATGAATTTCTCGTAGTGCTTTCGCCACTATTTGAATCGCTTCTCCACTACTAATTCCTTTTGCCATAAGTTCTTGAATTTGTTCAACTGCTTTTTGTTGCTGTTCGTGTGTTAAGTTAATATCAAACATTTTCCCATCCAAATTGATTCATTAATTGCTGCCATTGTTCATCTAAACCTGCTGTAATTGTTATTTGCTCTTTCGTTATTGGATGAATAAAAGACAAACTATCAGAATGTAAAAATAATCGAGAACAACCTAAATGTGACATTAATGCACGATTTTGATGTAAGTCACCATATTGCGTATCCCCTAAAATTGGGTGAAAAATATGTTTCATATGGCGACGTAATTGGTGTTTTCTACCTGTATGAGGGATTAATTTAACTAAAGAATAACGCGCCGTTTGATAACGCCCAGCAGGATAAGGCATTTCGACTATTTTTAATCCTTCATAATCAGTAATCGCTTCTTGAGGCTCTTTATCTTCTTGAGAAAATTTATCTGCGATTTTATCCAATTGAATTTTTAGTGGATAATCTATCCGCTCTTTTCCCTGTAGATACCCACGCACTACAGCCAAATAAGATTTCTGAACACACTTTTGTTCAAACTGTTCACACATTAAATTCGCAATTTCACTGCTCAATGCAAATAACAACACGCCAGATGTCGGTCGATCTAAACGATGAATAGGAAATACATGTTGGCCAATTTGATCTCGCAAGGTTTGCATCACAAATTGAGTTTCGTGAGGATCTAACCAACTACGATGAACCAGCATGCCAGCAGGCTTATTCACCGCAACGAGAAACTCATCTTGATATAAAATTTCTAGCATTGGTTCTTGTTCAGAAGTTCTTCTAAAGCAACTAAAGGAATTAATAGTTGTTGTAACTCATTAAATTCCTTCATTGCTTCTTCAATATAAGGCGAAATGGCAATTTTATTTGGCAAGGCTGAACCACTTTCTAACAATACCTGCATGCGTGGAATAAATACCCACTGTAGCCACTCTTCGGCAGACATCGTATCAATTGAAAAAGGTTCTTCACTTAAAAACGCCTCTGCAGCAGGGGGCATCGTTTGCCATAAATTAAGCTGCTGCATGGTAATTTGAAGCTGTTCAAGATGCTGTTTAGTTTGATTACGCATATTTTATATCCTAATTAATGAATGTTTTTTGCAAATACACGCACATTTGAAAAACCATTTTCTTTCAAATATAAGGCTTGTAATTTACTCATCACACCACGTTCACAATACAACACGTAACTTTTACTTTGATCAAGGCTACCAAATTGAGAAGAAAGTTTGTAGAACGGCATTTGAATGACGTCATGTGTACCTGATTCAAATGGATTTTCATCCGTTTCTTCTGGGCTGCGAATATCCAAAATCACTTCATTTTCACCTAATACAGAAATTGCCTCAACTTCCACGACTTCTTTTTCTGTTTCTTCTGCAATCTGGCGAATATCTAAATATTTCGCATTTTGTACCGCACTTTCAAGAATCTCAAAATTAAAATGCCCTTCTTCTTCTAGAATCTTTTCACGAACAGCTTTAATCGTAGGATTTTTTGAAATCACGCCACAAAATTCAGGCATAGATTTTGCAATATCGTCAGTACCAATTTCTTTCGCCATCGCGATAATTTGTTCTTTATCATGGGTAATTAACGGGCGTAATACTAAGGCATCAGCGGCTTCATCAATCAAGCGTAAATTGGTTAAAGTTTGGCTAGATACTTGCCCTAATGCCTCCCCTGTCACAATCGCTTCAATATTAAAACGTTGAGCGACTTTACTTGCGGCTCGCACCATCATCCGTTTTAATACAACGCCCATTTGTCCGTTATCGACTTTCTCTAAAATCTCACCGACAACTCCCTCAAAGTTAATCGCAATAAAGCGCACTTTATGTGAAGCACTATAGCGTTGCCAAATATGATAAGCCATTTGTTTAACGCCAATTTCATGGACTGTGCCGCCAAGATTAAAGAAACAATAATGAACTCGGGAACCACGACGAATCAACATATAACTCGATACGCCTGAATCAAATCCCCCTGAAATTAAAGAAAGTACATCTTCTTGCGTACCAATCGGATAACCACCAATACCAGCGTGACGTGCTTTAACTAACATCATTTTGTCATCTTCAATATCAATACGAACAGTCACATCTGGATTTTTCAACCGCACTTTTGCACTTTCAATGTGTTGATTTAATCCACCGCCGATATAACGTTCTGCTTCAATCGAACTAAATTTATGTTTTCCTTTACGTTTTACTCGAACGCAAAAGGTTTTGCCTTGAAGTTGTTGTGCGACATCAGCAAGCGTCAATTCAAAAATATGATGTAAATCGGTAAATGGTTTTTCTTCAACTTCTAAAAAATGATGAATACCAGGAATACGTTGTAACAAGGCGATTAATTCTTCACTATTTTCTTCATTTTTTGACCGCACTTCAATGTAATCCCAGTGGCGTACAACTGCAGTTTCTTCATCATATTTCTGTAAAATATTGCGAATATTAGAGGTTAAAATTTTTGCGAAACGTTTACGAACAGTTTCGCTCTTAATCATAATTTCAGGAAAAAGTTTAACGATAAATTTCATATAAATAGTTTAGGTATTTCTTGGGGATTTAAAGTGGCGAGTATTTTACGCAAAGATAGTGAAAAGTCCACTGGTCCTAGCTTGAAATAAATTTTTAACAACTCAAGTAAAATACAGTACAATGGCAAGCAATTTTTACCGTGAAAAAGGATAATTCCATGGCGCGTAAACCCGCATCTTCACAAGATTTTGAAACAACATTAGCGCAGTTAGAAAATATTGTTACACATTTAGAAAATGGAGATCTACCGTTAGAAGAAGCGTTAAAAGAATTTGAACAAGGTGTGCAACTCGCTAAGTTAGGGCAAGAACGTTTACAACAAGCAGAACAACGTATTCAGATCTTATTGCAAAAAACAGAAGACGCGCCACTGAATGATTATGAAGGGAATGCTTAATGGGTCACTTTTCTGAAGAATTACAACAGGTTCAAACTCGTATCAATCGCTTTTTAGAAGCTCAATTTGAGGGCATTGAAAGTCATAATGCGCCTTTGCTTGAGGCGATGGAATACGCATTATTACTTGGCGGTAAGCGAGTTCGACCTTTCTTAGTTTACGCAACAGGTCAAATGCTTGGTGCAGAGAAACAAACCTTAGATTACGCAGCTGCTGCCATTGAAGCCATTCACGCCTATTCCTTAATTCACGATGATTTACCTGCAATGGATGATGACAATTTACGCCGTGGACATCCTACTTGTCATATCCAATTTGATGAAGCTACAGCTATTCTTGCGGGCGATGCCCTTCAAAGTTTTGCTTTTGAAATATTAACTAAAACGCCAAATATTTCTTCTGAACAAAAACTGGCTTTAATTAAAATTTTAGCGCAAGGCGCTGGCGCACAAGGAATGTGCTTAGGGCAAAGTTTAGATCTTATTTCTGAGCATAAACAAATTAGTTTAAACGAATTAGAATTAATCCACCGTAACAAAACGGGCGCATTGCTGATTGCTGCATTAAAATTAGGTTTTATTTGTTCTCCGCATTTTGCTGACAAAACCTTAGAACAATCCTTAACACAATATGCGGAAGCCATTGGCTTAGCCTTTCAAGTTCAAGACGATATTTTAGATATTGAAGGTGATAGCGCAGAAATTGGCAAACAAGTCGGCGCCGATCTTGATTTAGATAAAAGTACATATCCAAAATTACTTGGGTTAAGCGGCGCAAAACAAAAAGCGCAAGATCTATATCAAAGTGCTTTGTCTGAATTAGAAAAAATTCCTTTTGATACGACCGCACTTCGTGCATTAGCTGAATTCATTATTACTAGAAAAAGTTAATACCGACCGCATCAATGCTCACAAAGTGCGGTCAAAAATTATCACGTTTTTAAAATGACTAACAATATGAACAATTACCCCTTATTATCTTTGATTAATTCACCAGAAGATTTGCGTCTTTTAAATAAAGATCAGCTACCCCAACTCTGCCAAGAATTACGCGGTTATCTTTTAGAATCTGTTAGTCAAACTAGCGGGCATTTAGCGTCAGGTTTAGGCACTGTAGAGCTAACCGTTGCACTACATTACGTGTATAAAACACCATTTGATCAGTTAATTTGGGATGTTGGACATCAAGCTTATCCCCACAAAATTTTAACGGGTCGTCGAGATCAAATGTCCACAATTCGCCAAAAAGACGGTATTCATCCTTTCCCTTGGCGTGAAGAAAGTGAATTTGATGTATTAAGTGTTGGTCACTCCTCTACGTCTATTAGTGCGGGATTAGGCATTGCCGTTGCCGCAGAACGAGAAAATGCAGGTAGAAAAACAGTATGCGTAATCGGTGATGGCGCAATTACTGCGGGAATGGCATTTGAGGCATTAAATCACGCGGGGGCATTGCATACAGATATGTTAGTTATTTTAAATGATAACGAAATGTCTATTTCAGAAAACGTTGGCGCATTAAATAATCATCTTGCGCGTATTTTCTCTGGCTCTCTTTACTCTACGCTTCGTGATGGCAGTAAAAAAATCCTTGATAAAGTTCCTCCAATCAAAAACTTTATGAAAAAAACCGAAGAACATATGAAAGGTGTAATGTTTTCGCCAGAAAGTACATTATTTGAAGAACTCGGTTTTAACTATATTGGCCCTGTGGATGGGCATAACATTGATGAATTAGTGGCAACGCTTACGAATATGCGTAATCTGAAAGGCCCACAATTTTTGCATATAAAAACGAAAAAAGGTAAAGGATACGCACCCGCAGAAAAAGATCCGATTGGTTTCCACGGTGTACCTAAATTTGATCCTATCAGTGGCGAATTGCCCAAAAACAATAGTAAACCAACTTATTCGAAAATTTTTGGCGATTGGCTATGTGAAATGGCAGAAAAAGATGCCAAAATTATAGGTATCACACCTGCAATGCGTGAGGGTTCAGGTATGGTAGAATTTTCCCAACGCTTCCCAAAACAATATTTTGACGTAGCGATTGCAGAACAGCACGCCGTCACGTTTGCCACAGGACTTGCAATTGGCGGATATAAACCTGTCGTCGCAATTTACTCGACATTTTTACAACGTGCTTACGATCAATTAATTCACGATGTTGCCATTCAAAATCTCCCTGTGCTATTTGCGATTGATCGAGCAGGGATAGTTGGCGCAGATGGGGCTACACATCAAGGTGCATTCGATATTAGCTTTATGCGTTGCATTCCAAATATGATCATTATGACGCCGAGTGATGAAAATGAATGCCGTCAAATGCTCTATACAGGTTATCAATGTGGAAAACCTGCGGCAGTGCGCTACCCTCGCGGAAATGCCGTTGGTGTAAAACTTACTCCTTTAGAAATGCTTCCTATTGGTAAATCACGTTTAATTCGAAAAGGTCAAAAAATTGCGATTTTAAATTTTGGTACTCTATTACCATCCGCTTTAGAGTTATCAGAAAAACTCAATCCAACGGTTGTCGATATGCGTTTTGTGAAACCGATTGATATTGAAATGATTAATATGCTTGCACAAACTCACGATTATTTGGTCACATTGGAAGAGAATGCAATTCAAGGTGGAGCGGGATCTGCTGTTGCGGAAGTACTAAATTCATCAGGAAAATCAACCGCACTTTTACAACTTGGCTTGCCAGATTATTTTATTCCACAAGCGACACAGCAAGAAGCATTGGCAGATTTAGGATTGGATACAAAAGGCATTGAAGAAAAAATTCTCAACTTTATTGCAAAACAAGGTAATTTATAAAAATAAACGCGATGATAATTTCATCGCGTTTTTTCTTAATCCACAATTCTTAAATGGGAAACTGATTTTGTTTTCTTTTTTTCTTCTCGTTTTTTAGGCTTATCTACTGCTTCATAAAAACCTGTTGGTTGTTCAGTATCTGGCTCGATGTTAAGTTCATCATAAATTTCCTCAGGTTCAAACATCACGCCATCGCCATTCTCACGAGCATAAATCGCAAGGGCTGCACCCATTGGAATATACAGTTCACGAGAAACACCTTTAAAACGCGCATTAAACTGGATGAAATCATTTGTAAGTTGTAAATTGCCCGTAGCACTGGCAGACAAGTTTAATACAATCTGTCCATCTTTTACATATTCGACAGGAACATTCACACCTAAGTAAGTCGCATCAACAACTAAATAAGGCGTAAAACTATTATCTACTAGCCAATCATAATAGGCGCGTAATAAATAAGGGCGTTTAGGGGAAGATTTATGTTCCATTATTTATCATCCATTAAATTTTTTGGTGCAGCTTCACCTACAGATTGCAAAAAAGAATCACGTGTAAACACACGTTCCATATAAGCTTTAATCGCTTTACTTCCTGTGCCTGTAAATTCCACACCTAAATGTTTTAATTTCCATAATAATGGTGCAACATAGCAATCAACCAAACCAAATTCTTCATTCATAAAATAAGGCATCTGTTGAAAAATTGGTGCAATCCCCAATAGTTCTTCTTTTAACTGTTTTAATGCTGAAGTTTTTTCTTTTTCTGTGCCATTTTCTGCTTTTGCAAGGGTTGGATACCAATCTTGTTCAATACGTAACATTAAAAGTCGATCTTTAGCACGAGAAACAGGATACACTTGCATTAATGGAGGATGTGGAAAACGTTCATCAAGATATTCCATTATGATGCGCGAATTAAATAATACGAGATCACGATCAACCAACGTAGGCACAGTGCCGTATGGATTTAATTCCATTAAATCTTCTGGTAGAGCTTGCAAATCAACTTCTGCGTTTTCATAAAGCACACCTTTTTCTGCCAAAACAATTTTTACCTGATGGCAATAAATATCATCTTTATTTGAAAAAAGGGTCATTACTGAACGTTTACTTGATGCGCTGGACATTTATTCCTCCGAAGATCCAAAAATATTCTAGGTTTTTAAGGGGCAACATTTTACCATAAAGCATTACCTATTTGCCAATATAATCTTTTTTATTGTTTTATAATCAATAAGTTAGAGTAACTCAAATAATAAAAAAGCAGAGATTTCTCTCTGCTTTTCTTTTGAAACGAAAATAAAAATTAACGTTTTGAGTATTGTGGACGACGACGTGCTTTGTGTAAACCCACTTTTTTACGTTCAACGCGACGTGCGTCACGAGTAACGAAACCAGCTGCACGAAGTGCTGGGCGTAATGTTTCATCGTATTCCATCAATGCACGAGTGATACCGTGACGGATTGCACCCGCTTGACCAGAAATACCACCACCTTTAACAGTGATGTATAGGTCTAATTTATCAGTTAATTCAACCAACTCTAATGGCTGACGTACTACCATACGTGCTGTTTCGCGACCAAAGTAAACATCTAATTCACGTTGATTGATAGTGATTTTACCACTGCCCGGTTTGATAAATACACGAGCTGAAGAGCTTTTGCGGCGACCTGTGCCGTAGTTTTGATTCTCTGCCATTTTCTAAACCTCGTGATTAAATATCTAATACTTGTGGTTGTTGTGCTGCGTGTTGGTGTTCTCCACCTGCATACACTTTTAATTTACGGAACATTGCACGGCCTAATGGACCTTTTGGCAACATACCTTTAACCGCAATTTCAATCACTGCTTCAGGACGGCGAGCGATCATTTCTTTGAAAGTCGCTTGTTTAATACCACCTACATAGCCAGTGTGCCAGTAGTAAAGTTTATCTGTTTCTTTACGACCAGTTACTGCCACTTTGTCTGCGTTGATAACGATGATGTAATCACCAGTATCTACGTGTGGAGTGTACTCAGCCTTGTGTTTACCACGAAGACGACGTGCTAATTCAGTCGCTAAACGACCTAAAGTTTTACCTGTCGCATCTACTACGTACCAGTCGCGTTTAACCGTTTCTGGTTTTGCTACAAAAGTTTTCATTAATTAATTACCAAAAATTAGTTTGATACCCAGTGTTCTTATGAACACAACCATTAATCTTAATCGCCACCCCTTCGAGTGCGATCTCGATAAAATAATGTACGATGGGAATTCGCACATTTACAGGGTCGGCGTATTATACTCGTTTTTTCATAAAATGCTAATTTTTTGCGCTAAAAAACAAATCTATTGTATTTATTTAACACGCATTTATCTTTCTATAAAAATACACAAAAAATTACCGCACTTTCTTTTTCGTTGTAAAATGGGATAAATCATTGCTAACAAAAGTGCGGTAGTTTTGAGTATGTGTTGATCTAAAAATTAGTTATTATTGAACAATAATTATCCACTTATTGAATTATTAATAATAATCATACTTTTAATGAATAAATTGAAATTGACTCATATTAAAACCTATTTTATTGTACAAATACTATTTTAGAATCCTAAAGGAAGCCTTATGAGCTACGCGAAAGAAATTGATACATTAAATCAACATATTGCAGATTTTAATAAAAAAATTAATGTCTCCTTTGAATTTTTTCCACCTAAAAACGAAAAAATGGAAACCCTTCTATGGGATTCAATTCATCGTTTAAAAGTATTAAAGCCTAAATTTGTGTCAGTCACTTACGGCGCAAATTCGGGAGAACGTGACCGCACTCACGGCATTGTGAAAGCCATTAAACAAGAAACTGGCTTAGAAGCCGCACCGCATTTAACTGGAATTGATGCCACACCTGAAGAATTAAAACAAATTGCGAGAGATTATTGGGATAGTGGTATTCGCCGTATTGTTGCGTTACGCGGTGACGAACCTAAAGGTTACGCGAAAAAACCATTTTATGCGTCAGATCTTGTGGAATTACTCCGTTCTGTCGCTGATTTTGATATTTCTGTAGCCGCTTATCCTGAAGTTCATCCAGAAGCAAAATCCGCACAAGCAGACTTAATTAATTTAAAACGTAAAATTGATGCAGGTGCAAACCACGTCATTACACAATTTTTCTTTGATATTGAAAACTACCTGCGTTTTCGTGATCGTTGTGCATCAATTGGTATTGATACTGAAATCGTACCCGGTATTTTACCTGTTACTAATTTTAAACAACTCCAAAAAATGGCATCATTCACTAATGTGAAAATTCCAGCGTGGTTAGTTAAAGCCTATGATGGTTTGGATGATGATCCAACTACACGTAATCTTGTAGCAGCAAGTGTTGCAATGGATATGGTAAAAATTTTATCTCGCGAAGGCGTGAATGACTTCCACTTTTATACATTAAATCGTAGTGAATTAACTTATGCTATCTGTCATATGTTAGGTGTAAGACCTTAATTATCACAATAATATATTTCTTTTCAAACACAAAATAAGGGCGATATTTCGCCCTTATACAAAACTAAAAAAATTCAACCGCACTTTATTATTTTATGAACTCTGTTTGCATATACATTAATCGATCTATATTCGTTAAATAATGCCCTAATTCTTGTTCTTCGGGTTTATGTAAATAAGGAATTTTACCTAAAAGCGGCGCATCAATATGTTCAACAAGTAAATCAACAATTTCTGCATAATGGCTTAATAATGGATTAATTCGATTTGCTATCCAACCTAATAACGGCACACCCAATTGTTGGATAACCTTTACCGTCAATAAAGCGTGATTTACGCAACCATCTTTAATTCCAACTACAAGTACTACTGGCATTTTTCGTTGAGTAATCCAATCTGCAAAACTTTTTCCTTCTGCCATTGGTGTCATTAAACCAAAAGATCCTTCCACCACAACAGATTGATAAGTTTGATTCAAACGCGTTAAATCACAATTAATTTTATCTAATTTAATCCGCATTTTATCTTGTGTGAGCATGGGTGCACAGTGGCTAAAAGTATAACTATTAATATCCTGATAAGACACATTTTCTTTTGTTGAATGCATCAGCGTTAATACATCAGCATTTACGAAATGATCATAATCAGATGTATTTTCTGATTGCGCAACAGGATAAATACTCTCTTCTCCACAACAAGCAATAGGTTTATAGCCGACAACTTGCACTCCCTGCCCTTGCAAGGCTTGAATCATTGCGCGCGCTGCTGTTGTTTTCCCTACATTCGTATCTGTCCCTGCGACAAAAAAGCTACTCATTTTTTTCTCCTTTAAAAAGTGCGGCGGATTTTAAAGGAATTTTTTATTTAATAATTTGAGATAACGCAAATTTTCACTTTTTTTATCTTATAAATAGACAAATTATTTGATCTCACTCAAGCTATTAAATAAACCATCATCTTGTTTTGCTATTTGTAAGTAAAATCCTTGGCGTTTAATTGTTTCCAATACTTCATTACAATCTACATTGTGTAGTGCTTTACGCCCAAGCAGATTAAACATCATCACTAATTCTGGTTTACCAAAATGTTCGAGTAAAACGCTGGGAACTGAAGAAAAATCCTCTCTATTGGCAACATAAAGGTAACTTCCTAACTTCTTTTTACTTTTATAAATGGCACATAGCATATTTAATTTCCCGAAATAAAAATCCGCACATTTTACGTGCGGATTACAATTTATCATTTCCTATTTTTGAACTGTAGCTAAAAATTCTTTACGAGTATCTCTATCTTCTAAGAATACGCCACCATAAGCAGATGTGACAGTATAACTATTCGTATCTCTAATACCACGCGCTTTCACACAGAAATGGGTCGCTTTCACATATACCGCCACATCATCGGTTTCAAGAATGGTTTGAAATGCTGTCAAAAGTTGCTCAGTTAAGCGTTCTTGAACCTGTGGACGTTGCGCAAAAAATGAAACGATTCGATTAATTTTAGAAAGACCAATCACCCAATCTTTTGGATAGTATGCCACACAAACTTTACCATCAATCGTCACAAAATGATGTTCACAAGTGCTTGTTAGCGTAATGTCATTCACTTGCACCATTTCGCTGACTTTCATTTGATTTTTGATTTTTGTCATCTTTGGAAAATTCGCATAATCCATTCCACTAAAAATCTCATCAATAAACATTTTAGCTAAACGATTTGGCGTTTCTTCTAAACTATCATCTCGCAAATCTAATCCAATCAGCTTCATTACTTCATGCATGTGTTTTGCAATGCTTTCTCGGCGTTCATTTTTAGCCTGTGTTGGATCAATCATGGGTGTCTCAATACCTTTTTCAATCAAGGCATTTCTTACATTCTGTGCATCCAGTGAAATTTTGCTCATAATAGTCTTTCCTAAAAAAATAATCGGCTATTCTAGCAAAGGATAATAGGATGGTAAAATGAGAAAAATTGCAAATTTGAATGAATTAGGCTTTAGATATAGAATAGCTGACAAATTTTATCAAATAAGGATTTTCTATGCTTACATTGGATCAAGCTCGCTCGAAAATACTTGAACAGCTTCCCTTCCCGACTCAAACTGAATACCTAAATTTACAAGAAGCCGCCAATCGAATTTGTGCAGAAGATATTATTTCGCCTATCAATATTCCCTCTTTCGATAACTCAGCAATGGATGGTTATGCTGTACGTTTATCGGATTTACAACAATCTTTAACCCTTTCAGTGGCAGGGAAATCTTTTGCAGGTAATCCATTCCAAGAAGAATGGCCCTCAAAAAGTGCGGTCAGAATTATGACTGGCGCGATGATTCCTGAAGGCGCAGATGCAGTGATAATGCAAGAGCAAGTAACACTCAATGAAGACGGCACCGTCACTTTTAGTGAATTACCTAAACCAAATCAAAACATCCGTCGTATTGGTGAAGATGTAAAGAAAGGCGATGTGGTATTAGAACAAGGCGCACCGCTTACCCCAGTTTCCTTGCCATTATTAGCCTCTCTAGGCATTGCAGAAGTAAAATGCTATCGTCAATTAAAAGTCGGTGTACTCTCAACTGGCGATGAACTTGTGGAAGTTGGCAAACCATTACAAAGTGGGCAAATCTACGATACCAATCGTTTCACTGTAAAATTATTACTCGAAAAACTACACTGTGAAGTCATTGATTTAGGACTATTACCTGATAACGAAGCTGAATTTGAAAAAGCATTTATTGCCGCACAAAGCCAATCCGATTTAGTGATTACCAGTGGCGGTGTTTCCGTTGGTGAAGCGGATTTCACTAAGGCGGTATTGGAAAAAGTAGGCAAAGTAAATTTCTGGAAAATTGCAATCAAACCGGGCAAACCATTCGCTTTTGGTAAATTAGAAAATGCTTGGTTCTGTGGTTTACCCGGCAATCCTGTTTCCGCATTAGTAACATTTTATCAACTTGTTCAGCCATTAATCGCTAAACTTCAAGGCCAAAAACAATGGAAAAAACCACCGCACTTTTCAGCCATTGCTACAATGAATTTGAAAAAAGCAGTGGGACGTTTAGACTTCCAACGGGGTTTTTATTACATCAATGAACAAGGTCAAATTGAAGTGCAATCAGTAGGTTTTCAAGGCTCTCATCTCTTTAGTGCTTTTGTAAAAAGCAATTGTTTTATCGTGTTAGAACAAGAACGTGGCAATGTCTCTGCGGGCGAAACAGTGACAATTGAGCCTTTCAATCATTTATTAGGATAACAAATGATCGAACTTAGTCACGAAGAAGAATTGCGTTATAACCGCCAAATTATTCTTAAAAGCATAGATTTTTATGGGCAAGAAAAACTCAAAGCAAGCAAAATGCTGATCGTTGGGCTTGGCGGCTTAGGCTGTGCAGCCAGTCAATATCTCGCTGCGGCAGGCATTGGCAATTTAACACTGTTGGATTTCGACACAGTTTCTCTTTCAAATCTTCAACGCCAAGTCTTGCACAGTGATGCACGCTTAAATATGCCCAAAGTAGAGTCAGCTAAAATTGCACTGAAACAAATCAATCCACATATAAAAATTGAGACCATTAATGCGAAATTAGATGAAGAAAAACTCGCTGAAATCATTCCGCACTTTGATATTGTTTTAGATTGTACAGACAATGTAGAAATCCGTAATCAATTGGATCGCCAATGTAATAATGCAAAAGTCCCACTTATTTCTGGCGCAGCGATTCGGATGGAAGGTCAGGTTTCCGTTTTCACTTATGAACCGAATACGCCGACTTATCGTGATCTCAGCAAATTATTTGGACAAAATATATTAAGCTGTGTGGAAGCAGGCGTGCTTGCACCAATCGTCGGCATTGTTGGCAGTATTCAAGCCTTAGAAGCGATTAAAGTGCGGTTAAAAATCGGTAAGAATTTGTGTGGACGCTTATTGATGATTGACGGTTTTTCGATGAATATCCGAGAAATTAAACTTCCAACCAATATGGAATAAAACGCTTAAAAAGAGAAAGAAATTTAACCGCACTTTTATTAACCATAACCTTTACTATAAAAACACTATGGCAACAGAAATTAAAAAACTTGATCCAGATACAGCCATTGATATTGCTTACGATATTTTCTTAGAAATGGCTGGGGAAAATTTAGATCCTGCCGATATTCTTCTATTCAACTTACAATTTGAAGAACGCGGTGGTGTAGAATTTGTTGAAACCGCCGATGATTGGGAAGAAGAAATTGGTGTACTGATTGACCCAGAAGAATACGCTGAAGTATGGGTGGGCTTAGTCAATGAGCAAGATGAAATGAATGATGTCTTTACTAAATTCTTAATTTCTCACCGAGAAGAAGATCGCGAATTTCACGTTATTTGGAAAAAGTAACGATAACGTAAAAATAAGGGAAATCATCTGATTTCCCTTTTCCTTTCGCTTAAAATTAACAAGCCATCAAATTGGAAATAAAAAGCGGCTTAAAAATAAGCCGCTTGTCATCGTTATTTTTCAGCAAACACTCGAATTTGCTCTGCACCTAAATGTCCTGGTACGGTTTTTTTCAGGTTTAAATCACTATCTAAAAAGAGATTAAACGGGTAGCCACGCACTCTTGCTTTATCAATGATCTCGCCTTTTTCATCTAAAAGCACCGTGATATTTTTATATTCTAATCCCTTGTACCACTCAATAAAATCAGCGGTGTCTTTTTCGCCTTTGTGATCGGGCGAAACAATGGTAATCACTTCAAAATTGCGATTTTTTTCCGCACTTAAATCATCAATTTCAGCTAATCCTGCCAAACAAATCGGACACCAAGATGCCCACATTTTTACATACACGGGTTTGCCTTTATATTGGCTTAAAGTAACTGGCTGATTGTTTAAATCTTTGAGTTGCACATCCGCCAAATTAGTTTGTGCAAAAGCGTTTAGGCTGAATGCCATTAGAAATATTGATAATAGTTTTTTCATTGCTTTTTCCTTTTATAAATTTCTTTTGTTGAGGTTATGTTTTACGAAAAATTATTCGTAATCAATAAAATACCCATCACGATAATTAAAATTCCGCCACCGATTTTAAATTTGTCTAAGTGTTTATTTAACCCTTTAGCACGTTTTAGCAAGCTGTCTGAGAAGAATGAAAATAATACAAACGGCGTTGCCAAGCCTAAAACATAAACGAACATCATTGATGCACCGTAAAGTGCGGATCCTTCATCGCCTGATAAAGCTAACACGGAAGCCAAAATCGGGCCAATACAAGGTGTCCAACCAAGGCTAAAGATTAAACCAAGCACAAATGCCTCAAGTGCGGTTGATTTTCCTGATGTTTTTATTTCCACCAATTTTGTGCGTTCCAACAAACCAATTTTGAAAATGCCAAGTTGATGAATACCCAAAATAATCACAATAATGCCAGCGATAATGCGGGTGGTGTTACTAAATAAAATATTCCCTAAAAAACCAAAACTAAAGCCTAAACTGACAAATGTAAGGGAAAGCCCTAAAATAAATAAAAAAGTATTTAGGACTTTTTTACCGCCTTTACTCAAAATACCAAAATAAATTGGAATAATCGGGAAAATACAAGGCGAAAGAAAAGAAGCAAGCCCCGCTAAAAATACAGTTCCAATAAGGAGTTGTTGATCTAACATCCTGTCTCCCCTTATTTTTTAATGGATTGAATCAAATATCCATATCCTGCCTTTTCCATTTCTGCTAACGGAATAAATTTAATTGATGCACTGTTAATACAATAACGCAAACCGCCTTTATCTTTCGGACCGTCATCAAAAACGTGACCCAAATGGGCATTGCCCGCACGACTTAACACCTCGGTACGTTGCATATTGAAGCTGTTGTCAGTTTCATAATGCACTACATCTTTAATGATCGGTTTCGTAAAACTTGGCCAGCCACAACCTGATTCAAATTTATCATTTGAAGAGAAAACAGGCTCGCCTGTAGTGACATCAACATAAATACCAGGTTGGAAGTTATCCCAATATTCGTTACTAAAAGAGCGTTCAGTATGTTTATTTTGAGTAACGGAATATTGCAACGGTGTCAATTTCGCTTTGAGTTCTGCATCACTCGGTTTCGGATAATCTTTCTCATCAATCACAGGTTCATCAGCTTTGGTAATATCAATATGGCAGTAGCCATTTGGATTTTTCTTCAAATAATCCTGATGATATTCTTCTGCTACGATGTAATTTTTAAGTGGTTGCACCTCAATTTGTACTGGTTTTTTATATTTGGTTTGAAGCTGGGTGAGTGCTTGTTCGATCACCGCTTTATCTGCTCCATCTTGATAATAAATCCCTGTGCGATATTGTCTACCACGGTCGTTACCTTGTTTGTTTACGCTGGTTGGATCAATCACTTTAAAATAATATTTAAGCAATTTATCTAACGAAATTTGGTTTGCATCGTAAGTGACTTTTACCGTTTCTGCGTGATCGGTTAGCCCAATCATCTGATAACTGGTTTTCTCTGTATTACCATTTGCATAGCCAGAAATCGCATCTTTCACACCGTGAATACGCTCCATATATGCTTCCATACCCCAAAAACAGCCGCCAGCAAGATAAATTTCTCGAATGTTTTGTGTATTTTCCATTGCCATTTTTTGTTCTCCAGATGATGATGTTGAATTTTGTATTGCTAAAGTTGGTGCTGCACAGCAAAGTGCGGTAATAAATAGAAATGTTTTTGATAGTTTCATTGTTTTTCCTTATGATGTGAAAATTAACGTTACATAAGGTTAGACGGCGGATAATCCGATTTCTTACAGATTTTTTTACTTAAGTTTGAATTGTGGTAGAAAATAAGAGGGGAATTTTAAATAAAAAAGACTAAGTCTAAATTAAATATAGACTTAGTCTTGTTTAAATAAAATGATGTTGTTAGAGCAGAATTTTAATGACTTACTGCCATATTTAGTTTAGAAATAGCCTTCTTACCTTCTTCTTCAGAAACTTGTTCTAAATTTGCACCGCCTACAAATACACCAAATTTAATATATTGACGAATAAAATAGTTTTTACCACTTTCAGTTTTAATGTTTAAATCATTATTACTGAATTCGGATTCAGTTGAAATTTTATGCTCTCCCGCTTTAATGGTTTTATAAAAAAATACATCAGGAGCAGACTCACCTATAAATTTATCGTCAATATAGAGATCTTTCTTTAAAGCTTTTCCTATAAAAGAATCACGGTAGATATATAATCCTGAATTTCCTTTTTCGGGAGATCTGAATTGTTTGGCGGTATTACTTTCTTCAACAGAAGCCATAGGAACGGTTGCACAAGCTGAAAGTAATAACGCTACCCCTATAATTGATGCTCTTGCAAATAACTGTTTCACAAAATACCCATTAGAAACTAAAACGTAAACCAGCCTTAACGCCCACATCAGAAACATCTGAGGCTAAATGGTTATATTCAATATTAGTATTAAGTGCCACGTTATCAGTTAATTTATATTGAACACCAGCTAATGCACCAATGCCTATGCTCGTTCCGGTTGCAAAATCTATGCGATAATATCCTGCATTTGCAGTTACATCCCCTTCATTGGCAGATACACGGACACCAACATAAGGTTTGAAATCGGCTAAGTCAAAATCATAAAAACCAGTGAAGCCTAATGATTTACCTTTAAGAGATACATCTGCAACATCAGCATAATTTGCAGTTACTTTTCCGTAGTTTGTATAATCTACGGCTAAACGAAAGTTCTTATCAAAAGCATAGCCAACACTAATTCGTTGGGTAAAAGATGGACTGTCTGAACTATTTAAATCAGTAATATCAATTTTTGAAGCACCTAAATCGCCTTGAACATACCATTGAGCTTGAGCTGATAGTGCTAAAGTAGATAACATAGTTACAATAAGTAATTTTTTCATAGATTAAGACCTCTAAATGTGTGAAAATACATCAGTTGCATAAGTAAATGCGGGTAAATTTTATGGAAATTTAACCAGCAAAAACAGCAACAAAAAGGACAAAATAGCACCTAATTTCGGCAAAAATTGCTCAATTTCGAAAGGATTAAATTTAGATGGGAATGCACGATAAAATTCGTATGATGAGAGAGCTTCGTCAATTATCGCAAGAAGATATGGCTGAGAAAATGAATATGTCGCCAAGTGGTTATGCCAAGATTGAACGAGGTGAAACTCGCCTACAATACGATAAATTAGTGCAAATTGCTCAGATATTTAATGTGAGTTTATCTGATCTTGTTGATAATGATAAAGGTGTTATCTTCTTTATGAATAAAAATGGAAATAATACTTCTGCAAATTATTATAGCGGTGATCACTCTATAATGTTTGAAATTGAAAAATTAAAATTACAACTTATTCATAAAGATGAATTATTAGCGCAGAAAGAAAAAGAATTAGAAACGCTTAGAAAAATGATTTCATTATTAGAAAAGTGAAATAAAGTATTTTTAACAATAAGCGGTTGAAGCTGTAAAATATTTTGCAAATTCAACCGCTTATTTTTTGCTACCTATCAGTTAATTCTATAGATGGTTCGGCATCCCTAAATTGCTTCATCATCTCGCTTAAGGTTTTGCAATTTCTTTGAAAACGACGACAATGTGGGCAGGTAACTAAATGAACTCTTAACCCAACTTTTTCTTGTATATCTAATGAACGTTCGTGCGATTCGGAAATCATTCGAGTGGCTTGGTGACAACGCATAATTTTCTCCTAAAGTTTTTTTGAAAGACAGTTTTGCAACTGTAAACGAGCCCGATAAAGGGTGGTATGTAAATTAGACGAAGTTAAATGTGTTTCTTGACAAATTTCTTCAGATGAAAGCTCTAAAAACTCTCGCATCATAAAAATTTTTGCCTGTTTAGCAGGTAAACAAGTCAAACAAGTTTCAAAAATCAGCCAAAATTCATCGGAATAAACCGTTTCTTCTTCGCCTTGTAATTCACTCGGGTGATATTCTGGTTTCCAATGCCCCTTTTCATCAAAAAATGAATTATTAGTATTTTCATCTTCAAGTTCACTTTCTAAAACAAACCGCCCTTTCTGACGTAAATAATCAATAATCTTATTTTTAAGAATCGCAAAAATCCAAGTCTTAAATGCAGATTGACGCTTAAAATTAGCGAGATTTTTGAATGCACTTAAAAAAGCTTCTTGTACTAAATCTTCAGCAAGATCGGCTTGATTTACTTGCAATTGTGCAAATGTCAGCATTTGAGTGCGAATTTGCTGAAGCTCAAGATCAGAAATAACATTCATTTTAATTCCTTTAAAACTTATGTAAGAAATGAAACTCACTTCTTTTAACAAACTAAGGTAGCTATTTTTACACTCAAAAAAGGAAATTTAAAATGAAAAATTTTACATTGAATCTATTTTTCGAAGTTAGGAAAAAATCAGGTGTTTAAGAAAAGAATAATTGATACCGCTTTTTAACATGATATTTGCTTGTGTAGCCGACACCAATTGCCATCGCATTACAAACCGCCCACCGCAGCAGAAAAACTCGCTTTTCCAACCACTTGTGGCAATACTAAACCAAAAAGGGCGTTAGCTGCTGCTAAACCACGTTCTAATTTACTGTCTAATTTCCCTAATTTGCCATTTAACTCGTTAAAGCCTGATTGGAAATTATTCATTTGAGTTTGTAACGTGCCTAATTTGAGATCGGTATATTGATTTGCATCTGCTAAAGTTTTTGCATCGCCATCTTCCATTTGTTTTTTATTTACTGCATCAGTGTCTTTTTCGGTTGTTTTTACATTAGCAACATATCTTTCTGTACCTTCTCTACCAAAAGAAACTTCATTTTCTCTTGTAGTTTCTGAACTATATCCTACAGCAATAGAGTTGTTATATTTAGCTTTTGCTTTGTTACCTAGAGCAATAGCATTTTCTACTTCATTAGTACCAGTTTCATTTTTAGCCTCACTTTCATAACCTATAGCAATGTTATATGAACCTTCAACCTTATTTGACACCCCCAATACTGTATTATATATACCATCTTTGTAAGTCCTAAAGTCTTCGGCTTTTTTACTATTAATTGTATTATTCTTTAAATTACCAATGATCAGGCTATACGCCCCAAACTCTTTAATGCCGTAATTCGTACTAATTGAATTGTCACTCGCCGCAAAGGCTTGAGAAGAGATCAGCAAACTGCTGATAAGTGAAGCTGTCGTGGTTAGCTTGACAGATGAAAAGAAAAGATTAGCATTGCTTGCTTTCAGAATTGTAATAAAACATATTATATCCTCCTAGGATAAAACAAAAAAGAAGCGTGACTTTACGTTAAATAAATTGATGTAAAGGAAATACAAATTTTTTCGTGCAAATTCCAATATTTAACTTTAAAATACTTGCCTCTGAACAAACATTCATTATAAATAAAAGTCACAATATTTATTTTATAAATAAAAAAGTGCGGTTAAAATCATCCGCACTTTTTAGTTCGTAGAAAGGAAAATTCAATGTTTAAAATGAAAAATATCACGCTTGCTTTGTTGATGTCTGGTGCATTGGTGGGATGTGCCAATATTGGCGATTCTTATCAAGCAAGCCTTGAAGATTACAAGCAATATGAAGAAATTACCAAGCAATATAATGTAAAAGAAAATTGGTGGTCGTTATATGATGATGCGCAATTAAATCGCGTAGTAGAACAAGCATTAATAAACAACAAAGATTTAGCTAAAGCAGCCGTGGCGGTAAACCGTGCGCTTTATAGTGCGAATTTAGTGGGTGCAAATTTAGTGCCTGCATTTAATGGTTCAACTTCATCTGCGGCACAACGTCGAGTTGATATCAGTACAAACTCTGCCATTTCACACAAAGGTTCTTTAAATGTGAGCTATACATTAGATCTGTGGCAACGTTTGGCCAATACTGTTGATGCGGCGGAATGGTCGCACAAAGCAACTGCAGAAGATATGGAATCGGCTCGTTTATCATTAATCAATTCTGTAGTAACAACTTATTATCAAATTGCTTATTTAAATGATGCAATTAGCACAACCAACGAAACGATCAAATATTACACGGATATTGGCAATATTATGCAAACGCGTTTAGCGCAAGGCGTGGCTGATACAGCCAGCGTTGATCAAGCACAACAAGCCATATTAATGGCGCGTAATAACAAATTAAATTTTGAAACCCAACGCAAAACAGCAGAACAAACACTGCGTAATCTTCTCAACCTAAAACCAAATGAAGCATTAAATATCACGTTCCCTCACATTATGAATGTGAAAATTGCTGGGGTGAACTTGAATGTACCAGTATCTGTGATTGCAAATCGTCCTGATGTAAAAGCAGCACAATTCCGTTTAAGCAGTGCATTCAAAAATGCCAAAGCAACTCAAAAAAGTTGGTTCCCAGAGGTTAATTTAGGTGCAAGCCTTTCTTCAACAGCAAGCACGGTTGGTACGGCGTTACATAACCCTGTGGCTGCTGGCACTGTAGGAATTAGCTTGCCATTCTTAAATTGGAACACCGTAAAATGGAACGTTAAAATTTCTGAAGCTGACTATGAAACAGCTCGTTTAAATTACGAACAACGTATTACCACGGCTCTCAATAATGTGGATACCAACTATTTCGCATTTACCCAAGCGCAAAGTACATTAAGTAATTTACAGCAAACCCATAGTTACAATCAGCGTATCACGCAATATTATCGAAACCGCTATAATGCGGGCGTATCCGAATTGCGCGAATGGTTAGTTGCAGCCAATACGGAAAAATCATCACAACTTGCGATTTTGAATGCAAAATATCAAGTGCTGCAAAGTGAAAATGCGGTATATAGCTCAATAGCGGGATATTATTTGTAAAAATCAAATTGGATTAATCTATAAAAAATCCCTGTTAAATTTCTTTAACAGGGATTTTGTTATTTAAATTAAACCTATTATTTTGTCGCTTCTTTCACTGCATCTACTGCTTGAGTTGCTTTTTCTGAAACCGCCTCTTTCATTTCAGTTGCTTTTTCTTTCATTTCGCCTACTTTTTCTGATGCAGCTTCTTTCATCTCACTTGCTTTTTCTGATGCTGCTTCTTTCATTTCGCCTACTTTTTCTGATGCAGCTTCTTTCATCTCACTTGCTTTTTCTGATGCTGCTTCTTTCATTTCGCCTACTTTTTCTGATGCAGCTTCTTTCATTTCACTTGCTTTTTCTGATGCTGCTTCTTTCATCTCATTTACTTTTTCTGATGCTGCTTCTTTCATTTCACTTGCTTTTTCTGATGCTGCTTCTTTCATCTCATTTACTTTTTCTGATGCTGCTTCTGTTGCTGATTTAATTACTTCTTTCGCATCTTCCACTTTCTCTGCTGCTTTATTTTTCACGTCTGTAGAAAGCTGCTGTGCTTTTTCCTTTACTTCAGTCATTGTATTAGCTGCAGCATCTTTTGTTTCTGATGCGACTGATGCTACAGTTTGTTTCGTATCCTCAACTTTTTGTTTTGCTTCTTGCTTATCAAAACAACCCGCCACTGCTAAAGCTGAACCTAAAACCAATGCTAATGTTAATTTTTTCATTATTTTCTCCATAGAATAATTTGATTATTACAAAGCCCTATTACTTTGATGCAGTTTAGTTTACGGGAATTTTCATAAAAAGAAAAACAATAATAGTAAAACTTTACCTTTCTTTAAAAAGATTACTTTATAAAACAACATCTAAGATATTGATTTTTAATAGATTATATAAAAACCAATAAAAATTTTATTTTTTGTAAAAAAAAGAATAGTTTATTTTAAATAAATTACAGGAGATGCTTGATGCATCAATATTTCTGATTTATTACCATCCCATAATAATTGAGCAATAGTTGCAGGGTAAAATGATATTGGATTTCGTTTTCCATACAGTTCAGCAACAATTTCTCCCACTAAGGGCAAATGGGAAACAATCAATACAGATTTAACACCTTCGTTTTTTAGCACTTCTAAATAATCAATTACGGAATGTGCATATCCATAAGGCGTAATCCCCTCCCAAATTTCAAATTTATTTTCTAACTCCAAATCAAACGCTTGATTAACTTGATGAAAGGTTTCTTGAGCTCTGACATAAGGGCTCACTAAAATACGGTCTAGTGAATTAATTACTAGCGTGCTTAAATGCTGTTTTAACCACTGCCCTTGTAAAAAAGCCTGTTTAGAACCATAAACAGTTAAATGGCGAGCTTTATCACTATTAGCCATCACTTCCGCTTCGCCGTGACGCATAATAAAAATGTTCATTTTGCTTTCCTAAAAACTTTATAAAAATAAACCGCACTTTACTAAGTGCGGTCAAAAATTAATTAATTTTTTTCACGGCTTCTGCAATTTCTTCTGCACATTGTTGTGCAAGTTCAGCATCTTGGCATTCCACCATAACGCGAATAAGTGGTTCCGTACCAGATTTACGCAATAAAATACGACCTTTACCTTCTAAGCGTTTTTCAACCTCTGCGGCAACAGATTTTACAGCATCATTTTCAAGTAGATTTTCCCCACCTGCAAAACGTACATTGATTAACACTTGAGGGAATAATTTAACCGCACTCGCTAATTCATTTAATGATAATTTATGCTGTGCCATCGCTGCCAATACAGCCAATGACGCAACAATGCCATCGCCCGTTGTATTTTTATCCGCAATGATAATATGTCCAGAATTCTCACCCCCAAGCGTCCAATCATTTTCAACCATTTTTTCCAATACATAACGGTCTCCCACGTTTGCACGTAAGAAGGGAACACCAAGCATTTTCAACGCAATCTCTAAGCTCATATTACTCATTAAGGTGCCAACGACACCGCCTTTTAATTGACCTGAGCGCAATGCTTCACGCGCAATAATAAAGAGAATTTGGTCGCCATCGACTTTATTTCCTAAATGATCGACCATCATAATGCGGTCGCCATCGCCATCATAAGCTAAGCCAACATCAGCTTTCGTTTCAACAACTTTAGCTTGCAATGCAGTTACATCAGTTGCACCACATTTTTCATTAATATTCAAACCATTTGGATCCGTACCAATTTCAATGACTTCCGCACCAAGTTCTCTTAGTACATTAGGGGCAATATGGTAGGTTGCACCATTTGCACAATCTACCACGATTTTATAACCCTCCAAGCCTAAGTGTGCTGGGAATGTCCCTTTACAAAACTCAATGTAGCGTCCTGCTGCATCATTAATACGGCTTGCTTTACCTAATTCGGCAGATTCCACACAATCCATAGGTTGTTCTAACATTGCTTCAATGGCCTCTTCAATTTCATCAGGTAATTTAGTGCCTTTTGCTGAAAAGAATTTAATGCCATTATCATAATAAGGATTATGAGAGGCTGAGATCACGATACCTGCTTCAGCTCGGAAAGTTCTGGTTAAATAAGCAATTGCAGGTGTCGGCATAGGGCCAGTAAATGCAGCGGATAACCCCGCAGCGGCTAAACCTGCTTCAAGGGCTGATTCCAACATATATCCAGAAATTCGGGTGTCTTTACCGATTAAAACCATTTTCGAACCTTGAGAAGCCAACACTTTTCCCGCAGCCCAACCTAATTTTAATGCGAAATCTGGTGTAATTGGGTAAGCACCTACTTTTCCACGAACACCATCTGTTCCAAAATATTTACGATTTACCATAATAAAATTCCTTTAATTTTTTATCGTTATAAAACCATCAGGCATTTGCTGTTGCCTGCCAAACTTTGAGCATATCTGATGTTGCAGCAACATCATGTACGCGTAAAATTTTTGCGCCTTTTTGCACTGCAATAAGTGCGCCTGCCGCACTGCCAATTATTCTTTGATTAACAGGTTTATCAAGCACTGCGCCAATCATTGATTTGCGAGATAATCCCGCTAATACTGGATAGCCATTCTTACAAAATTCATTCAGATTTTGTAATAATTGATAATTATGCTGTACAGATTTGCCAAAGCCAAAGCCCATATCCCAAATTAAATTTTCTTTTTTAATGCCAGCAGAAAGGCATTCATTAGTACGTTTTTGTAAAAAAGCCAATACATCTTGCACGACATTTTCATAATAAGGATTTGCTTGCATCGTGCGAGGTTGCCCTTGCATATGCATAATGCAAACAGGTAAAGCCAGTTTTACCGCCGTTTCTAACGCATTCGGCTCTTGCAAAGCACGAATATCATTAATCAAATCCATTCCAACATTTGCCGCTTCACGCATCACAATTGCTTTTGAGGAATCAACAGAAATCCAGCAATCAAAACGGTTTCTCACCGCCTCCACTACTGGCACAACACGATGCAATTCCTCTTGTTCAGAAACTTCATCCGCATTTGGACGTGTAGATTCACCACCAATATCAATAATTGTCGCCCCCTCTTCTAGCATTTTTTCCACTTGAAAAAGTGCTTTATCTAGACTAAAAAACTGTCCGCTATCAGAAAAAGAATCAGGCGTAAAATTAAGAATCCCCATAATTTGAGGCACGCTTAAATCAAGACATTTATTATTTGCGTAAAGTTTCATAAAGTGCGGTTAATTTTTAGAGTGATTTTGGTGGGCGATTATAGCGAAATACATCCAAGAACAAAATCATTAGGAAAAAATAAAGCCTTTCCGAAGAAAGGCTTTGATGAGTTAAACATTAAAATCATCGGTATTTTCTACCGCACTTTCGGGCTTTGTATCATTCGTTGTTGAATTTGCATAAGCAGCCTGCTGAGTTTTCGGCTCTCCCCAACCTGATGGCGGTGTGACAGGTTCGCGATTCATCAATTGTTTAATTTGCTCTTCTTCAATGGTTTCATATTTGACTAACGCATCTTTCATCGCATGAAGAATATCCATATTGTCGATCAAAATCTCTCTTGCTCTCGCATAGTTGCGATTTACAATTGCACGCACTTCTTCATCAATCGAATGCGCAGTTTCATCTGACATATGTTTCGCTTTCGCCATTGAACGACCTAAGAAAACCTCGCCCTCATCTTCTGTATAAAGAATCGGACCTAACTTTTCAGAGAATCCCCATTGCGTTACCATATTACGCGCAATATTAGTTGCGACTTTAATATCATTTGATGCACCTGTTGAGATATTTTCTTCGCCGTAAATCAAATCTTCCGCTAAACGCCCCGCATACAAGGTAGAAAGCTTACTTTCTAATTGTTTTTGGCTAATACTAATTTGATCGCCCTCAGGCAAGAAGAATGTTACACCCAAGGCACGTCCTCGAGGAATAATCGTCACTTTGTGAACAGGATCGTGTTCAGGCACTAAATAACCCACAATGGCGTGACCTGCTTCATGATAAGCAGTGGATTCTTTTTGCTTATCCGTCATAATCATAGTGCGACGCTCTGGCCCCATATTGATTTTATCTTTCGCTTTTTCAAACTCAAGCATGGTTACCGTACGTTTATTCACTCGAGCAGCAAACAAAGCCGCCTCATTGACTAAATTTGCTAAATCTGCACCAGAATAGCCCGGCGTACCACGCGCTAACGTCATTGCATCAACATCTTGCGCAACAGACACTTTACGCATATGCACTGTTAAGATTTGCTCACGACCTTTCACATCAGGTAAGCCAACAACTACTTGCCGGTCAAAACGGCCTGGACGGGTTAAAGCTGGATCAAGCACATCTGGACGGTTAGTTGCTGCAATAACAATTACGCCGTCATTACCGCTAAAGCCATCCATTTCAACTAGCATTTGGTTTAAGGTTTGTTCACGCTCATCGTGTCCGCCGCCTAAGCCCGCACCACGTTGGCGACCCACTGCATCGATTTCATCAATGAAGATTAAGCAAGGTGCATTTTTCTTAGCCTGTTCAAACATATCACGTACACGTGATGCACCAACACCTACAAACATTTCTACGAAATCAGAGCCAGAAATAGTGAAGAATGGAACTTTTGCCTCTCCCGCAATCGCACGAGCAAGTAAAGTTTTACCAGTACCTGGAGGCCCTACCATCAAAATACCTTTTGGAATTTTACCGCCCAAATTTTGGAATTTATTCGGATCACGCAAGAAATCAACGATTTCGCCCACTTCTTCTTTTGCTTCATCGCAACCAGCCACATCCGCAAAAGTCACCTTAATCTGATCTTGATTCAACATTTTGGCTCGGCTTTTACCAAAGCTCATCGCTTTGCCGCCACCGCCTTGCATCTGACGCATAAAGAATACCCATACACCAACAAGGAATAACATTGGGAACCAAGAAATTAAAATTTGGGATAAAAAACCACGTCTTTCAAATGGCGTGCCTTCCACTTTGACTTTTTTGCTTAATAAATCATCAAGCAATTTTTTGTCTTCAAGTGGTGGCATTACGGTTGAATATTTAGAACCATCGGTTTTCGTTACCGTAATTTCATTGGCATCAAAACGTGCCGCTGTCACTTGTCCGTTGCTTACATCGTAAACAAAGGTTGTATAATCAGTAGAATTTTCTACCGAAGATGAATTGAAACTTTGGTATGCTGTCATCATAATGACTGCCACTACCACCCAAAGCACTAGATTTTTGACCATATCGTTCAAAGTCTAACCTACCTTTCCTAAGTTAAAAAATTTCGTCACAAGATACTACACATCATTAGCAATGAAAAGCTATCAAAGCAATTATCCTTTATAGCCTGTTGCCACAATATATACTTCACGAGATCGTCCACGTGATGCTTCAGGCTTACGCACTTTTACCACATTAAATAAAGAACGAGTTTCTCTTAAATATTCATCAAAGCCTTCCCCTTGAAAGACTTTAACAACAAAACTTCCTTTGCTTGCCAAGACTTGTTTACACATATCTAAAGCAAGCTCGACCAAATACATTGCACGTGGAATATCCACTGATGGCATTCCACTAAAATTGGGAGCCATATCAGACATCACAACATCAACTTTATCTTCGCCTACGCGTGCTAATAAAGCATTCAAAACATTTTCATCACGGAAATCACCTTGTAGAAAATCAACGCCTACAATGGGAGCCATTTCTAAAATATCACAAGCAATCACTCGACCTTTGCCACCAATTTGGCTTACTACGTATTGTGACCAACCGCCTGGTGCTGCGCCGAGATCAACCACGGTCATTCCCTGTTTAAATAATTTATCCGTTTGCTGAATTTCATCAATCTTAAAATAAGCACGTGATCGCAACTTTTGCTTATGTGCTTTTTGCACAAATTGATCACTAAAATGTTCATTCAGCCAACGAGAAGAACTCGCTGAACGTTTTTTCTTTCCCATAATCTTCTATTTTTTTGTAGTCGTTTCGCCTATATTTGGATACAATCTGTCAAATTCAAGCCGAAGCTGATTGAAATCAGTAAAAAACATTGAGAAAATCAACCGCTCTTTTTTATTAGGAATCCTTATGACAACCTTATCAACCAAACAAAAACAATTTTTAAAAGGTCTTGCGCACCATCTTAACCCAGTCGTTATGCTTGGGGGAAATGGCTTAACCGAAGGTGTACTTGCTGAAATTGAAAATGCACTTAATCATCACGAACTCATTAAAGTAAAAGTTGCTGGTGCAGATCGTGAAACAAAACAACTTATTATCAATGCGATTGTGCGTGAAACTAAAGCAGCACAAGTACAAACTATCGGGCATATTTTGGTGCTTTATCGCCCAAGCGAAGAAGCAAAAATTCAGCTTCCACGCAAATAACAACAAAAGTGCGGCCATTTTTAACCGCACTTTTTTATTTAAATATAATTCACTTCAATAATATCAAATTCAACGACACCGCCAGGCGTTGTAATATTAACGGTATCATCTAATTCTTTACCAATTAAACCTCGCGCAATTGGTGAATTAACCGAAATCAAACCAGATTTAATATCAGCCTCATCATCGCCTACAATGCCATAAGTGACTTCTTCGTCTGTATTTGTATTTACAAGTACAACTGTTGCACCAAAAATCACTTTACCATTATTTGGCATTTTTGTGACATCAATAATTTGAGCATTACCAAGTTTACCTTCAATCTCTTGAATACGCCCCTCACAAAAACCTTGTTGCTCACGCGCTGCGTGATATTCTGCATTTTCTTTTAAATCTCCGTGCTCGCGTGCTTCTGCTATGGCTTTAATAATTTCTGGACGACGTACATTTTTTAAGAAATCCAATTCTTCACGTAATTGTTCTGCGCCACGCACAGTCATTGGAATTTGTTGCATTGTTTTTCCTTTTACTAAATAAAACAAAAACCACAGTAAAATTCTAAAATCTTACTGCAGTATTATTAAAAATAAACTTGAAATGAGAAAATGATTTACTCAATTTCATTCGGGGCTTATTATTGTTCGTCTAAAAAAAAATAGCAACCATAACAAACCTAATATGAAAAAATTATCTTCAATTTCCACCGCACTTGGTTCCTTTTTACTTTCCGTAAGTTTTAGCCTACCAACTTTCGCCAATATTAATATTTCAGATTTAACACAAAAATTGCCTGAAGGCTCTAACGCAGGTGTTATTGCTAAAAATATCAATCAAAATCAAATAATTGCTAATTATAATGGCTCAACCTTTATGCTTCCTGCAAGCACACAAAAAGTTTTTACAGCCGTTGCCGCTAAACTTGCATTAGGCGATCAATTCCAATTTGAGACCGCTCTTTTGAGTAATGGAAAAATTCAAAATGGGAATTTAGATGGTCACTTAATCGTGCGTTTCACAGGCGATCCTGATCTCACAAGAGGTCAGCTTTATAGCTTACTTGCAGAATTAAAAAAACAAGGCATCAAAAAAATTAATAGCGATTTAGTATTAGATACCTCTGTTTTTTCTAGTCACGACCGAGGATTAGGTTGGATTTGGAACGATCTCACAATGTGTTTCAACTCTCCACCAGCAGCTGCAAATATTGATAACAACTGTTTTTATGCGGAACTAGATGCGAATAAAAATCCAGGTGAAATAGTAAAAATTAATGTGCCTGCACAATTTCCAATTCAAGTGTTCGGACAAGTTTATGTAGCGGATAGCAATGAAGTGCCTTATTGTCAGCTCGATGTTGTTGTACACGACAATAATCGCTATCAAGTAAAAGGATGTTTATCCCGTCAATCTAAACCTTTTGGCTTAAGTTTTGCCGTGCAAAATACAGATGCTTATGCTGCCGCAATTATTCAACGTCAATTAAGACAATTAGGTATTGAGTTTAACGGCAAAGTACTACTACCCCAAAAACCACAACAAGGTCAGCTATTAGCGAAACATTTATCAAAACCATTACCAGATTTATTGAAAAAAATGATGAAAAAATCCGATAACCAAATTGCCGATTCATTATTCCGTGCGGTGGCATTCAATTACTATAAACGCCCCGCCTCCTTTCAATTAGGCACATTAGCGGTTAAATCCATATTGCAAAAACAAGGAATTCGTTTTGGTAATAGCATTTTAGCCGATGGTTCGGGTCTATCTCGCCATAATCTTGTGGCACCTAAAACGATGCTATCCGTTTTAGAATACATCGCCAAAAACGAAGATAAACTACATTTAATGGAAACTTTCCCCATCGCAGGTGTAGATGGCACGATCAGTGGGCGAGGTGGATTAATTAGCCCGCCATTAGTGAAAAACGTGATTGCTAAAACTGGTTCTTTGAAAGGCGTTTATAACCTAGCTGGCTTTATGACAAATGCACGAGGGGAAAAAGTGGCATTTGTACAATTTATTAATGGCTACTCAACTGGCGATTTGGAAAGCAAAACAAAACGTGCCCCATTAGTACAATTCGAGCGTAATTTATATAACGAACTCTATAAATATTAAGGTGCTGTAGTAGATAACAACTAAAAATCCCATTCAGGTTAGAATAAACCAATGAGAAAAAGTCACTTAAGCCAGCATAAATAAAATAAACTCATTGAACTATTTGCCGTAGGTGTCACAGCAAGAACAGCCAGTAAATTGGTTAATGTAAACAAAAATACAGCCACTTATTACTTTCATCGATTACGCTTACTCATTTATCAAACAAGCCCACATTTGGAAATGTTTGAAGGCGAAATTGAAGCCGATGAAAGCTATTTCGGCAGTACTCGAAAAGGCAAACGTGGTCGCAGTGTTGCAGGGAAAGTCGCAGTATTCGGGCTTCTCAAATGAAATGGCAAGGTTTATACCGTCGTTGTTCCTAATGCGCAATCAGCGACATTATTGCCAATTATCCGAGAGAAAGTTAAGCCTGATAGCATTGTGTACACGGATACCTTTCGTGGTTATGATGTGCTTGATGTCAGTGAATTTAGTCATTTTCGCATCAATCACAGCACGCATTTTGCTGAAAATCACAACTATATAAACGGAATTGGGAATTTTTGGAATCACGCAAAACGCCATTTACAGAAGTTTAATGGCATTCCCAAAGAGCATTTTGAGCTGTATTTAAAAGAATGTGAATGGCGTTTTAACAACAGTGAAATAAAATCTCAAATTTCCATTTTAAAACAATTAGTTAAGGGGAGTTTGGTCTAGTGATCTAGTACAGCCCCATAAAAAAAGCCCTCGATATTCGAGGGCTTGATTTTTTACTATCGTAATAAAAATTAGCGACGTAAACCTAAACGAGCGATAGTGCTTTGGTATAAAGCAAGATCAGTACGTTTTAAGTAGTCTAAAAGTTTACGACGACGAGAAACCATACGTAATAAACCACGACGACCATGGTGGTCTTTTTTGTGCTCTGCGAAGTGAGTTTGTAAGTGGTTGATTTGTGCAGTTAATAATGCGATTTGAACTTCAGAAGAACCAGTATCTTTCGCATCACGACCAAATTCAGCAACGATTGCTGCTTTTTTTTCTGTACTTAGAGACATTTTTTACTCCTAAAAGGTAGTGTTATTAATACATCATTCGCCGATCTCTAACTCAGCGGTGACAAGGAAATCGCATTCTAACGATGAATAAGTTCAAATGCAAGATAAAGATTAAAGTTACCGCACTTTTCATTATTAGAAGCGAATACCAGATCCAATCCCCACACCTAATCCTACACCATTACTTCCACCACCAGCACTAACACCAGCACCCACAGTACAAGCAGCTAATATGCCTGATAATGCAAAAATAAAAAATATTTTCTTCATCATTTTTTCTTTATCAAGAAAATTTCAAATAAGCGATAAATCGCAATTAAATCTGTCTTTGCAATAGGTTTAAAAGGCAATAAAAGATAATAAATCCAGCTAAAACGTTGCAAAAATACGATCATATTTTGCCAATTTTTCGCTTCACAATGTGTTTGATAATACAACGCTACTTTTTGAATAAAAGTGTCCGAAATATCTTCTTCTCGACATAAACTATCAAAGAAAAATAACATATCCCGAATAACTACCCAATTTTGATTTCGGCTATTTGAACGAGATTCAAAATCAAGAAAAGTAACTTTCCCTTTATCCCAAGTAATATCTCGAATGGCAGGACGACCATGCACCAAATTTTTAGCATGCAAATCAATCAAAGCGAGACAAGCATCATAAATAATTAAAAATTTCTGTTGTTCACCTATATTTTTATTACATAGCCATTGTGATACGGTAAGTCCCACATTCTCTAAAACAAAAAAATGATCACTATAATAAGAGACTTTTGGCACTGGCGCATTTTGTTCAGCAAGCTTCAATAAAGTATATAATTCATTTTTAAAAGATTTTTTAGGATGGGGTTTTAATAATAGCCAAATACCTTTCAATTTTTCAGGTTGCTTCAACCAATATTTTTTTCCTTCATATTGAAAAGGATAAATTCGTTCATCTCGATGTTTTGTTACCAGTTGCTTCACATATTCTTGAAAATCATCATTTACCATCATATTCCCACTACTTTAATATATTATTTAATCATTTATAATTTAAATAGAAATTAATTTAATATTTTCTATAATAACGTTTATTAAAAACTTTAAAATAAACTTTATTTACCACTAATAAAATTAAAAAATAACAAGAATATTATAGATATTTTAAAAATTTATTACAATTTAATAAGTAAAAGTGCGGTGAAAATCTAAGAAAAATTTTCACCGCACTTTTGTATGAATTAATAAAGGAAAATTAAAATGTTGAGGTATCTTGGAATAGTCCCACTTTTAAATCTGTCGCGGTATAAATAACACGACCATCTACTTCAACTTCACCATCAGCCATTCCCATAACTAGTTTACGATTAATAACTCGTTTCATATGGATTCGGTACACCACTTTTTTAGCTGTTGGCAAAATTTGTCCTGTGAATTTAACTTCTCCAACCCCTAATGCTCGCCCTTTTCCTTTGCCACCAATCCAGCCTAAATAAAACCCAACAAGCTGCCACATCGCATCCAATCCTAAACAACCTGGCATTACTGGATCGCCAATGAAATGGCAACCAAAGAACGGCAATTCAGGTTTAATATCAAGTTCGGCTTCAATGTATCCTTTACCGAAAGCACCTGTTTCTTCATTCATTTCAATAATACGATCCATCATCAACATTGTTGGCGCGGGTAATTGCGGACCTTCTTTACTAAATAATTCACCGCGACCTGACGCGAGCAAATCATCATAAGAATAACTACTTTTTTTATTAAGTGTACAAGCGTTTTGCATTTCAGATTCCTTTATATATGATAAATCCAGTTTATAACTGATATATTTATTTTAAAAGGAACGCAGTAAACTGTAAATAGCTAACACTTGTTCGCAAAACTTGTCGGAGCAGTCACTCTTAGAAATTATAGAAAAAAAAGAAAAGCGAAAAAATGCTCGCTTTTCTCTATTAGGAGCGGAAAAAATGCCAAAAACTTTTTCGTTCAGAATCGGCACGTCCCTCAATACGACGTTGAATAAGACGAGATAAAGGCTCAGTTTTTTCTGTATAATCTTTGCTTTCATCTAACAAATCACGCCCAAATAACAATTCACAAGCCTGATAAATATCTTCCACAGGATAAATAAAAAACTCGCCATTTTTTACCGCACTTTTCACTTCATCAGATAAACTCAGTTGCTGGATTGTTGTCATTGGAATGATTACACCTTGTTTTCCAGTCAAACCACGACGTTGGCAAATAGTAAAAAAGCCTTCGATTTTATCATTTACACCACCAACAGAATGAACAAGTCCAAATTGATCAATCGATCCTGTAATTGCGATATGTTGAGGCAAAGGCAAATCGGCTAAAGAACTTGCTAACACACAAAAAATCGCCAAAGATGCACTATCGCCATCAATTTCTCCATAAGACTGTTCAAACACCAATGATGCAGAAAATGGCAATTGCGAGGGCAAATCTAAGATATTGGAAAGACAAGCCTGCGCAATCATCATTCCTTTGCCGTGAATATTTCCCGCTAGTTCATTTTTTCTTTCAACATCAATCACTTCCCCATCGCCAAATTGCACAATACAACTAATACGCGAAGGTTCGCCGAAACATACTGGCGTACCAGGATATTCAATTACCGAAAGCCCATTAATTTGTCCAACAATTTCGCCTTGCGTTTCGACATAAACTTGCTCGTTTAAAATATCGGCATAAGTTTGTTCTTTTAAGAAACCATATTGCGCTAATTTTTGTTGAAAAATACCCTCAAAATCCACCGCACTTAATGCTGTTTTTTCAGCAAAAGTTGAGGCATCCTGTAATATTTCTTTTAATTTGAGAGGAGATGCATTAATTAAAAAGCGATTTTCACTTTCACGAACTAATAATTGATAGAGTTTATTTAAAGCAAGAAAATCTAGCTCAATATTTTGCTCTTGAGCCATTTGTTGTACATAACCCGCCCAAGTTTTTTGTTCCTCCACTTTAGCTACAGAAATATAACTTTCAATTTCAGCATAATCGGCGAAAGAATAAAGATTTTCTTCTAACTCAGCCAAAGTGGCTAATTCAGTACGATTACCAAGTACAATCACTTTTAAGTTCAGCGCATAGCTTGGTATATCACAAGGTAAATTTTTAAATGGATGGGCTGAATACCAGTCAAAAGTCTGGGTTTGCAGAATTTGTTTTAATCGCCCCCATAAATCAAATTGAGATAACAATGTTGCCGCACTTAAAATCAAAACGCCACCATTAGCCTTATGCACCAATCCCGGCACTAATTGAATATCTTGTGAACTTGGATGAATCCGAAAACTACCGAAAAGCTGGAATTGATCGCAATACAATGCACTTAACGCCTCTCCTTGACTAGCAAAATTATCATCTAAAGATTTTGCTGGCTCAGTATAAACATGAGGAAAAGAAAAAGAGTCGCCCTGCTCTATCACATAATTTACACCAAAAATTGACCGCACTTTATGATGATTTTGCGATATAAAATTTTGTAATAACTCCGCATATTCAACAGGTTCGCCCACTTTCATCATTAGTAAGGAACGTGTCGGATGACGTAAAAATAAATCGATACCCTGTGTAGCATTCGGTTGTAACGCCCAGAAATTCACTGGTTCTAAAGGAAAATCTTGAATTACCAAATCAGGTTGTAATGCCTGCCAATTTAAAGATTGCTCAATAGCTTGTTGTTGAGAAAATAATGAACTCACGGCTGGTCTCTTTCTAGAAAAATTGACCACATTATCGCATATTTAATAGCCTTGTGAAAATCCACTAGAAAATCGGCATAAAAACACGTATATTAATGCAGTTACCACGTCACTCAATGATGAAAAATGAAATACCAAAAACTCGAAAATCAAGAAGCAAATTGGAAATGGATTTACCTAATTCGTAAACATCGCGAAGGGGAAAATATTACTCGCTACGAAGAACGTAGTTTGCAAGAAGCTAAAGCCCAAGAATTATTAGAATCCCAAAATTATCCTGAAAAAATTGAAGAATGGATTAAAAATCATCTTTCTCCAGCCTTACCAATTAAGCTTGATCAAGCTATTCGTGCACGCCGTAAACGCTTTTTTAATGGAGAAAAACAACATACAAAGAAAAAATCCATTGATTTGGAATATGCTGTTTGGCTACGTCTTTCTAAATATTCTCGAAAAATGAAGATGACGCTTTCGGAAACAATTACCTATATGATTGACGAAAGAGAAAGCAAGGCACAATTTGAAAATCAAATGGCAGCAATGAAAACCAGTTTGAAGAATTTATTAAAATAATCTTCCCCAAAAGTTATTTTAAATGGAGATTATCTGATTGATTTATCTTCCAAATTTACCGCCTTTTACTAATTTAAATCTTCCAATAATTTTCCCAATCCGCTCTGGCGTTTGACGGTCTGGCGAATCGCTGTTTTCCATATTTTTTCATCGGCAAATACAGTGAGTTCTTTTTTCGCACGAGTGACGCCCGTGAAAACTAATTCTCGCGACAGTACTGGATTTACTTCTGTTGGAAGCACCATGACGGTATGTTTAAATTCTGAACCTTGAGATTTATGAATCGTCATCATAAAAGCGGGCTCATGCGCTGGAATTCGGCTTGTCAGCACTTCTCGATTGCCAAACCATACTTTGCCATTTGCCAAGCACAGTCCAATATCGCCGTTATAAAGGCGAACATTATGATCGTTTTCAGTAATCATAATTGGCTTGCCGATATACCAATCTTGTTCATTACGGAACCAAAGCAATTTTTCCTCTCGCAACGCTAACGCAATTTCTTTATTGAGATTTTCGACACCTAAATTGTTATTACGAAGTGCGGTTAAAAATCTCACAGAATTAAATTGCACTTGAATAGCTTCGGCATAGGAAATGCCTTGTTCATTTTTAGCGTTAGGATCAATTTTTTGTTTACGTAAATCATCCAACATTTTTAAGAAAGTGCGGTAATTTTCCACCGCACTTTTCACCACTTGATTGACCGCATCGCTTTCATCATTTAGGGCATTAAAGTGCAATTCTTGCGGATAATGGTCAAATAACTCAAGGCTATCGTCTGCTTTGCCTTTTTGAATGAATTCAGCCAACTTGCCAATGCCTGAATCTTTATCAAAACGGCGACTTTCTGTTAGATGGCATAAGCAATCACGTATTGGATTTGAACAATCGGAACCTTCTACTTTGTAACCTGTTGTCGCTTGTAAATACGTGGCTTGTTCATGACTATAAGGTTGAGTAACAAATTGAGCTAATTCTCCCAATACTGCCCCCGCCTCAACAGAGGCTAATTGCGCTTGATCGCCTAATAAAATTAATCGGGTTTCGGGCTTTAACGCATTGATAAGTTTTGCCATCATCGGCAAATCAATCATTGATGTTTCATCGACAACTAACACATCTAATTGCAAAGGGTTATGGCTGTTATAGCGCGTGTAATCATTAAAGGCGTTCACGCCCAGTAAACTATGCAAGGTGCTGGCTTTTTGTGGAATCGCATTGAAAAGTGAATCGGATACATTCATTTTTTCTTGCATAAAACCTAACGCATTTTTAATCGACTCTTCCAAACGGGAGGCGGCTTTGCCAGTCGGCGCAACCAATTTGATGTGTAATTTACAATCAAATAATTCTTGTAGAACGAGCAATAAACGCGTAACTGTGGTGGTTTTTCCTGTTCCTGGGCCGCCTGTAATAATCGAAAATGGACTTTTAATCGCTGTCGCCACTGCCACTTTTTGCCAATCTGTTTTTTCCTGTTTTTCAGGGAAATATTTATCTAATTTTTGATGAATTTCATCATAAGAAAAGGCTAAAGTGCGGTGTTTTTTTAAGGTGTTTTTTATATATTGTGCGATGCGATATTCATCTTGCCAAGCTCGATAGAAATACAACGCGCCAAATTGAAATGCCATTGGCGCAATTTGATTGACAGGATCTTGCGTAAATGCAATATGCCCGCGCAACGCATTTTGCCAATCTTCCACAGCTAAATAACCAATCTTTTCACGAATTTCTGCTAAATAATCTTCTTCCGTTGTACGATAAGCCAAACCAAATAAATTATGTTCTAAATAGCGATCTAATTGGCTGCAAGTATTTCCCTGTGTATAACGCCAGCTACAAAGTGCGGCTAATAATATAGCTAAATTTTTGATTGGTTCCGCATAATCCGTATGACATTGTTTATCAGCTATCAACTTAGCAAAATAATAATCACCTTGAGAAAGAATGCGCAGCTCTTTAAGTTTGTGTAATACAGATAACATTAAAACACCCCGTCTAATTCTGTGATTAATTCAACCCTTGGACGATCGTAAAATATGCCAGATTGTGGCTCACCGTTCATTCCACGTAAGAAAAGATAAAATACCCCACCGAAATCTCGCGCATAATCGTAATGAGGCACGACGCTTTGTAAATAACGATTTAATGCCAGCGTATAAATTAAATATTGCCAATCATAGTGACTGTGTAACATTTCTTTTTTCAATGCCTCTTGATTGTAATCAGCAAGGGTTGAACCTAAGAAATTAGATTTATAATCAACAAGATAATACTTTCCATTATGGCGGAAAACTAAGTCAATCGAACCTCGCACCATGCCCTGAATTTGTTCAAATTGAAGTGGCTCGCTTGGCAAATGATGATGGACTTTCAACGTGTGATTAAACGCTTCAACATCAAAATGTTCCCGAATAGCCAGATAAAATGGCATTTCTTTAATGCAATCTTTATTTGCCAAATCAGCTAATGCTATTCCTATTTCATTAGAAAGTGGTGTATGTGAAATCTGTTGTAGCCAATTTTGTAGCGACTCTGTAAAAGTTTCATCTAACTGTAAGGATTGTCTTAATTTGTCAATTTCTTCTATATTTGCTAAATCAGAAAAATAGCAATTTTCAAAATGGCGATGCAATGCTGTCCCGACTTGTTTACCTCTTGGCAAATCTAAAATGCTTGATTCGCTTTCGTTTAAAAGTACGGTGGACATTTCAATCGAATTTTGGCTGTCATAATCTTTTGCGTCATCAAAAACAGCGTGTTTTTTACCCGCACTTTCAGTGAAATAATTTTGTCGGCGATGTGCTTGTTCAATTGAAGTAAAACTGGTTATTCGCCAATCTTGCTCAATATTGCCCGTAAATTCTGCGGCTTTAAAATCATCATTTTTTGTATTAATTGATAAGGTCGGCAAAGCCTCTAGATTTGGCTTAGTACAGATTTCCACATTATCTCGCATTTTTTCTTTAAAGGCTTGCAACAACGTCTCGGTATCTTTAGAATCCGACAAATTTATTTCCTTGCCTATTTCACCTTGGCTTAGTACATAATGCAAGGCATTCCATTTTTTATCAAATTGCGCAGGCAAAGCGAATGCCATTTGATATTTGGCACGCGTTAAAGCCACATAAAATAAACGTAACTCTTCCGCAAAAGTTTCTTCACAAAGAGCGTTTAAATTGCGATTTTCTATATCCCATAAGGTTTCATCTCGTTCTTTAGAATAATAAATATTGATGTCTTTTTTACTTGGATCTTTGCTCGGCGCAGCTAAAAATGGTAGCCAAACTAAATCATATTCTAAGCCTTTAGATTTATGGATTGTCACAATTTTTACCAACTGGCGTTCACTTTCTAAACGAATTTGAGCCTCTTGACGCCCTTCGCCTTGAATTTGTTTTTCAAACCAACTGAGCAATGCCGCTTCACTTTCGTGTATCGTGGCAGCTTGTTGTAAAATTTCTGCCAAATGTAGGAAATCCGTTAAATCTCGCTCGCCCGTGGCTTGGCTTAATAAGCGTTCTGAAATGCCTTGCTCCAATAAAATTTGATGTAACATTGCCAATATTCCTTGGCGTTGCCAGGTTTGTTGGTATTGAGCAAAGCTATCAGCCCAACGTTGCCAGTCTGCCTCATTCTGCTGAATTTGATGAATATCCGCTGCATTTAAGCCAAAAAGTGCGGTCGCAATTGCGTTCAAAATTGGACGTTCTGCCACATTCAAACAGGCTTTAAGCACCCAAGCTAATTCTTTCGCAACATTGCTATCAAATACGCTATTTTGATCAGAAAGATAAACTGACGCGATCCCCAATTTTTGCAATTCATTTTTTACTAAAGCCGCTTCATTTTTATCACGCACTAATACGGCAATATTCGCCGCTTGCAATGTTTTACAGGTATCTTCATTTTGAAAAACTGCCTGATTTTCTGCCGCACTTTTTAGCCAATGTTGAATAGAAATCGCACATATTTTTGCCATTTCAGTTTTATTCACTTTGTCACTTTCAGTTAGATAAAAACGATAAGCTGGTTCGGCTTTACCGTTCAAATAAAATCGCAGATGATCATCACGAGAATCAACAGCAGTAAAGTTAATATTTTGATAAATAAATGGCGATTGAGGAAAATCAAACAACGCATTTACGCCATCAACCAAATGCTTCTCTGAACGATAATTTTTAGTGAGTTCAAAGCGAGATTGGGCTTCGTCCGATGCTTTTAGATAAGTAAAAATATCTGCACCACGGAAACGATAAATCGCCTGCTTCGGATCACCAATCATAATAAAACCAGTATTTTTTTCGGGATTATCACGATAAATTTTTGAAAAAATAGCGTATTGTTGTGAATCTGTATCCTGAAACTCATCAATCATCGCAAAAGGATATTGGAAGCGAATCATTTCCGCTAATTCATCTCCTTGCGCACCTTGCAGAGCTTCGCAAAACAAGCGCAATAAATCATCAAAGGATTTTTCTTGGTGATTAAGTTTATAGTCTAAAAGTTTTTGTTGTAAGCCTTGTCGATAATGATAAAGAGTGAGTTTGCTTAGTAAATCTGGTGTCATTAAGGCATTAACGCGCTTTTCAAGCTCTGCAAAAATCGGGGAATAAAAAGGCGTTGCGGGTTTTTTATCTTTATTTTTATCCGTTGATTCTTCGCAATTTTTCTCAATAGATGATTGTAGGAAATAGTCTTTCAATGTGGTATTAATTTGATAATCTCTAGGATTATTTGACCATTGATTGATTTTATTAATCCAATCCCCTAAACGCTTTACTTGGTACTTTTTACGATTTAACGATTTCAACTGATCTTTTGGATAATCTTTCTCCAGTTCATTGGTAATAATCGCTGAAATTTCATCCGCACTTTCTAACCAAAATGCCTTTAATTCATTCAACGCCTTTTGATAACCACCAAGATATTGCGGTAAAAAGATTTGTATTGGTACAGATAACGCCTGTTTATTTTCAATCTCCACCTGCAAATCTTTACCTAAATCCGCTTTCAACAAAGACAACACATTTTCTGGCGATACTAATTCTGTCGCGATAAAATTCGCAGATTCAAAATCTAACGGATAAAAATGCTCTCGCCAAAATTCATTAGCAAAACGAACTAACAAATCAGATTGATCTTTTATTAATTCTAAATTGAAGTGAATGCCTGAATGGAAAGCATATTGCATCAACATACGGCGACAAAAACCGTGAATGGTATAAATCGCC
The DNA here is from genome assembly GCF_900475885.1 of Haemophilus aegyptius. Classification (GTDB taxonomy): domain Bacteria; phylum Pseudomonadota; class Gammaproteobacteria; order Enterobacterales; family Pasteurellaceae; genus Haemophilus; species Haemophilus influenzae. The sequence goes on from NZ_LS483429.1 coordinate 1,577,631, forward strand.
GCCAAATCCATATTTTGCTCGGCTAATTTCAAGCGATGAATTGCCTCAAAAATATCTAAATTATCACAAAGTGCGGTAAGAAATTCATCATTTTTAAATGCGGATTTATCTTGGGTTTTAGCAAAGGCAGTGAGTTTATCAATCGCATCTGTTATACGCTCACGAATTTTTTTCTTGAGTTCTTCTGTTGCCATTTCCGTAAAGGTTACCACCAGAATTTCTTCCACATTTAACGGACGAGAAAAGTTATTTTCTCCCGCCTTTAATAAAAGTCGGAGGTATAAAGAACCAATAGTGTAGGTTTTCCCTGTACCAGCGGACGCTTCGATTAAGCTAATTTGATTTAAAGGCAACGTGATGGGATTCAGTGGGATTGTTTCGGCCATAGATTTTAACAGATGAGAACTAATGGCATTATTTTACAAAATTTAAAGTCATAAGTGCAAAAAAAGGACGCTTTTCAGCGTCCTAATTCTTCTTTATCTAAACTTTAAAAAATTAAAGTGCAGATTTTGCTTTTTCAACTAATGCAGCGAACGCTACTTTGTCGAATACAGCGATATCAGCAAGAATCTTACGGTCGATTTCAACAGATGCTTTTTTCAAGCCGTTGATGAATTTGCTATAAGATAAACCATTTTGACGAGCTGCAGCGTTGATACGTGCAATCCATAATTGACGGAATTGACGTTTACGTTGACGACGGTCACGATATGCGTATTGACCAGCTTTGATCACCGCTTGGAAAGCAACGCGATACACGCGTGAACGTGCACCATAATAACCTTTAGCAGCCTTAAGAACTTTCTTATGGCGTGCTCTTGCAATAACACCACGTTTTACACGAGCCATTATTTAATCTCCTATGTAATATTTTTCTAAAATGAACTAATCGTACGTTTTGCTTAAATAACGGCTTATGCGTATGGTAAGCAAGCTACTACTAAAACTTGGTCTGCTTTCGCAACCATTGATTTATGACGTAAATGACGTTTACGTTTAGTTGTTTTTTTAGTCAAAATATGACGTAAGTGAGATTGTTTACGCTTGAAACCACCAGAAGCAGTTTTTTTGAAGCGCTTCGCTGCGCCGCGTACTGTTTTGATTTTAGGCATTGTTAAAATAACTCCGCATTTTTCGTTTAAAACAACATAATCAGGCGAACTTATAAAGTTACTTGGAAGCACTGATTATTTCCATCATAAGGCAAATTAAATTGCCTTTTCAAAAGCAGTTAGGCTGCGTAGTGTGCCTAACATGCAGTTGTCTTTTCATTTAAGTCAAACTTAAACAAAAAGATTTGCTGAAGAATCTCAGCAAAATTCTTATTTTTTCTTCGGTGCTAACACCATTACAGCCTGACGGCCTTCTAATTTACCTGGTGCAGATTCAACGACAGAAATTTCAGCTAAATCATTTTTTACGCGCTCTAATACATCTAAACCGATGTCTTGATGAGCCATTTCACGACCGCGGAAACGCACAGTAATTTTCGCTTTGTCTCCGTCTTCTAAGAAACGGATTAAGCTGCGTAATTTAACTTGATAGTCACCTTCGTCTGTGCCTGGGCGGAATTTAATTTCCTTAACTTGCACAACTTTTTGTTTTTTCTTTTGTTCTTTAGCGGTTTTACTTTTTTCGTAAAGGAATTTACCGTAGTTCATAATGCGACAAACCGGCGGCTCTGCATTTGGGCTAATTTCAACAAGATCAAGCTCTGCTTGTTCTGCCATTTCTAGGGCTTGTTGAATAGAAACAATCCCTGCCTGTTCACCATTTTGGTCAATTAAACGAACTTCTTTTACACGAATCTCTTCATTGATACGGTTTGGGCGATTTACTGCCGGCGCTTTTTTTACGGTTTTAATAATCGTATTCCTTCTATTGGTTAATAGTAAAAATCTTTTCGCTAAAAATAAAAGATTTCAAATTTGTTGCCCGCGAGGAACGAGCAAAATCCCGCGAATTCTATAGTATTCACACCACTTATGCAACAAAATTTAGCCTTTAAGCGAAATTTCTACGCTTAAACTTTCGCCAAATTCAAGCAAGTGATGGATACGTGCAGTTTCTAAGCACAACATCGTTTGATAGCCAGTTTCACTCATTCCTCTCGTCTTTTTGTGCCAAGGATTCCAAAGGACAAATTGACTTGCATTATGATGATGCAGTGCAATTGTACGATTGAAACTTTTATCTAGGATTTGATTATGGCATTGTTTCTGCGGAATAAATGCAATCAACATTTTCATAAATGTGACGCGGTGACGGAACATTTTCTTGTTGTTGGTTTAAGCTATTAAAACAAGTTTCAGGTAAACCTTGTACTTCCACTTGATTAATATCCCCAATATTAAAATAGGTATGTAATGCTGCTTGGGCTGATTCTTCGCCATAATGGGTAAAAGTTAAATGACATTTATCTGTAAATACCATTGAGACTTTAGCTTCGATAATATTTAAATCAGAAAACAACTCAAATTCTAACCGCACTTTATGGGCTGAAATATCATAATGGCTTAACTGCCATAAACGAATACGAGCTGTGCCGTGTGCAGGTTGTTTTACGCCACCAAACCAAGGATAACAAATCGGCACTCCCCCACGAATGGCATTGCCATTTTTGAATGGTTCTACTTCACTTAACCATAATACATCTTGCTTCGCAGTTTGCGGTTTCCAACTGATAAGCTGTGCCCCTTGCAAGGAAATTTTTGCTGTTCCAACCGCATGTTTTAAGTGAAGAACTGGAATGTCGTTATGTTGAACAAGATTAAGCTCTGGTGTCAGTGTTTTTAGTAATGTTGTTTTCATGTTTATTCCTGTGGTTTTAAAAGATAAATAAGGTACAGAGATAACAAAAGGCGTATCAGATACGCCCTTAATCTACGACTTTGATTAAATTTCGTCAATAATTCGATAAACCCAATTTTCCAGTGGGTCATTCAGACGTTTCATCTCAGCACGCATTTCTTCCAACATCTCTTTTTTGATGCTGTTATATTGTGAATCATAGAATAAATTATGCATTTCTTCTGGATCGTTACGGATGTTGTAAAGTTCGCAAACATCAGTCGCATTAAATACGAGTTTGTAATCTTTACGACGCCACATACGCTGTTCAAAATACACAAAATGCCCCGCAAGCTGACCAAGCACACCTTTTCGTTGGTTATCTTGGTGTTGGCGCATAATCGGAAAAATACTCTGCCCTTCAAAACTTTCAGGCACTTTTTGATTGGCTAAATCGAACACTGTTGAAGTTAAATCGTGAAGATAAACAAGGTTATCATCTTCTTGATTTACACGATCAGAGTTTGGATCTTTGATAATCATCGGAATGTTGTAGGTAGTATCAAACATAAACTCCCCTTTTTCAATCATTCTATGTGCGCCCATTGCATCGCCATGATCTGCCGTAGCCACCAAGAAAGTGCGGTCATAAATTCCGCGTTTTTGAAGATAATCGAATAATTCACCGATCGCATCATCAATTAAGGTAATATAACCCCAGAATTTTGTGATGACTTCTTTCCAATGATCTTCGCTCACCTCCCACATTCCCCACATTTTTGAAATTGTGCGGAAATGGTCTGGTTTGCCCTCTAACGGTGTAAAGAAACTTTTATCAAGCACCACATCTTCTTTTCGATACATGGAATAATAAGGTTCTGGCACGATACAAGGCGTATGCGGCCCCCAGAAGTTTATCCATGCAAAGAATGGTTTGCCTTCATCTAATGACTCTTGAATATATTTTTTCGCTTCATCAATGATGAAATAAGGGATGGTTTGATCTTTTGTACCTGAGAGTAAACCACAAAGTTCTTGTACTCGTAAATGTGGGTTATCACCAAAGTAGGCACGGCTTACTTCTGGGATTTCATACCCCTTTTCTTCTAACCATTCTTTATAACGATTAGAATGTCTTGGCGGTTGGTTGAAGACTAAATTTTTATATACTCCACTGCCAGGATAGCCATAACCATCAAAGTTATGGCCTTTAATCCCGTAATCTTCAGGTACGGATTTTGTACCTACGTGCCACTTTCCTACAACATAAGTATTATAGCCAGCCAATTTACCGATATTCGGTTTTTCTTGGCTAATTTCGCCTATACCGCCCTTTTCCCCATTTTTAATAATGCCGTGAGACGACGGCATTAATCCAGTAAAAATCGCATAAATAGCCCCTACAACACCAATGGCAATGACAGTGTAAGTTATGGCTGCCCCATAGCTTAAGCCAAATGCAGTTTCTAAGTTGAAGATTTTATTGAAGGCAATTGCACCAGTGTAAAGTGCGGTTGGAATTACGATGAAAAGATAAAACACTAAGAAAAGCGTAGACATAATCAAACGAGTTTGACGGTCGAAACGGCTTTCAAAAAACTCTGGTACTGTGGTGTAACCGTTACGCAAATATTTCGGCAGCATATAAAGAGCCAAGAAACAAAGCGGAATAACCGTTGGAACTGTCCAAGCTATCACGGAAAAATTACCTTTATAGGACACCGCATTGACGCCAATAAGTTGTTCAGTTGAAAGCGATGTGAGTGCCATTCATCAGCCAATTACTAAACCGCTTAACCCACGCACTGCCAAAAAATACCCTTTTGAAAATTTTAAATCATCCCCTTTTGTTTTTAACCAAGAAACATACGCAACCACAGTGGTTACAATGAGGAAGCTGAGTATCGTCGTAAGCATATATTGTTCTCCCATATCGACTAACACAGCATAAAGATAATATAACGCGCTCTAAAGGGTTATGATAATTGTCATATTAAGATTGTGAGATGGATCACAGAAATAATAATTGAAGATAAATTTAATGGTTTTTATTTTCTAGCAATTGAAAAAACAATAAAAAATGCTGGAAAATTTCAGCATTATACTTTTTAAATCCGTCTGACTTGCCAGAAGGCTTTCGACCAATAAGGGTTATTCATTGAAGAATAGACGACTCCCCCTCTGGTGGAAGCATGAAGGAATTTGTCTTCTTTTACATAAATCCCCACATGATAACCATTAGGGCCTCGGCCAGTTTTAAAGAAAATTAAATCGCCAGTTTGAATATCTTCTTTGCGTACATGTTTACCATAATTAGCTTGTTCAACAGTGCTTCTAGGCAAACGAAGATTAAAACGATCGAAGAAAGTTTTCTGCACAAAACCAGAACAATCTACCCCACGACGAGAAACGCCGCCGAGCACATAAGGTGTACCTGCCCATTCATGTTGTTGTTCGCTCAACATGGCTATGGCCATAATAGGATCGCCGATTTGACCTTTATAGTTCATCGCATAATCATCGTTTTGAAAACTGGAACAAGCGAATAAAAACAGCGAGGCAGTAGCGATTAAAAATGATTTATATACTTTCATACCTTTTCATATGAAAAGTGCGGTAGAAATTCACCGCACTTTTTGTTGCTTACTATTTAGTTTTTTCTACACGGGCACGTAACTTTTGCCCAGGTTTAAATGCCACTACTCGGCGAGCAGAAACTGGCACAACATCACCTGTTTTTGGGTTACGCCCTGGGCGAGATGACTTATCGCGTAATTCAAAATTACCAAATCCTGATAATTTCACATCTTGACCAGATTCTAGCGATAAGCGGATTTCTTCCAAAAAGTTCTCCACTACATTTTTCGTATCCTGTTTAGATAAGTGATATTTATCGCTTAAATATTCAACAATATCAATTTTAGTTATCGTAGCCATATTAATCCTAATTCCTTAATTCAGCATTAAAGCGTTGTTTTACTTCAGCTAATACTGCTGAAATCACTGCGTTAATTTCTTCGTCTTCAAGTGTTTTTTCATTATCTTGGACTGTTAAGCTAATCGCTAAACTCTTATAGCCCTCAGCAACACCCACACCTTGATATACATCGAACAAATTCACTTGCACCAATTTTTCACCGCCTGCTTGTTTACAGGCTGCGATTAATTCCCCTGCTGGTACGCTATCGGCTACCACTAATGCCAAATCACGACGGTTTGCAGGGAATTTAGAAATTTCTTTTGCTTGCACTACATTACGTGCCGCAATTGCATTCCAAAGCATTTCAAATACAAAGGCTTTGCCATTTAAGCCAAGTTTTTGGCTAATAGAGGGATGAATTGCACCAATAAAGCCAATTTCTTGACCATCTAATTCAATAGCAGCAGATTGACCAGGATGTAATGCATCAAATTGTTTTGCAACAAAACGAACTCTATTACCACCTTCTGTTAAAGAAAGTACTGATTCTAAATCGCCTTTAAGATCAAAGAAATCTACAGACTCTGCTTTACCTGCCCAATGTTCAGATTTTGCCGTTCCAGTAATCACTGCACTTAAAACAAATTCTTGACGCACACCAAATTCAGCATTGGCATCTGGTGCAAAACGTAATCCTGTTTCAAATAAACGAACACGAGATTGTTGGCGATTTTGGTTATAAAGCACTGCACCTAATAAACCGCTGATTAAAGACACACGCATTGCGGACATTTCCACAGAAATTGGGTTTGGCAATACAAGTGCTTCTTGATGTGGATGTAATAAACTTTGAATTTTTGGATCCACAAAGCTATAAGTAATAGCTTCTTGATAATCTGCATCCACAAGTGCGGTCTTAATTCGAGCTAAATCTAAATCAGATTCTTTGTGCTCACGCATGCGGAGATGCGCTAATGGTGCATTGTTTGGAATGCTGTTATAACCATAAATACGCGCCACTTCTTCAATTAAATCTTCTTCGATTTCAATATCAAAACGCCAGCTTGCAGAAGTTACCGTCCAAATATCATTTGCATAAGTAACACCGAAACCAAGACGATGGAAAATTTCCGTTACGCTTCCTGTTTCAATATGATGACCTAAAAGTGCATCTAATTTACTACGGCGAAGTTGAACTGTATTGACTTTAGGAAGATGAGTTTCACTGCTTGCTTCACAAATCTCACCCGCTTCACCACCACAGATTTCAAGTAATAATATGGTTGCTCGTTCCATTGCTTTACGCGCTAATTCAAAATCCACACCACGTTCAAAACGGTGCGATGCATCAGTATGTAAACCATATTGTCTTGCACGGCCTGCAATCGCTAATGGAGCGAAAAATGCGGATTCTAAAATCACATCTTTCGTTTCACTATTCACGCCACTGGCTGCACCACCAAAGATCCCTGCCATTGCTAAAGCACCATTTTGGTCAGCAATTAATAACGTATTTGATTGAAGTTTTGCGGTTGAGCCATCTAATAATACTAATTCCTCTCCCTCCTTCGCAAAGCGAACTTGAACAGGTTGTGTAACTTTAGCTGCATCAAACGCGTGCATTGGCTGACCAAACTCAAGCAAAATATAGTTAGTAATATCGACAATAGGATCGATAGAACGAATACCACAGCGACGCAATTTTTCTTGCATCCACATTGGCGATGCAGCCTTCACATTAACGTTTTTCACCACACGTAATAAATAACGCGGGCAAGCTTCTGGTGCTTGTAAATCAATTTGAACTTTATCAGAAATTGTTGCTGGCATTGCTTCAAAGTGCGGTTGATTTACGAGTTGTTTATTTACCACACCAATTTCACGCGCAATACCTGCGATGCTCAAACAATCCGCACGGTTTGGCGTTAAGCTAATTTCGATGGCATTATCATCTAAAGCTAAATATTCACGTAAATCAGTACCAATTGGTGCATCAAGTGGCAATTCAATAATACCATCCGCTTCAACATCAATACCTAATTCAGAAAATGAACAAAGCATCCCTTCTGATGGCTGACCACGTAATTTCGTTTTCTTAATTTTGAAATCGCCAGGTAATACCGCACCTTCTGTTGCGCAAGCAACTTTTAAGCCTTGACGACAATTTGGTGCACCGCACACAATATCCAATAAACGATCACCGCCTACGTTCACTTTAGTTACACGTAATTTATCTGCATCTGGATGTTGTGCACATTCCACTACTTCACCAACAACGACACCATTAAATGTACCCGCAACGCTTTCCACGCCATCTACTTCTAAGCCAAGCATGGTAATTTGCTCGCATAATTGCTCGGTTGAAACGGATGGATTCACCCATTCTCTTACCCACTGTTCACTAAATTTCATTTGTTGTTATCCTTTTAATTCAAATCCGAGAAATTACTTAAATTGTTTTAAGAAACGTAAGTCGTTTTCAAAGAACGAACGTAAATCTGTTACGTTATAACGTAACATTGTTAAACGCTCAACACCCATTCCCACTGCAAAACCAGAATATTCATTCGGATCAATACCAACATTACGCAACACATTTGGGTGCACCATACCGCAGCCCAACACTTCTAACCATTTACCATTTTTACCCATCACATCCACTTCCGCTGAAGGCTCTGTGAATGGGAAATAAGATGGACGGAAACGCACTTGTAAATCTTCTTCAAAGAAAGCGCGTAAGAAATCGTGCAATAAACCTTTCAATTCGGTAAAATTTGCTTTTTTATCCACATAAAGTAGTTCAATTTGATGAAACATTGGCGTATGCGTTTGATCGTAGTCATTACGATATACACGTCCTGGAGCCATAATGCGAATTGGTGGCTGCATTTTTTCCATAGTACGAATTTGCACGCCAGAAGTTTGAGTGCGGAGTAATAATTCTGGATTAAACCAGAAAGTATCGTGATCGGCACGTGCTGGGTGATATTTAGGAATATTTAACGCATCGAAGTTGTAATAATCACTTTCAATTTCAGGGCCATTTTCAACTGAAAAGCCAAGTTCTGAGAAAAATTTTGTTACACGATTAATCGTCATGGTAACTGGGTGTAAGCCACCGGTTTCAACTTTGCGACCTGGTAAACTGACATCTACACGTTCTTTTTCTAATTTTGCGTTAAGTTCAGCCTGTTCCCACTCCGCTTTTTTTGTATTTAAAAATTCTAACGCAGCTTGTTTTACGTCGTTAATTTTTGCGCCCATCGCAGGACGTTCTTCAGCTGACACGTTACGCAATTCTTGCATTAATTGCGTAAAATGCCCTTTCTTACCAAAATATTCGACACGGATTTCATCCAAAGCCGTTAAACTTTTATCCTGAATGGATTCAATCGCTAATTTTGCTTTCTCGACAAGCTCGTTCAGATGTTGCATAGTTTCCCCTGCTTCTCTTTTCTCTATAAAATAAAAAACCGAGTAATGATAATACCAAGTCCTTAAAAAGTAAAAGAATAATGCGAAAAATCATTGGCTTATCAAAAATAAAAATGGAATAACGTATTCGCTATTCCATTTTTTCTTGTTACCAACAAAATCGTTCATTCACAAAATTTTCTGACCGCTCTTTTTGCCATTTTTCTTTATTTTTTGGATTAGCAAAAAAACGGGCTTGTTCCTGTAAACGTTGAACTAATTTTTCTTCTGCTTCTTTTAACGCTTTTTGACGATCTGCAAATTTTGCGGGTAATGCTGGTAAGAAAATCACTTCATAAGGATGTGCAATTGTCCATTTCACCGCATTTTCGGCAGCAAGACTCTGTTTATCAAAATTACAAAACGCATAAGCATTAACAAACTGCCCCACTACATGGCTGAACCCTGTATTATCCTGCACCGTTTGTTTTGGTAGCTCCAACACATAAAGTGCGGTGATCAAACGATTTTGTCCACGATAAAACCAAGTAACGGCTTCATCTCTTAAGCCAAAATCATAAGCCCGAGCGGCTAACGTGAACATCGTCATTGGTGAAATTCGAGCTGGATTTTCTTCTACAAATTTCACCGCACTTTTATAACCTTTTATCGTATTTTCACGTAGCATCGGATCAATTTTTTTATGTACAAATACATTTTCTGCTTTTCCATTTTCAGCAGAATAATAAGGTTTGATATAAACATCCACCGTCTTCACTGGTTCTTTGCTAATAGAACTACAAGCCGTAATAAAAAGTGCGGTTATAAAACACAGTATTTTTAACATATGGATTTTCCTTATATAATGCCCAGCAAATTTCACTGCATTGTTATTATGAAAATTCATCTAATCTACAGTAAAACCACATTAGAATTCAATAATGAAACAAGTTTACTTGTTCATCTCAAGAAAAATAATATTCATCACGAATATCAATGCCGTAGTGGCTATTGTGGTTCTTGTCGCGTTAAGATCAAAAAAGGCAAAGTGTCTTATAAAGAAATGCCTCTTGCCTTTATTCAACCTGATGAGATTTTATTATGTTGCTGTCACGTAGAAAGTGACCTTGAAATTGATTTATAAATTATTTAAATCTAATACATCGGTCATATCAAATAAGCCATTCGCCTTATTTTCTAACCATTTACCAGCACGCACTGCTCCATTAGCGAAAGTCATTCGGCTTGATGCTTTATGGGAAATTTCTACACGTTCGCCAATATCTGCAAACCAAACCGTGTGTTCCCCCACCACATCCGAAGCACGAATAGTTGAAAAACCAATTTCATCGCGTTTACGTTCTCCTGTAATTCCTTCACGGCAGAAGACTCCGTGAGTTTTTAAATCGCGACCTAAGGTTTTTGCGATATGTTCGCCCATAGAAAGTGCAGTGCCAGATGGCGCATCAACTTTATGACGGTGATGAGCTTCGAGCACTTCAATGTCGCAATAATCCCCCATCACTTTTGCCGCTTTTTCTAAAAGCTTGAAGACTAAATTCACGCCAACACTGAAATTTGATGCAAACACAATAGCAATTTTATCTGAAGCTGCTTTAATCGCCACTTTACCATTTTCATCAAAACCTGTTGTACCGATCACCATTTTTTTATTATTCGCTACGCAAAATGCAATATGTTCAAGGGTGCCTTCTGGTCGGGTAAAATCGATTAATAAATCGAATTTATCTTTTTGGCTTTCAAGATCGTCTGAAACTGCAACGCCAAGATGACCAATTCCCGCCAATTCTCCCGCATCCGTCCCAACTAAAGATGATCCTTTGCGTTCAAAAGCTGCACCTAGTTCTACGCCTTCCGCAGAATGAACCGCTTGAATTAATTGACGCCCCATTCTTCCGCCAGCACCAGCGATTGCAATTTTTAATGTCATGTTACTTCCTTTTCTATTAATGAATTATTTCGTTGATGCCGTTATAAACAAGCACACAACCAAAAAATAAAAATACAATACCCGCCATATTATCAATATAACGGCTGTACTGACTGTATAAACGCTTGGCAATATTACGTGAAAAAATCAATGAAATCACATAAAAATAACAAAATGTTTCTACCACAATCACTGCAAAAGCCAAGATAATTTGCCACATTTCAGTGATATTTACTAAGACAAGCGACATCACGCTACTAAAATACACCACGACTTTTGCATTGGATAAATTCACTAAAAGCCCTTTCAAAATTTCTTTTTTGATTGTGGTTTGCTGATTAAATTCAGTATCAGAGTGCGGTTCAAATTGAGCGTATTTTTTACTGCGAGCCATAAAAAAACCGAGATATGCTAAGTAACTACCGCCTAGCAACATAATAACGCCATGTAATGCTGGAATGGTAACGAACAACACCGCCAATCCCAACATAGAAAGCATTCCCCAAAAGGCGATGCCAAGCGTTATGCCTAAAATGCCACAAACTGTATTACGACGAGAATTACTCGCTGCCATCCGACTTACATAGAAAAAATCAGGCCCTGGTGTCATTAACCCAAATAAATGCACAATGATTAAATTTAGCATCACAACATCCAATACTGAATTGCAAATACGACAATCACCGCATAAATAGCCGCTAATACATCATCGACCATAATGCCAAAACCATTTTCGAGTTTTTCGTCAAAATAACGAATTGGAAACGGTTTTAAAATATCAAAAAAGCGAAATAACGCAAAAGCAGCCACAATCCATTGCCAAGATAATGACGGTATCGCCGCTAATACAATAAATACGCCGACAAATTCATCCCAGACGATAGAACCATGATCGTGTACGCCCATATCTGCAGTAGTTTTTTGACAAAGGTAGCAACCGAGTAGAAAACAAAGTGCGGTGAAAATTAAAAAGGTTTTTACACCTAACAAAGAAAGCAAAATCACGCCTAAAATTGTTCCAGCTAAGCTCCCCCAAGTGCCGGGTGCTGGATAAATTAAACCAGAGCCAAAACCAACGGCAAGCAAATGAATAGGATTTAAAAGAGAGATTTTTTTAAGAGGATTATTTTCTGTCATTTTGATTCCTTAAAATGATCGAAACCGCTTGAAAAAGTTATATTCACAGGTTTTCCATCCCGTAAAAAACGGGGAGAAAAGTTACCGCACTTTTCAGTGATTTTACCAATGCAAGTACAAGGCACTTTCAGTTTTTTCAAGCGTAATTCTAATTCATCTTTAGATTTGGGCGGTATAGTAAAACAGAGTTCATAATCTTCGCCACCACTTAAGGCAAATTGTTCCGCTTGAGTGCGATCATATTTATTTAAAATCGATGATGAAAGAGGTAATGCAGTCAATTCAACTTCAGCACTACATTGACTTCGTTCAAGAATATGCCCTAAATCAGATATTAGCCCATCGGAAAGATCAATGGCAACATGAGCAATGCCAATTAACGCCTGCCCAAGTTCAATTCTAGGTGTGGGTCTAAGATGTCGTTGTTGCAAAAAAACATCATCAGAATCAACCGCACTTTTGCCCAATAAAATTTGTGTTAAACCTGCCGCACTATCGCCTAAAGTGCTTGAAACATAAATTAAATCACCGATTTGTGCTTTATGCCGACAAATTCCTTTGTTTTTTTCGACAAAACCTTGTGCCGTAATCGTAATAGACAAATTACCTTTTGTAGTATCGCCACCAATTAATGTGACGTTGTATTGTTTTAACGTGTGCAATAAACTTTGGCTAAATGTTGAAATCCAATTTTCATCTACATTTGGCAAAGTTAATGCCAGAGAAACCCATTTTGGCTGTGCCCCCATTGCAGCAAGATCACTTAAATTTGTTGCAACAGCCTTATAAGCTAAATTTTCAGGTGAAATAGTTGGTAAAAAATGCGTATTTTCTACCATTGTATCGGTCGTAATGGCAAGCTGATAATTCTCTGGCACGGAAACCAGCGCACAATCGTCGCCAATAGATAATTGAACGGAATCATCAACTAATATTTGTTGCTGAAAATATCGTTTAATTAAATCAAATTCACCCATTGCCATTTTTCACCTATCTTATAAAAGAAAAAGCACGCATTAAAAACGCGCGCCATTTTCAGTTTAAAAGGATTATTTACGCCCTAATGCTGGCGCGATTTTATCAAGCACGCCATTGATATATTTATGGCTTTCATCTGCACCGAATACTTTTGCCACTTCAATCGCTTCATTGATAACCACTTTATATGGCACATCTAACTCGAAGCGCAATTCATAAACGGCCAAACGTAAAATTGCAGTTTCAATAGGATCAAGCTCATCAAAAGCGCGGTCAATATAAGGCGAAATTGAAAAATCAACGGTTTCAATATTTTCTATTGTTTGACGAAATAATTTACGGAAGTAAGGTTTATCTACCCCATCCATATCTTGATCTAACACAAAGGCTAATTCCACTTGTTCTGCAGTATTGCCGGATACCGCCCAAGAATACAAGGCTTGAACGGTACATTCACGCGCACGACGACGAGCAGAAGGCTTTTTCACTTGTTTTTGTTCTGTCATGATTTATGCCGCATCAATTTGTTGAATAAGATTAACCATTTCAAGTGCGGTTAAGGCTGCTTCTGCACCTTTATTACCCGCTTTAGTACCAGCACGTTCAATCGCCTGTTCAATATTTTCTGTGGTTAATACACCAAAAGCGACAGGGATTTCAGCATCCATTGCAACTTTTCCTAAACCGCTACTTGCTTCTCCTGCTACATATTCAAAATGTGCTGTACCACCACGGATAACTGCACCTAATGCCACAATCGCATCAAATTTTTTACTTTCAGCTAAACGACGAGCAACTAATGGCAACTCATACGCGCCTGGGGCACGCGCGATAGTGATATTTTCATCTTTCACTTGGCCGATACGTTTTAATGCATCAATTGCGCCTTCTAATAAACTTTCATTAATAAAACTGTTAAAACGAGCAATTGCTACTGCAACTTTTGCATTAGGTGCTGCAACTGAGCCTTCTAAAACTTTCATATTTTTTCCTATTATTAGCCATAATGATTTTGGCTCAAGATTTTAGCATAAAATCGCGTATATTCAATATTAATAAGGCTTTACCCTATTTTATTTAGGACTCATTTTTAAGGCTATTTTATTGTTCATAGCCCGCACCAACACTATATTTTTATGGAAAATTTCCTTTATTAAGGTAAACTGTCGGCAATTTTATGTGAATTACATTCAGTTACAGAGGTTTAATATGTCTAAAGTGGCATCAATTGTTGATGTATTACAAGGGAAAGTGGCGATTGGTGAAACCGTCACTGTGCGTGGTTGGGTTCGTACCCGTCGCGATTCTAAAGCAGGCTTATCTTTCTTAGCGGTTTATGACGGTTCTTGCTTTGATCCAATTCAAGCGATTATTAATAACGATATTGAAAATTACGAAAGCGAAATTTTACGTTTAACAACAGGCTGTTCTGTGATTGTAACCGGTAAAGTCGTTGAATCACCTTCAGAAGGACAAGCGGTTGAATTACAAGCAGAAAAAGTGGAAGTGACAGGGTTTGTTGAAGATCCAGATACTTACCCAATGGCAGCAAAACGCCACTCTATCGAATATTTACGCGAAGTGGCTCACTTACGCCCTCGTACCAATATTATTGGCGCGGTCGCGCGTGTTCGTCATTGCTTATCTCAAGCAATTCACCGTTTCTTCCATGAGCAAGGTTTCTACTGGGTGGCAACCCCATTAATTACTGCATCAGACACTGAAGGTGCGGGTGAAATGTTCCGTGTTTCTACACTTGATTTAGAAAATCTTCCACGTGGTGAAAATGGAAAAGTTGATTTCAGCCAAGATTTCTTCGGTAAAGAATCATTTTTAACAGTTTCAGGTCAGTTAAACGGCGAAACCTATGCTTGTGCATTGAGCAAAATTTATACTTTCGGCCCAACATTCCGTGCAGAAAACTCGAATACCACTCGTCACTTAGCTGAATTCTGGATGGTTGAACCTGAAGTTGCATTTGCAACTTTAGCGGATAACGCAAAACTTGCAGAAGATATGTTGAAATACGTATTCCGTGCAGTATTAGCAGAACGTAAAGATGACTTACAATTCTTTGAAAAACATGTAGATAAAGATGTTATTACTCGTTTAGAAAACTTTGTAAACTCAGATTTTGTGCAAATTGACTATACCGATGCCATTGATGTGTTATTAAAATCTGGTAAGAAATTTGAATTCCCTGTTTCTTGGGGCATTGATCTTTCTTCTGAACACGAACGTTTCTTAGCGGAAGAATATTTCAAATCACCAGTTGTGGTAAAAAACTATCCAAAAGATATTAAAGCATTCTATATGCGTTTAAATGATGATGGAAAAACTGTGGCGGCAATGGACGTGTTAGCACCAGGAATTGGTGAAATCATCGGTGGTTCACAACGTGAAGAACGTTTAGACGTGCTTGATAAACGCATGGAAGAAATGGGATTAAATCCAGATGATTATTGGTGGTATCGCGATCTGCGTAAATACGGCAGCGTTCCACATTCTGGTTTTGGTCTTGGTTTTGAACGTTTAATCGTCTATGTAACTGGCGTTCAAAATATTCGTGATGTAATTCCATTCCCACGCGTGCCAAGAAATGCGAGTTTCTAATTCAATTTAACTTTAATATTGACCGCACTTACGCCAAAGTGCGGTTAGTTTTTTCAGAATTTTAAGGAAAGTAAAATGGATAAAATTAAACAACTCTTTGCCAACAATTACAGTTGGGCGCAAAGAATGAAAGAAGAAAATTCTACTTACTTCAAAGAACTTGCGGATCATCAAACGCCACATTACCTTTGGATTGGTTGCTCTGATAGCCGTGTACCCGCTGAGAAATTGACGAATCTTGAACCTGGTGAATTATTTGTTCACCGTAATGTTGCTAACCAAGTAATTCACACAGATTTTAATTGCCTTTCTGTTGTGCAATATGCCGTCGATGTGCTTAAAATTGAACATATTATTATCTGTGGTCACACCAACTGCGGGGGGATTCATGCTGCTATGGCAGATAAAGATTTAGGGCTTATCAACAACTGGCTTCTTCATATTCGTGATATTTGGTTTAAACACGGTCATCTTCTCGGTAAACTTTCTCCAGAAAAACGTGCCGATATGCTAACTAAAATTAACGTAGCGGAACAGGTTTACAATCTTGGTCGAACTTCTATTGTAAAAAGTGCTTGGGAACGCGGACAAAAACTCTCATTACACGGCTGGGTATATGACGTAAATGATGGATTTTTAGTGGATCAAGGCGTAATGGCAACCAGCAGAGAAACTCTTGAAATTTCTTATCGAAACGCTATCGCTCGTTTATCAATACTTGATGAAGAAAATATTTTGAAAAAAGATCATCTTGAAAATACATAAAAAAAAACGCCCTTTCGGGCGTTATTTTTTAAGCTTTACTTTCAGCCAAATTTTTCTTTTCTTCTAATTCTTCCCAGCGTAAAAATGCGGTTTCTAATTCTGCTTCAGTATCCGCCAATGCTTGTAATTTAGTGTCAGTAATATCATGAGCCTGTTGGAAAAATGCTGTATCGGCTATTTCAGCTTGAAGTACGGTGATTTTGGTTTCCAACTCTTCCAAAAGTTGTGGCAGCTGTTCTAACTCACGTTGTTCTTTATAAGAAAGTTTCACGGATTTCGGCTTAGAAGTGCGGTCATTTTTCACCGCACTTTCTTCTTTTAGTGGTTCAGATTTCTTCGCTTTAGCCTGTTCTTCCACTGCTTTACTTGCCCAGAAATTGGCTTGTTGCTGTTTCGCATCAAAGAATCCTCCCACATACTTATTCAAAAGCCCTTCGCCTTCGAATAAATAACATTCTGTCGCAGTATTATCGATAAATTGACGGTCGTGGCTCACAATTAACAATGTGCCTTGATAATCAGTCAAAATTTCTTCTAAAAGCTCCAATGTTTCTACATCAAGGTCATTGGTTGGTTCGTCAAGAATCAATAAATTATTTGGTTTGAGTAATAATTTTGCGAGTAATAAACGATTTCGTTCTCCCCCCGATAAGGCTTTAACTGGGGTCATTGCTCGTTTTGGCGGGAACAAGAAATCTTGCAAATACCCTAGCACATGACGTTTTACACCATTGATTTCAATATCTTGTTTACCATCTGCCACATTATCCATTACAGTTTTTTCAGGATCTAAATCAGCACGGTATTGGTCAAAATAAGCAATGTCTAATTTAGTACCACAACGGATTTTGCCTGATGTAGGCTGAATTTCCCCCAGCAATAATTTAATGAACGTGGTTTTCCCACAGCCATTTGGCCCAACAAGGGCAATTTTGTCTCCACGTAAAATCGTTGTTGAAAAATCTTTTAACAAGGTTTTTCCTGCGATTTCATAGCTCACATCTTCCATTTCAAAGACAATTTTGCCTGAACGGCTTGAGGTATCTAATTGTAATTTGGCTGTTCCCATTACCTCACGGCGTTGGTGGCGTTCCTCACGCATCGCTTTTAATGCTCGCACTCGCCCTTCATTTCTTGTACGGCGAGCTTTGATACCTTGGCGAATCCACACTTCTTCCTGTGCAAGACGTTTATCAAATAATTCATTTTGCAAGGCTTCAACGCGTAGATTTTCTTCTTTCGTGGTTAAATATAAATCGTAATTGCCTAGATAAGATTGCAATTGACCGCGATCTAAATCCACAATACGTGTTGCCATTTTGCGAATAAAAGAACGGTCATGGGAAATAAATACAAGGCTACCTTGGAAATCCAGTAAGAAATTTTCCAGCCATTCAATAGCTTCCACATCCAAGTGGTTGGTTGGTTCATCGAGTAATAACACTTCAGGATCGCACACCAATGCACGTGCTAGTGCCGCTTTGCGTAACCAACCTCCCGAAAGTGCGGATAATTTTGTGTTTGGATTTAAACCTAGTTTTAACAGCACTTCATTGATTTTATTTTCAAATCGCCAGCCATCAGCGTGTTCTAATTTAGCCTGAACTTGCTCTAATTGACTTAAAATTTGATCACTGTCATTTTCTTCCAATTGAACAGAAATCTGATGATATTCTTTCAATAAATCCGTTAAATGCCCTACGCCTTCCGCGACATAATCAAAAATATTGCCTTGTGCATTACGCGGTGGGTCTTGTTCTAAACGAGAAACCACAAGATCTTTTTCGTATTGGATTTTGCCATCATCCATAAGCACATCGCCTGCGATGATTTTCAATAAAGTTGATTTACCTGCACCGTTACGCCCAACTAAACAAACACGTTCATTCGGTTCAATATGTAGTTCTGCGTGATCTAACAAAGGTGCATCACTAAAGGAAAGATATCCATTGGTTAAACTAATTAATGCCACAACTGCCCCATAAAAATTCAGTGAAAATTAACCGCACTATTCTATACGGTTTACATAAAAAAATCCCATCAATTCGATGGGATTCTCTCTTAAATCAAAGTTGTTGATATACCCGCAATGCGTGTGCATCCGACATGCCTGCAATATAATCGCAAATAATCCGCTTCTTCCTTTCTTCAGGGGCATTACGCCAACGATTTGCAGTATTTCGCGGTAATAAACGCTCTGGATCAGATTCAAAAATTTGGAACATTTCTGTTAGCATTCTCTGCCCTTTATATTCGATTCGTTGAGTATCTACATCGCGAATAACATAATCCCAAACAAATTTTTTAAATACACCAAGTGCAGCAATCACTTCAGGTAACAACTCTGCGTTATAACGTAACAAAGGTTCATCAAAATTTGCCGTTAATTTCCACCGCACATTAGTAATAAAAAAATTCACCAATGCACCAATGGCTTGTTTTCGTTCAAAATGTTTATCAGAGAAAAGTCGTTGGCTAATTGAATCAATATTTTCATGCAACCAAGCTGATGGAATTTGTTTTAATGCGGAATGTGCCGCTTGCCATTGATGAGGATTGACCACGCCAGTCACAATGGCATCTTCTAAATCATGTACGCCATAGGCAATATCATCTGCCAATTCCATAATGCTGCAATCCAGCGATTTAAACCGAGTATGTAAAGATTCAGCTGGATTTTCCCGCACTTTTTTAAATTGACAGAATAAAGTGCGGTCATTTTCAGAAAGATTTTCCAGCAACCAATTAAACATTTTTAAATCATCACGGAAAATGCCTTTTCCTGGAATCCAATCGTGAATACGCACAAAACGAGGATCGATATTGCGAGAAAAATTAAGTTCTGCATATTGAGGCGAAGCCACATCTAACAACGCAGGATATTTCACGACACCCAATAGTGTTCTACGCGTTAGATTCATCCCTGCATTTTCAGTATAAGGCTCAAGTTTCGTTAAAATTCTAAAGGTTTGCGCATTGCCTTCAAAACCGCCCTGCTCTGCCATCATATAATTTAATGCCGTTTCGCCACCATGCCCAAAAGGTGGATGCCCTATATCATGCGCAAAACACAAACTCTCAATAAGATCGTTACTCGGCAATAAAGATTTTAATTGTTTTTGCAACTCGTTTTTATCAATATTTAATGTTTGTGAAAGGCTTTCAAAGGTTTCTAAAAATTTAAGTTGTGCAACGAGACTACTGCCAATCTGAGCCACTTCCAAAGAATGGGTTAAGCGAGTGCGATAAAAATCATTTTCGCCAATTGCGTGAATTTGAGTTTTCGCCTGTAAGCAACGAAAAGCGGCAGAATGTAAAATTCGCCCACGATCACGACGAAATGGTGGGCGATTATCTTTTTCACGTGGAGGATCAGGAAGAAAACGTTCTGTCCAAGAAGAATCAATGATAAGTGGTTTCATATCGCTTTGTTTTATTTCGTTTTTCTGCATTATCTAATCATTTAGCGCAAAAAACAACCGCACTTTATCTAGAACAAACAAAATCTAGAATGAATAAAGTGCGGTTGAATTTTTATTGATATTTAAACAAAGAAATAAATCAGCTTAAATACAAATGGCGCGAGAATAGAACTAATAATCCCACAAAGCACAAGAGAAATAGAACTGTAACTTCCCGCTGTTGGATTCGTTTCCATACAACTTACTGTACCGAGCACGTGAGAAACCGAACCAACAGAAAGCCCAATAGCTTCTTGATGTTCAACACCCAATTTTTTTAATACAAGATAACCAAATATCGATCCTTGCAAACCTGCAACCACAACACCAACTGCAGTTACGGCAGGAATGCCGCCTAAATGACGAGAAACTTCCATCGCAATAGGCATTGTGATGGATTTAGGTAAAACCGTAGCGACCATTTCGGGCGTTGAGCCTAAAAGAAGTGCTAAAAGCCCGCCACTTAACATCGCCAAAAAAGAGGCTATAACCACCGTTGAAAGAATAATTTTCCATTGTCTGGCAATTTGGCGAAGTTGTTCATAAAGAGGCAATGCGAGAGCAACGATACTCAAGCCAAGTAAATTATTAATAGGCGCATTTCCTGCCATATAATCATCATAAGGAATCTTTCCTATCACTAAAATCGCCGCCAAAATTAATACTGTTAAAACAAAAGTATTAAAAATCATTGACTTCCAACGTTTGCTAATTTGTAGTGCGAGCCAAAACCCAAAAATTGTTAAAAATGTATAAAGATAAATAATGTACTGCTGCATATAAACTTTCCTAACATACTAATTCGCTTGTTTTACCTGATTTTCTCTACGTTTTATTACTTTTTTGCGTTTATGTGTAAAAGATTGCATCTGATACAAATAATGACCTAAAAATCCTATAACAAGTAAAGTGACACAAGTACTCACAATATTAGGAACAAGCAAAATATTAATTTGCTCTATCAATAAATCAGAATATTTGATAATTCCCACGCTCACTGGTACAAAAAGCACCGCCATAAAACGAATTAGCAAACTTGCGCCTAAATAAATCCAATTTAAATGAATCACTCGTGTTGTTAAACCTAAAAAGAGCAATAACAATCCCCAAATACTTCCTGGAACACCTGATGGAATGTAATAAGCAATAAGATTTCCGAGATATAACATAATAGATAAAATGACCAACGAACGAACTAATAAAAATAATTTTTGAATCATATACAACCTTTTCAACTATTTTCATAATATTTCAAAATTATTTTACGCTTTTTTTTGCTAACTTGAGCCATTTTTTCGGTAAAATAACCAGACTTAGATCAAAAACTTTGCAAAATGATAAATCGAAAAATACTATTGACGAGTTTATTACTTATTTTTACCGTACTTTCTGCTTGTTCTCGCGAAAAAAATACGTGTCGTGTGGTTAAAATTAGTGATGGCGATACGCTCACTTGCCTCACTAAAGGCAATAAATCCATTAAAGTTCGTTTAGCCGAAATTGATGCGCCAGAAAAATCTCAAGCCTTTGGGCAAAAATCGAAAAAAACCTTGTCTGATCTGGTTTATCAAAAAAACGTACGTCTTTCACTAAAAGGAAAAGATCGCTATCAACGCACCTTAGCGGTGGTTTATTATCAAAAACAAAATATTAATTTAGAAATGGTTAAACAGGGTATGGCATGGGCTTATAAGCAATATTCCCATGATCCGATTTATCTTCAAGCACAAGAAAATGCACAAGCCAAAGGAATTGGTCTTTGGGCAGATAATAATCCGATTGAACCAAGTCAATGGCGCAGACAAGAGAAAAATTAATATGGCTTTTGATTATCAAACGTTCCGTCAAGCATTTCCCTATTTCCAACGTGAAGATGCGGTTATTTATTTAGATAACGCCGCCACCGCGTTGAAACCTCAAGTGTTAATTGATCGCACCGCTGAATTTTATGCGTCTGCAGGTTTGGTGCATCGCAGCCAATATGATGCGGCACAAACTGCGCAATATGAACAGGCTCGCACACAGGTTAAAGAATGGGTTCATGCAGAAGATAAACACGCTGTTATTTGGACTTCGGGTACAACTCACGCAATAAACTTAGTGGCAAATGGATTGCTGCCGCAATTAAACGCCGAAGATGAAATTCTGATTAGCCAAGCAGATCATCATGCCAATTTTGTCACTTGGCATGAAACGGCGAAAAAGTGCGGTGCAAAAATTCGAGTTTTACCGATTTTAGATAATTGGCTAATTGATGAAAATGTGCTTATTTCTACCCTTTCTGAAAAAACAAAACTCGTTGCACTAAATTTTGTTTCAAATGTCACGGGCACAGAACAGCCGATTAAACGCCTGATTCAACTTATTAGAAAACATAGTCATGCGTTGGTTTTAGTGGATGCTGCACAAGCGATTAGTCATATTAAAATCGATTTACAAGATTTAGATGCCGATTTCCTCGCATTTTCTGCCCATAAAATTTATGGTCCAAATGGGCTTGGCGTTTTAACAGGAAAATTGACCGCACTTTCTCAACTTCAACCGCTCTTTTTTGGCGGGAAAATGGTTGATCGTGTATCAAATGATCGTATTACTTTTGCTGAATTGCCTTATCGTTTAGAAGCAGGCACACCCAATATTGCTGGGGTTATTGGCTTTAATGCTATACTGGATTGGTTACAAAAATGGGATTTCACTGCGGCAGAACAGTACGCTATATCCTTGGCTGAATCCGTCAAAGTGCGGTTAAAATCTTACGAGAATTGCCGATTATTCGATTCCCCTCAACCAAGCACTGTCGTTTGTTTTGTATTTGACGGCATTGACTGTTCCGATCTTTCTACACTTTTGAGCGAACAAAATATTGCGCTCCGAGTGGGCGAACATTGTGCCCAGCCTTATTTAGCACGCTTAGGCGAACGCACCACATTGCGTCTTTCTTTTGCGCCTTATAATACGCAAAAAGATGTAGAGGCATTCTTTACCGCCTTAGATAAAGCACTGGATTTATTACAATGATAGAACAATTAAAACAAGCTAAAAATTGGGAAGATCGCTATCGCCTGATTATTCAAGCAGGTAAAAATTTACCTCGCCCAAGCGATAATGAACTCGCTCAAATGCAACCTATTACTGGCTGCGAAGCACAAATGTGGTTTCAAATTATGCCTAAAAATGACCGCACTTTTCAATTCAGCGGATTTAGCGAAGCCAGAATTATGAATGGCTTGCTTTGGATTTTATTCAATAAAATCAATGGCAAAACAGCGGATGAATTGAATACATTTGATATTATTGCCTTTTTTAGCGAACTCGGCATTTCACAACGTTTAAGCGAAACACGTTTAAACGGCTTAAACCAAATCGGACAGCAATTAAAAAATTTATGTATTTAATCGAAACCTATTTTCGCCTGACTGCGCTCGAAAATAATATTGAATCACAAAGTCGTTTACTCAATGCAGTGATCGATCAATGGCGGTATAACGGGCAAATTATCGGACGTGAAATTCCTTTATATTTAGCGGAAGAAGATGGTGCACAAGGCTTTGCTATGCGTGTCATTTGCCCTGAGCAAGATAGTCTTTTCCCGCAAAATAATAACGCAGAAGTGAATCGCGCATTACAAGAAGCCGAAAAGTGCGGTGTAATTTTTGATGGTTTTCAACTTGTGGGCGATGATTTCAATTCAGATCAAACGGCTGAAAATACATCGCCAGCTTGGCAAGTGCTTTACACAACCCATTTACAAAGTTGCTCGCCGATTCA
Organism: Haemophilus aegyptius; assembly: GCF_900475885.1. GTDB lineage: Bacteria > Pseudomonadota > Gammaproteobacteria > Enterobacterales > Pasteurellaceae > Haemophilus > Haemophilus influenzae. The sequence continues at coordinate 1,601,431 of NZ_LS483429.1, forward strand.
TAGTGGAGAAAATTTCGCGCCCATCCCTTTGTATAAACAACTAAAAAATCAACCGCACTTAAGCCAAGATCTGATTAAATGGCAAGAAAATTGGCAAGCCTGCGATCAACTACAAATGAATGGTGCGGTATTAGAACAACAATCTTTGGCAGAAATTTCCGATCATCAAAGTACGCTTTCAAAACACGGACGATATTTAGCTAAAGAAATAGAAAAAGAAACTGGCATACCGACTTACTATTATTTATATCGTGTAGGTGGGCAATCTTTAGAATCTGAAAAATCCCGTTGCTGCCCTTCTTGTGGTGCAAATTGGGCGTTAAAAAATGCGATTTTTGATACCTTTCATTTTAAATGCGATACCTGTCGATTAGTTTCGAATCTATCGTGGAATTTTTTGTAATTTAAGTCCATGCCTCAACTCTCTGTTGGAATGATAAAGTCTTAGCCCCCTTCCGACGCTTCGCGCCACCTTCCCCCGCAAGCAGGGGAAGGCAAATTATTTTTTAACATATAAAGGAAAAATAAATGAATTACCAAGATAACAGCTTAAAATCCTTAAAACTAGGTCAGAAAACGGCATACGCCTCTCAATATGACCGCACTTTATTACAGCCAGTGCCACGCGCCTTAAATCGTGATGGATTGGGCATTACTCAAAACCAACCATTTACTATCGGCGCCGATATTTGGACAGCCTATGAAATCTCTTGGCTCAACGAAAAAGGCTTACCACAAGTGGCTATCGCAGACATTTATCTGGATTATCAAAGCCAAAATTTGATTGAATCAAAAAGTTTTAAACTTTATTTAAATAGCTTTAACCAAAGCAAATTTGCCAACTTCAACGCCGTTCAACAAACTATGCAACGCGATTTAAGCGAATGTGCGCAAGGCGATGTAAAAGTGCGGTTAAATCCAGTAGCAGTTTATGATGCTCAAAAAATTGATCATTTACAAGGCGATTGCATTGATGAACAAGATATTGAAATTACCAGCTACGAATTTAACGCTAATTGGCTGAAAGATTGCGTATCTGATGAAATTGTCGAAGAAAAATTAGTCAGCCATTTATTGAAATCTAACTGCCTCATCACTAATCAGCCAGACTGGGGCTCCTTGCATATTCACTATATTGGTAAAAAAATCAATCAGGAAAAATTATTGCGTTACGTTGTATCGTTCCGTCAGCATAATGAATTCCACGAACAATGTGTCGAACGTATTTTTTGCGATTTAATGCACTACGCAAAACCAGAAAAACTCACCGTTTACGCACGCTATACTCGTCGTGGCGGATTAGACATTAATCCATTCCGCTCTAATTTTGAGAATTTACCTGAAAATTTAAGATTGGCGAGACAGTAAAAAACTGCGGTGAAATTTCACCGCATTTTACTACCCTTGCTTCAAATCATTCGCCTGTTGTAATAGCTGACGGCTTTCTTTTAAGAATTGTTCAGAATAATCGCCGAACCAGTCATGCACCTTGTGGAAAGCATCAATAAAACCTTGACGATCATTATTTTCAAAGAAAGTTAAGGCTTCGTCGTAAGTTTGTTTTAGCGTTTCAATTACCGCTAAATTTTCTGACTTATCCATAATAATATCTGCGTAAAGCTCTGCATCTTGCGCAAATAAACGACCAATCATCGCAAGTTCTAACCGATAAATAGGAGAAGAAAGCGCCAATAAATTAGCGAGATTAATGGGCTGTTTGGAAAGGTGTAAACCATTCGCAAAAGTCGAAAAATGGCGCAAGGCTTGTATATAAGTCATATTGTGATCGTGTTCTGTGGCATTGGTTTGATAAATTTTTGCGCCCCAAATTTGAATTTGCTCAAGTAACCATTCATAACGTTCAGGAAAACGTCCATCACAACGTACAACCACTTGTTTTGCCATACTTGCAATATCTGCACCAAACATTGGATGTAAACCTAAAACTGCACCAGAATGAACTTCAAGCATTTTCACTAGCGGTTCACGCTTAACAGAGGTTAAATCTGCAAGTAGCATGTTTTCCGTTAAATAAGGTTTTAAGCGTTCAATTGTTTCTAAGGTGAGATTAATAGGAACAGAAACGATCACGACATCAGCATTCGCTAAAATACTTTCAGCCACCGCCCAATCTTCGCGATCTAAAATAGAAATTGGATAGCCAGATGCACGTAAATAACGGGCAAATAAACCACCTAATTTACCATAACCGCCCACGATAACAATTTTGTGAATATCAGAATTGATAGTTTTAAAACCAAATTGGTTTTCATTGGCATAGGATTCACGCATAAAACGGCGTAGAACATCTTCAATTAAATCGGCTGAAATGCCTGCTTTTTCAGCCTCTAAACGACGTGCTTGGAGCATTGCTATTTCACGTTCTGGCGCATAAATAGGTAATCCATGTTGATGTTTAACTTTACCGACTTGAGAAACCAACTCAAGACGTTTAGCAAAAAGTTGGATAAGTTCGCGATCAAGCGAATCAATTTCAGAACGTAAATCTTTAAGGGCTTCCATAAAACTCACCTGTAATTTTTATCTTACATATATTGTAAAAAATTAATTACAAGAAGATTACTAGAATTTTACAGGAAAGGCAATGAAGTTATGCGGATTGTGTAATTAACCGTTGTGGGCGAATAATATTCCCGTCGATTAATGCCACGCCTAAGAATAAATTCTCCGCTGAAAATAACCGCACTTGACCGCTTAATTGCTGTTCGTTAGCAAATTTCACTCGCTGACCAAAACCAATGGCTTTACTCTGCTCTGCATCCAAATGCAAAGCGGGCAATTTACTTACTGCGGTATCGGTTGGCAGTAATAGACGATCCAATTCACTTAATGGAAAACTTTCAGCGAGCAGTTGTAGCTCATCAATTGGCATCATTTCCGTTATGGGGTAATCCGCTACGGCTGTACGGCGTAACATTGTCACATGTGCGCCACAACCTAGCACTTTACCCAAATCATCTACTAAGGTGCGAATATAAGTGCCTTTTGAACAATGCACTTCTAAGGTTAAATAAGGTGCGTGATATTCAATAAAATTAAGTTCAAAAATCGTTATTGGACGCGCCTCACGCTCAACCGTAATACCTTGGCGTGCGTATTCATAAAGCGGTTTGCCGTTATGTTTTAGTGCAGAAAACATTGTCGGCACTTGCAAAATATCACCACGAAATTGTTCAAGTGCGGTCAAAATTTGCTGAGTTTTAACATTAACTTCTCGAGTTTCCACCACTTGCCCTTCCGCATCGGAAGTATCGGTACGTTCTCCTAATTTTGCCGTAACAAGATAACGCTTATCTGCATCAAGCAAAAATTGTGAAAACTTAGTTGCTTCGCCCAAGCAAATCGGCAACATCCCCGTTGCCAACGGATCGAGCGCGCCAGTATGCCCAGCTTTGTTCACTTGAAATAAACGCTTTACCTTTTGCATAATGTCATTTGATGACATGCCTTGTGGTTTATCCAACAAAAACACTCCATCAACATCACGCCAGCGTTTACGAGGTCTAGACATTAGTTGCTTTCCTCAACATGTTTTTTCTCATCTTCACGCACAACATTTGTCACAAGATTTGACATACGCATCCCTTCCACTAAGGATTGATCGTAAATAAAACGAATCTCTGGCACGATACGTAAACGCATCGCTTTGCCTAGCAGCGAACGAATATAAGGCGATGCTTTTTCTAAGCCTTTCATACTTTGCTCAATTGCCGTTTCATCGTGATCGAATAAAAAAGTCACGAAGATTTTTGCGTAAGATAAATCACTTGACACTTCCACATCAGAAACCGTCACCATCCCAATACGGGGATCTTTCACTTCGCGTTGTAAAATGACTGCTATTTCTTTTTGTATTTCTTGAGCGATGCGATCGCTACGTTTAAATTCTCTTGCCATAGTTATTCCTTATTTATAAAATCGCCCCATTCTACTGGAAATCATTGGATTTAGCACGCAAAAATCCCTTTCAACCTGATACTGTTTTTCGATAAAATGACACCTGATAATTTGTTTGAATATTCAAACTTCCGATAAAAATCACTTTACAGAGGGCATAATTTATGCAAGCGAGACGAGACGACCAAGATTGTCGATGAAAATCACACATTACAACAAGCATTTTTAAATGAATTAGACGAAAAACTCTGGTCATCTGCGGATAAACTCCGTCAACAACTTGATGCCGCCAATTATAAACATATCGTTCTTGGTCTTATCTTTTTAAAATACATTTCTGATAATTTCACCCATCAACAGGAAAAAATTCAGGCGGAACTCTCCACACCTGAAAACCCACTCTATCTTGACCGCACTTTTTTGATACTGAAGAAGAGTATCAAGAAGCCTTAACCGCTGAACTAGAAAACCGTGATTATTACACCGCAGATAACGTATTTTGGGTGCCAGCTTCTGCACGTTGGCAAGCCTTACAAGAAGTCTCTATTCTCAACACTGGGGCAGAATTGCCTTGGGGTGGAAAATTTTCTGGCGTGGCAAAACTGATTGACGATGCCTTCGATGCCATTGAAAAAGACAACGAAAAACTGAAAGGCGTACTCCAACGCATCAGCGGCTATGCCGTAAACGAAGACACCTTGCGCGGGCTGATTATCCTTTTCTCCGATACCCACTTTACCCGTCCGACTTACAACGGCGAGCCCGTACATTTAGGCGCAAAAGATATTCTCGGCCACGTTTACGAATACTTCCTCGGCAGATTTGCCCAAGCCGAAGGCAAACGCGGTGGGCAATATTTCACGCCGAAATCCATCGTTTCCCTGATTGTCGAAATGCTCGAACCCTATTCAGGACGCATGTATGACCCAGCCATGGGCAGCGGCGGCTTTTTCGTGCAAACCGAACGCTTTATCACCGCCCATCAAGGCAACATCAACAACGTTTCCATCTACGGGCAAGAATTCAACCCCACCACTTGGAAACTCGCCGCCATGAACATGGCGATTCGTGGCATTGATTACGACTTCGGCAAACACAACGCCGACAGTTTCACCCAGCCACAACACATCGACAAAAAGATGGATTTCATCATGGCAAACCCACCATTCAACATCAGCGATTGGTGGAGCGAATCCCTTGTCGATGATCCACGTTGGGCATACGGCACGCCGCCTAAAGGCAACGCCAACTTCGCTTGGCTGCAACACATGATTTATCACCTCTCACCCAACGGCAAAATGGCATTATTGCTTGCCAACGGCTCTATGAGCAGCCAAACCAACAACGAAGGCGAAATCCGCAAAGCCATCATCAATGCCGACTTGGTCGAATGTATGGTTGCCCTGCCCGGACAGCTTTTCACCAACACCCAAATCCCCGCCTGTATTTGGTTTTTAAACCGCAACAAAAAACGTAAAGGCGAAGTGTTGTTTATCGATGCCCGCCAAATCGGCTATATGAAAGACCGAGTCTTGCGTGATTTCACCGCCGATGACATCGCCAAAATTGCCGACACCCTCCACACTTGGCAAAAATCAGACGGCTATGAAAACCAAGCCGCTTTCTGCAAATCCGCCACGTTAGAAGAAATTAAAGACAACGACTTCGTCCTCACACCAGGACGCTACGTCGGCACCGCAGAACAAGAAGACGACGGCGTGCCATTTGCAGAAAAAATGCAAAATCTGACCGCTCTTTTGAAGGAACAGTTTGCAAAAAGTGCAGAGTTGGAAGCGGAGATTAAGAAGAATTTAGGGGGATTGGGGTATGAGTGATTGGAAAGAGTATAAATTAGGTGAACTTGCTACATTCTATAATGGAAGAGCCTACAAAAATGGAGAGTTTAAAACTTCAGGAACACCTATTGTTAGAATACAAAATTTAACAGGAGAAGGAAAAACAGTATATTCAGATCTTCAATTAGATGAAAATAAATATATCGAGAATGGAGACCTAATTTATGCATGGTCTGCGACATTTGGACCTTATATATGGAGAGGGGAAAAAAGTATATACCATTACCATATATGGAAAATTGTATGCAATGAAAAAATAATTGATAAATTTTATTTTTATTATAAATTGAAACTAATATCTGATTCCTTAAAAGATAATGGTAATGGGTCAATTTTTATTCATATTACAAAATCATTTATGGAAAATTTTAAGATTAAAATTCCATCATTAGAAAAACAAAAATATATAAGCAATATTCTTAGTAATTTAGATAAAAAAATTAGATTCAACACCCAAATCAACCAAACCTTGGAACAAATCGCCCAAGCCCTGTTTAAAAGCTGGTTTGTCGATTTCGACCCCGTGCGTGCCAAAGTCCAAGCCCTTTCAGAGGGCATGAGCCTTGAACAAGCGGAACTGGCAGCCATGCAGGCAATCAGCGGAAAAACACCCGAAGAACTGACCGCACTTTCACAAACACAACCTGACTGCTACGCCGAATTAGCCGAAACCGCCAAAGCGTTTCCGTGTGAGATGGTGGAGGTTGATGGAGTTGAAGTGCCGAAGGGGTGGGAGTATAAACCAGCTGATGAATTATTTGATATTGGCATAGGTAAAACACCTCTAAGAAAAGAAACTGAATGGTTTTCTACAAATCCCGATGATATGCAATGGATTTCCATTAAGGATATGGGAAATTCTGGAGTATTTATTACTGAGAGTAGTGAATTCTTAACAAATCAAGCCGTAGATAAATTTAATATTCGTAAAATTCCAGAGAATACTGTTTTACTCAGTTTTAAATTAACAATTGGACGTGTATCAATCACAACGTGTGAGACAACAACTAATGAAGCCATAGCTCATTTTAAAATAACTGATAAATCATTCTTAACAACCGAATATTTATATCTATTCTTTCAACAATTTGATTTCAATAGCCTTGGAAGTACATCATCAATTGCAACAGCTGTTAACTCAAAAACAATTAAAGGAATTGAAATACTTATACCAAATGAAGAATTGATAAAAGCTTTTCAGATGAAAATTAGTAATATATTTGCACAAATTAAAAACTTAACTATAGAAAACAAAAATCTAGTGGAAACTAGAGATTTGTTATTACCTAGATTGTTAAATGGTGAACTCAATGGATAGAACTACCGATTATTTAGAACGACTTTTCATTGAGGAACTAAACTCTGAAGGCGAAATTATTATCAGCGGAAACAGTTTTTTCCGAGATGAAATTTTATATACTCTTGATCCTGAAGCATATAAAGACGTTTTTGAATTTTGGAAAACAGAAAGAAAACAAAGAAACTTAAATGAAGCCAATAGAATATTGGATATTACTTCAGATAATCGAAATCGATTTTTTCGATTAAAAGAACTATTCAAAGAGAAAAAGATTATTCCCTTTATTGGAGCTGGAATGTCAATATCTACTGGTTTACCTTCTTGGAGCGAATTTCTGCGTAGTGTCCAAAAAGAAACTAGAACTGATCGTTTCTATTTTGAAGAGCTATTATCTCAAGGTAAATTTGAAGAAGCTGCTCAGTATCTAGATGACTGTAGTCCTTCACACTTACAAGAGCAGTTAGATAATATCTTTGGTCGGAAATATCTATTTAATGAAATAAATGGTGTAGTTTGCCTTTTACCCAAAATTTTTAATAACACTCCTATTATTACAACAAATTATGACAATATACTTAGTACTATTTATCAACAATGTAATTACCCATTTTCTGATGAACTAAATGGGTTATACCTAGAAGACCTTTATAATAAACTTCTACATAAACAAAATTTCTTATTAAAGATACATGGCACTTTTGATAAACCACAAAATCGAATACTAACAAAAAATGACTACGATAAACACTACAATGACCAAACTAGTAAATTGAAAAATTGTGTAGAAAGCTTATTTTCAAGTTCTCTATTATTTATCGGTTGTAGTTTAGCTATTGATCGCTTAATTAAGGCGCTAGCCGAGATTGTTCAAGAAAAAGGCAGTGAAAATCTACCTAGACATTATGCTTTTTTATTTTCAGATCCTAAAAAGGACGTGAACAGAATTAACAGAAAAGAAGAATTAGCAAAATCCAATATTTTCCCAATTTGGTATGATGGCGATCATGATGAAAGCATTGAAGCCTTGCTGGAATTATTAAATGATGGAGAACAATAAAATGCTCAACGAAAACGACATAGAACAACTCACTCTTCAACGCCTGCAACCCCTCGGTTGGGAATATCGCTACGGTAAAGACTTGCCTGTTCATGAGGGCAAGTTTGCCCGTGGCGATTTGAGCGGCGTAGTCTTTGTTGAGCAACTGCGTGAGGCGGTGCGTAAACTTAATCCTCAGCTGCCTGAAAGTGCGGTGGATTCTGTAGTGAAATCGGCAACGAAAAGCGATATTGGCGACTTGGTGGTACGCAATCAGGCGTTTTATAAACTGCTGCGTGATGGCGTGCGGGTGGAATATCAGGCTCCCAATAGCCACGGACAAAATGAGCAGAAAATCGAGATGGCACGTTTGGTGGATTTCGAGCATTGGGGAAACAACCGTTTTGTCGCCGTCAATCAATTGGAAATCCGCAGCCGCAAAGGAGGTAAACGAATTCCCGATATTATCGGCTTTGTCAATGGCTTACCGTTGGTGGTATTTGAGCTCAAAAATCCGCTGCGTGAATCGGCGGATTTGTTGCAGGCGTTTAATCAATTTGAAACCTATAAAGATGAAATTGCCGAGCTGTTTGTTTACAACCAAGCTCTGATTATTTCAGACGGCATTGTCGCCCTTTTGGGTTCGCTTTCGGCAGATTTCCAACGTTTTACGCCGTGGAAAGTGGTCGATGAAAAAAATAAAAGCGCGCGGTTATATTTTGACGATGAGTTGCAAAGCCTGCTTAATGGCTTGCTAAAGCCTGAGGATTTATTGGACTATATCCGCTATTTCGTCTTGTTTGAACGGGATTCCGTTGGCAAAACCATTAAAAAAATCGCGGCGTACCATCAATATTACGGCGTAAATGAAGCAGTCGATTCCACCATTTGGGCGACTTCAGAACAAGGCGACCGCCGCATTGGTGTGATGTGGCACACGCAGGGTTCGGGCAAGTCGATTTCGATGCTGTTTTATGCAGGCAAACTGCTTGCACAGCCTGAATTGAAAAATCCTACCATTGTAGTGGTTACCGACCGCAACGATTTAGATGGTCAGCTTTTCCAAACTTTTTCTTCAGGCAAAGATTTAATCAAACAAACACCGCAGCAAGTAGAAGACCGTGATCAACTGCGCCAACTGCTCGCACAAAATGAAGTCGGCGGCGTGTTTTTTACTACGATTCAGAAATTCGCCCTAAATGAGGAAGAAAGCCGCTTCCCTATTTTAAATGAGCGCAGTAATATTATTGTGATCAGCGATGAGGCTCACCGCAGCCAATATGGCTTTACGCAAAAGCTGCATAACGGCAAGTTTCAGACAGGTTATGCTCGCCATTTGCGTGATGCTTTACCTAATGCCTCGTTTATTGGTTTTACAGGTACGCCAATTAGCCTAGAAGATAAGGACACGCAAGATGTGTTCGGTCGTTATGTGTCCATTTATGACTTGCAAGATGCGGTGGAAGATGGCGCAACCGTGCCGATTGTGTATGAAGCACGCCAAATCAAGCTAGCGGAGAATGCTAATCACGATGAATTATTTGCAGAAATTGATGAACTGCTGGAAGGCGAAGAAAACCCGAAATTACGCTTGCGAGAAAAATTGCTCGGCTCAGAAGCTCGATTGCATGATTTAGCGGTCGATTTTGTGCAACATTTTGCCAAACGCAATGAAGTGGTGGACAGCAAATCGATGATGGTGGTTTCCAGCCGTCAGATTTGCGTGGATTTGTATAATCAGATCATCGCTCTGCACCCTGAATGGCATTCGGACAATATTAACGAAGGGGCGATTAAAATTGTGATGACAGGTTCTGCTTCCGATGCGTCTGAAATGCAGAAACACGTTTACAGTAAGCAGGAAAAACAAACGCTAGAACGCCGCTTTAAAGACCCGAACGATCCGCTGAAAGTGGTGATTGTGCGTGATATGTGGCTGACAGGCTTTGATGCACCGTGCTGTAACACTATGTATCTTGATAAGCCAATGAAGGGGCATAACCTAATGCAAGCCATCGCCCGAGTAAACCGTGTATTCCGCAATAAAAGCCGAGAAAATGGCGGCTTGATTGTGGATTATGTAGGCATTGCTGACGAGCTCAAAGATGCCACCCAACAATATACTAACTCGCAAGGCAAGGGCAAGCTGGCTGATAGCGTGATTGATGTATTCTTTAAAATGAAAGAGCATTTAGAAGTTATCCGCAGCCTGTTTACAACGCCAGTTGAGGGGAAAACCTTTGATGTTCAGACGGTCTTAGAAAAAGATAATCCGAATGAGCTTTTGATGGCGATTCGTTTTGCTGCCAACCATATTTTAAGCCTTGATCAATTATCGTTTGATGGCAAAGCGCACGAGCAGCATTGGTTTAATAAAAAAGAAACAGAACCACGCAAAAAAGCCTTTTTGAAGGCGGCAGGCTTGGTAAAAAAAGGCTATATGCTGTGCGGCGCATTGGCTGAAGTTGAGCCGTATAACCAAGAAATCGCCTTTTATGATGCCGTACGGGCAATTTTAACTAAACGTGAACAGAAAGGCACAGGCACAAATGAAAGACAGATTTTATTGAAAAAATTGGTTAATCAAACTGTGTATTCTGAAGGCGTGATTGATTTATTTGATCTGCTAGAAAAACCACAACCACAAATTAGCTTGCTTTCCGAGGAATTTTTACAAACTGTAAAAAATAGCCCAACTAAAAATTTATGGGTTACGGCAATGGAACGTTATTTAGCAAGTGAAATTAAAGTTAAATCAGGCACAAACTTAACATTGCAAAAAGATTTTGAACAGCGTTTGAAAGAAGCATTGAATCAATACCACAACCATAATTTGACTGTGGTAGAGATTTTGGACCAACTCTTTAAAATGAGCCAAGATTTCCAAGAACGTCTAGCATTAGGGAAAAAACTAGGATTAACCAAAGAAGAACTTGCCTTCTATGAAGCTCTATCTCAAAATCAAAGTGCAAAAGATTTGATGGGTGATGAAGTGCTTTCTAAACTGGCGAAAGAAATCACGGAAACACTTAGAAAATCGGTCACAATCGACTGGCAGTACAAAGAAGCGGTGCGGGCAAGAATTAGATTACTCGTTCGACGTGCCTTACAAAAATATAAATACCCGCCTGATAAACAGGAAGAAGCGGTAACTTATGTGATTAAACAAGCTGAAGAAATTGCTGAGGATTTAACTGGTTTATAATTTTGATGCGGTTTATTTAATAACAAAAGGGCGATTATGATCTGACCCCAAAAAGTTAGACTGATTTAGTTCAAGGACTGAGTTCTGTAATTCACAGGGCTGAGTCCTTTTAGTTTCCCCTGAATGCGCTCATGGTTGTAATAATGAATATATTCATGGATCGTTTTTTCCAGTTGTTCGAACGTCTCAAATCGTTTGCCGTAATAACATTCCGTTTTTAATCGCCCAAAGAAGCTTTCCATCGCACTATTATCTAAACAATTCCCCTTCCTTGACATACTTTGTTGAATGCCATTCTCCCTGAGTATGTTTTGATAACCTATCATCTGATACTGCCAACCTTGGTCGGAATGTAAAATCGGTTTTGCGCCTTCAAGCCTTGCTACAGCTTGTTTCATCATTCGGGTAATTTGCTCAAAGTTCGGGCTTCGCGCTAAATCATAAGCAATAATTTCATTGTTAAATAAATCCTTAATTGGGGATAAATAGAGCTTGCCTTCAGCGCACTTAAATTCGGTAATGTCGGTTGCCCATTTTTCATTAGGCTGTGTTGCCGTAAAATCGCGTTGTAACAGATTATCCGCAATATGCCCAACTTCACCTTGATAAGAACGATATTGTTGTGTCTTGCATTTTCCCTTAAGTCCTAAGCATTGCATAATACGTTGCACTTTTTTATGGTTAATTTTAATGGTTTCTCTTAGCTTAAACGTCACTCGGCGATAACCGTAGTTTCCGTGATTATCATGATAAATAGTGGCGATTTCTTGTGAGAGTGCTACATTTTTATCGTTTTTCGTCTTCAAGTGATAGAAGAAAACACTGCGTGCCAAACCGATTAAATCTAATAAAATGGGCAGCGGAAAATGAATGCGTAATGCCTTTACGATAGTGGCTTTTTCTGCATTTTTTGTTGGTTGAGCTCTTGCAACTTTTTTAGAATGGCATTCTCCGCACGTAGTCGGAGATTTTCCAATTCTAGTTCTTCCTCTCGTGTTTTAGGCTTAGGTGGCATTTTAGGGTATTTCGGTTTCATGGTTGGGCGACCTTTAGGTTTGGGGATTAAGCCGTTTATACCTTGTTTTTCAAAGGCTTGCAACTATTGGCTAACAACACCTGAATTGGCAATGCCAAAATGTAAGCAAGCGGCTTCTGCAGAAAATTGCCCATTTTTAACCGCTTGTATCACGTTAAGTTTAAATTCAGGTGAGTAATTTCGCTTCTTACCCAGCAAGGCTAGCCCATTGATTCCACTATGATTAAATTGGTTAATCCAACGTTCTAATGTTGTTTCGGCAAGTTGAAAATGCCTGCGGGTAAGTGAACTATTTTTACCATTTTGAAGATAAAATTCGATGACTTGTTGCTTGAAAAGAAAATTGTATTTGGTCATAAAAAATCTACACCTTAGTGAGTTGGTTGTTTAGTCCAACTTTTGGGGTGCAGATCATTAAAAACACTATGATTTTTAACCGCCCTTTATTTTGTTAAAGATTAAATCGAACGTTTAACTTCAACCACTTCAAACACCTCAATTTGGTCACCGACTTTTACATCATTGTAGTTTTTCACGCCGATACCACATTCCATACCGTTGCGAACTTCAGATACATCGTCTTTGAAACGGCGAAGAGATTCTAATTCCCCTTCAAAGATAACGACGTTGTCACGTAATACGCGAATTGGATTGTTACGTTTCACTACACCTTCGGTTACCATACAACCTGCGATTGCACCAAATTTCGGATGACGGAATACATCACGAACTTCAGCTAAGCCAATAATTTCTTGTTTAAATTCAGGCTCTAACATACCGCTCATTGCTGCTTTAATTTCATTTAACAATTCATAGATGATTGAGTAATAACGTAAATCAATGTTTTCCGCTTCAATGACACGACGCGCAGATGCATCAGCACGAACGTTAAAGCCAACAATAATAGCATTAGATGCCGCAGCTAAAGTTGCATCAGTTTCAGTAATACCACCTACACCTGAACCAACCACTTTAACTTTTACTTCATTGGTAGAAAGTTCATTTAATGCTTGAACAATCGCTTCTACAGAGCCTTGTACGTCAGCTTTCACAATAACGTTCAATTCAGCCACATCGCCTTCAGACATATTACTAAACATATTTTCAAGTTTAGCTTTTTGCTGACGAGCTAATTTCACTTCACGGAATTTACCTTGACGATATAACGCCACTTCACGTGCTTTTTTCTCATCACGTACAACGGTTGCTTCATCACCCGCTGCAGGCACACCTGAAAGACCTAATAATTCAACTGGAATTGAAGGACCCGCTTCATCAACTTCTTTCGCGTTTTCATCACGCATTGCACGCACACGGCCATATTCAAAACCACAAAGTACGATGTCACCTTTACGTAGTGTACCTGATTGAACCAAGATAGTTGCCACAGGGCCACGACCTTTATCCAAGTAAGATTCAATGACTACACCACTTGCCATACCGTCTTTTACAGCAGTCAATTCAAGTACTTCAGATTGAAGCAAAATAGCATCTAATAAATCATCAACCCCTGTACCTTTCTTCGCCGATACTGGAACGAATTGCACATCACCACCGAATTTCTCAGAAATGACATCATGTTGTAATAATTCTTGCTCAACACGATCTAGATTTGCTTCTGGTTTATCGATTTTATTTACTGCAACCACTAAAGGTGCACCCGCTGCTTTTGCGTGTTGAATCGCTTCGATAGTTTGAGGCATCACACCATCATCGGCCGCAACAACAAGAACAACGATATCTGTTGCTTTTGCACCACGTGCACGCATAGAAGTAAACGCTGCGTGTCCTGGAGTATCCAAGAAGGTGATCATTTTGCCATCATCCATTTCTACGTGATACGCACCGATATGTTGAGTAATACCACCCGCTTCGCCTGCAGCAACTTTCGCTTTACGAATATAGTCAAGTAAAGAGGTTTTACCATGATCAACGTGACCCATGATGGTTACAACTGGCGCACGGGTTACTTTTTCTGCGTTTACATCACGATCGCCTAATACCGCTTCTTCAAGCTCATTTTCATTACGAAGAATCACTTTATGACCAAGTTCTTCTGCTACTAATTGAGCGGTTTCTTGGTCGATAACTTGGTTGATAGTAACCATTTCGCCCATCTTCATCATCATTTTGATGATCTCTGTAGCTTTTACCGCCATCTTATTCGCAAGTTCTGCAACCGTAATGGTTTCTCCAATGACTACATCCGCTTTAACTACTTGAGCAGGTTTAGTAAAGGCTTGTTGAAGTGCGGCACCTTTTTTGCCATTTTTACCTTTACCAAACTTAGCGTCTTTTTGATTTTTACGATTAGATTCGCGCTCGTTTTTCGAGTTTTTGCTATTTTCATCGTCGCGACCGCCTTTTTTCGCTTTCGCTACTTTATTTTTGCCACGACCACGATTTTCATTACGACGATCTTCTTCATCTTCAGCTTCAAGTGCATATCTTGAACTTAGATTGTAATCAGAATAGTCTTCTGAAGAAGATTCATTGTCTGAATCATCTGCTTCAGCATAACGTTTCGCTTCTTCTGCTGCACGACGAGCTTGTTCTTCTGCTTTTTGACGAGCTAATTCTTCAGCTTTACGACGAAGTTCTGCTTCTTCTGCTTTACGTTTCTCTTTTTCAGGATCAACAGATTTCACTTTAGAATCTACCGCACTTTTTACTGGCTTAGCAGTTTCAGCTTTCACTTTTTCAGCTTTTGCTTTTTCATCAGCCTCTTTCTTAGCTGCCACTTTTTCAGCTTCTAAACGAGCTTTTTCTTCTGCTGCTTTTTGTTCAGCAATTTTTTTCGCTTCCGCTTCTTGCTGTGCTTTTAATTTTGCTTCTTCTTGTTGAGCAATATCAGTTTTTACTGTGCGTTTTTTACGTACTTCTACTTGTACTTCTTTGCTTTTACCGCCAGTTGTGGTGCTACTCACTGTTGTTTTTGTTCTGCGTTGAATGCTTAATTTTTTTGGCGCATCAGCCTTAACATCTTCAGTCATTACTGCTCTCCTTATTCTTCGCCAAACCAACAGATATTACGTGCAGCCATAATTAAATCTGCGGCCTGTTCTGCGGTTAATTCTTCAATATCAGTTAAATCATCAACGCCTTGTTCTGCGAGTTCTTCAAGGGTGGTAATTTGTTTTTCTGCTAGTTTGATTGCAACGTGACGATTCATTCCCTCTAAATTCAATAAACGATCTTCAACATTCGCTTTTTTCAGTGCTTCTTCTTCAGCTACTGCTGCGGCTGTAATCGCATTTTTAGCACGAGTTTGAAGTTCTTCAACAAGATCTTCATCTTCCAAACCATCAATTGCAGTCAATTCATTCATTGGCACATAAGCAATTTCTTCTAAACTTGTGAAGCCTTCTTCTACAAGGATTTGAGCAAATTCTTCATCAAGTTTTAATGCGTTAATAAATAAATTTAACACTTTGTTATCTTCTGCTTGATGCTTAGCATTTAACTCATCAGTCGTCATTACGTTTAGTGTCCAACCCGTTAATTGTGTTGCTAAACGCACGTTTTGACCATTACGACCAATGGCTTGAGCAAGATTATCAGCTTCAACAGCAATATCCATAGAATGATTATCTTCATCAACGATAATAGAAGAAACATCCGCAGGTGCCATCGCATTAATCACAAATTGCGCGGGATTGTCATCCCAAAGCACGATATCTACACGCTCGCCACCAAGTTCATTCGTAATTACCTGAACACGCGCACCACGCATTCCTACACAAGCACCAACTGGATCAATTCGCTTATCATTTGATTTCACTGCAATTTTAGCGCGAGAGCCAGCATCACGAGCTGCACCACGGATTTCAATCATTTCTTCGCCAATTTCAGGCACTTCAATACGGAATAATTCGATCAACATTTCTGGTTTAGAACGTGTCACAAATAATTGTGCAGTTTTGCCTTCAGGATTTACTTTATAAAGCACCCCACGAACACGATCTCCCAGACGGAAGTTTTCACGTGGTAACATATCTTCACGTGCAATCATCGCTTCCGCTTTATTGCCAAGATCCAAAATAATACTGTCTCGACTTACTTTTTTTACAGTGCCTGTTACAATTTTTCCTTCTTCTTCACGAAATTGTTCAACCACTTTTGCACGTTCAGCTTCACGAATTTTAGTGCTAATAACTTGACGTGCCGTTTGCATTGCAATACGGTCAAATGCAATAGATTCAATTTGATCTTCTACATACTCTCCAAGTTGCAAATTTGGATCATCAAATTGCGCCGCTTCCAAAGTAATTTCCTTCGTTGGTACTTTTACTTCATCTACGACTAACCAACGGCGAAAAGTATCAAATTCTCCTGTTTTGGGATTAATTGAAACGCGAATATCCGTTTCATATTCAAACTTCTTCTTAGTAGAAATCGCAATCGCACTCTCTAATGCTTCAAAAATTTTCTCACGTGGTAATAATTTTTCATTGGATACAGCTTCCGCCGCCAGTAAAATTTCTTTACTCATTTCTCTTTTTCTCCTTTTAAAATTTTGCAACAACATTCGCTTTTTGAATGTTTCCGAAGACTAAAATTTGTTCTTGATCATCAACGATTAAAGTAATCATATCCTTTTCAATACGCTCTAACTTACCTTGCCATTTACGGCGTTCCATCACTGGAATTCGCAAATGCACAGCGATATCTTGCCCAATATAGCGTTCAAATTGCGGCAAGGTAAATAGCGGACGATCTAAACCAGGTGACGACACTTCTAGATTATATTTATCCGCAATTGGATCTTCCACGTCTAAAATTGCGCTCACTTGACGACTTACATCAGCACAATCATCAACTGTCACACCACCATCTTTATCTATAAATAAACGAACTGTCATAAAACGACCCACGCGCTGACACTCAATGCCCCACAATTCACAGCCTAAATCCTCTACCGCATCTTGTAGCATTTCTTGTAAATTTTGTTCTAATGTAGCCAATTTCTACTCCTATATAGGGTGTAATTCACCGCACTATATCATAACCTTATGAAACCTTATCCTAAACAATACTTATCCCTCTATTTTAGTAATAGTAAGAAGATAGTTTATTAAATCTCAGGCATAAAAAAAGGGTTAGGTTCATAAGAACCTAAGCCCAGTTACTAAATTTCTTATAGAAAAAAACCCCAAAACTGGGGTTCTTTTACTGAACTTATTATTTGGTTGCGGGGGCTGGATTTGAACCAACGACCTTCGGGTTATGAGCCCGACGAGCTACCAAGCTGCTCCACCCCGCGTCCGAAACATGTGCTACATTATAGTGATAAAAATTTAATATGCAAGAAATTTTATAAAATCATTGATAATAAATACTAGAATAAGATAACATTTTCCAAAAAGTTTAGGAGCTAATTATAGCATATATGCTGTGTTATATTTTCAGGAATTCGTAAATATCTTTAATTTTGCCATAATTTACAAATCTATAGCTCCTATCATCAAAAATAAAGCGTGAAATAATGCCAATTAATTAACGCCATTATCAAGCCTCCCGTCCATAAAAAATCAATGATCGTCTCCAATCAATTTAGAGATGAATTGTTAATAAGGTAATAAGCCAATAATAAATAGACAATATTTAAGGTTATTCTAGCTTTCATACAAAAATTCAATCAATCTCGACTTTCCCTACCTTTCTTTTTTTGTTAGACTAACACGCAATTTTGGGGCTGATTCTGGATTCGACGGGATTAGCGAAGCCCAAGGTGCACGTCGAGGTGCGGTAGGCCTCGTAAATAAACCGCAAAAAAATAGTCGCAAACGACGAACAATACGCTTTAGCAGCTTAATAACCTGCATTTAGCCTTCGCGCTCCAGCTTCCGCTCGTAAGACGGGGATAACGCGGAGTCAAACCAAAACGAGATCGTGTGGAAGCCACCGTTTGAGGATCGAAGCACTAAATTGAATCAAACTAGCTTAAGTTTAGCGTGTCTGTCCGCATGCTTAAGTGAAATTAAAGACGAGACTAAACGTGTAGTACTGAAGGTAGAGTAATTTCGGACGGGGGTTCAACTCCCCCCAGCTCCACCAACAATCAAAATCATACGTCATTATACGACATCACAAAGCCTTGATTTTACTGGAATTAAGGCTTTTTTTATTCCCTATACGCCACTATAAAACATTATTTAACCCTAGAATTTTAGGAGTAGATTTAGTAGGATCTTTTTTAACAAGGGAAAAATTATACTCCTAAAACACTGAAACCCCTTGCAAACACTGGGCTCAACCGCTCTCAGTTTTATACTACTAAAATAAGGTTGTACTACTATGGCACGTACTACTAAAACACTTTCCAATACCCAAATAGAGAAAGCGAAACCAAAAAATAAGCCCTATAAGCTAATAGATGGGCAAGGTTTATTTTTATCTATAACGCAAAAAGGCTCTAAGCTATGGCGATTTAATTATTACAAGCCTTTTACTACCCCACCTAAACGCACTGAAATTAGTCTAGGTTCATTTCCTGACATATCATTATCAGAGGCGCGCGCAATCCGTGAAGAATATCGTGCACTATTGGCACAAAATATAGATCCTAAAACGCATAGGGGGCACCTGCACAAAACAAAAGCAGATGATTTAGCTAATACCTATGAATCGATGGCGTGGGCGTGGTTTGAATATCGCAAGACAAAAAAGAACTTCTCTTTGGATTATCAAAAAGACGTAGCAAGCCTAATAAGAAGAAATCTTTTACCACACTTTGGCGCATTGCCTATCTCTGCAATTACTGCCCCTATGGCATTAAAAGCGTTCAAACGCTATCAAGACGAAGGGACGCTAGAGAAACTTAAGCGTACTATTCAAAAGCATAATGAGATAATGACTTACGCCTTGCATAGAGGCTACATATCAAGCAACCCTACCGAAAAAATATCTAAAGAATTTGACAGCCCTACGGTAGAACACTTTAAAACCATTAAGCCAGAAGATTTAGGGGAATTTCTTTACACCTTAAATAACGCTCAAATTCACTTACAAACCCGCTTTTTAATTCTATGGCAAATGCTCACGATGACACGCCCAAATGAGGCAGCTACCGCAAGATATGAGGATATTGACGAGCAAGCGAGAATATGGACGATTTACATCAAAAAAGGGATTAAAGAAACAGACAAAGGGCGTGAGCATAAAATCACTCTATCACGGCAAGCGATGGCATTATTGCGAGAAATTAAAAAACGAAGTGAGAGTAAGGTTTATTTATTCCCTAGCGCAAAGAACCCTCAAACCCACGTAAACACACAAACGGCAAATTCTGCAATAAAACGCATGGGCTATCACGGTAAATTAGTTGCGCACGGATTGAGAGCCATAGCAAGCACCTATTTGAATGACAAAGGCTATGATAGCGAATTAATCGAGGTTGCACTATCGCATATGAAATCAGATAGAATCAAGGCAGCCTATGACAGGGGAGAACGATTAGAGCAACGTTTTAAGTTACTGCAGGTATGGGGCGATTTTATTGAGGAATGTTCAAACGGCGCATTGCCTAAGTATCATTTAAAAATGGTTGTTTAAGCCACCACCGACAGCCGATAACAAGTAACGTTATCGGTTATTTTTTGTCTATACTTGAACTGTGCAAAATATCAGTTAAAATAAGCACTATAAAGCATTATATAACATCATAAAGTATAAGTGTTAAAATATTGCGCGTTTTAAAGTGCGAAGTTTGGGGGTCAATAAATGTTTAATGAGATGAAAACCGCACAGGCGGCCGCCTACTTGCTATATAAATCTGGTGGCTCAATGAAACACTTAAAATTAATGAAGTTGCTTTATCTTGCTGATAGGTTGAGCTGGCAAGAACGAGATTACGCAATAACAGGCGATGAATATTATTCCTTGCCTTATGGACCAGTGTTATCCAAAACATTGGATTTAATGCACGGTGAAACATTTAATCAACTTAATAGCGCAAATGCGAATGTGTGGGATAAATGGATAGCAGACGATGCGAATTATTGCGTTAAATTGGCTAAAAAAGTAGATGAAACAGACGAATATTTTTGGGATTGCCTTTCTGTTAGTGATGAAGAAATATTAAATCAAATCCTCAATAAATTTGGACATTTCGAGCCGTTTGCATTAGTAGAATATACCCACAATAAAAACTACATCCCAGAATGGGAAGACCCGAAAGGAAGCAGAAAGAAAATTGAACTCAAAACATTACTAACACATATAGGCAAAACGCCACAGGAAATAGACTATATTTTTGAAGACTTAGAACTCAAGGCATCATTTAACCGAGTTTTAAAAGAGGCTTAAAGTGGTTATCAAACGAAAAATTACCATATTAAAGCCTACAGATTACGGCAAGAAAGAAAGCGGATATTATCACTTATATTTCATTCTTACAGATCCATTTTTTAACGGTGAGACAGGCGTAGATCAATGCGTTTTAAGTGTTAGTTGCTCAAGTATAAGAGAGGGCAAATGTTTTGATTCTACTTGCGTTATTAAACAAGGCGAACACGAATTTATAAAGCGAGATAGCTTTATTCATTACAACCACTTACGCATAGATAGAGCCGAAGAAATACAAAAGGGAATTGATAGCGGAAGCTTTATTGCAAAAGATTTAATTAATGACGAGCTTTATAAGCGAATTTTAAAAGGCATTTTAAAATCTGATAATGTTGAACGCCGATATGTTCGATTTTTAAAAAGCGCAATCGCTCAATGTGCATGCGCCGATATATTCAATTAATCCAGTTGTTAAATAATCCTTAATAACTGAACTCAACAAAGTGCGACTAGGTGCGGACTAATTACCTACACTGAAAGAATAAAACCCTATTTTTATTTTGTCGCACTACCTTTCATAAATAGGGGTAACGCATAGGGGCGTTTTGTGAGCATTCTGGGTTCTTATCTAATTTTAAATGATAAAAATATTCAAAAATTACAGAATGAATTTAATTTTGGTATTGATGAGATTTTTCATTATTCTAAGAATAATGCACTTGATTTATTTATAAGAATAGAAAAAATTGAAAGCAAAAAGGTCAAAACTGAATTTAATAGTGATTTTGAATTATGCGGATTTGTAAATAGTGAAAAGAAAGATAGATTTTACAATGATTTTTTTAAAGTTGCAGATTATAACATAGACTTACAGATAGATGACGAAAAAGATGATGTTCCTTTTGGTTATGTTTACGGTTTATCTGATTGTGATGAACAGGCGAAAGGCAAATTATCAATGATTCAATTTGACGGTTTTATCCAAATTCCAAGTAGAACAATCAATGAAACTGCTCAAAAAATCATATTAGACAAATTTTCATCATATCGTTTTTTAAATAATGAGTTTGGAGATTTAAATCATAATTTTGGGTTAAATTTTGATTTTCCTAACAACTATCTAGATGTTCCAACCCAATACACCTATGTTCTAATAGAACAGCTTAAAGAGATCATAGATTTTCATCAAGATGAACAACTTAAAAAACAATCAAACGATTCCATAGATTCAACCGAATTACAGGAAGAAAAAGCTAAAAACACACAGCTACAAGCTGAAAATGAACGCTTAAAGGCAGAATTAAAAGCACAACAAGATAGAATTGCAGAGCTTGAACAAAAGCTACAACAAAGTGCGGTAGATTCTGAACCAGTTTTAGAAAATGCTAAGGCTTACGATGTTAGGGAGCGAGAAACGCATTTATTGATGATTGGTGCACTTTCTAATCTTCTTGCAGGATATAAACAAAGTTATCAAAAAGGAAGCAATCGAATTAATCAAAATGCGATTAGCAGAGGTATAGAACACGAGATAATAAAGCTATTGCAACCTGAAACCAAAACTAGAACATTAGATACAATCAGACCAAGAATTAGGGAAGCACTTAATCTTATCACTAAGGCGGAATAACACCGCCTTTTTTATTTCTAATTACTTCTTACCAAAATTGCGTAAACCCAGTAAGCATAAGGCTTAAACCCTCTTACCAAAACTTCTTACCAAAAGATTTTGGTAACTTACCACCTATAAAAATTCAATTCCCCACAATACCCCTCGAACCGCAAATAGCACTATAAGGCGGTATATGTATCTATCAATAACATTATGGGGGATTTATGCCTGACAAAACTACCACACCATCAAACGACACAGAACAAGCACCGCGCTTTTTAAGACGCAAATCAACCGCCGAGCGATTAGGCGTGAGCCTTACCACCTTAGACGACTGGCGCAACCCAAAAGCTAAACGCTATCGCCCTGATTTTCCTAAGGCAATCAAAGTGGCAAATGGGGCAACTTGTTTTCTTGAATCTGAAATTAATGCTTACGTTTTAAAACTCGCTAACGAATGTAGAGTTAGCTAAGGCGGAAATGATGGCAATCAATACAACTAGCACCCATGAACAACAAAAATACATTTTGCAGTGCTTATCTGTTCGCCCGCATAGTACCAACGAATTGCGAGAGCTAGGTATTTACTTTCCACCCGCACGAATTAAGGAACTTAGAGATAAAGGGTTTCATATTGATACTTTTTATCGCAAAGAAACCGATTCAAGCGGATTAGCGCACCGTGTGGGCGTGTATGTACTGCACCAAAATGAAGTAAGCCAAAATTATCAATATAACGACTAAGGAGAAATAAAAAAATGACCGATTGCAAAGACCGCTCAACAGAACAAGGGCGCAAAGATTTAATTAATACTCCGATTTCAATTACTTATTCAAAGGCACAATTCCCACATTTAACGGCAACTTCTACAGGTTGGGGAATAAATGCCGTTTTATGGCTTGAAGTGGACGATTTCCTACCCTTAGGCATTGATGCTGACACGATGCAAGAGGCGTTGATAATGGTTGCTTTTCTTCAACAAAGCACAAAAGCCCCATTGCTGATTGATGAGGACATGCAACAAGAACTCACCGCACTTTCTGAAAATGGCATGGCATTTAACCCGATGAAAAAAGCAAATGGCGCACTCATTCCACTTGATGAAATCCTTTCCACTGATACCAAACAAGAAACCATGCGACACCTTGAACAACAATTTTGCCAAGATGAAAAAACTGACATTTACCGAAATGGGCGGAATGTTGAATTAAACGAACAAGGAGCGACTGAAAAAAATGACTAATACAAATCAACAGACCAATACCGAAAAATGCAAGCACGCTACGCTATGGACGATTTCAAGAACATTAGACCGCTTACGATACATAACCGACACGGCAATCAAGGGCACAATTCTTGACTATCCAGATAAAGACGGGAACCGTCCACCAGCAACCCCTAAGCAAATCTATGAGTTAATCCTTGAAGAAGTGGATTGTGCCATTGAGCAAGTAAACGACTTAAAACGGCAAATTGAAGTGTTGGCTATTCATCAAGAACACAAAGCTGATGCGAGTTATTTACCGTGAGTTGCTCAACAAGGCAAAGGAAGAAGAAATGATGAATGAATTAACGGTTAAACAAAGTGATTTTTGCTTGTTTTACATTGAAACAGGTAACGCAAGCGAAGCCTATCGCCGAGCCTATGACGCTGAAAATATGAAACCTGAAACCGTAAATCGCCGAGCCTTTGATTTAATGGAAAACAGCAAGATTAAGGCAAGAATTGAGGCATTGCGGGCAGAACACCGCAAGGAACATAACATTACAGTGAGCGATATTTTGAACAAGCTAGAAGATATTTACAGCGAAGCAATGAAAAAGGGCAATCTATCTTCAGCAGTATCAGCCGTAATGGGTCAAGCAAAAGTTTTAGGCTTTGATAAACAAACAATCAATCTTGAGGGCGATATAAAACCCTTGCCTACTGTGATTAACGTAACCTTTAGCGATGAACCCCAAGAGGAGAATTTATAGTGAAATGCACCATAGCAAAACATAACAGCTTATTGCTTCAACAAGCCATTCAACACTATAGAAAATCGCATCAAATCTTCACGTTTATGAGCCTATATGACGATAACGAACCGTACCCGATAGATGACGTTATTCAAGTGTTAGAACAGCGTCTTAATGCGATTCAGAGCGAAATAGATAGCTTTACGAAGATGACGGCGGGGCTGCGAAAGAACGAGCGATTAGAAACGAGTTTTTACACCACGAAAAAACACTTAGAGATGATGAGAAAAAGAAAACAGGAGGCAGACAATGAAAAATAGAATTGAACTAGATGTATCAGGGCTTGATACAAGCAAAGCAGAAATTATCAACCTATTAGCCAATCCGCAGAACCATTTTAATGGCGTGAGCGGAATCAATGCCCGAGATGTGCACCGATTCTTAAAAGTGGGGCGGGATTATTCCACATGGATTAGAGCCAGAATTAAACAAGCAGGCTTTATCGAAAATCAAGATTTTTTGATTGTAGAAAATTTGAGCTCCCCCCGAATTGGCGAGCACAAATAATAAACAGCTTTCAACGATGGCACGACCGCAAAAGCTGATTGATTATATCGTTTCTTTAGATATGGCTAAGCACCTTTGTTTAATGGAAAAGAACGAAATAGGGCGAGCAATAAGACAGCATTTTATCGAGGCTGAAAAACAACTAAGAACTTCATCGCCTGCCATATATAAAAACACCCTATCAAAAACTATAGAGAGATTGGAAAGCATAGACCGAAACAAGGAAATGACCGATGCAATCAAGGCTCAATTAGTGCGGGCGGGCGTGAAACCTAAAGCCTATCACTACAGCCAAAACCAAGAAATGCTAGATAGCCTTGTTATTGGTTCAAATGTGCGGAAATGGAAAGCTAAACACGGCATTGTAGGCAATGTTCGAGATGCGCTTAATGTATCGCAACTGAAACTATTAAAAACATTACAAGCAACGAACACAGCCTTAATCAATCTTGATATGAGCTATCACGAGCGAAAAGGCAGATTATCCGAACTGGCAGAGCGTGAAAGAGCGGAATAAAGGAGAAACACAATGAACGACTTTACCGAAATTCTTCAATTTCTAATTTTTATCGCCTTATTGCTGGTGGCTTTTAGCCTTGCAGCAACCCTATAAAACAAAACGCCATAGGGAAATAAGCAACCCTACGGCGTAACTAAGGAATAATCTTATGCAACCAATTAAACTAGGCATTAATATGAACCTAATTCACAAGCATTATAGCAATGATGAAAACTTTTACAATTCAAACCCTTTACAAAGTGCGGTGAAATTTGGCATTATTTCCCTGCAGTCGAAAAAAACGATTGCCGAGCCTCGAAACTCGACTTATTTACATACGGCGCAGAGCACGCCTAAAGCGTGTTTTTTTTTATGCGTAACATTCGCACACCCAAAGAATTTGCGGATTTTGTTTTTATTCATCAAATCTACAAATCTCTCTCAATGGTAGCGTGTAGCGGTAAAGGTTCGCCCTTTGCTGCTAACCGTATGTGGCAGTTTTCGAGACCGTTACACGTTACCGCCAAAGCCTCGAAACTTTACGCGGTAACTCTCAAGTGTTTACATACGGAGTTACGCAAAATGTATCAATTCATTTTCGCGCTATCACGCGCACCTCAAATCAAAATCAGACTTCTTGCCGATAATGAACAACAAGCACGCTCACGTTTTACCGATGGCGACACCTTGTTATTCGTTGGCAGAATCAACCAAAACCCACTTAAAAACAACCGCACTTTTTCAACTAATGGGAAAAATCACAGCTTGCCGAAATGTGAAGATGCAGGTAGTATTGAAAGTACTGAAACCAAAGACGGCAACCGCAACCGTCATTTAAGCGGTATTTTTTACCTAAAATTCATTCCTTGCACGTTCCTAAAAAATTAGGCACGTTGTCTTATATCGAATTTGTGGTAAGGGCGACACACGGAAATAAGGCTTTAAGCACGAATAACGTGGGCTATTCTTTGGTAGCAGTTGAACCCTTATCACACCCATTTAAGGGCGATAATTCATTACTTACTAAACCAAAGAGAAATCCAACAATGAAAATCTACCCCAAAAACAACCGCACTTTAGCGACATTTCCTACCCTTTCTGTACCTGTAACACAAGGGGGCGCAAATGTTTAATCAATCAATTTTATCTGCACTTCAAGAGATGGCGGACTTTAACGACATTAACAACTACAAGCAAATCCCTGTACCAATGAGTAAGGAAAAATTAACAGACTTACGCAGTGAATCTGAAAATCTTTGTGAGTCTATCGAATATGGATTGATGCACTTAGGCGACTTAATGCAAACCCTAGGCAATCTTGCCGACACAGAGCAGGATTTTACACGGGAGGCAATGAGTAACGATAACGTGAAACATATCGGGGGATTAATCAAGGCAAACGCCTATCTTCTCAATGCGTTAAGAGAAACCGCCAGCTTAAGCGAATATTATCTTGCTGGTGGCTTAGATGGGGAGATTGAAAGAAATGATGATTAAACCGAACCTACCCTATCAATTAATCTTTGTTTATGACAACGGCGACCAATTCATAGCGGGCGAATATGGCACGCTTAGAGAGGCGTTACAGGCAAAAATCAAATGTAAGCACGAAATAGGGCAAACCGATATTTGCGGTCGAGTGTTAGAAGTGATCACGATTTTGAAAGGGGAAGAAAATGAAACCAACTAATGCAATGGCACAGCTTGAGCAATGGAAGAAAAACAACCAGCAAAGAAAGATAAATCAGTTCGTGAATGAAATGAACCGCACTAAGAATTTAGCAAGCGATAGTAGTGTATCAGCCAACGGCGTACACCCTAACGAGCTCAAAAATGAGCTGGTTAAAAACTGCGAAAGCAAACTGCGAAACGCTGAAGCGATTTGCGAAAGTGGCAAAACAATTAAAAGTGCGGTTAAAAAATTAGGTAACCTCAAAATTGAGGAGATCTCAAAAACGCAACAGGAAGCGCAAGGCGAGGCTAAAAGCAAATATCAAGGGAAACTATGGGCTAATCCCTTAGCCTTTCAATTTGCCCAGCTTACGCGCCAATTTAAGCTAATTTTAGACAGCAATCGCAAGTGTTTAGACGTTTACCCCGATGATTTTCATCATAAGCTTAAAATGCGTGATGAAATGATGGACTTAATCGACAGATTGAAAGCTGGTGGCAAGCTCTTTAATGCGCTGGCTAAATCTCAAGGGGGAACATGTTGCCGAGATAATCAAGCTACCCTAAAAGACTTCAACCAAGCTAACGGTTATCTAATTCATAAGTTCGGCGAGGTAGTGGCTCAAATTGAGCGACTAAATATTGAGCGCATTGAGGGCGAGAAATTACAGGGGGTAAGCTATGAGTAAAACCGCTTTTGTTTTAACTGCTGGCGTTCATGTTTTTGAGGGTTCTTTTATGCCGATTGTTATCGCAACGGGAGAAAGCAAAGAGGCTATTTTAAGTTTTCATCGCACCTATACCCTGCAAGGTAAGCTAACGAATATCAAGGAAATTAATTTAAATCACTACACGCTAGAAATTAGCTTAGGCAATGCACAAGCCCCTATCATTCACGCAAAGGGGAAAAGAAGTCGTGCAGATTTAGAGGAGGCGATAGAGCATTTTCAAATTCTCTACCCTACTGCACAAATTAGAGTAATTCAGTTCAAGGACGCATTTTTATTTAAGCAATGCGCAGGAATTAGATTAGGGATTGATGCAGCGCAAGGAGGCAAGAAATGGCTAAATTAATCAATGCGCCTTACGCTAAACAACAAGACCCCACAGGGCAAAGCCTTGTGACTATTTGCATAGGCACGCAAGCACAAACTATCGCAAAACATTTTAATGAAATGGGTAAAAGTGCGGTAGAAATTGAGCTAGAAAACACACTAGGCGAGCAAGGGAAATCATTCCCTTGTGTGGTGGTAGATAGTGAGATTTTAGAGCATATAGAACGCTATCGCATTGCGCCTAAAAATACCCAATCTATCCGCTTAATACAGGCGAATAATGGCATGGCACTGTCAAATGAAACGCTTGAGCGTGTTTATTTAAATATCGCGCAATCCACCAGCGCAGAGAGTGTGATTTATTGCAATGAAGCGGGCGAAGTTCTGGAAGAGGTAAGCCGATATATTCAACGGTTACGCAATGGGGACACCTATCACGGGGAAATTAAACCAATTTGTGAATCTATCCGAGATAACCACCAGCCCTACACCGAAAAACGCAAGGAGAACGGCATAGAGGGGCTTTTTAGGGTTGTGCCAAAGTTAGACAAGGACACGGGCGAAATGATGGATAAATGCGAATGGTTGGCTGATTGTGTTGATGTCGTGGGAATTGGGCTTTCTGATAGCGATTATTTTTCAATGCTTTCATTCCAAGCACAAGGCAAGTCCGAGCCGATTTTAATCGCCTTACCTTGGGCGGATATTGGCGAGCGTGCTGGCTGGCAATTACTCAAACAAAACGGGTTAAGAATTACCAATAGCCAACGCTTGAAACCGCATTTAGCGGATTTCCTGCAAGATACCCAGAATAAGCCGATTTATCAAATCGTGAACGAAACAGGCTGGCAATCAGACTTTAACGCCTATGTGCTGCCTAGTGGCGAGGTATTAGGGAAACCTGAACGACCGATTTATTTCAATAGCAAATCAACCACCAGCGCAGGCTATCAAGCCAAAGGCACGCTAAGTGACTGGCAAAGGGAAATAGGGCAATATCTACGAGGCAATCATTCAATGATGCTAGGCGTGGCTTGTTCTTTGTCTGCCCCGTTGATTGGCTTAATTGGGGCGGAAAGTTTTGGCGTGCATTTATTCGGTAAATCCAGTGCAGGAAAAACCACCATAGCCAATATTGCGAGTTCAATTTATGGCGAGCCTGATTTAATCCGTTTATCGTGGAACGGCACAAGCCTAGGATTGATTAACGAGGCAGCCACACGTAATGACGGCTTTATTCCTCTTGATGAAATCGGACAAGGGGCAAGCAAAAAGCACGTAGAGCAAACCGCCTACACGTTATTTAATGGCGTGGGAAAAATACAAGGCGCAAAAGACGGCGGAAACAGAGAACTAAACCGCTGGCGCATTTTGGTATTTTCTATAGGCGAGCAAGATTTAGAGCTTTATTTAAAACAAGACAATATCAAAACTAATGCTGGGCAATTAGTCCGCCTGTTAAATATCCCTATCACGCCGTCTAGCGCGTTTTATCATTTTGGCAATGGTAAAGCCCACGCTGACCATTTAAACGCAATGACAAGGCGTTACTACGGCACAATGGGCAGAGCGTGGATAGAATGGCTACTTGAAAATAAAAGTGCGGTAACGGCTGAATATGAACGTTTAAGCGAACAATGGCAAGCAATGCTACCAAATGACGCAAGCCCACAAGTAAAACGAGTGGCGGGGCGATTTGCCATTTTAGAAACCGCTTTACAGCTGGCAGCGCATCTAACAGGCTGGGAAACGAGCGAAAACAAAACCGCACTTCTGCACGGATTTAATGAATGGATAAATGAATATGGGCTACATTCTCGAGAAGAAAAGCAAATCATTGAACAAGTGAATGGCTGGCTTTTACGCAATGGGGCTAGATTTTTAGATTTTCCTTTCAATCCAAATCAGAAAGAACCGAACGACACGGCAGGTTATCGCCAGTTAGCCGACAGTAAAGAACAGCAAGAGGGCGATAAATATTGGGTATTTCCGCAAGTTTATATTCAAGATGTCATTAAAGGCTTTAATGAAAAACAGGCAAATGAAATCTTATTGGGTGCAGGAATGTTAATACAGGGAAAAGAGAGAGGGCGCAAATACCTTAACCGTTTACCCAAAACAATAAGCGGAGGGAAAACTATCCGATGCTATGTACTGGAAATCTTAAACGAGGACGAGGAAAGCGAAGAGATAGAATAAAAAGCCTATTTTGAAAGGTATAGACTATCAATAATAAAGAGTAGATCATAATTGATTTGCTCTTTTTTTATTCCACCAACGGGAAAAAAACAAAAAAATTTTTTCCGTGTGTAGATGAGTTAAAAAATATTGGGCATTTTGGGCACGGAAACAACAAAATATAAATATATCAATTACTTATAAAAAAATAGCGTGCCCAATTTTATGGCTTCCGTGCCCAGTCAAAAAACGACCAATTTACCATCGTGCCCAATTTGTGCCCAGCCGTGCCCAGTGGATTGGGCACGAAAATCGCATCTAAGTTATTGATTTTAAAGGTTCGTGCCCAAATGCCCAGCGTGCCCAGTGTTTTTTAGTTATCTATACACTTTTTTTATTTTTTAGGTGGTGGATGGCAATGGTTGATCTATAGGTAAAACTTTACTAAAACATGGTAGGTAAGAATAAGGCTTTATGCAATGCATTGAGCCTTTTTTATTGAGTTTTGCGACCAGTACGCGCGCACGAGGAAATGAGCATTGAATAAAATGTTTACTTCATACCCTTAAAGCGTATAATAAATAGGCTAAATAACATTTAGCCTATTTATCGTGAAATTATCATTTATTGAATTACCGCCCTTTGAGCGTTACAGAAAAGCACATTTATCTGATGATGAATATAGGGCTTTCCAGAATGAGCTATTAGAAAACCCTGAAAAGGGAGACGTGATACAAAATGCTGGTGGCTTGCGGAAAATTAGGATTGCCGATAGTGAAAGAAATAAAGGGAAACGAGGTGGCGCACGAGTGATTTATTACTATCTCATACGTAAATCGCAGATATTACTCGTTACCGCTTACAGTAAAAACAGATGCGAAGATTTAACCACAGAGCAATATAAAATTTTAGCTAAACTGGTGAAAGAGATAGAGGAGCTAGAGCAATGAGTAAATTATTTGATGAGCTTATAGAAGGGCTAAATGCCTATAAAGACTTTACACAGGGGAAAATAACGCTCAGAGTAGAGACGCGTGAACGAATTGAACCTGCAAGCATTACAGCAGAGGAAGTGAAAGCAATTAGAGAGAAATTAAACCTTTCTCAAGCCGTTTTTGCGCAGAAGTTACGAACTAGTGTAAGAACCTATCAAGGTTGGGAGCAAGGGAAAACCAAACCTAGCGCACACGCCTCCTTATTGTTGCGCATGGTGGATAAAGCCCCGCAAACCTTTGAGCTCATCGCAGGGATATAATAATCACTCATCATTGCACGACAAGCAGCAGAAATAAGATGCTTTATACGCTTTTATACATTAAAAGTATAATTATACAAAGAGAGTATAAAACGATATAAAGCAATAAAGCGCAGTCAAATATACTGCGTTTTTCTTTTTTTGCTGGTGGCTAGAAGTGATTAAACTTCGCAAAAAAATCTCCCACGAAAATTTTTATTTTTACAGATAACCGCCCTATCATTTCCTATCTTGAAAAACCATAGATTGAAATTTTGAATCTTAAATGATGATGAATAGTTATTCGCAAAAATGAATAGAATTTAGGGGTACTTTGGATTTTAGGAGTAGAATGCCATTCTCCCAGAGTATGTTTTGATAACCTATCATCTGATACTGCCAACCTTGGTCGGAATGTAAAATCGGTTTTGCGCCTGCAAACCTTGCTACAGCTTGTTTCATCATTTGGGTAATTTGCTCAGAATTCGGACCTCGCACTAAATCATAAGCAATAATTTCATTGTTAAATAAATCCTTAATGAGGGGATAAATAGAGCTTGCCTTTCACACACTTGAACTCGGTATTCTTAATCCCTAGCCATTTCCAGCACCAAAATGTAAGCAAGCGGGTTCTGCAGAAAATTGCTTACTTTTAACCGATTGTATCATCTTAAGTTTAAATTCAGATGAGTAATTTCACTTCTTACCCAGCAACGCTAAGCCATTGATTCTAATATGATCAAATTGATTAATCCAATGTCACAATGTTCTGCTGACAAGTTGAAAATGTCTGCAGGGGAATCAACAATTTTTACTATTTTGAAGATAAAACTCGATGACTTGTTACTTGAAAAAAATTGTATTTGGTCATAAAAAATCTGCACCTTAGTTGGTTGTTTAATCCAACTTTTGGAGTGCAGATCAAAAGTGCGACCAATTTTTTTAGAATTCTTTTGAAATTAAACTTTCGGCTAATTGCAAATCAAGTGTGGAATCAATATCAATGGAACGATAAGTTGGCATTAAATAAAAACGCATTGGCGCGATAAAAAAGCGTTTTTCTTCAAAGAGACTTTGGATGTCATTAATATAAATTGCACCATTTGCACGATAAGATGTGGGTAATTTTTGGCGAGGGGATTCAAAATCCGTTAATTCGTGAATAGGCTGAACTTCAGTGCCTTCTAAAGTGAAGGATTTATAAGGATGATGCTCACATTCGCAAGCTGAAACCACTGATTTATATTTGCCGCCAAGGAAAATTTCCATTGCATTACGAATATCTAAAGCATTACGCAATGGGCTGGTTGGTTGCAAAAGTACAGCGGTGCCTTGTGAAATATTAAGTGTTTCTAAGCAATGCAAAATAGCATCAATGGTGCGTGTATCACTTTGTGCCAAACTTTCAGGGCGTGCCACTGGTTTTGCGCCGTATTTTGTGGCTTCTTTTAAAATATTTTCGCCATCTGATGTCACCACAATTTGATCAAACACACCCGATTCTTGCGCTGCCAAAATCGCTCGCCCCACCAAAGAAACGCCCCCCACAAGCTGTAAATTTTTATCTTTAATGCCTTTAGAACCCGCTCTCGCAGGAATAATTGCAATTCTTGTCATTATTTTCACCCTCTGTGATAAAAGCACTGACTATTCTAGAATCTTTCCCTTGTTTTAGCAAAAACTAATCTTTAATATGGCACCACATTTTTGTTTAACAAAGAGGAAATAAAATGACTCAACTTACTCGTGAACAAGTTCTTGAACTCTTCCATCAACGTAGCTCAACACGTTATTACGACCCAACAAAAAAAATCAGTGATGAAGATTTTGAATGTATTTTAGAGTGCGGTCGATTATCGCCGAGTTCTGTAGGCTCTGAGCCTTGGAAATTTTTAGTGATTCAAAATAAAACCTTACGCGAAAAAATGAAACCTTTTAGCTGGGGAATGATAAATCAGCTTGATAATTGCAGTCATCTTGTGGTAATTCTCGCGAAGAAAAATGCCCGTTATGATAGTCCGTTTTTTGTGGATGTGATGGCACGCAAAGGCTTGAACGCAGAGCAACAACAAGCTGCCCTCGCAAAATACAAAACCCTGCAAGAAGAAGATATGAAATTACTCGAAAGCGACCGCACTTTATTTGATTGGTGCAGTAAACAAACTTATATCGCCCTTGCAAATATGCTTACTGGAGCTTCAGCCCTTGGCATCGACTCTTGCCCAATTGAAGGTTTTCATTACGACAAAATGAATGAATGCCTCGCCGAAGAAGGATTATTCGATCCTCAAGAATATGCCGTTTCTGTCGCCGCAACTTTCGGCTACCGCTCACGCGATATTGCGAAAAAATCCCGTAAAACGTTGGATGAAGTGGTGAGATGGGTGAAATAAATAAAAATTGCCCTAGCAAAAAAACTAGGGCAATTTTTTTAATCTCTTAAAATCGCTTCAACAATGTCTTGAACTTCAAATAAAACATAATCTGGTACAGATTCAACTTTTTTTGCGTCTCTACCTCGAAAATCAATTATTCTGGCTTGATATGCAACAACGACACCTTGTGTCTTACAGCCTGTTCCACTTAACGTTACCGCAAAACCATTTTCTCTGGCAAGCGCAGCATTTCCTTGTGTAATCGGTGCTATCATCATAAATCCCAAATTATGAAATTTATTATCGCTTAATACTAATGCAGGACGTTTCTCACCCTGTAATTCATTTCCCACAACTGGATTTAAGCAAACTGTGATAATATCACCTCTTTTAAATTGTTGTTTAGCCATCAAATTTCCTGTCCTGTCGGCTCAAGTGAATCCCATTCTTGAATGACGGGTAATTGTTTTGATGAGGTCATTGCAAGACGTTCATCTAAGGTTAATCTTTTTCTTTTTTTCGGATTATTAGGCACAACAATCACTTTAATTGTATTGTCGCTGATTTTTTCTAGTTCCAAAAAGTCCCCCATATCCAAATTCATAGAATCGGTAAAGTCCTTAGGTAAACGGATTGCTTTACTATTTCCCCACTGTTTTACTTGTAATCTTATATTCATAGTTATATAGCTGACAAAAGTTTATTTTTAATAAAAAATAAGTCAAAAATCAGCCTCTCCTTATACTAATTAACTATTGGCAATAATGTATCACTTAATAATACTCTGCTAGTGTAGCTTGATATTCATTGATGTCAAATAAAAGAATCATTTCATCTTATTCAAGGTAAATTAGATGAAAATAAATTTTAAGGGCTGCAAATGCAGCCCTATCTTTTTTGATTATTTCACTTCTTTAAATAAAATCTCGCTTGGGATTACGGAACCTTGCCAGTAAAGTTCTGTAGAGACTTTTTCTGCAAGTTGTAAGAACGCTTGTGAAATTTCATTTTCAGGCACTCGCACAACGGTCGGGTTGCCTGCATCTAAATCTTCACGGATACGAATATGCAGAGGAAGTTGAGCTAATACTTTCACATTGTATTTTTCCGCCATTTTCTCTGCACCGCCTGTGCCAAAAATCGCTTCGTGATGACCGCACTTACTACAAATATGCATAGACATATTTTCCACAATGCCTAACACTGGTACGGATACTCGCTCAAACATTGAAATACCTTTCACTGCGTCAAGCAAAGCAATATCTTGTGGAGTTGTCACTACCACGGCACCAGTCACAGGGATTTGTTGTGATAAGGTAAGTTGAATATCGCCAGTGCCTGGAGGCATATCGATAACAAGATAATCTAAACTATCCCATAGAGTTTCATTTAATAATTGGCTTAATGCACTACTCGCCATTGGGCCACGCCAAATTGTTGCGCTGTCTTCATTCATTAAAAAGCCAATGGAATTTGCAGATAAACCATGTGCTTTAATTGGGGTGATGTGTTGATTATCTGGCGAAGTCGGGCGTTGATCCGCTGCACCTAACATGTGTGGAATAGAAGGACCATAAATATCCGCATCTAAAATCCCAACACGTGCGCCTTGTGCTTGTAATGCTAAAGCTAGATTAACAGAAACCGATGATTTCCCTACGCCGCCTTTACCAGAACTCACCGCAATAATATTTTTCACACCTTTTACTGCCGGTTGATTATTTGCACGTTTGAGTGTGGCGATTTGATAAGACACCGCCCATTTAATTAATTTACAATCTGTTGCTTTCAATAACGCATCTGAAACCGATTGTTTTAACTGTTCTGCACCAGAATTCCACGCAAAAGGCAATTTCAATTCAATGCGTAAAGTATCGCCGCCCTTTTCCACTTTTTTCAAAGTATTAAGCACAATCAGATCCTTTTGCAGAGTTGGATGCTGAAATTGTTGGATAATCTGCTGAACTTGGTTTTGCTGGTCGGCAGTCAAATTATCAGAAAAGTAGGTTGCCATAATAACTTCCTATTTAGTAGAGTAAATTTGTCGGGCATATTTAATCACGGAAAGTGCGGTATGTTAAGTTAAAGTTTTTCAAACTAGAAAAAATCCCCTATTTAAAGTAAGATAAGCACAATTTTTGTATGCTAAAAAAGAGAATAATAAATGACAACTCAACCCCGTAAAATTTTAGTCACTTGCGCCTTGCCTTATGCCAATGGGGCAATTCATTTAGGCCATATGTTAGAACATATCCAAGCGGATATTTGGGTGCGTTTTCAACGTATGCGTGGCAATAAAATCCATTTTGTCTGTGCGGACGATGCGCACGGCACGCCTATTATGCTGAATGCCGATAAACTTGGCATTACACCTGAAGAATTAATTGCTAAAGCAAAAGCCGATCACATTCGTGATTTTGCAGGTTTCAATATTAGTTTTGATAACTACCATTCTACTCACAGCGAAGAAAACAAACAGCTCACTGCAGAAATTTACAATAAACTCAAAGCCAATGGCTTTATTAAGAGTAAAGTTATTTCTCAGTTATTCGATCCTGAAAAAAATATGTTCTTGCCTGATCGTTTTGTGAAAGGCACTTGCCCGAAATGCAAAGCAGAAGATCAATATGGCGATAACTGCGAAGTGTGCGCTTCTACTTATAGCCCAATGGATTTAATTAATCCTCGTTCAGCTGTTTCTGGTGCAACACCTGTAGTAAAAGAATCTGAACACTTTTTCTTTGACTTGCCTGCATTTGAAGGCATGTTAAAAGAATGGACTCGTTCTGGCTCACTTCAATCTGAAATTGCGAACAAAATGCAAGAATGGTTTGAAAGCGGTTTACAACAATGGGATATTTCACGCGATGCGCCTTATTTCGGTTTTGAAATTCCAGGTGCAAAAGATAAATTCTTCTATGTTTGGTTAGATGCACCAATCGGCTATATGGCTTCATTCAAAAATCTATGCGATCGTGAAGGCATTGATTTCAACGAATTTTGGGCTGAAGGCAGTGATGCGGAGCTTTATCATTTCATCGGTAAAGATATCGTTTATTTCCACAGTCTATTCTGGCCTGCAATGCTTGAAGGCAGTGGCTATCGTAAACCGACTAATGTGTTCGCTCATGGCTATGTCACGGTGGATGGGGCGAAGATGTCAAAATCTCGCGGCACATTCATTCAAGCCAGCACTTATTTGAATCATATCGATCCTGAATGTTTGCGTTATTACTATGCAGCAAAATTAAATGATCGCATTGAAGATTTAGACTTTAACCTTGAAGATTTCGTACAACGTGTCAATACGGATATTGTAAACAAATTAGTAAATTTGGCTTCACGCAATGCGGGCTTTATTGCGAAACGCTTTGAAGGCAAACTTGCGGATAAACTGGAAGATGAAACATTATTTGCAGAATTTACCGCCCAAGCCGAGCAAATCGCCGCTTATTACGAAAGCCGTGAATACAATAAAGCCATTCGTGAGATTATGGCATTAACGGATAAAGCCAATAAATATATTGATGAAAAAGCCCCTTGGGTAATTGCAAAAGAAGAAGGCAAAGAGGCAGAATTGCAAGCCGTATGTTCAATGGGTATTGAGCTTTTCCGCGTGTTGATGTCTTACTTAAAACCTGTTCTTCCAAAACTGGCAGAACATGCAGAAGCCTTCTTACAAGCTGAATTACGTTGGGATAATATTCATCAACCATTACTTGGTCATACCCTTGCACCGTTTAAAGCCTTATTCTCTCGTTTAGAGAAAAAACAAATTGATGCCGTTGTGGAAGAAACCAAAGCCTTATTTGCAGCAGCCAATAAAGCCGCTGAAAAAACAGAAGCAAAACCAACCGCACTTTCTGCCGTTGAACCTATTGCTGAAACCATCACGATTGATGATTTCGCTAAACTTGATATGCGTGTAGCAAAAGTATTGAAATGCGAAGCAGTGCCAGAATCTAATAAACTTTTACGTTTTGAATTAGATCTTGGTGATCATACTCGTCAAGTCTTCTCTGGCATTAAAGCGGCTTACAATAAACCAGAAGAATTAGAAGGTCGTTTTGTGATTATGGTGGCAAACCTTGCACCACGTAAAATGAAATTCGGTGTATCTGAAGGAATGATTCTATCCGCAGGAACAGGCGGTGGTGATTTATTCTTGTTATCTGCCGATAGCGGTGTCACTGCGGGCATGCAAGTAAAATAATCAATTCAATCTAAATGAGGGCAACATTACGTTGCCTTTTTATTTTCTTGTTGAAAATAGATGACTTATAACCTACCATAACACTCAACTATTTATCTATTTGGAGAATATTATGAAAAACGAATTAATTTGCTATAAACAAATGCCAGTTTGGACAAAAGACAACTTGCCACAAATGTTCCAAGAAAAGCACAACACAAAAGTCGGCACTTGGGGGAAATTAACTGTATTAAAAGGTAAGATCAAATTTTATGAGCTAACCGAAAATGGCGATGTTGTTGCCGAGCATATTTTTACCCCAGAAAGCCACATTCCTTTTGTTGAACCTCAAGCATGGCATCGTGTAGAAGCACTTTCTGATGATTTAGAATGTACCCTAGGTTTCTATTGCAAAAAAGAAGATTATTTCAGTAAAAAATACAACATGACTGCCATTCACGGCGATGTGGTGGATGCAGCAAAAATTATCTCGCCTTGTAAAGTATTAGATTTAGGTTGCGGACAAGGGCGTAATTCACTTTATTTAAGTTTATTAGGCTATGATGTAACCTCTTGGGATCACAATGAAAACAGCATTGCCTTTTTAAATGAAACCAAAGAGAAAGAAAACCTTAATATTTCTACCGCACTTTACGACATTAACGCCGCCAACATTCAAGAAAACTATGATTTTATTGTTTCAACGGTGGTGTTTATGTTCTTAAATCGTGAACGTGTGCCGTCAATCATCAAAAATATGCAAGAACATACCAATGTTGGCGGATATAATTTAATCGTTGCCGCCATGTCCACAGATGATGTGCCTTGCCCACTTCCATTCTCATTCACTTTTGCTGAAAACGAATTGAAAGAATATTACAAAGATTGGGAATTCTTAGAATATAACGAAAATATGGGCGAATTACACAAAACTGATGAAAACGGCAATCGCATTAAAATGAAATTTGCCACCATGTTAGCGAGAAAGAAATAATCTGCTAATTTAAAAAATCACCGCACTTTGCCTCTGATAAAAAAGATAACTTAGAACATGTCTTTTGCTTTGCGAAGTGCGGTAAATTCTTCAAGTGTTTTTGCTTGTAAAAACGGATTAATTTCTCGCTCAAGTTTTAAGGTTGTCGGCAAACTCGGTTTATTTTCAGCCCGTTGTGTTTCAACAAAAATACGTTGTTTTTCTACCGCACTTTTTTCCACCAGCACAGTTTCCGCAAATGCTAAATTCCCCAAGGTATATTCATGAGCTGGGCAAACAATCGTCTCGTCAGGCAATGTATTCAAACGCTGCAAACCATCAAACATCTGCGCATAATTGCCTGTAAAAACACGTCCGCAACCTGCAGAAAATAACGCATCACCGCAAAATAAATGATTATCCACTAAAAAACTAACGTGCTGTTTAGTGTGTCCCCCAGTCGGAATGACATCAATTTGATAATGTGCGGTAAGGATCGTCCCTTCGTTCATAATTTGAGTCGCACCTTTTTTCTCACATTCTTGCGGCCCATAAATCGGCACTGTTGGATAACGTTTTTTAAATGCCGACACACCTTGTGTATGATCATCATGTTCGTGAGTAAGCAACACCGCTTCAATCGTTGCGTTTTGCTTATCTAGCCATGCAAACAGCTTGTCCGTTTCAGGCAAATCCACAATAATAAGCGGCAGATTTTCTCGTTGATAAAGCCAAATGTAGTTATCATTCAGCGCAGGTAAAGCAAATAACATAATCGTCCTTTTCATTTGTGATGGAAAAATAAATTGATTCCACTTGAAACATTAGATGCGATCCACATTCCACCAAATTAACGCCCATTTTTTCTGTCCGTGAGAAATGGGTTCGTTGTTAGCTTGTTTACGATCGTAAAAGGCTTTTAAACCTTGTTTTTCTTTTTCGGACAGTTCGCCTAAAGAAAATTCCACTGAGGCTAATAAATCCTCGTAGCTTTTACCTTGAAAACAACCCGATTCCGTTTCAATAAAATTCAAATTTGCCTGAATGCCTTTTTGATACAACCGATTGAGTAAATAAATATAAGTCGGGAAACCAATATCTTCTCGGCCAATTGCCTCAAATACGCCCTCATCTAAGAAATGGCGTTGTGTGACAGAAGTCAAAAACACACGTTTTTTTCGCCTTGGCACAGAGTTTTTCGATCATATCGTCCAAATCGTCCACCAACGTTGAACGAGATGCCAACACTACATCAGCTTGTGGCACATCATCCCAATTATCCGCCCAAGATTTATGAAATGTCGTGAGATGATGCAACCCCAATTTCTGTTTGAATTGTGCCAAACAGTCTAACATTCCATTGCTATAATCTAAGGCATATACGGTTGAGCCTTGTTGTGCGAGCGGCACAGCAAAAGTACCAGGCCCACAGCCAATATCCAACACAGTTTCATCGGTTTGCACATTCATAGCTTGCAATAATTGCTGATTATATGCTGAAGGTTTGCCGACTAAATTCTCTGCCATTTTCACAGCTTTTTTATCCCATTTTATCGGAGGTAAGTTGTAATGATTACAAGCGATTAAGTGCTGTTGATAAAGTTCAGCAAAATTGATGTCGTAAATAGTCATAGTGATTTTTCAATGTAATTATTCAAATGTTAATGTAAAAGTTCGGACGAAGTGCGGTAAATTTTCGCCAAGTTTTCTAAGGTTAATAAATGTTTTTTATCGCCTTGTTGAAAGCCAAATTGTTGATCAAGCAAAACAATATTATCCCCTAAAAATGCCGCTTGTTGTGGATTATGCGTGCTAATAATAAGCGCAATTTTTTGCTTTTGCAGTTGTTTTATTTTTTCTAACACTCGAATTTGATTACCAAAATCAAGGCTAGAAGTCGGTTCGTCCATAATTAAAAGTTTGGCTTGTTGAGCAATCGCACGGGCAATCAACACAAGCTGTTTTTCGCCGCCACTTAATTGATGATAATAACGTTGTGCAAGATGAGCAATTTCTAACTCTTGCAACGCCATTAATGCTAAATCCAAATCAGATTTTTTCGGGGTTTGATACCACTTTAAAAAAGCAGATCGCCCCATCATCACCATATCCTGCACTAAAAA
Source organism: Haemophilus aegyptius (assembly GCF_900475885.1). Classification (GTDB taxonomy): domain Bacteria; phylum Pseudomonadota; class Gammaproteobacteria; order Enterobacterales; family Pasteurellaceae; genus Haemophilus; species Haemophilus influenzae. The sequence continues at coordinate 1,642,507 of NZ_LS483429.1, forward strand.
AGGAAATAAATGAGAATGCGCTTGTGGCACATAAGCAATATGCCGAGCCAATTCTGTTGGTGAATAATCAGAAAGCGACTTTCCTTGCCAAACAATATCACCACCAATAGGCGGTTGTAAACCAAGTAAAGTTTTCAAAAACGTACTTTTGCCTGCACCATTTGCACCAAGCAAACAACAAATTTGATTTTCCTCTAGGGTAAATCGGATATGTTGAACCAGTGTTTTTCCTTCATAGCCAATGGCAAGATTTTGGGTTTCGAGTAACATTATTTTTGCCCTCGCACTAATAAATAAAGGAAAAATGGTGCACCACACGCAGAAGTCAGAATACCGAGTGGTAATTCAATCGGTGCAATAGTGCGAGCCAGCGTATCAGTAAGTAATAAAAAAATGGGAACAATCCCTAGCAACAATATCGGGATCAATTGAATTAAATCTTGTTGATTAATAGCCGTCAGGCTACCAAGTAGCCAAAAAGTGATTGAAGGTAATTGAGTGAAAGGATCCGCAAGAATTTTTAACAAAGAAATGCCTGCACCAAAGTAAAGAACCAATTGCAATCCCAGAAAGCACCAGCACTAAAATAGGATCTTGTGTACGACTACGCGAGGCAATGAGCGATACACATAACACAGCTAAAATGCCACCGCTAAAAGCAAAAAGCTGGATATAAACCATTGGCAAATTGTAAAAAATTGCCAAACTTGCTCCGAAACCTGCGCCCGCTGAAACGCCCAAAATATCTGGCGAAACAAGCGGATTCTTAAACATACCTTGATAAGTTGCGCCCGCACAAGCAAGCGCAGCCCCGACAAAACAAGCGGCAAAAATACGTGGCAAACGAATTTGCCACAGTACTGTTTGTTCCGTGTTTCCTTCACATTGCCCGCTAAACGAACAGCTTATTGTCTCCCAAAGTTGGCTAGGGGAAAGCGGATATTTCCCCACATTCAAAGCAAGTAAAATACTGCCAAACAATATTCCAACTAACAAGATAAAAAATAAACGAGGCGAACGTAAAAGAAAAGTCGATCTCATCATTTTACTTGAAACAACTTAAGTGCTTGTTCATTGGTTAAATCAATGTGATAAAACAATTTGTAGAAACGTTGCATTTCAGGCACAAAGTCAGCATTCGCCTTACCACTCAACATATGTTGTAACCAACGCGCGCCTAATAAACGGTTTAAACTTGGTGGTGAATCAATCCAACCAAATGGTGTATGCGGCACAAAGAAAACTTGCTGATTTTTCACCGCACTTAATTCTTTCCATTGCGGATTGTTTTTAAGATCTTTATAAAACTCATCATATTGGGTGAAAATCATTTGAGGATTCCACAATAAAAGCTGTTCCATTGAAACTTGAGTTAAGCCTTTTTGATCTCCCTCTGCGACGTTTTCCAAGCCAACCAATTCCATTGCTTCCGTATGAATCGAACCTTTTTGACCAGTTTGCAAGCCATCCGCATTACGCGCTAAATAGGCTGTTTTATGATGTTGTTTAGCAAAATCGCGTGCTTGTTTAAGGGTGTCTTCCGCATATTTAGCTTGTGCTTCAGCTTGTTTTTCGTTACCAAGCAATTTACCTAATTTACGTAACAAAGCGGGCGTTTCACTTAATCTGCCATCTAACAACAAATACGGTGCTTGAGTTTGAGCAAAAGTGCGGTCTGTATGGTAAAGATGCAGTTAAACAAGCTTGGGCTGCGGTCTCTGAAAGTGGCAATCCATTCTACAATCTTCCAGCAAGTGATGAGAATTTGGAAAACTTTAAGGAACATCAGGCTTTACTGGGGGCTTATGGAAAGTTGCAGAAAGCCAAAATAGCACATCAAAAATAAATTAGGCTTATTTCGTACTTTTAAGTATTAAATGGTTACGTAAAGACTGATGTTACAAATAATCGTATGAAAATCCTCTTATTTCAATAAGAGGATTTCTTTTTTCTGTATGTTTTACAGTATTATAATCATTTTCCTTATCAATCACTTTTCTGTTTTCTTCTAAACCCTTTTTCTCTTTAGTCTTTGAATTATATTCTCTCCATCATTACAGAGTAAATATGATAAATACGGTGTTAGAACATATTCCAAATATGTATTAATACACATCATTCTAGGCTTAAATAAATCAAGTTGTAAAACTTTCATTACCAAATAATATTTTAAAAGCGAAAAACGTTTGACTTTTCGGGGGGGGGGGGGGGTAGAATTGAGCAGTTTTTTATATAAATAAAATATATAAATAAACAAGTTTATTTTTAACTCATTCATTCAAAAAGGTTTTTTCATATGAAGAAATTAACATTAGCAGCAAGTTTATTACTTGCGTTAAACACTCTAAATGCTCAAGCAGATGTCAGTAATGGAGCTGACGGGAAAGTAACTATTAAGGGTAAAGTTGTTGATCAAACCTGCGTGGTTACTAATGATAGTAAAGATATTATCGTTACCCTACCAACCGTGCAAACAGGCTCTTTAAAAACAACAGGTGCAACGGCAGGTAAAACTGATTTTGCTATTCAGTTTCAAAATTGTAAGGCTGCGGTAGGTCATAATCAAGTAAAAGCATTCTTCCTACCTAAATCAGGATTTACTGATGCTAGTGGTTTATTAGAAAATAAAGCTACTAGCACCCCAGCGACTAATGTAAAAATTCAATTATTAAATGCTGATGGTAGTGTAATTAAAGCAGGTTTAAATGATAAAGCTATTACAGCAGCAGATGGTACAGAATTAGACGCAACACAAGTTCAAGGCTCTCAAAGTGTTGCGCTTACAGCTGGTATTACTACAGGTAAAATCCCTTATGCAGCACAATATTACGCAACAGGTAAAGCTGGTACAGGCGATGTTCAAGGCATTGTTGAATACAACCTTGCTTATGAATAAATCATAACTGATAAGCACCTTTATACCGACTAATACTTTAAAAAATTAGTCGGCTTTTAATATTTTATTAGGGAATCTTATGCTAAAAAAATTTATGCCATTACTTATCATATTACCACTTATTGCACAAGCTAATGTGGTAATTACTGGCACTCGAATCATCTATCCCGCTGAACAAAAAAGTATTACTATTCAGCTAACAAATGTAGGGGAATCTCCTGCTTTAGTGCAATCATGGCTAGATAAAGGAGATATACAAAGCAGTCCTGATTCAACACAAGTACCATTTATTATTACCCCGCCAATTACACGTATTGAGGCAAATAGTGGGCAATCCTTACGTACAACCTTCACTAATACAGAAACCTTAGCCAAAGATCGGGAAAGTCTATTTTATTTTAATCTCTTAGATATACCACCGAAACCTAGTGCAGATAAATTATCACAGAACCCAAATTATCTACAACTTGCTATTAAAAGCCGATTAAAATTTTTCTATCGCCCCTCAGGCTTACCCATAAGTATAAATGATGCTTACTCAAAAGTGGTTTTTAGTTCAAATGGTACATATTTAAAAATAGATAACCCAACACCTTATTACGTTACTTATGCTCAAATTAAAATAAATAATCAATTATTAAAAAGCCCCGGTATGGTTGCACCTTATTCACAGGAGAACTATCCATTTAAAGGTGTAAAATCAGGTAATAAAGTAGATTGGACTGTTGTAAATGACTATGGCGGCGATCAACTTGGTCATTCCATCGTGCAGTAAAAAGAGGAAACGACATAATTAAGCGTAAGTTTCCTCCGAATAAATATTATGGAATATACATATGAAAATTTTTAATTTTAAGTTAAGTACTATTTACTATAGTTTGCTATCGTGCCTTTTAAGCACACCTGTGAAAGCTGATGATACTTTCAATGTAAACTTCTTGCGTCAAAAAAATGATGCTCCATTAATAGATATTAGCCGCTTTAATAATAAAAATGCTGTATTAGCGGGAGAATATCCTGCTGAGATTTATGTTAATGAACAATATAAAGGTAGTCTATCATTAATCTTCGCTGATAAAGGAGAAAAAGTTGTACTTTGTTTAACTCCAGATTTAATTAACCTTTTAGATCTAAACAAAGAAGCTTATAGCGGTCAAAATGACAATAGTGGTTGTTTAGATGCTGAAATAGCTTTAACTAATATAAATATAGTATTTGATACATCTTTACAACGGCTTAACATTAGTGCCCCTCAAGCCTTGATAGCTCAGCGTCCAAGAGATTATATTTCTCCATCACAATGGCAAGATGGCGTACCTGCAGCTTTTATTAATTATGATATTAATAATTACCATTACGAGAGTAAAGTTATTCAAAGCAATCAACAATTTATCTCTATTCGTACTGGTGCCAATATTGGTAGTTGGGCTCTACGTCATAGTGGCTCTCGCAACTGGTATAAAACCAGTAAAGGGGTTTCAGAAAAAAGTCGCTATCAAAATAATGAAACCTATCTACAAAAAGATTTTGCAACTATTCAAGGGCTAGTAACTTTAGGAGAGTTCAATAGCCAAAGTAAAGTTCAAGAAAGTATTGGACTAAGAGGTATACAAGTCTCCTCTGATGATAGAATGCTTGCATCTTCACAACGAGGTTATGCGCCTGTAATCCAAGGGATAGCAAACACTAATGCTTTAATTACTATTAAACAAGATGGAAATATTATTTACCAAACTAATGTTCCAGCTGGACCTTTTAATATTTCGGATTTATACCCAAGTGGTTCAAATAATGACTTAACAGTTGAAATTACAGAAGCTAATGGTGTTAAACGTAGTTTTAACGTGCCATATGCTTCGCTCACACCACTTATTCGAATGGGACAATTTACTTATCAAGCTGCTGCTGGACATTATCGCTATGGCAGCCAAGTTTATTCACAAGACAAAGTAGCACAGTTATCATTCCAATATGGTTTACTAAATGCCCTAACAATAAACTCAGGCGCAATACTACACAAAGATTACCGATCACTATTATTAGGCGCAGGGTTCAATACTCCTCTTGGTGCATTTACTACGGATGCAACCTTATCTCGCACTTATTTTTCTAATTCAAATAATGTTAAACGAGGATATAGTATACACGCTAGTTATAGTGTAAACCTACCAGCAACTAGTACTAACGTAACCTTAGCTGCATATCGCTATTCTTCTCGTGATTTCTATAATTTAAGAGATGCTATTTTTGCTAACCACTCTAATTTTATCGATGATGAAAATATTCATTCATCTCTATTTTATCGCCCTAAAAATCAATATCAAATTTCAATAAACCAAAGACTCGGCGAAAAATGGGGGAATTTTTATATCATTGGTTCAACTTATAATTATTGGAATAGTAATCATGCTCGTCATGAATATCAATTTTCTTACAGTAATACATATAAAAGTTTAAGCTATCAATTTGGTTTTTCTCAATCTATTGATAGAACAAGTAAAATTCGCAATAACAGTTTATATGTAAACTTTTCGTTACCTATAGGTGGAAAAGGAGCCTCTGTTTCAACAACAATGGCAAATAATCGCCAATATCATAGTTTACAAACTACATTTAGTGATTCAATGGGTGAGAATAATCAATTTAACTATAATTTATCTGCGATGACTGATAGCAAAAATCATCGCTCAACTTCAACTAATTTAAATTATCGAACCAATATTGCTGAATATAGTGCATCAGCAGCTATTTATAATGATGGCATACGACAATATGGTTTGGGTGCAAACGGTTCAATTGTTGCACACCCTTACGGAATTACATTAGGTAATTCGGTTAATGATAATTTTATGATCGTGCATGCTAAAAATGGGCATGGGGCTAAAGTTAATACGGGAACGGGTCAAACATTAGATTATTTTGGTAATGCTATTGTACCCTACTCTACTCCATACTCTATCAATTATATAGGTATTGATACTAGCCATATGCCTAATAATCTTGAATTTTCAGCAACTGAGAAACAAGTAATTCCTAGAGCTAACAGCATTAACTTGGTTAATTTTGAATCTCATCAAAACACAATGATTCTATTTAAAATTAAACTAGCTAAAGGAGGAGCTATACCTATGGCTGCAGAAGCTAAAAATAGTGATGGCAGCTTTGCAGGCTTTATTGGACAAGGTGGTATGCTATTTGCAAATAGTTTAACTCAAACAAAAGGCAATATCACAGTTCGCTGGGGTGCTAATGAAAGTGAACAATGCCAGTTTAATTACAATGTAAATTTAGATAATCAAAATGATGAAATTCAACAATATGAAGCAATTTGTCGCTAAGGAAGAGATAAATGAAAAAAAGAGTCGTATTAATATCCACATTATTATCAATAAATACTTATGCAGATCAATCGTATTGGGATTGGAAGAATGCTCAAAGGGTTGTTAGGGCTGAAGATTTTATTTTACCTACACCAAATTGGAATAGCATTATTAACTACAGAAGGGATAATATCCCTTATTTCTTCAATAATAGAAAACTACAAGTACACCAAGCTAACAAATTTGCAACCCCATGGATGGAGGGTGGTGCTGTAGGTGGTGGCAATACTGAAGGCATGTGCTGGAAGTTAGAGGCTAAATCTGATTTAGAGGTTGCACTCCGCACAAATGGAAGAACGATTTATAAAATTCCAAATAATGACTATTTAGGTTTTTATGTTATGACTGGGGACAAACCTAGTCAGAATAGCAATACACCAGCTGGCACTTGGGGAACAGTCTTTAGTGGCTTTTGTGCTACGTCTGCAGCAGGTGCTTACGCTGGAGTAATTCCCGTCTTATTAAAACAACCTCCTGCTGGTACAACATTGAACATCCCCAGATTAAAAGTAGCAACAATGAAAATCCTAAAACCAGAAAATACATCTTTAAATGATGCTCAACGTCGAGCCAATGCAAAAGAGAATGGATGGAGCGGAAAAACGGAATGGGATGTTTGGGTGCCACCATTTAGCATGCAAGTCGCTGCTATGACTTGTGAACTAATCACGCCAAAAAATATTATTCTTACGATGCCAACTATTTCAACTGCAGCAATTTCTGCTGCTGGCAGCCAACGTTATGGCGGTCAATTTAAAATTGGTTTACGTTGCCAAACAGGTGCAGATGATAATAATGGTAAAATTAGATCCTTGATGACATTTACCGATCAATCTAATCCAGATAATCGATCTGAGATACTATCCCTAACAGCTCAATCAACAGCACGAGGAGTTGGAATAAAACTTTATAAAAATGAAGATACTACACCTATAAAATATGGTGAAGAGTCAGCTAAGTATGCTAATCCTAATCAATTCCAAATTTCTAAAACAAATGGAGAAGAATTTCCAACTGTAACCTTTAAAGCCTATTATGTAAATAATGGTACAGTTAGTGCTGGCACAGTACAAGCTATTGCAACTTACACTTTATCATATCAATAACCTACAAAAAGAAAGTTAGGTTCAACTAACTTTCTTTTATTCTATCTCAGAATAATTTTCCCTCCCATAAGTCAATTATAACAATCTTATATACAAACAAATAATTAACAAAATATTAGTGTTATATAAAACATCTTAAAAACAACCGCACTTTTTAAATAACGCTCCAACAAACTCTATCCCCATATAAATCGCCTTTGCGACTTTCAATTTTTAGGCAATTTTCGTCTGTTTGAGCAACGCAGTTGCGAGTTCAGAAAATTGCCGTAAAGAAAATTGAAATAAAGCAAAGATCAGCGATTTAACTGGGGGTACTTTTCTTTGCTTACTTTCTTTTGTACAAGCAAAAGAAAGTAAGTCGCCATTAGGCGAAATCCTAATGTAAAAAACATACCTTTATGCTATAATCCGCCACAATTTTTGATCAAAAAAGGAATACCAATGACGGATTCAATCCAATCATCTATCACCCCTGTCAATATCGAAGAAGAACTCAAATCTTCCTACCTTGACTACGCGATGTCGGTTATCGTTGGGCGTGCATTACCTGACGTTCGAGATGGTTTAAAACCTGTTCACCGCCGCGTACTATTCTCAATGGATCGCGAAGGCAATACCGCCAATAAAAAATACGTAAAATCAGCGCGTGTTGTGGGTGATGTAATCGGTAAATATCACCCGCATGGTGACTCAGCTGTGTACGATACAATCGTTCGTATGGCGCAACCATTCTCACTTCGCTATATGTTGGTTGATGGGCAAGGTAACTTCGGTTCAATTGATGGTGATGCGCCAGCTGCAATGCGTTATACCGAAGTACGTATGCAAAAAATCACGCAAGCATTGCTCACGGATTTGGATAAAGAAACCGTCAATTTCTCGCCAAACTATGATGGCGAATTAATGATTCCAGATGTATTACCGACTCGTATTCCAGCACTTTTAGCAAATGGTTCTTCTGGTATTGCGGTGGGGATGGCAACTAATATTCCTCCTCACAACTTAAATGAAGTATTAAATGGTTGTTTGGCTTATATAGACAACAATGAAATTACCATTGATGAATTAATGCAACATATTCCAGGCCCAGACTTTCCAACCGCGGCATTAATTAATGGTCGTAAAGGGATTGAAGAAGCCTATCGCACTGGTCGTGGTAAAGTGTATGTTCGTGCGCGCGCAACAGTAGAAACCAACGAAAAAGGACGCGAGCAAATTATCGTGTCTGAATTGCCATACCAAGTAAATAAAGCAAAATTAGTCGAGAAAATTGCCGAATTAATTCGCGAGAAAAAAATCGAAGGCATCAGCAATATTACTGACCTTTCAAACAAAGAAGGGATCCGTATTGAAATTGATATTAAACGTGATGCAGTAGGGGAAGTGGTATTAAACCATCTTTACTCACTCACTCAAATGCAAGTGACCTTTGGTATCAATATGGTGGCATTGGATCACGGTCAGCCACGTTTATTTAATCTTAAAGAAATCATTGAATCCTTCGTTTTACACCGCCGTGAAGTGGTGACACGTCGTTCTATCTTTGAGCTTCGCAAAGCGCGTGAACGTACGCACATTTTGGAAGGTTTAGCGGTTGCTCGTTCTAATATCGATGAAATGATTGCAATTATTCGCAACTCTAAAAACCGTGAAGAAGCCGCAACAGCAATCAGTTCACGCTCTTGGACGTTACATAACGATATTATTAATCTTCTTGATGTTTCCGCTCGTCCTGATGAGTTAGAAGAAAATCTTGGTATTCAAGGCGAACAATATTACTTATCGCCAGCGCAAGTAAACGCAATTCTAGAACTTCGTTTACACCGTTTAACGGGCATTGCGTTTGAAGAAGTTATAAAAGAATATGAAGAATTATTAGTTAAAATTGCGGATCTTCTTCATATTTTAAGTAGCGCAGAACGTTTAATGGAAGTAATTCGTGAAGAATTGGAAGAAGTAAAAGCACAATTTGGTGATGATCGTTTAACTGAAATTACCGCTGCTTCTGGCGATATTGATTTAGAAGATTTAATCGCACAAGAAGACGTGGTGGTGACGCTTTCTCACGAAGGTTATGTGAAATACCAACCACTGACTGACTATGAAGCACAACGCCGTGGCGGTAAAGGCAAATCTGCAACGAAGATGAAAGAAGAAGATTTCATCGAAAAATTACTGGTAGCAAATACTCACGATACCATCCTCTGCTTCTCTAGCCGTGGTCGTTTATATTGGTTGAAAGTATATCAACTTCCGCAAGCGAGCCGTGGCGCACGCGGGCGTCCAATTGTGAATATTCTTCCGTTACAAGAAAACGAACGTATTACTGCAATCTTGCCAGTTTCTGCTTACGAAGAAGATAAATTCGTGGTCATGGCAACTGCTGGCGGTATTGTGAAGAAAATCGCCTTAACCGAATTTAGCCGTCCACGTTCAAACGGTATCATCGCATTGAATTTACGTGACGAAGATGAATTAATCGGCGTGGATATTACTAATGGCAGCAACGAAATTATGTTGTTCTCATCGCAAGGTCGCGTGGTGCGTTTTGCTGAAAATGCCGTGCGTGCAATGGGACGTTTAGCAACAGGTGTTCGCGGTATCAAACTGGCTTTAACAAACGATATTTCTGACGATGAAAGTGCGGTAGAAATTGAAGAAATTTCTGATGACAACGCTGAAGCATCGTTAGACTTAAATATCGATAAAGTGGTTTCTCTCGTTGTGCCAAAAGGTGAAGGTGCAATTTTAACCGCAACACAAAACGGCTACGGAAAACGCACACAATTAAGTGAATACCCAACTAAATCACGTAATACAAAAGGTGTGATTTCGATTAAAGTGAGTGAACGCAATGGTAAAGTAGTTGCCGCAACTCAAGTAGAAGAAACAGACCAAATTATGTTGATCACTGATGCAGGAACGCTTGTTCGCACACGCGTAAGCGAAGTGAGCATTGTAGGGCGTAACACGCAAGGTGTTCGCTTAATTCGTACTGCCGATGATGAACACGTAGTAAGTTTAGAACGTGTTTGTGATGCGGATGAAGAAGATTCTTTGGAAGAAAGTAGTTCTGAAGAATAACCTATTATAAGAGAAGAAGTGCGGTGAAATTTCACCGCACTTTTTTATGACTAATTAATTACCTGCCAAACCATCTCGAATTCGTTTTTCAAACTGATCATAATCCACTAAAAACGCATCGTGTCCGTAGTCTGATGGAAATTCATAAAAATGTAGATCGACGCCACTTTGCTCTAAAAGCTGTTTACTTTTATAAAGATCAATGGGTTTAAAAAGTTGATCCGTTGTCACAGAAACCAACGTATAGCGTGCTTTAATGCGTGACAATGCCTCTTTAACATTGTCATACCCCAAACTTGGATCATACATATCCAACGCACGTAACAAATGCAAATAACTATTGGCATCAAAACGTTCTAAAAATTTTTTGCCTTGATAAGAAAGATAGGATTCCACTTGAAAGTAATCGCCCCAAAAATTGCCATCTGATTTTGTGGCACGCCCAAAGGCTTTGGCTAGTTGTAAATCGGTGCGGTAAGTCAGCATACCCAGCATACGCGCAATAGATAACCCTTGATCTGGCGGTGTCCCCTCATAGTAATCGCCACCGTTAAAATTAGGATCATTAATTACCGCTTGACGCATTACGTGGTTAAAGCCTATGGCTTCAGCACTAAAATAAATGGATGAGCAAAGATTCACGATATTATCCATAAAATCAGGATAATCAATCGCCCATTGATTCGCTTGCATGCCGCCAAAAGATCCACCAATAATCGCTTTTAAATGGCTAATACCAAGATGTTCAAGCAAGGCTTTTTGTACTTTAACAATATCTTGCACAACAATATTAGGAAATTGGCTGCCATAAGGTTTACCCGTTTGCGGATTAATTGATGAAGGCCCAGTTGTTCCCTTACACCCACCTAATACGTTCGAGCTAATAAAAAAATAACGATCCGTATCCAATGCTAAACCTGCTCCCATAAAATTCTGCCACCAGCCATCTCGACCATCATCGAAATAAGGCTCAGCATCACCAGTCAAAGCGTGGCAAATTAATACCGCATTATTTTTTTCGGCATTAAGCGTGCCATAAGTTTGATACGCGACATTAATATGGGAAAGTTTGCCGCCAAGCATCAGAGTTAAAGGCTGTGTGTCAAAAAGCACTACATTTTGCACAGACATTGAAAACCTATCGTAATAATCAGAATGGCGTTTAAACTATCAGTAAGTCGATTAGCTTGTCAAGAAATTTTAGCCGTCTAAACGGCTAAATTATCGCACATCAATGCGATTCACAAAATCCATCAAATTCTCCTTGAAGTGCGGTCGATTTTTCATTATGTTTACCGCTATGCTAGTAAAAAAATTATCTCCAAAATTCACCGCACTTTTTCGCGCACTACTCTACGCAATCTTTGCATTGATTATACTTTGCTTGCTAGTGGATCGAGGCGTCAGTTTTTATGTTCGCGATAAAATATTCACAAATATTGATGAACTCCCCTTTCGCCCCTGCGCCCTTGTGCTTGGCACATCAAAATACACCGTCAGCGGAAAACCGAACGTTTATTACGATAGTCGCTTAATGGCAGCTAAAAGCCTAATCGAACAACAAAAAGTGAATTATCTTTTATTAAGTGGCGACAACCGAACTTTGCAATATAACGAACCAAGAGCAATGTTTCGCGATTTACGCAAAATGGGCGTGCCAGAAACTTTAATGTTCCGTGATTTTGCAGGTTTTCGCACCCTTGATTCCGTTATCCGCGCCGATAAAATTTTCCAAGTGCAAGCATTTACGATTGTCAGTCAAAAATTTCATTGCGAACGCGCACTATTAATTGCCCAAGCACATAATATTGATGCCATTTGCTTTGTGGCAAAACAGCCAGAATTACATTTTTCCACACAAATAAGAGAAGTTTTTGCCCGCATAAAAGCGGTTTTTGACTTGATATTAGGTGTTGAGCCTTATTTTTTAGGGGAACCTCAGCCATTGCCAAACAGCACCACATTATAAATATTGTTCTAAATCATATTTCTTCTATTTTTCTAAAATCACACTAATCTAAACTTGTTAAATAAACACAAACTGGTTAAAATCCAACCGATAAGGAAAATACTGTTTTATGCTAAAGGGTTTACTTTAATTGTCGTTGAACTCACAATTGATGTAAAAGATAAAACAGAGAAAAAAATAGTCATAAAGGTTACCAAGGCACCGTGGGTGTGAAATATTCTTGGAAATAATATTCCAAAAAATAAGGGCTGATTTTAAATATCAGCCCTTTGCTTTGATGGTAAATTTTATTCCACCACAGCCCAAAATTCAGCTACGGTGTGGAAAGATCCAAAGACTAAAACAACATCATTCTTTACCGCACTTTTGAGTGCTGTACACACACCATCCATAACAGAATTATCTGATGTAGCTTGAATATTTGGGAAATGGCTTTTCAATTTCTCTGCTAATTCATCGCCTGACTGCCCGCGATAGCCGCCTAAAGTTACACAATGCCATTCATCAATAATAGGTGTTAAATGCTCAAATACCCCATTTGCATCTTTGTCTTTGAGCATCCCACACACGGCAATCATTTTGCCCTCGATGCTACGTTTAAGTGCGGTCAATTTTTCAGATAAATATTTTGCAGCGTGAGGATTATGCCCCACATCAACGATAATTGTTGGCAAGGTTTCAACTGGTACGCCAAGATAATCCGCTAATTTCTCACGTTTATCTGTTTTTATAGCTTGAAAACGACCAACCAGTTCTACCTCTTGCAAAGATTTTCGCAAAGTCTGTTCTGAAATATCAAAAGGTAAACATTGAACGGCAGCCAGAGCCGTTGCGGCATTCGCTAATGGAATCTGACAAAACGGCAAATTTTCTAACCGCACTTTTTTATTTTGCCATTGCCAATTTTCAGCATTTTGCTCAAATAACCAATCCACATCACGACGAGCAACTTGGCAATGTAATTTTTCAGCCTGATCTAACATTGTTTGCGGCACATTAGGTTCACCAATCACGACAGGGCAATTTTCGCAGAAAATTCCTGCTTTTTCAAAAGCAATATCCTCTCTGGTATCCCCAAGAAAATCGGTGTGATCAATATCGATGCTAGTAATCACAGCGAGATGGCTATCCACAATATTGGTCGCATCTAAACGTCCGCCCAGCCCCACTTCTAAAATCACTACATCTAATTTTGCTTGCTTAAATAAATGCAATGCAGAAAGGGTGCTAAATTCAAAATAAGTCAGCGATTCTGTTTTGTTTTCATCAATAAAAGCAAAAGAGGCGGTATGTGCTTCATCGGGTAAATCTTGATTTTGAATGCGTACTCGCTCGTTATAACGCAATAAATGGGGCGAAGAATACACACCTACACGTAATCCGTGATTAAGCAGAATCGTTTCTAACAAGCGACAAGTCGTGCCTTTACCATTCGTCCCCCCCACAGTTATCACATAAGGGGCGGGATGAAGTAAATCCAATTTTTCCGCTACGGATTGAATACGATCTAAACCGAGATCAATAGGTTTAAAATGACTTTTTTCTAAATAAGAAAGCCACTCAGCGAGTGGCGAAGTGGCTTTAAGTTGCATATTATTCATCTTCTGAAATGAGTTCAGGCTCCATAAAAGGAGAAGGTTGATTCGTTAATTTACTCAGTACACTTGCTAAAGTTTGACGCATTTCTGAACGTTTCACGATCATATCAATTGCCCCTTTCTCAAGTAGAAACTCACTACGTTGGAAACCTTCTGGCAATTTTTCACGCACAGTTTGTTCAATAACGCGTGGTCCTGCAAAACCAATTAAGGCTTTTGGCTCGGCAATATTTAAATCGCCCAACATCGCAAAACTTGCTGATACGCCACCTAAAGTTGGATCCGTTAATACTGAAATAAACGGCACGCCTTTTTCACGCATTTGGGCAAGTACTGCACTGGTTTTTGCCATTTGCATTAAAGAAAACAAGGCTTCTTGCATACGTGCACCGCCACTTGCAGAGAAACATACAAAAGGACAATTCATTTCTATTGCTTTTTCAGCCGCTTTAACAAATTTTGCCCCAACTACAGAACCCATTGAACCGCCCATAAAAGCAAAGTTCGATGCAGCTACAACAATTGGCATATTATAAAGTGTACCTGTCATAGTGATTAGCGCATCTTTTTCGCCCGTTTCTTTTTGCGCCGCACTGATACGATCTTTATATTTCTTTAAATCTTTGAATTTTAAAATATCTTTTGGCTCTAAATCTGCCGCAATTTCTTGGCTTGAACCTTCGTCTAATAATTTTAATAAACGCTCACGGGCGTCAATACGCATATGGTGATCACATTTAGGGCAAACATAAAGATTACGTTTAAGTTCTTCACTATAAAGTACTTGTTCACAAGCATTACATTTTGTCCACACGCCTTCTGGCACATTGGCTTTTCGAGTGGAAGAAGAAGGACTTTTACTAAAAATTCGGTTAATCCAGCTCATTTTTTGACCTTTTTATTGACTAGAAAATTCCGCATATTAGAACATAAATTTATAGAATTTGCTACTTGTAAGGCATTTTTATACTGCTCTGATTTCCTTTTAAACAAGATAATCTACTCTCCTCTTATTGAACATTTTTTTTATTTTTTTGTCTGATAAGCCACGTTATCTGAAACCTTATTTTGGAGTATTTATGAAAAAAACACGTTTTGTATTAAATAGTATTGCACTTGGATTAAGTGTATTAAGCACATCATTTGTTGCTCAAGCCACTTTGCCAAGCTTTATTTCAGAGCAAAATAGCCTTGCACCGATGTTAGAAAAAGTACAACCTGCCGTTGTCACTCTTTCCGTTGAAGGAAAAGCAAAAGTTAATTCTCGCTCTAGCTTTCCAGATGATCTTCCTGAAGAATTTAAATTTTTCTTTGGTGATCGTTTTGCCGAACAATTTGGTGGACGTAGTGAATCAAAACGTAACTTTCGCGGTTTAGGTTCTGGTGTCATTATTAATGCAAGAAAAGGTTATGTTTTAACCAATAATCATGTCATTGATAATGCCGATAAAATCACTGTGCAATTACAAGATGGGCGTGAATTTAAAGCGAAATTAGTGGGAAAAGATGAACAATCAGACATTGCGTTAGTTCAACTTGAAAAACCAAGTAATTTAACAGAAATCAAATTTGCTGATTCCAACAAATTACGCGTAGGCGATTTCACTGTTGCAATTGGTAATCCATTTGGTTTAGGTCAAACTGTGACATCAGGTATTGTTTCTGCATTAGGTCGTTCAACAGGCTCTGACAGCGGTGCTTACGAAAACTATATTCAAACCGATGCAGCAGTAAACCGCGGTAATTCGGGTGGTGCGTTAATAAATTTAAATGGCGAACTTATTGGAATTAACACTGCAATTATTTCTCCAAGTGGTGGCAATGCAGGAATTGCCTTTGCGATTCCAAGTAATCAAGCAAGCAATTTAGTGCAACAAATTTTAGAATTTGGTCAAGTACGCCGAGGATTGCTTGGCATTAAAGGTGGTGAACTCAATGCTGATTTAGCCAAAGCCTTTAATGTGAGCGTGCAACAAGGCGCATTTGTGAGCGAAGTTTTACCGAAATCTGCTGCTGAAAAAGCAGGTCTTAAAGCAGGCGATATTATCACGGCAATGAACGGTCAAAAAATCTCAAGTTTTGCTGAAATACGTGCAAAAATCGCCACCTCTGGTGCAGGGAAAGAGATTAGCTTAACCTACTTACGAGACGGCAAATCCCACGATGTTAAAGTGAAATTACAAGCAGATGATGGTAGCCAACTTTCCTCAAAAACCGAATTACCTGCATTAGATGGTGCGACATTGAAAAACTACGATGCAAAAGGCATCAAAGGCATTGAAATCACAAAAGTTCAGCCTAATTCACTTGCCACACAGCGTGGTTTAAAAGCTGGCGACATTATTATTGGTATCAATCGTCAAATGATCGAAAATCTTAGTGAATTAAATAAAGTGCTTGAAACTGAGCCGTCAGCAGTTGCACTTAATATTTTACGAGGTAACAGTAATTTCTATTTATTAGTACAATAATCTTCTTGATATATTTAAGAAAAAAGTCCGATCATTATGATCGGACTTCTTTTTATGAAGTAATCGCTTTCAACAAATCCACTACAAATTCTAACCGCACTTTGTTATCAGATAGGTCTTTCATAAACTTAAATTTTAATGGGCCTTCAAAGCGATACACAATAGGTTCTTTTTGAATTAATTGAATAAATTTATCTGGATTTACTTGTGCTTTTGCTGAAAACTCAATAAAACCGCCTTGCGTACCTGCATCAATTCGCACAACTTTCAATGGCTCAACCAACAAACGTAACTCTGCAATTTGCAGTAAATTTTTTGTCGCATCAGGCAATAATCCGAATCGATCTATCAACTCAACTTTTAACTCGTCCAATTCTGATTTACTCTCTGCTGTGGCAATACGTTTATAAAAGGATAAACGCATATTCACATCCCCTAAATAATCATCTGGCAATAAAGCAGGCACGCGCAATTCAATATCCGCTTGTTGTTGCGTCAATTCTTCTAATGATGGCTCTCGCCCTTCTTTTAACGCTTTAACCGCCGCATCCAATAATTCCATATAAAGCGAAAAACCGATGCTTTCAATTTGTCCGCTTTGTTCATTTCCGAGTAATTCGCCTGCACCACGAATCTCTAAATCGTGGGTTGCCAAGATAAAACCAGCCCCAAGATTATCAAGATTTTCCAACGCATCTAGACGGCGTTCAGCATCTTTTGTCATCATTTTTGGCGGTGGCGTAAGCAAATAAGCATAAGCTTGATGATGTGAACGCCCGACTCGTCCGCGTAATTGATGTAACTGAGCCAACCCAAAATGATCCGCTCGTTCAATAATAATGGTATTTGCCGTTGGCACATCAATACCCGTTTCGATAATGGTTGAACAAACTAATACGTTATAACGCTGATGATAAAAATCACTCATCACGCGCTCTAGCGCACGTTCTCGCATTTGTCCGTGTCCCACAATCACTCGCGCTTCTGGCACAAGTGCGGTAAGTTTTTCCGCAGTATTTTCAATGCTTGCAACGTCATTGTGGAGATAATAAACCTGCCCACCACGGAGAATTTCACGCAAAATCGCTTCTCGTACAACAAGATCGTCATTCTGGCGAACGAAGGTTTTAATACTTAATCGGCGAGCAGGTGGCGTAGAAATAATGGAAAGATCACGAATACCATTCATCGCCATATTAAGCGTTCGCGGAATTGGCGTTGCCGTTAAGGTAAGAATATCGATATTTGCGCGGAGCTGTTTAATTTTCTCTTTTTGCCCCACACCGAAACGGTGTTCTTCATCAATAATCAACAAGCCAAGATCATTAAATTTGACATCTGATTGAATTAATTTATGGGTACCAATTAGGATATCGACTTTCCCTTCTGCAAGATTTTCCAGAATTTGTTTTTGTTCTTTTGCAGTTTTAAAACGCGATAACACTTCTACGTTCACAGGCAAATTTGCAAAACGATCTTTAAAATTCTCATAATGCTGTTGGGCTAAAAGTGTAGTTGGCACCAACACTGCTACTTGCTTATGATTCATCACAGCCAAAAACGCAGCGCGCATTGCCACTTCAGTTTTACCAAAACCCACATCTCCGCAAACAAGGCGATCCATTGCTTTTGGCTGACACATATCCGAAATTACCGCATTAATTGCCATTTCCTGATCGTAGGTTTCTTCAAAAGGAAAGGTTGCGGCAAATTGTTGAAATTCTTCACGATCATATTTAAAGGTAAAGCCTTTCTTCGCTTCACGTTGTGCGTAAACATCTAATAACTCTGCCGCCACATCACGAATTTTCTCCGCTGCTTTTTGGCGTGATTTCGCCCAAGCCTCGTTCCCTAATTTATGTAATGGCGCACTTTCATCAGAACCACCAACATAACGGCTAATCAAATGTAATGAAGTCACTGGCACATAAAGTTTTGATTCATTTGCATAATTTAGTAGCAAATATTCGGCTTTAATGCCGCCTGTATCTAAGGTAATCAAACCGCCATAACGTCCCACACCGTGATCAAGATGCACAACTGGTTGCCCTATTTTCAGTTCGGCAAGATTTCGTACAAGCGTATCAGGATTAATTGTTTTACGTTTGTCTCTAGAACGTTGTTGAATGCGCTCGCCAAGTAAATTAGCTTCGCCAATAATCGCAACAGGAAGCGATTGTTCAATTATAAAACCTTGTTCAAGAGAGCTGACTAACAAGCTAAATTTTTCATTTTCAATCTGTTCCAAAGATTGAATTTGTTTTGGCTTGAGTTTTAACGGTGAAAGCAAATCAAGCAAAGTTTCTCGGCGACCTTCCGTCTCCACAGAAAACAATAAATTTCCTTTAAAATGCTCAATAAATTGACGTAATTGTCCCAATGGTTCTTTTTGCTGGGATTGAATAGTCACTTCTGGTAGAGCGGCAACAGGTAAATTTTTCTGGCGTACCGATGACCGCACTTTTTCCGCTTTAAATGTAATACGTGGATAAGATTTCAATCGGCGATTGACTTCATCTACATTAAGCCATAATTTTTCAGGCGATAAAAGCGGACGCATCGGATCCACTTTACGTTGTTCATAACGCTGTTTGGCATCTTGATAAAAACGCTCGCCTTGCGTTTGATTATTTTCCATATCTACAAACAGCGTTTGTTCTGGCAAATAATCAAATAAAGTCGCCATTTCAGAAAAGAAAAGTGGCTGCCAATATTCAATGCCAGAAATCAAGGTACCTTTACTGATTTGCTGATAAATATGTTCGGGATCACGACGAATTTCGCCAAAGGTTTCACGAAATTGCGCACGGAAAAATTCAATCCCTTTGTCATCCGTTGGAAATTCGTGCGCTGGCAAAAGATTAATTGAGTTAATTTCATCAAGAGTACGTTGTGTATCCACATCAAAAGTGCGAATAGAATCAATTTCATCATCAAAAAAATCAAGACGAAAAGGCACCGCACTTCCCATTGGGAAAAGATCCAACAAAGCACCACGAACTGCGTACTCGCCGTGTTCTAATACTTGCTCCACAGCACGATAGCCCGCAGCTTCTAATTGTAAGCGCATTTTATCGATGACCAAACGATCGCCTTTTTTAATCAGAAGCACATTGTGTTGTAAATATTGTGGCGGGCAAAGGCGTTGCATTAATGTCGAAATCGGCAATAAGAAAATGCCTTTTTTCGCATTTTGTAAATGGAAAAGTGCACTTAAACGAGAGGAAATAATTTCTTGATGGGGAGAAAAGGTATCGTAAGGTAAGGTTTCCCAATCAGGAAAAAGGCATACATTTTGGCTGCTTAATTCCGATAAAATCCGTGATAAACGTACCGCACTTCGTGTATCTGGTGTGACTACTACAGTTAAATTTTGATTTTGCTCTGCAATTTCACTAATCGCCAGTGCATCAGCACCTTGTAAGACATTGCCTAAAATTTTATGATCATTAGGTTGGGTTGGAATATCAGGTTGGAAAAAAGCCGTTTTCATAAATATAAATAATGCGTCAATCTTGTATAAAAATTGACGCATAGTGTACTGGAATTTGACCTATCTTTCAACAAATTTACTGTTTAAAAAACCAGTTAATATTTATTTCTTTAAAGAAGATTCTTCTTTCTTCAAATTGCCATTTTCATCTTCTGTTGCTGACATAGGCACGCAGCTACAATTAGGTTGATCTAACCCCCATTCTTTAATGAAGTTGTCATATTTTTCAAGTGCGCGTTTAAACCAGCCTTTTGGTTTTGCGGTTTGCTCTGTCATAAAGTTCCTCGCGCTAAATATTGTTTAATTTCTAAACGCAAACATTCTACGCCTTTTTTCTTGTTAATGGGAAGTTGTTTTTTTGTTAAATAAGCGGAAATTAATGGGAAGTTTTCTTTGCCCGCTAATTTTAATAAACGCCTTATCGCAGGAATGCTCGAAAATAAAGTGCGGTGAAAATTAGCGAAGTTTTTTAAGCTCAGCCAATCGAACTCATCAAGCTGCCAATCAAACTGATTTTGCTCAAAATTTATGGCGAACGGATGAAAAGATAAAGGGATATTACGCTGAAATTGTTTGTGTGCAGTATCAACTAAAGCCAAGCCTTCTTTGGAAAGACCTTTAAGGGCAATCGCTGAATAACAACCACTACTCGCTTCTTGATGTTCTCCTAAATGCACCAAAATAAAACCGCACTTTTGCCAAAATTTTGCGAGTTCGTCGGTGTAACCAAAACTTACCGAAAGAAAATCCACTTCTGAATTTTCCATAAATTTCATTAGATTTTGACCAATACCCTTTTTTTGCCAATTTGGCTGAACGGCGATACGTGAAATGCGTAAAGATCGTAATTTACAGGCGTGGGATAAATTTTCATGGAAACATAATGCCTGTGGCACAAGATTCCCTTTCGGGCGGCGTTTGCCTTGTTGAATTTGAACAATCAACTTATCATCTGCCATATTTCCTTCTTCTAATGCCCAAATTGCACCGAGCAAATTCTGTTGATATTCGGCAAAATAAAAACGTTGATTTTCTCCATCAAGTAAACGGCGAAGATCAAGTGGCGAGGTGCGGTAGTGAGCAATCGTCATTAGCCCATAAAAATCTCGAAAGAAAAATTGATGACTATATTCCCCTTGGCTGCCCTTGCTTGTGAGGGGAGCTACCGAAGACTGAGGGGGGCTGGCTATATCTAAGTCCCCCTTCCGCCCTACGGGCACCTTCCCCCGCAAGCAGGGGAAGGCAAGGTTTTTAGCGTTTTCCTCTATGTTATAAGTAATATTGCTATAGTCGAAGTGCTGAAAATCATCTTCGGCATTTAGCAATAAAAGATCATCAATAAAATGTTCTAACGGATCATTTTCTTGCCAACGTAGGGCCTGTTTAAGCTCAAAATGCTGAAAAGTGCGGTGAATTTTCCGTTTAAATTTTAATTCGAAACCACGCCCCGTTCCTTCATAGCTATGAATTGTTGTGCTGAAGACAATATGTTGAAAATATTGAGAATATTCTTGCAATAACGGCAATGGAATCATTGCTGCTTCATCTATGAGCAACCAAGCAGGTTGACTAAATTCGGGTTCATTTTGTAACCGAATAGCCAGTTCATCGGGCGCGATAAACTCTATCTCTCGTTCTGAAAATTCGATAACCGAATGCACTGCACTTTTATTCGGCGCAGTCAGATAAACTGGTGCCTGAATTTGGTTAGCAAGCATTCCCAATAATGCAGATTTCCCTCTTCCCCGCTTAGCAGTTAGAAAATAAATATTCTGCTCGGCCTGTAAAATAGTCTCGATAATTTGTTGTTGAGCTAACGTGGCATTTTTATGATGCTCGTTAGAATAAAAAATGGGAGGAAATTCAACCGCACTTTCCTCTCTGAAAATGGGGAAATGATAGCGTTCAATACACTGTTTGAAATGATCAATAAAATTAGGTGTAGCAATCGCTAACTGATTTCCATTCCAACGTAAACTATCTTGATCAGGCTGCTGAGATAAATTTTCCCAATCAGATAACACTAAACAAAGTGTGCCGCCCATTTTCAGTGTTCCCGCTGCAATAGCTAGTGCTTCAAGATGAATACCATTTCGTCCATCAAATAAAATATGTTCAAATTCTTGTCCGAGCAAATTCGTTGCTTTAGAAAAAGCAATGCCGCTTTCACCGATAATTAATACGTTATCAGGCACAAGCGGCAAAGTTTTACTGATTAAAATTTGAAGATGGCGAAATGACATCGTTTTATTTTAAATGGGCAATTAACATCGCACCAATAAAATTTGCGCAAGCAAGCCAAAAGAAAATAGGTTTTGGTTGAGAAACTTTTTTACTGAATAATTTCGCAGCAAACACGATATACAAGATCAGTAATGCGAATTTAGCCACTAACCACCATTCAATATAAAAAGTGAAGATATATAAAATGACAACGCCAGAAACAATCAACAAGGTATCTGATAAGTGCGGTAAAATTTTTAATAATTTTATCGAACGCCAATTTTTACCATTAAGCTGCATTGCACCACGAATTACTAACAATGCCAAACTTAAAAAGGCGAAAAAAATATGTAAATGAACTAGCATAATCACTCCAAAAAAGTAAGAAAAGTGCGGTCAAAATCCACCGCACTTTCTCAATCTAAATTACTTCGCAATACGTTTATATTTAATACGATGTGGCTGAGTGGCGGCATCGCCTAAAGTTTTCTTTTTCCACTCTTCATAGTCTGAGAAGTTACCTTCATAGAACGTGACTTTACCTTCATCGCCGTAATCTAAAATATGCGTTGCGATACGGTCTAAGAACCAACGGTCATGGGAAATCACCATTGCACAGCCTGGGAATTCTAAAATCGCATTTTCTAATGCACGTAAGGTTTCAACATCTAAGTCATTGGTTGGTTCATCCAATAACAATACATTACCGCCGCGTTGTAGAAGTTTTGCTAAGTGTAAACGACCACGTTCCCCGCCTGATAATTCTCCTACTCGTTTTTGTTGATCCACACCTTTGAAGTTAAAGCGTCCCACATAGGCACGGCTTGGAATTTCAAAGTTACCGATAGTGAGAATATCTTGTCCGTTAGACACTTCTTCCCACACGGTTTTCTTATCATCCATAGCGTCACGGAATTGATCCACAGATGCAAGTACAACGGTTTCTCCCATTGTCACAGAACCTGAATCTGGCTGCTCTTGACCTGACAACATACGGAATAAAGTTGATTTACCTGCACCATTCGCTCCGATAATCCCAACAATTGCACCTTTTGGAATACTGAATGATAAATCATCAATTAAAGTACGGTCGCCATAAGACTTGGTTAAGTTTTGCACTTCAATCACTTTATCGCCTAAGCGTGGGCCAGGTGGAATAAAGAGTTCGTTAGTCTCGTTTCGTTTTTGATATTCGCCAGAGTTCAATTCATCAAAGCGTGCCATACGTGCTTTACTTTTCGCTTGACGACCTTTTGGATTTTGACGAACCCATTCTAACTCTTTCGCAATGGATTTTTGACGTGCGTTTTCAGTTGCTTGTTCTTGTTCTAAACGTTTCTCTTTTTGCTCTAACCAAGAAGAATAGTTGCCTTCCCAAGGAATGCCTTCGCCACGGTCAAGCTCTAAGATCCAACCAGCCACATTATCTAAGAAATAACGGTCGTGGGTAATCGCCACAACAGTGCCTTCATAATCATGTAAGAATCGCTCTAACCATGCCACAGATTCCGCATCTAAGTGGTTAGTTGGCTCATCTAATAAGAGCATGTCTGGTTTTTCGAGTAACAAGCGGCAAAGTGCCACACGGCGACGCTCACCACCAGATAAATGTTCAATTTTGGCATCCCAATCAGGTAAACGTAACGCATCTGCGGCGCGCTCTAATTGGTTATCTAAATTATGTCCATCATGCGCTTGAATAATGGCTTCAAGGTTCGCTTGTTCTGCGGCTAATTTATCAAAATCTGCATCAGGATCCGCATAAAGCGCATACACTTCATCTAAACGAGTCAGTGCATTTTTCACTTCAGAAACCGCTTCTTCCACTGCTTCACGCACGGTTTGTTGTGGCTCGAGTTTTGGCTCTTGCGGAAGATACCCAATTTTAATACCCGGTTGTGGACGAGCTTCCCCTTCAAACTCTTTATCTACGCCTGCCATAATGCGTAAAAGAGTCGATTTACCCGCACCATTTAAACCTAAAACCCCGATCTTAGCACCAGGGAAAAAGCTTAAAGAAATATCTTTCAAAATATGACGCTTCGGCGGCACTACTTTGCCGACACGATGCATCGTATACACAAATTGAGATGACATTAATAATTCCTCACAAAAAAATTCGCCCTATTCTACTGGAAAATAGGGCGAAAATATAGGAAACAAGTGGACAGATTTTGCAAAAGTTTGGCGAAACCTAACCACTTGTAAATATTTAGAGTGAAGTATTCCCTAAATTAAATAGACACTTTAGGGCTCAAATTACATTGCAAATGTAGAAGTATCATGCCGATGTAGAGCGGGCTTAACATTTGCAAGACTTTGTTGAAAACGTTTATTGTGTTCAAGGTCCCATAAATCAATACGTGTTTGCAGATTAAGCCAAAACTCAGGCGTAGTATCAAATACTTTAGCAAGTTTAACTGCCATTTCTAGCGTAATTCGTGAACTATTATTAACAATATTGCTTGCCGTATTACGATGTACATCTAAAATTTGAGCTAAATCACTAATTTTAAGACTTAAAGGTTCTAAAAACTCTTCTTGTAGAATTTCACCAACAGAGGTGGGTTTTCTCGTCATCATATTATCCTCCTTACAAATTATAAGAATGTGGATCTAAATATAAATTATTTACTTCGTTATTTTCATATTTAAAAATTAAACGATATTGTTTATTCACTCGAATAGAATAAATTTTATTTTCTTTTGGCTCAAGCAACTCCAAATGGTTAGCTGGTGGAGAACGTAAATCGTTGATATTTTCTGAGGCACTTATCATATCTAATTTTCTTGCCAATACTTTATACAAATTAGAAGGAATCTTACTATGAGTATCACCATATTGATAAAACCTATAAAGATAATCATCTCTAAAATGCTCACGCTTTAAATTAAACATCTATTATTCTCTTAGTTATACTCGAGCTGATCATAATAAGAATAAATGCACAATGCAAGAGTGCATCTTTCGACTTAGATAAAAAAAACCACCCGAAATGGGTGGCAGGAAAGTAGTTTAGCTATATTTATCATTATTTTATTTAGGAACTTTATGAATATCAAGCAATCACTTGACGGGAGCTATGTTACTGAATATTGAAAGGCAAGGGAAATGCTATTGAGAGTTTTTTTGATTTACATCAACATTTTTGACAGAAAAATTCGTTTTTGCGTGTAGAATAAACAACTTCAAATTCTAGCGTTCAAAATAATAGGATTTTTTGTGAAAACGTATTCATTATTACTCGGTTTATTCATTAGTTTTGGTGTTTTAGCCCATCCTCACGCATTTATTGATATACAAACCACGCCCATTATAGAAAATAATCAACTCACAGGTTTTTCAATGAAATGGACGTTGGATGAACCAAGTTCGTCTGCAGTTATTTATGATATGAAACAAGCTAGAACTAAAGCGGAAAAACAAAAACTTCTTGATGATGTAATGGGAAATATCGTCAGTGAGCATTATTTCAGCTATCTATATGATGCCCAGAATAATAAAATCAAATATTCCCCTCGCCCAAAAAATTACGGCATTAATGTTCAAGGCTTACAACTGCAATATTATTTTGATGTGCCACTCGCCCATCCGCAAAAGTTAGAAAAAAACACATTTAGCTTACAAACTTACGATCCCACTTATTATGTGGCGATGACTTACGCTTCAAAAAGTGCGGTAGATTTTTCCGCACTTTCGAAAAATTGCCAAGGAAAATTAATTGAACCTAATGTGGATGAAAAAATCCAAGCCTACGCATCTTCACTTGATAAATCCCAAAAGAACGAAGATGATTCCTTAGGCGTAATGTTCGCGCAAAAAATAATAATTCAATGTGAGTAGAAATGAAAAAATATAAAACTGGGCTCGTGTTATTAGTGATTACACTCGCCTTACTTGCCTATTTTTCCCCTTGGTTTTTCTTACATATTGCCAGTTGGCAAAAAGAGTTTAATCAGCTTATTTCGGAAAATTTACATCAAATTCAAAATAATAGCATCAAGGCAGGCATCACACTTATTTTTGCCAGCTTTGTTTACGGCGTACTCCATGCCCTCGGGCCAGGACACGGCAAATTTATTATTGCCAGCTATCTTTCCACGCATGAAAGCCAATTAAAACAAAGCACTATCTTGAGTTTACTTTCTTCCTTAATGCAAGGCATTGTTGCGATTACAGCAACAACATTGCTTGTTGTAGTGCTAAATCTTTCATCACGTTATTTCAAATTAAGTCAGCTTTGGTTAGAACGAACTGCCTTGCTATTATTGGTATTTCTCGGCTGTTATTGGATTTGGCAAGGTTTACGTGCCTATCGTAAAAAAGCTAAATTAACCATTAAATCCCTCAATCCCCTCCCCCTACACGAAA
The DNA here is from genome assembly GCF_900475885.1 of Haemophilus aegyptius. Classification (GTDB taxonomy): domain Bacteria; phylum Pseudomonadota; class Gammaproteobacteria; order Enterobacterales; family Pasteurellaceae; genus Haemophilus; species Haemophilus influenzae. Next base: position 1,669,099 of record NZ_LS483429.1, read on the forward strand.
AAAGTGCGGTCAAAAATAACCGCACTTTTCAACCAAACACTTGTAGCTGTGGACACCAACATTTGCCAAGCCCCACACAAACTGCACAAGCAACCAATCTAAAATCGCAATTCCTCGTGATTTTAACAATTGGCATGCGACCATGTAGCGGTGCAATTTTCGTTTTATTTTTAGCTTATATGCTTGATCTTTATGGCTGGGGAATTTTAGCTGTATTAGCCATGTCTTTCGGCACAGGACTTATGCTGTCAGCCTTCGCGGGGATTGTACGTTATGCACGAAATACCGCAATTCACTTAGGGCGTTGGTATAGTTCAAAACATACGAAAGGAAAAAGCGGAAGCATCGTGAAACTAATCGCAGGTGGAATAATGCTATTTTTTGCCTTGAGTTTGTTGTATGGAACGCTAAACCCAGTAAATGGAGGAACTATTTTATTTGGAAATTAATAAGCTATCAAAGATATTTTATTATTGAGAGATAATAGGTTGCATTGATATTTTATTAAATTATAAACAACAGTCAGATATAAATTTCATTAGAAAATAGCTCATAATCCGCATATCAACAGAAAAATATATATGTTGAACATATTTGAATTAGTCTGGCACTTTAAACAATAAAAAAACTCCCTCAAAATATTGAGGGAGTTTTTTGCTAATAGATTGTTACCATTGGTACCCAATACCTCCACCAACAGCATAATCTCCTGCACTAGTTGCCGAGCCACTCACTTTGAAATGAATGCGGTTATTATCACTTGATTTACTTAAGCCTATCGCCACAGCATTTTGGCCTTTAAAGTTACCAACCCCCAAGCCAATCATTGCGCCTCCTGCATTACTGACTGTCGGAATATTTGCCATAGCAACTGCCCCAGCAATCCCACCACGAAGTTTTCTATCTGTTTGTTTTAGCTCGTTACGAACTGAATTTACAGAATGATCAACATAGCGTTTATTTGCTGCATCAGTTAAGTTTTTAGGATCTTGAACATTTGTTATTCTACGTTCATGACCAATATCTCCCACTGAAACAGTATTTTCTTCTTTAGCAACTGATCCTTCACCTAATGCAACGGAGCCCGCTGCTTTAGCTTCTGCATTATGACCTATAGCTGTTGAGTGTTCTGCATGTGCTTTAGCGTTATTACCTAGAGCAGTAGAGTGATCCCCTTTCGCTTCAGAGCCATATCCCATTGCAGTTGAATCTTTACCTGAGGCCTTAGCACTTTCACGATTACTTGCATTATTTGAGGCAAAACTAGTTTTACCATCAGCACTAATTAATCCTGAACCTTCAATACGATCTTTAATCACTTTTACAGTATTTTCGGAATCTTTAGCTTTATCTGCTGCCGTTTCAGCTGCAGTCTTCGCTGTCTCTGCTGCTGTTTTCGCCGCTTCTGCGCCAGTTCTAGCCGTCTCTGCTACTGTTTTAGCCGCTTCTGCTTTACCTTGTGCCGTTACAGCAGCTGTCTTCGCTGCTTCTGCTCCAGCTTTGGCTGTCTCTGCTGCTGTTTTAGCCGCTTCTGCTTTACCTTGTGCCGTTACAGCAGCTGTCTTCGCTGCTTCTGCTTTATCTTTAGCGGCTTCTGCACCAGTCTTCGCAGTTTCTGCTGCATCTTTCGCAGCTTCTGCACCGACCTTCGCGGTTTCTGCACCAGCTTTGGCTGTCTCTGCTGCTGTTTTCGCTGCTTCTGCGCCAGTTCTAGCCGTCTCTGCCGCTGTTTTCGCAGCTTCTGCTTTATCTTTAGCGGCTTCTGCACCAGTCTTCGCAGTTTCTGCTGCATCTTTCGCAGCTTCTGCACCGACCTTCGCGGTTTCTGCACCAGCTTTAGCCGTCTCCGCCGCGGTCTTCGCAGCTTCTGCTTTACCTTGGGCTGTTACAGCTGCAGTCTTCGCTGCTTCCGCACCAGCTTTAGCTGTCTCTGCTGCTGTTTTCGCTGCTTCTGCGCCAGTTCTAGCCGTCTCTGCCGCTGTTTTCGCAGCTTCTGCTTTATCTTTAGCGGCTTCTGCACCAGTCTTCGCAGTTTCTGCTGCATCTTTCGCAGCTTCTGCACCGACCTTCGCGGTTTCTGCACCAGCTTTAGCCGTCTCCGCCGCGGTCTTCGCAGCTTCTGCTTTACCTTGGGCTGTTACAGCCGCAGTCTTCGCTGCTTCCGCTCCAGTCTTAGCTGCTTCTGCTCCAGCTTTAGCTGTCTCTGCTGCTGTTTTCGCTGCTTCTGCGCCAGTTCTAGCCGTCTCTGCCGCTGTTTTCGCAGCCTCTGCCTTACCCGCTGCTGTTTCTGCACGTGTAACAGATTGATTGATCTCTTGGAGCTTATTAGTTACGGTGGTTGCCGCGGTTTTAGCATCTGCAATTGCTTGCTTAGAATCAGCATTTAATTTGTAAGTTACTGCATTATTATTTTCATATACAACATCTAACCCATCGCCAGCTTTAAAATCAAGCGTATTATTAGCATTATTAGTAGCACTTACTGCTTTATTCTGCATAATTTTTACATCTTGCCCATTTACTTTGAATGTATATGTTGTTTTAGCAATTTCGTCAGTTGCTTTGATTACAGAATAAAGCTGTGAACCTGTAATAGCATCACTAGAATTTTCAGAGATCTCGCCTGCACCAACGTTTTGGATTTGTCGTTTAACATTGTTATTACCAAAACTTACAGTGCCATTATTGGTTGCGGCAACGCCTGTAGATAAGGTTGTGTCACCAATTTTGAGGCCATTTACTGTATGTTTATCCGATGTACTTGAAGATTCGCCAATAGCAATATCGCCAGATTTATTAGCAACTGCACTTTTACCTAAGGCAATACCAGAATTTGCACCAGAAGCAACATTAGCACGATCACCAATGCTAATCCCTGTAGCAGCCTCTGTTTTAGCACTGTTACCTAAAGTAATAGAATAACTTGCAGCTGCTTTCGCTTGTGCACCATTACCAATTACGATAGCTTGAGTTGCACCTTTTTCTGATTGTGCTTTATTATCTGTTTTATTATTTCCCAAGCCACCAATCACAATAGATTTTGAGCCATTGGCTGTTGCTTCTGGACCAATTGCAACTGTTCTATCGCCATTTGCTGCTGCATAAGCACCAATGGCGACAACCCTTTCTAGTTCTCCTTTTGCATTTTGACCAATAACAACAGAGTTTTCTCTTTTTGCAGTAACATTTGTACCAATAGCAACGGTATTTTCTCTTTGTGCATTTACATTACTACCGATTGCAACAGTATTTTCACGTCCAATTTTTGTCTCATGACCAATCGCAATACTGTTATCTGAACCTTGCCAAGCACCATTAACAGCGTGCGCTCCTGTAATACTTGCATTATTACCTAAGGCAATAGCATTGCTTGCCCAGTTTACGGTGCTATTATTACCAATAGCAATTGAGTTATCAGGTTTTAGTGCATAAGGAGTACTTGCCAGAAGTTTCGCATTAGTACCGAATGCAATTGAGTTTATTGCACCTTCAACTTGTGCTTGTCTACCAATAGCAATTCCATTTAGTGCTTCACGATATTGATTTCCCCAATAATTATTAACATTTGCTCGAGAGCCGATAGCAATAGAATCAGCAGCTAAGGCATTAGCATATACGCCAACAGCAACAGATCGGGAACCTTGAGCACCAGATTTTTCTGTAAATTTACCCAAGTTATAACTAAATGCTCCACCTGAGTTTTTTGTTTCAGCCTCTACTTTTGAGGTCTTAGCTGTAAGCCAATCATCCCAAATACCAGTCTTATTAGTTTTATCCCCTTCAGAATTAACATGCACAAAACCTTTATAGTGTCCTAACATTTTGTTTAATGAGTTTACTGCATTACTAGCAGATAAAAAGCCAAGGGATTCTGTTCCTTCTAACGCCATATTTCTTAAAATGTCACTATCTTTATCAGAAACAACAGCGACGCCCTGCGTAGGGATGTCGTTGTAATTGATTTTATCAGCATAAGAAACACTACTTGCAAGAATAGAGGTAACTAGTGTAGCCAGAATAGATATAGGGAGAGTTTTGTTATTTTTTTCCGAGCTAGATGTTGAGCTAGCTTTAACTGCACCTTTCGTTAATTCTGAAACAACCTCTAGTCTCTGTGTTGTTTTGTTCCAAATAATTTTAAATATACGATTCATAAATAAATAACCTTCATTTCAGGGGTATAAAATAGCCCACATATTCTTAACGTATTTTCTAGATAGTGACGTTTAAATAAGCGTGAGATAAAGGTTTTCAATTATATATATATATATATATATCAATATGATTAATGCTTGTTTTTTGTAAAGATTTGTAAAGAAAGAAGAGATTCAAATTAACTTCATAAACATAATGTGATAACTAATTATCAGTTCAATAAATAATATGTAAATTAAATCTATATTTTTTTATAAATTTTTAATTGACAAGACTCATTCTCCTTATTAAAATTCGCGCCCTATCCCTTGTGATACAAAGTTTATTCCTCCTTAGTTCAGTCGGTAGAACGGTGGACTGTTAATCCATATGTCGCTGGTTCAAGTCCAGCAGGAGGAGCCAATTTTTCTTTTGGTTTAGAGTTTGTTTGTCTCCTTTTACAAATTCTAAATTAGCAACCAGAAGATTTTGAGCCCATCATGTTGATGGGCTTTATTTTTATCAGAATCCTCTCTTTTTTCTATCCACATAGCCTGTGGATAACTTTGTGGATTAACTTTTTAAAATTTTGCGGATCCCTTGTTCTTACAAGGATTATTCGATCTTGATTATAGATTAGCCTAAAATTAAATTTTGATTTAAAATCAATAAGTTAAGTTTTGTCTAGTAAAAATTTAAAGTTTTTTTAATGAATTTGTGAAATCTTCCTCTTGACATCGCTAAGTCTGTGTAAAACTTAGATTTTTGCCTGATCAATTTTACACATTAAATATGCTAAAATAGGCATTATTCAAAACTATCAAAAAACCAACCGCACTTTATGTCTGAAAAAATCAACACAAAACCATTCATTCTGCATTCCGACTTTCGTCCCTCTGGCGATCAGCCACAAGCTATCGAAAAATTGGCTGAAAATTTAACGGATGGTTTGGCGCATCAAACTTTACTCGGGGTAACAGGCTCGGGGAAAACCTTTACTATCGCCAATGTAATCGCTCAATTAAATCGCCCTGCAATGTTACTTGCACCGAATAAAACCCTTGCTGCTCAACTTTATGCAGAAATGAAAGCTTTTTTTCCAGAAAATGCGGTGGAATATTTTGTGTCTTACTATGATTATTATCAGCCAGAAGCCTATGTGCCGAGCAGTGATACATTTATTGAAAAAGATGCGTCTATTAATGATCAAATTGAACAAATGCGACTTTCTGCGACGAAATCTTTTTTAGAACGTCGAGATACCATCGTGGTAGCTTCTGTTTCTGCAATTTATGGTTTGGGCGATCCTGATAGCTATTTACAAATGATGTTGCATTTACAACAAGGTGCCATTATCGATCAACGCCAAATTTTAGCGAAGTTAGCGGAATTGCAATATACCCGAAATGATCAAGCATTTCAGCGTGGAACTTTCCGTGTTCGCGGAGAAATTATTGATATTTTCCCTGCGGAATCTGATGATCGTGCGGTGCGTATTGAATTATTTGATGATGAAATCGAGCGTTTAAGTTTATTTGATCCGCTCACTGGTAGTAGTTTTGGTGCTGTACCACGTTTTACGATCTATCCAAAAACTCACTATGTGACGCCAAGAGAACGTATTTTAGATGCGATAGAAAACATCAAAAAAGAACTGGTATCACGCCGTGAGTACTTCATTAAAGAACATAAACTTTTAGAAGAACAACGTATCAGCCAGCGTACCCAATTTGATATTGAAATGATGAATGAATTGGGCTATTGCTCGGGCATTGAAAACTACTCTCGCTATTTGTCGGGCAGAAATGAAGGCGAGCCACCACCAACATTGTTTGATTATATGCCCTCTGATGCCATTTTAATTATTGATGAATCTCATGTAACTGTGCCTCAAATTGGCGGGATGTATCGTGGCGACCGTTCACGTAAAGAAACCTTAGTCGAATATGGTTTCCGTTTGCCGTCCGCATTGGATAATCGTCCGTTACGCTTTGAGGAATTTGAACGCTTAGCTCCGCAAACCATCTATGTTTCCGCAACACCAGGGGCCTATGAATTAGAGAAATCAGGCAGTGAAATCATCGATCAAGTGGTTCGCCCCACTGGTTTGCTTGATCCGCTTATTGAAATTCGTCCAGTGTCAATTCAAGTGGATGATTTACTTTCCGAAGCTCGCCAAAGAGCGGATAAAAATGAACGCGTTTTAGTGACGACGCTAACGAAGAAAATGGCTGAAGATTTAACGGATTATTTAGATGAACATGGAATTCGTGTGCGTTATCTACATTCTGATATTGATACGGTGGAACGCGTCGAAATTATCCGTGATTTGCGTTTGGGTGAATTTGATGTATTGGTTGGAATTAACTTATTGCGTGAAGGTTTAGATATTCCAGAAGTGTCTCTTGTGGCGATTTTAGATGCTGACAAAGAAGGATTTTTACGCTCCGAACGTTCTTTAATTCAAACCATCGGCCGAGCTGCACGAAACTTAAATGGTAAAGCGATTTTATATGCGGATAGCATCACAAAATCCATGGAAAAAGCTATTACTGAAACCAATCGTCGTCGTGAAAAACAAACAAAATACAATGAAGAACATGGCATTGTGCCACAAGCATTGAATAAGAAAGTCGGTGAATTATTAGATATTGGGCAAGGTGCAAACCAAAAAGCGAAAGCCAATAAACAACGTGGAAAAATGGCGGCAGAACCAACCGCACTTTATAATGCACCGAAAAATGCCAAAGAATATCAACAACAAATCAAAAAACTGGAACAACAAATGTATAAATTTGCGCAAGATTTGGAATTTGAAAAAGCCGCGGCTATTCGCGATCAATTACATCAATTACGTGAACAGTTTGTTTTTGATAACTAAAAGAAACGCCAGCTTAAGCTGGCGTTCTGTCTATTTATTTTCACCTGAAGAATACAAGCGATTTTTATATAAATAACTACCTAATAAAGCGTGAGCCAATGCCTCTTTTTTCATTGCATCAGGCACCTCTTTTGGCGTTAAAGTTTCTGTTGATTTATCATAATGATAACCTTGCGCTGCTTTATTTGGCATTTGAATCACCACATCATTATTGCCTTTCATCATTGCTTGAGTTTGATCGTATTGCATAAAAGCTCGATCTGGGTTTACATCTTGCGTTAAATCAAAACCAATCATTGGATAATTGCCACTTACGCCTGCTAAAGAAAGTAATGTAGTTGGCATATCAATTTGGCTCACAAGACGGCTATCACGGCGTGGCGTAATGCCATCACCAAGAATCAAGGCTGGAATATGGAAATGCTTAATCGGCACAAGACTTGCTCCGCCTACACGAGAATCGTGATCCGCAACAATTAAGAAAATCGTATCTTTCCAATAATTAGACTGTTTTGCCATTTTAAAGAAATGACCTAACGCATAATCCGCATATTTTGCTGCGTTATTACGAGTGGCTTTTGGTTGCTCATAAAGCTCAATCTTGCCATCTGGATATTCAAATGGATCGTGATTGCTTGAGCTAAATACTAAACTAAAAAACGGTTTACCTTCATTTTGTAATTTCGTGAAAGTTTCATTGGCTTTATCAAATAAATCCTCATCACTCACGCCCCAAGTACCAGTAAATGTTGGATTCTGATAGTCTTGTTGATCCCAAATATCTTTAAAGCCATTACCGTAGAAAAAGCTCGCCATATTGTCGAAATGCTTTTCACCACCATAAATAAAGGAAGTGTTATAGCCTTGTTTATGTAATAAATCCGCAATAGTAAAGAAACCACTTTGGGCATTATTAAGTTTCACCACTGCACGAGCGGGTGTTGGCGTAAAACCTGCGGTTGTTGCTTCAATACCACGTACTGAACGCGTGCCTGTTGCATAAAGATTTTCAAATAACCACCCTTCTTTTGCGAGCTGATCCACATTTGGAGAAAGTGGTTTGCCACCGAGTGTTCCAATAAACTGAGCACCGAGACTTTCTTGTAGCAAAATCACGATATTTTTAGGTTTCCCCTGATAAGTTGCGACATTTTTCGTTAAAGTTGGGTATTTATCTGAAATGTAATCGCTGTCTGGGCGACCCCGACTTGCTTTAACAATACGAAACATTTCATCTGCATCCATTTTTCCGTACATTTCTGAAGATTTTTCTTCATCTTTAAATTGCTGTGCCGCATAAATGACGGAATAGCCCGAATTAAGCACCAAAGAATTCACTAACGCATCAGAGGAAAATGCCACCATAGCAGGATTTATACCACGGTGTTGAAAACTTGAACGTGCCCCAAGGAAGCTCACGACAATCACAAGCAAAGCAATCACAGGGCGAAGTTTCCAACTCATTGAACGTAAATTTTTGACTGCCCAACCAGAAATTTTCCAATAAATCACGGCAGCTAAAATCGTGAAAACAAGGCTAAAAATTACCGCACTTAAATGCCCTTCAGCAAGCATTGAAAAAACTTCTTTCGGATAAATCAGATATTCGATAAATAAACGATTTGGTCGGTAATCATAGGTTTCAATAAAGGCAGGTGTGGCAATTTCCATAAAGATAATGAACACGCTACCAAAGGTTAGCCATAGGCGTAAAATTTTTACCCAAACTTTACTGCTATGGAACAATGTTGTGAGCAATGCTGGTACGCCAAATAAATAACAAAGTGCCACAACATCCATTCGTACGCCTTGCAAAAATAATTGCAACCAGCCATCTACGGCGGATACACGCTCTGATTGCCATACCGCAAGTCCCAAACGCGATAAAGAAAGTAGAATAAGATTAATCAACACGAATGTGAAGATGGGGAATAAAGGGAAATACGCTTTTTTCATTGTAAAAACCACTAACACAACGGCATCCAAGCCGTATTAAATTAAAGAAAGATAGGCAACTGTCTATCAGCTCCTTTTCGACAAAATAAAAGCCTTAAAGTGCGGTAAATTTTCACATAGTTTTACTTAATCTCAAATGTAAACAATATGCCAAATTCTGCGTAGCGCAATTTTAGCTAATCACATTCAATAGAATGATAAAAATAAAGCCCCGAGAAAAATCGAGGCTTCATTAAATAAACGACAGAAATTCACCGCACTTTTTTCGATTACTCTTGTTGTGCTTTCACTGCTGCATAGGCAATCATATTGATAATACGACGAACAGATGCACCTGGATTAAGAATATGCGCAGATTTATTCATACCCATTAAGATCGGGCCAACAGTAATTGCCGTAGTAGTGCCGCGTAATAAGCTATAACTAATACGTGATGCACTCAAATCAGGGAACACTAATAAATTTGCGCTTCCTTTCAATGAACTATCAGGCATTAATTCTTTTCTGTGTGCTTCATTCATCGCTAAATCTCCACGCATTTCCCCATCAATCATTAAATGTGGATTGTGCTCTTTGACGATTTGTAATACTTCGCGCATTTTTGGTGCGCCTAATGAATCAGATGAACCAAAATTAGAATGAGAAAGCAATGCAACTGCAGGTTCAATACCAAAACGATGAATTTCTTCTGCTGCCATTAAGGTAATTTCAGCTAATTCTTCTGCTGTAGGATTACTGTTTACGTGAGTATCTGTTAAGAATACGTTACCAGTCGGTAATACAAGACTATTTAAAGCAGCGGCAGTTTTCACGCCGTCTTTTAAGCCAATAATATCTCGAATAGAGGCAAGGTGTTTTCCGTATGAACCAAATAAACCACATACTAAAGCGTCTGCATAACCTAAGCTAAGCAATGTAGAAGCTAATACGGTAGTGTTAGAACGCACGACACGTTTTGCGATTGCAGGTGTAATGCCTTTACGTTTAGTAAGTTCGTAATAGTGTTTCCAACATTCTTCATAGCGTGGATTATCTTCGTTATCCACAATTTCAAAATCCACACCTGCAGTTAAACGTAAACCAAGTTTTTTAATTTTTTCTTCAATCACGCTGCGGCGACCAATTAAAATTGGATTTGCCAAGCCCATTGAAATCACTTCTTGGGTAGCGTGTAATGCTTTATTTTCTTCCCCTTCCGCTAAAATAACGCGTTGTTTTGCCGCTTTTGCTTGGCTGAAAATAGGGCGCATAAACAAGCTCGTTTTGTAAACAAACTGAGTTAGTTTTTCAACATAAGCATCCCAATTTTGAATTGGACGAGTTGCCACACCAGATTCCATTGCAGCTTTTGCTACCGCTGGTGCGATACGCACAATTAAGCGAGGATCAAATGGACGAGGAATCACATAATCCGCACCAAATGTCGCTCCTTCGCCACCGTAAGCCGAAGTTACCACTTCATTTTGTTCTTCTAATGCAAGGTCAGCAATGGCATAAACTGCCGCACGTTTCATTTCTTCATTAATAGTGGTTGCGCCCACATCTAATGCACCACGGAAAATAAATGGGAAACAAAGCACGTTATTTACTTGGTTTGGATAATCAGAACGGCCTGTACATACAATCGCATCAGGACGAACTGCTTTTGCTTCTGGCGGGGTAATTTCAGGATTTGGATTAGCTAAAGCAAGAATAATTGGATGCGCAGCCATACTTTTAACCATATCTTGTGTAAGCGCACCAGCCGCAGAACAACCTAAGAAAATATCTGCATTTGGAATCGCATCACCAAGTTTACGCCAGCCATTATCTTCAATTGCATACTCTTTTTTGGTTTGATCCATTTTGTCATCACGGCCTTTATATACCACGCCTTTCGAGTCACAAACCGTGATGTTTTCACGTTTCATACCTAAAGAAAGCAATAAGTTCAAACACGCAATAGATGCTGCACCCGCACCAGAAGCCACTAAGCGTACATCTTCAATTTTTTTACCTACAATACGAAGAGAATTGATGATCGCAGCAGCACTGATGATCGCTGTTCCATGCTGGTCATCATGGAATACAGGAATATTCATTCGCTCACGCAATTTTTGTTCGATATAGAAGCATTCAGGTGCTTTAATATCTTCAAGATTTACCCCACCGAAAGTTGGCTCTAACGAGGCAATAATATCCACAAGTTTATCGGGATCATGCTCATTCACTTCAATATCAAATACGTTGATGCCCGCAAATTTTTTGAACAATACGCCCTTCCCTTCCATTACGGGTTTGCCGGCAAGCGCGCCAATATTGCCAAGCCCAAGTACCGCTGTACCATTGGAAATCACCGCCACTAAATTGCCACGTGCTGTATATTTGTAAGAGGCGGCAGGATCTTTTTCAATTTCTAAACAAGGCTCTGCCACACCTGGTGAATAAGCTAAAGCAAGATCGCGTTGTGTTGCGAGTGATTTTGTTGGGGTAACTTCGATTTTTCCAGGAATTGGAAATTCGTGGAAATCTAAGGCTGCTTGACGTAATTGTTCGGTCATAATAAGTGCTCCATTTTCTTGAAACAGGATTGAAATACTGCGTCGATTATATCTGTTTTTTATTCAAAAAATTGTGACGAACTGCAAACTTTTACAACTTTATAACAAAATTTTTTTGATGCGAGGCATTAGCTAGACTTTTCATTTTTCAGCAAAAAAGGTAGGATTTTCGCAACAAAAGCATAAAGGATGAGAAAATGAATCCATTTCAAAAAATCAAAAGTGCGGTGAATAAATGCCAAAGATTTTTCATTAATCGCACTCTGCAACGTAAACTAACAAATCAAGGTATGACTGTCATTTCTGCCAATTGTATGGGTGCTTTTATCTTACATGATTTGCACCAGCCGTTTAATTCCCCTTTTGTGAATCTCTATCTCTCGCCACAGGATTTTTTGCGTTATTTACAAAATATGGATTTCTACCGTACTCAACCTCTCACATTCGTACAAACAGAAAAAAGTTATCCAGTGGGAAAACTTGCTGATCTTGAAATTCATTTTATGCATTATCACAGTGAGCAAGAAGCCAATGAAAAATGGCAACTTCGCACGTCACGAATGAATTTCGATAATCTTTTTATTATGATGACAGATCGAGACGGCGTGACCGAAAAAGACATTCAACTTTTTGATCAACTCCCTTTCAAAAATAAAGTGATTTTTACTCACAAGCCCTATCCAGCTTTTAAATCGGCTTATTATATAAAAGGCTTCGAGAAGCAAAATCAGGTGGGCGATATTTTTGAATTTTCTGGCTGGAATGGGAAAAAATATTACGATCAATTCGATTACGTGAAGTGGTTTAACCACGCTTAATAGATAAAGGCTGCATTTGATCTGACCCCAAAAAGTTAGACTGATTTAGTTCAAGGACTGAGTTCTGTAATTCACAGGGCTGAGTCCTTTTAGTTTCCCCTGAATGCGCTCATGGTTGTAATAATGAATATATTCATGGATCGTTTTTTCCAGTTGTTCGAACGTCTCAAATCGTTTGCCGTAATAACATTCCGTTTTTAATCGCCCAAAGAAGCTTTCCATCGCACTATTATCTAAACAATTCCCCTTCCTTGACATACTTTGTTGAATGCCATTCTCCCTGAGTATGTTTTGATAACCTATCATCTGATACTGCCAACCTTGGTCGGAATGTAAAATCGGTTTTGCGCCTTCAAGCCTTGCTACAGCTTGTTTCATCATTCGGGTAATTTGCTCAAAGTTCGGGCTTCGCGCTAAATCATAAGCAATAATTTCATTGTTAAATAAATCCTTAATTGGGGATAAATAGAGCTTGCCTTCAGCGCACTTAAATTCGGTAATGTCGGTTGCCCATTTTTCATTAGGCTGTGTTGCCGTAAAATCGCGTTGTAACAGATTATCCGCAATATGCCCGACTTCACCTTGATAAGAACGATATTTTTGTGTCTTGCATTTTCCCTTAAGCCCCAACCATTGCATAATACGTTGCACTTTTTTATGGTTAATTTTAATGGTTTCTCTTAGCTTAAACGTCACTCGGCGATAACCGTAGTTTCCGTGATTATCATGATAAATAGTGGCGATTTCTTGTGAGAGTGCTACATTTTTATCGTTTTTCGTCTTCAAGTGATAGAAGAAAACACTGCGTGCCAAGCCGATTAAATCTAATAAAATGGGCAGCGGAAAATGAATGCGTAATGCCTTTACGATAGCGGCTTTTTCTGCATTTTTTGTTGGTTGAGCTCTTGCAACTTTTTTAGGATTGCGTTCTCCGCACGTAGTCGGAGATTTTCCAATTCTAGTTCTTCCTCTCGTGTTTTCGGTTTAGGCGGCATTTTAGGGTATTGGAGTTTCATGGTTGGGCGACCTTTAGGTTTGGGGATTAAGCCGTTTATACCTTGTTTTTCAAAGGCTTTCAACCATTGGCTAACAACACCTGCATTGGCAATACCAAAATGTAAGCAAGCGGCTTCTGCAGAAAATTTCCCATTTTTAACCGCTTGTATCACGTTAAGTTTAAATTCAGGTGAGTAATTTCGCTTCTTACCCAGCACCGCTAGCCCATTGATTCCACTATGATTAAATTGGTTAATCCAACGTTCTAATGTTGTTTCGGCAAGTTGAAAATGCCTGCGGGTAAGTGAACTATTTTTACCATTTTGAAGATAAAATTCGATGACTTGTTGCTTGAAAAGAAAATTGTATTTGGTCATAAAAAATCTACACCTTAGTGAGTTGGTTGTTTAGTCCAACTTTTGGGGTGCAGATCAATTGCAGCCTTTTTTGTTTCGTTCTAAAAGCAAAAACCTGTAAAATGCCTAGCGAATTTTAATAAGAGAAAACATAATGAGATTAGATAAATTTATTGCTGAAAATACGGGATTAACTCGTTCTCAAGCAACAAAAGCGATCCGCCAAAGTGCGGTAAAAATTAATGGTGAAATTGTCAAAAGTGGTGCGGTTCAAATTTCACAAGAAGATAAAATCTATTTTGAAGATGAATTATTAACTTGGGTAGAAGAAGGCCAGTATTTTATGTTGCATAAACCACAAGGCTGTGTTTGTTCTAATGATGACGGCGACTATCCAACAATTTATCAATTTTTTGATTACCCTTTAGCTGGAAAATTACATAGCGCGGGTCGCTTAGATGTGGATACGACAGGTCTCGTATTGCTTACCGATGATGGACAATGGTCACATCGCATCACTTCCCCAAAGCATCATTGTGAAAAAACCTATTTGGTGACATTAGCTGATCCCGTAGAAGAAAATTATGCAGCGGCTTGTTCGGAAGGTATTTTATTACGCGGAGAAAAAGAGCCCACTAAACCAGCAAAATTAGAAATTTTAGATGACTACAATGTAAATCTGACCATTTCTGAAGGTCGCTATCATCAAGTAAAACGTATGTTTGCCGCACTTGGGAATAAAGTCGTTGGATTACATCGCTGGAAAATTGGTGATGTAGTGTTGGATGAATCCTTAGAAGAAGGCGAATACCGCCCATTAACTCAAAGTGAAATTGAAAAGTTAGTAAAATAATATGAATCAACAAAAATCGACTTTCATCTTTATTCTTACCCTCGGTATTCTCTCTATGCTACCGCCCTTTGGCGTGGATATGTATTTGCCGTCTTTTTTAGAAATTGCGAAAGATCTCGGCGTGAGTCCAGAACAAGTACAACACACGCTCACCTCTTTTGCTTATGGCATGGCGTTTGGTCAGCTTTTTTGGGGGCCTTTTGGTGATAGTTTCGGACGAAAACCGATCATTTTACTCGGTGTTATTGTGGGCGCATTAACAGCTTTAGTGCTTACCGAAATAAATTCAGTTGGAAATTTTACCGCACTTCGTTTTGTGCAAGGTTTCTTTGGTGCCGCACCTGTTGTACTTTCTGGCGCATTATTGCGTGATTTATTTAGTAAAGATCAGCTATCCAAAGTGATGTCCACCATCACGTTAGTATTTATGCTTGCACCTTTAGTTGCACCAATCATTGGTGGTTACATCGTTAAATTTTTCCATTGGCATGCGATTTTTTACATTATTTCGCTCGTGGGATTATTAGCCGCTGCATTGGTCTTTTTCATCATTCCAGAAACCCATAAAAAAGAAAATCGCATTCCGCTGCGCTTAAATATTATGGCTCGCAATTTCCTTCTGCTTTGGAAGCAAAAAGAAGTGCTTGGCTACATGTTTGCCGCCTCTTTTAGCTTTGGCGGGTTGTTTGCTTTTGTGACGGCAGGATCAATTGTATATATCGGCATTTATGGCGTTCCCGTCGATCAGTTCGGTTATTTCTTTATGATGAATATCGTTACGATGATCTTTGCCTCCTTTTTGAATAGCCGATTTGCTACTAAAGTGGGCGCAGAAACAATGTTACGGATAGCCCTCGCAATTCAATTCCTTTCTGGAATGTGGCTAATTTTGACCGCACTTTTAGATCTTGGTTTTTGGCCAATGGCAATTGGCGTCGCCTTTTTCGTCGGTCCAAACCCAGTGATTTCATCAAATGCAATGGCATCAGCTTTAGAAAAATGTCCTCAAATGGCAGGAACAGCAAATTCTTTGATTGGTAGCGTACGTTTTGCAGTGGGTGCAATTATGGGAAGTTTAGTCGCGTCAATGAAAATGGATACTGCCGCACCAATGCTCTTTACTATGGGGGCATGTGTCGTGATTTCCGTGTTGGCGTATTACTTTCTAACCAGCCGAAATCTTAAAAGCCGTGGGTAAATTCCCCACGGTGCAATGATTGTTTTCTTTATTAAACAAAAACCATCCATAACGGCAAGCAAACAGCAATAAATAATAGGATAAATAAACTAGTGGTAGATAATGTCCACTTTTGGAAACTATGCAGAATCAGAATAGCCGCAATCACAAAATGGCAAACAAAATAAATGATGTAGGCAAAAACACTCTCAGAATTAACCGCACTTTCCATACCATTTAAAAGTAAAAATAAAAACATTGCCAAAGCATTTAGAGCAAGCAATATAATCATGGCTAAGGGCAACAATGCTATAAAACCTTGTAAACGATTTCGTGCAATAACAAGCGCAAGATTTGCTAAAATCACGCCAGATAAAATTGATGCAAAAGGGTTATATTCAGCAAAATTACTCGCAGGAAGCACGGTAAAAATCATTAAATAACTCAAGCAACCTAAACCCGCAATTAATGCAGCCATCAATAAAAAGCTGTTACGAATTTTTTCAGTTTTGGGTTGTTTCCAAATAAAATACACGACAGAAAGACCACATACGCTCATCACGTTAGTAAGCGTGTGATTATTTTGTAATAGGCTTATCAGCAACCACACTGCCCAATAAATAGCAAAAGTCATATTCACTTTGATTAAACGACCACGCTGCCCCGGGCAAATTTCGCCACGATAAAACACCAATAACGAAATTAACTGTGCAACCAACACGCCTACACCTAAATGAGGCATTGTTTGCTTTTCAGATTGCAAAGAAAAAATAAATAGATCGATGCCAAGCACCATTGAGATCGATAATACCGCAAGCAATGCTGCGATATATTTAGAAGATTGTTCTGACATAATTTTGACGTCTGAAAAAATAATGCGCCATTATGCTAAAAATTCATTAAATTTTAAAGTAGAATGAAACCAATTTTAACCGCACTTAGGTACATGAATGTTACTTAGTATTTTATATATCATCGGTATCACCGCTGAAGGAATGACAGGCGCACTTGCGGCAGGTCGTGAGAAAATGGATATTTTTGGCGTGATCATTATCGCATCTGTCACTGCCATTGGTGGCGGTTCTGTGCGTGATGTACTGCTTGGGCATTACCCTCTCGGCTGGGTTAAGCACCCAGAATATTTTTTAATGGTGGCAAGTGCGGCGGTAATTACCGTATATGTTGCACCATTTATCAATCATTTTATGCGCTACTTTCGCACTATTTTCTTGGTGCTTGATGCGATGGGCTTAGTGGTGTATTCCATTATTGGCGCACAAATTGCAATGGATATGGGACATAGCCTCACTATTGTTTGTATTGCAGGTTGTATTACTGGTGCCTTTGGCGGGGTTCTACGCGATATGCTATGCAATCGAATTCCTCTCGTATTCCAAAAAGAACTCTATGCCAGCATTGCGCTATTTGCCACGCTGACTTATTACGCATTAAGCACACTTCAAGTAGAACATACGCTTGCCGTGTTACTCACACTTATTAGCAGCTTTACTTTACGCCTTTTAGCTATTCATTTCGAATGGGGGTTGCCGGTGTTTAATTACCAAGAACTCACATCGGAAGAACAAGATAAGCTGCCAAATAAAAAGAAATAAATACAATAAAGGGAATAACTATGTTAGAACAAATGGGTAAACAAGCCAAAGATGCAGCATTTATCTTGGCTCAACTCACCACTGCTGAAAAAAATTGTGCATTATCCATTATTGCAGAACAACTCGAACAACAAGCACCGCTTATCTTAGCCGAAAACGCAAAAGATATTGAACTTGCCAAACAAAATGGATTATCGGATGCCTTGATTGATCGCCTACTGCTCACACAAGAACGTTTACAAGGCATTGCTAATGATGTACGCCACGTTATTTCTCTAGCAGATCCCGTGGGGAAAATCATAGACGGCGGTACATTGGATAGCGGACTTAAAATCGAACGCGTACGCACTCCGCTCGGCGTCATTGGTACAATTTATGAAGCTCGCCCAAATGTGACCATTGATGTGGCAAGTCTTTGCCTTAAAACCGGTAATGCAGTGATTTTACGCGGCGGTAAAGAAACACAATTTTCTAACAAGATTTTAATCGAAGTTGTGCAAAATGCTTTAGAGCAAGCAGGCTTACCAAAATTTGCGGTGCAAGCCATTACCGATCCAAACCGTGAACTCGTTATGCAATTATTAAAACTGGATCGCTATGTGGATATGATTATTCCTCGTGGTGGTTCGGGTTTACATGAATTGTGTAAACAACATTCGACTATTCCTGTTATTGTGGGTGGTGTGGGTGTTTGTCATACTTTCGTTGAAGAAAGTGCGGATCAAAATAAAGCGGTTTTTGTTATTGATAACGCCAAAACCCAACGTCCAAGCACCTGTAACACATTGGAAACATTGTTAGTTCAACATTCTATTGCTGAAGAATTTTTACCAAAACTCGTCTCTCACCTTTCCGCTAAAAACGTAAAATATCATGCAAAATCCACCGCACTTAATATATTGAAACAAGCAGGTGCGAATGTCTGCGAAGTGACAGAAAAAGAATTGCGCGAAGAATGGGGATCATTGGATTTGAATGTCGTTGTTGTGGAAGATATTCATGCCGCTATTGAGCATATTCGCCAATATGGTACGCAACATTCTGAAAGTATTTTAACTTCCTCACAAAGCCTAGCCCGTCAATTTATCAATCAAGTTGATGCGGCAGCCGTTTATGTGAATGCAAGCACACGCTTTACTGATGGCGGACAATTTGGATTAGGCGCAGAAGTTGCAGTGAGCACCCAAAAACTTCACGCTCGTGGCCCAATGGGATTAGAAGCATTAACCAGTTATAAATGGGTTTGTGAAGGCGAATATACTGTCCGCAAATAAAACCTAAAGTGCGGTAATTTTTAGAAGAGATTATTTGCATATAAAAAGTCCGCGAAATGCGGACTTTTTCACTATCTTTATTTGTCAGATTTACCTAAGTTATCAAAGAATTTTTTCACACCGTCCAAAAATCCTGAAGATTTTGGTGCATGTTTACTTAAATCTTTACCTTGTAAACTTTCCTCAAGTTTGTGGAGTAATTCTTTTTGCTCGCTGGTTAAATTAACGGGTGTTTCGACCACAATACGGCAAATTAAATCGCCCGCATAGCCACTACGTGTAGAAGCGACACCTTTGCCTCGCATACGGAATAATTTTCCCGTTTGCGTTTCAGCTGGGATTTTAAGTTTCACTCTGCCATCTAAAGTTGGCACTTCAATTTCCCCACCTAATGCTGCAATTGCAAAGCTGATTGGTACTTCACAGTAAAGATTAGAGCCATCACGTTCAAAAATATGATGTTCTCTCACGTGAATCACAACATATAAATCTCCCGCTGGTGCGCCATTTTCGCCTGCTGCGCCTTTTCCAGCTAAGCGAAGTTGGTTGCCCGTATCTACGCCTGCAGGAATTTTTACTGAAAGATTTTCTTTCTTATGAACTCGTCCTTCTCCATGACAGCTGCGACAAGGTTTTTCAATTTTCTTACCGCTACCATGACAAGTTGGACAAATACTTTCAGATACAAAGAAACCTTGCTGACGGCGAATTCGACCAGAGCCGTGGCAATGCGGACAAGTTTCCACTTTAGAACCTTTTTCTGCCCCAGAGCCACCACAGCTATCACAATGTGCAAGAGTATTGATTTGAATATCTTTGGTTGTACCTTTTACGGCTTCTTCTAGGCTAATTTCTAAGTCATAACGTAAGTCTTCGCCACAAACAACGCGCTGGCGACCACGTCCACCACCGCCGAAAATATCGCCAAAAATATCACCGAACATATCACCAAAATCAGCACCGCCAAAGCCGCCACCGAAGCCACCAGTGCCACCACCTTGTTCAAAGGCTGCGTGACCATATTGATCGTAGGCTGCGCGTTTTTGATCGTCGCCTAATACTTCATAAGCTTCATTAATTTCTTTGAATTTTTCTTCAGCTTCTTTACTGCCTTGGTTTTTATCGGGGTGATGTTTAGACGCTAAACGTTTATACGCACGTTTGATGTCGTCCTCACTCGCCCCTTTTTGTAGGCCAAGGACTTCGTAGTAATCTTTTTTTGCCATAGTAATTTTGTAATTTGTTGCTGAAAATAAATACACCAAAAGGGCGTGTTTCCACGCCCTTTGTTTATGCTAAGAAGAGCGGTGAATTATTTATTATCTTTCACTTCTTCAAATTCAGCATCTACCACGCCATCATCTTTTGCTGATGATTGTTGTGGTTGCTCGCCACCAGCTTGTTGAGCTTTTGCTTGCACTGCTTGCATTAATGGTTCAGAGGCTTTAATTACCGCTTCAATTTTTGCTTCAATTTCAGCTTTATCTTCGCCTTTTGCTGCTGTTTCAAGCTCAGCGACTGCAGCTTCAATTTTCTCTTTGTCTGCGACACTCAATGCATCGCCAGCTTCTGCAATTTGTTTACGTGTTGCGTGAGCAATACCATCTGCTTGGTTACGAGCTTGAACAATTTCTTCAAATTTACGGTCTGCATCAGCATTTGCTTCTGCATCACGCACCATTTGTTGAATTTCTTCATCAGATAAACCAGATGATGCTTGAATACGAATTTGTTGCTCTTTACCCGTATTTTTATCTTTTGCTGATACGTTGATTACGCCGTTTGCATCGATATCAAATGTTACTTCGATTTGTGGCATACCACGCGGTGCAGGATTAATACCTTCTAGGTTGAATTGACCTAAAGATTTATTGTCTGCCGCACGTTTACGTTCGCCTTGAAGAACATGAATAGTTACCGCACTTTGGTTATCTTCTGCTGTTGAGAATACTTGCGATTTTTTAGTTGGAATCGTGGTATTTTTCTCAATTAAAGTGGTCATCACACCGCCCATGGTTTCGATACCTAAAGATAATGGAGTTACGTCTAATAAAAGAACATCTTTCACATCGCCTTTTAATACACCACCTTGAACTGCCGCACCAATTGCCACCGCTTCATCAGGGTTCACATCTTTACGTGCTTCTTTACCAAAGAATTCAGCAACTTTTTGTTGTACAAGTGGCATACGAGTTTGGCCACCCACAAGAATAATATCGTGGATTTCGCTTACACCTTTATCTGCATCTTTTAATACCGCTTTCAAAGACTCAATTGAGCTTGCCACTAAATCTTCTACTAATGCTTCTAATTTTGCACGAGTGATATTTAATGCTAAGTGTTTAGGGCCTGTCGCATCTGCCGTGATGTAAGGTAAGTTTACTTCGGTAGATTGCGCTGATGACAGTTCAATTTTTGCTTTCTCTGCAGCTTCTTTCACACGTTGTAATGCCATTGCATCATTACGTAAATCGATATTTTGTTCTTTTTTGAACTCATCAATAATGTAATCAATTACACGGTTATCGAAGTCTTCACCACCTAAGTGAGTGTTACCACCGGTTGCCAATACTTCGAAAGTTTGTTCACCATCAAAGTTATCAATTTCGATGATTGAAATATCAAATGTACCACCACCTAAGTCGTAAACAGCGATCACTTGGTTCTCTTTGCTTGAACCTAAACCAAACGCTAACGCAGCCGCTGTTGGTTCATTAATGATACGTTTTACATCTAAGCCTGCAATTTTACCTGCATCAATCGTTGCTTGACGTTGTGCATCATTAAAGTATGCAGGCACAGTAATTACTGCTTCAGTTACCGCTTCACCCAAGAAATCTTCTGCAGTTTTTTTCATTTTTTTCAATACTTCTGCTGAAATTTGCGGTGGGGCTAATTTGTCGCCTTTCACGTTTACCCACGCATCACCATTGTCAGCACGAGTAATTTCGAAAGGCATAATTTTAATATCGCGTTGAACTTCTTCACTTTCAAAACGACGACCAATTAAACGTTTAATCGCAAACAATGTATTTTTCGGGTTAGTGATTGCTTGGCGTTTTGCTGGCTGACCTACTAAGGTTTCATTATCTGTATATGCAATGATTGACGGAGTAGTACGTGCCCCTTCTGCATTTTCAATAACGCGAGCTTTATCGCCGTCCATTACAGCTACACAAGAGTTTGTTGTACCTAAGTCAATACCAATAATTTTTCCCATTTTGTACTCCTAGTAAAAATTTTAAAATTCGGGGTAGGGCTTTTGGACCTATTTATTACGAATTGTAAGATGTGGATATTCTTTCGCATTTCAAGAGAAAATTTTAAAAATTTTTTATTTCTTAAAGTGCGGTAATTTCCGTTCTTGCTTTCAAGATAAGTCTCAAATGATGAACTTCAAGGGGAAAACAAAAATTTTCAGGCAAAAAAAAGGGATTTGTGATAAATTTGGCGAAAACTTTTACTTTAAAATAGGAAAGAAATAAATGAAAAAATCAAAAATTGCTGCAGGCGTAGTCGTTGCCCTTGCTGCCGTTTGGTGTACAGGTGCATGGTTTACAGGGAAAAAAGCTGAGGAAGAATATTTACATCAACTAAAACAGTTAAATCAACTATTTGCCAAAACCGATGCATTAGAAGAAAGTAAAATTTTTTATAAAAATATAAAATTTGACAGAGGATTATTTGCGTCTCATATTCAAGATCAAATAGAAATCCACAAGGCAAATGAGACGATCATTATTCCTTTATCATCAACACTTTATCACGGGCCTTTGCCGCTTGATCGTGTGGCGAAACTGAATTTCGTTCCAACCATTTTCTCAAGCCAAACCTTGTTAGAAAAAAATGCAACAACTCAGGCATTCTTTGATATCACAGAATCAGAGAAACCGTTACAACTGAATTTCGCAATGAATTATTCATTAAGCGGTAATGCGGAATTAAAACTTGCATCGGGGCAATATCACAATGAGCAATCTAAGACAGATTTTGATTGGTCAAATGTCGTATTAAATATTGATTTAAACCAAAATACACCAAATAACTATGTGCTATCTGTCGATACATTTAATTCAAATACCCCTAATCATGCAGTTTCAACCGCTTCATCAATTAAAATAAAAGATCTTGTCGTACAAGGCTCGTTGCAAAGCACAAAATGGCCATTTATTTATAGTGGAAATATAAATAGTAAAATAGGCTATTTTGAGCAAAATACCGAATCTGCAGAGACTGGAGAAAAACTCTCTCTTATTCAGAAAAACAGCCAAGCAAATTTAACTACACAAGTTGAGGGTGATACAGTAAATATCATCAATAAAACAAATCTGGATGAATTACATATTAACGGTAACAACTTAGGTAAAGTGACCAACAATGTAGAATTCAACCATATTGATGGCAACGCATTACAAGAACTTTTAAATATTTTAGTTGCAATAGGCAAAGCCGACTCAGATACGCCTTTATCTAAAGCATTGGTGCAAAAATTACAACAAGCAGGCATGACCATTGCGAATAATCAGCCTCAAATTAAATTTGCCCCTCTTTCTATTTCTGATGAAAAAGGCAAAGTGACATTGGATCTGAATATTGCTTTGGTGCCAAATCCTAAATTCGATTTAATGCGCAGCGGCTTATACAAACAATTCAAAGATTTTTCAATCAATTTTGATGTGAATAAAGAAACCGCAATTTCATTGTTATCTAAATTTGTACCAGAAAATCAAAAACAAGATTTAGTTTACAGAATAGACGAATTAATTGCTGGAGGCGAAGCAAATGGCATTATCGTAAACACGGACAAAACCGTAACATTAAGGCTTGCTTTAGAGAATAACGAATTGAAACTAAACGGCAAGCTAATCCCAGAAGAACAACTAAAAATGATCCTCTTTATGCTTGTAATGGGGGGATTTGGGAGATAACTGAAACAGTGCGGTAAATTTTGTTCGCGTTTTTCAGTATCGTAGGGTGGGCTTCAGCCCACCGTTTTTATTCATTTTTTATGGTTAATTGGTGGGCTAAAGCCCACCCTACAACTATAAAGTGCGGTAAATTTTCGTTGCAGTTTAAGCTAACCGCTCTTTTAAATACCCCTCATAATCCGGCACGTCAATTTCAACATCTTGTTCAAATAAAACTGAAGTTAAAAGAAAATCTGCAGAGCTTTGATTAATGGCGACAGGGATATTCCACACTGTTGCAATACGCATAAGGGCTTTCACATCAGGATCATGTGGTGCAGCATTCATTGGATCCCAAAAGAAGATCATCATGTCGATTTTCTTTTCTGCGATTAATCCACCAAGTTGTTGATCGCCGCCCATTGGACCACTTAATAAAGATTGAATGCTTAAACCTGTTTCTCGTTCTAAAATATGCCCTGTTGTACCTGTTGCATAAAGTATATGAGGAGCTAGAGCATCTTTGTGTTTTTGCGTCCAATTCAGTAAATTTTTTTTACAACTATCGTGAGCCACAAGTGCAATACGTTTGTGTTGAGTGAGGGTTCGAGTTGTTGTCTGCATTGCTGAGTCCTTTTTGAAAAAAATCTGAAAAAACTTTAAAACAAAGCCCGATGGAATGCAATATTTGACTGGTTATTTTAGCGAACAAAAAAACACAAAAAAATTACCGCACTTTCAAATAATTATTTATGGCAAAGCTGATTTGATATGATGATTTGATGAAAATTCACTATCTTTATCTCAAAAAATCTTCTAAAATTTACAAGATTTGTTAAATGTTTGTGAAAAGCAAATATTGCCGTATTCGTGTTTAGCCTTGTCTAAACTAATATTCACTCAAAACAGATTAAGGAAAACCTATGTCTGAGATTTTAAAAAATGACGTTGATCCAATCGAAACACAAGATTGGTTGCAATCATTAGATTCATTAATTCGTGAAGAGGGCGTTGAGCGTGCTCAATATATTGTTGAGCAAGTTATTGGTCAAGCACGTACAAGTGGTGTTTCATTGCCAACAGGAGTTACCACTGATTACGTGAATACTATTCCTGTGGCTGAGCAACCTGCTTATCCAGGTGATCACGCCATCGAACGTCGTATTCGTTCAGCAGTACGTTGGAATGCGATCGCGATGGTTTTACGCAGTCAGAAGAAAGATCTTGATTTAGGTGGGCATATTTCCACTTTCCAATCTGCAGCAACAATGTATGAAGTTTGCTACAACCACTTTTTTAAAGCCGCAACAGAGAAAAACGGTGGCGACTTAATTTTCTTCCAAGGCCATGCAGCACCAGGTATGTATGCGCGTGCTTTCTTAGAAGGTCGTTTAACTGAAGAACAAATGGATAACTTCCGTCAAGAAGCCTTTACCGACGGTTTATCTTCATATCCACACCCTAAATTAATGCCTGAATTTTGGCAATTTTCTACGGTTTCTATGGGTTTAGGCCCTGTGAATGCCATCTACCAAGCGCGTTTCTTAAAATATCTCGATAACCGTGGTTTAAAAGATACCAAAGATCAAAAAGTTTATGCGTTCTTAGGCGATGGCGAGATGGATGAAATTGAGTCTAAAGGGGCATTAACTTTTGCGGCTCGTGAGAAGTTAGATAACTTAATCTTCACTATCAGCTGTAACTTACAACGTTTAGATGGTCCTGTGAATGGTAATGGTAAGATCGTTCAAGAGTTAGAAGGGCTATTTACTGGTGCTGGCTGGGAAGTGATTAAAGTTTTATGGGGCAGCAATTGGGATAAATTATTCGCGAAAGATACTTCAGGTAAATTAACTCAGTTAATGATGGAAGTGGTTGATGGAGATTATTTAACCTTTAAATCTAAAGATGGTGCATATATTCGTGAACACTTCTTCGGTCGTTATCCAGAAACTGCTGCATTAGTTGCTGATATGACCGATGATGAAATCTGGGCATTACGCCGTGGTGCACACGATAGCGAAAAATTATATGCAGCCTATGCAAAAGCACAAAATGCAACGAAACCAGTTGTGATTTTAGCGCATCAAGTTAAAGGTTATAAAATTCCTGAAGCGGAAAGCAAAAATACCGCTCACCAATCTAAAAAAATGTCTTACGAAAGCCTTAAAGGTTTCCGTGACTTCTTTGAATTACCATTAACCGATGAACAAGTAGAAAAATTAGAATACATTAAATTTGCTGAAGGCACACCTGAGTATGAATACTTACATGGTCACCGTAAAGCATTAAACGGTCATGTTCCTGCTCGTCGTACTAAATTTGATGTTGAATATAAAGTTCCTGCATTAGAAGAGTTTAAAGCATTATTAGAAGAACAACCTCGTGGTATTTCAACCACTATGGCGTTTACTCGTGCATTAAACATCTTATTAAAAGATAAAAACATCGGTAAAACTATCGTTCCAATGATTGCGGATGAAGCGCGTACTTTCGGTATGGAAGGTTTATTCCGTCAAGTTGGTATTTATAACCCACATGGTCAAAACTATGTACCTTCAGACCGTGATTTAGTGGCTTACTATCGTGAAGCAAAAGATGGTCAAGTGCTACAAGAAGGTATCAATGAATTAGGTGCAACCGCATCTTGGTTAGCAGCAGCGAACTCGTACTCTGTCAATAACCAACCGATGATTCCATTCTTCATCTATTACTCAATGTTTGGTTTCCAACGTGTGGGCGATATGATGTGGGCTGCAGGCGACCAATTAGCTCGTGGCTTTATGGTAGGGGGTACTTCTGGTCGTACAACCTTAAATGGAGAAGGCTTACAACACGAAGACGGTCACAGCCATATCCAAGCGGGTATCATTCCTAACTGTATCACTTACGATCCATCATTTGCATTTGAAGTTGCTGTTATTATGCAAGACGGCATCAACCGTATGTACGGCGAAAAACAAGAAGATGTATTCTATTATATGACTACATTAAATGAAGTGATGGATCAACCTGCAATGCCTGCTGGTGCGGAAGAAGGTATCCGTAAAGGTTTATATAAATTTGAAACAGTGGAAGGTAAAAAAGGCAAAGGTCACGTTCAGTTATTAGGTTCTGGTGCGATTATGCGTCACGTTCGCGAAGCGGCACAAATTCTTGCAAATGACTACGGTGTGACTTCAGATGTATTTTCTGCGCCTTCATTCAATGAATTAGCACGCGAAGGTCATGATGCAGCACGTTGGAACTTATTACACCCAACAGAGACACAACGCGTACCATACGTTGCTCAAGTATTAGCTGATTTACCAACCGTTGCTTCAACTGACTATGTTAAAGCATACGCAGATCAAATCCGTGCATTTGTACCAAGTAAGCACTATCATGTATTAGGTACAGACGGTTTCGGTCGTTCAGATAGCCGTGCAAACTTACGTGAACACTTCGAAGTTGATGCACGTTATGTTGTGGTTGCTGCACTTTCTCAATTAGCGAAAGAAGGTACAGTATCTAACCAAGTGGTTGCAGATGCGATTGCGAAATTCGGTTTGAATGTAGATCGTATCAATCCGCTTTACACGTAATTGATGAAAACTGCGGTCAAAAAACATTGTGTTTTATGACCGCACTTTAAAAGGAACAAAAAATGTCAAAACAAATTCAAATTCCTGATATTGGTAGTGATGAAGTTACCGTAACAGAAGTGATGGTAAACGTAGGCGATACCATTTCTGTTGATCAATCTATCATTAACGTTGAAGGCGATAAAGCTTCAATGGAAGTGCCTGCACCAGAAGCGGGTGTCGTAAAAGAGGTTTTAGTCAAAGTGGGCGATAAAGTTTCAACTGGTACTCCAATGCTTGTATTAGAAGCGGCGGGAGCTGCTCCAGTAGCTGATGCGCCTACTGCACCAGTGGTTGCTACCGCACCAACGGCTTCAGCTATTGTAGAAGTAAATGTGCCAGACATTGGATCTGATGAAGTCAATGTTACTGAAATTATGGTTAAAGTGGGCGATAGCGTTGAAGTTGATCAATCAATCATCAATGTTGAAGGCGATAAAGCTTCAATGGAAGTTCCAGCACCAATTGCTGGCGTAGTAAAAGAAATTTTAATTAACGTAGGTGATAAAGTTTCTACTGGTAAATTAATTATGAAATTTGAAACAGCATCAGCTGCTCCAGTTGCTGCAACAGCACCTGCTCAAACTGCTGCGCCTGTAGCTGCTACAACATCTGCAATCAAAGATGTAAATGTGCCAGATATTGGTGGCGATGAAGTCAATGTAACCGAAATTATGGTTGCAGTTGGCGATACAATCACTGAAGAACAATCTTTAATTACCGTTGAAGGCGATAAAGCTTCAATGGAAGTTCCAGCACCAATTGCTGGCGTAGTAAAAGAAATTTTAGTGAAATCAGGCGATAAAGTTTCAACTGGTTCATTAATTATGCGTTTTGAAGTAGCGGGTGCAACGCCAGCAGCATCAGCTTCAACATCAGCATCAGCACCACAGGCAGCAGCTCCTGCTACTACTGCACAAGCACCTCAATCAAATAACAACGTATCTGGATTAAGCCAAGAACAAGTAGAAGCAAGTACAGGATATGCACACGCAACACCAGTAATTCGTCGTTTAGCTCGTGAATTTGGTGTAAATCTAGATAAAGTAAAAGGTACTGGTCGTAAAGGTCGTATCGTTAAAGAAGATATTGAAGCTTATGTGAAGACCGCAGTTAAAGCTTATGAAAGCGGTGCAACAGCACAAGCTACTGGCAATAGTGTAGCAAATGGTGCTGGCTTAGGCTTATTGCCATGGCCAAAAGTTGATTTCAGTAAATTTGGCGAAATTGAAGAAGTTGAATTAAGTCGTATCAACAAAATTTCAGGTGCTAACTTACATCGTAACTGGGTAATAATTCCACACGTTACTCACTTCGATAAAGCAGATATCACGGATTTAGAAGCATTCCGTAAAGAACAAAATGCATTAGCAGAAAAACAAAAACTCGGTGTAAAAATCACGCCAGTTGTGTTCATTATGAAAGCGGTGGCAAAAGCATTAGAAGCGTATCCACGTTTCAACAGCTCAATTACCGAAGATGCTCAACGCTTAATCCTGAAAAAATATATTAACATCGGTGTCGCAGTAGATACGCCGAATGGCTTAGTAGTGCCTGTATTCAAAAATGTGAACAAGAAAGGCATTATCGAACTTTCACGTGAATTAATGGAAGTATCGAAAAAAGCCCGTGAAGGCAAATTGACTGCATCTGATATGCAAGGTGGCTGTTTCACCATTTCAAGTCTTGGTGGTATTGGTACAACGCACTTTGCGCCAATCGTAAATGCGCCAGAAGTTGCCATCCTTGGTGTGTCTAAATCATCGATGGAACCAGTATGGAATGGTAAAGAATTTGCGCCACGCTTAATTCTTCCAATGTCATTATCATTCGACCACCGTGTCATTGATGGTGCAGATGGCGCTCGTTTCATTAGCTATCTTGGCTCTGTTTTAGCAGATTTACGTCGTTTAGTAATGTAATCTGTAGGTGGGCTTTAAGCCCACCGATTAATGAAATCTTTGGTGGGCAGAAACCCATCCTATAAAGACCGTAAAAGTGCGGTCAATATTTTGAACGTTTTTACGAGGTAAAAATGAGTAAAGAAATTAAAACCCAAGTCGTTGTACTTGGTGCAGGTCCTGCAGGTTATTCAGCCGCATTCCGTTGTGCGGATTTAGGATTAGAAACTGTTATTGTTGAGCGTTATTCAACCTTAGGTGGGGTGTGTTTAAACGTAGGTTGTATTCCATCTAAAGCGTTATTACACGTTGCAAAAGTAATTGAAGAAGCAAAGCATGCTAATAAAAATGGTATTTATTTTAGTGAACCACGCATTGAGCTAGATGAAGTACGTGCAGGTAAAGAAGCTGTTGTTGCTAAATTAACTGGCGGTTTAGCAGGAATGGCAAAAGCACGTAAAGTGACTGTTGTTGAAGGTTTAGCGACTTTTACCGATTCTCACACATTAGTTGCGCGTGATCGCGATGGAAACCCAACGACTGTTAAATTCGACAATGCCATTATTGCGGCAGGTTCTCGTCCAGTTCAATTACCCTTTATCCCACACGAAGATCCTCGTATTTGGGATTCAACAGATGCGCTCAAATTAAAAGAAGTACCGAAAAAACTACTTATTATGGGCGGTGGTATCATCGGTTTAGAAATGGGTACTGTATACAATGCTTTAGGTTCTGAAGTTGAAGTTGTGGAAATGTTCGACCAAGTGATTCCTGCAGCAGATAAAGATGTTGTTGGTATTTACACTAAACAAGTTGAGAAAAAATTCAAGTTAATGCTTGAAACCAAAGTGACTGCAGTTGAAGCAAAAGATGATGGTATCTACGTTTCAATGGAAGGCAAAGCCTGTAATGACACCAAACGTTATGATGCAGTACTTGTCGCTATCGGTCGTGTGCCAAATGGTAAATTGATTGATGCAGGTAAAGCAGGCGTTGAAGTAGATGATCGTGGTTTTATTCACGTTGATAAACAAATGCGTACCAACGTGCCACATATCTACGCAATTGGGGATATTGTAGGTCAGCCAATGTTAGCACATAAAGGTGTTCACGAAGGTCACGTTGCCGCAGAAGTCATTGCGGGACAAAAACACTACTTCGATCCTAAAGTAATTCCATCAATCGCTTATACCGAACCAGAAGTGGCGTGGGTAGGTAAAACTGAGAAAGAATGTAAACAAGAAGGCTTAAACTACGAAGTGGCTAAATTCCCTTGGGCTGCATCAGGCCGCGCGATTGCTTCTGAATGTTCAGAAGGTATGACGAAGTTAATCTTTGATAAAGATACGCATCGTGTACTGGGCGGTGCAATCGTAGGTTCTAATGGTGGGGAATTATTAGGCGAAATTGGTCTTGCCATTGAAATGGGTTGTGATGCAGAAGATATCGCATTAACTATCCACGCACACCCAACGTTACACGAGTCTGTTGGCTTAGCTGCGGAAGTATTTGAAGGCTCAATTACTGACCTTCCAAATGCAAAAGCGAAGAAAAAATAATTCTTATTGAAGAATTTTTAATTCTGCTTAGATTAAAAATTCCAGCCTAAATAAAAATCCCCAATTGGGGATTTTTATTTTCCTCTCTTTCTATTTTTTTATGATAGAATGCCAATCTAAAAACGTTTCTTTTTTTTACCGCACTTTTGAGCATTATTTATGACTACACAACTTGATTTAATCAAATCTTCTATCAAATCAATTCCTAATTATCCAAAAGAAGGCATTATCTTTCGCGACATTACGACCCTTTTAGAAGTTCCAGCAGCTTTTAAAGCAACAATAGATCTTATTGTGGAACAATATCGCGACAAAGGAATTACCAAAGTTCTTGGAACTGAATCTCGTGGTTTTATTTTTGGTGCCCCCGTTGCCTTAGCACTAGGTTTACCTTTCGAATTAGTACGTAAACCTAAAAAATTACCACGTGAGACTATTTCGCAATCTTATCAATTAGAATATGGTCAAGATACTTTGGAAATGCACGTTGATGCAATTTCAGAAGGTGACAATGTTTTAATTATTGATGATTTATTAGCAACTGGTGGCACAATTGAAGCGACAGTAAAATTAGTGCAACGTTTAGGTGGAGCGGTAAAACACGCTGCATTTGTGATTAATTTACCTGAATTATGTGGTGAAAAACGCTTAAATAATTTGGGCGTTGATTGCTATACACTCGTCAATTTTGAAGGTCATTAATTAAGGATTCGATGAGCTATCAAGTCTTAGCCAGAAAGTGGCGACCAAAAACATTTGCTGATGTCGTTGGGCAAGAACATATTATCACAGCATTAGCAAATGGATTAAAAGATAATCGACTACATCACGCTTACCTCTTTTCAGGCACGCGTGGTGTAGGAAAAACCTCTATTGCTAGATTATTCGCGAAAGGATTAAATTGTGTTCACGGCGTAACAGCAACCCCTTGTGGCGAATGTGAAAATTGTAAAGCCATTGAGCAAGGCAATTTTATTGATTTAATTGAAATTGATGCGGCATCACGCACAAAAGTTGAAGACACGCGTGAATTATTGGATAACGTGCAATATAAACCAGTTGTGGGCAGATTTAAGGTTTACTTAATCGATGAAGTCCATATGCTATCTCGTCATTCATTTAATGCGTTGCTCAAGACTTTAGAAGAACCGCCCGAATATGTAAAATTTTTACTCGCAACAACAGATCCACAAAAACTACCTGTAACTATTCTTTCTCGCTGTTTACAATTTCATCTTAAAGCATTAGATGAAACCCAAATCTCCCAGCATCTTGCCCATATTTTGACGCAAGAAAATATTCCTTTTGAAGATCCCGCATTAGTTAAACTTGCAAAAGCGGCACAAGGAAGTATTCGTGATAGCTTAAGTTTAACGGATCAAGCCATTGCAATGGGCGACCGACAAGTTACAAATAATGTTGTAAGCAATATGTTAGGGTTGCTTGATGATAACTATTCTGTTGATATTTTATACGCCTTACATCAAGGCAATGGCGAACTCTTAATGCGAACACTGCAAAGAGTTGCAGATGCGGCAGGCGATTGGGATAAATTACTTGGCGAATGTGCAGAAAAATTACATCAAATTGCGCTTATGCAACTTCTTCCACAAAAATCTTCAGATAACAATGAACATTTTTCATTTTTAGCCAAACATATCTCTCCAGAAAATGTTCAGTTTTTTTATCAAGTCATTGTTTCTGGTAGAAAAGATTTATCAAATGCGCCAAATCGTCGTATTGGCGCAGAGATGACATTATTGAGGGCATTGGCATTCCACCCAAAGTTCCTTACGGCAGTACCAAAGGCTAATGCTACAATTACTCCACCGCCATCAACGCCAAGTGCGGTTGAAAATACGGGTAATTATGTCGATGTGCCAGTACTGTCGCAAAGTATCAAATCTGCTTATTCTCAAGCAAAACCAAATAAAACGGGCATTCCAAATTTGGCAAGCCTTTCGGCTTTAGATGCGCTTGAACATTTAACACAACTGGAAAACCAAGAACGTCAAGAACACAAAGCTGAATCATTAGCTGTAGTAAGTGAAACCTTACATCACATCCAAGAACTAGACGAAGAAAAATCTCATAAAAAAATGACCGCACTTCCCGTGCGAGAAATGACTGAGCCGAAGCCCAAGCACATAGAAAAGCCAACATTACCATCAAATGCCGCACAGGCTCCACAAAAAAATAGTACAGAAGAAAATTCAAGTGATGATAATGTAGAAATTGCTCAAGATGAGCAAGAAATCTTGAGTGCTGACACCTATCGTTGGGAATGGAGCAATCCAGAACTTGCTAAAGCCGATACAGGCGTTTGTCCTTCTGATATAAAACAGGCGATTTTAAAAGATATTACGCCTGAATTACGTTTAAAAATCATTACCCAAACTCAACAACAAGATGAGTGGGCAGATATAGTTGAGCGTTCTGGCGTAACAGGATTTAGCAAAGAATTAGCATTAAATTGTTTCTTACAAAGCAAAACCGATGATGAAATCAATCTTGGACTACATTCAGAAAAATCCCATTTACGCCAAGACAGAAGTATAAAAAATTTAGCTGAAGCATTAAGCAAATTACAAGGTAAAGATATTCGATTAACAATTAATCTTGATGATAGCAATGTCACGACGCCAATTGAATATCGCCGCAATATTTATCAAGCATTGCGGGAAAAAGCTCAAAATGAGTTGCAAAAAGATAGTAAATTACAAATTCTACTTAATGAGTTTGATGCAAAATTAGATGTAGAGAGTATTCGACCAGTTTAAAGACAATATTGTATTGAAAACTCCCGTTTCAAGTCAGAATATTTTTATAAACCTCTACCATTTTGTATTTTTTTAATCTAAAATCCGTCAATTTGTTTTTTAAGAGCCAAAAGGAGAGTAAAAATGAAACTGGTTGAAGTCAAACACCCACTTGTAAAACACAAACTAGGTGTGATGCGTGAAGCTGAGATTGATACAAAAAAATTCCGTGAACTTGCAACAGAAATCGGTAGCCTATTAACCTATGAAGCAACCTCTGATTTAGAAACTGAAAAAGTAACGATCAACGGTTGGAATGGGTCAGTAGAAATCGATCGAATTAAAGGTAAAAAAGTAACGGTTGTGCCAATTTTACGTGCAGGTTTAGGTATGATGGATGGTGTACTTGAACACGTACCAAGCGCACGTATCAGCGTAGTGGGGATCTACCGTAATGAAGAAACCCTTGAACCAGTTCCTTACTTCCAAAAATTAGCTAGCGATTTAGAAGAGCGACTTGCAATTGTTGTCGATCCGATGCTTGCAACGGGCGGTTCTATGATTGCAACCCTTGATCTTTTAAAAGCAAAAGGTTGTAAACATATCAAAGTATTAGTGTTAGTCGCTGCACCAGAAGGAATTAAAGCTCTTGAGGCTGCGCACCCTGACATTGAACTTTACTGCGCTTCTATTGATAGCCATTTAAATGAACAAGGTTACATTATTCCCGGTCTTGGTGACGCGGGCGATAAAATTTTTGGGACAAAATAATCCCCAAAACAAGACGGCATTTAAGCCGTCTTTTTTCCGTGCGTGAAACACAAGAAAAACTGACCGCACTTTTAAGTTAATTCAAACAGAGAGTTGAAACTAAATGACAAACCAAATCCCTCCTTCCCTAGCGGAAAATCAAAGCAAATTAAAACAATCTTTCGTTGGTCTACAAATGCTTTTTGTTGCATTTGGTGCGCTAGTACTCGTGCCATTAATTACAGGCCTTGATTCCAATACGGCATTATTAACCGCTGGCGTTGGCACCCTACTCTTCCAATTTTGCACAGGCAAACAAGTGCCTATTTTCTTGGCATCATCTTTTGCCTTTATCGCGCCCATTCAATATGGCGTACAAACTTGGGGAATTGCGACTACGATGGGTGGTTTAGCGTTCACTGGTCTTGTTTATTTCGCCTTGAGCACTTTAGTAAAATTACGGGGTGCAGAAGCATTACAACGTTTTTTCCCACCAGTGGTTGTTGGGCCAGTAATTATTATCATTGGCATGGGGCTTGCACCTATTGCTGTGGATATGTCCTTAGGCAAAAACAGTGCCTATGCTTATAACGACGCAATATTAGTTTCAATGGTAACGCTTCTTACCACTTTATCTGTGGCAGTATTTGCCAAAGGATTGATGAAGCTTATTCCAATAATGTTCGGTATTACCGCAGGCTATATTTTGTGTTTATTTCTAGGTTTAATTAATTTCCAACCAGTGATTGATGCGCCTTGGTTCAGTTTGCCCAAATTAACGACACCTGAATTTAACCTAGAAGCCATTCTTTATATGTTACCAATTGCTATTGCCCCCGCCGTAGAACACGTGGGCGGTATTATGGCAATCAGCTCTGTAACAGGTAAAGACTTTTTAAAAAAACCAGGATTACACCGCACTTTATTAGGCGATGGCGTCGCTACCGCTGCTGCCTCTTTAGTTGGAGGCCCGCCTAATACGACTTATGCGGAAGTTACTGGTGCTGTGATGCTAACACGCAACTTTAACCCAAATATTATGACTTGGGCTGCAGTTTGGGCTATTGCGATTTCATTCTGTGGAAAAGTAGGCGCATTCCTATCAACCATTCCAACGATTGTAATGGGTGGAATTATGATGCTTGTTTTCGGTTCAATCGCAGTTGTGGGCATGAGTACCTTAATTCGCGGAAAAGTTGATGTTACCAAAGCTCGTAATCTTTGTATTATTTCTGTCGTAATGACATTTGGTATCGGCAATATGTTTGTAGATGTGGGTAACGTATCACTAAAAGGTATCAGCTTGTGTGCGATTGTTGCTATCATCTTAAACCTTGTTTTACCGAAAGCAAAAAATGAAGTAGAATAAGCCATTTCAAAGGGTTAAATTATCATTTAGCCCTTTCTTACTTAATCTGTGCTACATAAACATTTGAATAAGCAACTCCCCTTACCTATTCATCAAATTGATGATGCTACATTAGAGAACTTTTACGGCGATAATAATCTTTTATTGCTCGATTCTTTACGCAAAAATTCATCTGAATTAAAACAACCGTTTTTCTATATTTGGGGAAATAAAGGCTCTGGTAAAACCCATTTACTTAGAGCATTCAGTAACGAATATTTAATCAATCAACGTACTGCTATTTATGTACCCCTTAGCAAATCTCAATATTTTTCTACCGCAGTTCTTGAAAATTTAGAGCAACAAGAATTAGTATGCTTAGATGATTTACAAAATGTAATCGGAAATGATGAATGGGAATTAGCTATTTTCGATCTGTTTAATCGAATTAAAGCAAGTGGGAAAACGCTTTTACTAATTAGTGCAGATAAATCGCCTTCCGCACTTTCTGTCAAATTACCTGATTTAAACTCTCGCTTAACTTGGGGGGAAATTTATCAATTAAATTCATTAACAGACGAACAAAAAATCAAAGTACTACAACTCGCAGCTTACCAACGAGGATTCCAATTATCTGACGAAACTGCAAATTTTTTAATTACACGACTAGCACGAGATATGCATACTTTATTTGAAGCACTTGATCTACTAGATAAAGCATCATTACAAGCTCAACGAAATCTTACGATTCCTTTCGTCAAAGAAATTTTGAATCTCTAACAAAAAAGGCGCTAATGCGCCTTTTTAATCATCCACCTGATAATTTAACTTTAAACCCTTTTTGCTCTAATAATTGCTTGAGCAAATCTCGTTTTTCCCCTTGAATTTCAATAATACCATTTTTAACTGCTCCACCACATCCACAACGTTTTTTTAATTCAGCCGCTAATTTTTTCAATTCCTCATCAGATAAATCTAAACCAGTTATAACTGATACGCCAGCACCTTTTCTACCACTCGTTTGTTTTTGGATACGTACAACACCGTCTCCTTTTGGGCGAGCTACAGAAGCCTTTTCCTCTTTAATTCGACCTACATCTGTAGAATACACTAAAACAGAATCTGACATT
Organism: Haemophilus aegyptius; assembly: GCF_900475885.1. Taxonomy (GTDB): domain Bacteria; phylum Pseudomonadota; class Gammaproteobacteria; order Enterobacterales; family Pasteurellaceae; genus Haemophilus; species Haemophilus influenzae. Next base: position 1,705,674 of record NZ_LS483429.1, read on the forward strand.
TATGATTACCCAATAGATACATTAATAGAACGGAGAACCTCCGCAGGATTATCCGCTTGAGTTATTGGGCGTCCAATAACTAAATAATCTGAACCTGCACGAATTGCTGCGGTAGGTGTCATTACACGTCTTTGATCGCCAAAATCAGTTCCTATTGGACGAATCCCTGGGGTCACTAATTTAAAGTCTTCTCCACAAGCATTACGTAAAATTTCAACTTCTTGCGGAGAGCAAACCACACCATCCAAACCTGCCCGTTGGGTTAAATGAGCTAAGCGTAAAACTTGTTCCATTGGCGATGCATTAATCCCAATTTGTAATAAATCCAAGTCTTCCATACTGGTTAATACCGTCACAGCAATAAGCAATGGCGCATCTTTCCCATAAGGTTCAAGAATTTTCTTCGCGTCTTCCATCATACGCAAGCCACCACTTGCGTGTAAATCCACCATCCATACGCCTAAATCAGCAGCAGAACGAACTGCTCTTGCTACCGTATTTGGAATATCGTGATATTTCAGATCCAAAAAAACATCAAAATTACGTTGATGTAATTGCTTTATAAAATTAATACCAAGTGTGGTAAACATTTCTTTACCCACTTTTAATCGACACAAACTTGGATCAATTTGATCAACTAAAGCAAGAGCCTCTGCTTCTTTCTCGAAATCCAATGCCACAATAATTTTACTTGTCATAATGTTACCTCACTGAGTGTCAATTAATTATGTTCTTGATTTGAAACCGGTTTAATACTTTCCCATTGACGGCAAGATGGGCAATTCCACAATAGCTTATGGATTTGATAACCACAATTTGTACAACGATAAGGCGATGTTTGCTTAATCCTTTCGCCAACCATTTTATGTAATAAAATTAGACTTTCTTTTCCACGCCCGTCTTCTGCATCATCAATTTGATACTGCATAAAACGATGGAAAATTAAAGTACTTGGCTTTTTCGTGAGTTGCTGATAAAGCTTAGCTTGAGCAGCAGACTTGCCATCTTTTTCTTCAATTAATTTAGCTAGTGCCAGCTCTACTTCATCATTATTAATAATTTGACCTGCACGAATTAAAAATAACTCAAAATTATCTAACTGATTTAATTCTTCGTAACAATGTTTTAAAGGTAACAAAATTTCACCCGTATAATCTGGATTTTGCTCCAAAACATTTTCTAATATTTTTACTGCTTGTTGATATTGACCGTCAAGCATTGCTAAATTTGCAAGCAATAAAGAAGCGCGAACACAAGTCGGAGAAACCGACAAAGCCTTTTGTAAAACACTGCGTTTTTCAACCGCACTTTCAGGCTCTAAACTTTGTGAATATTCACAATAACATTGCGCAAGTTCAATATTATTCTCTTGTGGCTTTATTTTAGCGAGTTTTTCAGCAATATTGACTGCTTTTTTCCATTCTTTTGTCTTTTGATAAATCACTAAAAGTTGCTGTAAAGCATTTTCTGCAAACTCAGGTTCATCTACTAGTAAAATATAAAGATTCTCAGCTCGGTCAAAAAAACCAACCACCATAAAATCTCGAGCAAGCTGTTGTTTTGCAAGTAATTTTTGTTCAAAAGTATAATTAGGACTAAGATCTAAAGCTTGATGAATGCGCAATGCACGATCAACTTCGCCTCGAGAACGAAACAGATTGCCAAGTGTAAGTTCTGCTTCAAATTGGGAGTGACTTTCGATTTCATTTTCGATTTCTTGCTTTTGCAACATATCTAAAAACAAATCTACAGCTTTATCAGTTTGATTGGAAAGTAAAAAATTCACTCCCGCAACATAATCTCGGGAGAGTTTATTGCTTATGTCATCTTGATCTTTCTTCGCACTACGCCGCCCCATATACCAACCATAGGCAGCAGCAATAGGCAATAATAGAAAGAGTAATTCTATCATTAAACGACCTTATCGCGCGTAGTCGTCAATTCATTGATTTGTAAAGTCTGACGTTTCACTTGACGAGCTAGTGCCATATTTTTTAATTTTAACTTTATATAGAAAAAAGCAGCAATTAGCCAACCAAGAATTAAACCTAACCCAAATAAAATAGCAACGAGGCTTGAAAGCTGAAACTGACTTTCTGCCACAATATAATTAAATGTAATAATCTGATCGTTATTCGCACCAATGGTAATTGCAACTAACACAATAGCAATAAAGATCACAATACCTAAAATATATTTAATCATTTCATTTCCTTTAAAATATTTGTAACCCAAAATAAACTTTTTAATCAAAAATATTTTAATTAAATTTTAATCAATTAAGCCTGAACATCCACCCGAGCTTTTAATTCTTTACCCGCTTTAAAATATGGAACAGACTTAGCTGATAAGTTTACTGAATCGCCTGTTTTCGGATTTCTTCCCAAACGTGGTTGCCGATGATGTAAAGAAAAGCTACCAAAACCTCGAACTTCAACACGATCACCCTTTTCAAGAGATTGAGAAATAAACTCTAAAATATCTTTTACCATATTTTCAATTTCTTTTGCAGGTAAAGTTGGCTGTTTTGCTGACAATTTTTCCATAAGTTCTGACTTAGTCATCCTCTATACTTCCTTAATATTACTTAAATTAAGATCTATTGATAATAAATTACACAAATATATTAGCAATAACTCCTAACAAATAAGGCTGGACATCAGCCCAGCCTTATTACGTGAATTAATTATTCACCTTTAGCTGCTTTAAATGCTTCAGCCATTGCATTTGGAATAACAATATCTTCTTGTTTGTTATTTACACTTGCAACTGCCGCAGCTTCTTCAGCTTGATCTTTTGCTTTCACTGATAAGTGAACAATACGAGATTTACGATCTACTCCAGTGTATTTCGCTTCAACGACATCGCCAACAGCTACTTCACTTGTTAAATCAGCAGAACGGATATAACCTTCAACACCACCTGCTAATTCAACTTTAGCACCTTTAGCATCTGCTTCAACAACAGTTGCAGATACTACCGCACCTTTTTTATTGATTGCGACAAAGTTATTGAATGGATCTTCTTCAAGTTGTTTAATACCTAAAGAGATACGTTCTTTTACTGCATCAACAGCTAATACAACAGCTGACACTTCGTCACCTTTTTTGTATTGACGAACAACTTCTTCGCCTGAAATACTCCAAGAAATATCAGATAAATGAACTAAACCATCGATACCACCTTCAAGACCGATGAAGATACCGAAATCAGTGATAGACTTGATTTTACCCGTTACTTTATCGCCTTTGTTGTGAGTATCAGCAAACTGAGTCCAAGGGTTAGCTTTACATTGTTTTAAGCCTAAAGAAATACGACGACGTTCTTCATCAATTTCTAATACCATTACTTCTACAGTATCGCCTAAGCTAACCACTTTAGATGGGTGGATATTTTTATTAGTCCAATCCATTTCAGAAACGTGAACTAAACCTTCAACGCCATCTAAGATTTCAACGAAACAGCCATAGTCAGTTAAGTTAGTTACTTTACCTGTTAATTTGCTGTTTACTGGATGATTTTCAGCAATTGCTGCCCATGGATCTTGACCTAATTGTTTTAAGCCTAAAGATACACGAGTACGATCTTTATCGAATTTTAATACTTTAACAGTAACTTCATCGCCAACATTTACGATTTCACTTGGGTGTTTAACACGTTTCCAAGCCATATCTGTGATGTGTAATAAACCATCAACACCACCAAGATCAACGAATGCACCGTACTCAGTTAAGTTTTTAACGACACCTTTAACTTCTGAACCTTCCACAAGATTTTCTAATACTTGTTCACGTTCTTGGCTGTTTTCAGATTCAATTACTGCACGACGAGAAACAACAACGTTGTTACGTTTTTGATCTAATTTGATTACTTTGAATTCTAATTCTTTGCCAAGTAAGTGATCTGCTTCACGCGCTGGACGAGTATCAACTAAAGAACCTGGTAAGAATGCACGAACACCGTTTAACTCAACTGTGAAGCCACCTTTCACTTTGCCGTTGATTAAACCGATAACGGTCGCTTTTTCTTCGTAAGCTTTTTCTAATTCAATCCAAGATTCGTGACGAACCGCTTTCTCACGAGAAAGTTTAGTTTCGCCGAAACCATCTTCAACTGCATCTAATGCAACATTTACAGTATCGCCAACTTGGATTTCAAGTTCGCCTTGTGCATTTAAGAATTCAGCAACTGGAATTGCAGACTCAGATTTTAAACCTGCATCAACAAGCACAAAGCCTTTTTGGATAGCTACTACAGTACCGCTAACGATTGAACCTTGACGAGTTTCAAGGACTTTTAATGATTCTTCAAAAAGTTGAGCAAAAGATTCTGACATATAAATAATCTTCTTAATTTAAGTTAATAACATCCACATTAAAATCCATAAAATGCGGGGTTGAGGATAAATGCTTATTCTTCCTTGAACAAACAGTTAAATCAAAACTGATACCTTTTCTTGAATATAAGCTAACGCCTGATCAATAACTTCATCGATACTCAAGGTTGTGCTATCCAATAATAAAGCATCATCTGCTGGTTTTAGCGGCGCAACTTCACGATTTCTATCACGAAAATCACGCTCTTTTATCTTGGCTAAAATCTGTGCAAAGTTACCATTTATTCCTTTATTTTGCAACTGTTTATAGCGTCTTTTTGCACGTTCTTCAGCACTTGCATCTAAAAATAATTTTACTTGTGCATTTGGGAATACAACCGTTCCCATATCTCTGCCATCCGCAATTAATCCATCATTTTTCGCAAAATCTTGCTGAAGTTGTAATAAAGCTGACCGCACTTTTTGAAAGACTGCTACTTTTGACGCAGCATCTGCCACTTCTTGCGTGCGAATTAAACGGCTCACATCCATTCCTGCAAGCAAAATGTTTACCTCGCCATTTTGAGGAATAAATTGAATATCTAAATGACGTGCTAATTCTGCTAAATCTGTTTCATTTGTTAGATCAGTTTTATGTTGCAACGCTGCCAATGCAGTAACGCGATAAATTGCTCCACTATCCAATAACGCATAACCTAGCTTTTCTGCCAACGCATAACAAAGCGTCCCTTTCCCAGCACCACTAGGACCATCAACAGTAATAATCATTCCCATACAAATTATCCTTTCCTTCTCAAAATTTTGCGCATTATAGAGACAATTGCCCCTCATTACCATCCTAGAGATTATTACTAGCTTCCATATTTTGTATGGCTTATCTAATAAAGTTAATTTCACAAGCTCTAGGAAAGCGTAAACTCCCTTTCAAGCTTTTTCTTAAATTTCAGAAAATCTAACCACATAGAAAAAGGTTTTTAAAAACATTTCAAGGTTTTTTTAATAACTATTGTGGCACTTAAGGACGAAATTCTTTCAGCTAAAGTAGCTCTTTTTTCTATTATTAAATTGGACAATCCTTCTGACGTTCTACACTTCGTTTATACAAAAAACTGAAATTAAGCACGCTAGACATTATGCCTTTTAATATATACGCATTTTTTCAAACTTGTTCTAAAGACTTTTCTACATTACAATAAAAAACGTAGCTATCAATACAAATAATCAAATAATCAAATAATCAAATAATCAAATAATCAAATAATGAGGACAAAGAAATGGCTGAAAATCGTTATGAACTAAATAAAAACTTAGCACAGATGCTCAAAGGTGGTGTTATCATGGATGTTCAAAACCCTGAACAAGCTCGCATTGCAGAAGCTGCTGGTGCAGCTGCAGTGATGGCTTTGGAACGAATTCCTGCAGATATTCGTGCTGTTGGAGGTGTCTCTCGAATGAGCGATCCTAAGATGATCAGGGAAATCCAAGGATCAGTTAGCATTCCAGTTATGGCAAAAGTTAGAATTGGACATTTCGTTGAGGCTCAGATTTTGGAAGCTATTGAAATTGACTATATCGATGAGAGTGAAGTGCTTTCTCCAGCTGACAACCGTTTCCATGTGGACAAGAAAGAATTCCAAGTACCTTTTGTATGTGGTGCCAAGGATTTGGGCGAGGCCTTACGTCGTATCGCTGAAGGGGCTTCAATGATTCGTACAAAAGGAGAACCAGGAACAGGAGATATCGTCCAGGCTGTTCGCCATATGCGCATGATGAGTCAAGAAATTCGTCGCATTCAAAATTTACGTGAGGACGAGCTCTATGTTGCGGCCAAAGATTTACAAGTTCCTGTAGAATTGGTTCAATACGTCCATAAGCATGGGAAATTGCCAGTTGTCAACTTCGCAGCTGGAGGAATTGCAACTCCAGCAGATGCGGCCTTGATGATGCAACTTGGCGCAGAGGGTGTCTTTGTTGGTTCCGGTATTTTTAAGTCAGGAGATCCTGTAAAACGTGCGAGCGCTATTGTCAAAGCTGTAACTAACTATCGAAATCCACAAATCCTAGCACAAATCTCCGAAGATTTAGGTGAAGCCATGGTTGGTATCAATGAAAATGAAATCCAAATTCTCATGGCTGAGCGAGGAAAATAAATGAAAATCGGAATATTAGCTCTACAAGGTGCCTTTGCGGAACATGCACAAATGCTAGAAAAATTAGGAATTGAAAGTGTCGAACTGAGAAATTTAAAAAATTTTCAACAACATTACAGTGATTTATCAGGTTTGATTCTACCTGGCGGTGAGTCCACCGCCATAGGAAAACTTTTAAGAGAGCTGTATATGCTGGAACCGATAAAACAAGCTATCTCTTCTGGCTTTCCTGTCTTTGGAACTTGTGCTGGTTTGATTCTGTTGGCTAAAGAGATTACTTCTCAGAAAGAGAGTCATTTTGGAACAATGGACATTGTGGTTGAGAGGAATGCCTATGGACGCCAATTGGGAAGTTTCTATACAGAAGCAGATTGCAAAGGGGTTGGTAAAATTCCTATGACTTTTATCAGAGGACCTATCATCAGTAGTGTTGGTAAAAAAGTCAATATTCTTGCAACGGTAAATAATAAAATCGTTGCAGCCCAAGAAAAGAATATGCTGGTAACATCATTTCATCCTGAATTAACAAATAACTTGAGTTTGCATAAGTACTTTATCGATATATGTAAAGTAGCATAAACCATTATCTGCATATCTGCCCTCCCTAGGAAACAAACCATATTGTAGCAATGAGAGCAGATAATTTTCATCAAAAAACCGAACAGTTACTAGACTTAAAACCGAATGCAAGGTAGGATAAGGATGAACAAAAACAAAATTTCTTGTTGTATTGTCGAGAGCAAACGCCACTTCGTAATTGGGCTTTCCCCAAAACGAACCAAAATCAACAATCCTAAAGACATTACACACCATTGAGTATTTACAAGGTTTCAATGCGGACTGAATCATCTAGAAAGCACCGACGGCTTGGATCTTACGATTGCCAAAATATTATATCAAGCAGCCTTTTTCGTGCTCATTGCCAATCCACGACAAATCAATCACTTTACAATGTCACATTTAGTAACCAACAATTACTGTACAAGTGTAGACTGAAATAAGTCAAATAATTTTGCGGTAAACATCAGATAATTTGCTGACCTTATTTTGATGAGTTGGCTCTATCTAAGAAGAGGAAATAATAAACAAGCGGTCACATTTGACATCTTGTTTGCATTTTAGAGGTTTATTCCGCCCAGTATTTTTTCCTCGTCGTTTTACCAATACCTGGATTAAAGCTATTGGTTGGATCCAACTCTTTATAGAATTTTCTCAAGGTTGGTTTAGCCTCGTATAAATGCCCTACATTGTGTTCGGCTGGGTATTGCGCACCACGCTTGTCAAGTAATTTCAACATTTCGTATTCTAGTTCTTCATAATCATAACCTTTTTTTACAATGTAATCTTGGTGAAAGACATGGCACATAAAATGTCCGTAGTAAAGTTTAGAGATAATTCTGTTATCAATTTCTGGCGGTAACACTTCAAACCAATCTTGATCATTGCGACGTAATGCAACATCTAAAGCAACTATTTCTTCTACTTCTTTTTCGTGAATTGCACGATAACGAATTGCAGCACTTGCAACAGCGAAACGATGAAGCATTGCTGCTTGGGTTTCGATTGCATTACATTCAAAATAGCCACCTTTTGAGCCATCTGCAATGTAGGATTCCAAATATTCACGGGCTTCTTGAATGCCTTTTCCACCCATTTTGATAATTAAGTGATGCTCGTATTTGTTGCGATAATCCCATAAGCTTTGTGGAAGATGTTCTGGGATGAATTTAGACACAGTTTGCATAAATTTATCGCTTAAATGTTGTGGTAAAAAGAAGAATTTTTTGCCGATGCGATCCACGTTTGATTTTAAGGAAAAGAGTTTTGGTAGCCAATGTGTACCAAACTTTTTAATGACCCAAAAGGTATCTTTGCCATATTTTGCTGCGATGTCAAATGCATCACGATGGATATATTCACCTGAAATGGGTAGCACTTCGAAGTTTACTAACATGTGGCGACGAATATCGCTCAAGACAGAAGTTTGATTGGTGCCGATATAGAAAACAGCCGTCTCTTTTTCAAGCGGAAAGGTGTCTAAACGAACCGCAAAGACAGCAAGTTTTCCTGCACAGCCTGAGGCTTCATAGTGGCGAGCTGGGTCGGCATTAAAACGAGCAGGGGAGCCTTCATCAACTTGACGAACATAGTTGCAGTAGTAATGGTCGTGACCATGTCCGCAATCTTGTCGAATATCTTTAACCTGATAACGTTTTTCTTGTAGATTAGTTAAAATTTCTTCAGGAGTTTCTCCTAAATCAATGCCTAAATGATTTTTTAGTTCTAATTCACCTTTTTCATTAAGTTGAGCGTAAAGTGCCATTTCTGTATAGGCTGGTCCACGTTGAACTAATGCTCCACCTGAATTGTTACAAATCCCACCAATAACTGATGCGCCAATGCAAGATGAGCCAATAACAGAGTGGGGTTCACGACCAAACGGTTTAAGTTGATTTTCTAATTCATTGAGTGTAGAGCCTGGTAAGCAAATAACTTGGGAAGCGTTATTGATGAGTTGGATTCCGTCAATTCGCATTGTATTGATGACGACAATATCGCGATCATAATCATTGCCATCTGGTGTAGAGCCACCAGTTAAACCTGTATTCGCCGCTTGGTTTATAACAATAACATCATGTTCAACGCAAACTTTTACAATGTTCCAAAACTCAAGTAGAGTGGCAGGGCGAACAACAGCTAGGGCGTTTCCTGTTCCAAATCGATAACCACTTCGATAAGCTTCTGTTTTAGTTGGCTCAGTAATAATATAACGAGATCCAACAATATCGGTCAGTCGTGAAATGAGTTGTTGAACAGACATTTTATTATCCTCTTGTAACAAGAATTAATAGTACTATAACAGAATAATTCCCATTTGGATAAGGATATTTTAGGCTTTAATCGGTGTTTTTGGAACTGCTCTGCATATAAAGAAAATTCTCTCTTTATGATAGGTTCAGTGCTGTATGGGTATTTCAATCACTCAATATCAGCAATGCAAAATCCGTTGAAACCTTTAAAGATAAAGAAAAATATTATTTAACAAACGAAACTTTTACTGAAATACAACTTATTGATATGCCAAACGAACGTAATATTCAAAATTATCACTCGACTTACAACAACATTCGAGATTGGCTTGGTTATCAAAAAGCTGGCGAGGAAAAAGCAAAGTCGACCATCAATTAGGAATTGGGATGAGGTAGTTTTTGAAGTGAATTTTAAGCACAATAAAAAAACATCAGAATTTTTAGCCGCACTTTCTAAAGTATCCGCTAATTTACATAAATGATTTAACCCTACCTATGCTGCTACTCTTTTAATTTTATGAACAGTATTTTCTGTTTCTTTCATATTATCTTTTGATAATTGAGTAAGATAATTAGGCATGGTTTGTTTGAATAAAGATAAATTTTTTAAAATTTACATTCCGACCAAGGTTAGCAATATCAGATGATAGATTATCAACACATACTCAGGGAGAATGGCATTCAAAGTATGTCAAGGAAGGGAAATTGTTTAGATAACAGTAGAATGGAAAGCTTCTTTAGATGTTTTAATAACTGGAAAAAAAGCTCCATGAGCGTATTCAGAAGAGGCTAAAGACTGAGCCCTGTGAATGGCAGAACTCAGTCCTTGAGCTAAATAAGTCTAACTTTTTGGGGTCAGATCATTTATCAATAAACTGATCAAAAAAACCGAACTTAATGTTCGCTTTTCTTTTTCATTACATAATACGACGCGATTGAGTGTAGGTTCTAGCCCAATATTTTTCATTAAGGGAACTTATTGTCACGCCTTGCCTTGTACTTGCATGCATAAATTGGTTATTACCAATATAAATACCAACGTGATTATTTTTACGGAAGAAAACTAAATCGCCTTTTTTAAGTTCTGATTTATTAATTTTTCTACCTAAATGACGCTGTTCAGCCGTAGAACGAGGCAATTCAATACCAAAAACTTCAGAAAAAGTAGTTTGCATAAATGCTGAACAATCAATACCACGTTTAGTCGTACCGCCCATACGATAGCGAGTGCCAACCCATTCATTATAAACACTGGCTAGAGCCTTATCGCCCATCAAAGCAGAGGAACGGTTTGTTCTCACTTTGTGAAAAATGCCTGTTCGATTATCTTTTTCTAAATTATTAATTAAACCAGTTAATTGAATATCATCATTTTCTGAAATAACCTGATGACTTACCGTTCGTGGTGCATTAGAACAAGCGGTTGCTAATACAGCTAAACCAATAATAACTAAAATTCTTTTCAACATAATTTCAAATAATTAAAAGAAATAAAATTTTGCAGAGACTATCAAAATTTGAATAAAATTGCCAGTAAAAATCCAATTCTAATGGAATTTTTGTGATCTTTTACACAAATTTGACTTAATTTGTTCCACCAACAGTAATTTCATCAATTTTTAGTGCTGGCTGTCCTACGCCAACAGGTACACTTTGCCCCTCTTTACCACAAACTCCGATACCTAAATCAAGCTCTGATTTATCTGCAACCATAGAAATTTTTTGCATCACTTCAATGCCACTGCCAATTAAAGTTGCACCCTTAACTGGTTTCGTGATTTTTCCTTTTTCAATTAAATAAGCTTCTGAAGTGGAAAATACAAATTTACCAGAGGTAATATCCACTTGCCCTCCACCAAAGTGCGGTGCATAAATGCCCTGTTTTACAGAAGCAATCAAATCATCAAACTGACTTTGTCCAGCAAGCATATAGGTGTTAGTCATTCGAGGCATTGGTAAATGGGCGTAAGACTCACGTCGTCCATTCCCCGTAGGTGCTACGCCCATTAAACGGGCATTCATTTTATCTTGCATGTAACCTTGCAAAATCCCGTCTTTGATGAGTACATTGCACTGGCTTGGCACACCTTCATCATCAATAGTTAGTGAACCTCGACGATTTTCAATCGTGCCATCATCCACAATCGTACATAACGGTGAAGTCACTTGCTCACCAATCTTGCCTGTAAAAAGTGAACTTTCTTTACGGTTAAAATCGCCTTCTAAACCGTGACCTACCGCTTCGTGTAGCAACACGCCCGGCCAACCCGCACCTAATACAACAGGCATTAATCCTGCGGGTGCTGCAACTGCACTAAGGTTTACTAAGGCTTGACGAACCGCTTCTTTAGCAAAAAGTACTGCTCTAATATCGCCATCAACAACTTCAAAGAACCAATCTAAACCGAAACGCCCACCAGAACCACAACTTCCTCGTTCACGTTTTCGATTTTCCTCTACTAACACAGAAATAGATAAGCGAACTAAAGGACGAATATCTGCGGCTAATGTGCCATCTGTCGCCATAATTAATACTTCTTCATAAACGGAACTGAGGCTTGCTGAAACCTTGGTTACACGATGATCTTCTGCGCGCGCTGTACGATCAACCAAATGTAATAGCTCAATTTTTTTCTCTTTAGTCAAACTTTCCAAAGGATTAATCGCCGCATAACGAGCAATAGGATTTACAACATTAAAAGCGGATGGCGAAATCAAATTCCCCTGTTTGACTTGCGCGATCCCCTTTACCGCCTCCGCACATTGCTGCAAAGAAGCAAGATTAATTTGATCGGCATAAGCAAACCCCGTTTTCTCGCCAGAAACAGCCCGAACGCCAACGCCACGATCAATATGAAAACCGCCTTCTTTTATAATGCCGTCTTCTAATACCCAACTTTCATCTTGGCTAAGTTGAAAATACAGATCGGCATAATCAATATTGCGATGCGACATAATGTCAAAAATATTGAGTAATGTTTGAGTTGAAAGATTACTTGGTGTCAGTAATGTATTTGAAACTTGGTTTAACATATTTTTTCCAGTCTAAAGTAAATATCTTGTGAGTGCTTGTATCCGTTTAATACAACAGCACAGATTAAAATCGGATTAATAAAGTGCGGTTGATTTTGAGGTTATTTTTCCAAATGCGCTAATCCAAATTGATACAAAGCATTCTTCTTATAACCATACAACTCAGCAACTATAGCTGCTGCTTTTTTAAGTGGCAATTCTTCTGCAATTAACTCAAGTGCCTTTACCGCTTGCGGCGAAATTTTATCGTTATTGTCAGACTTTGGTTTGCCTTCCACAATCAAAACCATCTCGCCTTTTGTACGATTGGGATCTTCTAAAAGCCATTCGCGTAAATTTTTAATCGTATTCCCCGTAATCGTTTCCCAAGTTTTAGTCATTTCACGGGCTAACACAATGTATCGTTCTTCCCCTAGCACCGCTTGCATATCTTCTAGTGTATCTAAAATACGGTGAGTGGATTCATAAAAAATCAAAGTGCGGTCTTCTTCTGCGATATTTTCTAATTTATCTTTGCGCGCTTTACTTTTCGCGGGTAAAAAACCCTCAAAACAAAATCTATCAGAAGCAATCCCCGATGCACAAAGAGCGGTAATTGCCGCACAAGCTCCTGGCAAAGGCACAACTCGAATGCCAGCTTCACGGCATTGGCGTACTAAATGAAAACCAGGGTCACTGATTAATGGCGTCCCCGCATCAGAAATCAAGGCAATATTACTCCCCTGCTTGAGCTTTTCCACCAAAATATGGGCTTTTTCTTGTTCGTTATGATCGTGCAAAGCAAAAAATGGCTTCTTAATGCCGTAATGGCCCAATAAAAGTCCACTATGGCGAGTATCTTCTGCTGCAATTAAATCCACTTGAGCAAAAGTCTCTAAAGCACGCTGGGTAATATCCTGTAAATTGCCAATGGGTGTGGCAACAATGTATAAAATTCCGGTTAAATCAGTCATTTTTGTTTGCTTTTAAGTTATGAGATAAGTAAGATTTGCTACAACTATTGTCTGTTTATGATGGAGCAAAGATGTCTATTCTATTACAAGGCGAACGTTTTAAAAAACGTTTAATGCCAATTTTATTGTCAATGGCTTTAGCTGGCTGTTCAAATCTACTTGGTAGCAATTTCACGCAAACCTTACAAAAAGATGCAAATGCAAGTTCTGAATTTTATATAAACAAATTAGGGCAAACGCAAGAACTTGAAGATCAACAAACCTATAAATTGCTCGCGGCTCGAGTGTTAATCCGTGAAAATAAGGTTAAACAATCGGCAGCGTTATTGAGGGAATTAGGCGAATTAAATAATGCGCAAAAATTAGATCGTGCATTAATTGAAGCGAGAATTTCTGCTGCAAAAAATGCCAATGAAGTCGCGCAAAATCAATTACGTGCATTGGATTTAAATAAACTAAGCCCGTCACAAAAATCTCGTTATTACGAAACCTTAGCTATTGTTGCCGAAAACCGTAAAGACATGATTGAAGCGGTAAAAGCGCGGATAGAAATGGATAAGAATTTAACAGATGTACAACGTCGTCAAGATAATATTGATAAAACTTGGGCTTTATTGCGTTCAGCGAATACTGGCGTTATTAATAATGCCTCTGATGAAGGTAATGCAGCTTTAGGCGGTTGGCTAACATTAATCAAAGCCTACAACGATTATATTCGTCAGCCTGTACAATTAAGCCAAGCCTTACAAAGTTGGAAAAATGCTTATCCAAATCATGCAGCCGCAACGCTGTTCCCAAAAGAATTGCTTACATTGCTTAATTTTCAACAAACGAATGTGTCACAAATTGGTTTACTCTTGCCATTAAGTGGTGACGGACAAATTCTTGGCATAACCATTCAATCGGGTTTCAACGACGCGAAAGGTAACTCAACCATTCCAGTGCAAGTGTTTGATACCTCAATGAATTCTGTACAAGATATCATTGCGCAAGCAAAACAAGCGGGGATTAAAACCTTAGTTGGCCCATTACTAAAACAAAATCTTGATGTGATTTTAGCGGATCCTGCTCAAATTCAAGGTATGGATGTGCTTGCATTAAATGCCACACCACATTCTCGTGCGATTCCTCAACTTTGTTATTACGGACTTTCGCCAGAAGATGAAGCTGAATCTGCCGCCAATAAAATGTGGAACGATGGCGTGCGTAATCCACTTGTCGCAATGCCGCAAAATGATTTAGGACAACGCGTAGGCAATGCCTTTAATGTACGTTGGCAGCAATTAGCAGGTACTGATGCGAATATCCGTTACTACAATTTGCCTGCGGATGTGACCTATTTCGTTCAAGAAAATAACTCAAATACAACCGCACTTTATACCGTAGCAAGTCCAACTGAACTGGCAGAAATGAAAGGTTATTTAACAAATATCGTACCTAATTTAGCGATTTATGCCAGTTCTCGAGCAAGCGCAAGTGCGACAAACACTAATGCTGACTTCATCGCACAGATGAACGGTGTACAGTTTAGTGATATTCCATTTTTTAAAGATACCAATTCTCCACAATATCAGAAGTTAGCAAAATCCACGGGGGGCGAATATCAATTGATGCGTTTATATGCAATGGGTGCGGATGCGTGGTTGCTCATTAATCAATTTAATGAATTACGCCAAGTGCCAGGCTATCGCTTGAGTGGCTTAACGGGGATTTTAAGTGCTGATACCAACTGTAATGTTGAACGCGATATGACTTGGTATCAATATCAAGATGGTGCAATTGTACCAGTTGCAAACTAATGTTTTCTTTAAAACGTCAGCAAGGGGCGAGCTTTGAGCATCAAGCTCGCCTTTTTTTAGAATCAAAAGGCTTAACATTTATTGCGGCTAATCAAAATTTCAAATGTGGTGAACTTGATCTAATAATGAATGACAAAGAAACTATCGTCTTTGTTGAAGTTCGCCAACGAAGTCATTCCGCCTATGGTTCTGCTATAGAAAGCGTAGATTGGCGAAAACAACAAAAATGGTTAGATGCCGCAAATTTATGGCTTGCAAAACAAAATATGAGCTTAGAAGATGCTAATTGCCGCTTTGATTTAATCGCTTTTGGCAAAACACCTCAAGATATTCAATGGATTCCTAATTTTCTCGATTAATGGCTTTTTATAATGTTACAAAAAGTAAAAGATATTTATAGCGAAAGTATTCAAATTCAAATTGCAGCATCAAATATGCTTTCTGAAAATATTACCAACGCCACACAAATGGTAATGCAATGTTTATTAGGCGGTAATAAGGTTATCGCCTGTGGCGTCTCGCGTTCTTATGCTAATGCACAGTTTCTCGTCTCAAACTTACTTAATCGATATGATTTAGTTAGACCGAGCTTCCCGTCTGTGTTATTGAGCTTAGAAAGTGCGGTGGGTTCTTCACTTGTTTTTGAACAATCGCCTGAAGAATTGTATTGTCATCAATTTAATGCCATTGCAAAATCGGGCGACTTACTTATTGCTTTTGCACCTTTGGGGACAGAAAAAATCGTGCTAAATACTATTTCCCACGCTGTCAGCAAAGAAGTTAATGTTATTGTGCTAACTGGCTCTAACAACGATGCCATTCAAGGAATTTTAGCAGATAAGGATCTAGAAATATCAATCCCAGCCACCAAAGAAAGTCGTATCTTAGAGAACCATCTTTTTGTGATTAATGCACTTTGTGAATTGGTTGATCAGACTTTATTCCCAAGTGCTTGACAGGAAAATAAATCACTTTCAAACTAATAGTAATTTAATCTAAAAAGGAGTTAATTATGACATTATCCCCGTTAAAAAAACTCGCTATCCTGCTTGGAGCGACTATTTTTCTACAAGGCTGTGTTGCAGCTGTGATTGGAGGTGGTGCTGTAGCAGCTAAAGTAGCTACCGATCCCCGAACGACAGGGACACAAATTGATGATGAAACCTTCGAATTTAAAGTAGAAAATGCTGTAGAAAAAGATGCCCAAATTAAGGCTGAAGGCCGTGTAAATGCAGTGTCTTACAATGGCCGAGTACTTTTAATAGGTCAAGTTCCTAATAGTGATGTAAAAGACACTGCCACAGCTCTTGCAAAGGGTGTTAAAGGTGTCAATGAAGTTTATAATGAACTAACTGTTAGCCCAAAAATCTCTTTTGCACAAATCAGTAAAGATAGTTGGCTCACAACGCAAGTCAAATCTAAGATGTTCGTTGATGGTCGAGTTAAAGCCACAGATGTCAAAGTGATTAGTGAAAATGGAGAAGTATTTTTACTGGGTAACGTCACACAATCTCAAGCCAATGCGGCAGCCGACATTGCCAGCAAAATCAGCGGCGTGAAAAAAGTAATTAAAGTATTCAAATACCTAGACTAATCCTTCAAAGTGCGGTGAAAAATTCAACAAATTTTTACCGCACTTTTTCTTATTTTTCTAAATAAAAAATTTTAATTTTTATTCTCACAAAAACCATTTATTTTTAAATAAGTTATCTATTGTCAAGAATCAAATCAAAAAATTTATTACTTGCGATCTTTTCTCAAACACATTATCTTGTGCATCGTTTTCATAAAAACACTATATCTTGTGTTTTAAATCCTGTTTTAAATAACAACAAGAAGGCTAATACAATGAATAAAAGTTTAATGGTTACAAAGCGTGACGGTACGCAAGAACAAATCAATCTTGATAAAATCCATCGTGTGATTACGTGGGCTGCTGAAGGACTAGACAATGTTTCTGTTTCTCAAGTAGAACTTCGTTCACATATTCAATTTTATGAAGGCATTCGCACTTCAGACATCCACGAAACCATTATTAAAGCAGCCGCAGATTTAATCAGCAAAGATTCGCCAGATTATCAATATTTAGCTGCTCGTTTAGCGATTTTCCATTTACGTAAAAAAGCCTATGGTCATTTCGATCCCCCTCGTTTATACGATCACGTCAAAAAACTAGTACGTATGGAAAAATATGATCAAGCGTTATTAGATGATTATACTCGTGAAGAATGGGACGCAATGGACGGCTTCATCGATCATTGGCGTGATATGACGTTTTCTTATGCTGCAGTGAAGCAATTGGAGGGTAAATATTTAGTACAAAACCGTGTGACTGGAGAAATCTACGAGTCTGCACAATTCTTATATTTGCTGGTTTCCGCAAGTCTATTCTCTAAATATCCAAAAGAAACACGTTTGGATTATGTAAAACGTTTCTACGATGCCACATCGACTTTCAAAATTTCCTTACCTACACCAATTATGGCGGGTGTGCGTACACCAACTCGTCAGTTCAGCTCTTGCGTATTAATTGAATGTGATGACAGTTTAGATTCAATCAATGCAACAGCATCAGCTATTGTAAAATATGTTTCACAACGTGCAGGGATTGGTATTAATGCAGGGGCTATTCGTGCATTAGGTAGCGAAATTCGTGGTGGAGAAGCATTCCATACAGGTTGTATTCCATTCTATAAATATTTCCAAACTGCAGTTAAATCTTGCTCACAAGGTGGCGTTCGTGGCGGTGCAGCAACACTTTATTACCCAATTTGGCACTTAGAAGCAGAAAACTTGCTCGTATTAAAAAATAACCGTGGTGTAGAAGACAACCGTGTTCGTCATATGGATTATGGCGTCCAGTTAAACAAATTAATGTATCAACGTTTAATTAAAGGTGGCGAGATTACTTTATTTAGTCCATCAGATGTACCTGGACTTTATGAAGCATTCTTTGCGGATCAAGACAAATTTGAAGAACTTTACGTAAAATACGAACAAGATCCAACTATCCGTAAGCGTACTGTTAAAGCAGTTGAAATCTTTTCTTTATTAATGCAAGAACGGGCATCAACGGGTCGAATTTACATTCAAAACGTGGATCACTGTAATACCCACTCTCCGTTTGATCCACAAGTGGCTCCAGTTCGTCAATCTAACTTATGCTTAGAAATTGCATTACCAACTAAACCGCTTCAGCACATTAACGATGAAAATGGGGAAATTGCACTTTGTACACTTTCCGCTTTTAACTTAGGTAAAATTGAAAACTTAGATGAATTAGAAGAACTTGCGGATCTTGCGGTTCGTTCTCTTGATGCCTTATTAGACTATCAAGATTACCCTGTTGTGGCAGCAAAACGTAGCTCACTTGCACGCCGTTCACTCGGTATTGGGGTCATTAACTATGCGTATTACCTTGCGAAAAATGGTGTTCGCTATTCTGATGGTTCAGCCAACGATTTAACACACCGCACTTTTGAAGCCATTCAATATTATTTATTGAAAGCCTCTATGAACTTAGCAAAAGAGCAAGGTGCGTGTGAATACTTCAATGAAACCACTTATGCAAAAGGCATTTTACCGATTGATACCTATAAGAAAGATTTAGATTCCTTAACACAAGAGCCTCTACATTATGATTGGGAAAGTTTACGTAAAGATATTCAAGAATTTGGTTTACGTAACTCAACATTAACTGCCTTAATGCCATCAGAAACATCATCGCAGATTTCCAATGCGACTAATGGTATTGAGCCACCACGCGGTCACGTAAGTATTAAAGCATCAAAAGATGGTATCTTAAAACAAGTTGTACCTGAATATGAAAATTTAATGGATAACTATGAATTACTTTGGGATATTCCAAGTAATGACGGCTACTTACACTTAGTCGGTATTATGCAAAAATTCGTGGATCAAGCGATCTCTGCAAACACAAACTATGATCCAAAACGTTTTGAAGACGGCAAAGTACCAATGAAAGTGTTGTTAAAAGATTTATTAACCGCTTACAAATACGGTTTAAAAACCCTTTACTATCAAAATACCCGCGACGGTGCCGAAGAT
Source organism: Haemophilus aegyptius (assembly GCF_900475885.1). Classification (GTDB taxonomy): domain Bacteria; phylum Pseudomonadota; class Gammaproteobacteria; order Enterobacterales; family Pasteurellaceae; genus Haemophilus; species Haemophilus influenzae. The sequence continues at coordinate 1,724,823 of NZ_LS483429.1, forward strand.
GTTCAAGAAGATCTTGATGACGGCTGTGCTGGTGGTGCTTGCAAAATTTAAACGCCCCTATTGTCTTCCCCAACTTATGGGGAAAATAGCACGACATAACGAATTAGGATACATTCCTCAGTCTTTGATAGTTTCCCCTGATAAACAGGGAAAGCTAAATAAATGATAACTTCTATTTAAAAGGATAAATAAAATGGCATACACCACTTTTTCCCAAAATAAAAACGATCAATTAAAAGAACCAATGTTCTTTGGTCAAAACGTTAATGTTGCACGTTACGATCAACAAAAATACGAGACGTTTGAGAAGCTGATTGAAAAACAACTTTCTTTTTTCTGGCGTCCAGAAGAAGTAGATGTATCGCAAGACCGTATCGACTACGCAGCATTGCCTGAACACGAAAAACACATTTTCATCAGCAACTTAAAATATCAAACCTTATTGGATTCTATTCAAGGTCGTAGCCCGAACGTGGCATTATTGCCTTTAGTGTCTATTCCTGAATTAGAAACTTGGATTGAAACTTGGACATTCTCTGAAACCATCCACTCTCGCTCTTACACACATATTATTCGTAATATTGTGAACGATCCCTCTATCGTATTTGATGACATTGTAACTAACGAAGAAATCATCAAACGTGCACAAGATATTTCATCTTACTACGATGATTTAATCCGTGATAGCCAACTTTATGGCTTATACGGCGAAGGCACTTATACCGTAGATGGCAAAGAATGCGTCGTAACTTTACGTAGTTTGAAAAAACAACTTTACCTTTGCCTAATGAGCGTGAATGCACTTGAAGCAATTCGTTTCTACGTTTCTTTCGCTTGTTCATTTGCTTTTGCAGAACGTCGTTTAATGGAAGGGAATGCAAAAATTATTAAATTTATCGCACGTGATGAAGCCTTGCATTTAACAGGTACACAGCATATTTTAAATATTATGGCTGCAGGCCAAGACGATCCTGAAATGGCAGAAATTGCGGAAGAATGTAAACAAGAAGCCTATGACTTATTTGTTGCAGCGGCAGAACAAGAAAAAGCGTGGGCTGATTATCTATTTAAAGACGGTTCTATGATCGGCCTCAACAGAGATATTTTAGTTCAATACGTAGAATATATTACTAATATCCGTATGCAAGCTGTTGGATTGCCACTACCATTCCAAACACGTTCAAATCCAATTCCTTGGATTAACGCTTGGTTAGTGTCAGATAACGTACAGGTTGCACCACAAGAAGTAGAAGTAAGCTCTTATCTTGTCGGTCAAATTGACTCAAAAGTCGATACGAATGATTTTGACGATTTTTCTCTCTAATTAAAAACACATAAAAAAACTAACCGCACTTTGGAATATTCTTTTTAAATATTTAAAGTGCGGTTAATTTTTTGTTCATTTTAAAAGGCTTTCTAACACAGAAAGCCTTTTATTTCTTAGATTTCTAATAACAATCTTGTTGGATCTTCCAATAATTCTTTAATCGTTACCAAGAAACCAACAGATTCACGGCCGTCAATTAAACGATGATCGTAAGATAAAGCAAGGTACATCATAGGACGAATCACAACTTGACCATTAAGTGCAATCGGGCGTTCTTTAATAGCGTGCATTCCTAAAATCGCACTTTGTGGTGGATTGATAATTGGAGTGGACATAAGAGAACCGAACACGCCACCATTTGTGATGGTAAAATTGCCGCCAGTAAGATCTTCTACTGTTAATTTGCCATCACGACCTTTTTCAGCTAATGCTTTAATTTGTTTTTCGATCTCTGCCATACTGAGCTTATCGCAATCACGAAGCACTGGTGTGACTAATCCACGAGGAGTCGAAACCGCAATACTAATATCAAAATAGTTATGGTAAACAACATCATCCCCATCAATAGAAGCATTCACTTCAGGATAACGTTTTAATGCTTCCACAACCGCTTTAATATAAAAAGACATAAATCCTAAACGTACTGAATGTTGTTTTTCAAATTTTTCGCCGTAGGTTTTACGCAGAGTCATTATCGGCTGCATATCCACTTCATTGAAAGTGGTAAGAATCGCCGTACTATTTTTGGCTTCAAGTAAACGTTCAGCAATACGTTTACGCAAACGGGTCATTGGCACACGTTTTTCAGAACGTGCGCTATAAGCCACCGTACTAATTGTATTTTGCTCAGTGGCAGCTTCTTGTTTCACTTGCTGTGCTTGTCGTTTTGCAATTTCACGTTCAATATCTTCACGTGTTAAACGCCCCCCCACACCCGAACCTTGAATTTGATCTGCTTGTAAATCATGTTCTGCTAATAAACGACGAATTGCAGGGCTCTGATCCGCATTATGATTATGACTATTTTCAATCGCTGCATTTTGACGATCTGATGGTGTGGGTTCATTCGTTGCTTTTAACGTCGCTGAACTGACATCTCCTTCTTGAGCCGTAGAAATTTTTCCTAGCAACTGTTTACTCACCACTGTTTCGCCCTCAGCTTGAACAACTTCAGCCAGTACACCATCAGAAAGTGCGGGAACTTCTAGCACAACTTTATCCGTTTCAATTTCCACAATAACTTCATCACGTTTCACTGTATCGCCCAGTTTTTTATGCCAAGTAGCAACAGTTGCATCAGCAACTGATTCAGGTAGGTCTGGAACAAGAATTTCGATTGTCATTTTATTTTTCCTTTTCTTCTTTTTTACTATATATCTTAATTATCTTGGCTCCCTATTTACAGAGGAAAGCAAAGATGTAAAACCTTTATTAAATTAACCGCACTTTAAAAACTCAACGCATCTTCCACTAACTGCTTTTGCTGCTTAGTATGAAGCGACATATAACCCACAGCTGGCGAAGCTGAAGCTGGACGCCCTGCATATTTGAGTTTAACGGATTCTGGAATTGCTGATTCAAAATTATGTTTGCTGCAATACCAAGCCCCTTGGTTAAGTGGTTCTTCTTGGCACCATACATAATCCGTGACATGCGCATAAGGCTCAAGCGCTTTCTTCACATCCTCATGCGGGAATGGATAAAGCTGCTCAATACGAATAATCGCCACATCTTTCTGATTATTCGCACGACGTTGTTCAAGTAAATCGTAATAAACTTTACCTGAACACATTACCACACGTTTTACATCTTTAGGATCAAGCTCATCAATTTCTCCGATTACCGTTTGGAAAGCTCCATTAATCAACTCGTCTAAACTGGACACTGCCAATGGATGACGTAGTAAAGATTTTGGGGAAATGGCAATCAATGGACGGCGCATTTTACGTAAAGACTGACGGCGCAACATGTGATACACCTGTGCTGGCGTTGATGGCACGCAAACTTGCATATTTTGTTCTGCGCAAAGTTGCAAATAACGTTCAAGACGTGCGGAAGAATGTTCAGGGCCTTGTCCCTCATAGCCATGAGGCAATAACATAACTAAACCACACATTCTGCCCCATTTTTGTTCGCCAGAGCTAATAAATTGGTCGATAACAATTTGCGCACCATTAGCAAAATCGCCAAATTGCGCTTCCCAAATGGTTAAAGTTTTTGGATCTGTTGTTGCGTAGCCATATTCAAAAGCAAGAACAGATTCTTCAGAAAGTACCGAATCCCATACTTCAAAACGACCTTGATTGGCGTGTAAATGTGTTAATGGTACATACCCCGTACCATCATTTTGATTATGCACAACGGCATGACGATGGAAAAAGGTTCCACGCCCCGCATCTTCACCTGATAAACGAACATTAACACCTTCATCAAGTAAGGTTGCATAAGCCATGGTTTCAGCCATACCCCAGTCGAGCAATTTTTCGCCTTGATACATTGCTTTACGATCATTATAGATTTTTTCTACGCGAGGATGCGCACGTAAACTTTCTGGATATTCACATACACGTTTAGCAAGCGTTAAAAAACGTTCCTGTGAAAATTTGCTTTCATACGGTGCAGTCCAATCATAATTGAGATATTGCAACCAATCCATTTTTGCCGTATCCATTTCTCGCCATTCAGATACCACGCGATCGCCATTATCTAGCGCATCGCGATAATCATTCGCCATCTCGGTAACTTGTTCTTCAGTCATCACGCCTTCTGAAACTAAGCGATCTGCATAAACTTTACGCGGTGTAGGATGTTTTTTGATGATGCTATACATCATTGGTTGAGTGGCTAATGGTTCATCTGCCTCGTTATGACCATGGCGACGATAAGAAATTAAATCAATAAAAATATCTCGTTTGAATAAATTACGATATTCCACCGCCATACGCGCAGCAAAAGCAACCGCTTCAGGATCATCGCCATTAACATGAATAATCGGTGCTTGAATCATTTTCGCAATATCGGTGCAATATTCTGTAGAGCGCGTATCATTAGGATTGGATGTCGTAAAACCAATTTGGTTATTAATCACGATGCGAATAGTACCGCCCACACTATAACCACGGGCATTTGACATATTCAATGTTTCTTGAACAACCCCCTGTCCTGCCACAGCTGAATCTCCGTGAACAGTAATAGCAAGCACTTTGCTATGTTCTGTATCATTCATACGAGTTTGTCGAGATCGAACAGAACCAATCACAACAGGGCTTACGATTTCCAAATGAGATGGATTAAATGCCAACGTTAAGTGGACTCTCTTATCATCCACGGCAAAATCAGAAGAAAAACCTTGATGATATTTCACATCCCCCGTACGTTCACTGGAATGTTTACCTGCAAATTCATCGAATAAATTTTCAGGCTTTTTACCTAATACATTCACAAGCATATTCAAACGCCCACGGTGTGCCATTCCCATTACCACATCATTTACCCCTTGACGACTAGCATGGCGAATAATTTCTTTCATCAATGGAATAAACGCATCACTTCCTTCTAAAGAAAAGCGTTTCGCCCCAGGGAATTTCGCACCAAGATAACGTTCTAAACCGTCTGCTGCCGTAAGTTCACGAAGAAAATTGACACGTTCTTCAGATGTAAAAATCGGTTTATCTAACAGGCTTTCCATTTTACTCTGAAGCCATATTTTCTGCTCCATATCCTGCACGTGCATAAACTCCAAGCCAATTGAGCCACAATATGTTTCTTTCAACATTTGAGCTAATTCGCCAAGTTTAATGGTATCGCGTTTATAAACGTAATGATTTATATTGAAAGTTTCGTTGAGATCTTGTTCAGTAAAACCGTGATGGCGATAATCTAATTCAGGGACAGAAGATACTTTCCAACGATAATAATTGAGAGGATCAAGATTAGCCTCTAAATGGCCACGAAAACGATAGGCATTGATAAATTGTAGAACTTTCACTAATTTTGCACCAGCAGCAGGATCTATCACTGTCACCGCTTCATTATGGTTTTCTCGCGCTAAGCGACGAAAATAATCTCGCACTGGAGTATGGGGCTGTTCAAGTGCGGTGGTTTTTGGCAAAGAATCAAAGGTTTTTCGCCAGCTTTCCTCCACCGACTGTGGATCACTCAAATAGCTTTCATAAAGTTCTTCTATATAGGATTGATTTGCACCGCCTAATGCTGTGCTGGCTAACCAATCATCAAACGCCTTGTTCTGCTGCATAATTACCTCTTTATTATGATATTTGAAGCAATATTTTCGCTCCATTTTTTACGCATTATACATAGGATTGCAACGGAAATAAGCCTCTTATCAGAAATTGTTACAAATTTGTGATCTAGTTCAAACTCTTTGTATTTCAAATAATAAAAACCGCACTTCATCTCTTAAACAAAGTGCGGTTATTTTTACCTGTGTTTTTAAAACTTCAAAGTATTACCACATAAATCCTACGCTTGCTCCACCGCCAGAATAACCACTTGATGAAAGAGCTGCGTTTTGCCTTTTTCTAACTTTTTCACTCTGCATCACCATTCGCTTTACCATAGGCAGGCTTCCACGTAGGAGTTGCAGCAAAAGGTTGAACAGAATAAAAAGAAGTGGGAATAAGTAGACTGATTAAAGAAAGGCGGATTAGACTATTTTGCTTGCTTAATGATTTTCATTGTTTTGCTCCTTTGTCAAGAAAATAATTGAGGGCGTTGGTTGTAACAGAAAATAATTTCAAAAATGTGAGCTACTTCACATTTTGGAAATTAAATAAAAAACGTGGAAAAAATTTACCGCACTTTTAGGCTAATTGATCATTTATTTTGCACTTGGTTGATCAATAACCTCCAAGAATTTAGGATTTAAGATTTAGGATTTAAAAATGGATTGCTCCGCTTTTCTTGCCCAATGGTTGTGTAAGATCCGTGTCCAGCGATAATAATAAGATCGTCATTCAATGGTAATAGTTTTGTTCGAATTGAAGAAATCAATGTTTCATAATCCCCGCGAGGGAAATCGGTGCGACCAATTCCGCCTTGAAATAATACATCGCCTGTAAATGCCACTTTTTTCTCATGTTCAATGAAACCAATATGCCCAGGTGTATGCCCTGGTAAATGTAAAATCTCGAAATTAAAGCCATCTAATTTTAAAATTTCACCTTCTTGATTAAACCAACGATCAGGCAAAAAAGCGTCAATATTTGGCAAGCCAAAACGTTGGGCTTGCTCGGGTAAACTCTCAAATAAAAATTTATCTTTTTCATTAGAACCCCAAATTTCAACGCCAAAATGTTGTTTTAATTGCATTGCAGCACCAACGTGATCTAAATGACCATGGGTAATCAAAATCACTTTGAGATTTAAATCCAGTTCTTCAATGCGTTGAATTAGGCGTTCGGCTTCGCCACCTGGGTCAATAATTGCGGCATTTTTTTCATCATCCCAAATCAAAGAACAATTTTGTTGGAATGCGGTAACAGGGATAATTTCGATATTCATTTTTACTCCTTATAATCGATAAAACTGTTGAGTATTCAAAAGGATTTGCTTTTGAACAGAATGTAATGGCAAAGACTTTAATTCAGCTACTTTCTTCGCTACTGCAAATAATTGCTCAGAAATTACCGCACTTTCAAATCCTTCGTGTTGCCAAGGGCTATCCGTTTCAATCATCAAGCGATTTAAGGGTAAATGTTGTGCGACATATTGGGTTTTAGGGTTCCATAAAATATCAGGGGTTAGGCTTGCAAAATAGGGGGTAGAGAAAAATTTCTGAAAAGATTTTTCATCTGTCTTAAACCAGTGAAAGTGAGCCCGCTGAATTTTGTGTTTCTGCAATAATTCAAGGGCAATTTCTACATCGTTATGTACAATATGCAAATTTAACGGTAAATCCCATTTTTTCGCTATCAGAATAAAGCGTTCAAGTAATTCAATGTAAGGCACGTAATCTAAATTCGGATTTTCTCGTTTAGAATAATGTGGCAAGCCCACCTCGCCAATGGCAGAAATCGATGAATAATGTTCGTCAATCCATTGAAATAATTCTTTTTGTTCTTCTAAACTAGGTAATTGCTGTTCAGGATGAAAACCAGCTGCAATATAAAGTTTCTTTGGGTAAGTCTGTTTTAAATTCAGCAGTTTTTTGGCACTGTTGAGATTAGTACTCACCGCAAGCATACCTATAATCTTTGAATGAGCAAGTGTTTGCTGAATATTCTCATCAGAGAGTTGGTCTAAATGAAGATGGCTGTCAAATAACATATCTTTTCCAATGAAAAACCGCACAAAAGTGCGGTTAATTTTACATTTGTTTTACACGCCTTTCCAAGTTCTCACAGGACCTGTATCTACGTGAATGAAATTACTAGTTGGATAATAACCCACTCCACCATTTCGCAGACTTTCCGCAGAAGATTTCACTTTAATCAAAGGCACACCCGCAATACGAAAATCAATGGCTTTTCCTTTAATGTGATAACTATTTTTCGCTACGCCACGACTTTGGCGACGACGCATTGCATTAGTAGCGACTGAACGATAACCACAAATTACTTCAATTTCAGCATTGCGTAAGCCTAAATTAGTTTGGATATTATAAAATTTATGGAATAAATTTGGATCCATTTTATGCACTTGATTTGTCCTTTTATCACGCATTAAATAATCCAATTTTTTTAACATCGCAGGCGAAAAACCTTTTGCTAAAGAAAACTCGCCACTTAATCTTTCGCCCGTATTAATGTTGCGGAAAGTTAAAATACGAGGTTTAGGTGCTGAAACCATTGCTAATACAGAATTTGGTAAAATAGATATTCCTAACGCAATACCGCCCAGCGATAACCATTTTCGTTTATTCTGATCCACATAATTCATTATAGCTCCCTTATTTTATTGAAGATATTTTTTTACGAGATCCCAATTAATCTCAGCAAGATTAATCTGACGATCATAACCATAAATATCAGGTAAATTTACAATATTTCCGTTTTCAATCCACGCTGTAACATAATATAAAAAAACAGGATTATCCGAGCGTATCGGCGCAGAAGTGGTTTTTTTACTTGCTAATACTGTATTTTTTCGAGTTTCTGTCCAACCTGCTTCTTTTAATAAAATACTTGCCAATTGATCAGATTTTTCAACACGCACACAACCAGAACTTAACGCTCGATTTTTACGATTAAACAATCCGCGATTTGGCGTATCGTGTAAATAAATTGCATCAGAACTTGGCATATTAAATTTATAATTACCTAACGCACTATCGCCAGCCGCTTGTCGAACTCGATAAGGAAATTTATTACCAATAGATTCCCAATCAATAGAAGCAGGATCAACAACATTGCCTTGATTATCTAAAATTGAATAATTATGCTCCGTAATATAATTTGGATCGGCTTTCATTTTTGGCAATAAATCTTCATTAATTAAGCGAATTGGCGCATTCCAAGGTGGATTTACAACCACATTACTTAATTTGCTATACATTACAGGTGTCCTGCGCGAATCTGTGCCAACAATTACCCGAGATTCTAAAATTAAATCGCCATCACGATAATACTGTAATTTATAGCTTGGAATATTCACAAAAATTCCATTATGAAAATCAGGAATCACACGTAAACGCTGTGCATTCATTGCCAATTTTTGAGCAATATTTGATTCTTTAGAAGTCGGAATAAACATCGGCAATGATTGAACTGTTTGGCGATATAAATGATTTTCTCCCGCTAAACTTTGTATGAAATCAAGAAGTTGATTATTTTCCACCGCACTTAACCAGCGTTGAATATGATCATTTTCAGGCTGTTGTGCTTGATACTGAGCAGATGAATACAACCAATTAGATGCTTGAGAACGAACATTTTGTGTGTAATATAAGTAATCTAACAAAATATCACTTAATAACACATCATAAACCAATCCGCCTTGTTGTTCTACCAATGCCAATGTTTCTAGTGAAGTTGCCGACGATTTTGAAATACCGCTTGCCACCATTGCCGCATAATCACGTAACAATTGACGAGCTGCCGCATTGTCAGTCCATAACGGGGCATATTTACGAGATGCATATAAACGCGCGAGTAAAGGCTTAAATTGTAACTTATGATCGCCTATTTCGTGTGTTAGCGTCATATTAAGCAATGTTTGTTTTTCTTCCGTTAAACGTTGCTGATCCGCATAAATAGCTTCTTCAAGCTCTTTTCTTTCTGCGAGTGACAAATGGGAAAGATTAATGCCGTACAATGATTTAGATTGGTCATTTTTGCTCAAACCTACTAAAACACAACCCGACATCATCATAGATAATGATAAGGCGAATAATGATAACTTTAAGGTGCTTTTAAACACTACCATTTCCTAAACCTTTATTAAAATCACCGCACTTGTTGCTTTTCTCAAACAAAGTGCGGTCAAAACCATTTAGTATTTATTTTTTACTTTCCGTTTTTGCTTCGGATAGGCCGTTTGCTTGATTAATTTTCTGATCTGAATTAAAAATAACGAAATCAGCTGCTATTTTTTCAGCTTCTTTTAAGAAGAAATCTGGTGCTTCGTAATCTTTCGGCAAATCATCAATATCTTTCAATGCTTTCTTACCCTCACGTTTAAAACGTTCGTTCAAATCTTTTAAACGTCTTGCATCATCTTTATCATTCTCTGCTTTACGCATTTTATAATTCAATGATAGAAATTTTCGATCTCGGCGTTCATTTCGCACTTTCAATTCTTCATTCAATGCAACAAATTCAGGATCTTTAGCAATACGAGAAAGATGTTTTTCATTTAGAATATTTACTGCATTATCAATATAATCGATATTTCCTACTTCCATATAACTCGCTGATGGGATTTTATCCCAAGCAAGCGCATTATCTTCTTTATCTTCCCCATATTCTTTCGCATCTATAATTTCAGGAAAATTAATATCTGCTGCAACACCTTTTAATTGGGTTGAACCACCATTAACGCGATAAAATTTTTGAATAGTATATTGCAAAACACCCAACGGACTCTGATCTAAATCATAGATAAAATTTAACGAACGACTCTGTTGCACCGTACCTTTACCAAAAGTATTTTGCCCGATGATAATACCTCGACGATAATCTTGCATTGCTGCAGCAAAAATTTCTGATGCGGAAGCACTGTAACGATTAATCATCACAAATAATAACCCCTTATATTGTTGCGTAGCATCATCATCTTCATGAACACGAATACGCTGATAAGCATCGCGAACCTGCACAACAGGGCCATCGGCAATAAATAAACCACTTAACGCCACCGCTTCCGTTAATGCACCACCGCCATTTTCACGTAAATCAACAATAAGAGCCTCAGCTTTTTGATTTTCTAATTTAACCAGTAGTTTTTTGACATCTTCGGTTAATCCAATATAAAAACTTGGAATTTTTATTACCGCAATGTTTTTTCCTGACACTTTTTCAAAGGTTAGTTTAGCCGCTTGATCTTCAATACGGACTTTATCACGAACCAAAGTAATAATACGTGATTTTCCCCCTTTAGCAGGCTCAATTTCTAAGCGAACTTTAGTGCCTTTTTTCCCTTTAATTTTTTCTACCAAATCTTCTAAACGCCAACCAACAACGTCTTCAATATCGCCTGTTGCTTGCCCAACACCAATGATTTTATCCCCAGGATGCAGCTTTTTACTACGTTCCGCTGGCGCACCAGGTACAAGAGATTTGATGCTAATTTCATCATCTTCTGATTGTAAAGTAGTCCCAATGCCTTCCAAAGAAAGATTTATACTTTCATTAAAACTTTTTGCTGTTCTTGGGGAAAGATAACTGGTGTGAGGATCAATTTCACGTGCAAAAGCATTCAAATAAATTTGAACAATATCGTCTGCTTTTGTTTGCGTTAAACGACGAATGGCTAAATTATAGCGTTTTGTAAGCTTTGCTTTGATTTCTGACCATTTTTTATCTTTTAATTTAAGATTAATAATGTCATTTTTTACGCGAGCATCCCAAAGTTTATTCGCATCAGCTTCAGTTTGTGGCGCAGCCGCTTTTTCACGATCAATTTCAATTTGATCTTGACCATTTAAATCAGGCTCTTTATCTAATAAAGATAACGCATAAGTATAACGTTCATAGCGACGTTTCATCATTACATCATAAATGTCAAACGCCGCAGAAAGATCGCCTTGATTCAATTGTTCATCTAACTTAGTACCATATTTTTGACGAAGTTCGTCTATATCAGACTGCAAAAAAGTATTGTGGCTAAAATCTAAATTTTTAATATAACGATCAAAAATTTTCTCGGAAAAATCATCATCTAATTTAATCTTACGATAATGGGATTGAGTTAATCTTGTCGTTGCACGCTTAGTTGCCAACTGGCTTTCTTCACTTATCGCTGGAATACTAATGTCACTTGGTTTTAATGTAGGTTGTACAGCAAATGCAGGAATTGCTCCGCTCAAACACACCGATAACCACGCATAACAAATCACATTTTTTGACATTTTAAATTTCATAACCATTTCCGAGTCAATTTTTATTTATTAAGCAAATAAACGATCTGCAGCAACGTTCATAATCAAACCATTTTCCAGTTCAACACGTGCTGAATCTTTTAATACTTCTACCACTATTGCTTTTTTAGCATTATCTCCAGCTTTAACTTTCACAACAGAACCAACAGAAATTTGTGAAAAATCAACCGCACTTAGTGATAATTTACTCTCTTTTTTAAGGTTTTTATTCGCAGGTTTACGCAGATGCTTTTTTTGTTGTGCTTTTTTAGCTGCAGCTTCTGCTTTACGTTTTTCCGCAAAACGCGCTTTCGCTTCAGCAAGTTGCTGTGCAGCGTGAGCAACGTGTTCTGCATCTAATACACCCGCAGGATTACCCTGTAAATCAACACGCACTGCACCTTCACGACAGCCATATAAATAACGCCAATTTGATGTGTATTGGCGAAGAGCCTGACGCAATTGGGTTTTACTTACGCGTTCATCATCTTGTAATGCTTCAGCTAAATCTTGAAATAAACCTATTTTTAATGGTTTTGCTTCGCCCTCTAAAACAAAGCAAAGAGGAAATTTTTCTGCTAAATAAGTAATGATAGCTTTTGCGTTGGTTAATTTTTGCACTTCCGTTTGCACATCTGTAACTTGAGATGATAATTGTATGTCAGTCATAGTTATATCCTTGAGGCTATTAATAAAATAAAGATTTGCTTAGTTTATCGCACTTTTTACAAAATTAACAACGGATCCCGTTATGCTGAATAAATTTCACACAAAAATAACGCCAAGACTTCACAAATACGTTAAAACAACGATAGAATGGCGCGTTTTTGATTTATAAAGAAAGACCACAAGCGTGCCTAAAACAAAGCTAACTTCGCCTCCATTTAAAATTTTAAAATGCACAGAATGTGATGCTTGCATTAACGTGCCTTCTATTCTTCAATCAAATGAACAAGCCGAATGCCCACGTTGTCATCATCTATTAGAAAGTAGTACGAGGTGGTCATTACATCGTTGTGCAATGATTGCATTATCTATTTTGATATTAATGCCTTTTTCCTTGAATTACCCCTTATTAAGTTTACATTTATTGGGTATTAAAATTGATGCCTCTATTTGGGATGGCATTTGGAAAATGGCAGTGGGTGGTTATGAATACACTGCGTTTATGATCTTTATTTGTGCAGTAGTAATGCCGATTACGTTTGCACTTTTAGTGATTATGCTTTGGCTGGCTAAGATTTTTCAGATAAAACCTCGTAGTGTTTTACTATTTCTTGGTTACATTAAAGCTTGGGTAATGTTTGATGTTTATTTAGTGGCACTCGGAGTAACCATATTTAAAGTACGCGAATATGCAACATTAGAAATTAATATTTATTTAATTCCTTTTATTTTTACCGCACTTTTAACTACGTTGCTTTTTATCAAACTTAATCTTTCCGCCTTATGGCAGGAATTTTATCCTGAATGCACTTCAGTTTATACAAAACAAGCTGTTGAATTATGTCCTGCTTGCCACTACACCTTTACGCAAAAATCTATCTATTACGATCATCAACAAAAGATTTGTTGTCCCCGCTGCCAATCGCCTCTTAATACATCGGATAAGCTAAAATTACAAGCAACTTGGGCAACCTTAATTGCAGGGATTATTATGCTTTTTCCTGCAAATATATTACCTATATCTGGCATTTATTTAACAGGCGCATTATCTGAAGATACTTTAATTTCTGGGGTTATTTCATTTGTTAAATCAGGTAGTTATTTTGTTGCTTTTGTTGTATTTTTTGCCAGTATTTTCGTGCCTATCAGCAAAATTTTTATTATGCTTTACTTACTTGCTTGCGTGCATTTTAAATGGCAACATTCTATTAAATGGCAAATGCGTTTATTGCATCTAGTACATTTTGTTGGACGCTGGTCTATGCTTGATTTATTTGTATTAGCCTTAATGATGTCGCTTGTCACACGCGGAGAAATCATTAATTTTACCGTAGGGCCAGGCGCATTTTATTTTGGTGCAGCCGTATTTTGCACTATGCTTTCCACCTCACAATTTGATAGCAAATTAATTTGGAAAATTTATGACAGAGAAAAATAATTCCTCCTCAATAGAAGAAAAATATCAAGAAATAACGGCGAACTTACGTAAAACCAAACGCATTTCGGCTTTTTGGCTATTGCCTTTTATCGCATTATGTATTGGGGCAATTTTATTCTTCCAAATTGTGAAAGAACGCGGTACTAGCATTACGATTACTTTTACCAATGGTTCAGGTATCGTTGCGGATAAAACTCAAATTCGTTATCAAGGATTACAAATTGGCATAGTAAAAGAAGTTCATTTCACTGATAACCTGCAAAAAGTGGAAGTTGTAGCCAATATCAATCCTGAAGCATCAAGTATTTTGCGTGAAAATACAAAATTCTGGCTTGTTCAACCAAATGTTTCTCTTGCTGGCATTTCAGGATTAGATTCTCTCGTGTCAGGTAATTACATTACTCTTCAACCGGGTGATGGCGATCGTGAAGATGAATTTATAGCAGAAGAACAAGGCCCTATTGCACAAGTTTCCGCAGGAGATTTATTGATTCACTTAATTTCTGATGATTTAGGTTCGATTTCTATTGGTGCGTCTGTGTATTTTAAAAAATTACCTGTAGGAAAAATCTATGATTACCGTATTAATAAAAACAGTAAAGTAGAAATAGATGTGGTCATTGATAAAGCCTATGCCAAGTTTGTGAAAAAAGATTCACGCTTTTGGAATATTAGTAGCATTAACGCGAACATTAGTCCATCAGGCTTAAACCTAAATGTAGAAAGTTTAAATGCCGTTGTACAAGGGGCGGTTTCTTTTGACTCTCCCGCTGACAGCCCAAAAGCAGATGAAAATAGTCATTTCACGCTCTATACCAATTTAAAAGCGGCTAAACGTGGGATGGAAATTAAGGTAACAATTCCTGCCTCTTCCGCTCTTATTGCAGGGCAAACGGAAGTTTATTCTCAAGATAATGCTATAGGGATTCTCGCCAAGCTAAGTGCGGTAGAAAATAACGATGAAATTTTAGAGGGCAGTTTATTGATAGATCCAAACCAAGCCTCTTTGTTTAAAGCGAATAGCAAAATTGTCCTACGCAATAAAAAAATGGATCTTGGCAATTTATCAGAGCCAAAAAAATTCTTTCGTGGCGAATATTTTGATGTGATTGCGGGAGACGGCGAAACTAAACATCAATTTAACGTGATTAAAGAAAATGAATTATTACTCAATGCGCCTAACACGTTAGTTTTAACCCTTACTGCGCCAGAAAATTATGGTGTAAACGAAGGGCAAAATGTGTTTTATAACAATATGATAATTGGGCAAATTGTTTCACAAACAATAGATGTAAATGGCGTACAATTTAAAGCAGCAATTGCCTCTGAATACCGCAATTTAATTCACGAAGATACACAATTTGTGGCAGCAACCAATTTTGATATAAGCGTTGGATTAGATGGATTGCGTTTTGAATCCGCGACACCAGAAAAATGGTTACAAGGCGGCGTTCGAGTGCTGGCAAAACAAGGTCAGGGAAAAGCTAAAACCAGTTATCCGCTTTATCAAAATATCAGCAATGCTGAACATGGCATCACAGGAAATATTCTTACGCGAACGATAACCTTACACACCCAAACCTTACCAAGCATTGATAAAGGCTCTCTTGTACTATATCGTCAATTTGAAGTAGGAAAAATTTTAAGTATTAAACCTAAAACAAATAACTTTGATGTAGACATTTATATTTATCCTGCTTATCAACATTTATTGACAGATAAAAGCCGTTTTTGGGTAGAAAGTGCAGCAAAAATAGATGTAACTCCAAAAGGCATTAGTATTCAAGCAACGCCACTTGCACGCTCCTTAAAAGGAGCAATTGGCTTTGATAATGGCGGTTCGGGCAATAATCGAACACTTTATGCAAATGAAAGTTATGCAAAATCCATTGGGTTTGTAATTACGTTAATCACAGATGATGCAACTAATCTTAGCAAAGGAATGAATCTGCGCTATCTTGGTTTAGATGTGGGGCAAATTGACAGTATTCAGCTTGATGCAAAAGCAAAACGCATCACTGCAAAAGCCCTAATAAATCCAAATTATATGAATATAATTGCAAAAGAAGGGGCTAATTTTACGATAATCTCGCCACAAATTTCGGCAGGCGGAATAGATAACCTTGATAGTTTATTACAGCCTTATATTGATATTGATATTGAAATTGGTAATGGAAACACAAAAACACAATTTAATTTAGCGCAAACGGCACCACAGCGTAATAAATTTAGCAATGGCACGCCGTTTATTTTAGAAACGCGTGATGCGATGAATTTAAGTGAAGGTTCGCCAATTCTTTATCGAGGTGTAGAAGTTGGCACAGTGAAGAAATTTGAACTTAATAGTCTTGGTGATCGTGTGTTAGTGCATATTGCCATTATGCCGAAATATAGCCATCTTGTTCGACAAAACACAGAATTTTGGATCGCATCAGGCTACGACTTTAGCTTAGGCTGGAAAGGTGCGGTATTTAATACGGGTAGCGTTCAGCAGTTGCTAAAAGGTGGGATTTCTTTCTCCACACCAGCAGAAAAAGAAATTCAACCGCAAGCGCAGCCCAACAAACGTTTCTTGCTTCAAATAAACCGCCCTGAAGAAGTACAAACTTGGGGAAGTGGCGCGTTATCAAAATAACATAAATGAAAATATTTAATCTGCACCTTAATGAATTAGGGTGCAGATAAGCTATTACCATTTTTCTAATGCTTCTTTATCACTCTCTCTTGCTTCAATCCAACGCTCGCCTTGATTGGTTTGTTCTTTTTTCCAAAATGGGGCTTTAGATTTTAAAACATCCATAATGAATTCATTGGCGTGATAGGCATCTCCACGATGTGCGGAACTTACCCCCACTAAAACAATTTCATCGCCAGTTTGTAAAAGCCCAACACGATGAATTACCGATACACGTTGAACATCCCAACGTGCTTTCGCCTGTTCTACAATTTCACGTAAGGCTTTTTCTGTCATTGCGGGATAATGTTCTAAATACAAACTAGATACTGCATCGCCTAAATTAAGATCGCGTACTTTACCCACAAAAATAACCGTTGCGCCAACCGAATGTAACTCAGAAAGCCATTGATAAACGGCATTTTGATCAAAAGGCTGTTCTTGTACCGCAATTTGAATATCCGTCATTTAGCCCCCTGTTACCGGTGGGAAAAAGGCAATTTCATCGCCATTTTTTACCGCACTTTCTAAAGGCATTAAGGTTTGATTAATTGCCACTAAAAGTTTACCTTTTTCCAGTGCCAATGCCCATTTATCGCCCTTTTGAGCAAGGTGTTCACGCACCGCTTCCGCAGTGGCAAAATTATCTTCTAATTGAATAGCATCAATGCCAATTAATTCACGAGTTTGAGCAAAAAATAAAACATTTAACATCTTATTTTTCCTCCGCAATAAAATGACCTGATTTTCCACCGCTCTTTTCTAACAAGCGAACGTGCTCAATCACAATGTCTTTCTGCACAGCTTTACACATGTCGTAAATGGTTAAGGCTGCTACGCTTGCGGCAGTTAGTGCTTCCATTTCTACGCCAGTTTTTCCAGTTAATTTGCAAAGAGATTGAATGCGAACTTGGTTGGTTTCAAGTAACGGTTCTAAATTCACTTCTACTTTAGAAAGTAACAATGGATGGCAAAGTGGGATAAGCTCCCAAGTGCGTTTTGCGGCTTGAATACCCGCAATACGAGCAGTAGCAAATACATCGCCTTTGTGATGTTTACCTTCCACGATCATGGAAAGAGTTTCTTTTGACAT
Source organism: Haemophilus aegyptius (assembly GCF_900475885.1). Lineage (GTDB taxonomy): Bacteria > Pseudomonadota > Gammaproteobacteria > Enterobacterales > Pasteurellaceae > Haemophilus > Haemophilus influenzae. The sequence continues at coordinate 1,742,558 of NZ_LS483429.1, forward strand.
AGTTACAATGGCTTCGGCACGAGCTTCACGAACAGTTTCCGCTTTAGCAGAAACATCCACCATATTGGCTTCGCCTTGAGAATTGATATGTGTAAATGTAGTCATAATATAATAAAAGTGCGGTTAAAATATTGAATGTTTTAAATAAGCGACAAAAGGAAGCAGATGAATATTACCATTCATCTCACTTTGCTTTTTAGCCACCAATAGAAGCTAAATGATTTCTTACACCAGTATCACCGATATGCAAATAATGATGTTCACGTTTGCCTTGAAGTGCGGCAAAAATACGAGCCTGTAAAATACCTTGCAGTTCGTGCGACTGCAATAAATCACGTAATTCAATGCCTTCTTCGCCAAATAAACAAAGATGAAGTTTACCTTTTGCTGACACTCTTAAACGATTGCAACTTGCGCAGAAATTCTTCTCATAAGGCATAATTAAGCCAATTTCGCCTGCATAATCAGGATGCGTGAATACTTTAGCAGGACCATCAGTGTGAGATTTATGCTGTAATGTCCAACCATTTTTCAGCAATTTATCCGCTAATACTTGTCCTGAAAGATGGAATTTATCAAAGAAACTATCCATTTCGCCCGTTTGCATCAACTCAATAAAGCGCATTTGAATTGGGCGATCTTTAACCCAAGCGAGAAATTGTTCAAATTCTTTATCATTCAGATTTTTCATTAAAACTGAATTGACTTTAACTTTGTTGTAGCCCATTTCAAATGCACGATCGATACCACGCATCACGTCATCAAATTTATTGATGCCTGTAATTTGATGGAACATTTTTGGATCTAAGCTATCAACACTGACGTTAATAGACGTAATCCCTGCTTGCTTCCAATCAGCCACATCTTTTGCCATGCGATAGCCGTTTGTCGTGACGGCTAATTGACGAATGCCATCAATGTTAGCAATGCTTTCAGCAATAGAAATAAAATCTTTGCGTAAAGTCGGTTCGCCACCCGTTAAACGGATTTTCTCTGTGCCCATTTCAGCAAAGGCTTGAGCAAGATGGGTGATTTCTTTTAAGGTTAAGAAACTTGGTTTGTTAGCTTCGGGTTGATAACCATCAGGTAAACAATAGGTACAACGAAAATTACACTGATCGGTAATCGACAGTCGTAGATAGTAATATTGACGTTGGAAAGGATCGACTAAGCGAGACTCTCCCACGTTCTTGATAGGAATGGATTGCATTTTACACCTTTCTAAATATGGAGAGGATAAACCGTTTCCAGCGTATCCCTGAATAACGTACCGCGTTATTGGCTTGCCACCGTATTTTTTTTGTGAAACTTAGGCTAAACAAGCTCGGAGTTATGCGTTAAATTTGATTTGTCGTCATTCTAAAAGATTTCACTTCATAAACACAATCAATAATATTAATGAAAATCAGTATTTTCCTAAATTCTTAAAAATCAATTATATAAAAAAATACATAATGAATTTGAGATCGACAAATTAATGATAATGATGATCTTTTCATTATGATTTTTACCCAAAAAATAACCGCACTTTAATCTATTCCGAAAAACAAACTAAAGTGCGGTTATTTCCACAAAAATTTTGAGTTGGTCGATAAGCCGAGTTCTGTCGTGGACAATCATTCCTCTAGGCGACAAATTACTCTGCCGCTCAAGCAACCTACCCGAATCCTGAGCGGGCAACCCATTGGATTCCTATTTGGTCTTGCTACGAGTGGAGTTTACCCTGCTGCACGTTGTTACCAACGGCACGGTGCGCTCTTACCGCACCCTTTCACCCTTACCGTTTACACGGCGGTCTGCTCTCTGTTGCACTGGTCGTCGGCTCACGCCGCCCGGACGTTATCCGGCACTCTGCCCTGTGTAGCTCGGACTTTCCTCTCGTTTACTTGTCCCACTAGGTCGTATAAATACGGTTAAGGGCTTCAATAAACCAGCGATTGTCTAACCAACTCGGCGCGTAGTATAGGGGCAATCATTAGTGCGGTCAATAAAATCCCCAATTTTAGATATAGCTCGTCAATCTTATAAACAATAATGCCTCGCTTGCATCGAATTTTTCATTCGTATTTTTTTATGATTCCGCTAAAATAACGCCAATTTCAACCGCACTTTTAGGAAGAAAAATGAACTATCTCCAAATTGCACAGAATTCCCTTTCAGTGGAAAGCAACGCACTTTTACAACTCAGCCAACGTTTAGGCGAAGATTTTAATCAAGTCGTAAATTTAATTCTTGCTTGCAAAGGACGATTAGTCATCGGCGGAATAGGAAAATCGGGGTTAATCGGAAAAAAAATGGTGGCGACATTTGCCTCTACTGGCACACCAAGTTTCTTTTTACATCCGACAGAAGCCTTTCACGGCGATTTAGGTATGTTAAAACCAATTGATATTGTGATGTTAATTTCCTATAGTGGCGAAACCGATGATGTCAATAAACTCATTCCAAGTTTAAAAAATTTCGGTAATAAAATTATTGCCGTGACGAGTAACAAAAATTCCACACTTGCACGCCATGCAGATTATGTTCTAGATATAACTGTTGAGCGTGAAGTCTGTCCGAATAATCTCGCACCAACAACCTCCGTACTTGTCACACTTGGCCTTGGCGATGCGCTTGCCGTATCACTTATTACTGCACGGAATTTCCAACCAGCTGACTTTGCCAAATTCCATCCAGGTGGCAGTCTTGGTCGCCGTTTATTATGTAAAGTGAAAGATCAAATGCAAACTCACTTACCAACAATTTTACCCACCACCAATTTTACTGACTGCCTCACAGCGATGAATGAAGGGCGAATGGGCGTTGCCTTGGTAATGGAAAACAAGCAACTTAAAGGCATTATCACGGATGGCGATATTCGCCGCGCGCTTACAGCCAATGGTGCCGAAACGCTGAATAAAACAGCCAAAGATTTTATGACAAGTTCCCCAAAAACTATTCATCAAGACGAATTTTTATCCAAAGCAGAAGACTTTATGAAAGCGAAAAAAATTCACTCACTAGTCGTTGTTAATGATGAAAATCACGTTGTGGGTTTAGTGGAATTTTCAAGCTAAGGAATTTCAATGCAACAAAAATTAGAAAACATTAAATTTGTTATTACTGATGTAGATGGTGTGCTTACCGATGGACAACTTCATTATGACGCCAATGGCGAAGCCATCAAAAGTTTTCACGTTCGCGATGGTTTAGGCATAAAAATGCTGATGGATGCGGGTATTCAAGTGGCAGTGCTTTCTGGTCGAGACTCCCCTATTTTGCGTCGTCGTATTGCCGATCTTGGCATTAAATTATTCTTTCTTGGAAAACTTGAAAAAGAAACGGCTTGTTTTGATCTGATGAAACAAGCAGGCGTCACTGCCGAACAAACCGCTTATATTGGCGATGATAGCGTAGATCTCCCCGCCTTTGCTGTTTGTGGAACTTCTGTTGCTGTGGCTGATGCCCCTATTTATGTGAAGAATGCTGTTGATCATGTACTTTCTACCAATGGTGGCAAAGGTGCCTTCCGAGAAATGTCCGACATGATTTTACAAGCTCAGGGAAAATCTTCTGTGTTTGATAGTGCCCAAGGTTTCCTAAAATCAGTGAAAAATATGGGACAGTAATAACTCATTCGTCAATGTTATTGCTCAATAAAAAATAAAGTGCGGTTAATTTTCAAGGTGTTTTAAAATCTCTCAAAAATCAACCGCACTTTTATCTTTATAACGCCCCCACGCTCTGACAGTTTATCTCTTTCTTAAAATACTCATAGAACTGCGGTAAAAGTTGCGTAATCAAATTTAATTGCTGATACGGTAAACTAAAGACCGCTCGTTCTTCTGCCGTCATCTCTTGTTTTTCTAATTCTTTTAAATGTGTTTCGATACTTTCTTGCTGTTGGTTAAAAATAGCTTCGGGTATTTCTTCAATGTGTTCTAAAGTATAGATAATTTTCTTTGCCACAGGATAAAAACCAGATAAAAATTGTGTGGTCTGTTGCAAATTTTTCATTCTGTCTCGATAAGCTCCCAGTGCTGAAATATAGCTTAATAGAGAATAATTAAGCTTGAGCAAATCAAAGCCTTTTTGTAAATATGCCTTATATTTCACTGGTTCATTATTCATATTGGAAAGTGTTGTACTCAGTGCGGCTGCATATTGATGGGCATTGCGACGTGCTATGCGATATTTAAGATCGTCACTTTTACCAAATTGCAATTGACTAATAATATGCAATAAATACACCGCATCACTCCGCAATGCTTGATGACTCACTTTATCAAGTTGCAAATATTTCCAATCTGGCCATAAGTAAGATACGGCAAACCATGAAATCGCGGCACCAAGTAAAGTATCGAGTAAACGAGGCATTAATGCGGCTGCCGTATCAAATCCCATGACATCAAAACTGAGCAATACTTGTAGTGTGATGAAAAAGGTCGAGAAACTATAATTATTACTACGGAAGAAAAAGAACAAAGTACTTGTGAGCACCACAAGACCCAGTTTTAATTCTAAGGTTGGATTTAAATAAGGTAATAGAGACCCTACCACTACGCCTAATATCGTGCCGATAATGCGCTGACGCAAACGTACTTTAGTTGCAGAATAGTTTGGCTGGCACACAAATACAGTGGTCAATAAAATCCAATAACCAAGATTAAATTGGAAAAATTCAACAATTGCACAACATAAAAATACCACAATAGATAAACGCACTGCGTGACGGAACAACGGCGATTCAAAAGTAAAATGGCTAAAAATCACCGCACTTATATTTTTTAACCCAGTGATTTGTTCCGTATGAATTTGAGCCAATTGTTCTGTATCCGTCGTTTCTTGTCCCAACTGGCGAAGTTGCCAGTTAATACTTTGTAAATTATCTAACAAGGTTTGAATATCAATCAGTTCATCTTGATCATTGAGATGTTGTGTTCGATAGAGTTCAAAGGAATGCAAGGTGCCTAAAAGGGATCGTTCGACACGTTCATTAAAATGATAAGGTTTATTTTCACGCAAACTCGCCGTAATTTCTTTACAGGATTGTGCTTGTAGCTCTAATAAACGTTGAATACGGAAAATCAAATCTGTATTTTTTAGTTTTTCCGTTATTTGTTGATAATCAAAATGCGTAGAATTGGCGCGTTCGTGAATATCTTGCGCAGCAAAATAATAACGTAACATTCTCTGAGTACGAGGATGGCGATGTTGTCCTCGAATGCGATAAAAAAGCGCGGTGCGAACAATATTAAATGCCGTGACAACATTCGTATTTTTCATTGCAAAATTGAGGTGTTTTTTTTCAATCTCAGCCACTTCGTCAGGATCAAAAAAACAGGATTTGGTATCTAAATATTCGCCCAACGCACAAAACGCTTTAGCGACACTTTCTTGCACGGGACGATTTGGGAAAAATAGGTAAACAATGATAGCGACCACACTATAAAGCAAAGTACCGCATAAAATCATTACAGGGTTAATAAACCATACATTTACCTCTGGGATATAAGTTAATGTGGTGTAAAGCGCAACCACTAATGAACCGAAAGCAATGGTGCTATAACGCTGCCCCACGGCACCAATTATAGTGAAAATAAATGTCAGCACCGTCATTAACACAATATATTGGATAGGCTTGCCAATATGTAACTGCACAATAAAGGAAGAAATAGAAAAGGCAATAAGGGTAAAAAATACGTTTTTCAATCGTCCAGTTAAACGGTTATCCAAATCCACCAAACCACCTGCAATGATCCCTAGAATCAAAGTCATTGATTGCGAAGAAATATCAAAAAACCATATTCCCACTGCCGCAATATTTACGGCAATAAAAACAGGAATTGTAGAAATTACTTTAGCATTTAACCGAATATTCATTTCAAATCCTTATGAAAATAGAAAAGTGAGCAACAAGGCTCACTTTTTATTGTATAAAGTGCGGTCATTATTTATGGGATTTTGCCCAGTTTAAGAAACGTGTTTGAGTTTCTTTATCCGCTTGTTGGAACCAATATTGGAGCTGTTGCTCTGCAACATTTTCGCCCTGAACAACCACTTTGCCTTTATTCGCTTTTGCATTACCTGCTGGAGCAGCAACCATTGAATTAGCAGAAGTTGTTGCAGTAAATTTAGAAACTGATGCCGTTGCACCAGACGCGTTATATTCAGCAAGATCATTTAGTACATTAGCAGTTGGGAATAAACCTTCCTGTTTTAACACATCCACTTTCGCTGAAATAGCATTACCTGATTTTGTTTTCACAGTAATATTTGGCATTTGATTGAATTTATCGCCACTATCAAGATTACGAATAACTGGTGCGGAAATAACCAAATCTTCAGCATTACCTTTAAATGTCACAATCACAGGATTAGATTCAAAAAGAGATTGATTCGATCCTGAACCAACAATTTCATTTAAACGCACAACAACCTGATGGCTTTGGGTATCATCTACAGTAAATGTCTTAGCTTTTCCGAGAGATTTAGAGGCTTTTTGACCATCAATCGCTAAAAACTCAAGGTTAGATGACGTAGAAACCATTCCAGCAAAAGTTGCCGTACTTGCGCATAATGTGGCAAGACCTAATACAACAGCGCGTAATTTCATAATTGCTCCTTTGGTATAAATGAAATACTCGCTTATGTTATGCCAAATTAGCCAAAATGAAAATATAAAAAGTCAGAATTAATTTAAAATTTTTTGTTATAAATAGCGCAAACAATCACAATGTTTTATTATGTTGGCGATCTACACACCAAACCAGTGTCGTGAAAATTTAATCCATTAAATATCAACGGGAGTAACAATGTTGAACGATATTTTAACAAGCTATGGAATTTTTATTTTAGAAATTTTAACAATTTTATTACTCATTCTTGCTATTGTTGGTTTGATTATTTCTTATCGCCAACATAACAAGTCTAAAGTGGGAGAATTAGAAATTAAAGATTTATCAGAAGAATTTAATGAACAAGTTCGTTTATTACGTGATTTTAATCTTTCTGAAGAAGAACAAAAACAACGCACTAAAGCTGAAAAAAAAGCGGAAAAACAAAATGCTAAAAAACGCAAAGAAAAATTGAAAAAAGGCGATACTTTAGAAGATGAAAAGAAAGCTTGCGTATATGTATTAGATTTTTGCGGCGATATTTCAGCCTCAGAAACAACCGCACTTCGTGAAGAAATTTCAGCTATCTTAAATGTCGCCAAATCTGAAGATGAAGTATTACTACGTTTAGAAAGCCCTGGTGGCATTGTGCATAATTATGGATTTGCAGCCTCTCAATTGTCTCGCTTAAAACAAAAAGGCATAAAATTAACCGTTGCCGTTGATAAAGTGGCTGCAAGTGGCGGTTATATGATGGCTTGCGTTGCCGATAAAATTGTATCCGCACCTTTTGCTGTTATTGGTTCTATTGGCGTTGTCGCTCAAATTCCAAATGTTCATCGACTATTGAAAAAACACGATGTCGATGTAGATGTAATGACTGCGGGCGAATTTAAACGTACAGTGACCGTATTGGGTGAGAACACTGAAAAAGGCAAACAAAAATTTCAACAAGAATTGGAAGAAACACATAAATTATTCAAACAATTTGTCTCACAAAATCGCCCTTGCCTAGATATTGATAAAATCGCAACAGGCGAACATTGGTTTGGACAACAAGCCATTGCATTACAACTTGTAGATGAAATCTCAACGAGTGATGATTTAATTTTGGAAAAAATGAAAGAAAAACAGGTGCTTAATGTTAAATACCGTTTAAAAAAATCCCTAATAAAAAAATTCGGACGACAAGCTGAAGAAAGTGCAATTAATATCATTCATCGTTATAGTACAAAACAGTCTAGAGACTTTATGTACTAAACATTTATCCACAAAAAAGCAGAAGTTTTTATTTCTATGTTTACAAGACAAATCTTTGTCATTAAGATACTCGCCGATCTTTAGGGGTTTTATTATATTTAATTCATAAAATTTAGTTACTCATCAAGAGGCCTATATAAATAAAAAGGTAAGACAAATGAAATTATCTCGCATTCTATTATCAACCATTGCTATCTCTGCGCTTTCTGCCTGTGGCAATTTAAGTAAAGTGACTGATGCTGGTACACCAGAATATAAAAATATAAATGGAGAACAAGTTCCCCAACTAGTATGGCCAAAAATTGATTCCGCAACCTTTAATCACGATGGCCGTCAATTTGGTTCTTGGCCAAATTGGGACAATCTCCGAATGATTGAAAGTGGTATGAATAAAGACCAAATTCGTCAATTAATTGGAAATCCACATTTCACAGAAGGATTATATGGTGTATCTGAATGGGATTACGTATTCAACTATCGTGAAAATGGAACACACAAAATTTGCCAATACAAAGTTCTATTCGATAAAAATCACAATGCACAAAGTTTTTTCTGGTTTCCAAATGGTTGTAACGGTTATTCCACATTTAATTTAAGTGGCGATTTCTTATTCGATTTTGATAAAGACACTTTGTCAGAAAAAGGTAAAAAAATCATTGATAAAGTATCCTATCAGTTGAAATCTAATGGTGCTAAAGACATTAAAATCGCAGGATATACAGATCGCTTAGGCACTGATTCATACAACTTAGAACTTTCTCAACGCCGTGCAAACAGCGTGAAAAATCATTTAGTTAAAGATGGCGTGACTGCTCAAATAACAGCAATAGGCTATGGTAAAAATCCACAAATAAAATCTTGTAATGACGTTCCTCAAGGAAAAGCATTAAAAGACTGCTTACATCCTAATCGTCGAGTTGAGATCATTGCTTCTGGTTCTATCTTAAAATTACAAGAAGGAACTAAAATTAATGGTGGTACTCAAGGACCAACAAAATTATATCAAAAATAATTGATATTAGGCGAGGCAACTGGCTACTTACATAAAATCTGAATGTGATTAATTCAGGATATTACGCAGCTAATCGTTTAAATGATTAGCTGCGTTTTTTATTTCAATAACAAAATCGCAACTTACCATTTCCCCTTAGCAAAATTTTCTATTGTTCTTGCTTCCATAAATAGGGATAATAACGCCCCTATTCAAAAGGCAAAAAATAATGACGCACTATATTTTATTGATTATCGGCACCGCATTAATTAACAATTTTGTATTGGTAAAATTCTTAGGACTTTGCCCCTTTATGGGTGTATCCAAAAAAATTGAAACAGCTGTGGGAATGGGATTAGCAACAATGTTTGTTTTAACTGTTGCTTCCCTTTGTGCATATTTGGTCGATCACTATATTCTAATTCCCTTAAATGCCACTTTTTTACGTACATTAGTGTTTATTTTAGTTATTGCTGTAGTGGTGCAATTTACCGAAATGGCAATAAACAAAACAAGTCCAACATTATATCGTTTACTCGGCATTTTCTTGCCTTTGATAACTACAAACTGCGCAGTACTTGGTGTCGCATTATTAAATGTAAATCTCGCTCATAATTTAACAGAGTCTGTCGTTTATGGTTTTGGTGCATCTCTCGGCTTTTCCTTAGTATTGGTACTTTTTGCCGCGCTTCGTGAACGTTTAGTCGCCGCTAATATACCTGCCACTTTTCGCGGTTCAGCCATTGCTTTAATTACCGCAGGCTTAATGTCCCTCGCTTTTATGGGATTTACAGGACTTGTAAAATAATAAAATGATTTACCTTTTAATGATAATAACTCTGTTAATTTTATTTATTGGGTTCTCTCAGTATTTTTCAGGAAAAAGAAAGAAATAATGACCTTTTTATTCATCGTAATTACGCTACTCGCTTTAATTTTCGGTGCGATTTTGGGCTTTGCATCAATCAAGCTCAAAGTGGAAGCTGATCCTGTCGTAGAGAAAATTGATGCTATTTTACCGCAAAGCCAATGTGGGCAATGTGGTTATCCTGGTTGTAAGCCTTATGCTGAAGCCATTTGCAATGGCGATGAAATCACAAAATGTATTCCAGGTGGTCAAACAACTATCGTAAAAATTGCCGAAATTTTAGGGGTTGATGTACCAACAATGGAGGGCATAGAAGAACCTATCGAGAAAGTTGCTTTTATTGATGAAAATATGTGTATTGGCTGCACAAAATGTATCCAAGCCTGTCCCGTTGATGCCATTATTGGTACAAATAAAGCAATGCACACGATCATTCCCGATCTTTGTACAGGTTGCGAGCTTTGTGTTGCGCCCTGCCCGACAGATTGTATTTTAATGATTCCCGTGAAAAAAAATATTGATAATTGGGATTGGAAATTTGATGCAAAACTCGTTATTCCAGTAATGAATGTCGATGGCTCTGAAAAAAAATTGGTTGTGGGGGAATAAATGGCGGACGTATTATCTCGTTTCAATTCCGGTAAATTATGGGATTTCAAAGGTGGAATTCATCCACCAGAAATGAAATCTCAATCTAATTCACAGCCATTACGCCATCTGCCTCTCGGCACGGATTTTTACATTCCACTCAAACAGCACCTAGGAACAACAGGCAATCTTTTAATAAAAGAGGGCGATTACGTCTTAAAAGGACAAGCCTTAACAAAAGGCGATGGCTTGCGTATGTTGCCAGTTCACGCGCCCACTTCTGGCACAATTAAATCGATTAAACCTTATGTTGCCACGCATCCTTCAGGTCTTGATGAACCCACAATTCATTTACAGTCGGATGGTTTAGATCAATGGATCGAACGTAATCCTATTGATGATTTTTCAACGCTATCGCCAGAACAACTTATTCACAAAATCTATCAAGCAGGTATAGCAGGTTTAGGCGGTGCAGTATTCCCAACTGCTGCCAAAATTCAGTCAGCAGAGCAAAAAGTCAAACTCTTAATTATCAATGGTGCAGAATGTGAGCCTTATATCACTTGTGATGATCGTCTTATGCGTGAACGCGCTGATGAAATCATAAAAGGCATTCGTATTTTACGTTATATATTGCACCCTGAAAAAGTTGTCATTGCCATTGAAGATAACAAACCAGAAGCCATATCGGCAATCCGCAATGCACTACAGGGAGCAAATGATATTAGCGTTCGGGTTATTCCAACAAAATATCCTTCAGGTGCTACCAAACAACTGATTTATTTGCTCACAGGGATAGAAGTGCCAAGCGGTGAGCGTTCATCCAGCATTGGCGTATTAATGCAAAATGTGGGAACAATGTTCGCAATAAAAAGAGCAGTTATAAATGACGAGCCTTTAATTGAGCGTGTTGTCACCCTTACTGGAAATAAAATCGCTGAAAAAGGCAATTATTGGGTGCGTCTTGGCACACCCATTTCCCAAATATTGAGCGATGCGGGCTATCAATTTGACAAGCATTTTCCTATATTTGCAGGTGGGCCAATGATGGGGCTAGAGCTTCCAAACCTAAATGCGCCTGTGACAAAACTTGTCAATTGTTTACTTGCGCCAGATTATCTTGAATATGCCGAACCTGAAGCAGAACAGGCTTGTATTCGTTGTTCTAGCTGTTCTGATGCCTGCCCAGTAAATTTAATGCCACAACAACTTTATTGGTTTGCGCGCAGTGAAGATCACAAAAAATCGGAAGAATACGCTCTCAAAGATTGTATTGAATGTGGAATTTGCGCCTACGTATGCCCAAGCCATATTCCTCTAATTCAATATTTCCGCCAAGAAAAAGCTAAAATCTGGCAAATAAAAGAAAAACAGAAAAAATCAGATGAAGCCAAAATTCGCTTTGAAGCAAAACAAGCACGGATGGAACGTGAAGAACAAGAGCGTAAAGCACGTTCACAACGTGCAGCACAGGCTCGCCGTGAAGAATTAGCACAAACTAAAGGGGAAGATCCAGTCAAGGCGGCACTCGAACGCTTGAAAGCGAAAAAAGCCAATGAAACAGAATCAACGCAGATTAAAACACTAACCTCAGAAAAAGGAGAAGTTTTACCTGATAACACAGATTTAATGGCACAACGTAAGGCACGCCGTTTAGCTCGTCAGCAAGCAGCATCTCAAGTCGAAAACCAAGAACAACAAACTCAACCAACCGATGCGAAAAAAGCAGCAGTTGCAGCCGCACTTGCTCGTGCAAAAGCAAAAAAACTTGCGCAAACAAATAGCACCAGCGAAGCCATTTCAAACACTCAAACCGCAGAAAATGAAGTAGAAAAAACAAAAAGTGCGGTAGAAAAAACACAAGAAAATTCAACCGCACTTGATGCGAAAAAAGCAGCCGTAGCCGCAGCGATTGCTCGGGCAAAAGCAAAAAAACTTGCACAAGCAAATAGCACCAGCGAAGCTATTTCAAACGCTCAAACCGCAGAAAATGAAGTAGAAAAAACAAAAAGTGCGGTAGAAAAAACAGAAGAAAATTCAACCGCACTTGACCCTAAAAAAGCAGCCGTAGCCGCCGCCATTGCTCGGGCAAAAGCGAAGAAACTGGCAAAAACACAAGCAACATTAGAAAATAATCAGGAATAAAATAATGTTTAAAATGGTTAGCTCCCCACATACCCATTCGGGAAAACTCACAGCGCATATTATGCTTTGGGTCATTTTGGCAATGATGCCCGCTTTTTTCACGCAAATTTATTATTTTGGATTTGGCGTGGTGCTTCAATCCGCATTAGCCATTGGTACGGCAATCATTGCGGAATTTATTGCAATAAAATTACGAGGTAAAAAACCGCTCAATTATCTTTCAGATTTCAGCGTAGCCCTGACTGCGTTAATTTTGGCAATGGCTATTCCACCTTATGCACCTTATTGGGTCATCATCATTGGAACACTCTGTGCAGTTTTATTAGGTAAACAGGTTTATGGGGGTTTAGGGCAAAACCCATTCAATCCCGCGATGATTGGCTATGTAATTCTTCTAATTTCATTCCCATTACAAATGACAACTTGGATGCCACCAATTAATTTATTACAGGAACCACCGACTTTTTCAGATACTTTTTCATTAATATTTTCAGGTTTAACCACGGATGGATTTACCCTTTCACAACTTACACATAACATTGATGGCATCACCCAAGCAACGCCTTTGGATAGCGCAAAAATTTTCTATAAAAGTCACACTCAATTAAGTGATTTTTATGAATTAATTAAACTGCCTATATTTATGGGTAATGGAACTGATTTCGCTCAAGGCTGGTGGCAAATCAACGTGGCTTTCTTAGCGGGCGGAATTTTCCTTATTTTAAAACGCATCATTCACTGGCAAATTCCAGTGGCAATGCTTGTCACCTTTTTCTGTTTAGCCACCGCGACCGCTTTTACTGGTTTCACACATTTAAGTGCGATTAGCCAACTCGTTAGTGGTGCAATGATGTTTGGTGCATTTTTTATTGCAACAGATCCTGTCACAGCCTCCATTACACCACGCGGAAAAATTATTTTTGGCGCATTAGTGGGGTTATTTGTTTATCTCATTCGTTATCACGGAAATTATCCAGACGGCGTGGCATTCGCCATTTTATTAAGTAATATTTGCGTCCCACTTATCGATCATTACACACGTCCGCGCGTATCTGGTTATCCAACAAAAGGAAGAAAATAATGGGTACAGTAAAAATCACATCGCGTTATGGCATATTGTTAGGCTTTATTGCCCTACTTTGCACAGCAATTTCTGCAGGGATTTATTTCCTAACCAAAGATAAAATTGATGCGGTAATCGCAGCACAACAGCGAGAATTACTTCTACAAGTTATCCCACAAGATTATTTCAACAATAATTTGCTAGAAAGTGCGGTTATTCCTCAAGATAAAAATTTTGTGGGTATCCAAAAAATTTATTTTGCGAAAAAAGATGGAAATATTTCTGCCTATGCCTATGAAACCACCGCACCAGATGGTTACTCTGGTGATATTCGCTTGCTTGTGGGATTAGATCCGAAAGGCGAAGTGTTAGGCGTACGAGTAATCGAACATCACGAAACACCAGGCTTAGGCGATAAAATTGAACGCCGAATTTCTAACTGGATTTTAGGTTTCACAAATCAATCGATTAATGAACATAATTTAAGCGAATGGGCGGTAAAAAAAGATGGCGGAAAATTTGATCAATTTTCTGGTGCAACCATTACACCTCGCGCAGTGGTTAATCAAACTAAACGCTCAGCATTAATCATGCTAAATAATCAAGCCTTGTTACAACAGCTTTCAACACAAGTGAAATAATATGACAGATTTAACTGAAAAAAATACCGCACTTGAAGAAGAAAAAATAGAAAGTGCGGTTGAAAATCAACAAAAATCCATCTGGAAAGAAATTTTTGCTCAAGGAATTTGGAAAAATAACCCTGCGGTTGTTCAACTTCTCGGGCTTTGTCCACTTTTAGCGGTGTCTAGCACCGCCACCAACGCGCTTGGTTTGAGTTTAGCAACAATGCTTGTACTCACTTGCACAAATACGGTCATTTCCCTTTTCCGTCAATATATTCCTAAGGAAATCCGTATTCCAATCTACGTGATGATCATTGCAACCACAGTAACAGCGGTTCAACTTTTAATGAATGCTTACACTTATACGCTTTATCAATCACTGGGGATTTTTATTCCATTAATTGTGACCAACTGTATTATTATCGGTCGCGCAGAAGCATTCGCCTCAAAAAATAGCTTACTCCATTCCATCTGGGATGGGTTTTCAATGGGATTAGGAATGGCACTTAGTCTAACCATACTCGGCGGATTACGTGAAATTATTGGACAAGGCACGATTTTTGAGGGCATAGAAAATCTATTTGGCGAACAAGCAAAATTTTTAACGCACCATATTTACCATACAGACAGTAGCTTTTTACTTTTCATTCTGCCACCAGGCGCATTTATAGGCTTAGGCTTGCTCCTCGCCATAAAAAATCGAATTGATAATGTAAAAAAATAAAGCAACCAAATCTTGCCTTTCCCTGCTTGCGGGGGAAGGTGTCACGAAGCGACGGAAGGGGGCTTACAGTCTTCTAAACAGATAATTCCAATAAATTAAATAGGCTAATTTCTACAAAAATATGAACAAAACAAAAAGAATCGAAATACTCACAAGATTACGAGAGCAAAACCCCCACCCGACCACAGAATTACAGTATAATTCGCCCTTTGAATTATTAATTGCGGTCATTCTATCGGCGCAAGCAACCGATAAAGGCGTGAATAAAGCAACAGAAAAACTATTCCCCGTGGCAAACACGCCTCAAGCGATTTTAGATTTAGGATTAGATGGTTTAAAAAGCTATATTAAAACTATCGGGCTTTTTAATAGTAAAGCAGAAAATATTATCAAAACTTGCCGAGATTTAATCGAAAAGCACAACGGCGAAATCCCCGAAAATCGTGAAGCCTTAGAAGCATTAGCAGGTGTCGGACGAAAAACAGCTAACGTGGTTTTAAACACAGCATTTGGTCATCCAACTATTGCGGTGGATACCCATATTTTCCGTGTATGCAATCGCACTAATTTTGCAGCGGGTAAAGATGTGGTAAAAGTGGAAGAAAAGCTGCTTAAAGTCGTACCTAATGAATTTAAAGTGGATGTTCATCATTGGTTAATTTTACACGGTCGATACACTTGTATCGCGCGTAAACCACGTTGCGGATCTTGCATTATCGAAGATCTTTGTGAATATAAAGAAAAAGTTGAATTTTAATTTTGCGGTAAAACAGCCTAATTATTTACCGCACTTTTTATTAAAAATAGGATAAAAAATGACAACAAACAATAAACAGCGACAAACTTGGTCGAGCCGCCTCACTTATGTAATGACGGTCGCAGGCGCAACGGTCGGTTTCGGTGCAACTTGGCGTTTCCCTTATCTTGTGGGTAAAAATGGTGGCGGTGCTTACGTTCTACTTTTCTGTATCGCAATGATTGTAATCGGTATCCCAATGATTTTAGTTGAAAACGTGATAGGTCGCCGTTTACGTGTAAATTCCATTGATGCGTTCGGCGATAAAATTCTCGACAAAGGAAAAGGCATTTCTAAATATTGGAAAATATTAGGTTATATGGGCTTACTCGGTGCATTTGGCATTATGGCGTATTATATGGTGCTTGGTGGCTGGGTTATTTCTTATATCATTAGCCTAATCAGCGGTACCTTAGACATTTCAACCCCCATCACAAAAGACATTGCCAAAAATTTCTACGATCTTCATATCGGCAATAGCCCTTATGAAATTATATATTTGGTTTAACTACGTGAAATTTGTTGTGCCAGTGATTATTTTAGTCATTTTTATCAGCAACCTATTCTAAAAAAGAAAAAACCGAGTTTTAGTCGGTTTTTTTTAATTTCTACAAAAATATTATTACTTTTAAGCCAATTCTTTGTCCGTCTTTTATTATATTTTTTAACCGCACTTTATGATTGTTTTAGCTTGGTTATTGATATGACAAGGTATAAGTTGCGAGGCCTTCTAATTCTCCACCTTCGATTTTTTTGGAATTATCCAATTTAATTAATTCGGGAGTAAAATTAATAATGTACTTATTTTGTTGTTGAAACTCTCTGGTTAATTGAATTTGGTTTTGAGTGCCTTTTTTAGAGCTATCAGGTCCGAAACTGATGTAATTACCATTTTTTTGTTTCAGTTTTATGCCAACATTGGCAGTTTGCGCGCCGTTATTTTTGTAAATCATTTTAAGTATATCAGTTCTGTTGCTAGGATTATTTGCATCGGTAAATACAATCCACGGGTTAATATAAGCGTTTGCACCACAGTCTACGCGAATGCTTACATCATTTTCTTTAATAGGAGAAGTACTGATTTCTGAACTTTTTTTCGTGCCGAAATCTCGAGTATGGTTTGCCCCTCCTTCAATATTACAGGTTACCGCAGAAAGGCGGATGGTTACGTTATTGCCTTCAACGGTTATTCCGCCATCAGAAGTTACCTTTGTAGCAACCGCTGTGCCACCATACCTTCCATCTAATGAAAATGCCCCGAAAAAGGTGTTTTGCAAATTAAGTTCAAACTCGCCGTTTGTATTGATTTGATCACGTTCAAAAGCAAAATCTATTGGCACATAGCGACTAAGATCAAGAGGTTTAATTTTTACCTCTGGGGTTATTATTAATAATCCTGTTTGAGAACAAGCAGTTGGAAATTCTACCTCATATTGAGTAACATCTCTCCATGCTTTATATTGATTATTCCCTGGGTTAAAATTAGCAGGGCCGATAAAAGTTGTTCTTATCTTTAAAATAAAGCCTAATAGAGGAAATCGTTTTAATTGAAATGCGGCTCCCTCTCTTGTTTGAACTATATTCCAAGCTGATGAATCAACCCGATATGTAAATGCAAAACAAGAGTTACTACCTGTAACTCCTCTACTTGGAATACGGTAAGTGTCCAGTTTTATATCTCTTTCGCCCAAAGCATTAATTATACCTGCCATATCAATAGGGCGAGTTGTAGAAACAGGGTTATCTCGTGGAAAAAGATAACGTTGAGTAGTGATTTTTGTTGAAGGATATTTAGTAACAGAAGATATATTAGGAAATCTAATACAAGCACTAAATATCCCAGAATCACAGTCTTGTCTATGCCATTCCCCGACTTTATCCGCCTGCACCTCTTTAGGTATAGCATTGAGAATAATAAAAAGTGCGGTCAATTTTTGAAATGTTTTTACAAATTTATTCATAGAATACCTCAAAGGTCATTTCGCTGGCGACTTTGCCAGCTTTGTCTGAAGATCCAGCGGTTACAGCATAGAATTTGGCTGTTAGGGTAATGTCAAAAGTGTCTCCCTTTGCTTTTGCCCCAAGTTGGGTGCCAGTGTATTTACTACCAGTGGAAGTATCTGTCGGTAGGGGTGGTTTTATTATATTAATCACTTTTCCAGCCTCACTGCCTTCTTTAGCAAAAATTTGGATACCAACACTATCTCGATTGACTGAATCCTGCACCGTGTTTTTTAAATAGTATTGTATATTCGCAAAATTTCCATTAACTACCCGAGCAAATACATAAGGCGAAACAAAATAGTATTTCAAGCGATGTGTGTTGTTCATATTCGGCATTTCGCCACAATTTCTTACAGAAAGAGTAAAGTCTGTTCCACCAACAGTTGTTCCTTCGCCTGTAAACTGATGGCTTCTTACCCGCCCTAAATCGATGGTTTTGCCCGCGGTTTCGGTGGTAATATTACATAGTCTGGCAGCAAGCACCTTGCCTGAAAAAGTCACTTTGCCTTGATTTGCAGCATAGCCTTGTGGCAAGGCGAATAGCAAAAATAGCACGCCTGCCCATAAGCTCGTTTTTTTCATTTTAACTCCTTGCTTATTCATAAAAGGCAGCAAAAATCACTTCTGCCCGCACATCGCCTGCTTTATCGTCTTTGCCATCTGTAATAGCATAAAAGCGTGCTTTTAAAGGCAATTTAAAAGCGTGAGCTTGCCCAGCTACAGCTTCTGCCCCGAGAGTATCCCCATTCGGGCTTGAAACAAGTCCTTCATAGGGTAATTGCAAGGCATTGTATTTAATTTCAACAGGATTATCTTTTTTGGTCAATAATTGTACACCAACGCTATCTTTATTGGCACCTGTTGCAAGATTTGGCAATACACCTTTGGCTAATAAATCAGGCTTGTTTGTGGTATTCATTAACACAAATTTCAGTTTATTTGTTTCACTGATTAAATCGCCGCACTCTTCCACCCAAAGATCGAAATCTTTTTCGCCAGCGGTTTGGTTGGCTGTGCTAAGTTCATTGGCATACACTGTGCCAAGAGCAACTTGTTGATTTTCATAGCCACTATGCACTTGGCAAGTGCCACCATTTTTAATCGTTACGGTAAATTTCACACTGCCATCACGTGCCAAACTAAAAGGCACAACAGCAAACAATAAGCTGAACAAGCCTATCATTTGGCGGAATAAAAGCTGTTTTTTCACTTTTTTCATTGGTTTATCCTCCATTTATTGACACACTTTTTCATATTGTTGCATTTGGGTAGCATTGTCTAAATTCACGCTGTAATCAAAATGGCATTGGTTTTGCTCGCCATTTCCCCAGCTGACTTTGATTGTGCCTTTAGGCTGTTGTAAACCACCAGCAAACAGTACGCCATTTTGTACCACATAGCCGACAAATTGCCCTTGTTCGTCATAAGCTTCTGATGCCATTGGTAATAATTCGCCGTTCGTACGGGTTAAGTTAAACAGTACGAGGCGATTACGTTTAGTTTCAAAATTAATCACATGAATACTATTGGCTCGCGGAATAATTTTTTTCTCCGTACCATCAAATTCAATATTTAGCGGTAAATTTTGCGGATCGATACCAATTTCATTAATGCGATAAGGCTGGGTGTAAGGCACAATGGCATTACCGAACCAATCCAACATTTGCCCTTGTCCGCTATTCACTTCTGCACCAGCTGCACCATCTGCATGCACCACCGCAAAACTGTCGCCAACAGATTCGCCAAAGGTTATTCCGTGGCGATGTGCAACCACGACACCAGATAAATTAGAGCTCATTTGACGAGATCCACGATTATCTCTAGAAGCAGAAGCATCAAAGTCGAAATAAGAATTACGATAACTCATATTTGCTGACATATTGCGGTATCCCTCTTGTCCTGAGTTGCCATATACGCCATAACTCCATTGGCTATTTTTACCAAAACTTCCATTGATACCAATTTGGCTACTGCTATTACCTGCTGAATTACGTGCGTAATTAGATGAAAGTGAATGGTTATGACCTAACGGAACACTCATACTCAAATAAATTTGGTTATCGCGCTGCCCACTTTGTCGATCAATCGTTTGTGAAAAGCCGATTTGATAACTTAGCCATTTAAAACGATTCGCATAAGAGAGTTGATATTGATGGTAACTGCCTGATTTATTCCAATAATTACGTGTTGCGCCAACTAAATATAAACTTCCCCATTTATCAAAATCTTGAATAATGGATAGTTGGTACTGATTTTTAGGACGAGGCGATAACACAGAAAAAAAGCTTTTCCCAATGAAATGATTTGCATTAATCACGTCACTTAAACTATAAAAATCACGAGAAGAATAACGATAAGCTGCTAACGTAATATTGGTGCGAGTGCGGTTAAAATTAATACTGTAATTACCATGTAAACTATAACCTTTTCTCACGCTTGGCTGTGTGTTCATTGCACCATTTTGATTCACAAGACTGTGCGGCAAAAAGGTACTACGAGTCCAAGTACTATCTACAGAAAACGCACCAATCGGGGTATTCAATCCTAACCCTAACGCACCTGACAAGTAATTTTTACTATAAGTCACACCCGTATTAATAGTGATATTATTATACAAACCATACTGCAACATACCTTGTGCGACATTATCAGGATAGATTTCTTCCCCACTGCGATAACGCCCTGCAGCGAGTTGATAGCGGAATTGTCCCATTCTAATCAGAGGGGCAACATTAGAAAACGGCACGATAAATGACCGCACTTTGCCGTCTGCCTCTTTAATTTCCACCGTGAGATCGCCGTTATAGCCACTAGAATAAAGATCATCGATCACAAAAGGCCCAGGCGTAACATTAGTTTGATAAATGATATTGCCATTTTGATAAATGCTCACTACAGCATTACTATTTGCAATCCCCTGCACACGAGGCGCAAAGCCAAGTTGTGATGGCGAGAGCATTCGATCATCAGAAGAGATGTCAATACCACGTAATGCAAACCCTTCAACCACTTGCCCAGATGTATAAAAATCGCCTAAAGTAACCAGCCCACGAATCGGTGCAAAATCTCTCTGTACATAGGTTTCGTAAGTTTGGTACGGCGTATTGTAGCTTTGCTCTTCACTTTGGCTCCAACTTTTTGAACCAGAATGACGAAATGCCCAGTTACCTAAATTAACCCCTGTTCGCAAATTTAAAAACATTTGCGAAGATTGCGTACCTTGGTTTGCATAACGACTGTGGTTAATATTGTAATCAGCAAACGCTGCCACATCGCCTGTTTGCCAACGGCTTGGCGCAATGTAATCGCGAGGACGATTAATCGTTAAGGCTTGTGCAATCGTAAATTCTAAACGCTGTTGCCCTGTGTTAAATACTGCTTTCCCATCAGGAATTGCGTCTTGAATAAACACACACTCTTTCTCACTTGGGGAGTGTTTGATAGCAGCTGATTCTAGATCCAACAACGCTTCTAATTCAGGGGTAAAACAAAGCTGTGCAAAAGGCATATCTGCATTTTCATTATCACGAAAACGCAATGTCATTTCGCCTTTTTCTTTGCCGTTTACCCAAACAGCAGCAGGGTATTCTCCAGGTAATACGCTGTTTTTTTGTTGAAAACGTGTAACATCAATGTTAGAACCATTACCGCCCATATTCAAAAAGCCAGCACTAAATTCCACATCTTCATCTTCTACATTCAAGCTTTCTTTTGGTGTATTTGGTACGTTTTCCGCCTTTGCATACAAGGGAAAAAAAGCCAATCCAATTAAAAAACCAATTAGACTTAAATGCGGATTAAAAGAAAATTCTCTCATAATATCTCGTTAATAATTACGTGGATTACTCTCACGATAAAATGAATATAACCAACGATAACAATTTGAATTAAACGCGTGGGCTCACGCCCACCCTACATTAATCATTCTCACAACATTAAATATTGCTCGTATCCATTACTTGAACATATTTCATCTCACCCCCCAAAACCTCGTAGGGTGGACGTAAGCCCACGGTAAAATGAATGTATTTCATCGCATCGCACCAAAACCTCGTAGGGGGGCGTACAGTTAATTGATGGTTGATTCGCCTGCTACGTCGCCGCCATAATCATTAATTAACGACCATTTCACTTTTTGTCCGTTATTTACACCTTTTACGTCAAATTCTCCTTGGCTAAAAGGGGCGACCATCACAGCTTCAGGGGCGGATTTACCACCAACTGAGGCTTGTGTAAAAGTTAAATAATAAGGTGTTGGATTATCTGCCCAAAGTTTGCCGCCTTTGGCTTGCCAAGTGACTTTTTTGTAGGCCTCTGCTGGTGGATAAGGCAAATTGCTTGGGCGGTAAAAGAGTTTTAAACGGCTACGTACCGAAAACTGCAAATAATTTGGGTTGTCTTTTAAATAGGCTTTACTTGGTTTAGGCGGAATATCCAATAAGTTAAAATAATAAAGCGATTCGCGATCTTGTGGTAAAGCTTGTGTGCCAGTAAAGGTGATACGCAAGGTTTGCCCTTGATTTCCCTCTACACGCGTGACGGGTGGTGTAATAATAAATGGCACCTGTGCTTGGCTGCCTTGTTTGTCTTCAATCCAGCTTTGCACCAAAGCAGGGGAAGAATCTTGATTATTCAATTGCACATTGAGACTGCTTTGATTCCCTGGGTAAATTAAACGCGTACCAAGAATAATCACACTAGCGTGAGCGGAAAAGGTGGCAAATAAACAGGATAAAATCGCAGAAATAAAAATAGATTTTTTAGAAAAGGACAACATACATCACTCTCTTAGCATAAATAATGATACCGAAAAGCACACAAAAAGGTGGGCAAGGGAATAAACGTAATATTTTGATTACTCGTATGCTAAGTCTAATTCAGCTTCAGCTTTTACTTTACCTGCTTGAGATTGGCCTGTTGCGTAGTAACGGGCAAGGAAGTTTATCGCTGGCGTTGTAGAAAGATCAGTTACGCTTAATTTAGCATCAGTATCATTTTGTCCAATTTTTAATCCATTGCCATTAATATTAGCAAATTGAATATTAACATTTGTAGCTGGATCATTAGTCTCAATATTTTTTAATGTAAACTGATTAGCAGTATCTACTTTTTCAGTATGGTTAAAGGTAACAGAGACTTTATTTTTAGTAGTTTGATTATCTGTTGTACCTGTATGTGGAGTATGAACGCCATTTGTAGTGAGACAATTTTGTAAATGAATAGTAACTAATTGTTGAGTTGCCACGTCACCTTTTTGTTTTAAACTATTTGTACCTACTGTATCCAACTTAACATGTTTATCTCTATCATTCATAAAAATTTCACAAGTTTGAGTCACAACTTCACCATTAACGGTAATTTTTGCATGAGTTGCGGATTGGTTTTGTGTTTGTACCGCCGCTGCAAACGCACTATTAGCACCAAACACCCCTAATGCTAATAAAGCTAAGATTGTTTTTTTCATTTTAAAAATCCTATATAAAAACTTTAGAATAAATTTCATCCTAGATTGGATGACCACGTTTAAACCCTTTAAACCCGATTGTTTATAGTGAAAACTTACCCATTATAAAAAAAAAAAAAAAAATGCAAGCTGTATAAATATTAAGGTAATTTGATAAATTTCTTTATTTTTCTAGATGTCAAGCAAAAAAAAAACGCTTGTAATATACACTACAAGCGTTTTTTATATTATGTCATATTAGTGTTTTATTCAGTAAAGCGTTTACTACATTACCGACACCGCTTTAATCTGAACATAAACATCTTGCCCAACAGCAAAACGCAGTTCATTTTGCGCCCATTTACTGATACTTGCCCAAATCTTATTCCCTTCCACTAATACGGCAAGATCCACTCGAGAATCTTGTATCTCAATTTGTGCAACTTGGCCACGTAAAATATTACGAATGCTTGTTTGTTCTGGCTTTTGCAGTGTGATAGAAACATCTGAACTATAAATACAAACTCGCACTCGCTCGCCTACATTCGCGGGTACTTGATGAATCCAAAGCACTTGTTCGCCTAAGGAAAGTGCGGTCATTTTATAAGGTGGATTATGCAAATGAACGGGCAATGCAAGTACACTACTCTGTTCGCTTTCCCCTTTCCAAGGGGCAAAAATAGGACTATTCCAAATTTTTTCTACGCTGTCATAGGCTTTCACAATGCCGTTTTCCATCAGCACAACGCGATCAGCTAAACGCAACAATTCGTCCAAGCTATGTGTAACATATAAAATCGGGATATTAATTTCTTTAGAAAGACGTTCCAAATATTGCATTAGCTCGCGTTTGCGGGGAAAATCAAGGGCAGAAAGTGGTTCGTCCATGAGCAAAATATCTGGATCAGTCAGCAGCGCACGCCCTATTGCCACACGTTGTTTCTCTCCGCCAGAAAGCGTGAGCGGATAACGCTTTAATAAGTGAGTAATGCCGAGAAGATCCACAATATAGTTAAAATCATCTTGCGATACGTTTTTCATACCATAGCGTAAATTACCTTTCACACTGTAGTGAGGAAATAAACGCGCATCTTGGAATACATAGCCAATTTTACGCAAGTGGGTCGGCAATGATTCTTGGCTTTCCATATCCACTAAAGTGCGGTCATTTAAACGGATGAATCCTTCGTCTGGTTGTATCAAGCCACTGACAAGATTAATCAGCGATGTTTTGCCTGAGCCAGACAAACCGAAAATAGCTGTCACACCTTGATCTGGCACTTGTATATTCGCTTGCAAGGCAAGTTGCCCGAGCTGTTTTTTCACATTAATCTGCAACATTTCCTTGTCCTAATTTTTTCTGCATTCGCTGGCTCAACCATTCAGACAGTAACAAAGAAATCAATGAAAGAATGATAGCAAATAAACATAAGCGAGCGGTTTGTTCTTCTGCAGCGGGTGTTTGAATAAAAGAATACATCGCAAGGGGAATCGTTTGAGTTTCGCCTGCAATGTTCGATACAAACGTAATGGTCGCGCCAAATTCCCCTAATGATCGAGCAAAACCAAGCACGAGCCCGGCTAAAACACCTGGTAAAGAAAGTGGCAAGGTTATTGTAAAAAATACACGCCAAGCGGAAGCACCGAGTGTTTGCGCCGCTTGCTCCAATTTAATATCAATATTTTCTAAAGAAAGTCGAATCGCGCGAACAACCAATGGAAAGGCAACCACGGCAGAGGAAAGCACCGCCCCCTTCCAACTAAAGCCAAAAGATAAGCCAAACCACTGATATAAATACTTTCCAATGAAACCATTACGCCCCATTGCCACAAGCAATAGATAACCGATAACCACAGGTGGCAATACTAAAGGCAAATGAATTACGCCAGTAATCAGGGATTTTCCATAGAAGTTTTTGCGTGCTAAGAGCCACGCCACAAAAATGGCTAACGGCAAACTCCAAAGCATGGAACTGACTGCAACACTCAGGCTTAAATTAATTGCTGAGATTTCCATTGGCGTCAGATTAAAAAATGAAAAAAATTGGGTAAGCAAAATGAATCCTTATCTAAATAGCCTCTCTTTAAATCCCTTATTTATGGGAATATCCCACATTGATGAGAGGTAAGATGCTCTATAATAACAAAAGGGCAGAAATATCCGCCCTTCATGACTATTAAGATTCTATCTTATTTTGCAGAGAAACCATACCCTACAAGCACTTTCTTCGCTGCATCTGATTCTAAATATTTCAAGAAATCGCGAGAATCCACATTATCATGACCTTTTACAATAGAAACGGGATAAACAACTGGTTTATGGCTATCAGCTGGGAACACTGCAACCGTTTTAACTTGTTGGCTAACTTTTGCATCAGTGCTGTACACAATACCGTAAGGTGCTTCTGCACGTTCAACTAAAGCTAATGCACCACGCACATCTTTTGCACGCGCTAAACGATCTTGCACTTTATCCCATAAATTTAATTTGGTTAATGCTTCTGCTGCGTATTGACCAGCAGGTACGTGTGCAGGATCGCCAACAGATAAATAGCTATCTTTTAATGCATTGATCCATTCACCTTTAGCAATATCCACAGAATTTACCGCACTTTTTGCTGGTGCGATTAAGACTAAATCATTGCCCACTAAAACTTTTTCGGTTTCTTTTACGGTTAAATCTTTTTCAGAAAGATATTTCATCCATTTATTGCTTGCAGATACAAAAATATCCGCTGGTGCGCCTTCTTCAACTTGTTTTGCTAAAGTTGAAGAAGAAGCGAAAGAAAACACTACTTCATTTTTCGGATTTTGTTTTGCGTAATCTTTTGCAACTTGTTGTAAAGCATCAGTCATTGAAGCCGCTGCAAATACAGTCACTTTAGCGGATGCCGCAAAAGAAAAGCCTAATCCTGCGATTAAAAGTGCGGTTGAAATTTTAGTTAATTTTTTCATGAATCATCTCCTACGATTAAACGTTATTTACTTGATTATATATTGAAATAAATAACAATCATATAGCAAAAGAAAAATTATTTAGTAAAATATATAACGCTTAGGCTTACCACTTAGGATTACTTAGGAACAGCAAAATGAAAAACACCGAAATTTTACTCACAATTAAACTTCAACAAGCACTTTTTATCGATCCAAAACGAGTTCGTTTACTCAAAGAAATTCAACAATGCGGTTCGATTAATCAAGCAGCGAAAAATGCAAAAGTGAGCTATAAAAGTGCGTGGGATCATTTAGAAGCCATGAATAAAATCAGCCCTCGCCCATTGCTGGAACGAAATACAGGCGGAAAAAACGGCGGGGGTACAGCACTTACCACTTATGCCGAGCGTTTGCTACAACTTTATGATTTATTAGAACGTACGCAAGAACACGCGTTTCATATTCTACAAGATGAATCCGTGCCGTTAGATAGTTTGATCACGGCAACCGCACGTTTTTATTTACAAAGTAGCGCACGCAATCAATTTTTTGGGCGAGTGGCACAACAGAGAATTATTGACGCCCGTTGTGTTGTGGATGTGAATGTGCAAGGATTACCAACGCCGTTGCAAGTTTCTATTACCACCAAAAGCTCGGTGCGTTTGAAACTGATTACAGAAAAAGAAGTGATGCTGATGTTCAAGGCACCTTGGGTAAAAATCAGTGAACAACCATTAGCAAATCAACCGAATCAGTTCCCCGTAAATATCAAATCACTAAATGAAGAAGAAGCCATCCTTCAATTTGCTGAAAGCGACATTGAATTTTGCGCCACAGTCCACCAACCAAATCAATGGCAAATCGGACAACAAGTTTGGATTCACATTGATCAAGAGCAAATTATTTTAGCAACGCTGGGCTAATTCCCACATTAGCCAAGAGATTAACCTAAAATCTAAAACACCCCAAAAATCAACCGCACTTTTCATCTTTCTTGCTAAAACAGCCTTCTTTAGGGCTGTAATATAAGGCACGAAAGAAAAAACAAACGTTCACTTTATGTTACTTTCAAATTTTTACAAAAAATGATACTTTTATCGTCATATTTGTGACAAAATTGTGCACCTTTTAGGATGCCTCTTTATTCTTTAATTTCACACAAGCTGCAAAAACATAAAGAGTGAATATTTTGGTAGTAAATTTAGGAAAATGAATTAATGAACAAAGTTTTTAAGGTAATTTGGAATAAAGCAACGCAACGATTAGAAGTTGTTTCTGAATTGGCGAGAAGCCAAGGAAAAGCAGCCGCCACAACAGATAACCATGTTTCTGCGGGGGGGGGGGGGATAGCCTCAGCCAAAGGTAAACCGTCCTTTACATTAACCCTACTGGCATTATCGATGCTAATGCTATCCAGCAAGGCTTTTGCTGAAAAACGATATGGCGATCTGTTTTCGGTTCCGAGAAATGATTTGGGGGTGGGAAACACTGCTACAAACTCCGTTGAACAGAATAATACATTACCTGTCATAGTTGGGGTTGCGAATAATGCTGGCACCGATGGAGCAACAGAAAATGGTGCTGCAGGCGGCATTGAAGTTGGTAAAAATGGTTTTGCTCTAGATGCTAAAAATCACAAAATTACAGGATTAACCGACGCCGCACTTACAGCCGCAAGTACAGAGGCTGTAACAGGCAAACAATTAAAGCAAACAAACGATAATGTCACCGCTGCTGCAAGCACAGCAAATTCAGCATTAACTGCAGCAACCTCAGCTGCGACTGCAGCGGCAGAAGCGAAATCGAATGCAAGTACAGCATTAGCAAAAGCAACTACCCTTGAAACCACACTTAACAACCAAACAAGTTATTTGCACGTCAATTCCGCAAAAACTGGCAATAAAGGCAAATATAACGAAACCGCTGGCGCAACAGGTACAGACTCTATCGCAATTGGCCCTAACGCAAGCGCCTCTCTCAACAGCTCAATTGCAATTGGCGATGAATCTAAAGCAAACTACGACTACAGCATTGCTTTGGGTACAAATGCAACCGCAACGGGTCTTAATGCAACCGTAATTGGTCGAAATGCTAGAACGAAAGGAACGGATTATGATGCCATTGTTGTTGGTACAAACGCAACTAGTGCTAACACATCAACTGTAGTGATTGGTAAAGATGCCAAGGCTTCAGGACAAAGTTCAATTTCCATTGGGCAAGAATCAAATTCTACACAATCTGCATCGGTTGCTTTAGGTTATCGAGTTTCTGCAATAAACACAAATGCAACTGCAATTGGTTCTTACAGTAATGCGACAGGAACTAATTCTGTCGCCATTGGTTCGGCAAGAGCAACTAATGTTAGCACCACCGCTATTGGTCAGGGCGCAAATGCAAGCGGTTCAAGCGGTACAGCTGTAGGTACGCAAGCAAATGCAACAGCAGGAAGTTCTGCCGCATTAGGTCAAAGAGCAAATGCAACAGCACTCGCTGCTATTGCATTAGGTTATCAAGCTCAAGCAAAAGGAATATGGGCAACAGCAGTCGGCCCTGATTCTAAAGCTATTGCAAACTACTCTGTTGCAATGGGTAATAGTGCAAATGCCTCTGCAAACCAAACAATAGCCATCGGACGTTCCGCAAACGCATCAAAAGAAAATGCTATCGCCTTGGGTTACAACGCACAAGCAACAGGAGAGAGGGCGTCTGCCGTCGGTCCTGATGCCAAAGCTATTGCAAACTACTCTGTTGCAATGGGTAATGGTGCAAATGCCTCTGCAAACCAAACAATAGCCATCGGACGTTCCGCAAACGCATCAAAAGAAAACGCTATCGCCTTGGGTTACAACGCACAAGCAAACACCAAAGATGGCGATATTGCATTAGGTAACGGATCTATTACAGCCTTGCAACACGATGCAAACACATTTACTCTAAATGGAAAAGACATAGGTAAAAATTTCGTTCTAGGCTCAGATCAAGGCGTACTTTCTATCGGTAACTCAACCGTTAATCGTCAAATTCAAAACGTAGGCGCAGGTAAGATTACGGCAGATTCAAGCGATGCGATCAATGGTTCACAGCTTTATCACGTTGCGACAGAATTAAACACTCTAGCAAACAAAGCACAAGATGAGGCTACCAAAGCATTAGACAAAGCGACCGCACTTGAAGCACGTAAACAAACGTTCAAAATTCAAAATAGTCAAACAGAACAAAATACTAAAGATGGTAACGCTAAAGAGTGGGGATTAAACCAAGATAACGAAATCACGTTTGGTGCAACCTCCGATCTTACTGTTAGCACAGACGGCAATGGCAAAATTATCTATGGATTAAGTCAAACTGCAAAAGACTCAATCTCTTCTGCAGCAGCCGCAGCCGAAACAGTAACAAATACATTAAACGAAATTAATACACAAGTTAGCACAGCAAAAAGCTACGCAAGCAGCGCAGCCAGCTCCGCCAGTGTGGCATCCACATCCGCCAGCGCCGCATCCACATCCGCCAGTGCGGCATCCACATCCGCCAGCGCCGCATCCACATCCGCCAGTGCGGCATCCACATCTGCCAGTGCCGCATCCACATCCGCCAGCAGCGCAGCCAGCTCCGCCACCGCAGCTTCAAGCTCAGCACAACAGGCTTCTAGCTCGGCGCAACAAGCGTCTAGTTCAGCAGAGCAGGCTTCAAGCTCGGCGCAACAGGCTTCTAGTTCGGCGCAACAAGCAAGCAGCTCGGCACAACAAGCATCAAGCTCGGCGCAACAGGCTTCTAGCTCAGCACAACAGGCTTCTAGTTCGGCGCAACAAGCAAGCAGCTCGGCACAACAAGCATCAAGCTCGGCGCAACAGGCTTCTAGCTCTGCTCAACAAGCTTCAAGCTCTGCTAACGCGGCAAGTTCATCAGCCAATGCAGCATCAAGCTCTGCTAACGCAGCAAGTTCATCAGCCAATGCAGCATCAAGCTCTGCACAACAAGCTTCTAGCTCCGCTCAACAAGCTTCTAGCTCCGCTCAACAGGCTTCTAGCTCTGCTCAACAAGCTTCAAGTTCTGCTAACGCAGCAAGTTCATCAGCTAACGCAGCTTCAAGCTCTGCTAACGCGGCAAGTTCATCAGCTAACGCAGCTTCAAGCTCTGCTAACGCGGCAAGTTCATCAGCTAACGCAGCATCAAGCTCTGCTAACGCGGCAAGTTCATCAGCTAACGCAGCTTCAAGCTCTGCTAACGCGGCAAGTTCATCAGCCAATGCAGCTTCAAGTTCTGCTAACGCAGCAAGTTCATCAGCTAACGCAGCATCAAGCTCTGCTAACGCGGCAAGTTCATCAGCTAACGCAGCTTCAAGCTCTGCTAACGCGGCAAGTTCATCAGCTAACGCAGCATCAAGCTCTGCTAACGCAGCAAGTTCATCAGCCAATGCAGCATCAAGCTCTGCTAACGCAGCAAGTTCATCAGCCAATGCAGCATCAAGCTCTGCACAACAGGCTTCTAGTTCGGCAGAGCAGGCTTCAAGCTCTGCACAACAGGCTTCTAGTTCGGCAGAGCAGGCTTCAAGCTCGGCACAACAGGCTTCTAGCTCAGCACAACAGGCTTCTAGTTCGGCGCAACAAGCAAGCAGCTCGGCACAACAAGCATCAAGCTCGGCGCAACAAGCAAGCAGCTCGGCACAACAAGCATCAAGCTCGGCGCAACAGGCTTCTAGCTCTGCTCAACAAGCTTCAAGCTCTGCTAACGCGGCAAGTTCATCAGCCAATGCAGCATCAAGCTCTGCTAACGCAGCAAGTTCATCAGCCAATGCAGCATCAAGCTCTGCACAACAAGCTTCTAGCTCCGCTCAACAAGCTTCTAGCTCCGCTCAACAGGCTTCTAGCTCTGCTCAACAAGCTTCAAGTTCTGCTAACGCAGCAAGTTCATCAGCTAACGCAGCTTCAAGCTCTGCTAACGCGGCAAGTTCATCAGCTAACGCAGCTTCAAGCTCTGCTAACGCGGCAAGTTCATCAGCTAACGCAGCTTCAAGCTCTGCTAACGCGGCAAGTTCATCAGCTAACGCAGCATCAAGCTCTGCTAACGCAGCAAGTTCATCAGCCAATGCAGCTTCAAGCTCTGCTAACGCGGCAAGTTCATCAGCTAACGCAGCTTCAAGCTCTGCTAACGCGGCAAGTTCATCAGCTAACGCAGCATCAAGCTCTGCTAACGCAGCAAGTTCATCAGCCAATGCAGCATCAAGCTCTGCTAACGCGGCAAGTTCATCAGCTAACGCAGCTTCAAGCTCTGCTAACGCAGCTTCAAGCTCTGCTAACGCGGCAAGTTCATCAGCCAATGCAGCTTCAAGTTCTGCTAACGCAGCAAGTTCATCAGCTAACGCAGCATCAAGCTCTGCTAACGCGGCAAGTTCATCAGCTAACGCAGCTTCAAGCTCTGCTAACGCGGCAAGTTCATCAGCTAACGCAGCATCAAGCTCTGCTAACGCAGCAAGTTCATCAGCCAATGCAGCATCAAGCTCTGCTAACGCAGCAAGTTCATCAGCCAATGCAGCATCAAGCTCTGCACAACAGGCTTCTAGTTCGGCAGAGCAGGCTTCAAGCTCGGCACAACAGGCTTCTAGCTCAGCACAACAGGCTTCTAGTTCGGCGCAACAAGCAAGCAGCTCGGCACAACAAGCATCAAGCTCGGCGCAACAAGCAAGCAGCTCGGCACAACAAGCATCAAGCTCGGCGCAACAGGCTTCTAGCTCTGCTCAACAAGCTTCAAGCTCTGCTAACGCGGCAAGTTCATCAGCCAATGCAGCATCAAGCTCTGCTAACGCAGCAAGTTCATCAGCCAATGCAGCATCAAGCTCTGCACAACAAGCTTCTAGCTCCGCTCAACAAGCTTCTAGCTCCG
Organism: Haemophilus aegyptius; assembly: GCF_900475885.1. Classification (GTDB taxonomy): domain Bacteria; phylum Pseudomonadota; class Gammaproteobacteria; order Enterobacterales; family Pasteurellaceae; genus Haemophilus; species Haemophilus influenzae. The sequence continues at coordinate 1,774,482 of NZ_LS483429.1, forward strand.
CTCAACAGGCTTCTAGCTCTGCTCAACAAGCTTCAAGTTCTGCTAACGCAGCAAGTTCATCAGCTAACGCAGCTTCAAGCTCTGCTAACGCGGCAAGTTCATCAGCTAACGCAGCTTCAAGCTCTGCTAACGCGGCAAGTTCATCAGCTAACGCAGCTTCAAGCTCTGCTAACGCGGCAAGTTCATCAGCTAACGCAGCATCAAGCTCTGCTAACGCAGCAAGTTCATCAGCCAATGCAGCATCAAGCTCTGCTAACGCGGCAAGTTCATCAGCTAACGCAGCTTCAAGCTCTGCTAACGCAGCTTCAAGCTCTGCTAACGCGGCAAGTTCATCAGCCAATGCAGCTTCAAGTTCTGCTAACGCAGCAAGTTCATCAGCTAACGCAGCATCAAGCTCTGCTAACGCGGCAAGTTCATCAGCTAACGCAGCTTCAAGCTCTGCTAACGCGGCAAGTTCATCAGCTAACGCAGCATCAAGCTCTGCTAACGCAGCAAGTTCATCAGCCAATGCAGCATCAAGCTCTGCTAACGCAGCAAGTTCATCAGCCAATGCAGCATCAAGCTCTGCACAACAGGCTTCTAGTTCGGCGCAACAAGCAAGCAGCTCGGCACAACAAGCATCAAGCTCGGCGCAACAGGCTTCTAGCTCTGCTCAACAAGCTTCAAGCTCTGCTAACGCGGCAAGTTCATCAGCCAATGCAGCATCAAGCTCTGCTAACGCAGCAAGTTCATCAGCCAATGCAGCATCAAGCTCTGCACAACAAGCTTCTAGCTCCGCTCAACAAGCTTCTAGCTCCGCTCAACAGGCTTCTAGCTCTGCTCAACAAGCTTCAAGTTCTGCTAACGCAGCAAGTTCATCAGCTAACGCAGCTTCAAGCTCTGCTAACGCGGCAAGTTCATCAGCTAACGCAGCTTCAAGCTCTGCTAACGCGGCAAGTTCATCAGCTAACGCAGCTTCAAGCTCTGCTAACGCGGCAAGTTCATCAGCTAACGCAGCATCAAGCTCTGCTAACGCAGCAAGTTCATCAGCCAATGCAGCATCAAGCTCTGCTAACGCGGCAAGTTCATCAGCTAACGCAGCTTCAAGCTCTGCTAACGCAGCTTCAAGCTCTGCTAACGCGGCAAGTTCATCAGCCAATGCAGCTTCAAGTTCTGCTAACGCAGCAAGTTCATCAGCTAACGCAGCATCAAGCTCTGCTAACGCGGCAAGTTCATCAGCTAACGCAGCTTCAAGCTCTGCTAACGCGGCAAGTTCATCAGCTAACGCAGCATCAAGCTCTGCTAACGCAGCAAGTTCATCAGCCAATGCAGCATCAAGCTCTGCTAACGCAGCAAGTTCATCAGCCAATGCAGCATCAAGCTCTGCACAACAGGCTTCTAGTTCGGCGCAACAAGCAAGCAGCTCGGCACAACAAGCATCAAGCTCGGCGCAACAGGCTTCTAGCTCTGCTCAACAAGCTTCAAGCTCTGCTAACGCGGCAAGTTCATCAGCCAATGCAGCATCAAGCTCTGCTAACGCAGCAAGTTCATCAGCCAATGCAGCATCAAGCTCTGCACAACAAGCTTCTAGCTCCGCTCAACAAGCTTCTAGCTCTGCTCAACAAGCTTCAAGCTCCGCACAACAAGCATCAAGTTCTGCTAACGCAGCAAGCTCTTCTGCTAACGCAGCTTCAAGTTCGGCTCAACAAGCTTCTACAGCAGCGCAGCAAATTGAGGATTCAGGATTATTTGAGCGTGATGCAGATGGAAAAGTGCATACTGCCTTCTCGGCAGCTCACACGGGGGATAAAGGATCTGTGCCTGATGCAAAAGCCTCTGGTGTAAATGCAACTGCATTAGGTTGGAATTCTACTGCAAGTGGCGATGGTGCGGTGTCGATTGGTCATAGTTCACAAGCGTCTGGCAATATGACAACTGCATTGGGGACAAATGCACAAGCTACTGGCAAAAATGCTACAGCATTGGGTCATAATGCCCATGCAACCGCAAATGGCACGGTTTCATTAGGTAAAGACAGTAAAGCGAGCGGTGAAAATTCAACCGTGATTGGTTCAGCCTCGAGTGTCAGCGGTAAAGACTCGGTGGTAATCGGACATAACTCAACAGTAAGTGCTAACAATTCTGTTGCTATTGGCTCAAATCAAACTGTCACTCGTGACAATACGGTCAGCATGGGTGATCGCACAGTGAGCAATATTAGAGATGGTAAAGAATTGTCTGATGCAGTCACTGTAAGACAGCTCAATTCGACTACTCAAGGTGTTGAAAACCGTTTAACTAACAAGGTTAATAAGTTAGATAAGAAACTGAGTGCGGGTGTCGCAAGTGCGGTCGCTATTGCGAATATTCCAACCGTGTCAGTGCCAGGTGGCGCAATGATCGGTATTGGGGTAGGCAACTTCCGCGGACAAAGTTCTCTGGCTGTTGGTTACACACGAAGTAGCGATAACAACAAGGTGATCTTTAAAGCTACGGCGGGTGCAACCTCTCAGAAAGATTACGCAGTAGGCGCAGGGATTGGTTTCCAATGGTAAGATAAAAAAGTGCGGTCAATTTTGACCGCACTTTTCTAGTAGGGAGAAAAGTATGAAAGCGCGATATAAAATTGGCATTACCTTTAATCTTGAGGGCGAAAATCAAGATATTTGGTCGAACGGTTTAAATCAAAATGTAGTGAATTTATATTTGTTGCTTGAGCAATCTGAAATTGTTGAAGATGTGATGTTGGTGTGTTTTGGTCCACAAAATCAGACTGTTCCCTCACAAGGCTTTATGTTGGATAAACTTAATTTAAAATTTGCCTTGTTAGATGATGTGATTGATGAGTTAGATGTTTTGATTGATGGCTCTCTCACCATTGAAGCTTGGCAGGTAGATAGAATGCATGCGCATGGTGGCAAAGTCGTGTGCTATAAAATGGGCAATGATTACATTATGGATGTTGAAAATGTGCTGTTTAATCGTGCCACAGGGAAAGTTTTTAATGGTAAATCATTAGATATGATTTGGACATTGCCACACCATGAAAATATGTGTCGCAGTTATTTTGAAGTTATGTATCGTTGCCCTGTGCAAGTTGTTCCTTGGATTTGGTCACCCGTGTTTGTTGATCAGCTTGCGAGCCATTTAAAAGAAAATCACGATGTACATTTTGGTTATCGTCCTGATCCGACAAAATCTGGCAAACGTATTAGCTGTTTTGAGCCAAATATTGATGTGGTAAAAACCTGTTTTACGCCAATCTTAATTTGCGAGAAATTATATCGTGAACAGCCTGAAGCCTTACAACACGTCTATATTTGCAATGTTTATGATAAGAAAGATCACCCGTCGATGCATAATTTTATTGGTTGGACAGACTTGGTGGCAAATGGTGTGTTAAGTGTGGAAAGCCGTTATCAATTACCTGATTTTATGGCGCGTTATACCGATGTGGTAGTGAGTCATCAATGGGAAAATGGCTTAAATTATGCTTATAATGATATTCTTTATGGTGGTTATCCGTTTATTCATAACTCCCGCTTTTTGCCAAAAGGCGTGGGCTATTATTATGATGAATTTGATGCAGAAGCTGGCAAAAAGTTATTGGCAAAAGTTATCGCTGAACACGATCAACATCAAACCGAGTATCAAGCTCGTGCCAATGAGTATTTAGATAGTTTGCTACCGAGCAATATAGTTAATATTAAAAAATATGAACGTGAAATTTTACGTTTATTCGAGATATAAAAAATGAAAAAGATTTTAGTTGTGCATCCCGCTCTTGTCTTGGGTGGTGCGGAAAGCGTATTAATTGATTTTCTCAAAATTTTGGGCAAATACTCAGATCAATATAATGTAGAATTGCTGTTGTTGGAAAACCGTCAGAACCATCGTATTGATGAAATTCCTTTTTCTATTTCCATTTCATATGGTTTAACAGGCATTGAATCAGAATTTTTAATTTATTGCATTAATCATATGAATGAAAATCCTCACTATTTTGAAAGCTGGAGACATGGCTGTATTAATAAAGTTAATCGTAAATTATCAAAAAAATTAACGGAACAGCATTATGATTTAATTATTGATTTTCAATCATCTGAATTGCATTTCGGGGATTATTTGTTTGAGCATCATGTGAATGTTCCTGTAATTCGCTGGTGTCATGGTAAGGTGCATATTGATATTTGGCGTGGTAATCCTGATTTTTATCCTCACATTTTTCGTCAATATGCAGGCATTATCAGCATTGCAGATGAAATGAAAACATTAGTAGATAGTTATTTACAAGAGATTAATTTGCACGATAAGGTGCAAAGTATGCGTTTATATAACCCGATTGATGAATATAGTATCCATCAGAAAGCGGAGTTTAGGGGGGGCCACCTCTTAGGGGGTATCTTTGACGTGTCTGATGAACCTTTTCTACTTCACGTCTCAAGATTTTCTAGTGTAAAAAATGCGTTAGAGTTAGTCGATATTTATGCCGTATTAAAACATAAAGGCATTCAAGAAAAACTCTATTTAATTGGCGAGGGAGATCAATCCCCTGCGATTAAAGCACGCATTATTGAATTAGGGTTGGAAAATGATTGCATTATGTTGGGAAGAAAAGATAACCCAATGCCATTTATGAAAAAGGCGAAATTATTTTTAAATACTTCATTAGACGAAGGCTTACCTACGGTGTTTTTAGAAGCAATGGAACTCGGCACACCCGTAGTCAGTTACGCCTGCCCGACAGGGCCTCGTGATATTTTAGACAATGGAAAATATGGCGCATTAATTCCTATGGGTGAGCAACAAACATTTATTGAAAAAACCTATGAATTATTAACCACACCTGCGTTATATCAACATTATGTGGATTTATTACCAGAAGCAATGACACGTTTTCATCAGATAACCATTGAGGCTCAATTCATCGATTTAATTGAACATTTTATTAAAAAAGAGGAATAACAGGTGCGGAAATATAAAATTGGTATCACACTGAATTTGGAAGAAAAAAAGAGCGATATTTGGTCAAACGGCGCAAATCAAAATGTCATCTTTTTGTATGATTTATTTAAACGATTAGATATTGTGGAAGAGGTTTATTTAGTTTCTTGGGGAGCAACTAATGAAACTACGCCCCCAAAAGGTTTTATGATGGAAAATATGAACCTTAATTGTGCCTATATTTTTGATGTAATTGATGAACTGGATATTTTAATTGAAGGGGGATTAAGCATTGAGCCCGTATTATCTGATCGTATGCATGCGCATGGTGGTAAAGTTGTATGCTATAAAATGGGTAATGATTATGTGATGGATATTGAATATGTGTTATTTAATCAAAAGCCCGGACGCATTTTTAATGGTGCGACATTTGATGCGGTGTGGATTATTCCACAAAATGAAAATACAGGGCGTTCTTATCTTTCTATTATGCTCAACTGCCCAGTGTATCAAGTCCCTGCAATTTGGGCTCCCACATTTTGCGATTTAGTCATTAATCATTTAAAAACAGAGCATAATATTGAATTTGGTTATCGCCCTAATCTTTCTCGTGAAAAATGGCGTATCGCCAGTTTTGAGCCTAATACTTTCGTTATAAAAAGTTGTTTTACGCCTATTTTAATTTGCGAACAGGCTTATCGTACTGCCCCTGAAAAATTTGAACATTATTATGTTACCAATATTTATGATAAAAAAGACCATCCAACTTTTTTTAATTTTATTGGACGTACGCAAATGGTAAGAGATGGCATTATGAGCGTGGAATCTCGCTATCAAATGCCAGATTTTTTAACACGTTATACTGATATTGTCTTAGCCCATCAATGGGAAAACGGCTTAAATTATGCCTATAATGATGCGCTTTATGGTGGCTATCCATTTATTCATAATTCTCGTTTATTGCCAAAAGGTGTTGGTTATTATTATGACCAATTTGATGCTTTTGAGGGTGCAGAAGTCTTGTTAGATGTAATGGAAAATCACGATAAACAACACGCAGATTACTTAAAGCGTGCCAATGATTATTTAGATTCACTGTTGCCGTCTAACCCAATTAATCTTTATCTTTATGAAAAAGAAATTAAACGTCTTTTTGAATAAACATGAAAAACTTAATTTTAACCGCGCTAAATGATGACAGTGCATTGTATTACGATAATTTCATTCCTTTTTGTTTAAGTCTCAAACAAACAGATTACCAAGATGAAGTGGGGGTTATTGATTATGGAATGTCTGAATTAAAAAAAGACCGCTTACATCGTCAAGGAATTAAAATTTTTCCTGCATCAAATAGGGTGACAGAGTTGTTATTAGACCGTCATTTATCTGCGGCAGATATTGCCAAGAAATATAATTATGACAATGTGGCAGTGTATGATGCGGATATTTGGTTTCCAAACCCACATCTCAGCCTTTTTAAAACCATTGAAAATTCAACCGCACTTTTTGCTGCACAAGATGTTTGGTTTTGTTCGTTTATTTCCGCTTGTATAAAAGAACAAAACAAAGAAGAAATAATCAATAAAATCAATATCTTAAGCAAAAAAAACAGTAGGGTTTGGCAATGCGGGTTAATTGTTGGAAATAAAGATGCTTGGCAACATTATCAAGATTTTGTCCTGCAATCTCTTACAACGGGAAAATTTAAATTAGAATATGGCATTGATAGCACTCTATTAAATCTTTATTCTTTTGAAACAAATCAAGTACAAAAACTGCCGATGAAATATAATTGCTTACCTGTAGCCGCGGTGGAAATTAAAGGCGATAAACGATTTTTAATTCAAAATGAACTTGTCGAAGGATTCCATATTTCTCGTAATCATCGTGATGAAAAACTGGTTAATTACCGCTTTTTGTATCCACAACAATATTATACTCAAGGGCGAGATTATGCTTTATCGGGCAATCAAGATTATGAATTAACAAAAGAAAGCTTGCTGGTTTTTCCTCCAGAATCTCATCATTTAACTTTAGAACTTTTGTGCGCTTTTGCGAATGGCGGTTATTTTTTTACTAAAATTGAAGAATCAGGCGAAATGTTTAAAGTCGATTCCCTTTGGTTAGAAGTGTCGGGATTTAGTCAAATTACCTTGCGTAATCCACATCAACATAATGTACGCTTGCTGTATGGTTATCAATCTATTGTGGGCTATGCGCCCTGTTCAGAAGTGAAAATTTGTTTTGCCCACAGCGACTTTCATCCCCAAATGGGCAGTGTGTATTTCGTTGATCTTGCCCCCAATGAAAGCTTAAGTTTTTGCACCCGAGAATTAGATCGCGATGGAAAACGTATTCGCTGGTTCTTTGATAATTTACGTTTAATTTAATCCAAAGAGGTTTCAACGAGCATTTGTATATTGAAACCTCTTTTTCTTAATGCTCGTCAAAAGCTGATAAAAATTGATGATGCACCTTTAAATAAGCTTGATATTTACTTTCCACCTGCGCTTGTTGTGATTCAGTTAATAAGTTATGGGATTTTAAAATATACTGATGTAATCCTGTTAAAAATAATACATTGCCATCATATAAAGCAGAATGGGTTGTTTTTCTTGATTCAAGTTGATGTATTTGATGACGTGCCACGTCTAATAAATCAAGGAAAGAATCAGGGGAAACAAAACGTGTAATACTGCCATTCCGTTCAATTCGATACACATAATTTTGCACGGGTAAAATAGCATAGCGACGAATGAAATAACTTAATTCTATCGACCAATACACATCTTCAAACACTTTATTTTTCGGAAAGAAAAGCTGATTTTCAATTATCAAATCTCGTTTAATAATTTTTATACTAGGAAATCCTAAATAAAGACTGTGTTTAACTAAATGATAATAATCTTTTACAAAATCTTGCCCAAAAGAATATTGATGAAGATTATCCATATTGTTAATACGTGAATATTCGCCATTTTGCTGAGAAAACGTGCAATAGCTGGTTAATACTAAATCGAGTTGAGGCTGTTGCTCAAGCAAATTATGGCACTGGCTTAAATAATGCGCATCAGCCCAATAATCATCACTATCCATAAACATAAGATAATTCCCTGTGGCTAATTTCATTGCACTGTTTCTTGCGGCAGCAACACCTTGATTGCGCGAATTTACAAAGGTGATATTTGAATGTGCTTGGGAATATTGAAAAGCAATGTTTGCACAATGATCGCTTGATCCGTCATTGACTAAAATGATTTCATAATGGGAATAATCCTGCATTAAAACAGAATCAAGACATTGCGCTAAATAATCTTCAGTGTTGTAAACAGGAATAATAATTGAAAAAAACGGACTAAGTTTTGGAGAAATATTTACTGCGACATCACCTAAAAATTGTGTGATTTCCACTATTTTTTCAAGGGCATAAAACAAACTAAAATAATCTGCCTTCCAAAAAGGTTTGTGCGATTGGTATTGAGCCAAAAGTTGGCGAATGACGGATTTTTTGATTAAGTAAAATGCACAACCATATCCATCTAATTCCGCAGGATTATGATAAATTACCGCACCTAGCTCGGGCAGTTCTGGATTTAGTGTTGCCTTAGCTACGCCATTGCGTTGTAGTTTTATAATATCGTAAGGATATTTTTCAATATATAGCTCAACAAAATGTTGAAAAAGCGAAGAAAATCTGACCGCACTTTCAGCAATTAAAGCATAACCATTTTCGTCTAATTCATTATCTTTAGCGATAATTTGCCAAAGTTGCAAATGCGAATAAGTGTGAGCAATTTCATCATTGAAAGGCGTGCGATTAAAATAGCGATAAAATTTTTCAACATCAAATAAATGATTTGCTGCTAAAGCATTAATCTCTTCTACTTGGACTCCCTTAATTGGCGTAAATTCTACGCCATTTTCTTGTTGTAAAAATTCAGCCAATTCAGCAGGCTGAGAGGGAGAATATAAGACATATTTTTTTAGATTCATTTCTTTCTCTTAATAAGAAAATTTTGTAATAATTTTTTCTGTAACTTTTTTATAAATAAATTAATAGCCAATAATTTAAATAAAAAACGACGTAAAATTTCAATCATTAAACAAATAAAAAAGATACTGAGCGCACCACTAAATATTGATAAAACCATTGTAAGCGTCGGTTTATTTGCAAAATGCATAGCATAATTTACAATAAAATTTTCACGAATAAATGGATGTTCGTGAATTAAATAAATACCCAAGGTTGCATTGGATATAAGAACAATTGTTTTACCTAAGAAAAGTCGTTTTATTTTAATTTTTGCAAAACAAAATAGTAATAGAGCTGAAGCAAGCACAATACTAGGAGAACGATAATCTACAAGGTTTGGCATAGATAATTCCGCATTATTCCAAATATTAGCGTAGTCAATTCGCATTTTGTAATACCAAGTACCCAAAATCAATAAACTAAACCATAATAATCCGGAAACAGGCACTGAAGCAGATTGTATTCTCGATAATGTTGCACCAAATAAATACATTACAATAATCCATAATGTACTATAACCTGCATTTAAAATAAAAGGATCGCCGCCAATAAATGCAGGCAATAATGAAATGAAAATAAAAATAAGCCCCATATGTAAATAAAGGGTCTTGTTACTGGTTTGTTGTAAATATTTATTTAATATTGGCATAAACAAGCAAAGCCCAAAATAGGCTGTAATATACCAATATTGATAAGTCATAACAGGGAAAAAAGCCCGAAACCACTGTGCTGTAGTCACATTATTTATCCAAGAATACGCCATTGTGATACTAAGAATATAAAAAACAACTTGCACCCATAAATTCACAATTTTTTCATAACGTATTGGATTTTTCCAATTAACATATCCACTAATCATTGCATAGCAATTAGTTGCGCCATAACAGAGAATTTCTAATCCCCAAGCCCAAGCATAATTTGATGAAAAGAAATGGGCTTGGTCAAAGGTGAGACGTCCTCCCCATAAAATACCGCCGTGTCCTTGTGTGTGCAAAATTGTAATCATAAACATGGCAAGTATTTTTAATAAATCAATGCCATAATTTCTGGTTGGTTGATTAATGCTTTGAGTGTACATATTTTTTTTCATTATGATGTAAAAATGCAGTTAAAATAATGAAAAATTGACCGCACTTCAAGTGAAGTTTATATAGAAAATCCAAATCAAACAAAATTTTAAATAAAATATTTAATTTCATCAGATTTCCTATTTACGTAAAAAAGTTTGATAAAGTTTTTTCAATAACGAGGTTGGTAATAAACGAGAACCAAAACGCAATGCAAAAGTAAATAATCCAGATAACAAACCCTGAATTCCCAAACGGTATTTCAATTTGAACAAACGCCATTCTGCTTTAGCTTGATTGACACCACGGCGGCGACTTACCATGCCATTTCCTACTCGAGCATAAACTAAAATATCTGGCAAATTCGCCATATATAAACCTTGTGCGACAAGTTTGATCCACAAATAATAATCTTCTTGAAGATCTTCATATCCACCACAATTAATGACCGCACTTTTTTGATATGCCACCGTCATATGATTAAACGGACAACGTTTTTGCGTGAATTTGATAATTTCTTGAGCCGACGTTGGCACATTACGATATGCCACAATATCATTTACATTTTTACCAAATTCAGCAATTTGTCCGCCAAAAATGATGCTTTCAGGGTGCTGTTCAATAAACGCTACTTGCTTTTCAAAACGATAAGGCACGCAAATATCATCGGTATCCATACGGAAAACCCAGTCATAAGCACAATGCAATAAACCTTCGTTCAAGGCTTTGCCTAATCCTCGATTTTGTGGCAATTTGACTAATTTTAATGGCAATTTTGTTTCAAATTCTGTCACAACAGATTCTAATTCTGGCGTTACTACGCCATCAAAAACCAAGACAATTTCATCTGCTTGACGAGTTTGAGCCACAAGACTTTCAAAACACTCCCGCAAGAATTGAGGATTTTCCTTAATATATAAGGACATTAGGACTGAAAATTTCATTTTAATTTCCCAACCGTTTTAAATTAATGGCTAATTTTGGCGAAATTAAAATAACCAACGTAATAATGAATTGCTTAATGCTTTTTGTTTTCTTAAAAATATCAAAATAATATTTTGTCGCTTTACGCGATAAATTCATGATATGGGGATAAGCCAAAATATAGCTCGCGTTAATATCAAAATTACGAGCTTGCTCTACCGTTTTCACATAATGCTCACGAATATAATCAATGGCTTTTTGCGTATTAGTGGTATCCGTAGACACACTTGAGCGTTTAGTATGGAAAGTACAGTAAGTTAGTGGTTCATTAATTTTATAAGGGGTAAAACTTGGCTCTTGTAGCAGTTTTAACAAGAAATCATAGTCTTCCAAAGAACGAAGTGCGGTGGATAATCCACCTATTTTTAAAAACATCTCTTTTTTAATCGCAACCATTGGCATGCCACCAATCTTATTGGCTAACAAAATACGTTCTGTCGAGATTTCTTGGGGTTCAATCGGTTGAGTCACATAAGTAAACCCTTCATTGACCATTTCACACTTAGCTGGATGATAAATAAAATTAATGTCTGGATTTTGCTCAATCACTTGTAGTATTTTTTCACATTTTTCTGGCATAAAACGATCATCATCATCGAGAAAAAGCAACCAATCTCCCTTTGATGCACGCGCACCAATATTACGACTTTCCGCTGCACCTTGATTGGTTTCGTTACGGATGACCTTTACCACAAATGGATAAGATTGTGTCACTTCAACGGGGTCTTTCGAACAATCATCCACAATAATCACTTCAAAATTACTCGATGTTTGTTGAGTTAAACTTTCTAATAAAGCTGGCACTTCTGCTTTTCGATTATAAGAAGGCACAATAATGCTTAACATAATTCCTTCCTTTAATTAGCCAAATTTTTCTTAATCGCAAAGATTTTTTTCAATGGATATTTCATTAATTTTTTAAATAAATTATTGGATAAGGATCCACGAACACTTTCTAAATTGCTTATCAATACAGGATTTTCAATTACCATGAGAGGGCGAACCACTTTATTTCTTATATTAAAATTCTGTTCAAAGAGTAAAAAATCATCCGCTAACCAAAAAGGTTTATTTTGAGAAATTTGCTGGATAAATCTTCTTGCCGCTGATTTTTTTATAAGATAGCCCACTGTGCCGGCAAAATAACTTTTATAAGGGAAAGCGTAATTTACATTCCCTGTTTTTTTGCATAGAAAAGAAAAGGTTGTGGGATAATTAATTTCTAAATCAGTATCATTGAAATTATTAATTTTTGACTGTCCAAGCAATATAATTTCAGCCTCAAGTTTTTCTGATAAAAGTGCGGTTAAATTTTGCTGAAAATTTTGGTGGAATAAAGCGTCGTCTTCACAGACTAACGCATAGCTATCTTCAGCAATATCGTTGTCTTCAACAATTTTTTGATATACCGAAAGATGGCTTAATGTACAACCGATCTCGCCCTTAGTGACATTACGAAAATAATATGCTTTAAATTGTTCAATATTAAAAATAGCAGCTAATTCATCCCAATTTTTTTGCATGGTATTAATGGCAGAAAAAATTTGGAAATCCTCAGTATTTTTTTGAGAAAAGAATAATTTCCGACGTTGAATATCTTTATCTAAAGAGATCAAATATTTTTTTAACATAAAATTATTCCTTATAAAATCGCTTTCCATTCTTCAATAATTTTCTCAATGCCATAATCTTCACTCATTAAACGAGATTTGTCTGACATTTGTAGATAAAGTTCAGGATTATTCATTAATAAATCTAAACCTTTAACCATTTCTTCAATATTATTTTTTTCACAAAGAAAACCATTTTCTTTATGTTCCACTAATTGCTTTACGCCAGGAGAACAATTAAAGGCAACAATAGGTAAGCCAAATGCCATCGCTTCAATAACGACTAAAGGCAAGCCTTCTGTTTGTGAAGGTAAACAATAAATTGAACTGCTTTCATAATAAAAAGAAACATCATTAGTACGAGGAATAAAATTAACTGAATCTTCAATATCCAATACTTTAGCAAGATTTTTTAAATTCTCTTCTTCCTCACCCGATCCCACTATTTTTAAATTCCAATCTGGATATTTTTTTGCCAAAACTTGCCAAACTTTTAATAAATAATCAAAACCTTTATAAGAAAATAAATGCCCTACAGATAGAATAGTTTTATTTTCCCATTTTGCTAATTTGTTCTTTGGCAAAAGCGTATTTGGATTAGCAATAGTGATTATATTGTTCGTTTTAAATTTTTCTTGCCACAGCGTTTTTTCTGCTTCTGTCAATGTAACTATTTTATCGCAAGTTGTTACAGCTAAATATTTACCGAGCGTGCGAACGAGACGATTGCCCGTAAAATTAAAAGAATAATGCTCCCATAAAATATGTTTTATATTTAAATTAACCAACGCCAAAGCAGAAAAAAGCATAATTGCACCATCAACCACAATTAAGGTATCCAGCTGTAATTCTTTAACTAATTCTCTTAATTTTTTAGTGATAGAAAAATAATCTTTTTTCAATGAATAGGGCAATTTATTCATTGCGTAAATATTAATTTTTTCATCAACTTGGAAAAAAGGCTTGTTACCGCCAATGCTAATAAAAGAAACATCATATCCCTGTTTAGCAAGAGTATTAGCAACATTAATGGGAACACGCTCTGTCCCCCCCGCACTTTCGATATTCATTATAAAGAAACCAATTTTTTTCATTTTAAATTTCCTTATAAATCGTTAATCCAAGGTCTGGAAATGAATCGTAACAGAATTGCCATCTTGGAATACTCGTTCTAATAAAACGAATTTCTACATTAGGATGACTTAATAAATTAAATGCAACAGAACTGAAGAACGTATAAATAATTATTTTTTTATTTGATAAATGTTTAAATACGTAATCTTCAAAAATTAATTCAGATTCAACATAATTTACCCCATCAACTCGATAATCTTCTGCTGGATGGGGGAAATAATAATCAAAAGAAATTTGTTCTTTTAATTTTTTTATTAATGAGATGTTTTCCTCTTTTGTATTTAACAATGGTTGCCCAATAAAAAATGAGACCTCACCATCTATCTCGCAATCTATTTGATTATCCCATAAAGAAATTGGTTCAATATTAGAAACAATATTTTTGTAATTAGGATAAACCGTATAATGTTTTTTTATTTTTTTAAATAATTTATTCACACTATATTTATCGCCAATAAAAGCTTTAATCAGTTTATATTTAAATGTGTCAGGCTCTCTCAATAAATTAGGATGTGGGAAAATATTATCTGAACCATCATCAAAGGTATAAAGCTCTTTAAATGAAACATGACTAAGATAAGTTTGTAGCCATAATGAATTAAGATTGGCGAGAAAAACCTTATCAAAACCTTTGTGCGTAATTTTATTCTTAAGCTGGCGCATTAACTTGAGAAAATCGAAACCTTTTAGATCTTTTCCCGTATCAATATTCATCGAATCACTACAAACCTCCGCTAATTTACTCGCATACAAGGTTCTTTTTTTATCCCATACCCCACCAAACATTACGCCAAAGAATTGCTCGTTAGGATGTAATTCAATTATTTTTCTCGCAATTAATACTTGCAATGGTGTACAACAAAGAATGAGATTCATAGGGTTTTACTCACTTTAGATGTCATAAAATAAAGAATAGGAATAATGGAAAGCGAACCAATAATTCCAGCATAAGGGATATATTTAATTTCTGTAAAAGTTAAAGCTACAAGGCTTGCCACATAAATGATTGTAGATAAAACGGAACATTGGGAAATAAGTTTATTTTTCCCATAATAGAAAAGATAATTAACTAAAATCAAATAAGGAATACTTAATGTGGTCGAAATTAAAAATAAAATAAAATAATATTTCATTCCCACAAATTGACTACCTAAAATCCAAACTAACACATCCTCAGGAATAATCCACATTATTAAGGCAGGAATAGGTATTAGCAAAAAGGAAAATAACGCCCATTTATGTAGCTGTTGAATAACTAATTTCTTTTGTTTTAAGGCTTCATAAAAATAGGGGATAATCGCTTTATTAAGTGCTTGAATAGCAATAGAAAAAATTAAAGCAAGTTGAGCCCCCATAGCATAAAGCCCTAAATCTGTTTCACTGAATTTGTGATAAATAAAAATACGATCTAACTGCCCTTTTAAGAAAAAACTTGCATAATGTAAAATAAGCGGCAATCCAAATCCTAAAATATAAAATAATGCGGATTGATAATGTTTAAATTGATATTTTTTAGATATTGCACTCTTTCTGTAAAGAAAATAAGAAAAAAACCAGACGACTAAATTACTCAATAAAATTGCCAAAATTCTTTTTTCAACAAGATCATTTTGATAATACTCAAGCAATGCGACCGTAAATACAGCTCCCGTAACAGTAAGTGAAAATTGAATAAAAGCATAAGACCAAGCCTTTTTCTGGCATTGTCTTACACTTAGCTGAACATTTAAGAAAGATTGGAAAATTGAGGAAAGTGCAGCGTAAAATAATATTTCAGACTGAGCAATCCAACAACCCATTAAAATAATACAGCCAATTATCGTGGTATAAGCATAGCCGGTATTTACCACTAAATTTAATGAACGTTTTCCGTAAAAATAAAAATAACGGGAAATTGCGCCTTCTTGAGTTAAAGAAACCACAATTAAAAATAAACTTAAAAAAGTTTGATAATAAGAAAGTGAGCCATACCCTTCTACGCCCAATTTACGGGATAAATAAGGCAAAAGCAAAAAAGGAACTAACTTTGACGATAATTCCCCAACAAGGTAAATAACACTGTCTTTAAAAACTTTCATAAATATCACCGCACTTTTGATGAATTCGAGCGTTCGTTTATCAAAAAATAAGGGGCTTATTTTAACAAAATCAACATAGACAAGCTATGACTAATCATTATAATGAAACCGCTCTATATCAAGGATCTTATCTATGTTAGAATTCGGAAAACTTCTTACCGCACTTATCGCACCACCTCTTAATACCTTTGTATTACTGATTATTGCAGCGATTATTTATTGTGTTCATTTCAAAAAATTAGCCAAATTTATTGCGCTTATCAGTTTCACCTGGCTTTATATCATGAGTGCGCCTTTTACTGGTTTATTGCTAACAGATAATGATGACATTCCAGCCCTTACGCTAGATGAGTATAAACAAGCTCAAGCCATCGTGATATTAGGCGGTGGATCTTACCCAACCAAAGAGCTGTATGCAGAAACGGCTTCTGGTGCACCACAACTAGAACGTTTACGTTATGCGGCATTTTTACAAAAGGAAACGGGCTTGCCTATTTTAACCACGGGCTATTCTTTGATAGGCATTTCTGAAGGCGATTTAATGGCAAAAGAACTTAACCAATTCTTTAATGTGCCAACACAATGGATCGAAAATAAAGCCCGTAATACGGAAGAAAATGCCAGTTTCACTAAAAATATTTTAATTAAAGATCATATTCAAAAAATTATTTTAGTAACAAATCAATGGCATATGAAACGAGCCAAATATCTTTTTGAAAAACAAGGATTTGATGTACTCCCTGCTGCAGCGGCAAACTATGGCAGCAAAGGAAATCTATCTGCAAAATCTTTTATTCCTGACTTAGGTGCATTGAATAGCAATATGGTTTTATTAAAAGAGTGGATTGGTTATTGGAAAGCCCATTATGTAGAATAATTTGCTTATAAAACTCGATGACTTGTTGTTTGAAAAGAAAATTGTATTTGCTCATAAAAAATCTGCACCTTAGTTAGTTGTTTAGTCCAACTTTTGGGGTGCAGATCAATTCAAGGCTTTTTTATTATATTCAACATTTTATCTATAAGAAAAACCGAATCCCATAGAGATTCGGCTTTAATTATGTTGTGTTTGAAAATTATTCTTTATGTATTATGACTTACGCTAATTCCGCACGTAATTTTTTGGTTACATCCACCATCACTTTTAATTGGTCGATGGTTTCTGTCCAACCACGCGTTTTTAAACCGCAGTCTGGGTTTACCCATAAGCGTTCTTTTGGAATTACATTTAATGCTTTACGTAATAAATGTTCCACTTCCGCCGCCGTTGGTACACGAGGGCTGTGAATATCGTAAACACCTGGGCCAATATCATTTGGATATTTGAAATCTGCAAATGCGGTTAATAATTCCATATCTGAACGTGAAGTTTCGATGGTAATCACGTCTGCATCTAATGCCGCAATGGCAGGTAAGATATCGTTAAACTCGGAATAACACATATGTGTGTGAATTTGCGTATCATCTTGCACGCCCATTGAGCTTAAACGGAATGCTTCGCCTGCCCATTGTAAGTATGCATCCCAATCTGCACGTTTAAGTGGTAAACCTTCACGAATGGCTGGTTCGTCAATTTGAATGACTTTAATGCCTGCTGCTTCTAAATCTAACACTTCATCAGATAATGCTACGCCGATTTGTTTACATACGGTTGAACGTGGAATATCGTTACGCACGAATGACCATTGTAAAATAGTCACAGGGCCTGTGAGCATTCCTTTCATTACACGGTTAGTTAAACTTTGCGCATATTGTGACCAGCGCACTGTCATTGGCTCAGGGCGGGTAACATCACCGTAAATTACTGGTGGTTTTACACAGCGTGAACCGTAGCTTTGTACCCAACCAAATTTAGTGAATGCGAAACCATCTAATAATTCCCCAAAGTATTCCACCATGTCGTTACGTTCTGCTTCGCCGTGAACTAACACATCTAAATCTAATTCTTCTTGGCGACGTACTACATATTCGATCTCTTTTTTCATTGCCGCTTCGTAATCTGCAAGAGATAACTCGCCTTTTTTGAAACTTGCACGTGCGTGACGAATTTCAGTAGTTTGTGGGAATGAACCAATGTTTGTAGTTGGCAGAAGCGGTAAATTTAACCACGCATTTTGCTTAACGATACGTTCTGCAAATGGCGATTTACGTTGATCCGCACCTTTTGGCAAGTTTGCTAAACGTTCTGCCACTTCAGGGCGATGAATTTCTTTTGACGTTGCACGTGCATCTGCTGCCGCTTGGCTTGCATCTAATGCTGCTTGTACAGACGCTCTGCCATTATTTAACGCTTGTTTTAATACGTTTAATTCTTCTACTTTTTGTAGCGTGAAAGATAACCAGCTGTAAAGTGCGGTATTTTTTTCTTTTAATTGTACTTCCACTTCTAAATCAAATGGGGTATGCAATAATGAACAGCTTGGTGCAATCCATAAACGCTCACCTAATTTTGCTTTTAATGGCTCTAATACATCTAACACTTTGTTTAAGTTTGCACGCCAGATATTACGACCTTCAATCACACCAGCTGATAACACTTTGCTGTAATCTTCAAATGCCGCAAGTTGTTCTGGTGCACGAACTAAATCTAAATGCAAGCCTGCAACAGGTAAGTCTTTTAATAATTCAGCGTGTTCTGCAACTGAACCAAAATAAGTGGCTAATAATAATTTTGCGTTCACTTTGCTTAATTCAGCGTAAACAGATTTATAGGCTTCAACCCATTCTGCTGGTAAATCTAATGCTAATGCAGGTTCATCAATTTGAATCCACTCTGCCCCTTCAGCCACTAATGCATTTAATATTTCAACATAAACAGGCACTAATTGATTTAATAAATCGAAACGGTTAAATGCTTCGCCTTTTTCTTTACCTAACCATAAGAATGTTAATGGGCCAACAATCACAGGTTTGAAGTTTAAGCCTAACGCTTTTGCTTCACGGATTTGGTTTACATAATGTGCCGGATTAGCTTTGAAAGCGGTCGATTTTTGGAACTCAGGCACAAGATAGTGATAGTTCGTATCAAACCATTTGGTCATTTCAATTGCGAATTGATCTTTGTTACCACGTGCAAGTTGGAAATATTGATCAAGGGTTAAATTTTGGCTATCAAAACCAAAACGAGCAGGAATTGCCCCTGTTGCCACTTGTAAATCTAAAATATGATCGTAGAACGTGAAATCGCCCACTGCAACGAAATCCGCATTCACCGCTGCTTGATGTTTCCAGTTTTTTTCACGCAACGCTTTCGCTAAATCTAATAAATCTTGCTCTGCTAATTCTTTACGCCAATAACGTTCTTGTGCAAATTTTAATTCACGTTTTGCCCCTACACGAGGAAAGCCTAAAATATGTGATGTTGTCATAATAACTCCCAATTTAAAGTAATTTTTTTAATCATTTAGACGGCTAAACGTCTATACCAATATAGAATGCTTGATCTTCATTTATTATGCAAACTTATTATTTTCAGGGTTTACATTAAATAAATTCATAATCAAGCATTCTTTTATCTATCAAATAACGATGAATCAATTCAGCTAACTTATTTCCTTAAAATTAATCTCGCTTACGACTTAATAACCACCAAATCATTACAATGAAAAGCAAGCTCGGGATCAGTGCACCAAAAATAGCAGGAATACCGTAAACTACACTCGTTTGTCCTAAAATTTCATTAACGACATAAAATAAGAATCCTACACAAATCCCAGTAACTATCCTTGCGCCTGCAGTCACACTGCGTAGCGAGCCAAAAATAAAAGATAAGGCTAATAACATCATTACGCCAACGGATACAGGCTGGAAAATTTTACGCCAAAACGTGAGTTCAAAACGACTCACATCTTGCCCTGTTTCACGCAGAAATGAAATGTAATGATATAAACCTGAGATAGATAATGATGTCGGACGCAAAGAAACCGCACCTAATTTATCTGGCGTCAAACTAGTTTCCCAAGTTTCTGATAAATGATTCGTTGTGATGATTTCATCTTTCGTAATCGTTGAATGATTAACTTGACGCAATGTCCATTTAGCTTCATCTTCAGAATAACTCGCCTGGTTTGCATGTTTTAATTTTATTAAATTATGCTGTTGTTCAAAGGTATAAATATAAATATCGTCTAATTTTGTATCATCCGTCACACGCCTAACAAATACAAAATGATGACCATCTTTCGCCCACACACCATTTTTAATTGAAAGTATTGAACCACCAGAAAGAGCCTTAGCGCGCATATCTCGTGCAAATTGTTCTGTTTGTGGAATTCCCCACTCCCCAATAATCATTGTAAATACTACTAATGGTAATGCAGTTTTCATTACCGCTATACCTATTTTAAAGCGAGAAAATCCAGCTGATTGCATAATAACAAGTTCACTTCTGCTAGCAAGATTACCCAGTGCAATTAATGCTCCAAGCAATGCTGCCATAGGAAAGAAAGTTTCAATATCTTTTGGTATAGTTAAACCAGTAAAAATTACCGCTTGCCAAATATCATAAGTGCCTTTACCTACACTACGAAATTGTTCGACAAATTTAATAATCGCCGACAATCCCACTAAAGTCATTAAAGTAGAAAAAATCGCACCAAGAATACTTTTTCCAATATAACGATCAAGGGTATTTATCATTTTGCCGATCCTTTCTTACTGAATAAATAGCGAAATTTATACATTATTTCACTGTCCCAGCTATTCAACACCACAGCAAGTAAGAAAAATCCGATATTAACAAGCGGCATTAAGAGTTCAGCCTCTAATTTTCCCGCTGAACCTGCAGATTTAAAAGAGCTTTGTAACAAGAAATAAATTAAATAGAGTAAAAGTGCGGGTAAAATTTTGGCAAATCTACCTTGTCGAGGATTTACGCGACTTAATGGTACAGCAATCAATGCCATTAATGGCACTGCCAAAATTAAGGTAATACGCCAATGCAATTCAGCTTTCGCAGAAGAAGAATCTAAATCGATAAGTTGAGACAATGTTAATTCTGCTACTTCATCATTGGTATTTTCTGCAGATTGATAACCTAAATAGGCGTGATATTCATCAAAATGCGTAATGCGAAAATCTGGCAAAGCGGAGGTTCCTTCAACCCGTTTTGTATTTTTCAAATTTAAGACTTGATCACCACTTGGCAACGCAATTAATTCCCCTTTTTCAGCTGTTATCACTGAAGGTTTTGTTTGTTTTTGAGGTGTCATTTGAAATAAATAAACATTGCGGATTTGATTATCTTTAATCTTATCAATAAATAACACAACGTTATTGTTATTAGTAGAAATAAACTGACCTGAAGACAGCACGCCAACGGTTGGATTAGCCTTTGCATCTTCCACCATATTCACTTGTTTTTGAATTGCCCAAGGCGAAAGCCATAATGCGTTATAGGCGGCAATACCTGCCGTTAATAAAGACATAATCAGTGCCACTTTAACCAAAATCCGTTGCCCCACACCGCATGCACGCATCACTGTGATTTCACTTTCAGCGTAAAGGCGACCAAAAGTCAGTAAAATCGCAATAAATAAACATAGTGGCAACATCAACTGCGCCATTATCGGCATTCCTAAGCCTAATAAAGAGAAAACCAAATCAGCTGGCACATTCCCATTTGCCGCCGCACCTAATACACGCACAAACTGCTGACTAAAAAAAATCAATAGCAAAATTAGTAAAATTGCGATTTGGCTTTTGAAAACTTCTTTTATTAAATATCGAATTAAAATCATCTTATTTCGTTTGTTTTTCTAAATCTAAAACGGAGGAAAACTGGATAAAATCGGTCGCATATGATAACTTATTTTAGCTGAATTAAACAGAAATTTAAGGACAACAAATGAAATATCAAGCAAAAAATACCGCACTTTCTCAAGCCACTGATTGCATTGTTTTAGGCGTCTATGAAAATAATAAATTTTCAAAAAGTTTTAATGAAATCGATCAATTAACCCAAGGTTATTTAAACGATTTAGTGAAATCAGGTGAGCTCACTGGCAAATTAGCCCAAACCATTTTACTTCGTGATCTTCAAGGTTTATATGCTAAACGCCTATTAATCGTTGGCTGTGGCAAAAAAGGAGAACTCACAGAGCGTCAATATAAACAAATCATCCAAGCTGTATTAAAGACACTAAAAGAAACCAACACGCGTGAAGTCATTTCTTATTTAACTGAAATTGAATTAAAAGATCGCGATCTTTATTGGAATATCCGCTTTGCCATTGAAACGATTGAACACACCAATTATCAATTTGATCATTTCAAATCTCAAAAAGCAGAAACCTCTGTTTTAGAATCTTTCATCTTCAATACGGATTGTGCTCAAGCACAACAAGCTATTTCTCACGCCAATGCCATTAGCTCAGGCATAAAAGCAGCACGCAACATCGCAAATATGCCACCAAATATTTGTAATCCAGCTTATCTTGCTGAGCAAGCAAAAAATTTAGCAGAAAATTCTACCGCACTTTCATTGAACGTTGTGGATGAAGAAGAAATGGCAAAACTTGGAATGAACGCTTATCTTGCCGTCTCAAAAGGCTCTGAAAACCGTGCTTATATGTCTGTTTTAACATTCAATAATGCGCCAGATAAAAACGCCAAACCCATTGTACTTGTAGGCAAAGGATTAACCTTTGATGCAGGCGGTATTTCACTTAAACCCGCCGCAGATATGGATGAAATGAAATATGATATGTGCGGTGCAGCCTCTGTCTTCGGCACAATGAAAGCCATTGCACAGTTGAACTTGCCATTAAACGTTATTGGTGTTTTAGCAGGTTGTGAAAATCTGCCAGATGGCAATGCTTATCGCCCAGGCGATATTCTTACCACTATGAATGGTTTAACCGTAGAAGTTCTTAATACTGATGCAGAAGGTCGATTAGTGCTTTGTGATACCCTTACTTATGTTGAGCGTTTTGAACCTGAGCTTGTTATTGATGTTGCAACCTTGACTGGTGCTTGTGTGGTTGCACTAGGGCAACACAATAGCGGCTTAGTTTCTACAGATAACAATCTTGCCAATGCACTACTCCAAGCCGCAACAGAAACCACTGACAAAGCGTGGCGTTTACCATTAAGCGAAGAATATCAAGAGCAACTGAAATCGCCTTTCGCCGATCTTGCCAACATTGGCGGTCGCTGGGGTGGTGCAATTACAGCGGGTGCATTTTTGTCTAACTTCACGAAAAAATATCGCTGGGCACATTTAGACATCGCAGGCACTGCTTGGTTACAAGGCGCAAATAAAGGTGCAACAGGTCGCCCTGTTTCGCTATTAACCCAATTTTTAATTAATCAGGTTAAATAACCACAAAACTGGCACACGTTGCACCTTTAAATCGATTACTCTGCTAGTTCGGTTTGCTCGTGTGCCATCAGTTCCTGACCCACATCATCAAGCAAACTTAGATAACGTTCATATTGTTTCAACATATCGGCAATCAATTCATCTTGATCCATATATTGAACATCGTAACCGACTCGTCCATCAAAAAAATAAGTGTAAGGCTCGTAAGTAACACTATGCTGAATGTGCGGTAGATTTTCATCGTTAATTAATTGCTCTGACACTTCTCGCCCAACAGATTTAATACCATACATAAAATCTCGCATTGATTCTTTATGAATTACCAATTCCAAAGCTGGCTCTTCTTGTTCAAATAATGTGTTGATTTCTACACTTAAATTATATTTTCCTGTTAATTCTTGACGTAATTCTCGCATAGCGGGTAACGCCGTATTTTTAAGGAAACGTAAAATATCTTTCTCTTGCGTTTGGTTCATCATTTGCTCTAAATGTGATTTCCATTTATCGCCGCTCCAGAAAATACTAGTTGGATTGACTTTAGTAGAAAAATATTTTTTATCCGCAATTAAGCCTTTCCATAAACTAAAACACATTACCAACATCAATAAAGCAAAAGGCAAGGCAACAATTAATGTCATTGTTTGCAAATTAGCAAGTCCACCAGATTGCATTAGCACAATTGCAACAACTGACATCAAAGTGCCCCACATTATGGCTTGCCACGCAGGCGAAGCTAAACTTTTATCTCGAGATGCAATGTTATTTAACACATAAATACCTGAATCCGCTGAAGTGATAAAAAACAATGAAATCACTAATAAGCTCACAAAGCCTGTTATTGTTGGTAAAGGCAGATAATTTAAAAATTTAAATAATAAAATTTCTGGAGAAGAAATAAATTCGCCAAGCCCGCCCGCAGCAATGCCATCATTTAGCCATACTGCTGTATTACCAAAAACAGTAAACCATAAAATACCAAATAAACTTGGAATAACTAATACGCCAAAAATAAATTCACGGATAGTTCGCCCTTTAGAAATACGCGCAATAAATAAACCCACAAACGGAGCCCAAGAACACCACCAAGCCCAATAAAGCACAGTCCATCCGCTAAACCAGCTAGTATGTTCTTGTTCATAAGCATAGGTTTTAAAACTGAGTTGCACTAAATTGCTGAAATAATTACCAATATTGTCGCTAAATGCAGATAAAAGGTATAACGTAGGCCCTGCAATTAAAACAAAGAGAAGTAAACAAAATGCTAAAGTTAAGTTAATTTCACTTAATATTTTCACGCCTTTTCCAACACCAGAAATGGCAGAAAACACCGCTAAACACATCACCACAACAATAACGCCAACTTGTAAGGCAAAGCTGTTCTGACTTATCCAACCTATTTGTTCAAGCCCTGCACCAAGCTGTGATGAACCAAAACCTAATGTGGTAATAATCCCAAATAATGTGGCAAGTAATGCCATAACATCAATCGCATCGCCAATTTTGCCATTAATACGATCTTTTAATAAAGGATAAAAACAAGAGCGCAACGCTAAAGGTAATTTATAACGAAACCCAAAATAAGCTAATGCTAAAGCAATGGTGCCATATACTGCCCAAGCGTGAATACCCCAGTGGAACAAAGTATGAAGTAAAGCCTCTTGTTGTTTATGTTCTGCAGAACCTGCTGTAATGTCAGAAAGATAATGGGTTAATGGTTCTGCTACGCCAAAAAACATCAGCCCAACCCCCATTCCAGCGGCAAATAACATCGCAAGCCAAGATAAGAAACTAAATTCAGGTTCTTCTTCATCTTGCCCTAGTTTTATATTGCCAAGACTACTTACTGATAAAATTAATAAAAATCCTAAAAACACTGAAAAAGTGAGTACATAAAACCAACTAAAATTAGCAAAAATACTACTTTTAGCTTGATTCAATAATGCCTGTGTTTGCTCTGGCGCAATAAAAATCATTGCTATCAGTAACAACACAAAAAATAATGTAACGCCAATTACCAAAGGATTAAATGACGTTCGCTTTGTCATAAATTGAGATAAAGACAAACTTTTCCCCTTAACGATTAAATGAATAGATTAAAAATAGATTTAATAAACATTGCCTAGAGGCAAAAATATGTAATGGAACCACTACAAAGGACAGCACATAGAAGTGCGATTTTGAAGGAAACGTTCAGTAGGAATTGAAGGATTGTTTCCAAAAACTTGTGTATATTAACAAAATACAGTCATTATTTCAAATTAGTGAAAGCTAAACTAAAAAATGCGGTAAAATTTACAAAATAATTTACCGCACAAATATCATTTATTTTAAAGCCATTTCTACAAGGATATTATTGCTTTTAAGCCAATTCTTCTCCCCTCTTTTACAATGTTTTCTAACCGCACTTTAAATCCGTGTAATTCCGCAATTCGCATAACAATAGAAAGCCCCAAGCCACTTCCCTTTTCATTTTGCCCAGCTGGACGATAAAAACGCTGTCCAAGTTTTTTCAAATCTTCAGGTTCAACGCCACCACCATTGTCCTCAATAATAATCTGTGAGGATGAAATTTTTACTGAAACGATTGTATCTTCAGGACAATATTTAATAGCATTGTCGAGTAAATTTCTAAGCATCAATGAAACTAAAATTGATTGCCCTTGTTTTTGCTTTGGTTCAGTTTCTTTCTCAAAAACCAAGGTAATTTTACGTTTTTCTGCCACAAAATAACGCTCAGAAATTAATGATTGAACAATAGCTTCCCAATCAAGCAGCTGTAGTGTTTCTAAGGCTTGCAAATTATCCAAGCGGGAAAGCGTTAATAATTGTTCAATCAATTGCGAAGCCCGATCAATGCCTTGCGTTAAATGTAAAAGTGCTTGTTCTCGTAACGCTACATCATCGCCAGCGAGTTGCGCAACTTCAGTTTGAATACGCAATGCCGCCAATGGACTACGCAATTCGTGAGCTGCATCAGAAGTAAAACGGCGTTCGCGTTGCAACATAGCTGAAGTGCGGTCAAAAAATTGATTTAAATTTTTTACTAAGGGTAAAATCTCAACGGGTAGCCCCTCCGTATTCAGCAATGACACATCGCCAGATTTTCTCGTTTGTACTTCTTGGCTTAAACGTTTAATCGGTCGAAGTTCTTTATGAATCAACCATCCTAAAACAATGATCAAAATAGGCAAACTGGCAAACCAAATCCACATTTGCCCAAAAATCATTTCTTCAATTAAATCTTCACGATAATCTAATTCTTGCCCTACTGCGATAACTAATTCTCCATTAGCTGCCATACGCCAGAAAATTCGCCAGTTATCGTCATCATCATAAGTATGAGAATTATGAAAACCCATTTTATTATTAAAAATAAAATCTTTTCCATTTCGCCCATCACTGAATAAAAGTTTCCCAGTTTTAGAAAAAATAGCAAAGGCTAAGGCATCATCGTCATAACTTTTTTTTAATACCGACTGTGAATTTTTATTTAGCGTTGTGCTAGATTCCAACAAAATAGTACTTAAATCTGAATTTGCGAGCCGTTCAGCAAAGAGAACTTGTTGTGCATCAAAAACTTTATTCACATCGTGGCGCACTTGCCACCAAGCCACAAGCGTAGAACCCAGCCAAACAAAAAGTGCGGTTAAACAAAGCACAGAAATAAGACGCAACGTAAGGCTTCTATTTTTCATTTTTCAACTTGTCCCAAAGCATATCCAACACCGTGTATTGTTCGAATAAATTGCTTCCCCAATTTTTGGCGTAAATTATAAATATGCACATCCAATGCGCCACTGCTAATTTCCTCATCCCAACTGGATAATTTTTCTTCAATGGATGAGCGAGACAATACGCGATCTTTATTCAGCATAAATAATTCAAGCAATTTATATTCACGGCTTGTTAAAGAAATGGGTTGATTATTCAGCCAAACAGAACGTTGATTTTGATCGAGCTTAACACCAGCCTGTTCTATCACAGAATGATGATATCCATAACGACGAATAAGGGCTTGTAAACGTGCGGCGACCTCAGCCAAAGCAAAAGGCTTGCAAAGATAATCATCTGCACCACTTTGTAAACTTTTAACTCGTTCATCTAAAGTATCGCGAGCAGTCAAAATTAATACGGGAACATCTTGATGATTAGATCGCCATTGTTGCAATACCTCTAATCCATCAAGTTTAGGCAAGGTTAAATCCAATACCACCGCATCATAAGGCGCAGAGGTTAAAGCAGCCATTCCTGTTTTTCCATCAGTAAACCAATCCACCGCAAAACCAAGTGTGGTTAAACCAATCTGCAACCCATTGCCGATTAGATTATCGTCTTCTATCAATAAAATTCTCATAAAAATTGACCGCACTTTATAAACAAAAATAGCGAGTTAATGCCCGCCATTTTGAAAGAATGATTATTCTACTTTTTCGATACGTAATACATCAAGCTCCGCTTTCTCAAATACCTCATTATCCAATTTTCCATAAATTTTCACTTTATCCTTAGAATCTACGTTTAAACCATTCCAAACGCGTTTTTTAATTTCAATCTTGATTTGCCCAGTCTCATCAGTAAACCAAAACTCATCGTCATCAATTTGCTGAGTGATATTCCCCACTAAAGTAATCATTGAATTATCAGCCGCAGATAAAGCTTGTTTTACACTAATTGCAGCAGGGGCTGCTTGTTGAAAACCACCTTGACTATTATTGCCATTAAAACCAGCAAATGCTGAAGTGGTTGCTAATGCGAAGATTGTTGCTAATGCAAATTTTTTCATAATGTTTCCTTTTTAAGTTAGTTAATTTCAAGCTCCATTGCTTGGATGTGTGTATTAAAACAAATAAATCTTAATAAAAGATTAAGAGGACTATACTTTTTTGGTAAGACCTTATCAAGGCAATTTTGCGACCACTGCATAGCCTTCAATTAATCCTTCCACTTCATAAGCCGCACCTGCAATAATGAACCTTGTTTCAAAGAAAGTGCGGTCGTTTCTGAGCGTAAATTTAACTGCCCTTTCATTACTAATAAAATACTCGCACTTTGTGCTTTTAAATGATGTGTTTCGCCACATTCATATTGAATATTTTGCAAAGCGAAATCTTTTGCTGACGTGGCGTAAGTATACCCACGGTTAATTATAGTCGTTCCTCTTTGAGGAACTTCAAACTACCCCAACGGGGTAGCACTTAAATTAGCCTAGGGTATACTTACCCTAGGTAACTATAATAAATAAAAAAGTCCGCACAAAGGCGGACTTTTTTTACCGTAAACAAATTATTTCTTTAAGGCTAATACCACTGATTCTCCAGCCACTACTTCGCCTGATTTTTTTACGACACAAGAAATTTCGTCCATATTTGAAATTACGATTGGTGTTAAGACAGATTTTGCTTTTGATTCTAATAGCGCAAGATCAAATTCAATCACAGTATCGCCACGCTTAACAGATTGCCCTTCTTGCGCAATACGAGTAAAGCCTTCCCCCTTTAACTCAACAGTATCAATACCAAAGTGTACAAATAATTCTACCCCTTCTTTTGATTCCATTGAAAAAGCGTGATTGGTTTCAAAAATTTTACCAATCACACCATCTACTGGCGCAACGATTTTGTTACCAATAGGACGAACAGCAACACCATCACCAACAATTTTTTCAGAGAAAACCACATCGGGAACATCTTCAATATTAACGATCTCGCCAGAGATCGGTGCATAAATTTCAACTTCCACAGATTTGTTTTCTTTTGAACCAAATAACTTGTCAAATAAGCCCATTTTAATCTCCTATCCATTCAAGATGGCTGCTATTTTAACGTAAAATCAAATAATTTTGTTTAATTTAATGAATTTTCCAGCAAAAATTCTTCAATTAATTGATCAATTTCTGCAGCGGTCGGTTTTTGTAATGCAGTATCAGCAAGCACTTTTGCATCTTGAAAATTTACATTACGAATTAATTTTTTAATTCGAGGTACAGAAATCGCACTCATACTAAATTCATCTAATCCCATACCAAGCAATAATAAAGTCGCACGTTCATCCCCTGCTAATTCCCCACACATTCCCGTCCATTTTCCTTCTGCGTGAGAGGCATCAATCACTTGTTTAATTAAACCAAGCACAGAGGGGTGCATCGGATTATAAAGATGGGAAATAAACTCATTACCGCGATCTACAGCCAAAGTATATTGAGTTAAATCGTTAGTACCGATACTAAAGAAATCCACTTCTTTTGCTAAAAATTTTGCATTTACCGCGGCAGAGGGGGTTTCGACCATTACACCAACTTGGATATTATTATCAAACGGTCTCCCTTCTGCACGTAATTCCGCTTTTAATGTTTCAATAACCGCTTTTAATTCCCGAATTTCTTCTACAGAAATAATCATCGGGAACATTACCGCCAATTTACCAAAAGCTGAAGCACGTAACACCGCACGTAATTGTGCATTTAAAATTTCACGACGATCTAATGCAATGCGAATCGCACGCCATCCCAAGAATGGATTCATTTCTTTTGGTAAATCTAAATATGAAAGCTCTTTATCGCCACCAATATCCATAGTACGAAGCACTGTTAAACGTCCGTTCATTGCTTCTACCACTTGTTTATAGGCAATAAATTGTTCTTCTTCTGTGGGAAGCTGTTCACGATCCATAAATAAGAATTCAGTTCGGTATAACCCAATCCCTTCCGCTCCATTACGTTCTGCGCCGTCACAATCACGAATCGTCCCGATATTCGCAACCACATCAACCTTATGTCCATCTAATGTGATTGCAGGAAGATCTTTTAATTTAGCTAACTCTGCTTTTTCCTCAGAAATTTTCGCTTCAAGTGCTTTTAATTCATCAATCTGAGATGCTGTTGGATTAATATAAACTTGGTTATTGATAGCATCTAAAATTAAATAATCGCCCGTATTGACTAATTTAGTCACTTTATTTGTGCCGACAATCGCTGGCAATTCTAAAGAACGCGCCATAATAGAAGTATGTGAGGTTCTACCACCAATATCAGTGACAACCCCTAATACTTTTTCAAGATTAAGTTGAGCTGTTTCTGAGGGAGTCAGATCATAAGCAACAAGAATAGATTCTTCCTGAATATCACCAAGATCAACAATGTACATTCCCAAAATATTTTTAACTAAACGGTTAGCAATATCCCGAATATCGCCTGCACGTTCTTTCAAATATTCATCATCAATTTCAGATAACATTGTCACTTGTTGATCTAAAATTTTACTCGCCGCAACGCCTGCATTCACTTTATTTGAACGAAGATAATCAAGAATTTCTTCTTCTAATTCTTCATCCTCAAGAATCATCAAGTGACCTTCAAAGATTGCCGCTTTTTCTTCGCCTAAAGAAATTAATGCACGTTCTCTAATTGAATTAAGTTGTTCTACCGCCGCGTTACGCCCTTCATAAAATCGAGCGACTTCTGCGTCAATTTGATCATCAGTAATTTTTTGTGTATCAAGAACAATCTTTTCTTCTTTAAGAACAAGTGCCTTACCAAAGGCAATACCTGGAGATGCGAGAATGCCAGAAATCATAGATACCTTCCGAAACAATTAACAAAGTAATAAATAAACAATAGCCATAAAATTTCACAATTTTATGGCTAAGTAAGAATTATTCTAAAGTTGGAATTAACGCGACTAAATGTTCAACTGCCTGTTGCTCGTCTTCTCCATCAGCAGAAATGGTAAGTGTTGTTCCCTGCGTTAAAGCTAATGTTTGCAACTTAAATAAGCTCTTTGCACTTGCACTTTTCCCCCCAGAGGTTACTGTAATTTCAGAAGAAAATGCTTTCGCTTCTTTCACAAATTGTGCAGCAGGGCGCGTGTGTAAACCGTTTGGTGCAATAATTTCCACATCTTTTGAATACATAATGCTACCTCGACTAATCAATAATTAAAAATATAAAACCAGAAAATTGCCCTAGTATCCTTTTTCAAAACAAAATAATCAAGAATAAACACCAAAAAGCCTGAATTAAATCATAAAAATAAGCTAAATAGTTTATTTATTATTCACAATCTCAATCGTTAAACTAATGAAAAATGACGTTGTGATTTTGTTTCACTTAAACTTTCAATTAATCGATGATAATTATCATAACGAACAGGCGAAATTTTCCCTTGCTCAACGGCTTCACGCAATGCACACCCTGGATCGCTCAAATGTTTACAATCACGGAATTTACAGGTGCCCAAAACATATTGAAATTCTCGATAGCCTTTTGTGATTTGCTCTGCATCTAAATGCCAAAGCCCAAATTCTCTAATTCCAGGCGAATCAATTAAATTACCGCCTTGTGGCAAATGGTAAAGACGTGACGATGTCGTGGTATGCTGCCCTAAGCCTGATGTTTCGCTCACATCCCCTACTTGAGCGTTTACGCTAGGCAAAATATGATTAATTAAACTCGATTTACCAACACCAGATTGCCCAACAAAAATCGCCGTGCCTTGTGCCAAAAGTGCGGTCAATTTTTCCATATTTTCACCGCTCTTTGCTGAAATCATTAAAATTTCATAGCCAATATCTTGGTAAATTTTAAGTTGGTCTTCAATTTCTTGACGCTGTTCCTGCGCCAGTAAATCCACTTTATTCAAAACAATGAGAGGCGT
Organism: Haemophilus aegyptius; assembly: GCF_900475885.1. Lineage (GTDB taxonomy): Bacteria > Pseudomonadota > Gammaproteobacteria > Enterobacterales > Pasteurellaceae > Haemophilus > Haemophilus influenzae. The sequence goes on from NZ_LS483429.1 coordinate 1,806,283, forward strand.
GATTCCCGCAATTTCACACACAACAAGATAACGATCGATAATGTTTAAGGAAAGCGTTGGCAATACTGCTGATACAATAATAATACGATTAATATTCGCCGCAATAGGTTTCAAACCATCATAATAATCAGGGCGGGAAATTTCATTTTCTCGGGGATGGATCGCCTCAATCACGCCGCTCACACCTTGTAATTGTTCATTGCCTTTACGCCAAACAACTTTATCTCCCACCACCAAACTCGACAAGGTACGACGCAAATTACAACGATAAATTTCGCCTTGTTCATTTTCGACATCTGCGTGAATAGAATAACGTGTGACCACTACGCCTTCTTGCGATTCGCCAAGCATTTCATCTGACCATTCAATCTCTTTTTTCTTATGGCGATGTAATGTTTTTGCATTATTCGATTGAATTCTTCTGGTTTGGTTTTGAGTTAATTTACGTTTAGCCATAAAAGTGCGGTCGTTTTTTCCCTTGTTTTTGGTAAAATGAAAAAAATTTTTGCATAGGATACCTGATATTATGCCATTCGATAAACAAAATCTTATTTGGATTGATTTAGAAATGACTGGTTTAGAACCGGAAAAAGAACGTATTATTGAAATTGCGACTATTGTGACAGATAAAAATTTAAATATTTTGGCAGAGGGCCCAGTATTAGCGGTTCATCAGTCTGATGAATTACTCAATAAAATGAATGATTGGTGCCAAAAAACGCATAGTGAAAACGGCTTAATTGAACGCATAAAAGCCAGCAAACTTACCGAACGAGCAGCAGAATTACAAACCTTAGACTTTTTAAAAAAATGGGTTCCCAAAGGTGCATCGCCAATTTGCGGTAACAGCATTGCCCAAGATAAACGCTTCTTAGTGAAATATATGCCAGATTTAGCCGATTATTTTCATTATCGCCATTTAGACGTGAGCACATTAAAAGAACTTGCAGCACGTTGGAAACCTGAAATTTTAGAAGGCTTTAAAAAAGAGAATACGCATTTAGCGCTAGATGATATTCGAGAATCCATTAAAGAGCTGGCTTATTATCGCGAACACTTCATGAAATTAGATTGACGAAAACTTCAACAAAAAATTTCTTTTTATGAAATTGCCCTTGCAAGCCCTAAAAATATTTGTATAATGTGGGCTCATTCACTGATGTGAACTGCGGGAATAGCTCAGTTGGTAGAGCACGACCTTGCCAAGGTCGGGGTCGCGAGTTCGAGCCTCGTTTCCCGCTCCAAATTTCAATCCCTAGCCAAAAGGCTGGGGATTTTTTCTATCTACAAAAATAGATCATCAAAATGTTAAAAAGTGCGGTGAATTTTCTCAAAAAATAAAGGCTTGTGATTTAATAACACAAGCCTTTATTTTTTATGCTTTCTTCAATCGTTTTGCACGACGTTTCATTCTTCTTACCCAACGGGTAATTCGCCATGCATGCGTAATTGAATAGACATAAAGGAAAAATAAAATGAAAAAGCCAACAAACATCGCCCACTCATTCACATAATAAACTTCCCCTAAAATACCGATAGTTGCACAAACTGCAGAAACAAACGTAATCAATAAAAAGGCTTGTCTTGATGTTAAACCCGCTCTTACCATTAAATGATGAACATGTAAACGATCTGGACGGAATGGGCTTTTACCTTTACGTACACGGCGATAAATAATCGCAACCATATCAATCAAAGGAACCGCAATAATCCAAAGTGCGGTTACTGGATTCATAGGATGCCCTTTTCCTTGCGTACTTAATAACAAAATCCAAATAATGGTAAAGCCAATTAATGTACTCCCAGCATCCCCCATAAACACCTTATATTTTGGTCCAAATGGAATCCCTAGATTGAGCATCAAATAAGGTAAAATCGATACGATTAAAGCAAAACTCCAATGCGCCATATCCATTTGCCCATCTCGATACATTAAAATACCAATCGCCGCAAAAGAAACACAAGAGAGTCCCCCAAGCAATCCATCAATACCATCAATCATATTAAAGGCATTAATAATCGCAATAGTGGCAAAGACGGTAATAATCAAACCAATTGAACCGAGCGTTAATTGGAAAGGCCCTAAAATTTGACCAAGATGATCAAGATAAATATTCCCAAGATCGATCATTAAAATCGCCAATATTGCTTGAATGCCTGCTCTTAAAAAAGGGCTAATATCAAAGCGATCATCTAAAATCCCAATCGCCAATAAAACAAAAATACTGAACAAATAAAGATACGGTAATCGAAGTTGATCCCATTCCATCAAATAATAGCAAAGATTTCCAACAAAAAGCGATACGCCACCGATTAGTGGAATTGTGCCTTGATGACGTTTACGATAGTTTGGCTTATCAACTAATCCAATCCAATTGGCAACGGGTCGCATCACAATCAATGTTAAAAACGCGCCAAGAAAAGTAACAAAAATACTCAACATAATGTGATCCTAAAAATTTTTTGCAAAGGATAACATAAGGCAAATTTACCTAGAAATATATTTTTCAAGAACCACTATTTTTCACTTCAGCACCCGTATTTTTATAAAAAATGCGGTCAAAATTGACCGCACTTTTACTCTTATCCTTTATTTTACCAGTGGAATCCTACACTACCACCCGCATTAACATCACTTCGGCTATTGACACTCGCCCCCAATTTAACCTCAATTTTATTATTGGTTAAACGTCTGCCATAACCGACTGCTAATGCGTGTTCGCCTTTATAAGTGCCAACTGCCACAGAAACCGCAGACTCTCCAGCAAAATTTCCCCCTTGCAAGAAAGCAATCGCTGTCGCACCCGCAATCCCTGCCCGAAAATCTTTGTTCATTTTTTGCATATTGCGATCGAGTTGTTGAATAGATTGCTGATCTTTGCGGATTTGTGCTTTCAAGCTATCGTGTTCAGTACGAAGCTGTTGTAACTCCACTTTACTCGCTCCGCCACTTAACATCTCAGCAAATTCAGTTTCTGATTTCCCATGGTTAGCAGGCAGTTCTTTCCAACTTTCATAAGCAGATTTTCCTTTCTCACCTTGAAGACCTCGTTCTCCTTGTTCTCCTTGAAGCCCTCTTTCTCCTCGCTCTCCTTGAAGACCTCTTTCTCCTCGTTCGCCTTTTTCGCCTTTTAATTCAGGCATTTGCTTAATGGCTTCTTTATCTAATGAAACAACGGTTTTTCCGTCCTTTTCTTCTGCTTTCAAACCGCCTTCAAAAGTATAAAGTTTTGTAAAAAACGTTTTAAAGTTATCTTCTGTAAAAATAGTTTTACCGCCAGCTTTTAAAACACCATTATCAGCAGTAAGTGAAACGGTTTTATCGCCCTCTCCCAATGTAACACCAGTAAAACTTGGGGATTTCAACATTCCAATACGCAATACGCCAGCATCGTTAAACGTCACTAAATTATCAGAACTGTACTTAGCTTTATTATCATCGTTATAAACCAAACCACTTTTGCCCTGAATATGCAAAATATTACCAATTTCTGTTTTAATCAATTTGTTTTGGGTGCTATCTTTAGTTTTATCATAATCATTCATCGCAAATTTTAAACCTGCGGTTTTTAATGATTTTAATTGAGCCACGTTCACTGCATCGGTGTCTTTTGTCCCTGCAGCAAGGTTATTTAATTGGCGAGTAATTCCTTCTTCTTCATCGCCGAGAGAAACTGCCGCAGCAGTAGAAAGCCAAGTGCTAACTTCTTTACGTTTGGCTTTCAATTCGGCTTGTTTCGCTTCATAGCTACGTTTCGCTTCGTCACGTTGTACTTTAGCAGTGCTACTTACTGGTGCGGACACTCCTAACTCATCTAAAAGCCCACCTAGATTTAGATTACCGAAACCAGGTATATTTTGAATGCCAAATCCTAGCAGTTTTTCATTTTCATAAGCTTTTTCTTTAGTTTCATAATTTTGTTTAGCTGTTTGTAAATCAGCTACTAGCTGTGCTTCGCCATCTTTAAATTTCTTCACTTGAGTTTGAATTTCATTATTAGTTAAATCAGTTAAGCCATAACCCTCTTTTAACCTATCCACCTTCGCAGATGAAGCGCTTCCCAATGCCACCCCATTTGAAATCGAACTCTTGGCTCCTTCGCCTAGAACTACAGAACCTGCTGCATTTTCCGCTTTAGCGCCATTTCCTAATACTAAAGCTCCTACAGAAGTTGTTGCTGAAGCGTGATCGCCACCAACAAAAGCACTATCAGAACTTGTCACGCTAGCTCTATTCCCTAAAACTACCGCTTTGTTTGATTTTTCTGATTCTGTCTTACTTCCCAATACAATCGTATTTTCGGAATTTACTGCTTTTGCTGCGAAACCAGTAACAATAGAAATATTTGAATTTGTTGCATTAGCTTCAACACCTTGCACAATGGCTTTTTCTGATTTATCTGCCTTTGATTTGAAACCAGTTACAATCGCTTTTTCTGATGAATTAACGGTTGTATTTACACCTGTGGCAATTGCATTTTTTGATGAACTAATAGTTGAATTTGAACCAGTTGAAATCGCATTTTCTGATGAATTAATAGTTGCATTTGAACCAGTTGCAATCGCATTTTTTGATGAACTAATGGTTACATTTGAACCAGTTGCAATTGCTCTGTGAGACTCTGTTATATTAGCTCCAACCCCCACGACTACAGTGTTATCAGAATTAACAGATGTTGCGTTATACCCACCAATAAAGGCATTAGAAGATTTATTAGAAGTTGCTTTCCAGCCTATTGCAACAGAATTTTGAGAGTCTGTTACATTAACATCTAAGCCTAAAGCCACTATTTTTCCAGATTTTTCTACTTTTGCATTCGTTCCTGCGGCTAAACTATACTCAGAATTAAGAACCTTAGCATTCTTACCTAAGGCTATTGAGTATGGAGATACTGTTACATTAGCATCTGCCCCCACAGCTATTGATGCAGCAGGATTATTAGTTGTCATATCCTTTGGGTGTGTATATTTCGTATCTGAATCTTTAACTAACGCATTATGCCCAATAGCAATACTTAACCGAGAATTCTCAATTTTAGCGTCATTATTTTGAGCTGTTCCGCTAGCTGTTACATCAGTATCGTTGGTAATTTTTACATATTTTGTTAAATCACTTGCGGTGTCAGCAAGGGCGAGATGGGGCAGGGTTAGAGCATAAATACCTGCAATAAATGAAAATAATTGATGTGGACGAGTTAAAAGTCGATTACTATTTGCTTGCTTGCTTGCTTGCTTGCTTGCTTGCTTGCTTGCTTGCTTGCTTGCTTGCTTGCTTGCTTGCTTGCTTGCTTGCTTGCTTGCTTGCTTGCTTGCTTGCTTGCTTGCTTCGATTTTCATAATAAATTTTCCTGTGTCAAGTAATAAGGTTGCGGATTCTAACATAAAACTGAATAAAAAATGTGTTTTAATTCACTTTCTTCTCTATTTATTTCTATTCATTAAAAGAAATCTTTACTTTGTTGTTTTATATCATTGATAAAATAGAGATATTTACCTAATTTGCTGAATAATAACACGGTTCAATCTTTCCCTTTCCTCTCTTGCAAGTGCTTGCCCAAATTGGTTCGTCAAAATAAAAAAATCCTCGGCTTTTTCGCCTACGGTGGTAATTTTCGCATTCAATAAATTGAGATTTAACTCAGTAAAAATCTGGCTCACTTGGGCTAATAACCCTGCTTTATCCAAGGCAACCAGTTCCATTTCAGTATGCTCTTTTTTGTTTTCCTGTAAAAAACGCACGTCGGTTTGTACAGTAAAATGTTGAAGCTGGCGATTAGGCACAATAGAAAGTGCGGGTAATTTTTCACTTTGAAGAGCTACTGTTAGGGCTTGCTCTAGTTCTCGGCGACGATCAAATTCAACCAATTCTCCGTTAAGTTCTGTGATGATAAAGCTATCAAAAACATAACCATCTTGCGTCGTAATAATCTGCGCATCATGGATACTGAATTTTTTTGCGCCAATGGTACTCACAACTTTATTAAATAAGTGCGGTTGATCTTGGCAATAAATAAACACTTCTGTGCCACCAAGTGAAAAGCGATTACTAATTTTCACTAATAATGCCTCTGCGAAATCCACCAGCAAACTTGTATGCCACGCAATTTGTTTTGGCGTATTACGCACAAAATAATCTTCAGGACAACGATCCCATAATTGCTCAATCGAAATTGGCGTAATATCGGAATAATCCTGCGTTAAAATTTGTCGTGCAAGTTTTCGGTTTTCTGCCGATTTTTCTGAATAATCAAGCAATTCTTTCATCCCTTGAGCAAATTGCTGTTCAGTAAATTCATATAAAGAGGCAAAAAGCGAACGTTTCCAGCTATTCCATAAATTGCTGTTAGTTGCGCAAATATCCGCCACCGTTAAGCAAGTCAGGTAATCTAATCGAACTTGATTTTGCACGGCTTCCGCAAAATTCATGACTACTTCAGGATCATGAATATCACGGCGTTGCGCCGTAATTGACATCAGCAAATGGGATTTTACGAGCCAAGCAAGGGTATCAATTTCTCGGCGATCTAAACCATGTAATTGCGCAAAGTCTGCCACGTCTTCTGCACCAAGTTCTGCGTGATCGCCACCCCGCCCTTTTGCTATATCGTGGAACAACGCCGCAATATAAAGCAAAGTGCGGTCAGAAAGTTGGCTAAAAATTCGATGAGCAATGGGATGTTCTTGCGCACTTTCCTGTGACAGAAAACTTTCCAATTTCAACATCACGCGCAATGTATGCTCATCCACCGTATAAATATGGAACAAATCAAATTGCATTAATCCCTCAATGGCTTGCCATTGCGTAAGATAAGCAGTTAATACGCCATATTGGTGCATCGGCATAAACGCACGCTTAATCCCATTAGGTTGATTAAACAAACGCAGAAATTTTTCTCGAGCTGCAGGAATTTCACATAATTTTTGTGGTAGTTGATCTAAGGAAATTTGTAATTGACGCAAAGTATCAGAATGAATATCCGCCTGTTCGTACTGCGTTAAATAAAAGAATAGATCCAAAATTCGCTCTGGTTTTTCTTGAAAAACACGACTATTACGCAAACACAAGCATTGGTTAATCAGTTGGAAATCATCGTCTAACTGATCAATCACGCTGTCCTGATTTGATGAAAGCACATTTTCTTGATAATGCTGAATCAACAAATTACTAATAAGCGAAATTCGGTGCAATGCTTGGAAAAAACATTTCATCATTTTTTCCACAGCTGGATTGCCTTCCCCTCGAAAGCCCAACAATTCACTGACTTTAATTTGGCGATCAAACAACAGACGATTATCGTAACGTTTCAAAATCAAATGCAAAGCGAACCGCACTTTAAATAAAAATGCGCGACTTTCTTGTAGTTGCTGATATTCTTGAGGATAAATAAAACCACTTTGTAAAATGGCCTCAAGGGTCAAAGCCCCAGAATGACGCAACGCCACCCAATACAACAAATGCAAATCACGCAAACCACCAGGGCTGTACTTAATATCTGGCTCAAGGTTATAAGCCGTATTGTGATAACGCTGATAACGTTCTATTTGCTCTTGCACTTTGGCATTAAAAAAATCTTCTTTCGACCAAAAATCAGCACGTTTTACCAATTCATTTAGCGCATCAAAGTGCGGTCGATTTCCAGTGAGAAATCTTGCTTCTAATAAATTGGTGGCAATCGTAATATCTTGTTTTCCTTCCGATTCGCATTGTGCTAAGGTTCGAACACTATTTCCCACCTCAAAACCGCAATCCCATAAAAATTGGATAAATTGGGTAATCTTTTCTTCAATCTTTGGGCTTGGGGTTTGCTCGACTAAAATCAAAAAATCTAAATCCGACAAAGGAAACATCTCACGCCGTCCATAACCGCCCACCGCAATTAAAGAAATGCCTTGCTGTTCACTTAATCCTATTTCCTGCCAAAGTTGAATCAATAAGGCATCATAAAAATCACAGCGATTTTCAATAAGCTCAAAAATGGAATAACAAGAAAAATTCTCGAGCTCAAATTGCTTGAGATTTTCTCGTTCAATTTTGACCGCACTTGGCGTTAAAGGAGAAGATAGTGTCGGAGAAAACAGCATATGAATTGCCTTTTGTTAGATCGAAGTCGTTTTATTATAAAGAAAAACAAAAAGGGCGTATATCTACGCCCTTATCCTATAATTTAATGTCAATTACACATTTACCATAATCCGCGAAATTCGACCTTCTGCAATTTCTTCATCGCGAATAGTCATCACTTCACAACCAGTTTCCGTGACAACAAGTTGATGTTCGTATTGTGCTGAATGGCTGCGATCTTTGGTTTTTACTGTCCAACCATCTCCCATTACGCGCACTTCTTTTTTGCCTGCGTTAATCATTGGCTCAATGGTAAACACCATTCCGGGTTTTAAAATCACGCCGCCATCATCGGCATAATAATGCAATACTTGAGGTTCGCAGTGAAATTCCGTACCAACGCCGTGTCCGCAATATTCACGCACAACGCTGAAAGTCTGGCTTTCCGTATATTTTTGCACAGCTTTACCTATTTCATTTAAACGAATATCGGGTTTTACAGTGCGTATCCCAACATATAATGCTTCTTGTGCCGCTTCCACTAATTTTTTACTACGAATATTTGTTTCGCCGCCCACGATATACATTTTTGAGTTATCGCCAAAATAACCGTCTTTAATCACGGTAACATCAATATTCACAATATCGCCATTTTTTAACACTTTATCGTCACTTGGAATACCGTGACAGACAACTTCGTTAATGGAAATACAGGTCGCCTTTGGGAAACCGTGATAATTCAAACAAGCAGGGATAACCTTTTGTTCATTGACCATATATTCATGGCAAATGCGATCAAGTTCGCCTGTGGTTACGCCTGCTTTTACGTAAGGTTCAATCATCACAAGCACATCGGAAGCCAATTTGCATGCCTCACGTAACTTTACAATTTCTTTTTCAGTTCTAATTGGAATAGCCATTTTTATCTCACTTTTTTGAAAAAACTTTGCGAGATTATAGCACGATTTCTAGGAAAAAACTGGATTGCACTTGAATGGAGTAAAGGGTTATTAGATAATGGCGGGATTGAAATTTTAGGAAAGTAGGAAATAGTTATGATAGATGATATGGCGGTGCCACTGACATTTACTGATGCAGCGGCAAATAAAGTAAAAAGTTTAATCAGCGAAGAAGAAAATACTGATTTGAAATTACGCGTGTATATCACAGGGGGTGGTTGCAGCGGTTTCCAATATGGTTTTACCTTTGATGAAAAAGTCAATGACGGCGATTTAACCATTGAAAAATCAGGGGTTCAACTTGTGATTGACCCGATGAGCTTACAGTATTTAATTGGTGGCACTGTCGATTACACAGAAGGTTTAGAGGGTTCACGTTTTACTGTAAATAATCCAAATGCTACCAGCACTTGTGGCTGTGGTTCATCCTTTAGTATCTAAGATGGATTTTCAATTTACACATTATCAAGGCAATGTATCCGTCAAATGTTCAATGGAACACATTGCCCTTGCTAACTGGTTCAACACAGAAGTGCGGTCAAATTCAGACAAGATTTTAACCGCACTTTCTACTGCAAAATCACTTATTGAAAATCAAGAAAAAGTCTTAGTCGGTGCGGAATATACATTATTTTTAAATGCTGGTGAAGTAATGGTGCGTGCCAACAATCTCGCCATTGAATCAGATGAAATTTTAGAACAAGATTTCCATTATTATGACGAAGAAAGCCTTGCTTTTTGCGGTACGCAAGATTTTATTCATTTTCTCCAATCTTATGTTGATTTTATTGCTTAACTCACTATGACTTCTCAACACTCCGCTAAAAAATCATCGAAAAACACGCCAAAAAATAACCGCACTTTTAAAGGTTTTTTACTTAAATTTAGCTTCACTGCACTTGTCTTAACGATTTTTTACGGCGGTTATCTCGATTGGCAAATTCGTTCTAAAATGGACGGTCAAATTTGGCATTTGCCTGCGGAAGTTTATAGTCGCTTAGAAAGTGTGAAAATTGCCGATAATCTCGCTTTTGATGAAGTCATTCAAATTTTATTAGATAACGAATATCGCCAAACTACAATGGTTGCCGCCCCTGGCGATTTCAAATTAGAAGATGATAGCATTGTAGTGCTTCGCCGCGCTTTTCCTTTCCCCGATAAAGCAGAGCCTCAGCGAGTTTTGCGCTTGCGTTTTAGCCATAATAAGTTATCTCGCATTGAAGATTTAGTCACAGTCAAAACTGTTGATGAATTTCGTCTTGCACCAAAGTTGATTGCGATGTTGCAATCAGACAACGAAGATCGTTTAGCTATTCCTTTACAAAATTATCCCCGTTTATTAATTGATACATTAATTTTAACGGAAGATCGCCGCTTTTATGAACATAATGGCATTAATCCAGTGGGGATTTTACGCGCATTAATTGCCAATATTCGTGCTGGTCAAACGGTACAGGGTGGCAGTACGCTCACTCAACAATTAGTCAAAAATTTATTTTTATCGCGCGAACGCACCATTACACGCAAAGCCAACGAAGCCTTGATGTCATTGGTGTTAGATTGGCGTTACGATAAAAACCGAATTCTCGAAACCTATCTCAATGAAATTTATCTCGGGCAAAATGGCGATACGCAAATTCACGGTTTTGAATTAGCCAGCCAATTTTATTTTGGACGTTCAATTCGTGAAATTAGCTTAGATCAAATTGCCCTTTTAGTGGGGATGGTCAAAGGCCCTTCACTTTATAATCCATGGCGTAATCCACAAAACGCGCTCGAACGTCGCAACATTGTTTTAAGGCTAATGCTTGAACATAAAATGATCGGCGATGAACTTTATCAATTATTAAGTCAGCGACCTTTAGGTGTGCAAAAGAAAGGGCAAATCTCGCGTAAATACCCTGCGTTTATTCAAACTTTACAGGCGGATTTACGTCGTGAACTGGGCGAACACAAAATATCGAGCTTACTTGGTGCACGTATTTTTTCCACAATGGATTTAAAACAACAAGCTCAAGCAGAAAATGCAGTGGTCAATACCGTTTCGCAATTACAACTGAAAATGAAAAATCCCCATTTAGAGGGGGCGATGATTATAACGGATTATCGCACAGGCGAAATTCGTGCAGTAGTTGGCGGTTTACAAACGCAATATGCAGGCTTTAATCGTGCATTAATGGCAAAACGTCAGATTGGTTCTTTAGTAAAACCTTCTATTTATTTGACCGCACTTTCTAACCCAGAACAGTTCCGTTTGAATACCCCAATTAATAACCAACCAATAACAATTAATGTCAAAGGTAGCCCGCCGTGGCAGCCACGCAACTATGACAAAAAATATAGTGATTCAGTAATGTTAATGGATGCCTTAGCCCGTTCTTTAAATATTCCCACTGTAAATATTGGTATGAAAGTTGGCTTGAGCAAAGTCATTGACACGCAAAAAGCGATGGGCTGGGATAATGTGGAAATTCCTAAAGTGCCTGCGATGTTGCTCGGTTCTTATACCATTTCGCCTTATGATGTCACAAAACTTTATCAAACCCTTGCCAATCAAGGTGGGAGAATTGCGCTTACAACCGTCGATAGTATTGCAGATCGTCAAGGTAACCTAATTTTTCAACACGATAAAAGTGCAAAACAAGTGGTGCCACAAGAAGCGGCATTCCAAACCTTATTTGCAATGCAACAAACTGTTGAACGTGGTACAGCTCGCAGTTTGCAAAAGGATTACGCTGATTTACATTTAGCAGGCAAAACAGGCACAACCAATGAATCACGCGATACCTGGTTTGTGGGAATTGACGGAAAAAATATCAGCACCGTCTGGCTTGGTCGCGATGATAATGGCGAAACAAAACTGACTGGTGCTTCTGGCGCATTGCAAATTTATAAAGATTATTTAAACCGTACAAATATTGAAAAATTAACAATTACTCCCCCTACAACAGTGAAATGGGTGGGGATAAATCAATACGGTGACTGGGATTGTGAGAGTTATCGAACAATTCCTATTTGGCTAAATAATGGTCAGAATTTCTGTGGCGAAACATCATTTCCCTCTCTCACGCCAACAACTGAAACAGAAACACCACCACAAGAAAGCCTGTGGGACGTATTGGATAATCCCAATCCACCCGCTCAATAATTAAGCCGTAGGATTTACTAAATTTCCAATAATAAACATTTTCCCCTATACTTCCCCTAACATTTCAGAGGGTTTTTATTTCTTTTTAAAAATAGCAAACGTTTGCTTTATTTGATTTAAAAGTGCGGTACAATACGCACCAGTTTTTACTTTCATACAGGTGCAAAACAATGACACAACAACTCCCCATTTTAAGTCTAAAAAAAATCTATTCAGGCAAAGTACGCGATCTCTATGAAATTGATGATAAACGTATGTTAATGGTTGCTTCTGATCGCTTATCTGCCTTTGATGTTATTTTAGATGATCCCATTCCACGAAAAGGCGAAATCCTAACTCAAATTTCCAATTTTTGGTTTAATAAACTTGCTCACATTATGCCCAATCATTTCACTGGCGACAGCGTTTATGATGTGTTACCAAAAGAAGAAGCGGATTTAATCAGGGATCGCGCCGTCGTGTGTAAACGTTTGAATCCCATTAAAATTGAATCTATCGTACGTGGTTATTTAACTGGCAGTGGTTTAAAAGATTACAAACAAACTGGCACGATTTGCGGATTAAAATTGCCTGAAGGCTTGGTGGAAGCCAGTAAATTACCCGAAGCTATTTTCACGCCATCAAGCAAAGAAGAAGTTGGCAACCACGATATAAATATTAGCTATGCAGAATGCGAAAAACTTATCGGGGCTGATTTAGCCGCACAAGTAAAAGAAAAAGCTATCGCACTTTATACTGCTGCTGCAGAATATGCACTCACTAAAGGGATTATTATTTGCGACACAAAATTTGAATTTGGTTTAGATGAAAATGGCACGCTCACTTTAATGGACGAAGTATTAACGCCAAATTCTAGCCGTTTTTGGTCTGCGGATACTTACCAAGCAGGAACAAATCCCCCATCATTCGATAAACAATTTGTGTGCGATTGGTTAGAAAATAACGGCTGGAATAAACAAGCTCCCGCACCTAAAGTGCCATAAAATATTATTCAGAAAACCGTTGATAAATATCAGGAAGCACTGGATTTATTAACAAAATGAAAATTAGGATTTTTTATGCACAAAGCTAAATAAAGATTTTTGCTTTTAATGTACAAAACACTAGACAAAGAGGAAAAGTGCGGTTATACTTTATCGAATTTTTATTCACAAAAATCGATTATTTATTCAGCTCTAATTATTGGTAAGGAAAATATATGTCAAATACTATTCTACAGAATTTACCTAAAGGACAAAAAGTAGGGATCGCTTTCTCTGGTGGTTTAGACACTAGTGCAGCATTACTTTGGATGCGTCAAAAAGGCGCAGTGCCTTATGCCTACACCGCTAATTTAGGGCAACCCGATGAAGATGATTACAATGCAATCCCTAAAAAAGCCATGGCGTATGGTGCTGAAAATGCTCGATTAATTGATTGCCGCTCTCAACTTGCTCATGAAGGCATTGCCGCAATTCAATGTGGTGCATTCCATATTTCTACAGGCGGCATTCCTTATTTCAATACCACACCACTTGGTCGCGCAGTAACTGGCACAATGCTCGTTGCGACAATGAAAGAAGATGATGTAAACATTTGGGGCGACGGCTCCACTTTCAAAGGTAATGATATTGAACGTTTCTATCGTTATGGTTTATTAACGAACCCGAATTTAAAAATCTATAAACCTTGGTTAGATGCACAATTTATTGAAGAACTTGGCGGTCGTTTAGAAATGTCTCAATTTCTTATTGAAAATGGTTTTGACTATAAAATGTCCGTTGAAAAAGCCTATTCCACTGATTCCAATATGCTCGGCGCAACCCATGAAGCAAAAGACTTAGAACAATTAAGCACAGGAATGAAAATTGTTAAGCCGATTATGGGTGTCGCATTTTGGGATGAAAAGGTTGAAATTAAACCTGAAACAGTCACAGTCACTTTTGAAGATGGCGTGCCTGTGGCATTAAATGGCAAACATTTTGATAATGCTGTTGATCTTATTCTAGAAGCAAATCGTATTGGTGGGCGTCACGGTTTAGGAATGTCAGACCAAATCGAAAATCGTATTATTGAAGCAAAATCTCGTGGTATTTATGAAGCACCAGGAATGGCATTATTGCATATCGCTTACGAACGTTTAGTCACAGGTATTCACAATGAAGATACCATCGAACAATATCGTATTAATGGCATTCGCTTAGGTCGTTTGTTATATCAAGGTCGTTGGTTTGATCCGCAAGCATTAATGTTGCGTGAAACAGCACAACGTTGGGTGGCAAAAGCAATTACAGGCACAGTAACCCTTGAACTTCGTCGTGGTAACGACTTCACAATTTTAAATACCGAATCGCCAAACTTAACCTACGAAGCAGAGCGTTTAAGTATGGAAAAAGTGGAAGATGCGCCATTTGATCCAATTGATCGTATCGGTCAATTAACAATGCGTAATTTAGATGTATCAGACACCCGAGGTAAACTTGGCATCTATGCACAAACAGGTTTATTAAGCGCAATTAAAGATTCCGTATTGCCACAATTAGGCAAAAAATAAATAAGAAAATCTGCATTTCAATGACTGATATTTAACATCATGAAATGCAGATCCTTTCACAAAATATTAGTTAGCTAAAAAAACTAGAGATATAAGAAATAATCGTTTTTCCACTTAATATTGCCATAATAATCACAACAAACCAGCCTGAAAAAGCTAAAAAAACAGAGTGTTTATAAGTGCCAACAATATCACTTCTGTAAGCAGCTAACAAAATTAATGCCAATGCAATCGGCAATATTAAGCCATTTAATGTTCCCACAAAGACTAATACCGCAGCAGGCTTTCCTACAGTGACTAAAACAACAGTAGAAATCACAATAAAAGCAATAATCCAACAATTACGATTGCGTTCAATGGTTGGACAAAGGGTCGTTAAGAAAGAAACTGAAGTATAAGCCGCACCAATAACAGATGTGACAGACGCTGCCCAAATAACCACTCCAAATAACACTTGACCAAAATTGCCTGCTACATATTCAAAAGGTGTTTCAGCTGGATTTTTAGGATTAAGAGACACACCTTTTGACACCACACCAAGCACCGCAAGAAATAATACAACACGCATTGTTGAAGCAATTAAAATGGCTGAAACAGAACTACGGCTCACTTCAGCCATTGCTTTTTCGCCTTGAATGCCCGCATCTAATAAACGATGCGCGCCTGCAAAAGTAATATAACCGCCTACGGTTCCCCCCACTAATGTAACAATAGCAATAGGATCAATTTGTTCTGGAATAAAGGAATGATACGCTGCTTCAGCCACAGGTGGTTCAGTTTTAAACATTACATAAAATGTGAGCGCAACCATAATAAAACCCATTAATTGCGCAAAACGATCCATTAATACGCCTGCTTCTTTACGCAAAAAAATCAAAATAGCAATAATACCACTAATCACTGCGCCCATTTCTGGTGCTATACCAAAAATAGAATTTAAACCAAGCCCCGCGCCGCCAACATTACCAATATTAAAAGCCAGCCCGCCCATCACAATCAGCGCAGCAAGAAAATACCCTGCTTTCGGAAAAACCGCATTAGAAATATCTTGCGCGCGTTTGCCAGACACAATAACAATTCGCCAAATATTAAGTTGAGCCCCAATATCTAACAAAATTGATAATAAAATAACAAAGCCAAAACTTGCTAATAAAGTATTTGTAAAGGTTGCGGTTTGAGTTAAAAATCCAGGGCCTATGGCGGATGTCGCCATTAAGAAAGCTGCCCCTAAAACCGCATTTCGTCTGTGAGTAATTGATGCCATAAAGCACCTCCATTGTTAAGTTGATGTTATGTGTTTATTCGGCTTATGCCGTTATTTTGATATGATTTTTTTCTAATTCTTCCACAATGCGTTTAGCAAATTGTAAAGAATGTTGATTATCGCCGTGTAAGCAAATACTTTCTGCTTTTACAGGCACAAGGCTTCCATCAATGGCATTGACTTGCCCCTTTGTTACCATTTGTAACACTTGTTGAATGGCTTCCTTATCAGATTCCACCATTGCATTTGGTTGAGAACGAGTCACTAAACTCCCATCAGGCATATAATGTCGATCGGCAAAAACTTCAGAAATCGTTTGCAATTTTTCTTCCTCTGCGATGCGCAACATTAAACTGCCTGCTAACCCCATTAATTTCAAATTCGGATCAAATTGATAAACGGTTTGTGCAATTACACGCGCTATTTTTTCATCTTTTGCTGCTTGGTTATATAACGCACCGTGAGGTTTAACATAACTAATTACCGCCCCCTCGCCATCACAAATCGCTTTTAATGCCCCCAATTGATAACGCAAATGTGCGATTAATTCCTGTGAAGACAACGCCATTGCCGTACGACCAAAATTTTCGCGATCAGGAAAACTAGGATGCGCGCCAATACGCACCTTATTTTCTTTCGCAAATTTGACCGCACTTTGCATTTCCTTTGCGCCCCCAGCGTGTAAGCCACAGGCAATATTTGCAGAAGAAAGCAACTGCAATAAACTTTCATCAAAAGGAAAACCCTCTGCAATATCTGCATTTAAATCAATTTTTTTCATCAACAATTCTCCTAATTTGATCAAGGTATATTTCATTTTTACGGCGTAATTTAGCAGCCTCTTGTAAGCTAACCGCTTCAAATTTAATCGTTGAACCTAAACGCACCTGTGCCAAAACCCCAAGATCAGCATCAATCACATTAGCGATTCTAGGATAACCGCCTGTGGTTTGCGCATCAGCCATCAAAATAATAGGCTGACCACTTGGTGGAACTTGCACGCTACCAAACTGAATGGCGTGAGATAGCATCTCCAACGGCTGCTTTAATTCTAATGTCTGACCTTGAAAACGATAACCCATACGATCACTGTTACTTTGCAACGTCCATTCATTTCGCCACCAATAATATTGGGATTTTCGTTTAAACGCCTGATATTCAGAAGATGGCAAAGCACGAATAACATCTCGAAGCGGAATCGGCGCAACACCAATTTCGCTACGCAAAATATGATCATTTGCCGTTTGTAGTTGATCGCCCGCCTGCAAACAACGCCCCTCAATGCCCCCTATTTCCGCTCTCAAATCCGTGCTGCAAGAATTCAATGCTTGAGGCAAAACAAAACCACCTTGAACACATAAATAACCATACATTCCAATTTTTGCACGTGCCATTTTTAATATTTGACCTGCTCGCGCTTGATAACGCCAATAAGCAAAAATGGGCTTATCATCTAACATCATTTCATAAAAAGCACCAGTCACACAAAAATTCATATCTTGCTGAAATTGCAATGTAATACCGCCTAAAGGCACTTCAATGGCAGGAACATTCTCTGCATTGCCCAATAAAATATTGCCTGCGCGTAATGCTAATTTATCCATTGCCCCACAATGGCTAATGCCAAATCGACGTAAACCAAAACGCCCTAAATCTTGAATGGTCGCGCGGGATTTCACATCAAGAATATCAATCATAGTTCAATCCCCTCCACAATAAATTTCACAGTATCGCCAGCTTGTAATAAAGTTGGTTGTGCTTGATTTTTATCAAAAAGTGCTTGTTTAGTATAACCGATCAACTGCCACCCACCTGGCGAAGAAAAAGGATAAATCCCCGTTTGCGCCCCCCCAATACCAACAGAACCAGCAGGAACAACCGTTCTTGGCGTGGCACGACGCGGCGTGTGTAAATTTTCAGGTAAACCACCTAAATAAGGAAAGCCCGCTTGGAAGCCAATCATATACACAGTATAAATAGGCTCACTGTGCATCTGAATAATCCGCTCTGGTGTTGTCTGATGAAATTTCGCTACATCAGATAAATCCGGACCTCGCTCTCCCCCATAAATAACAGGAATTTCAATATGACGCCCTTGAAAATCCGATACTTTCAACTCAGCCCAAAGTTGTTCTAAACGTTGCACAAGTGGCTTAAAATCCACGAAAAAATCGGTAAAAACCGTAAGATTATTCATTCCCAAGACAACTTCTACAATATCTTGTTCTGATTGCAATTGACGAGCAAACGCCCATAATTGGCGTTGTTGTTGAATGGAAGCTGGGGGTGGCAAAGAGCAAACCACCGCCGATTCACTGATCGGAACGATATTCATAAGATACCCTTTATATGATGTTATGTGATTTGTTATTTTTTTGTTACAGCTCTCTTTTAGAGGATATTTATAGGTTTTGTCAAGTCTTTATTTTCATCTTTTTAATTCAACTTAAAAACATTACGCTTTAACCATCAAAAGGAAATTTAGCATAAATTCATTTGCTTGAAACAATAATACCTTCCATAAAAAAAGCGGCAAATGCCGCTTTTTAAGAGAGATAATCCAAACTTTACCACTGGTAACCAACACCAGCTGCAACGCCTGTTTTACCTTGACTATTGGTTGTGCCTGACAAGCGAATAATCACTTTGCCATTATCGGAAATTCGTGATACCCCGATAGCTAAACCATTTTGACCTTGATAACTACTTCCCGCAATAGAAACCATTGATTTACCTGGCATAGAGGCTTGTGGTAACTGTGAAGCTGCTAATGCACTTGCTGTACCGGCATCTGCACGTTTGCCCACTTTATTCACTTGTCCAGCAAGATTTGTTACCCCTTTTGCCACGGCATACAACTGGCTGCCGTTAATCGCATCTATGGAAGTGGCGGAAATTTCGCCTGCCGCGACGTTTTTAACTGCTTTATTACCCGCGCTAATGCCGTCTGAAGCCACTTTAATCTTGTCGGCATCAGTCGCCGCCGCACCATTCGCACCGTTTGCCGGCGTAATGGTCAAACCGTCTTTGGTAATCTTCGTGCTTGCACCGTTTGCACCATTCGCCGTATCTTTAAACTCCACGCTCTTCACGCCCGTCAATTCATCTTTGACATCCACACGGACTGTTGTTTTTTTGTTATCATCAGTCGTAACGCTCACATTTGCGTTTGCACCGCTGACAAATTCAACAGTGTCATAAGTTGAAACAAAATCAACATTATTTAATAACATTAATAGTGTTTAGGTGTTTTTGTTGAAAAGTGCGGTAAAAATTAAAAGAAAAACCTGCTTTCTGGCATTGAAAGCAGGTTTTAGGCAAAAGGGAACGGCAATTTATTGAAGTATTTCGCCCACAATACTGCGAGTTGCTTCTTTCACTTCTGTGAGTTTCACTTTCACAATGTCGCCTATTTTGTAAGTGCGTTCGCCTTTTATATAGAGGGCGAGTTCGTCAGGGTTTAGCTGTATTTCTTCTTTGTTGTTGTGCAACGTGGCGGCAGGAATAAATAGCGATGCACTATTTTCGAGCAGTTGTACGCGTAAGCCTGCACGCATTACATCTTGCACTTCTGCATTAAATTCCACATTTTCAGCCACTTTCGGCGCAAGATAACGGCAATATAGCCAATCGGCAATATCACGTTCCACTAGGCGATTTTGGCGGCGAGCCTCTTGCAAACGTGCCAACACGTCATTTTGTGGTTTTTCATAAGGCTGTTTTGCCAGCACGGCTTTGATTAAGCGATGATTAACCATATCTGAATATTTGCGGATGGGCGATGTCCAAGTGGCATAGCCTTCTAAACCAAGACCAAAGTGCGGTGCTAATTCTGATTTAAATTCGGTGAAAGTTAAATAACGGCGTAAACGCAGTTCTAAATAATCGCTTTCGAGGGGGTCTATGTCGTTGCGCATTTGGCAATAGCCGTTTAAGGTTGCTAAGTTTTCTACTGAATAACGTTCTGCCAGTTCAGTTTGATTTTGTTCATTGGCTAAATTTGCCATTAAGAAATGGTGCGCATTTTCTAAGTATTTTTTATCAAAACCGCTGTGGGTGTTGAAAATGCCTGTTTTTGCCTGTTCGTGTAAAAATTGGGCGGCGCAGATGTTGGCAATAATCATTGCTTCTTCCACAATTTGATTGGCAATGCGGCGATATTCTGCTTTGATTTCTTGCACTTTGCCGTTTTCTGCCAGCACAAAGGCATAATCGGGTTTTTCTTTAAAGAGTAAGGAATGGGTTTTGCGCCATTGAATGCGGGCTTTGGTAAATTGATGTAGCCAGTGAATTTGTTGTGCTGTTTCTGGCGTTTCTGGCTGCCATGCATTGTCTGCCTGTTCTAAATAATCCGACACTTTGTTGTAAGCCAATTTGGCTTTAGATTGAACATAAGCGGAAACAAAATGCGGTTTGGCTGTGATGTTGCCTGCAAGATCGGTTTCGATATAACAGACAAGCGCAGGGCGGGTTTCATTGGCGATTAAGGAACATAATTCATCAGATAATTCACGAGGTAACATTGGAATGTTAAAGCCCGGTAAATAATTTGTGAAGCAACGCTGTTTGGCTTCTTGTTCAATTTGAGAATCTAAGGCGATGTAAGCGGTTGGGTCAGCAATAGCGACCACTAATTTCCAGCCTGTTTGTGTGCTGTTTTGTGCTATGGGTTCGATATATAAGGCATCGTCCATATCCATTGTGCTTTCGGAATCAATGGTTACAAAATGAAGTGCGGTCAGATTTTCGCGTGTTTTTTGATCTAACATTTCATAAGGTTCTGTGCCTTGCACGGGATAGCGCGATTGTTCGTGGCGTGCCAATGTGACCCACCAAGGGGCTAATTCATCATCAGCTTGGCAAATAAATTGATTAATTGTGGCGTAGAAAAAGCGATCGTCACGTAATGGATGGGTTTTTAAATTTGCGACGACCCAGTCGCCCTCTTGCAGTTCTTCTTTAACAGATTTCGCCTGTTGTGCACCAATGGGCTGATTAATGTTTGGGTGATCCACCAAAACTTGTAATTTCTTGTCTTTATTGAACCGCACTTTTGCGATAAAACGTGTGAGCATTGGCTCAATTAAGGATTCTGGCTCGGCTTGTTCTTTGTCGCCCTGTTTTTCAATAGTGGCTTTGATTTTGTCGCCGTGCATCACTTTTTTCATTGATGGCGGTGCGATGAAATAGGTTTTCTTATCGCACTCTAAAAAACCGTAGACCTTATCTGTGCTTTTTACCACGCCCTCAACCTGTTCTTTGCTGTCGTGGATTTGTTGTTTAAGTTGTGCGAGTAGAGGATTATCTTGAAACATAGTTATTTTGAAACATCGTTATATTTTAAAAAAGCGAAAAGGCAGACTGAAAAGCCTGCCTAAAAAAGAATGTAAGAAAACTTATTCTTCGCCTAATTCGCCCATTGCAGTGATGCTGAAACCTGCATCAACGTGAACGATTTCGCCAGTAATACCCGATGCTAAATCAGAGCATAGGAATGCCGCTGAGTTACCCACATCTTCGATAGTGACAGTGCGACGTAATGCGGCGGTTTTTTCAAAGGTGGAAAGCATTTTCTTGAAGTTTTTAATGCCTGATGCGGCTAAAGTGCGGATTGGGCCTGCAGAGATTGCATTCACACGAATACCTTCTTTACCTAAATTTGCTGCCATTACGCGCGTTGCAGCTTCAAGAGAGGCTTTTGCTAGGCACATTACGTTGTAGTTAGGAATTGCACGTTCTGCACCTAAATAAGAAAGCGTTAATAACGCTGCATTTGGATTTAAGTAAGGGCGTGCCGCTTGTGCCATTGCAACAAAGCTGTATGCGCTAATATCGTGAGCGATACGATAGCCCTCACGAGTTGCCGCGTTTACGTAATCGCCGTCTAATTGATCACCTGGTGCAAATGCGATTGCGTGAATAAAACCATCAAATTTATCCCAACGCTTACTTAATTCTGCAAAGCAGTTTTGGATGCTTTCATCGGTTGCCACATCTAAAGGAAGCACGATATCAGAACCAAATTCTTTGGCAAATTCTTCTACGCGCGGTTGTAATTTATCGTTTAAATAAGTGAAAGCAAGTTCTGCGCCTTGTTCTTTCATTGACTTTGCGATCCCGTAAGCGATGGAACGATTGCTTGCAAGACCTG
Source organism: Haemophilus aegyptius (assembly GCF_900475885.1). GTDB lineage: Bacteria > Pseudomonadota > Gammaproteobacteria > Enterobacterales > Pasteurellaceae > Haemophilus > Haemophilus influenzae. The sequence goes on from NZ_LS483429.1 coordinate 1,828,400, forward strand.
TGACTAAAATGCGTTTACCTGTTAAGAAACCCATAATTTTTCCTATGTTGTTAGCGTAAAAAACTTGCGTAGTATAAGCGAAAATTTGTCTTTATACAAAGCCGACCAATTTTTCTAAGAAAACCAACCGCACTTTATTTACAAATTCGTTTGAGCAAAAACCTAAAATCAGGGAAAATAGCCCACATTTTTAATTGAACGAAGAAGAAACAATGAGTTATCCATTAGAAGAAGTTAATAAACGTCGCACTTTTGCGATTATTTCCCACCCTGATGCGGGTAAAACAACGATTACTGAAAAAGTACTTTTATACGGCAATGCAATTCAAACTGCAGGTTCTGTAAAAGGCAAAGGTTCGGCGGCTCACGCGAAATCTGACTGGATGGAAATGGAAAAACAACGTGGGATTTCGATTACCACTTCTGTGATGCAATTTCCTTATAATGATTGTTTAGTGAATTTGCTCGATACCCCCGGACACGAAGATTTCTCTGAAGATACTTACCGCACTTTAACCGCTGTGGATAGCTGTTTGATGGTTATTGACTCTGCCAAAGGGGTGGAGGAACGTACGATTAAGTTGATGGAAGTCACACGTTTACGTGATACGCCCATTATTACGTTTATGAATAAACTCGACCGTGATATTCGTGATCCGATGGAATTGTTGGACGAGGTGGAAAATGTGTTGAAAATTCGTTGTGCGCCAATTACTTGGCCAATTGGCTGTGGGAAGTTGTTTAAGGGCGTTTATCATCTTGCAAAAGATGAAACCTATTTATATCAATCAGGGCAGGGTTCAACCATTCAGGCAGTGCGTGTTGTTAAAGGCTTGAATAATCCTGAATTAGATGTTGCTGTTGGCGATGATTTAGCACAACAGCTTCGTGATGAATTGGAATTGGTGCAAGGCGCAAGTAATGAATTTGAGCAAGATGCCTTTATTAAGGGCGAGCTTACCCCTGTATTTTTCGGGACAGCATTAGGTAATTTTGGGGTGGATCATTTTCTTGATGGCTTAACACAATGGGCGCCGAAACCGCAATCTCGTCAAGCGGATACAAGAACGGTGGAAAGTGCGGAAGAAAAATTCAGTGGTTTTGTGTTTAAAATTCAAGCCAATATGGATCCGAAACACCGTGACAGAGTGGCGTTTATGCGTGTGGTTTCGGGCAAATATGAAAAAGGGATGAAACTTAAACACGTCCGTATTGGAAAAGATGTGGTTATTTCTGATGCGCTGACTTTTATGGCTGGCGACCGTGCTCACGCCGAAGAAGCTTACGCTGGTGATATTATTGGTTTACATAATCACGGTACGATTCAAATTGGCGATACGTTCACGCAAGGCGAAACGCTGAAATTTACAGGCATTCCAAATTTTGCGCCAGAGTTGTTCCGTCGTATTCGTTTGAAAGATCCGCTTAAACAAAAACAACTGTTGAAAGGCTTGGTGCAACTTTCTGAAGAGGGTGCAGTGCAAGTGTTTCGTCCATTATTAAACAACGATTTAATTGTGGGGGCTGTGGGTGTGTTACAGTTTGATGTGGTGGTTTCGCGTTTAAAAACTGAATATAACGTGGAAGCGATTTATGAAAATGTGAACGTTGCCACGGCTCGTTGGGTGGAATGTGTCGATGAGAAAAAATTTGAAGAATTTAAACGTAAAAACGAGCAAAATTTAGCCTTAGATGGCGGCGATAATTTAACCTATATTGCACCAACAATGGTAAATCTAAATTTAGCTCAAGAACGTTATCCTGATGTCGTTTTTTACAAAACTCGCGAACATTAAAATGACAAAGTGCGGTAAAATTCTACCGCACTTTTCCTTTATTTAGAGAGATTTTCTTGTTTTAATCGCCAAAGTTGATAAATATTTACCACAACTAAAAAGGCATTTAATAATGCAACGGGATATGCTGTGATAATTACGCTGTAAATAACAAATAAAATCGCGCCGATACTATTTACAATGCGTAAATGCACAATAGATTTAAATAAGAAAGATGCAGCAACAAAAAAAGTCGCCATATAACCTAAAAACTCAATAAAATTAAAGTCCATTATTTTGTTCTCTTTGATTAAAAATAAAAACGGTGGGTATGATAAAAGATTTTTAACGCAAGGAAAAGATAAGAAAAAGAAGCAACCGTTTGCAAGGGAAAATTATATAAAAATAAGTTGAACGAGAGCCATGTAGAAAAGTGTGCCTACGGCAATAGATAGAAACATATTTTTCTTCCAGAAATGTAAGCCAAGCACGACTATCCCTGCAAGCAAATCAGGAATGCCGTGATAGCCAGTTAAAATCTCAATATTTTTATAGCAATAAACGACAAGCATTCCAAACATTGCAGGGGGTAAAACTTTTCCAAGATAACGGATATATTGTGGAATGGGGCGATTAACAGGAAATACAAAAAATGGTAATAAACGTGTAAATTGTACCGCCACTATACAAATTCCGATGGTAATGATTTGTTCTATTAATGTCATTTTAAAGATTCCAATTTTGTTTCTAATTTAGTTATGCGCATAGTTAGAATTAACCAAATGCCAATTAATGTTGGAATTAAAAAATATTCTTTTCCTATAATAAGTAAAAAAACTAATGCGATGCCTAAACCTAAGAGAGAGCTTTCGTGGGATTTTTCTTTTAACCAATTTTCTGCAAAAATAACTAAGAATAGTGCTGTCATTGAAAATTCCACACCTTTTAAATTAAAAGGTAAAACAGTACCAAATAAATTCCCCATTGCTGCGCCAAGTACCCAATAAATATGCAAATATAAGCTCACAAAAAACATATACCAGCCTTTATCTAAGTGCGGTGGGATTTTTGCCATATAATTTAGGGAAAAAGATTCATCTACAAGTGTTGTGATTAAATACCAGCGTTTTTTCCTATATGTATGCCATATTTTTCTAGCATTGATATGCCATAAAAAATTTGGCGGGCACTAATCATTAAGGTAATTAATAATACGCTGATTGGAGAGAAAGGTGCAATAAGTGCGCCTGCTGCAATAAATTCAACAGAACCCGCATAAATAAGTAAAGCCATCAAAGTAGGATATAAAAATCCGAAACCAAGTGCTTTCATATAAATACCGTATGCTATGCCAAGAAATAAAAATCCTGCAATCATTGGTACGCTATAGGGAAAAGCAGCTTTAGCCGCTTCAGTAATTGGGTTAAAGTGTTGATTTTGTTGAGATAAATTCATTAATTATGTCTATAAATTTAAAACAGAAAGTCCAGGTAAAGTTGAGAAACTTTGAGATTTGACTGTTTGATAAAAATCTTCTAAATAAGAAAGAGATTCATCTTCTTTGCGAATCGCGGCATATAAGTTGCTGTATAAGCCACCTTTTGTGATTTTTCTTGCCACAACATAACCTTTTTCCAAATAAGGCAAGGCAGCCCAATAAGGCACTGTGGCAATGCCGCGTTTGCTCGCAACAAGTTGAATCATTGCAATAGTAAGTTCTGTTGTACGGCGAGTAGGATTAATGCCTTTTGATTTAAGCACTTTACGCCATAGATCTAACATATCGTCAGGTACGGGGTAAGTTACCCAAGTTTCATCAATAAAATCTTCCGCTTCCCAAATATCTTTTTCTGCTAAAGAATGATTTTTTGAGCAAATCCCAACCATTTCATAAGAAAAGAGCGGTTTAAAAATGACATCATCATTATACTCTATTTCTGATACTATCGCCCAATCTGCTCGATGGGAAAGTAATAAACCAACGGGATCAGTATGAAAGCCAGATACAATATCCAGTTCTACTAGCCCCCAATGCTGACGGAATTCATCCATCGCTGGCATTAACCAATCAAAACAAGTATGGCATTCCACCGCTATACGTAACTGTCCTGCATCGCCGTGTTTTACCCGTACAAGATCACGTTCAGCATCAATCACTTTCGGCATTACTTCATTCGCAAGACGAATTAAACGCTCACCAGCTGAAGTAAAACGAAGTGGATTACTTTTACGTTCAAATAAAGGCAAGCCAAATTGTTCTTCTATTAATTTAATTTGGTGAGAAAGTGCTGATTGGGTTAGATATACGCGCTTTGCAGCTAGAGAAACGCTGCCTGTCTCTTTTAAAGCCAATAAAGTTTTAAGATGTCTAAATTCTAGAAAGGTTGGTTTCATTAATAATATTCATATAAAATTAAGAATTAGGGAACCAGTATAATACATTAAAATTAGAAATATGCTAATTAATAAAATTAATTATTTAGATAATTATTTTAGTTAAAATACAAAACCCCAGTCCTTAAACTGGGGTTCTATATTTATTCTTTATCTAATTTGTTTAATTCTGTTTTTACTTAATTTTATCTATCTTAATTACCTTAATGGATAGATTTATATTTAGATTTTTTATTTGCTAACCTGGCGGTGCCCTACTCTCACATGGGGAAACCCCACACTACCATCGGCATTACAGCGTTTCACTTCTGAGTTCGGTATGGTCTCAGGTGGGTCCACCGCACTATCGCCGCCAGGATAATTCTTTGATAACTCGTCTTCTCTTTTATCTCTCGTCTCTTTTATCTCTCGTTACTCAGTCTTTACTCTACCTTTCACTCGTTCTTATTGGTCACAAGCTGAACTCAATTTCCTTTCTATTAAGTCTTCTATATTTACTTTTCTTTGTTTAGTCTTTTACTTCGGTTTCCGCTCTACTTTTATTTGCTTCGCTTTTCATCTCTTACTTCACTTAGCTCCCAAAAACACTTGAGCGTTGTATAGTTAAGCCTCTCGGGCAATTAGTATCTGTTAGCTCAATGTATCACTACACTTACACACCTGACCTATCTACGTCGTAGTCTACAACAACCCTTACTGACTTAAAGTCAGGGATGACTCATCTCTTGGCAAGTTTCGTGCTTAGATGCTTTCAGCACTTATCTCTTCCGCATTTAGCTACCCAGCAATGCCTCTGGCGAGACAACTGGAACACCAGTGATGCGTCCACTCCGGTCCTCTCGTACTAGGAGCAGCCCCAATCAATCATCCTACGCCCACGGCAGATAGGGACCGAACTGTCTCACGACGTTCTAAACCCAGCTCGCGTACCACTTTAAATGGCGAACAGCCATACCCTTGGGACCTACTTCAGCCCCAGGATGTGATGAGCCGACATCGAGGTGCCAAACACCGCCGTCGATATGAACTCTTGGGCGGTATCAGCCTGTTATCCCCGGAGTACCTTTTATCCGTTGAGCGATGGCCCTTCCATTCAGAACCACCGGATCACTATGACCTACTTTCGTACCTGCTCGACTTGTCTGTCTCGCAGTTAAGCTTGCTTATACCATTGCACTAACCTCACGATGTCCGACCGTGATTAGCAAACCTTCGTGCTCCTCCGTTACGCTTTGGGAGGAGACCGCCCCAGTCAAACTACCCACCAGACACTGTCCGAGACCACGTTCCGCAATCTTCGTTAGAACATCAAACGTTAAAGGGTGGTATTTCAAGGATGACTCCATAGAAACTGGCGTTCCTACTTCAAAGTCTCCCACCTATCCTACACATCAAAATTCAATGTTCAGTGTCAAGCTATAGTAAAGGTTCACGGGGTCTTTCCGTCTAGCCGCGGGTACACCGCATCTTCACGGCGATTTCAATTTCACTGAGTCTCGGGTGGAGACAGCCTGGCCATCATTATGCCATTCGTGCAGGTCGGAACTTACCCGACAAGGAATTTCGCTACCTTAGGACCGTTATAGTTACGGCCGCCGTTTACTGGGGCTTCGATCAGGTGCTTCTCTTGCGATGACACCATCAATTAACCTTCCAGCACCGGGCAGGCATCACACCCTATACCTCCACTTTCGTGTTTGCAGAGTGCTGTGTTTTTAATAAACAGTTGCAGCCAGCTGGTCACTTCGACCGGTTCAACCTTCAGGGGCTAGCCCTTACAATCTACGCCGGCGCACCTTCTCCCGAAGTTACGGTGCTATTTTGCCTAGTTCCTTCACCCGAGTTCTCTCAAGCGCCTGAGTATTCTCTACCTGACCACCTGTGTCGGTTTTCAGTACGGTTTAGTAAAGCCTTTCGCTTAGTGGCTTTTCCTGGAAGTGTGGTATCAGTTACTTCAGCTCCGTAGAGCCTCGTCATCATCTCTCTGTGTTAAGGAAGTCCGGATTTGCCTAAACTTCCCACCTACCAACTTAAACGCACATATCCAACAGTGCGATAACCTAACCTACTCCGTCCCCACATCGCAGCTTTACCAAGTACAGGAATATTAACCTGTTTCCCATCGACTACGCTTTTCAGCCTCGCCTTAGGGGCCGACTTACCCTGCCCCGATTAACGTTGGACAGGAACCCTTGGTCTTCCGGCGAACGGGTTTTTCACCCGTTTTATCGTTACTTATGTCAGCATTCGCACTTGTGATACGTCCAGCCCATCTCTCGATGAACCTTCTTCCGCTTACACAACGCTCCCCTACCCAACAGGCGTATCACTAATCATCCTCACTCTAAGATACCCGACTCAACGTTCGGGTTGCTTGAACAACCTTTCATGTCGCTTTGCGCCATTCTAGGTTGTTAATCGTAAGGCGTATTAGTGATACGCCTGATGCCGCAGCTTCGGTGCTATATTTCAGCCCCGTTACATCTTCCGCGCAGACCGACTCGACTAGTGAGCTATTACGCTTTCTTTAAATGATGGCTGCTTCTAAGCCAACATCCTAGCTGTCTAAGCCTTCCCACTTCGTTTCCCACTTAATATAGACTTGGGGACCTTAGCTGGCGGTCTGGGTTGTTTCCCTCTCCACGACGGACGTTAGCACCCGCCGTGTGTCTCCTGAGTATCACTCTTTGGTATTCGTAGTTTGCATCGGGTTGGTAATCCGGGATGGACCCCTAGCCGAAACAGTGCTCTACCCCCAAAGGTGTCACCTCAAGGCTCTACCTAAATAGATTTCGGGGAGAACCAGCTATCTCCCGGTTTGATTGGCCTTTCACCCCCAGCCACAAGTCATCCGCTAATTTTTCAACATTAGTCGGTTCGGTCCTCCAGTTAGTGTTACCCAACCTTCAACCTGCCCATGGCTAGATCACCGGGTTTCGGGTCTATACCCTGCAACTCAACGCCCAGTTAAGACTCGGTTTCCCTTCGGCTCCCCTATTCGGTTAACCTCGCTACAAAATATAAGTCGCTGACCCATTATACAAAAGGTACGCAGTCACCCCATCACTTAATCCCACTGCTTCTTTTGGGTGGTTTGACTCGCTTCGCTCCTCTTACCATTGTTTAAGTGCGGTTGCTTTTCATCACCTTCCAATCGGATTAAGTGATGGGGCTCCCACTGCTTGTACGTACAAGGTTTCAGGTTCTATTTCACTCCCCTCACCGGGGTTCTTTTCGCCTTTCCTTCACAGTACTGGTTCACTATCGGTCAATCAGGAGTATTTAGCCTTGGAGGATGGTCCCCCCTTCTTCAAACAGGATATCACGTGTCCCGCCCTACTTCTCGTTAGCTTAGTACCACAATATGGTTTTTAGATACGGGATTATCACCCTCTTTGATTGTGCTTCCCAACACATTCTCCTAACTATATTGCTATCACTTACTGGCTCTTTCGCTTTCGCTCGCCGCTACTGACGAAATCTCGGTTGATTTCTTTTCCTCGGGGTACTTAGATGTTTCAGTTCTCCCGGTTTGCCTCAACAAGCTATGAATTCACTTGTTGATAGTAGATTCTTCATCTACTGGGTTTCCCCATTCGGATATCTTGGATTAAACGCCTCTTATCGACTCATCCAAGCTTTTCGCAGATTAGCACGTCCTTCTTCGCCTCTGATTGCCAAGGCATCCACCTTGTACGCTTAGTCACTTAACTATACAACCTCAAATGTTTTCAAAACTCAATATAAAATAGATACCGTGCTTTGACTGCACTTTCAGCCTCATTAATTCAACTAAACACTTGATTACTTTTGTTCAATCAAGATTTTTTTACAAAACAGGTTTGTTTTTAGAGTTTCCTTCTCAGTTCCCTCTTTTCACTTTCCTGTCTTGCCTACTCAGACTTTCTCTCGAAAATCTCTTGTTTTCAGCTTGTTTCCAATTTTTTAAAGAACAGTAAGACAATCTAATAAAGTTATCTTTAATTGGCGTCCCCACGGGGATTCGAACCCCGGTTACCGCCGTGAAAGGGCGATGTCCTAGGCCTCTAGACGATGGGGACATCAATTAAAGATACTCTATTTTCTTTTTATCTTTTAACGTTTATTTTTCAACGTTGCTTTCGCTTCGTTTTTAATCTTGTCTACAACTATCAGCCAATCTGTGTGAGCACTCGCTGTCTCTCGTCTTGGGTAAGGAGGTGATCCAACCGCAGGTTCCCCTACGGTTACCTTGTTACGACTTCACCCCAGTCATGAATCATACCGTGGTAAACGCCCTCCAAAAGGTTAAGCTATCTACTTCTGGTACAACCCACTCCCATGGTGTGACGGGCGGTGTGTACAAGGCCCGGGAACGTATTCACCGCGACATTCTGATTCGCGATTACTAGCGATTCCGACTTCATGGAGTCGAGTTGCAGACTCCAATCCGGACTTAGACGTACTTTATGAGATTCGCTCCACCTCGCAGCTTCGCTTCCCTCTGTATACGCCATTGTAGCACGTGTGTAGCCCTACTCGTAAGGGCCATGATGACTTGACGTCATCCCCACCTTCCTCCAGTTTATCACTGGCAGTCTCCTTTGAGTTCCCGACCAAGTCGCTGGCAACAAAGGATAAGGGTTGCGCTCGTTGCGGGACTTAACCCAACATTTCACAACACGAGCTGACGACAGCCATGCAGCACCTGTCTCTAAGTTCCCGAAGGCACAAGCTCATCTCTGAGCTCTTCTTAGGATGTCAAGAGTAGGTAAGGTTCTTCGCGTTGCATCGAATTAAACCACATGCTCCACCGCTTGTGCGGGCCCCCGTCAATTCATTTGAGTTTTAACCTTGCGGCCGTACTCCCCAGGCGGTCGATTTATCACGTTAGCTACGGGCGCCAGAGTTAAACCCCAACCCCCAAATCGACAGCGTTTACAGCGTGGACTACCAGGGTATCTAATCCTGTTTGCTCCCCACGCTTTCGCACATGAGCGTCAGTACATTCCCAAGGGGCTGCCTTCGCCTTCGGTATTCCTCCACATCTCTACGCATTTCACCGCTACACGTGGAATTCTACCCCTCCCTAAAGTACTCTAGTTACCCAGTCTGAAATGCAATTCCTAGGTTAAGCCCAGGGCTTTCACACCTCACTTAAATAACCGCCTGCGTGCCCTTTACGCCCAGTTATTCCGATTAACGCTCGCACCCTCCGTATTACCGCGGCTGCTGGCACGGAGTTAGCCGGTGCTTCTTCTGTATTTAACGTCAATTTGATGTGCTATTAACACATCAACCTTCCTCAATACCGAAAGAACTTTACAACCCGAAGGCCTTCTTCATTCACGCGGCATGGCTGCGTCAGGGTTCCCCCCATTGCGCAATATTCCCCACTGCTGCCTCCCGTAGGAGTCTGGACCGTGTCTCAGTTCCAGTGTGGCTGGTCATCCTCTCAGACCAGCTAGAGATCGCAGGCTTGGTAGACCTTTACCCCACCAACTACCTAATCCCACTTGGGCTCATCCTATGGCATGCGGCCTCTCAGTCCCGCACTTTCGTCTCTCGACACTACGCGGTATTAGCGACAGTTTCCCGTCGTTATCCCCCTCCATAAGCCAGATTCCCAAGCATTACTCACCCGTCCGCCACTCGTCAGCAAGAAAGCAAGCTTTCTCCTGCTACCGTTCGACTTGCATGTGTTAAGCCTGCCGCCAGCGTTCAATCTGAGCCATGATCAAACTCTTCAATTCAAGTTCAATCGCTCAATAAACTGCTTAGCTATAAATAAAACACTACTTAAAAAAGTAATGATGAATTTTCAGTTAAGCACCTATTAAGACTTCAAAATTAAAAATAGTTTTAAAACAAGTCAATCAACAAGTGCCCACACAGATTGTCTGATACATTGTTAAAGAGCAAAAAACAACGACGCACTTGGAAACTTAAATGCTTCACAACAGTGCGTCGTTGTGTGCGGTGCATTATAGGGATTTTCAAATCCCTTGCAAGTACTTTTTGCAAAAATTTTTGAAAAACTCGACCGTTTGTTGAAAATAAATACGTAAAATACATAATTCCGCCAACAAACGGTTGATTTGTGATCTCAATTTATAAATTAAAGTTTACTTAGATCAACCAAAGCCTCTGGTTTAATATCGGCAATAGTACGATTGCTGGTTAATGTCATCGCTACGCGCATCTCTTTTTTGAAAATGTCGAGCATATTTTCAACACCTTGACGACCTGCTGCCCCTAAAGCATAAACAAATGCTCGACCTAACATTGTTGCATCTGCCCCTAATGCCAACATACGGACTATGTCTAAACCATTGCGAATACCTGAATCAGCAATAATTTTAATATCCCCTTTCACTGCATCGGCAATCGGTGGCAACGCTCTTGCACTTGAAAGCACGCCATCTAACTGACGGCCACCGTGATTTGAAACGACAATTCCATCAGCACCGAAACGCACCGCATCTTTCGCATCTTCAGGGTCGAGAATGCCTTTAATGACCATTGGACCTTCCCAAAACTCACGGATCCACTCTAAATCTTTCCACGAAATTGATGGATCAAAGTTTTCTGTTAGCCAGCCAATATAGTCATCTAAACCTATTTGTCTACCCATATAAGTTGAAACATTACCCAAGGTGTGCGGTTTGCCTTTGATACCCACATCATACGCCCAGAATGGGTGCGTAAAGCCTTGCAATACACGACGAATTTCTTTGTAGGGACCGCTCATACCTGAGTGCATATCACGATAACGCGCACCTGGAGTAGGCATATCGACCGTAAACACTAAAGTAGAACAGCCTGCTGCTTTCGCACGCTCAAGCGCGTTTTTCATAAAACCACGATCTTTTAACACATAAAGCTGAAACCACATTGGACGCTTAATCGCAGGAGCGACTTCTTCAATTGGACAAATTGATACTGTTGAAAGGGTAAACGGCACACCTTTATTATCTGCCGCTTGTGCTGCTTGTACTTCTCCACGACGTGCATACATTCCGCACGCCCCAACTGGTGCAAGAATAGTTGGCATTGAAAGTTTTTCACCAAATAATTCTATACTAGTATCCAATTCAGACATATCTTTTAAGACACGTTGTCTTAAAGCAATATTTTCCAAATCACTCACATTACGCGCAAGTGTTTGCTCGGCATAAGAACCGCCATCGGCATAATGGAACATAAAGGGAGGAACACGGCGACGCGCCGCTTCACGATAATCGCTAGCTGATGAAATAATCATTTTTACCTCTTATTCAATAAAATAGTGAGAAACCTGAGAAGTATTATAACACTATTTTAACAAATTCAATAAAAATCATAATTATTTTGAGAACTAGATCACAATTTATTTTAAAAAAGTGACATATAGAAATGATATAAGTAGAAAAATCACCTATAAAATTAGGAAAAATTGTGAATTTATCAATATCACACAATTAATCTATTAACTTTTAATCTATTTTGATTACTTCCAAAGATTCAAATCCCCATAGATGTAAAGCTTTTTTAAATTGAGATTCTTCGGGAAAATGTGCGGTGCAAAACATTTGATTATATTTTTCATTTTGCGCTTGTAGATTTTTATCATCAAGTAAATATTTGATCCGTTTAGCAATTGCTGCGCTCGGATCCATAAAATATTTAACTTGTGGCAAGCATAACTGAATTTCATCTTTGATGAGAGGAAAGTGAGTACAACCTAAAACTAATGTATCCAAATCTGCCATGCCTGCCCACGAAGATAACTCATCTTTTAAACTAATGAGATCAACGGAATGACCACGAATTTTTTGCTCCGCAATTTCGACTAATTTTGTCGTTCCCAGTCTCTCAACAATACAATCTTGCGCAAATTTATCAATCAACTCATCGATATAATGACGTTTTACAGTCCCCTTTGTAGCTAATAAACCAATATGTTTTGTCTTTGTTATTTCTGATGCAGGTTTAATAGCGGGTACAGTCCCAATGATAGGAATATCAAAAGCAGCTCGCAAAGGCGGAAGCACAACAGTACTCGCTGTATTGCAAGCTATCACCATTGCATCTAATGGATAACGTTGATTAATAAGCTGACACGCCGCTAAAGTGCGGTGAATAATACTTTCTTCTTTGCGTTCTGAATAAGGGAAACCGGCATTATCAAAACAATAGAGATAACGCCAATTTGGTAATAGTTTTTTGGCTTCACGGTATACGCTAAACCCACCCACTCCAGAGTCAAAAAAAAGTACAGTTGGGCGTTTTTCTTTTTTATCCATTTAAAACTCTTTGAAAATTGACCGCACTTTTAAGCGTTCGAGTAGATTTCTTTATTATTGAGCCAGCGACGGATTAGGCTTTCTGCCACATCAGGGTATTTTTGGATAAGTGATTTCGCATAATGTTGCACCGTTGGTATCATTTTTCTATCTCGCATTAAATTTGCTACTCGCAATTCAGCAATTCCCGTTTGTTTCGTTCCAAGTACTTCACCTGGCCCACGAATTTCTAAATCTTTTTCCGAAATAACAAACCCATCTTGGCTATCTCGTAGCACTTGCAAACGTTTTTGCGAAACTTTGCCGAGCGGAGGTTTATACATTAGTACACAAAAAGAAGCCGTGCTGCCTCGACCAACGCGCCCTCGTAACTGATGAAGCTGCGATAAACCTAAACGCTCTGCATTTTCGATAATCATCAAACTTGCATTCGGAACATCAACCCCCACTTCGATAACTGTCGTCGCCACCAATAAATCCAATTCTGCATTTTTAAAACGCATCATGACATCTTGTTTTTCTTGGGGTTTCATGCGCCCGTGCACTAAACCAATATTTAACATCGGTAACGCTTTCGTTAAATCTTCCCAAATCGCTTCAGCTGCTTGAGCTTCTAACACCTCTGATTCATCAATTAACGTACACACCCAATAGGCTTGACGTTTTTCATTAACACAAGCGTTTTTTACACGCATCACAATTTCAGTGCGACGTTCTTCAGAAACCACTACGGTTGTTATCGGCGTACGGCCTGGAGGCAATTCATCAATAATTGATGTATCCAAATCTGCATAGACGGTCATTGCCAACGTTCTTGGAATCGGTGTTGCCGTCATAATTAACTGATGGGGATAAAATCCTGCTTTTTCGCCTTTTTCACGCAACATTAATCGTTGATGCACCCCAAAACGATGTTGTTCATCAATAATCACTAATGCTAAGTCGGAAAACTCGACTTCTTCTTGGAATAAAGCATGCGTCCCCACCACCATTTGCACCGCACCAGTTTTGATTTTTTCAAGCTCTGCTTGTCTTGATTTTCCTTTTACTTTACCTGCCAACCAGCCAACTTCAATACCGAAAGGCTCAAACCACCGTCTAAAATTATTCGCATGCTGCTCTGCAAGAATTTCTGTTGGCGCCATTAAGGCGACTTGTTTGCCATTATCAATTGCAGTTAAAGCAGCCAATGCGGCAACCAATGTTTTTCCCGATCCTACATCCCCTTGCACTAAGCGCATCATCGGATAATCTTTGATAAGATCTTGTTCAATATCGGACACTACTCGCTTTTGAGCATTAGTGGGTTGAAATAGCAAGGTGGCTAAAAATCGCTGTTTCAAATCTGTTTGATAATGTAGCGGTAAGGCAGAAAATTGTTGCGTTCCTAACCGCACTTTTTGCATAGCTAAATTATGTGCCAGAAGCTCTTCAAAAATTAATCGTTGTTGTGCAGGATGCTTACCTTGCTCTAACATTTCTAATGAAATATCTGGCGGCGGACGATGCAATAATCGCAATGCCTCTTTTAAGCTATATTGATGTGGATTAAATTCATTAGGCAAAATTTCTGCAATCTGAACTTTGTCGAGCAATGCCAAAGCTTGATCCGTTAATTTTCGTAATGAATTTTGTTTTAGCCCTTCCGTTGTGGAATAAATCGGCGTTAGGGTTTCTTCCAATACTATGGGCGCATTATCTCGCACAATTTGATATTCTGGATGATGAATTTCTGGCATGTAACGCCCACGTTTTACCTCTCCAAAGGCCTTTACTCGCACGCCAACTTGAAAACTATTACGCATTCCCGCATTAAAATTGAAAAAACGTAACATAATTTTCGATGTGCCGTCTGACAAACTTACCGATAAAATCGGGCGACGGCCAAAAGCGACTTCACAGGTTTGTACAATTCCCTCTATAGTAAAATATTGTTCAGGGCGAAGATTAGCGATTGGCGTAATTCGCGTACGATCTTCATAGCGAATAGGTAAATGAAAGAGTAAATCTTGCAGGTTATGAATGCCGATTTTAGCCAGTTTATTAGAAATGGCAGCCCCCACACCAGAGAGGCTGGTCAAAGGCACGGCATCGAGAAGTTCAAGGCTCATAGCTCATTAATATTGCGTTTGACATTAACGACGCCAGTGATGCCTTTAATACGATGAACGATATTGGCAAGGTGTTTGATATCTTTTACACAAACCTGCAAAATCACAAGCAATAAATTGTTCTCTAATTCTTCCGTCCAAATATTTTGAAGACTGCTTTCGCTCGCAGAAATTGCGGTCATTAAACTAAGCAAGGCATTCTGCTCATTCAATATTTCTATTTGTAATTCAGCCTCAAAATTCACCGCACTTTGAACGTTATCCCATTTAGCCAACGATTGACGACAAGCATTTTTCAAACTTGCACAATGTTGATGGTGTACCACAACTGTATTTTTTTCTGTACAACATCCCACAATAGGATCACCTAGGATTGGATGGCAACATTGAGCAAATTGTGTTTTACCCACTTGCATTGGTGCAATAGTGAGTATTTTTGATTCAAATTCGAGATTCTTAGTATTAGCAGATTCTAACGGCACGCCCACAAATTGATGCGCAATCATGGAGGCTGACTGATTACCTAAACCAATTTCTCGTAATAATTCATCTAAAGAAGAAAGGGCTAAAGCATCTAATACAGTGCTAATTTGTTGAATAGAAAAATCACCTAAATTATGCGGCTGTAATGCTACATTAAGCTCAACTTCGCCTAATTTCACCGCATCCTCTTCACAACGCTGTTTGAGATAATGGCGAATCCGTGTTTTCGCACGAGCAGTTACCACGAAATTTAACCATGCGGCTTCAGGATGCGCATTTGGATCGGTGATGATATTAACCGTTTGACCTGACTCAAGGGCTTGCGAAAGCGGATAAGGTTTATGCTCAACGGTTACGCCAACACAAGTATTCCCCACATCTGAATGCACAGCATAAGCGAAATCTACTGCCGTTGCGCCCATTGGCAATTCAACAATTCGACCTTTTGGCGTAAAAACATAAATTTCTTTCGGGAAAAACTCTGATTTTACATTCTCAATAAACTCGAACGAGTTCCCTACACTTTGTTGAATTTCGACCAAACTTTGCAGCCAGCGTTGTGCGCGGATTTGTGCGGTTGTACTGTCGTTTTTACCATTTTCTTTATAAACCCAATGCGCAGTAATGCCCATTTCGGCGACTTGTTCCATATCCTCAGTATGGATATGAACTTCTACCGGAACACCTTTCGGCCCAATCATTGAAGTTTGCAAAGATTGATAGCCATTTGCTTTAGGTACCGCGATATAATCCTTTACTCGGCCAGGGCGTGGCTTATAAAGATTATGCATTTGTCCCAAAACGCGATAACAATCATCAACATTTTTTACAATCACACGGAACGCATAAATATCCATAATAGAATGAAACTCTTGATCCTTTATGCGCATTTTTTGATAGATCTTGTAAAGGTGTTTTTCACGTCCCCACACTCGGGCAAAAATGCCTGCGTTTTCTAACCGCACTTTAATCTCTTGTGAAATACGTTCGATTAAATCTTGTCGATTACTCCGCGCCACATCAATGAGTTTTTTTAACACCTCATAACGGTGTGGATGCATTGCCTGAAAAGATAAATCTTCTAATTCATTTTTGATATGCTCAATACCTAAACGATGAGCAAGCGGACAATAGATTTCAAGCGTTTCTTTCGCAATACGGCGGCCTTTATCTGGTCGTAACGAACCAAGCGTGCGCATATTATGCGTGCGGTCAGCAAGCTTGATTAACACAACGCGAATATCACGCGTCATCGCCAAAATCATTTTGCGAAAATTCTCGACTTGTGCTTCTTGGCGAGTACGAAATTTCAACTTATCGAGTTTTGATACACCGTCCACAATTTCAGCCACACTGGCACCGAACTCTTCTTTCAGTTGTTCTTCCGTATAAGGTGTATCTTCGATAACATCGTGTAAAAGCGCTGCCATTACCGCTTCGTGATCTAAGTGAAGTTGAGCAATAATGGAGGCTACCGCCACAGGATGGGTAATGTAAGGTTCGCCGCTGGAGCGAAATTGTCCTTCGTGCGCATCTCTTGCAATCACAAACGCACGCTTGATGAGTTCAATTTTATCTGCGGGCAAATACCCTTGAATAATTCGATCTAAATCCGCAAACAGTTCCAAAGGAGACCTACTTATCGTTGAAAGAGAAAGTGCAGTTAAAATATCGTGATTTTTTACCGCACTTTTAAAAGATTATTCTGTAATTAATGCAACAGCTGCTTCTTCTGTTTCTTGCACTTTCGCCATTTTTTGGAATTCTTCTGCATCCATAATATCTTGATTAATCAAACCTTTTTCGATTTCACGTAATGCAATTACTGTTGGTTTGTCATTATCTTCTGGCACTAACGGCACACTTTGGTTAAGTTGTAATTGTCTTGCACGACGTGCAGCCGTTAAAATTAAATCAAAACGGTTACCAATTTTTTCTACTGCATCTTGCACAGTAACACGAGCCATAATTTACTCCGATTTGTCAAAAATTACTCTATTGAAAGGGCGTTATAATACTCAATTTCGCCCTATTTTGCTAGTAGCTGTTGAATTAACATTGCATTTTGTTTTTGTTGATAATCTTTAGTTAAGCGTTCCGATTGCAAAATACTTTGTAAATCTTTTAATGTTTTCTCAAAATCATCATTCACAATGACATAATCATATTCGTCATAATGCGAAATTTCACTTATCGCTTTTGACATTCGTTCGGCAATAACCTCTTCACTATCTTGCCCACGACCAATTAAACGACGCTCTAATTCAGGCAATGAAGGCGGTAAAATAAAAATGCTTTTAACACTACGAACTTTTTTGCGGATTTGTTGGGCGCCTTGCCAATCAATATCTAAAAATACATCAATGCCTTTTGCTAAATTTTCCTCAATCGCAGGTAAAGAGGTTCCATAATAATTGCCACCAAAAACTTTGGCATATTCTAGAAATAAATCTTGCTCAATGAGTGATTCAAACTCTTCTTTTGATACAAAATAATAGTGTACGCCTTCAACTTCACCTGGGCGTGGGGCACGGGTCGTATGTGACACAGAAACCATTTTTTGAGTTGAGCTATCTGATGCCAATAACGCAGAAATTAATGAAGATTTTCCTGCGCCACTTGGTGCAGATAAAATATAAAGATTACCTTGAGACATAGAATATTTAACCTTCTCTGACAATTTCAGTCTATTATGCAGATTTCTCTATAAAAAATCATCAAAAGTGCGGTGATTTTTTACGGTACTTTTTCATTCTAATGATGATTTGATATAGATCACAAAAAAGTAGTAGGGTTTATAGTTTTATAAAAATGCTCGTGCTATACTCTGTGCGTTGTCTTACTGAGTGAGCAGTATTACTCAAAGCAAACAGATTTGTTTAACTTAAATAAAAGGTGAAAATCTTATGGCAATTAAAATTGGTATCAATGGTTTTGGTCGTATCGGCCGTATCGTATTCCGTGCAGCACAACACCGTGATGACATTGAAGTTGTAGGTATTAACGACTTAATCGACGTTGAATACATGGCTTATATGTTGAAATATGATTCAACTCACGGTCGTTTCGACGGCACTGTTGAAGTGAAAGATGGTAACTTAGTGGTTAATGGTAAAACTATCCGTGTAACTGCAGAACGTGATCCAGCAAACTTAAACTGGGGTGCAATCGGTGTTGATATCGCTGTTGAAGCGACTGGTTTATTCTTAACTGATGAAACTGCTCGTAAACATATCACTGCAGGCGCGAAAAAAGTTGTATTAACTGGTCCATCTAAAGATGCAACCCCTATGTTCGTTCGTGGTGTAAACTTCAACGCATACGCAGGTCAAGATATCGTTTCTAACGCATCTTGTACAACAAACTGTTTAGCTCCTTTAGCACGTGTTGTTCATGAAACTTTCGGTATCAAAGATGGTTTAATGACCACTGTTCACGCAACGACTGCAACTCAAAAAACTGTGGATGGTCCATCAGCTAAAGACTGGCGCGGCGGCCGCGGTGCATCACAAAACATCATTCCATCTTCAACAGGTGCAGCGAAAGCTGTAGGTAAAGTATTACCTGCATTAAACGGTAAATTAACTGGTATGGCTTTCCGTGTTCCAACGCCAAACGTATCTGTTGTTGATTTAACTGTTAATCTTGAAAAACCAGCTTCTTATGATGCAATCAAACAAGCAATCAAAGATGCAGCGGAAGGTAAAACGTTCAATGGCGAATTAAAAGGCGTATTAGGTTACACTGAAGATGCTGTTGTTTCTACTGACTTCAACGGTTGTGCTTTAACTTCTATATTTGATGCAGAAGCAGGTATCGCATTAACAGATTCTTTCGTTAAATTGGTATCTTGGTACGATAACGAAACGGGTTACTCAAACAAAGTATTAGACTTAGTAGCTCATATCTACAACTACAAAGGCTAATTAAAACTTTGAAAAAATTAACCGCTCTTCAGAGCGGTTTTTTATTATCTAGAATTTAATTTACGCTCTAAAAATGAACAAGGGATCACTAAAAATAATTTAAAACAATCAATATTCTTCTAGCTTTTATTCCTATTTAAGATTATATTAGCGCACAACTGTTCGCTCAATGAAAATCAAAAATAGGGTTAATATGAATCTCGATCTCCATTTTGTTCATCGTATTCAACAACAAGCTAAAACTCGTACAAATATGACCGCACTTCGCTATAAAGAACACGGCTTGTGGCGAGATATCTCTTGGAAAAACTTTCAAGAGCAACTCAATCAACTTTCTCGTGCATTGCTTGCTCACAATATTGACGTACAAGATAAAATCGCCATTTTTGCCCATAATATGGAACGTTGGACAATCGCTGACATTGCGACCTTACAAATTCGAGCAATCACAGTACCTATTTACGCAACCAATACAGCCCAGCAAGCAGAATTTATCCTAAATCACGCCGATGTAAAAATTCTCTTCGTCGGCGATCAAGAGCAATACGATCAAGCATTGGAAATTGCTCATCATTGTCCAAAATTACAAAAAATTGTGGCAATGAAACCTACAATTCAATTACAACAAGATCCTCTTTCTTGCACTTGGGAAAGTTTTATTAAAACAGGTTCAAATGCCCAACAAAATGAACTAACCCAACGCTTAAACCAAAAACAATTATCGGATTTATTTACGATTATTTATACCTCAGGCACAACGGGAGAGCCTAAAGGTGTCATGTTAGATTACGCTAATCTCGCTCACCAATTAGAAACACATGATCTTTCACTTAATGTGACAGATCAGGATATTTCACTTTCTTTTTTACCATTCTCTCATATTTTTGAACGAGCCTGGGCGGCTTATATTCTTCATAGAGGCGCAATACTTTGCTATTTAGAAGACACCAATCAAGTGCGGTCAGCTTTAACGGAAATTCGCCCAACTTTAATGTGCGCCGTACCACGTTTTTACGAAAAAATTTATGCAGCCGTATTGGATAAAGTTCAAAAAGCCCCAAAACTTCGCCAAATTATGTTTCATTGGGCAATTTCTGTAGGACAAAAATATTTTGATTTACGTGCGAATAACAAAGCTATTCCATTCTTATTGAAGAAACTATTTGCTTTAGCGGATAAATTAGTGCTCTCAAAACTTCGTCAATTATTGGGGGGACGAATAAAAATGATGCCTTGCGGAGGAGCAAAATTAGAACCTGCTATTGGGCTATTTTTCCACGCCATTGGTATCAACATCAAATTAGGCTATGGCATGACAGAAACAACTGCAACCGTTTCTTGCTGGCATGATTTCCAATTTAACCCAAATTCAATCGGCACACTGATGCCAAAAGCGAAAGTGAAAATTGGGGAAAATAATGAAATCCTTGTGCGTGGTGGAATGGTGATGAAAGGCTATTACAAAAAGCCAGAAGAAACGGCTCAAGCCTTTACAGAAGATGGTTTCTTAAAAACTGGCGATGCGGGAGAATTTGACGAACAAGGCAATTTATTTATTACCGATCGCATTAAAGAATTAATGAAAACCTCAAACGGCAAATATATCGCACCACAATATATCGAAAGCAAAATCGGTAAAGATAAATTTATCGAACAAATTGCGATCATCGCTGATGCGAAAAAATATGTATCCGCGCTTATTGTGCCTTGCTTTGATAGTTTGGAAGAATACGCTAAACAGCTCAATATTAAATATCATGACCGTTTAGAACTACTAAAAAATTCTGACATTCTGAAAATGTTTGAGCAGCGTATTAATGCAGTACAAAAAGAATTGGCTCATTTCGAGCAAGTAAAAAAATTCACGCTACTTTCTCAAGCATTCAGCATTAAATTAGGCGAAATTACACCAACATTAAAATTGCGTAGAAAAGTGATTTTAGAACGTTATCGCAAGCAAATTGAAGCAATGTATCATTCACAAGAAGCATAACTAAAAGGCTCTCAATTGAGAGCCTTTCTTTTCTAATTATTCAGGAAATTTTTCTTCTAAAATCAATGCAAGTCCATCTTCATTATTGGTCGTGGTAACTACATTTGCAGCTTGTTTAATTTCATTTGGCGCATTTCCCATTGCCACCCCAAGCCCCGCATGTTCTAGCATATCCAGATCATTAAAATTATCGCCAAATGCAATCACTTCATTAGTTTGTACGCCAAAATAATCTTCCAAAAAACGCACCGCACTTCCTTTGGTTGCACTCTTGTGCATTACCTCTAAAAAATTAGCATGGGAACGACAAATACTCAGATGTGGAAATTTTTTCTTTAAAAGAACTTCAATCTCAATGATTTCTTCTGCTTCCCCAATAATTTGAATTTTATGTGGTGAACTTGTCGCTACTTCATCAAAAGGATGAATCTCAATTTTGGTAACACTGCGTTCATAAATCACCCATTTATTTTCTACGTCACGAGCATGGCAATCATTATTTGTATAATAATTCACGCCAAGCAAAGGGTGATCCGCCAAAACGGTATTAATCTCTAAAATATCTTTTGGCTCAATTTGTACGCTATAAATTGGTTCAAGATGTTGATTCAAAATAAGTGCGCCACTAAATGCAACAAGCACATTATTCGTTTCAAGCTGTTTCCAATAAGGCAAAATACCTAAAGGAGAACGCGCCGAAATTGGCACAAAAGGAATGCCATTCGCCGTTAAACGCTTAATTACCGTAACAGTTCGAGGAGAAATGGTATGTTGAGAGGTTAATAAGGTGCCATCAAAATCACTAAATACTGCTTTATACATCATTACTCCGAATAAAGATTATTTCTCTGCTAGATAAGGATCATCAAAGCCTAATCCTTGCATAATTTGGGTTTCTAAACTTTCCATTTCTTCCGCTTCATCGTCTTCAATATGATCATAACCAAGTAAATGTAAACAACCATGCACGACCATATGCGCCCAATGTGCCATTAATGGTTTCTCTTGTTCTGCGGCTTCTCTCTCCACAACTTGACGACAAATAACGAGATCCCCTAACAATGGCAACTCCACCTCATCGGGGCATTCAAATGGAAATGAAAGCACGTTAGTCGGGCGATCCTTTCCACGATAAGTTAAATTTAATTCATGGCTTTCGGCTTCATCCACAATACGCACCGTCATTTCGACTTCATTCCCTTCTGGTTGAATCGCAACTGTTGCCCACTGCACAATCTGCTCTTCTGTTGGCAACCCCTCTATATTTTCTGTGGCAATTTGCAAATCAACCAATACACTTCCCATTCTATTCTCCTAAATTCTTTTCAATTTCTAACCGCACTTTTGCACTTATTGAATACATATAACAAACTGGTGGGCTTATGACCACTTTTGTATGTATAAAAATGAGGGGAATTATACAATAATAAACCCACCAATCCCCTAAATTTAGATTACATAATTTATGTTTACCGCTAATTTACTCTATTTTTAACATACAAAGAGACAAATCACGCTATTTCCTTAATCAACACAAAACCTCAAATCTCTCGCTCTTGGTTGGGGTTAATTGTGAAGTCGTAGATGTCCGCTATAAATATTTCCTTTTCCTTCCCTAGCAAAACCAATTAAAGTCAAATTATGTTTTTCTGCCATTGTTACTGCTAAATCCGTTGCGGCAGAAATCGTGACTAACATTTCCACCCCGCAAGCCACTGTTTTTTGCACCATTTCATAACTCGCTCGACTGGAGGCTAAAATAAAACCTCTAGGTTTACCCGATTTTGCGTGCCAACCAAGCAATTTATCTAATGCAACGTGGCGACCCACATCCTCGTAAATAGCTAACATACTTCCATATAAATCGAAAAATGCACAAGCATGGGTAGCACCAGTTTTACATCCAAGCAATTGATTTTTTTGAAGATCAATAAGACAACTATCTAGCAAATTTAAATCAAATTGAAAAGTACAGTCTAATTTCGGAAAAGTTTTATCAAGAAGAAAATTCTTCAAGATCTGTGCAGGAGGTATGGCGGGAACGTCAGCTGCAATGTTGGGCTTTGCTCCAGCAAACGTATTAGCTGCGCCACGCGAATATAAATTATTACGCGCGTTCGAATCCCGTAACACCTGTACATATTGCGCTGTAAGTTGCGGTATGTTGTTATATAGCACAGGCAAACCTTGCAATTCATTAAGCAGCCATACTGGCACAAATACTCGTTCAAAACTCTTTCATATTGAGGGCGATCCAGATCATCCAGTCAGTCGTGGTGCGCTTTGCGCGAAAGGTGCTGGAGCACTCGATTATGTCAATAGTGAAAGCCGTTCTTTATATCCTCAATATCGTGCGCCCAGTTCTGATAAATGGGAACGAATTTCTTGGAAAGATGCCATTAAACGTATTGCTCGTTTAATGAAAGATGACCGAGATGCCAACTTTGTTGAAAAAGATTCAAATGGAAAAACGGTTAATCGTTGGGCAACGACAGGAATTATGACTGCATCAGCAATGAGCAATGAAGCTGCGTTATTAACACAAAAGTGGATTAGAATGCTCGGTATGGTGCCAGTATGTAACCAAGCGAATACTTGACACGGACCAACGGTAGCAAGTCTTGCTCCATCATTTGGTAGCGGTGCCATGACAAATAACTGGGTTGATATTAAAAATGCCAACTTAATCATCGTTCAAGGCGGTAACCCTGCAGAAGCCCATCCTGTTGGCTTCCGTTGGGCAATTGAAGCGAAGAAAAACGGTGCGAAAATCATCGTTATTGATCCGCGTTTTAACCGTACAGCATCCGTTGCTGATCTTCATGCTCCAATTCGTTCTGGTTCTGATATTACGTTCTTAATGGGCGTGATCCGTTACCTATTGGAAACAAACCAAATTCAACACGAATATGTTAAACACTATACCAACGAATCATTCTTAATTGATGAAGGTTTCAAATTTGAAGACGGTTTATTTGTAAGGTATAACGAAGAAAAACGTAACTACGATAAATCTAAATGGAACTACCAATTTGATGAAAATGGTCACGCTAAACGTGATATGACATTACAACATCCTCGTTGTGTCATTAACATCTTAAAAGAGCACGTTTCTCGTTATACCCCAGAAATGGTTGAACGTATTACAGGCGTAAAATAAAAACTCTTCTTACAAATCTGTGAAGAAATTGGTAAAACCTCTGTGCCAAATAAAACGATGACGCATCTATATGCATTAGGTTTTACAGAGCATTCAATCGGTACACAAAATATTCGCTCAATGGCGATGATCCAGTTACTTTTAGGTAATATGGGGATGCCAGGTGGCGGTATTAACGCATTACGTGGACACTCCAATGTGCAAGGTACGACAGATATGGGCTTATTGCCAATGTCTTTACTAGGTTATATGCGTTTGCCAAACGATAAAGATACCTCTTACGATCAATACATTAACGCAATTACACCAAAAGATATCGTTCCAAACCAAGTGAACTATTATCGCCATACTTCAAAATTCTTTGTTAGTATGATGAAAACTTTCTACGGAGATAATGCCACTAAGGAAAATGGCTGGGGATTCGATTTCTTATCAAAAGCAGATCGCCTATATGATCCAATTACTCACGTTAAATTGATGAATGAAGGCAAATTACACGGTTGGATTTTACAAGGTTTTAACGTATTAAATTCACTACCAAATAAAAATAAAACGTTATCTGGTATGAGTAAACTGAAATACTTAGTCGTTATGGATCCATTACAAACTGAATCATCAGAGTTTTGGAGAAATTTTGGTGAGTCAAATGATGTAAATCCTGCAGAAATTCAAACAGAAGTTTTCCGTTTACCAACTACTTGTTTCGCAGAAGAAGAAGGATCAATCGTTAATTCTGGTCGCTGGACTCAATGGCACTGGAAAGGTTGCGATCAACCGGGAGAAGCCTTACCTGATGTTGATATTCTTTCTATGCTACGCGAAGAAATGCACGAACTTTATAAAAAAGAGGGTGGACAAGGAATTGAATCTTTTGAAGCGATGACTTGGAATTATGCTCAACCACACTCACCAAGTGCGGTTGAATTAGCCAAAGAATTAAATGGTTATGCGCTTGAAGATCTTTATGATCCAAACGGTAACTTGATGTACAAGAAAGGTCAATTACTCAATGGATTTGCACATTTACGTGATGATGGTACAACAACATCAGGTAACTGGTTATATGTTGGTCAATGGACTGAAAAAGGCAACCAAACTGCTAATCGCGATAATTCAGATCCATCGGGTTTAGGTTGTACTATTGGCTGGGGCTTTGCATGGCCAGCAAACCGCCGCGTACTTTATAGCCGTGCATCATTAGATATCAATGGTAATCCTTGGGATAAAAACCGCCAATTAATCAAATGGAACGGTAAAAACTGGAACTGGTTTGATATTGCTGACTACGGTACGCAACCACTAGGTTCTGATACTGGGCCGTTCATTATGTCCGCAGAAGGCGTAGGACGTTTATTTGCCGTTGATAAAATTGCAAATGGCCCAATGCCAGAACACTATGAACCAGTTGAAAGCCCAATTGATACAAACCCATTTCATTCAAATGTAGTAACCGATCCAACTTTACGTATCTATAAAGAAGATCGTGAATTTATTGGTTCAAATAAAGAGTATCCATTTGTAGCAACAACTTATCGTTTAACCGAGCATTTCCACAGCTGGACTGCACAATCTGCATTAAATATCATCGCACAACCACAACAATTTGTGGAAATTGGCGAAAAATTAGCGGCAGAAAAAGGCATCCAAAAAGGCGATATGGTAAAAATTACTTCTCGTCGTGGCTATATTAAAGCGGTCGGTGGTTACAAAACATCTTAAAGATCTCGAAATTTATGGACGTATCGTACACCATATAGGTCTTCCAATTCACTGGAATATGAAGGCATTAAATGGCAAAGGTAACCTTGGTCAAAAAATGCTCTTTTGGACATTAAACTTGGCAATGGTAACGTTATTAGTCACTGGAATCATTATGTGGCGTCAATATTTTTCACATTACTTCTCAATCCCAGTATTGCGAATTGCTATTTTACTCCACTCTGCAAGTGCTTTTATGTTATTCACTGGTATCTTAGTGCATATATATGGCATTTTGGGTTAAAGGATCAATTCGCGGTATTGTTGAAGGTTGGGTAACCGTTTGTTGGGCGAAAAAACACCACCCAAGATGGTATCGTGAAGAAGTTTTATCAAAACTTGAGGAAGATTTACTCAACGAGCAATCTGGCAAAGTAGGTAAAACCAAAGTCTTATTTAAAGGATTTGGCAAATAAGCTGAAATCCTGAAAAAGAAAAAGTGCGGTTAAAATTGACCGAACTTTTTATTATAAAAGTGAGAGAATATGTGTATCAAAATCTTATCTGAATCAGAAATTAAACAAGTAGCAAATTCATATCAAGCCCCAGCGGTTTTATTTGCCAATCCTAAAAATCTTTACCAACACAGAGCGAAACGTTTAAGAGACTTAGCACAAAATTATCCTCTATCTGATTATTTATTATTTGCTGCAGACATAGTTGAAAGCCAACTTTCCACGTTAGAAAAAAATCCTTTACCGCCACAACAGCTTGAACAGTTAAATGCTATCGAGCCACTAAATACCAAAACCTTTAAGCGAGACAGTATTTGGCGTGAATACTTAACTGAAATTCTTGATGAAATAAAACCCAAAGCCAATGAGCAAGTTTCTGCAACAATTGAATTTCTTGAAAAAGCATCCTCTGCCGAATTAGAAGAAATGGCAAATAAGCTCTTAGCACAAGAATTTAACTTAGTCAGCAGTGATAAAGCCGTCTTTATTTGGGCTGCACTTTCCCTTTATTGGTTACAAGCAGCTCAACAAATTCCTCATAATAGCCAAGTTGAGAACGCCGAAAATTTACATCACTGCCCTATTTGTGGTTCTTTACCTGTTGCAAGTATTGTACAAATTGGTACATCACAAGGTTTACGCTACTTACATTGTAATTTATGTGAAAGTGAATGGAATTTGGTACGCGCACAATGCACCAATTGTAATAGTCATGACAAACTTGAAATGTGGTCATTAAATGAAGAACTTGCGCTTGTTCGTGCCGAAACCAGTGGTAGCTGTGAAAGTTACTTGAAAATGATGTTCCAAGAAAAAGATCCTTACGTAGAACCTGTAGCCGATGATTTGGCTTCTATTTTCTTAGATATTGAAATGGAAGAAAAAGGTTTCGCCCGAAGTGGATTAAATCCATTTATTTTTCCTGCAGAAGAAGCATAAAAAATATAGCCTAGAAATATCTAGGCTAATTATTTAAATCTATAGATAACACGCCATTACCACTGCATTTTCTCGTCCACCACTGGGTTTCGGATAATAATTTTTCCGAATATCCACTTCATTAAAACCAATTTTTTCATACAAGAAACGAGCAGGGTTAGACTCTCTGACTTCTAGCCATAAGGTTTGGACACCTTTTTCCTTTAATTGAAAGATTAATTTGCCTAACAATAATTTGCCAAATCCACAACCTTGATAAGTAGGCAAAATCGCAATATTAAACAAAGTCGCTTCATCTAATACGGTTTGGCAAATAGCAAAACCGATAATCTGATTATTCTCTATTAATTTTAAATTGAGATAACGCTCACCTTGATTATTTTTTAACGTCCCTAACGACCAAGGCACCAGATGTGCTTGCTGTTCGATTTCATACAATCGCTCGAAATCACAGGCTTCAATTTGAGAAATAATAGACATAATTAAGGCTGCTGAATTTGTTGCCACAACGCTCGTTTGGCTTGATGATTAGATTGAAATTGCTGCCAACTTGGCGAGCGATAAACCTGCTCAGCCTGCTTGCAAAATGGCAAAGTGCGGTCAATTTGGTCGCTATTTTCTGATAGTAACCAATAACGAATAGGCTGTTTACATTCCATATACTGGATTTGATCGTAATTCAAACATAAACAATTTTCTTTTTTAAGATTAAGGCTTAACAGCACATCAGCCAACAAAGGCGAGTTACTGATATTTTCATCGGAAACAGTGATAAAGCGAATATTCTCTGCCACACTAATTCCTACTGAACCTTGCAGTACCTCGGGGCGATATAATTCCCACTGGGAAATGCCCATTTCTTGTAAAAGAAGATCGCGTCTGTTCATAAGTGAATTTTTAAAAACGTTGCTTGAAAAATAGTGTTAATTTCTTTTATTAATCTTTGCTAAAATAATGCATAATTTTAACTAATAACCCACAGGATTCAAAGCGTGATTTCTCTAGAAAGCCAAGTTTTAGAACGCCATCTTTCATTTTTTGATGGTAAATCGGTATTATTTGCTGGCGGTATTTCTGATAGTTTTCCTCAAACATTAGCCTCTAAATGCCCATCAATCCAAATTTGGAGTTGCTATTTTGACTATGCAAGAACGCAAAGTGCGGTCAATTTTTCCGTTGAATTTCAAGGTCAGGCCGATTTAATCGTTTATTATTGGACTAAAAACAAACAAGAAGTCAATTTCCAACTGCTTCAACTATTAGCTCAAGCATCTATTGGCCAAGAAATATTAATTATTGGAGAAAACCGTTGTGGTGTGCGTTCAGTAGAAAAAACATTAGCACCCTATGGTGAAATAGCGAAAATTGACTCTGCTCGTCGTTGCGGTTTATATCATTTTTCACTCCAAAATAAACCGCACTTTGAACTTAAAAATTTCTGGAAAACCTATCAACATTCAACACTTGAAAACTTAACTATATATAGTTTACCTGGGGTATTTAGTGCGGCGGAATTAGATACAGGCACAGAACTGTTACTTTCAACCATTGATAATAAAATAAAAGGAAAAGTGATCGATCTTGGCTGTGGCGCAGGGGTAATTGGCTCTATGATAAAAAAACGCGCGCCTAACGCACAAATTACAATGACGGATATTCATGCGATGGCGTTAGAATCAGCGCGTAAAACACTTTCTGAAAATCAATTACAAGGAGAGGTTTACGCCAGTGATGTCTTTTCTAATATAGAAGGAAAATTTGATTTAATCATTTCAAATCCGCCATTCCACGATGGCATTGATACCGCCTATCGAACCGTAAAAGAACTTATCACTCAAGCAAAATGGCATCTCAATCAAGGTGGAGAATTACGTATTGTCGCCAATGCATTTTTGCCTTATCCCGAGCTACTTAAACAACATTTCAATGATTATCAAGTTCTTGCTCAAACAGGAAAATTTAAAGTGTATTCAGTGAAAAATTAGAAACAAAAAAATCCCCATCACAATAATGGGGATTTTTATTATGCGTATAAATTTTACCGCACTTTATTCATCCATATATCCTAAACTACGCAGTGCACGTTCATCATCTGCCCAACCTGACTTCACTTTCACCCAAAGTTCAAGATGGACTTTGTTATCAAATAAACGTTCCATATCCGCACGCGCTTCCATACCAATGGTTTTAATTTTTTGACCGCCCGCACCAATTACCATTTTTTTCTGACCTTCACGTTCAACGAGAATTAAGCCATTTATTTCATAAGTACCACGTTCATTTACTTTGAATTGTTCGATTTCAACCGTAACAGAATAGGGTAATTCTTCACCGGTAAAACGCATTAATTTTTCACGGATTATTTCCGATGCCATAAAACGTTGCGAGCGGTCTGTGACATAATCTTCTGGGAAATGATGCACACCTTCGCGTAAAGATTGGCGTACAATTGTCTCTAATTCATGAACATTATTACCACGCTGTGCAGAAATTGGCACAATGTGAGCAAAGTTAAATTTACTGCTAAGATCTGTAATAAACGGCAATAAATCATCTTTATTTTTGATGTTATCTACTTTGTTAATAGCAAGCACAACGGGTGCTTTTGCATTACGTAGTTTGTTTAGCACCATCTCATCATCTGCATTCCAGTGTGTACCATCTACGACAAAAATAATTAAATCAACATCGCCGATAGCACTACTTGCGGCACGGTTCATTAAGCGGTTAATTGCACGCTTCTCTTCAATATGAAGTCCTGGAGTATCCACATAGATTTCTTGATACGCACCTTCAGTTTTAATTCCAACAATACGGTGACGGGTGGTTTGTGCTTTACGCGATGTAATTGAAATTTTTTGTCCTAAAATTTTATTTAAGAGCGTTGATTTACCCACATTTGGGCGACCTACGATAGCAATAAAGCCGCAATAGGTTTTGTCGAATTGTTCGGTCATTTGATGTCCAGTTCTTTTAAAATTTGTTCTGCTGCCGCTTGTTCAGCTTTACGACGGCTAGATCCTTTTGCCACAAAAGTGCGGTCAATTTTCCCCGCACTTTTCACTTTGCATTTAACAGTGAAAATTTGGCAATGGGCTTCCCCTTGAATATTGATCACTTCATAAGTTGGCAATGGCAAATGTTTGCCTTGTAAATATTCTTGTAAACGCGTTTTCGCATCTTTTTGATTATCGCCTGGTTTAATTTCTGCCAATAATTGTTGATACCAATTTCGTATCACTTGGGTCGTCACAGCCAATCCTTGATCCAAAGACATTGCGCCTATGATCGCTTCTACACAATCGGCAAGAATAGATTCGCGGCGAAAACCACCGTTCTTTAGCTCGCCAGAACCAAGCGACATATAATCGCCTAATTCAAATTGGCGAGCTAAAATCGCTAAAGTGGATTCGCGTACCAAAGTAGCACGCATACGGCTCAGTTCTCCTTCATTACAACGTGGAAACTGATGATAAAGTGCTTCAGCGATAGTGAAATTAAGAATGGAATCGCCTAGGAATTCTAGGCGTTCATTATGTTGAGTTGCCGCACTTCGATGCGTAAGTGCCTGCTTTAAGAGCACAATATCATTAAAACAATAGCCGATTTTACGCTCAAGTCGATCTAAATGATTCATCTTATTTTATTGCTGTAAAGAAACGCTCAAAACGGAAACCTGTTGGCCATTCATTCGCTTCTTTTTCTAAGCTCATCCAAATATAAGTGGCTTTCCCCACAATATTTTTTTCAGGCACAAAGCCCCAAAAACGACTGTCATCGCTGTGATCGCGATGATCCCCCATCACAAAATACTGCCCCTCTGGCACAAGCCATTCTGCAGTTTGCATTCCCTCTTGTGGGAAAAATTCAAGGCCTGAATAACGACGATATTCACTAATTAACACGTTATGTGTTACATCGCCTTTTTCAGTCAATTCTAATTCATTCGGAAAAGCAGGATTTGTTGGATTTTGTGTATATTCAAACACCTTGGTTTCGCAATCAACTTCGCAAGGTTTCCCCTCTTTACCATATACCACTTTTAGCGTTTTTTGTTCCACATCAAAAATGACGCGATCTCCGCCCCTTCCAATAATACGTTTAATATAATCCACACCAGACATATTATCTTTTGAACTTAACGCTAAATTTTCTGCAAAGGCTGCTCGAGTAGCCCCAAGACCAGTACGAATTAACGCTTGTTGTGGTGCTTTAAATACAATCACATCGCCACGTTGTGGTTTTTCGCCTGCAATAATGGTGTTTTGGAAAATCGGATCTTTCACACCATAAGCATATTTATTCACAACTAAAAAATCGCCAACGCGTAAAGTGGACTCCATTGAGCCAGAGGGAATTTGAAACGGTTCAAACAAAAAAGAACGAACCAAAAATACCACTGCAAGCACAGGAAAAAGTGAAGACAAAAATTCTGAAGCCTCAGAAATCGGTTCAATTTTGGCTTTTTCTTCCTCACTTAAGGTTTTACCAGAACGTTGTTCTGCACGTGCCACTTGACGATGACGTTTTGGCATCACCACAAAACGATGATAACACCATAATACGCCAGAAAGTGCGGTCAAAATTAGTAACAAAATACTAAAAGTATTTGGCAACTGAAAATAATCTAAAACTTTCCACACACCAAAGCCGACAGCCAATAAAATCACAAAAAATAAATTTGACATAATTTTCCTTATTTATCTTTTCCTACGTGTAAAATTGCTAAAAACGCCTCTTGCGGCACTTCTACGTTACCTAAAGACTTCATACGTTTTTTCCCTTCTTTCTGCTTCTGTAAGAGTTTTTTCTTACGGCTCACGTCACCACCATAACATTTTGCTAATACGTTTTTACGTAATTGTTTCACCGTAGAACGAGCAATAATATGGTTTCCAATCGCTGCTTGAATAGCGATATCAAATTGCTGACGAGGAATTAACTCACGCATTTTTTCAACCAATTCACGACCACGATATTGTGAATTATCTTTATGAACGATTAAAGCCAAGGCATCTACTCGTTCGCTGTTAATCATAATATCCACGCGAACCATATCTGCCGCTTGGAAACGTTTAAAACCGTAATCTAACGAAGCATAACCACGCGATGTTGATTTTAAACGATCAAAGAAATCTAAAACCACTTCGCCCATTGGAATTTCATAAGTCAGCGCAATCTGATTACCGTGATATACCATATTGGTTTGCACACCACGTTTTTCAACGCAAAGGGTAATAACGTTACCTAAATATTCTTGCGGCACCAGCATATTACATTCTGCGATTGGCTCGCGAATTTCAGCAATATTATTAAGTGGAGGCAATTTTGCAGGACTATCCACATAAACAACCTCGCCATTCGTTAATTGCACTTCGTAAATTACCGTTGGCGCAGTCGTGATAAGATCTAAATCATACTCACGCTCTAGACGCTCTTGAATGATTTCCATATGCAGAAGTCCAAGGAAACCACAACGGAAACCAAAACCAAGCGCGGTCGAAGTTTCTGGTTCATAGAAAAGTGACGCATCGTTTAAACTTAATTTACCAAGTGCATCGCGAAACGCTTCATAATCATCAGAACTTACAGGGAAAAGCCCAGCATAAACCTGTGGTTTTACTTTTTTAAAGCCAGGCAACACTTCAGTTGCAGAATTATGTTGATGGGTTAAGGTATCGCCCACTGGCGCACCTAAAATATCTTTAATCGCACAAACAACCCAACCCACTTCGCCACATTCTAAAACGGTAGTATCTTCTTGTTTTGGCGTGAAAATCCCTAAACGATCTACGTTGTAAGTTTGCCCTGTGGACATCACTTTAATTTTATCGCCTTTACGTAATACCCCGTTTTTAATACGCACTAAAGATACCACGCCCAAATAATTATCGAACCAAGAATCAATAATCAATGCTTGTAATGGCGCATTAGGATCACCTTCTGGTGCAGGAATTTTTGCAACGATTTCTTCTAATACATCTTCGATACCTACACCCGTTTTAGCTGAGCATCGAACCGCTTCCATCGCATCAATTCCAACAATATCTTCAATTTCTTCAGCTACGCGTTCAGGATCAGCAGCTGGTAAGTCGATTTTATTTAAAATCGGTACCACTTCTAAATCCATTTCGATTGCGGTATAACAGTTTGCTAGAGTTTGGGCTTCTACCCCTTGACCAGCATCAACTACCAACAATGCCCCTTCACAAGCAGCAAGAGAGCGAGACACTTCATAGGAAAAGTCCACATGTCCTGGCGTATCGATAAAGTTTAATTGATAAGTTTCGCCATCTTTGGCTTTATAATTTAAAGTCACACTTTGTGCTTTGATGGTAATTCCACGCTCACGCTCAAGATCCATTGAATCTAGCACTTGCGCTTCCATTTCACGATCCGAAAGACCACCACAAGTTTGAATCAAACGGTCAGAAAGTGTCGATTTACCGTGGTCAATATGGGCAATAATAGAAAAGTTGCGAATATTCTTCATAAAAGATAGTTTTTCTCAGAAAATCATTAAATTTAACTGGCGGATTGTACCTGAAAAGCGTGTAAATCGCTAGAGATGAAAGGGAAAAGTCAGCGATCTATAAAATAAAAGGTTCAATTCCATATAACTCCCCCCTCAAAATGCTATAAAATGGATCGAATGATTAAAAAATAATCTGAAATCGTTTTTTTTTTGCTCATTAAGTGTATTATGTGCTGGTCTTTAACATTTTAAAAACAATCGTGATCACAAAATAACAAAAAAATGTGATCTTTACATAATTACTTCCATTCTAAGGATTAAATAATGAAAAAATTAACGTTAGCAGCAGGCTTACTTTTTAGTTTAGGCGGAATCTCGAGTGCATTTGGCGCAGCAGATGGCACCATTACATTTAATGGTCGTGTCGTTGATCAAACTTGTACTGTTACAAATGGTGGCAACACTGGTACTTTTGATGTAAAACTACCAACAGTCAATAAAGCGCAATTAACAACAGATGGTGCAGTTGCAGGTTTAACACGTTTTAACATTGAATTAACGGGTTGTAAACCAGCTGCAACAGGAGGCACAAATAGCGTTCGTGCTTATTTTCTACCAAATAGCCAATATGTGGATCCCACCACACATAATTTAATAAATGTTGCACAGGTTACTAGTGGAGAAACTAAAGCTAACAATGTACAAATTCAATTAACTCACGCCGATACCAGTAAAGTGATTGCAGTGGGTGAGAATGTTGATGTTCAAGGACATGAAAACGATCACTATAATCCTTGGTCTAACTTTAAAAATGATACTGGAGCAACAACAGCTACAGCTAAATTAACTTACTACGCACAATATATTGCCGTTGGTGGTGCTGCTGGAGAGGGTGTCGTTCAATCTAAAGTTGAATATAACATTATCTATAAATAAACTTTCTTTTCTCCGACTAACGCTTTCTGCGTTAGTCGGTTTTTTTCTGTTTCCTATTGAGTAATCCTATGCTAAAAAAAATTTTCCTCTTTTTAACCGCACTTCCTTTTTTTGCCCAAGCAAATGTCGTGATTACTGGCACACGCATTATTTATCCTGCTGAACAAAAAAATATTTCCATTCAATTAAGTAATGTAGGTGATTCTCCCGCATTGGTGCAATCGTGGTTAGATAAAGGCGATATTAATAGCAGCCCTAATTCAACTAAAGTGCCTTTTGTCATTGCGCCGCCCATTGTTCGAGTAGAAGGCAATTCTGGACAATCTTTACGCGTAAACTTTACTGGCACCGAAGCCTTACCCCAAGATCGAGAATCAATTTTTTACTTTAATTTATTAGATATTCCCCCTAAACCAAAAGCGGAATCATTAGCGATCAACCCTAATTATTTACAATTAGCCATCCGTTCACGCTTGAAATTTTTTTATCGTCCAAAGGGGTTAGCAATATCTATTAATGATGCTTATCAAAAAGTGAATTTTTCAACAGATGGTTCTTCTTTACGCGTGGATAACCCAACGCCTTATTTTATTACCTACGATCAAATTAAAATCAATGGAAAATCAGTGAAAAATGTAGATATGGTTGCGCCTTATTCACAACAAACCTATCCATTTAAAGGTGCACACGCGAATGAAACAGTTCAGTGGACTGTCGTAAATGATTATGGTGGCGATCAAAAAGGCGAATCAATTTTACATTAATTCAATCGCGAAAAATGAAGTGAAATTTCACCGCACTTTTTTCTAATTAATCAAATAAGAACATTAATAATGCTACAAAAATATCAATTACATCCAATTTATTGCGGGCTCGCTTTATGTTTTAGCCTGTCATTTTATGTTCACGCAGATGATGAATTTGATGCAGGCTTTTTACGACAAAGTGAAAATGCACCTGTGGTGGATATTCGCCGTTTTAATGAAAAAAATGCGGTTTTAGCAGGTCATTATCCCGCAGAAATTTTTGTCAATAATATTAACAAAGGGCATTTACAACTGCGTTTTGATGATACTGAACAGGGTATTTCGCTTTGTTTAACCCCTGAATTAGGGGAAATCTTAGATTTACAACCGAATGCTTTTTTACAATCTGCGTCTAATTCAATATGCGTGCCTATAAATACAGCAATTTCACAAGTAAAAACAGAATTTGATACAGGACTTTTACGTCTTAACGTGGAAATTCCTCAGGCTCTTACCGTGCAACGTCCACGCGGTTATATTTCTCCAAGTCGTTGGCAAGATGGCGAACCTGCCGTCTTCTTAAATTACAATGCCAACCATTATCGCTATAAGAATGGGAATAATACCTTAGCGCAATCTTATCTTGGTATTCGTGCTGGAGCCAATATAGGCAGTTGGGCATTACGACATTCTGGCTCTAAAAATTGGCAAAAGTCAGTAGATCAAAACCAAAATAGTCACTATGAAAGTACAGAAACCTATTTACAAAAAGATTTTGCCGCTATTAGAGGGATCGTAACATTGGGTGATTTCTATACATCTGGCGAATTAGTGGAGGGGATGTCTTTACGTGGATTAAAAGTGGCTTCAGATGATCGAATGCTCCCCTCCTCAATGCGTGGTTACGCGCCTATTGTTCAAGGTGTCGCGAATAGTAATGCCAATGTGACAATTCGTCAGAATGGTTCAATTATTTATCAAACTTCTGTTCCTGCAGGTGCTTTTACGATTACAGATCTTTATCCAAGTGGCTATAGTGGTGATTTAGTCGTTGAAATTACAGAATCAAATGGGCAAATACGCACATTCACAGTGCCATTTG
This sequence comes from Haemophilus aegyptius, assembly GCF_900475885.1. GTDB lineage: Bacteria > Pseudomonadota > Gammaproteobacteria > Enterobacterales > Pasteurellaceae > Haemophilus > Haemophilus influenzae. The sequence continues at coordinate 1,864,917 of NZ_LS483429.1, forward strand.
CTAATATTGCACCTTTGATCAGAATGGGACAATTTCGTTATCAAACTGCTTACGGTCGTTATCGTTATGGTTCCGAAATATATCCAGATAATGTATTACAAAGTACATTGCAATATGGTTTATTAAATAATTTCACGATTAATAGCGGAATAACATTACATAAAAATTATCGTGCAGAATTGCTAGGCGCAAGCCTAAATACGCCAATTGGCGCATTTTCTGCAGATGCCACCTTTGCACAAAGCATCTTTGATGAAACGAGAGAAAAGAAAAACGGTTATAGCCTGCACGCAAGTTATAGCGTAAATGTACTTTCGACTAAAACAAATGTAACTTTAGCGGCTTATCGCTATTATTCAAAAGATTTCTATACATTGAGAGATGTCATTTGGGCGAAAAATAATGACTATAATCTTGCCAATGAAGCCTTAAGAAATTCACTATTTTCTCGCCCTAAGAATCAATATCAACTTTCAATTAATCAAAATCTTGGCGAAAAATGGGGTGTGCTTTATTTAATTGGTTCAACTTATAGTTACTGGGGAAAAAGCGGGGTACGTAATGAATACCAACTTTCTTACAGTAATAATTGGAAACGATTAAATTATCAAATTGGTTTTTCACAATCAGTTGATCAAGAAAGAAAAACACGCGATAACAGCCTGTATTTAAGCTTTTCTATTCCATTGGGCGAACAATATGTGTCTTCAACATTTACACATAATCGACGTTATAACAATGCGCAAAGTAGCGTAAGCGGTTCAACAGGTCAATATAATCAATTTAATTATGCATTATCCGCCGCGAGCAATAATCAAAATAATCGTTCTGTTTCTGCGAATGTGGGCTACCGAGCCGATGTCGGCGATTATCAATTCTCTGTAGGACAAGATAATCAACACAATCGTCAAGTCTCAATGACCGCCTCTGGTTCTGTTGTTGCACATTCTTATGGTGTGACGTTAGGGCAAACAGTAGGAGATAATTTTGCCATTATTCACGCTAAAGGCGCAAAAGGTGCGTTAGTTACGGCAACTGGTATGGGGCAAACTTTAGATTATTTCGGTAATGCTATTGTGCCTTACACCTCCCCTTATTCTATTAACTATATTGGTATTGATCCGACCCATTTACCAATAAATATAGAATTTGATTCAACAGAACAACAAATCGTGCCACGCGCCAATAGCATCAATCTAGTCAATTTTGATACGAAAAAAACGACGATAGTGCTATTTAATGTGGCAACGCCAAAAGGCGTTATTCTACCAATGGCAACTGAAGCTAAAGATGATAAAGGAAATCTCGTAGGCTATGTTGGGCAAGGTGGCGTTCTTTTTGCGAATAATTTAACGAAAGCAAAAGGCACACTTGCTGTTTCTTGGGGATTAGGGAAAAACGAGCAATGTTATTTTGATTATCAAGTCAATTTAGATAATGAATCAGAAACAATGCAAATTTATGATGTGAAATGTAAATAAAAGTTGAGAATTATATGTGGAAAAAAATAATATTTCTAACAGGCTTATGTTGTTACTCTTTGTCCTCTCTATCATTTGAACGTCGTCCTAATGGCGATGGTTATCACTACAGAGGCTCTAGTATGGAGTATGATATCGTTGCGCCCTTTGAGTTGGGAGCAAAAATGGCAGATGGCACCATTCCTTTATATTCACGCCATTACTCCGCAGATGACTTACCACGCAAGTTTGATAATTTCGCTAATGCGTTTTTTACAAACGATCCCTACAAATATACTTTTATTCAGGGTCATAACAATGGCGATAATTTTTGCACAGAACTTTATGCAAGATCTAATTTACCTGTTATTGGCACCATAGATAACCAATCTATTTATGATATAGGGAATGAATATATTGGGATTTTAGTCTATGCTGGCGATACCAATAGACCTGTGGCTGTTAATGGTAATTCTTGGCAAAAAGTGTTTAAGGGATGGTGCACAACATCAAGTCAAGGAGCCTCAGCGAAAGTGATTCCTGTTCTTCTAAAACAACCTCCCTTAGGGGAATATACCATTCCTCGTACAGAAATTGGCGAAATTGAACCTCGTCGCCGATCCGATAGCAGATATGGCGAATATACAGGCAATAAAATTACAAAATTTATTCTTAATTCATTCAGATTTAGGGTTACCCCTCACACTTGTGTTTTAACCACGCCAAAGGATATTACGCTCAAATTGCTAACTATTTCTCAGCGTAGTATCGCAACTCAAGGAGATGAAGTTTATGGCGGTAAATTCGAAATTGGTTTACGTTGTGATAATTCATCGCGAAGTGGTTTATGGGGTGGGATTCGTGTTTATAGCACATTAACCGATCAATCCAATGTAAATAATCGGAGTGATATTTTAAGTTTAACCGCGGATTCAAGCGCAAAAGGTATCGGAATTAAACTCTATAATAATTGGAATACGCCCGCTTTAAAATATGGGCCTGAAAGTTCCGCAAAAGGCACAGAAAATCAATGGGCGTTTTCATCTGGTGTTCAAAATAATCCTTCCGTCTTATTCCGAGCTTATTATGTCAATACAAATGGAAATGTGAAGCCTGGAACAGTGAAAGCAATTGCCACTTATACATTTTCTTATCAATAAAGTGCGGTCAAATTTTCAAACTTTTTAGATAAAACAAAACCCCGAATGACTTCGGGGTTTCTTTTTTCATTCAAACTGAAATTATAGACTTTCAGTGAAAGTACGAGTGATAACGTCGCGTTGTTGTTCTGGCGTTAAAGAGTTGAAACGTACTGCGTAACCAGAAACACGGATAGTTAATTGTGGATATTTATCTGGGTTATTTACCGCATCTTCTAACGTTTCACGACGTAATACGTTTACGTTTAAGTGTTGACCACCTTCAACTTTAACAGTTGGCGCTACGTTTACCGGTAATTCACGGTATTCGATTTGACCTAATTCGCTAACAGCAACAACTTGGTCTTCAGCAAATTCGCCTTTTGCACATAAGCAACGCGCTTCATTTTTTTCGCTGTCTAATAACCAGAATGAATTAAGCAAATTGTCATTTGCTGCTTGAGTAATTTGAATACCTTTAATCATAATAGCCTCCTAATTGGCACGAAAATAATAATAAAACTGTACAAATTTTATCAAATCATTTTAATATTTCAAATTATTTTAGATTTATTTGATAAAGAGCAGGTTATTTTTTTAATTAATTTTTATAAATTTGATCTAAATTAAAATTTATTAATTTTTAAATAAAATTTATATCAATAATTTAACATTAATTTAACTTTTTATTGAATGAATGTTTTTGTTTATAATGAATAAAAACTTATTAATAGGATAAAATAATGAAAAACTGGACAGACGTTATCGGAACAGAAAAAGCGCAACCTTACTTTCAACACACACTACAACAGGTTCATCTTGCAAGAGCAAACGGGAAAACAATTTATCCACCACAAGAAGAGGTATTTAATGCATTCAAATATACCGCTTTTGAAGATGTAAAAGTGGTGATTTTAGGTCAGGATCCTTATCATGGACCAAACCAAGCTCATGGATTGGCTTTTTCAGTAAAACCTGAAGTAGCGATTCCCCCTTCCCTATTAAATATATATAAAGAACTCACACAAGATATTTCGGGATTTCAAATGCCATCAAATGGTTATTTAGTCAAATGGGCAGAACAAGGGGTGTTGCTACTTAACACTGTGCTTACCGTGGAACAAGGTATGGCACATTCACACGCCAATTTAGGTTGGGAAAGGTTTACAGATAAAGTTATTGCAGTACTCAATGAACATCGTGAAAAACTGGTGTTTTTACTTTGGGGCAGTCACGCACAAAAAAAAGGGCAAATTATTGACCGCACTCGTCACTTTGTTTTAACGGCGCCACACCCTTCCCCATTGTCAGCACATCGAGGTTTCTTTGGTTGTCATCATTTTTCCAAAACAAATTCATATTTGGAAAGCCACGGAATAAAACCGATAGATTGGCAAATCTAAACCATATATCTCTAAAAAAATAACCGCACTTTAATCTCTCAAAGTGCGGTTAAATATTTCAGTATTTTAATTAGCCGTGATAACGCCCTACGCCTAATTCATCTTCTTTACGTGTGCGATTCATCACTTCTTGTGGAGACTGCGCAATACGTAATCCCATTTCATCTTCAGTACGCACCACTTCGCCACGTAACGAATTAGTATAAACATCAGTGATTTTCACATCCACAAACTTACCGATCATTTCTGGAGAACCTTGGAAATTAACAATACGATTCGTTTCAGTACGTCCCGTCAATTCCATAATATCTTTCTTCGATGGGCCTTCAACTAACACGCGCTGCTCTGTGCCAAGCATACGACGGCTAAATTGTGCCGCTTGTTGATTAATACGCTCTTGTAGCACATAAAGACGCTGTTTCTTTTCATCTTCCGTCACATCATCTGGCATATCTGCTGCTGGCGTACCTGGTCGGGCTGAGTACACAAAACTGAAGCTCATATCAAAGTTCACTTGTGCAATCAAATTCATAGTTTGCTCAAAATCTTCCGCCGTTTCACCTGGGAAACCAACAATAAAGTCTGAGCTGATTTGAATATCTGGGCGCACTGCACGAAGTTTACGAATAATAGATTTATATTCTAATGCGGTATGACCACGTTTCATCATTGTTAATACACGGTCAGAACCTGCTTGCACTGGAAGATGTAAGAAACTCACTAATTCAGGCGTATCACGATACACATCAATAATATCATCGGTAAATTCTATTGGATGACTGGTTGTGAAACGTAAACGGTCAATACCATCAATTGATGCGACAAGACGAAGCAACTCAGCAAAGCTACAAATTTGACCATCATGCGTTGGCCCACGATAAGCATTTACATTTTGACCAAGTAGATTTACCTCACGCACACCTTGTTCCGCAAGTTGCGCAATTTCAAATAACACATCATCTACGGGACGGCTAACTTCTTCTCCACGAGTATAAGGCACAACACAAAAAGTACAGTATTTATTACAGCCTTCCATAATGGAAACAAATGCCGTTGGGCCTTCTGCGCGAGGTTCAGGTAAGCGGTCAAATTTCTCAATTTCAGGGAAACTTACGTCTACGACGGAACTTTTTCCACCACGAATTTGATTAATCATTTCAGGCAAGCGATGCAAAGTTTGCGGGCCAAAAATAATATCCACATAAGGCGCACGATGGCGAATATGTTCACCTTCTTGAGAGGCTACACAGCCGCCCACACCAATCACTAAATTTGGATTATTTTTCTTTAATTCTTTCCAACGCCCAAGTTGGTGGAACACTTTTTCTTGTGCTTTTTCACGAATAGAACAGGTATTTAATAATAATACGTCTGCTTCTTCAGGTGCTTCCGTGAGTTCTAATCCGTGGGTGCTTAATAAAAGATCTGCCATTTTAGATGAATCATATTCATTCATCTGGCAGCCCCAAGTTTTAATATGTAATTTTTGAGTCATTTTCTACAATATCGTTAGGTGTTATAAATAATTAGTTAAATAAAGCAATGGGCTATTCTACAGGCTTGCGCTGATTCTGGCTAGTGAATATTCGGTGAAAGACACTAAACAGAATATTTTGATAAGCTAGAAAGGCTTGTAAATCATTAAAAAATAAGATATTCATAAATATACTCAAGATATAATGCAGTATGAGGTAAATATTAGTTCATAAAATTAAAGGAAATACTAGCTTATCGCGATTACAACGATGTGTATATTCAAGGTAAACCAAAAGGATTAAGCCCTGTAGATTACAGGACTTAATCCTTAAATTAAATAGAGCTCACTTTTTAGTGAAAACGCAAGCATATATTTATAATCAACTACTTTGTCTACTACACCGTCAAAATAGCAGTTAAATTTAAAAAAGATTAGCTTATAACCAGCCTAAACTCATTAATAATTTCCACCATGCCATACCGATAGTTAGATGGATAATTAAACTGCCAAAAGCAATGATCGCGCCAGTAATCCACCAAGATTTTATATCATTATAACCTGCACCGAATGCAATTGGACCTGGTCCGCCTCCGTAGTGAGTTACTGAACCACCATAAGAATTAGCAAAGGCTAAGCCTAGAGCAAGCAATTCAGTAGGAGCGCCTGTTACATGTCCGACTGTTGCAAATACGGGTACCATTGCAGCTACATATGCACCGCCTGATGCGAATAAATAACGTACAGAGACACTTAAGGTAAGAATCACTATTAACGCTATCATACCATGTCCCTCAAACTGAAGTATGGTACTTAAGGTGTTTGCTAACCATTTGAAAAAGCCAGATTTTTCAAGCAAGCCAGACATACCGATGATACCACCATACCATACTAGGGTATTCCATGCGCCTTTGCTTTTTAGGATATCGTCCCAGGTCACAATACTTAATACAATACAAAGCACCATTACAATGATTGCAACAATGGTAGCATTGATATGAAGTGAATTAGAGAAAATCCAGCCGAATAATGCAATTACGAATAACAAGCTGAGTGCTTTTTCACGAAAAGACATTGGACCTAATTCTTCTAAGCCTTTTTTCGCAATGGCTTTATTATCCACTTTTTTCAATTCTGGTGGAGATACCCAATAACAAATTAACGGAATTAAGAATAAGCAGAGTAAGCCGGGTACGGATGCAGCTAAGAACCATTTGATCCAAGTGGTTTCAAAACCAAGAATTGGTGCCATTAATGAAAGAGCTAAGGCATTAGGAGCCATTGCGGTTAAGAAAATATAAGAGGTAGTTTTAACCACCATATATACGTTCATCATCAAATAACGCCCTGCTTTTTTCGGGCTTTTTTCTGGATCTGAACCAAGAGCAACGACTACGCTATTAATGATTGGAAAGATAATCCCACCTGAACGCGCGGTGTTAGAGGGCGTTGCTGGCGAGAGTAAAAGATCTAAGAACATGGTAACATAGCCTAAGCGTAGGGTTGTGCTACCCATTGCGCCGATCATATGATAGGCGATACGTTTACCTAGACCTGTGATTACAAATGCTGAACTCAAAGTGAATGCGGTAAAAATAAGCCATGTTGTGCCAGATTTATAACCATCCAACATATTGCCGACTTTAACCAATTCTTTCGCCCCTTCAGTATTACCGATGATAACGCCAGAAACCGCAATTGCAGCCAATAAGATAACGGGCTCGCCATAAGGTTTAAGCACAAGCCCAACGATAGTGGCGATATAAACACCAAGTAATCGCCAAGCAATCAAAGAAAGCCCATCAGGAGCAGGTAGTAAGAAAGTGATCAATGGGATAGCCATTAAAATCACCAGTTTTGTATTTTTGGATAATGCCATATTAATTACCTCTAAATGATAAAAAGAAAATTGTTAGTGCTAATAAATCAGCACTACCGCCCGAACTTAAATTACGTTCAATGCAGGCGGTATCAAATTTCATTAATGCTTGTGTCAGTGCTACTTTATCTGTCACAAGATGTTGATCTGTAAGCAGATCCCGTGCTGTTTGCTGTATGAAATGCAATCCTGCTAAACCACCTCGATGAACCACGTTAGTGTCGGAGTTAATTGCCATTAAATTCAACAACAAAATCAGTAAACGATGTTCCCATTCTAACTGATGGTACTCATCAAATTGTGGCAACAACGTTTGAATGAGATTAAAACCATTTTCTGCTTCGCCACGGACACCTGTTAAGCCATATTTTTGGAATAAACGCACTCCAGCCGTACTAGGCAAGTGTTCAGGATAATTTTTGAGTTCATCCGTTAAACCTTGAGTAAATTGTGCAACAAGTGAGCAGATTAATTTAACATCAAAATCTACCGCACTTTGAGCCAAACTTTTTTGTGCCAATAATCGTCCAATTGCCGTACACACTAAACCAAAAGAAAAAATAGCACCTTTGTGGGTGTTTACGCCATCAGTAACTTTAAACATTGCTTTTTCCGCCAATAAACCTAAAGGACGAATTTCAGAGAGAATTTGATTTTCAGACAAATGCGCGGTCATCATGCCTTTGAGAACAAACTGCGTAAAAAAAGGTTTTAAGCTAATCGCACTTTGCTCAAAAGTATGTAGGTTCATATCTTTGTGCGAACCGTTATTGATGGCATCCACTAAACCAGGTTTTGGCGATAAGCGAGCCTCTTGTATTAATGCCAGATAAACTTGTTCACCAATATGTTCTGCGAAATCATGATTCTGTGCGAGAGATTGAATTTTATCCACAATCTCATCAATCTCGTGCTTGCGGGTTCTCGCACAGATTTTTGCATTTTCTCCGCACACTAAACAAGTTCTTGGAGAAAGATCAAAATCTGTACGACTAAGTAGATTGCCTTTAGCATTAAACACATCTAAATCCCACAAACGAGCAAGAGGAATACTTTCTTCCAATTCAATCATCAGCACTTTTAGCGTACGAGCATCTATCGGTACTACAAAATAGGCTTCATGCCCCGTTTCTAACGGACGGACTATTTCTTTTACTGCTGTGATGTTTAACTGAGTAAAAAGTGCGGTCAGATTTTCTAGAGCTTTTGTAAAAACATAATCCAACAAAGCATTTTTTTTTACGCCACCCACAGCAGTTAAAGTGATGCAAAGTAAGGTTTGTCCATATTGTGTTATAAGCTGTTGTTGTAAAATTGCACGTTCCTCTCGAGCATTAAGCAATGCTTCAAGTGAAATTTTTGAACCCTCTGTAGAGAATGTCGTAAAAAAATGCTGCAAAATTTGACCGCTCTTTTGTATAAAAATAAATTTTCTTAACTCTTTCCATTTATATGGTGCTGGCGAAAGCTGAAAGAGCTAATCGAGTCCCTTTCAACTCTTTGGGCTCCTTTCCTGATAATCATGGGAAGACAAGAGTTAATTTTGGCTATTGAAAGTAGATCGCTTGTAATGCTGATTCTAGTCTTTAACTTGATACACCGTATCAATCACCGAACCATCACGATAACGAACAATAGCCACAGGTTTATTAGTAAACTCAATTTCTTTTGGTTTACCAGTAATGCTGTAAGCACGTTCACAAAGTTGTTCAATAGTCAACAATGGAATGTCTGTTTTGCTTAAAGCTTCAATCAAATCTGGACGTTTAGGATTTACTGCTACACCATGATCGGTAACGAGAATATCGACGTTTTCACCAGGTGTTACACAGGTAATCACGTTTTCCACCACGGTTGGAATACGACCACGAACTAATGGTGCCACAATGATTGCTACTTGTGCAGAAGCTGCGGTATCACAATGACCACCAGATGCACCGCGAATCACACCGTCAGAGCCAGTCAATACATTCACGTTAAATTTAGTGTCGATTTCTAAAGCAGAAAGAATCACCATATCTAAACGTTCAACAGATGCGCCTTTGGAACTGTAATTCGCATATTGGTTAGCGGAGACTTCAATATGATTTGGGTTACGGGCAAGTGATTCAGCTGCAACAGAATCAAAGCTTTGTACATCTAATAATTTTTTAATAAGACCAGTCTCATGTAATGCCACCATACTTGCAGTAATTCCGCCAAGTGCGAAATCTGCAGTGATATTTTCACGACGCATTTTTTCTTCTAGAAAGCGTGTAACAGCTAATGCTGCCCCCCCAGAACCAGTTTGTAATGAGAAGCCATCTTTAAAATAACCACTGGCAAAAATTACTTCTGCACATTTACGCGCAATGAGTAATTCGCGTGCATTGGTAGTCATTCGGGTTGCACCACCACCAATTTTTTTCGGGTCACCGACTGCTTCAACTTGCACGATTAAATCTACTTGATCTTGAGCTATGCTGATTGGGTGGTGCGGGTATTCAACAAATTCCTCTGTGAGCAACACAACTTTGTCAGCATATTCAGCATCGACACGCGCATAGCCTAGAGAGCCGCATTTACTTTTTCCAGTAAATCCATTGGCATTACCGAATGTGTCACAGCAAGGCACGCCTAAAAAAGCAACGTCAATTTTTAATTCGCCAGATTTTACTAAGTGAACACGTCCACCATGAGAATGAATATTTACAGGTTCATTCAATAAACCGCGAGAGATTTGCTCTGCAAGTTCACCGCGTAAACCAGAAGAATAGATTTTGGTGACCACGCCATTTTTGATATGTTCGACAATCGGGAAGTGGCTATCAATTAAAGATGAAGATGCAAGGGTCAGATTTTTGAAACCCATTTCGGCAATTTTATTCATCACCATATTCACCACAAAATCTCCGCCCCGAAAAGCATGATGAAATGAAACAGTCATACCATCTTTTAAGCCAGAGCGTTTAATCGCTTCTTCTAGAGAGGTACAAAGTTTGCGATCTTTCGCTGTACGAGAAAGGGATTCAGATTTAGGCACCGCTTGATAGACTGAGCGATCAGCGTGATATTTTTCAATACGTTGTTCTCTTGTTGTCATCTTTTTATCTCCCTTACTCTTCACGAACACCTGATTTCGCACGTTCTAATACAAGTTTTGCGCGATCAATAATCGGTGCGTCAATCATTTTACCGTTTAACGAAACAACACCAGCCCCTTGTCGTTCAGCTTCTGCTGCCGCTTCAATAATGCGTTTTGCCTGCTCCACGTCTTTTTGTGTCGGTGCAAATAAGTTGTGTAACAATTCAATTTGGCGTGGGTTGATTAAGGATTTACCGTCAAAACCAAGCTGTTTAATTAACGCAGCCTCTTTTAAGAAGCCTTCTTCATTGTTTGCGTTGGAATACACGGTGTCAAAGACCTGAATGCCAGCAGCACGTGCAGCTTGTAAAATAGAACAACGAGCGAAAAGTAATTCAATCCCCTCTGCAGAACGCTCAGTTTTCAAATTACGCACATAGTCTTCTGCACCCAATGCAATTCCAATTAAACGTTTAGAAGAGAAAGCGATTTGATTGGCTTGAGTAATGCCTAATGGAGATTCAATAGCCGCTAACATTTTAGTCGAACCGACTTCTCGACCGCAGGATTTCTCAATTTCAGTAATGGCTTGATCCATCTCTAGCACATCTTGCGCGCTTTCAGTTTTTGGCATACGTACCACATCCACACCCGCACGCACTACCGCATTCAAATCCAATAAACCAAATTCAGAATCTAGCGGATTAACACGAACTACGGTCTCAATTTCTTTATAAAGCGGATGTTGAAGTGCGTGAGCGACTAATAAACGAGCAGAATCTTTTTCTTTGAGAGCAACCGCATCTTCTAAGTCAAACATAATGGAATCTGGTTTATAAATAAAGCTATTACTTAACATGGCGGCATTTGAGCCTGGCACAAATAACATACTTCTTCTTAATTTCATAACAGAGCCTCCCAGTTAATCATTTCATCAGTTGCACGCATTGCAGCAGCTTTTACTCGAGCTTGTAACACGCAATCTAACGCCCCTTTGTCTTCTACAATGACTTGTGCTGCTGTAATGCCAAGTTTTGCTAATACTTCACGAACTGTCGCTTCAATTTGTTCACCAAATTGTTTTGCTACTGAGCTATTGATTTCAATATCGAGTGAATCAAAAGGTTGAACCCGTACTTGAACATCACTGGATTCCAGTGTCCCTGCAACGGCTACTTTTGTTATTTTCATAGATTTTCCTTCCGTATATTGATGAATAAAAATGTATTTAAAAACGACCGCACTTTTGTAAATAATTTAACGTAGTCATAGGCACAAACTCTGCGAGTTGAGCCCAATTTTTTTCAGCCAAATGCTTTCGTACTGTAGACGCAGAAATAATCTGGTTGCTTGCTGTTTTTCTAGGTATCTCGATAACATTTATTTTTGCTGCATTCATTTCGGCATCCCTTAACCAATAATGCATTTGGCGATTATATTCGGCAGTGACGGGACAATTTAGCTCAGTACCAACAAAGCGATGTGTTATTCCCAAAGCTTGAGCAATATGTAAACGGAATAACTTCAGATCAACCTCAAAATAACTTTCATCTGTAATTAATTGATCTTTTAGGAAATAATTTGGAAATGTTGCACGAGAAATAATATAGTCAGAGCCAGAATGAAGAGTGATATTGGATAAATCGAAAATACCTTGTTTAACCATTTCAAATCGTTCAGCGTAAGAAAATTGCGATGCGTCTTCACCAACAATAAATAAATGCAGATGATCACATTGTTGTAATGCTTGCTCAATTAAATAACGATGACCTAAGGTAAATGGATTCGCGTTCATTACAATCGAGCCAATTCGATTACCAACCACACGCATTTTCTCCCATAATGAGCATTGTTTTTGTAAACGCGTAGCACTATTTTCTAACAATACTACATAAGGATTGGCATCAGAGATGATATAAAAACCGCAAGATTTGAACAACGTTGCATATTCGGGTTTTGTATAAATAAAAAGGTGTGGGCGTTTTAGCGTGTAAGCTAAATCAACCAATTCAGTAATTAATTGCAGGGCAACACCGCTACCACGCAAAGACTCATCAATCGCAACACATTTTATGATATTGCCTGCTAAACCGCCACAGACAACGATTTGTTCGTTATCATTATAGCCAACAACAAAATACTCGATTTGTTCATCTAATTTAAGCGCATTTTGATGTAAAAATGTCTGAATGAGAGAAAGTTTTTTTTGTTCAGTAGAAATTCGCTCAAATTGCATCGACTCTCCAAAAAAGAAGAAAACATAACATCACTACCAAGTTAGTAGTATAGAGTTATTGTAAGCGATGAGCAAATTACGATACAAGATAAGCTCATATTTTCCCCAACTTTATAATCTAATATTATCTTTACACTGCATTATACATTGAATAATTTATAGATATTTTCTTTTTTTTCAAAAACTTACATGGTTCTCGATCATATAAGTTAAAAATACTATTTTCTTGATATCCTTTTCCTTACAATTGCGGAAATGATGATAGGCTTAATAGTTGATTAATGAATAGGCAATATTGGCGGTTACTCTGAGTTGTAAAAATAAACCGCACTTTTGTTGCAAGCAGAAAGTGCGGTTTAATTCAGCGCAATTTTAAATTATTTCACCAATCCACCGCTGGCTTGTAAATCAGCGTGGTAAGAAGAACGAACAAATGGTCCACAAGCTGCATGTTCAAAGCCCATTTCATTAGCTTTATCACGAAATATATCAAACTCGGTAGGCGGAACATAACGCGCAACGGGCAAATGGTGACGGCTAGGTTGGAGATATTGCCCTAATGTCAGCATCGTTACACCATTATCTCGTAAATCTTGCATTACTTGCAAAATTTCCTCGTTAGTTTCTCCTAATCCCACCATTAAACCAGATTTGGTTGGAATATTTGGGAACATTTCCTTAAATTCACGCAGTAATTTAAGCGACCATTCATAATCTGCACCGGGGCGAATTTCTTTGTACAGGCGCGGTACGTTTTCTAAATTATGGTTAAAGACATCTGGCGGATTATCTTTTAATTTTTCCAATGCCTGTGTAATGCGACCACGAAAATCAGGCACTAAAATTTCAATCTTAATGTTAGGATTAAGCTCACGCACAGCTTTTACACATTCTGCAAAATGACCCGCGCCACGATCAGGCAAATCATCGCGATCCACTGATGTAATCACCACATATTTTAATTTCATATCTTGGATGGTTTCTGCCAATTTTTGAGGTTCTTCAGGATCGGGCGGTAATGGTTTACCGTGAGCTACATCGCAGAATGGACAACGACGCGTACAAATTGCACCTAAAATCATGAAGGTTGCCGTTCCATGATTAAAACATTCGTGTAAATTCGGACAAGAAGCTTCCTCGCAAACAGAATGTAGCCCGTGACGGCGCATACCTTTTTTAATGTTTTCAATCTTAACTGAACTTGCTGGAAGTTTAATTTTCATCCATTCTGGTTTTTTTAATAGTTCTTGATCAGGATCGATATTTTTCACGGGGATAATTGAGGTTTTTGCCGCATCGCGATATTTTACACCGCGTTCCATTTTGAAAGGAGTAGACATAGTATTTTCCTAAATAAAAATGCCCAAGTTGGGCATTTACTTTTTATAAAATGTTATAAAGTTGTTACATTATAGCCTAAAAGTTCGGCGAAGTGTTTAATTAATTTTGGTGAAACCTTATCGCAATTAGCCTCATCTTGATTAACAAAATCCGCTAATTGACACATTTCAAGACCAGCATAGCCACATGGGTTAATATAATGAAATGGATTCAGATCCATATTAATATTCAATGCTAGCCCGTGAAAAGAGCAACCACGACGAATACGTAGTCCAAGAGAACAAATCTTTTTTCCATCCACATACACACCTGGTGCATCAGGTTTTGGATAACTTTCAATACCATATTCAGCTAAGGTTTTTACCACCGTTTGTTCAAGTGCGGTAACTAATTGACGTACATTTAAATTCTCATGACGCTTAATATCAATGAGCACATACATCACTTGCTGACCGAGTGCATGATAGGTTATTTGCCCACCACGATCGGACTGCACTACAGGTATTTCACTACGTTGTAAAAGATGCTCTGGTTTACCTGCTTGCCCTTGGGTAAATACAGGAGGATGTTGCACCAACCAAATTTCGTCTTGCGTTTCCTCGGTTCGACTATCTGTAAAATTCTGCATTTTATGCCAAATTTCTTGATAATCTTGCAACCCTAACTGACGAACGATAAGGGAATTATTCATACTAGATAACCATTTTTACGCCTTCAACTTTAGCAAGTTCTTTATAAAGTGTTTCTACCTGCTCAAAGTTTTCAGCAATAATGTCGATTGAAACAGAATTATAAGTGCCTTTACTACTGCGTTTTTCCTTAGGAATATAATCGCCTTTAATATATTTTTGAACCACTTGTATAAGATCTTGTGCTAACCCTTCTCGATTAATCCCAGCAACTTTAAAGGTCATTTTTGCTGGAAATTCCATTAATTCTTTAAGTTTTGCGTAATCGTTTTCCGTTGTCATATTATTTCCCAGTAATAAAAATTATGCGTGGATGGCAAACTACCCACATAGTACGTAATCTCTTAATTAAAAAAGTGCGGTAATTTCTCAGATATTTTATGCAAACAAGCCTTTTACAGTGAGCACCAGCCAATCCCAAGCTTTTCCGAAAATACCAGCTTCGCCAACTTCATCCATTACTTGTAAGTTTACCGCTGCAATATCCTTGCCTTCTAATTGATAAACGACTTTCCCTACAATTTGTCCTTTTGCTAAAGGTGCTTGTAAGTTTTTACCTTCGAACTCATAGCGCGCTTTAAGCTCATTTTGTTTACCTTTCGGAATAGTGATAAAGCGGTCTTGTAGCGTTCCCAATTTCACGCTACCTTTATCACCATAATAAACAGGTTGCTCTGAAATGACTTTACTTGCTTCTAAAGTTTTAAAGGTTTCAAAATTAGCAAAACCCCATTGTAAAAGTTTCTTACTTTCTACTTCACGACCTTTGTAAGTTGGCACACCCATTACTACAGAAATTAAACGCATATTGTTTGATGTAGTCGCTGAAGCGACTAAGTTATATCCTGCTTGGCTAGTATGCCCTGTCTTCATTCCATCAACATTGATAGTTTTATCCCATAATAGTCCATTACGGTTAGGTTGTTTAATTTTATTAAATGTAAAGTCTTTTTCGGAGTAAATTTTATATTCTTCAGGTAAATCACGAATAATATGCGCACCAATAATTGCCATATCACGCGCGGAAGAATATTGATTTGGATCATCTAAACCATGGGGCGTGGTGAAATTTGTATTTTTCAAACCAAATTGTTGAACATATTTATTCATTGTTTCTACAAAGTTCGGTACATTGCCAGAAATATGTTCAGCTAATGCAACAGTCGCATCATTACCAGAAACAACAATCACACCTCGATTTAAGTCTGCTACAGATACTTGTGTATTTAAATCTAAAAACATTTTTGATGAATCAGGGAAATTACGCCCCCACGCACTTTCACCAATGGTAACCATATCGGTATTATGGATTTTGCCTTGTTTTAATGCGACACCAACTACATAACTTGTCATCATTTTAGTCAGTGATGCTGGATATTGACGTTGATCTGGATTAAGTGCGGTCAAAATTGCACCTGAATTATAATCCATCAATACATACGTTTGAGCCGTAATTTGTGGTGGAGTTACGCCAAACTGCATATCCTCTGCAGATACCGAAAAAGCACTAAGTGCCACAAAACTTGATAAAAATGCGATTTTTGTTGTTCTTTTCAACATAGTGTGTTCCTACAATTAATTTTTATACGTATAAACAATTAATGGCTTATTATTTGCCATTTTTTGTAATTTAGTTCTCACTTGTGCCATTTTTGTTTTGTCATCAAAAGGCCCAATATAAATTTCATATTTATTTCCTGAGCGATTTACTTCAGTCTGAATATTCGCTAACGCAAGTTGCGTAATTAATTTATTTGCTTGGCTACGAGAGGTTAATTCAAGCATTTTCAAACAGTAAAATTCGGTTCCTTTTAGAGCATTTATTGACTTAGATGCGTTATCAAAAAGCGTGTTAGATTTTAATACTAAACGATCGGCAGCTTCCTGAGTTTTTGCTTGTTTAGCCAGTGTTTTTGTGGCTGCGCCTGATAAATTCCCATTTTTAGCAACGTGCAACGCCTCAATTCTTACCTGCCCTATGCCGCGGGAAATTAAGCCAATTTCTTTTGCCGCAGCGTGTGAAAGATCAATTAAACGCTTATCACTAAAAGGCCCACGATCATTAATACGTACGATAACTTTACGATTGTTATGTAAATTTGTCACTAAAGCATAAGAATTTATTGGCAATGTTTTATGTGCTGCAGTAAATTGTTTTGAGTTATAAACATCGCCACTTGCTGTTTTGCGCCCATCAAATTTAAGATGATAATAACTTGCTAAACCTTCTTTAATATAAGATTTGGCTTCATTCCCACTTTTAGTAGTATAAGTTTGCCCTTTTACTGAATAAGTCCTTGGCGCAGGCATTTGAGTTGCGATAGAAAGATTATCCCCTCGAATACCATACATTTTTTGCGTATCAGCCTGCACAGGAAAAGCTACGCTTATCATAAATAGCAAAAGTGCGGTCAAATTTAACCCAGTTTTTAATTTCATAAAATATTAACGCTTTTCATTTATTCTTTCTTTAAGAAAGAAAAAAATGAAATTAGCTCCTTTTCATAAATTGACTTTTATGCGTATGAATAGACATCAGTAAACCAAAACTTGCCATAATCGCAACATAAGAGGTACCACCATAACTAAATAAAGGTAATGGCACACCCACAACAGGCAAAATTCCGCTTACCATTCCAATATTCACAAATACATAAACAAAGAAAATTAATGTTGTTGCACCAGCAAGAATACGCCCAAAAGAAGTTTGAGCATTGACGGCAATCATTAAACCTCGCACAATAATAAACAAGTAAATCGCCATTAAAATCAAGAAACCAATCATTCCGTGCTCTTCACCCATTACCGCAAAAATAAAATCTGTATGAGGTTCGGGCAAAAATTCTAATTGTGATTGAGTCCCCTGCATCCAGCCTTTTCCGCTTAATCCACCAGAACCAATCGCAATCTTTGATTGTAAAATATGATAGCCAGCACCGAGAGGATCTTTTTCTGGGTCCAATAATGTGAGAACGCGAGTGCGTTGATAATCGTGCATTAGATATAACCACATGATCGGAATAAATCCAGCTAAGCCAATCACTGCCGCTAAAATAAGCCACCAGCTCATTCCTGCTAAAAACACGACAAATAAACCTGACGCACTGACCAAAATTGATGTGCCTAAATCAGGCTGAATCGCCACAAGCAATGTTGGCAGTAGAATCATTGCAATCGCTATAAATGTTTCACTTAATTTAGGTGGAAGCGGACGATTACCTAAATACACCGCCACCATTAATGGCACAGCAAGTTTTACAATTTCAGAGGGTTGAAAACGAATAAATCCAAGATCAAGCCAACGCTGTGCACCTTTACTTGTCGTACCAATAACATCTACCAAGATCAATAACACAAAACCAATTAAATAAAGATAAGGTGCGATGCGTTGGTAAAATCTTGGTGGAAATTGAGCCATTAACAGCATAACAATAAATCCAAGTAAGACCTGAATAATTCGGCTATTAAACATCGTTTCACTGGCACCTGATGCACTATATAACACCAGCATACCATAAGCAGTTATTGCAAGAAGTCCGATAAACAGCCAAAAATCAATATGCAAACGTTGCCAAACACGCAACCAAAAAGGGATTTTATCTTCCATTTATTTGTTCGCTCTCTTGTGACAAATCTTTTTTTTGCTGAATAGGTACATTATATTTTTCAACTTGTGGTAAACGCTGATTTAAATAGTAATCCATCACTTTACGTGCTAACGGCGCGGCATTACTTGAACCACCACCTGCATTTTCTAAAATCACTGTTACAACTAATTTAGGATTATCATAAGGGGCGTAAGCGGTAAACCAAGCGTGATCATGCAATTCTTTTTTTAAGCCTGCCGTATTATATTTTTCATTTTCCTTTAAACTAAACACTTGTGCAGTGCCAGATTTCCCTGCAACACGATAATTTGCATCTACAAAGGCTTTTCGCCCAGTTCCATTTGCAGCATTAACAACATTGTACATACCGCGTTTCGCTGCCTCCCAAGCTGCCACTTTAGGTGTGTTAATATCAGGATAAAGTAACGGATCTTCATAAGACTCTAATACTGCACCTTCAATTGCTTTCATCAAATGCGGTGTATTTACTTTGCCATTATTGACCAATATTGTCGTCGCTTTTGCTACTTGTAGTGGTGTTGCCGTCCAATAACCTTGACCAATCCCAACCGAAATCGTATCGCCTTGCACCCAAGGGCGTTTATAACGTTTTTGTTTCCATTCTCGAGTTGGTATATTGGCAGCCGTTTCTTCTTGAATTTCAATCCCCGTTGGCATACCAAAACCAAAATCCTTCATCCAATTAGAAAGGCGATCAATACCCATATTATAAGCCACTTGATAAAAATAAGTATCAGAGGATTCAGTAATCGCTTTATTCAAATCCGTATCCCCGTGGCCTGTTTTTTTCCAATCACGAAAACGTTTTGTGGAATTAGGTAATACCCAATATCCCGGATCAAAAATCGTTGTGTTTGGTGTAATCACATTTTCAGTTTGTGCGGCTACTGCAATAAAAGGTTTGACTGTCGAAGCGGGCGGATACGCACCTTGTGTCGCACGACTATAAAGTGGACGAGCAAGATCATTTAATAAACGTTTATAATCTTCGGAGGAAATACCATCAACAAATAAATTATTATCATAACTTGGTGTAGATACCATCGCTAATACACTACTATCTTTCGGATCAAGCACAACTACAGCACCTTTTAGTCCCGATAAAAGTTCAGTAATATAACGCTGTAATGCCAAATCAATGGTTAAATGAATACTTTTTCCCGCCACAGCAGGTCGGCTACGCAAAGTGCGGATTACTTTGCCGCGATTATTAATTTCTACTTCTTCAAAACCTGTGGTACCTTGCAGTATATCCTCGTAATAACGTTCAATACCCAATTTTCCAATATCGTTCGTTCCCGCATAATTCGCGAATTTATCCTCTCGTTTCAAACGTTCTACATCTTTATCATTCATTTTACCTACATAGCCCAAAATATGTGCCATTGTTTCGCCATATAAATAATGGCGTTTGAAATAAGGACGTACCTCTAAGCTCGGGTATTGGTAGCCATTTACCGCAAAGCGTGAAATTTGTTCTTCTGTTAAATTCGGCTTTAATAAAATCGGTGTATAACGCGTTCCGCGGCGACGTTCCTTTTTAAAATTTTCAATATCGTTATCCGTCAATCCCACAATATAGCGTAATTCATCTAAAGTGCGGTCTAAATTTTCAGTTTTTTCTGGCACAATGTATAAACCAAAAAAAGTAAGATTTTCGGCTAATAATTTGCCGTAACGATCATAGATTAAGCCACGCGTTGGTAGTAAAGGTAATAATTTAATTCGGTTACCATTAGAACGCGTTTGGTAAGTATCGAAATTAACAATCTGTAGCTGATAAATATTGGTGAATAACACGCCTGTTAAGAGCAAAATCCCCAAAAAAGCCACTAACGTTCGGCGTGCAAAAAGGTTACGCTCCGCTTTTTTATCGCGGAACGGTTCGTGCGTTGGTGTATTGAAGAATTTTTTTAAATTCATCTGACTAAAAATAAGGATATATTATTCTCGATGATAAGGATGATTAGTGGTTAGCGACCACGCACGATACAAACTTTCAGCCACCACGACACGAACAAGCGGGTGAGGTAATGTCAAGGGAGAAAGCGACCAACTTTGCTCTGCGACAGCTTTGCATTCTGGCGAAAGCCCCTCAGGCCCACCAATCAATAAACAAACATCGCGACCATCATTTTTCCACGCTTCTAGTTGCTCAGCTAGCTGCGGTGTCGTCCAAGGTTTACCAGGAATATCTAACGTCACGACTTTGCCTTTTCCACAGGCCGCTAACATCGCTTTACCTTCTTGTTCTAAAATACGTTTAATATCAGCATTTTTTCCACGCTTGCCTGCTAGGATTTCAATTAGTTCAAAAGGCATATCTTTTGGGAAACGGCGTTGATATTCCTCAAAACCCGTTGTAACCCAAGAAGGCATTTTTGTTCCGACGGCAATTAACGTGATTTTCACAAGTCATCCTTATCTAAAAAGTGCGGTTATTTTTTACCGCACTTTACTAAAATTTACGCCCAAAGTTTCTCTAATTGATACATTTCACGGGCGTCAGGTTGCATGATATGTACGATAGCTTGACCAAGATCCACCACAATCCAATCTGCAGTATTTTTACCTTCTTCTCCAAAGGTTTCAAAACCTGCTTTTTTACATTCTGTGATTAAATTATCTGCCATTGCAGAAACTTGGCGACTCGACGTCCCCGTGCAAATAATCATATTATCCGTAATCGAGGATTTTCCACGTACATCAAAATGTACAATATCTGTTCCCTTTAACCCATCTAAGGTTTCCATCAAAAATTCAACTAACGCCATTTTGTTCTCACTTAGCAATAAAAGTGCGGAATTCTATCATTGAATACCCTCTTGCGCAAAATCCACGCAAAAAATAAGCGCGAAATTAACCGCGCTTTTTATGTCTAAATTGAAATTATTTTTACTATGCTGCCCATAATAACACTGCCAATAACTGCGGCGACATTATTCGCAAAAACATCACTAACGGATACACAGTTGCATAAGAAAGTGCTGCAGCACCGTTATCTTCTTTAATTTCATTCGCAAATGCTAAAGCGGGAGGATCCGTCATTGAACCTGCAAGTAAACCACAGATAGTTAGGTAATTAAGTTTTCCATATAAGCGTGCTATAGTCCCAACAATAATCAACGGCACAAAAGTGATAAAAATACCGTATCCCATCCATTCAAGTCCCGAACCATTCACTAAAGTATCAAAGAAACTTCCACCTGATTTTAAACCAACAACCGCCAAGAAAAGAACAATCCCAATTTCGCGCAATGCCAAGTTAGTGCTTGGTGGCATAAACCAGTAAAGTTTACCAATCGTGCCAATTCTCGCTAAAATCAACGCAACCACCAATGGCCCGCCAGCAAGCCCTAATTTTAACGCAACAGGGAAACCTGGAATATAGAATGGAATCGAACCAACGAGTACCCCTAAACCAATACCGATAAACACTGGTAACATTTGCACTTGAAGTAATTTCTGTTGTGCGTTACCAATAACTGAAATGGCCTGATTTAGGACATCACTGCGTCCAACCATATGTAGCACATCGCCAAATTGCAGTGTGGTATTTCCCGTTGGAACTAACTCAATCCCTGCACGATTTAAACGTGAAATTACAACCCCATATTTTTGATGAATGCCTAACGCACGGATCTTTTTGCCTAATACTTTTTCATTCGTTACCACCACACGCTCGGAACGAATTTCGCCACTATAGGCAACGGTTGGTGCATCAACTTCGTGTCCGATAATTAAACGCATTTTAGCAAGCGAATTATCATCACCCACTAATTGTAAAATATCGTTGGTACGAATCTCAGTACTTGCCTTTGGAACAATTTCCATATCATCGCGTTTTAAACGTGAACATACGACTTCTTCATCACTAAATCCAGGAATTTGAATCAATGTCAAACCATCTAGATTTTGGTTCGTCACTTTTAAAGAAATATTATGTAAACTTTCTTTATCTTGGCTGCTCTCCGCATTAAAACGAGCGGCTTCATCGTCCACTTTGACGTTAAAAAACAAGCGGATTAACCACATTGCAAGCAAAATACCGCAAATCCCGAATGGATAAGCCATTGCATAAGACACCCCCATAGTCACAGTGGTTTGAGGCACCCCTAATTCTGCTAAAATTTGCTGCCCTGCCCCCAACGCTGGCGTATTAGTAACAGCACCAGAATAAATACCTAAGGCAATATCCAGTGGAACATCCGCAATTTTATGTACAAGAACCACGGCAATTGACCCCAGCACAATAATCAAAATGGCAAAGGCATTTAGCTTTAAACCAGATTTTCGTAAAGAAGAAAAAAAGCCAGGTCCAACCTGAATACCAATAGTATAAACAAATAAAATCAAACCAAATTCTTGCACAAAATGCAGCGTATGTGCATCCAGTTTCAAGCCATATTGATTAGTGAAATGGGCAACAATAATGCCGCCAAACAGCACGCCACCAATGCCAAGCCCAACCCCGCGGATCTTCCAATGCCCGATCCATAAGCCGATTACGGCGACGAGGGCAAGAAGACTAATCGTGATCGCAATATCACTCATATTGACCCCTTAAAAATGAAATTTAACTCCTTTGGATTATATCCAAGTTGTTTTTTGAAAACCTTAACCAAACTCAAAAAATGATACGTTCGTCACATTTTTTCTTGCGAAATTGAGCATAGCCTCTACAATACCGAAAATTTTTGACCCTTTTACAAAAAGTGCGGTTATTTTTCACCGCACTTTTATCTCGGATGGAATATTTATGGATTACAGCCAAGAAGCTATTACTTCTCTTATTTGGATTTTACAAACGCTAGCCATCACCTCAGTCGTCTTTAGTTTTGGCATTTTTCTTTTGGTGCGTTTTACCCAATGGGGAAAACAATTTTGGATGTTTGCAGGCGGTTATCTTTCGCCTAAACGTAGCATTAAACCTATCTTATTCTTTCTGCTTATTGTTGCAATGACATTACTTAGCGTACGTATCAGCCTTGTAAATTCTGAGTGGTATAAAAATATGTATACCTCATTGCAAGAATTTAATGAACATGTATTTTGGCAACAAATGGGCTTATTCTGCGTCATCGCAGCAAGTTCTGTTTCAGCAGCATTAGTAAGCTATTATTTAGAGCAACGTTTCGTCATCAACTGGATTGAATGGCTTAACGAACAGCTTGTTAATAAATGGATGGCACATCGCGCCTATTACAAAACACAGTATTTATCAGAAAATCTTGATAACCCCGATCAACGTATTCAACAAGATGTGCAATCTTATGTAAAAACCACGCTTTCTTTAAGCACTGGCGTCATTGATGCGGTCACCTCGATGATTTCTTACACGATTTTGTTATGGGGATTAGCCGGTCCAATGATAGTACTTGGTGTAGAAATTCCGCATATGATGGTATTTTTAGTGTTTGGTTATGTCATTTTCACAACCCTCATCGCATTCTGGCTCGGTCGCCCATTAATCTCATTGAATTTTATTAATGAACGCCTAAACGCAAACTATCGTTATTCTTTAATTCGCATTAAAGAATATGCTGAAAGCATTGCTTTTTATGCGGGCGAAAAAGTCGAAAAAAATCAGCTTTATCAGCAGTTCAACGCCGTCATTCACAATATGTGGGTCATTATATTTAGAACACTAAAATTTTCAGGATTTAACCTAGTCGTAAGCCAAATTTCTGTTGTTTTTCCATTGTTAATTCAAGTTGGACGTTACTTTGAAAAGCAAATAAAACTAGGCGATCTAATGCAAACCTTGCAAGTATTTGGTCAGTTACACGCAAATCTTTCATTCTTCCGCAGTACTTATGATAATTTTGCAAGCTATAAAGCAACGCTAGATCGTTTAACTGGGTTCTGTTATGCCATTGAAAAAGCAAATAATAAATCACAAACACAGATCCACAATCATCCAACAGATGTGATTTTCAAAAATTTAAGTATTCAAAATCCATTAGGTCATACACTAATTAAACATCTAAACATTACCTTACCGCAAGGAACAAGTTTGCTTATTCAAGGAAAATCTGGAGCAGGAAAAACCACTCTTTTACGCACCATTGCGGGGCTTTGGAGCTACGCCGAGGGGGAAATAAATTGCCCTACGCAAAATCAGCTTTTCTTGTCACAAAAGCCCTATGTGCCACAAGGAAATTTAATGTCAGCATTAGCTTATCCAAATAACGCTGACAATATTTCACATACACAAGCTGTAGAAATATTAAATAAAGTACAACTAGGACATTTGGCTGAACAATTAGAAAAAGAACAAGACTGGACACGTATTCTTTCTCTTGGCGAACAACAGCGTTTGGCGTTTGCACGATTAATTCTACACAAACCAGCGGTGGCATTTTTAGATGAAACCACAGCTAGTATGGATGAAGGTTTAGAATTTTCGATGTATCAATTGTTACAACAAGAACTACCACAAACAACAATCATCAGTGTGGGACACCGTTCAACCCTTAAAACCTTACATCAACAACAGTTAATTCTGCAAGACAAAGGGCAATGGCAAGTGCTATAAAAAAACGCTAAAAAAACACTGTAATCGCAACGCTTTTTTTGATACATTTAGCGCAATTTTTTGTATGTTTGACAAAGTCATTTTCTACTTTTTGTCAAACAAAACTAACTTTCATTTTAAACGGTATAATTATGTTATTTAAAAAAATTCGTGGGTTGTTTTCAAACGATCTTTCTATTGATTTAGGCACAGCTAATACTTTAATTTATGTCAAAAGACAAGGTATTGTACTTGATGAACCCTCTGTTGTTGCGATTCGTCAAGATCGCGTAGGCAAATTAAAAAGCATTGCAGCTGTGGGTAAAGAAGCTAAATTAATGTTAGGTCGTACTCCCAAAAGTATTGTAGCAATTCGTCCGATGAAAGATGGCGTTATTGCAGACTTTTTTGTGACAGAAAAAATGTTGCAATACTTTATCAAACAAGTTCATAGCGGTAATTTTATGCGTCCAAGCCCGCGTGTATTAGTATGCGTGCCAGCTGGTGCAACACAAGTAGAACGCCGCGCAATTAAAGAATCAGCAATCGGTGCTGGTGCGCGTGAAGTATATTTAATTGAAGAACCAATGGCAGCTGCAATTGGAGCTAAATTACCCGTTTCTACTGCAGTTGGTTCTATGGTAATTGATATCGGTGGTGGTACGACAGAAGTGGCTGTAATTTCCTTAAATGGTATCGTATATTCTTCTTCCGTGCGTATCGGTGGTGACCGTTTCGACGAGGCGATTATTTCTTATGTTCGCCGCACTTTTGGCTCGGTTATCGGAGAACCTACCGCCGAACGCATCAAACAAGAAATTGGTTCTGCTTATATTCAAGAAGGTGACGAAATTAAAGAAATGGAAGTACACGGACATAATTTAGCCGAAGGTGCGCCACGTTCATTTACTTTAACATCACGTGATCTCCTAGAAGCCCTTCAACAACCATTAAACGGTATTGTGGCAGCGGTTCGAACCGCACTTGAAGAATGCCAACCAGAACACGCAGCAGACATTTTCGAACGTGGTATGGTATTAACTGGTGGCGGTGCTTTATTACGTAATATTGATATTTTACTTTCTAAAGAATCTGGTGTCCCTGTTATCATCGCAGAAGATCCATTAACCTGTGTTGCTCGTGGTGGTGGCGAAGCATTAGAAATGATCGATATGCACGGCGGCGATATTTTTAGTGATGAAATTTAATCAGAATATGAACAAAAAGTGCGGTTAAAAATAACCGCACTTTTCCTTTCACTTTTTTCATTCAACAAGAGAAAGTTTAATGAAACCCATTTTCGGCAAAGCCCCTCCCCTAGGTATTCGTCTGCTTATCGCTATCTTTGCATCTATTGCCTTAATTTTAGCTGATGGACGTAATAGCTCAATAACGAAAGCACGTAGTGCAATGGAAACGGCAATAGGCGGTTTATATTATCTTGCAAATAGCCCTAGAAGTATCTTAGATGGCATTTCAGAAAATCTTGTTGATACCAATAAATTACAAATTGAAAACAAAGTACTACGCCAACAGCTTTTGGAAAAAAATGCAGATTTACTTTTACTTGATCAACTCAAAGTCGAAAATCAGCGATTACGTCTTTTATTAAATTCTCCGTTAAGAACCGATGAATACAAAAAAATCGCCGAAGTTCTTACTGCAGAAACAGATATTTATCGCCAACAAATTGTTATTAATCAAGGCAAAAAAGACGGTGCTTATGTAGGTCAGCCTGTCATTGATGAAAAAGGCGTCATTGGACAAATTATTTCCGTGAGCGAAAATACTAGCCGAGTACTGCTACTCACAGACGTAACACACTCAATTCCAGTGCAAGTTCTACGCAATGATGTTCGTGTTATTGCGAGTGGGACTGGGTATACCGATGAACTAAGCCTCGATAACGTGCCTCGTTCCATTGATATAGAAAAAGGCGATCTTCTCGTAACCTCTGGGCTTGGTGGGCGTTTTCTTGAAGGCTATCCCGTAGCTGTTGTACAAAGCGTTTCGCGTGATAGCTCTAATTACTTTGCAATAGTTAAGGCTAAACCTTTATCTTTATTAGAACGTTTACGTTATGTACTTTTACTTTGGCCAAGTAACCTAGATATATCAAAAGTAAAATCAATGTCGCCAGAAGAAGTTCGCAATCTGGTGCAAAAACGTTTAGAAAGCCAAGCTAATGAAGCAAATTATAGAGTCAAAAAAACACGCTTAACAGAAAAAGACTTTCCAGAAAATGAAGAAAAAACCATTATTGAACCAGATATTCCAACAGATTTTCTTCAAAATGAAGAAGATCTTCCCATAGAACAGCAAGAAGAAAGGATAGAAGACTAATGCAAACACGATTTATTTTACAATGGTTCACTATTTTAAGCTTCTTTGTTATTGCCTTTGTATTAGAACTTGCACCTTGGCCAGTTGGTTTCCAAATGCTAAAGCCTGCGTGGCTTGTACTTGTATTACTTTATTGGGTATTAGCTATTCCCAATAAAGTAAGTATAGGCTGGTCATTTTTACTCGGATTAACTTGGGATTTAATATTAGGCTCTACATTAGGCGTTCACGCTCTCGTACTTTCTACGAGCATGTACATCATTGCCAAAAACTATTTAATTCTGCGAAATTTATCACTTTGGTTCCAAAGTTTATTGGTTGTACTTTTCGTCTTCATTATAAGATTACTTATTTTCTTAGTTGAATTTTCACTCCATACTGCCTTTTTTCATTGGCAAGCCATCTTAGGCGCATTCGCTTCTGGTTTACTATGGCCGTGGGTATTTTTATTAATGCGTAAAATACGCAGAAAAGTTAAATTACATTAAAAAAGAGAGATAATTCTCTCTTTTTCATGATTTATGAATGTTTCAAATACCTAATTCAATGGCTTATTGCTATCCAGTAAAGAATCACATTCCCAACCGATATACTCTCCCGAAAATTGTTCAGCCAATTTTTCAAAACGTTCTACTTGTTCAAAAATTTCGCCATTTTCTAATGAAATTTCTTGCTCTAATTTTACCAAGAAATAAGGTTCGTCATCTTCATTAAACTGAATCGCTTGTGCTGAATATTGTAATGTCGTGAAAGAATAATCCCCTAAACTAAGCTCATCCATAAAAGGGAACATTCTCTGCTCTTCATCAAAATGAAAACTATGCTCTACTAAATAGGTATCACTTAAATTACGACCTTTACTTTTTAATAAATCAAGCAATTCTTCCGTTGCATTTAACTTAATCTCCAATGGAGAAGCAAGCAAAAAGTCAAAATAAGTATCCCAAATTAAATCCTTTTGCACATTAATATCTTTAACAAAATCAATTTGTTGTAAAGTTTCTACAATAAGATTTTCGTGCTTACAATAAAAATGTATTTTTATTTGAGAATTACAAATAAAATGCCCCGCAAAAAATACATTTGGAAGTGCGGTTAGTTGTGTCAAAATTTTAAATACACGGTTAATTAACTTATCGTATTCAACTTCTGAGGGTAAACCCGTTTCATCATCAGCCTGATAATCAATAGTAAACTGCACTATTTTATCGAGACCTTTACCGTGATATTTTTCAACATCTTCAATATTTGCGGTAAACACGGCAGGCATACCATTCACAGTAGAACGATAATTCTGCCAATTTGCCATATCCATTTCGCTTTCCTATTTAAATTCAGCCCAAATCGGTGCGTGATCAGACGGTTTTTCCATTGCTCGAATATCTAATGCAATGCCCACATCGACACAGCGTTCAGCTAATTTTTGGCTTACCAAAATATGATCAATTCGTAAACCTCGATTATCATCAAAACCTTTAGAACGGTAATCAAACCACGAGAATTTATCATTTGCTGTTGGGTTCAGCTTACGGAAACTGTCTTCTAATCCGTAATCATACAAACGTTGATACCACGCTCGTTCTTCCGGTAAGAAAGAACATTTACCTGTGCTTAGCCAACGTTTACGATTTTCATCTCCGATACCAATATCTAAATCACTTGGACTAATATTCATATCGCCCATAATTAAAATCGGATTAGATTTGTCGTGTTCTTTTTCTAAATACTGTTGAAGATCTGCATAAAATTTCTCTTTAGCTGGAAATTTAGTCTCATGTGTACGGCTTTCCCCCTGTGGGAAATAGCCATTAATGACAGTCAATAAGCCAAATTCAGTTTCCAGATCAGCCATAATAATGCGTTTTTGTGCATCTTCATTGTCAGTTGGAAAACCACGACGAACCACTTTAGGTTCTTGTTTAGTCAATAATGCCACGCCATAATGACCTTTCTGACCATGATGAAATACGTGATAACCTAAGTTTTCTGTAATTTCATAGGGAAAAGCCTCGTCAGCAACTTTAATTTCCTGTAAGCCAATCACATCTGGCTGATATTTTTCAATAATGGCTTCAAGTTGATGTGGGCGAGCACGTAACCCATTTATATTGAAAGAAATAAATTTCATTTTTGTTCCTATTAAAGAGTGAAATTGGCTTTATTATACAGAGATTTCTATTTTGATAAAAACGGCTTTGTCAGATAAACCTGAATTTGCTCAAATACTGTAGGCTTAATCCAAAATTGACCTTGAGAAGGTAAACAAGTGACCGAAATAAAATTATTTAGATAATCAAATTCCAATTGAGTAGCGTGCAAATAAGTGCGGTCAATTTTTTCTGTGTTTTTAGCATAAAGTCCATCGCCTAAAATCGGGCTACCTAAACTTTTCATCGCAACACGTAATTGATGCGTTTTCCCCGTTTGTGGTTTTAAAATAAATAAACGTAAATTAGGTTCACAGCTTACACTTTCAAAACGCGTAATTGCTGGATTTTCTTTGGTTTGACAAAGTTTCCATGCACCTTCTCGAGCTTTCTTCATATCCCCGATAATCAAACCTTGTTTCTTTTTAGGCTTTTGGTTACTTAATGCCAAATAAGTTTTATGAATTTTATGTTCAGAAAAAAGTCGTGAAAATTCAGCCGCACTTTCAGCATTTAACGCCAGAATTAACAAACCCGAAGTTACTTTATCTAAGCGATGAACCAACCATACTTTAGGCACATTCAGTTGTTTTGCAACAAGTTCTGTTAAGCCTTGTTCTTCTTGATCTTTATGAACGCTAATACCCTCAGACTTGTTGATAATAATAAAATCACTATGTTGATAAACAACCTCGATTTCCATCAGATTTGCTCCTTTTTGTAAATTTTATTTTTACCGAGAACAATATCTTTTACCGAACTAAGTAATTCCTGTTGAATATGTGACAGTTTTAGTTTTTCGTTTAATTGAAATGCTAACGGACGACAAAGTTCCATTGCTTTCACGCCTAATCTTGCAGTGAGTAATCCCACACCAATTCCTTGAGCGATACGTGTAGATAATTTTGCTGTCACATCTTGAGAAAGCCAATCCATTCCAATATCTTGTGCCACTTCGGTTGCTCCAGCAAAAGCGATATTGACCAATACCATTCTTAACAATCTAATACGTGAAAAATACCCTAATTCAATCCCATAAATTTCAGCAATCTTATTCATTAATCGAAGATTGCGCCACGCAATAAAAAACATATCCACTACAGCAAGTGGACTAATCGCAACAATCACAGCTGATTCAGCTGCCATTTTACTAATCAATTTTTTAGCTTGTGCATCAAAAGAAGACAAAACATGACGACTGAATAAATGAGCAATTTCTTGTGCTGAATAAGCTTCATTTAATTGGTGTTGCCATTGAATTACCGCTGGAGAATCATTTTCCAAACCTAAAGATTTTGCAATATCTAAGCAAAGAATTTTACTTTTTTCTGCGTTATGAAAGGAAAAAACATCGCCATTTTTTACCGCACTTTCTAACCAAATCTGCTGACTTTGCTGTTGCCATTGCTCACGTTTTTTTAAACGAACTAAACGTCGCCACTCACAAATAATCTCTTTAATACCCAATAAAATGATAATCAAACTGACTAAAGCAAAAGCAAGATAAATCCATTGATGCTGTTGATAGCTATCCCAAATCCACTGCACGGATTGCGCAACCGTCGCCAAGCCAAATAAAAGTGCGGTAAATTTTAATAAAGTTTTTCTAAAACTGGATTTTGGTTTCAATGCTTGTTCAAGTTGAGCATCAAGTAACTCTCCGTCCAACGCTTCATCTAGCTTTGCTTCCATATTATGGAATTCTTGCTTGGGCTGATAGTGTTCTTCCTCTACATTAACTGAATGTTCAAAAATTTGTTTTTCCATTGCCTATTCCAAAAAAATAACCCCACTAAATAGTGGGGTCATAAAGTCAAAATTCAATCATTATTCATCACTTGAAAAGATAGAAAGTAATCTTAATAAACTCAAGAATAAATTGTAGATTGAAACATAGATGTTCACGGTTGCGCGAATATAATTTGTTTCTCCACCGTGAATAATATTACTGGTTTCATACAAAATGGTCATTGTTGAGAACACTACAAATAATGCACTAATTGCGACCGATAAAGCAGGAATTTGGAAGAAGAAACTCGCCACCATACCAAGCAATAACACAATAAATAATGCGAACATTGCGCTTGATAAAAATGACATATCTTTTTTCGTAGTCAATACATAAGCAGAACACGCAAAAAATACGATAGCAGTTCCTGCGAATGCAAGCATAATCAAATCTTCCATTCCACGTGCCACATACATATTTAAAATTGGCCCGATGGTGTATCCCATAAATCCAGTGAAAGCAAAGGCAGCCAAAATACCAGCAGGGCGATCAGCTAATTTATTGGTTAAGAAAAGTAAGCCATAAAAACCCACTAGTAACACAATAATATTTGGATAAGGCAAGTTTAAGCTCATTGAAATAAACGCAACAACCGCTGAAAAAGCCATTGTTAATCCCAGTAAAAAATACGTGTTACGCAACACTTTATGTGTGCTGAGTAACGATTCTTTTTGAGCATCCACAATAAGACGTGATTGCATAAAAGCTCCTTGTAAAATAAATAAAAAGTCTCTTGTAAAGTAAGGGCTAGGGATAAAAAAGTCAATGGTATTAATGGAATTAATTTCATCAAAATGAATAAATTATCATCATCTAAAGTTAAATCATCAAATTTCTATTTACATCAATAAAATATTCATTATACTACGCGCATTAATCACGGAGGAATGGTCGAGTGGTTGAAGGCACCGGTCTTGAAAACCGGCGAGGGTTTACGCCCTCCTAGGGTTCGAATCCCTATTCCTCCGCCATCAGAATTAAGAAATCCCTAAGTCACACGGCTTAGGGATTTTTACTTTGTATTACGTTATTTGGTCAATCCATTCACTAGTGAAATAACAGTCTGAATATCGCTATCAGACAATTTTCCTTCTTTCACAAATTTTACTTTTCCCGTTTTGTCTAACACGATAATTGCACTATCTTTAGGATTTAATCCCCAAGCATTTTTTACCGCACTTTTATCATCTAACACAACTTGACTATGTGGATTTTCCTGTTTGCCTTTTTGCGCACTATTTTTTACAAACATACCTGTACCAACAATCGCATCATCCCCATTAATAATAGTGGTTGTTTGGTATTTTACAGGATTAAAATGGGATGCTTTTATCGCATCAATCATCGACTGATTTTTCTCTTTTGCAGCCGTTCTACCCGCTAAATGATGAACAACACGCACTTTGCCCGCTAATTCCGCAGAACCCCAAGGTTGAAACACAGTATCTTTTCCAGAAAACACAATTTCACCATACTCACTCACTTTGACCGATGGTAAAGATTGTTCTAATTGCAAATTGTGTGCCCAAATTGAACTACTAAACATTACGCCACAAACTAAGGCTAAGGCAAGAATTTGTTTTTTCATACATTTTCCTCAAAAATTTATCAAAAACTTTCACGCTTTGGCGAAAGACATCTTTTTTGCTATACTCGCGCGCCTATTATATGTAATCAAGAAGGAAAACCCAATGGATCAAATGCCTAATTGCCCAAAATGTCAAAGTGAATACGTTTACCACGATTCAATTAATTTTGTTTGCCCTGATTGCGGTAATGAATGGGATAATAATGAAATTCAAGAATCAGATGACGATCAACTGATCGTAAAAGACAGCAATGGGAATTTGCTTGCAGATGGCGACAATGTACTTTTGATTAAAGATTTAAAATTAAAAGGTTCATCAGAAGTATTGAAAAAAGGTACAAAATTCAAAAACATCCGCTTAGTAAATGGCGATCATAACGTCGATTGCGGCAAAATCATGTTGAAATCTGAGTTTTTGAAAAAGGCTTAATCGAAAAAATGCGGTCTAAATAGACCGCACTTCTAATTTATTTCATCAATCTTCTCATTCGAATATTGATCATTTCGACCACAACAGAGAATCCCATTGCAAAATAGATATAACCTTTCGGGATGTGAATATCTAAACTTTCTGCAATTAAACTAATTCCCACTAAAACCAAGAAGGCTAAAGCTAGAATTTTCAAGGTTGGATGCGTATCTACGAAATCGCCGATTGGTTTTGCTGCAAACATCATCACGCTAACGGCAATAATAATCGCCAAAATCATCACAGGAAGGTGGCTTGCCATACCTACTGCTGTAATCACAGAATCTAAAGAAAAAACAATATCTAGCACTGCAATTTGAATTAATACGCCAAGATAACTCACTTTATTTTTTCTTTCCGATTCATGATGGCCTTGATGATTGATTGCTTCTTTAATTTCGCCTGAACTTTTTACAATCAGGAATAAACCACCGATTAATAAAATCAAATCACGCCCAGAAATTTCTTGATTAAACGCAGTAAATAACGGTGCTGTAAGTTTCATCATCCAAGCAAGTGACATTAAAAGTAAAATTCTTGTCAGCATTGCTAAACCAAGTCCAACAATACGACCAGACTGGCGTTGGCTTTCAGGTAAACGCCCAACTAGAATGCTAATAAAAATAATATTATCGACACCTAAAACGATCTCCAAAGCAGCAAGTGTCGTAAGTGATACCCACGCTTCAGGATCTGCAATCCATTCAAACATAATTTTTCCTATAATAGAGTTAAATAAATCCGAAAGTGCGGATCATAATGGCTTTATAATGAAAAGCAATCGTTATTTATATTTGAGAAATGATTGATTAGTCGTTTTTAAGCGTTTCAAAAATCCTTTCAGCAAGTTTAAGGGAAATTCCCGGTACAGAGGCTATTTCATCTAAGGTCGCCTTTTTCACACCTTGTAAACCGCCAAGATATTTCAGTAAAGCTTGACGACGTTTAGCACCCACACCTTCAATAGTTTCTAAACCACTTTGTGTAAAGGCTTTTTGACGTTTTTTACGGTGTCCGCTTATTGCGTGATTATGACTTTCATCACGGATGTGTTGAATCAAATGCAATGCCAAACTATCATCAGGCAAATGAATTTCGCGGTCTTGTTTGCTGATGATCAGTACTTCCTGCCCTGCTCGACGATCCACACCTTTTGCCACGCCAATTAAGTGCGGTCTATTTTTATCCCATTTTACTTGAAGATGTTGGAACACGTTCAGCGCACGATTTAATTGCCCTTTTCCACCATCAATAAAAATAATATCAGGAATTTTATCTTCTTCTAAATCACGCTCATAACGTTTCTGCAACGCTTGTTCCATTGCTGCATAATCATCCCCACCAGTAATGCCTTCAATATTAAAACGACGATAATCAGATTTCAGTGGGCCTTCTTGATTAAAAACAACACAAGATGCTACCGTTTGATTTCCCATCGTGTGGCTTATATCGAAACACTCCATACGCTTAATTTCAGGGAGATTTAACAGATCACACAACGCTTGATAACGCTCTGACATTCGTGAAGATTGTTTAAGTTGTACATTTAAAGCCGCTTTAGCATTAACTTGTGCGAGCTGTAAGTATTTACTCTTATCGCCTTTTACGCTTTCTTGAATCGTCACTTTTCTGCCTGCTTGATCCGTAAGAAGTTGCTCAAGCTCTGATTTTTCAGCTAATTGACGATCAACAATAATACTATTCGGAATACTTCGCCCTTGATGACCTTGTAAATAAAATTGCCCCACAAAAGTTTCGGTAAGTTCCGATAAATCCGTATTGGCGGGGACTTTTGGGAAGTAACTGCGATTGCCTAGCACTTTTCCTTGACGAATAAACATCACTTGTACACAGGCTAAACCGTGTTGGTAAGCGATGGACATAATATCCATATCATCTAAACGTTCATTGGATACAAATTGTTTTTCAATAACCGAACGCACCGCCTGAATCTGATCACGATAACGAGCCGCCTGTTCAAAATCTAAATTTCTGCTTGCCTGCTCCATTTTCCCGATTAAATAATCTAACACCAGTTGATCTTTGCCTTGTAAAAATAAGCGGGCTAATTCAACTTGCTGATTATATTCTTCATCAGAAACATATCCCTGTACACAAGGCGCAGAACAACGCCCAATTTGATATTGCAAACAAGGACGAGAGCGGTTGGAATAAACGGAATTTTCACATTGTCGAACAGGGAAAAGTTTTTGCAAAAGTGATAAGGTTTCACGCACGGCGCCTGCGTGAGGATAAGGCCCGAAATATTCACCCGCAAATTTTTTAGACCCACGATAGGACGTGATTCTTGGATGACGTTCTTTGGTTAATAAAATAAATGGATAGGATTTATCATCACGCAATAATACGTTATAGCGAGGCTGATAAAGCTTGATAAAATTATGCTCTAGCAGTAAAGCTTCCGTTTCAGATGAAGTTAGCATGGTGTCAATATGATGAATTGATGCCACCAACGCCTCTGTTTTTTTACTACTCAGATTTTTACGAAAATAGCTTGAAAGACGTTTTTTTAGATCCTTTGCTTTCCCAACATAAATAACCTGATCTTTATCGTCATACATACGATAAACACCAGGTTCGTGAGAGACATCAGCGAGGAATTTTTTGTAATTGAACATAGAATATTTTACCAATAACAAAAGACATCTTGCCTTCCCTTGCTTTCGAGGGAAGGAGCCTAAAGGGCTGAAGGGGGCTTGCGATGTTAAATTTATCCCCCCTCAGCCTTCGGCTGCTCCCCCCGCAAGCAAGGGGAGCCAAACATTTAATCCTTCGCCAAAATCAGCCGCACTTTTTCCAAATCTTCAGCAGTATCCACCCCCACTGCAGGCACTTCTTTCGCAAGCTCTACGTGAATGCCTTCGCCGTTATATAACACACGAAGCTGCTCAAGTTTTTCTAAATTTTCAAGTTGAGTCGGAGCCCATTGCACGTATTGTTTTATGAAACCAGCACGATATGCGTAAATGCCAATATGACGTAAGTAAGCGTCCGCAAGCTGTACTTTCTGAACATCCTGTAAATTCATAAACTGATCACGATCGTAAGGAATAACCGAACGGGAAAAATATAGCACATAGCCGTCTTTATCCGTCAAAACTTTCACTGCATTTGGATTGAATAATTCCTCAGCATCATGAATTTTTACCGCAAGACTTGCCATATTGACATTAAATTTTGCTAAATTATCTGCCACTTGTCGCACGATAACGGGAGGAATCAAAGGCTCATCGCCTTGAATATTGACAATGATTTCATTGTCAGGAATCGCTAATTTTTCTACAACTTCCGCTAAACGTTCTGTACCAGAATTATGATTAACCGAAGTCATGCACACTTCTGCGCCAAAATTTTTGGCAACATCAGCCACATTTTCATTATCGGTGGCAATAATCACTCGGTTCGCCCCAGACTGCAGTGCTTTCTCAAATACATGTTGAATCATTGGCTTACCTGCAATATCAGCAAGCGGTTTTCCAGGTAAACGACTTGATGCAAAACGAGCGGGGATAATCACGGTAAATGACATAATTTATTCCTTATTCTTTAATATTTCAGCTTTATCGGCAAGCAATCAAAACAACTGGAGATTAATCCTTTCAGCCATTTCTATATTGCGCCACAAGTTTGTCTATTTTGTCCCAAAAGTGCGGTAAATTTTCACATTGTTTTTCAGCCTCAATAATCTCTGCATCCACAGGGACATACCACCAATTATCGTTGGCAAAAGATTGGCATTTTACGGCATCTTTTTCCGTCATAAAGAGCGGTTGATTTTCAGCAAGTTTTTCTAATTGAAAGGCTTCAAAATATTGATGATCTTGAAATGCTTGCGTTCGCTGTAACTGAATCCCTAACTTTTCTAACATAGTAAAAAAACGCTGTGGATTGCCAATCCCTGCAATGGCAACACCAGATTGAAATTCCTTTAATTGGCGTTTTTCATTGGTTTTTAAATTAATCGCGAAATGGGGTACAAGATACATAACTGCATCTGAATACTGATTTTTTCCACCATTAGTGATCACAAAATCTACGGATTTTAATCGACTTGGTAATTCTCGCAATGGGCCTGCAGGCAATACAAAACCATTTCCCAATGCACGCTCAGCGTCCATTACGACAATTTCCAAATCACGCTGTAATTTATAATGCTGTAAACCATCGTCAGAAACAATAATATCGCACTCTGCTTGGCTTAAGAGTAATTCAATCGCTTGCTGGCGATTCGGGGAAATCACGACAGGAACATTAGTACGTTTAGCAATCAATACAGGTTCATCGCCACCTTCAATTGGATTTGTATTTTCAGTAACAAACAACGGATAAGTTTTAGATTTACTGCCGTAACCACGAGAAATCACACCTACGCGCAAACCTCGTTTTTTTAATTCTTCCACAAGCCACACCACCACGGGCGTTTTGCCATTTCCACCCACAGACAAATTCCCCACAATTATCACTGGTTTTGGTGCACGATAAGAAGATTTTATCCCCAAACAAAATAAGGCGCGACGAAGTTGGCGAATCAACCAAAACAATAAAGAAAAAGGCGATAAGAGCCAAATAAGTTTGGAGTTGGAATACCAGAAGGGCATAGAAAATCCTTTCTAATAAGTGCGGATAAAATAACGCGAGTTTTTCAACTCGCGTTTTCGATAATCAATAAATTAGCCACTAAACTGCATACTGTATAGCTGTTTATAAGCTCCATTTTGTTCAAGCAATGCTCTATGGTTGCCTCGCTCACGAATTTCTCCGTGATCAATCACAAGAATTTCATCCGCATTTTCAATGGTTGATAAACGATGGGCGATTACGATAACAGTACGATCTTTCTTCAATTCATCTAATGCAGATTGAATGGCGCGTTCTGATTCCGTATCTAGTGCAGATGTGGCTTCATCTAAAATTAATACTGGCGAATTACGCAATAAAGCGCGAGCAATCGCTAAACGCTGGCGTTGCCCACCAGATAGGCTCGCGCCATTTTCGCCAATTACCGTATCAAAACCTTGCGGTAATTTTTCGATAAACTCTAAAGCATAAGCCGCTTTTGCTGCAGCAATAATTTCTTCGCGAGAATACTTATCCTGCGCGGCATAAGCAATATTATTCGCAATGGTATCGTTAAATAAATGGACTTGTTGAGAAACCACAGCGCAGTTTTCACGCAAATTAGATAAACGATAATCTTGGATATTTACGCCATCCAGTAAAATCTCGCCTTGCTCAATATCATAAAAACGTGTCACTAAATTAGCAATGGTTGATTTGCCCGATCCAGAACGTCCCACTAAAGCAACGGTTTTTCCTGCAGGCACGCTAAAAGAAATATTATTTAATGCAAGTTCCTCTTTTCCCTGATATGCAAAACTCACATTTTTAAATTCCAACGCACCTTTCGCGGGTTCTGCTTTATAAGTGCCGCTATCTTTTTCTGGTTCTAAATCTAAAATGGCAAATAGCGTTTGACAGGCTGCCATTCCACGTTGGAATTGAGAGTTTACATTCGTTAAGGATTTTAATGGGCGCATCATTGCCAACATAGATGAAAAAACTACCGTAAAAGAACCCGCACTTAGATTATCTTCCGCAATTAATGGCGTGGTAGCTAAAAACAATACAGCAACTAAAGCAAAAGAAGCAATAATCTGCACAACAGGGTCGGAAATGGAATCTGCAGTAACCATTTTCATACCTTTACGACGCATGTTATTACTCACTTTATTAAAACGCTCTTCCTCGACAAACTGACCACCAAAAGAAATCACGACTTTATGTCCTTTCAGCATTTGCTCCGTCGTCGCCGTCAATTCCCCCATTGAATCTTGTAAATTTTTACTCAACTTACGGAAAATTTTTGAAACGATAGTGATCAACATTGCAATAATTGGCCCGATAACAAATAAAACAAGGGTTAATTCCCAGCTTGTATAAAACATCACTGCCAATAGCGAAATAATATATGCTCCTTCTCGCACAATGGTAATCAAAGATCCTGAAGAAGAACTTGCAATCATCTCAGAATCATAAGTGATACGAGAAAGTAATTTCCCCGTTGAATTTCTGTCAAAGAAACTCACTGGCATAAACATTAAATGTTTAAACAAGCGGCGACGCATTGTCATGACAACTTTGCCTGATACCCACGCCAAACAATAATTAGAAATAAAGTTGGTAATGCCGCGTAAAATAATCATTCCAACAACGACAAAAGCCATAATTTTCAAAAATGAATGGTCTGCCTTGCCAAATCCATCGTCCAACAACGGTTTTAACAAATAAATCAAACCTGAATCAGCAAATGCATTAAAAACTAACGCAACACCAGAAACAATAAGCCCCGCTTTAAAAGGTTTAATTGTTGGCCACAAACGTTTAAAAGTTTGCAGGGTAGAAAAGTCATGATCTTGTAATTTTTGTTTTTGCATAATCGCTATCTAATAGTAAAAATTGCGCGCATTGTACCTTTTATTTCTTTGATAATCCAATTACACGCGCATACCAAGGGGAAAATTCTGTGCGTGCTTGTTGGATATCTAATCGGTCTTGAAAAAAATTTACCCGCACTTGCCCTGAAACAGCGGTATTTTCTACCGCACTTTTATAGCGTTGAAGCCTCTCTATCACCGAATAATGGGGTAATTTCCACGGATTCCAACGTCCACTAGATATAATCGCCATATCTGGTCGAACCTGAGAAAGTAAGTATTCACTTGTCGATGTTTTGCTCCCATGATGCCCCACTTGTAACACATCAATTTTGCCTAAAGTGCGGGCAAAAATTTGTTCATTTTTTGCTTCAGCATCGCCGGTTAGCAAAACTCGATGCTTTCCATCATCGACTAAAATTACACAAGAATGGGGATTATCAGCTCGTGTCACAACAGTGTGAGGAGAAAGTATTTGAAAATGTAACCCTTGCCAATGCCAATCACGTCCAGCAGTACAAAAAGTGCGGTAATTTTCCCCATAATTTTTTTGTGAAGGAGTAATCAATTCCACTTTTGGATAGTTTTTTAACATTGTTGATGCCCCACCTGCGTGATCGTTATCGTCGTGGCTTAAAATCAATTTTTCCAAAACAATCCCTTCTCTTTGCAAATAAGGCAAAATTTCCAACTCAGCCATACTTCCACCTCGCCAAGAAGAACCCGTATCATAAAGAATCCCTCTGCCATTTTTCACAATCAGCGTTGCCAAGCCCTGCCCCACATCTAAAGTATCTAATTGCCAAGTTGGCTTGCTTAGTTGCTTGAACAACAAAATCATAAAACACAGCGACATAATGCCGAAAAAACATCGCAAAACGTTGATTCGTTCATTTTTTAGCAAGGGTTTACTGAGATTTAATGTAAAAAATCTTGGTCGTTTAATTTTCCAAGTTAATGATAAAACCTCTGCTTCTCGATAAATACGCCAAATAATTAACATAAAGATTCCGCCACAAAGTGCGGTTAAAACCAACGCTAAATTAAATGAAACATTGAACCAATTTCCTTGGAAAAGAGAAATTAACCAAGTAATTCCTTCGGCTAGCTTATTTGCAAGTTGCCAAGAAAACATTGCGCCGTTGGTAAAAACGGCAAATAAAATTAATGGCACAAGGAAAAAACTATAAATTGGAACAGCCATAAGATTGGCTAAAAATCCACTCAGCGATAAGCCATTAAATAGAAAAAGTTGCAAAGGTGTAAAAAAGAGCAATAACCCCAATTGCAAATGAAATAAACTCAAAATCCACCGCACTTTTTGGGAAAAGGGGCTATTTCCCCATTGAAAAAGAGAAAAAGGCACATAACGATACCAAACGATCAAACAACCAACTGCACCACAAGAAAGCCAAAAACTGACAGAAAGCGACATTAATGGATCGCAGAAAAGCAAGAATCCAACAATCAACGTAAAAAGCTGAATGGACGAATAATGTCGCCTCATTATTTGAACAAATAAAACAAAAACAAGTGCTGAAATGGCACGAAAAGTTGGCACGCTAAAACCAGCCAAATACGCATAAATTAAAGCAAATAAAGTACCGAAAACTAAAGGAAAATAAGGATGAATAAAACGAGTAGGAAAAAATATTTGTACAACTCGACTGAAGAAAAAACCAATCCCCATAGCCAACCCAATATGTAAGCCAGAAATAGCAATAAGATGAGCAGTATTAGTGTGTTGGTAAATTGACCAAATAGTTTTATCTAACCAAGCCCGTTCGCCAAAGGCTAAGGCAATCAATAAACCTTGTAGTGATAACCCTTCCGTTTGTTTTCTCACTTGTTGCAATTTTTCTGCACGCAATGATGAAACATTCGCAATTTTCACCGCACTTTTTACCGTTCCAAAAGCGGTAATCCCCTTTGAAAAATACCATTGTTGCCGATCAAACCCACCGAAATTTAATCGTGCAGAAAGGGGACGTAAAGAAATTTCAGCTTGCCAAATTTCCGATAATAGAGGCACCTCTTTCGCTTTCCAATTTAAGAAAATTCGTTGTTCTTGCAAATTATTCGCCAATGTTGCTGTGGCGATAAGCGTTTGATAATCCTGTTGGTGCAAAATTTCTTGAATCTTAAAAGTTACCACTTGCTTTTGAGCGGTAATATTTTGAGCTTGTTGTAATAAACTCAAAGCCGAATAATGAAAATAGCCAAGAGAGGCAACAAAAAAAGCAAGGCTAACTAAGAAATTTCTACGCAAGAAAATAAAAAGAAAAATCAAAACAAGCGCAATAACGAGAGCAACTTGCCAAGGCAATAGCAACGGTTGCGGTAGAAATAACAACGTTAAATCCGCGACAATTAACAAGACAGCTAAAGTTATTAAGTTTAATTTCATTTTTATAAAAGATTAATTCCAGTCTCTCTAAGCCTAGGCTAGTTTTATTTAAATATGCAAACGGTTGCTTCAAATTTTGCGATCCATATCGTAAAAATAAATTTTTCAGGAAAATTTACTTGCTAAAACAAACAACTTCTGATATTTATACCGCCCGCAAAAATTGGGTTCCTAAAATAGCAGTCAGGAACAAACTAAAATAACAAGACAGGAAGTCGTGAAGTCCACGCTTAATTCTGTATGTATTAGGAGTGAGAGATGTCAAGAGCATCATTGAGCTTGCTAGATTTAGCAGGCGTTAAGCCTTATCAAATGAAAAAAGATGAAGAATATATGAATGAAGAGCAAATTCTTCATTTCAGAAAAATTCTTAATGCTTGGCACGAGCAAATCGTGGAAGAAGCTTCTCGCACCGTTGCACATATGCAGGATGAAGTAACCAATTTCCCCGATCCTGCAGACCGAGCAACTCAAGAAGAGGAATTTAGTCTAGAATTACGTAATCGAGATCGCGAACGTAAACTAATGAAAAAAATCGAAGCAACCTTGAAGAAACTTGATACCGATGATTTTGGTTACTGCGATTGTTGTGGTGAAGAAATCGGCATTCGCCGTTTAGAAGCACGCCCAACAGCAGATCTTTGCATTGATTGCAAAACTTTAGCTGAAATCCGCGAAAAACAAGTCGCTGGTTAATTCATTCTATTGAAAAATACAAAAGTGCGGTTAAAATTAGCCGCACTTTTTTGCATTTAAAAATGCAGGAAAATCCACTTGCCTTTTTCTTTACAAGAAAAGAGCCAAGTCATTTATTTCCAACAACAAAACGGAGTAAATTATTCTTACTTATATCAAAAATTTGTTTGGCAAGAAGACAAAAAAATCAAAAGAGGTTGCCAAAACAAGTGCTCATTCTAAACGAGTTGAGCGTTCTAATAGCCAAATGCCAAAAGCGCGAGCAAAAAAATCAGAACAAACACGTCGCTATGATAAAAATGTGATTAAAGCGGCTCAATTTGATATTTCTCCGCGTGATTTTAGCCGTAATGCTCTCAATGTAGTGGAAAAACTGCAACGTCAAGGTTTTGAGGCTTATATCGTCGGTGGATGTATCCGTGATTTATTGCTCGGTAAAAAACCAAAAGATTTTGATGTTGCAACAAACGCCCGCCCTGAGCAAATCCAAAACATTTTTCAACGCCAATGTCGTTTAGTGGGTCGCCGTTTCCGCTTAGCACATATTATGTTTGGTCGAGATATTATTGAAGTCGCCACTTTCCGTGCTAATCACAGTGATGCTCGCAATGAAAATCAAGCGAAACAGAGCAATGAAGGCATGTTACTACGCGATAATGTTTACGGTACGATCGAACAAGATGCAGCACGCCGTGATTTTACGGTCAATGCGCTGTATTACAATCCGCAGGATAATACGTTACGAGATTATTTCGAGGGCATTAAAGATCTCAAAGCGGGCAAGCTACGCTTAATTGGCGATCCTGTTACACGTTATCAAGAAGATCCTGTGCGCATGCTACGCTCAATTCGTTTTATGGCAAAACTTGATATGTTCCTTGAAAAACCAAGTGAACAGCCAATTCGTGAACTCGCGCCTTTATTAAAAAATATTCCGCCAGCCCGCTTATTTGACGAAAGCTTAAAATTATTGCAGGCAGGACGAGGGGTAAAAACCTATCGTTTATTACGCCAATATGGTTTATTTGAACAACTTTTCCCTGCATTAAGCTCATATTTTACAGAGAAAGAAGATAGCTTTGCAGAACGCATGATCGTTACCGCCCTTAGTTCGACAGATGAACGTGTTGCGGATAAACTTCGTATTAATCCTGCATTCTTATTTGCAGCATTTTT
Source organism: Haemophilus aegyptius (assembly GCF_900475885.1). Taxonomy (GTDB): domain Bacteria; phylum Pseudomonadota; class Gammaproteobacteria; order Enterobacterales; family Pasteurellaceae; genus Haemophilus; species Haemophilus influenzae. The sequence goes on from NZ_LS483429.1 coordinate 1,908,818, forward strand.
CTGGTATCCATTGCGCGAAAAAGTGGAAATTTTAAAAAATGAAGGCGGTTTAAATAATCATGATGCTTATGCTTTAGCGGGTAATGAAGTTTTAGATTTATTCTGCCGAGCTTTAGCTGCACCACGTCGTCATACTGCGGTCATTCGAGATATTTGGTTCTTACAACTGCAATTATTAAAACGTACTGGCTCAGCACCAATGCGCACCATGGAACATCCAAAATTCCGTGCTGGCTTTGATTTACTGGCTATGCGAGCAGAAATTGAAGGTGGCGAAACCATTGAATTAGCCAAATGGTGGCACGAATATCAATTAAGCAATGGTGAACAGCGCGAACAGTTGATACAAGAGCAACAACGCTTACATCCTAAACCAAAGAAAAAATACTACCGTCCACGCCGTCGTAAAATAACACGTTCAGCAGAGTAAGGGGAGATATGATTACTGCATATATTGCTCTAGGTAGCAATTTAAACACACCAGTAGAACAATTACATGCTGCGCTTAAAGCGATAAGTCAGTTACCAAACACGCATTTAGTAACGACGAGCTCTTTTTATAAAAGCAAACCGCTCGGCCCACAAGATCAACCCGATTATGTGAATGCCGTTGCAAAAATTGAAACCGAACTTAGTCCGCTCAAGCTATTAGATGAATTACAGCGTATTGAAAACGAGCAAGGTCGAGTGCGTTTACGTCTCTGGGGCGAACGCACGTTAGATTTAGATATTTTGCTCTACGGCAATGAAATTATTCAAAACGAACGCTTAACAATTCCCCATTATGATATGCATAACCGTGAGTTTGTCATTGTGCCGTTGTTTGAAATCGCATCGGATTTAGTTTTACCAAATAGTCAAATCATAACAGAGCTGGTCAAGCAATTTGCTGACCACAAAATGATAAAATTAAATCCCTAGAAATTTCACCGCACTTTTATGAACCTCAAAAGTGCGGTAGAATCAGCCCACATTTTTCTTCATTCATGACCCGTTATGGAAAGCTTAACTCAATATATCCCTGATGAATTTTCTATGCTCCGCTTCGGCAAAAAATTTGCGGAAATTCTTTTAAAATTACATACAGAAAAAGCAATTATGGTTTATCTTAACGGTGATCTTGGGGCAGGAAAAACAACGCTAACGCGCGGAATGTTGCAAGGCATAGGTCATCAAGGTAATGTAAAAAGCCCAACTTATACGCTGGTTGAAGAATACAATATCGCAGGCAAAATGATTTATCATTTTGATTTATATCGTTTAGCAGATCCTGAAGAGCTCGAATTTATGGGCATTAGAGATTATTTTAATACTGATAGTATTTGCTTAATTGAATGGTCTGAAAAAGGTCAAGGCATATTGCCGGAAGCGGATATTTTAGTGAATATTGATTATTACGATGATGCACGAAATATTGAATTAATCGCACAAACAAATTTGGGTAAAAATATTATAAGCGCATTTTCTAATTAACTTATTTATGAAAACTAAAATTTTATTTTTTCTTTTTTTCTCGACATTTAGCTTTTCTATTTTTGCAGCTCCTATTACGATTGCAATTGACCCAGGTCATGGGGGAAAAGATCCTGGTGCAATCGGCCGAAACTTAGGCATTTATGAAAAAAATGTTACCCTTTCAATTGCAAAAGAATTAAAAGCCTTATTAGATAAAGATCCACATTTTCGCGGTGTATTAACGCGTAAAAGTGATTATTATATTTCCGTGCCTGAACGTTCAGAAATCGCACGTAAATTTAAAGCCAATTATCTTATTTCCATTCATGCGGATTCATCTGAATCGCCTGATCGTCGCGGGGCTTCTGTTTGGGTATTGTCAAACCGTCGAGCCAATGATGAAATGGGTCAATGGTTAGAAGACGATGAAAAACGCTCGGAATTACTTGGTGGAGCGGGAAAGGTGCTTTCACACAATAATGACAAATATCTTGACCAGACTGTACTTGATCTGCAATTCGGACATAGCCAACGTACAGGCTATGTGTTAGGCGAACATATTTTGCACCATTTTGCTAAAGTAACAACATTAAGTCGCAGTACGCCACAACATGCAAGTCTGGGTGTTCTACGTTCGCCAGATATTCCTTCTGTGTTGGTAGAAACTGGATTTCTTTCCAATTCAGAAGAAGAAAAAAAACTTAATTCCCAAACTTATCGTCGCCGCATTGCTTATATGATTTATGAAGGCTTAGTTGCATTCCATAGCGGTAAAACCAACACTTTAGTTAAAGACAATTTAGTGCAAAACATCAAACAAAACGATATAAAAAAATCAGGGAAAAATAACCGCACTTCAGAACAAAATATAAATGAAGATAATATTAAAGACAGTGGCATTCGCCATATTGTAAAAAAAGGAGAAAGTTTAGGCAGCTTATCAAATAAATATCACGTAAAAGTCTCTGATATTATTAAATTAAATCAATTAAAGAGAAAAACACTTTGGCTAAATGAAAGTATTAAAATCCCTGATAATGTCGAGATAAAAAATAAATCATTAACAATTAAAGAAAATGATTTTCATAAAAAACAAAATAGCTCAGTAAATAATACCAATAAAGATTTAAAAAAAGAGAAAAATACACAAACTAATAATCAAAAAAATATAATTCCGCTCTATCATAAAGTAACAAAAAACCAAACACTTTATGCTATTTCGAGGGAATATAACATTCCAGTAAATATACTATTGAGCCTAAATCCACATTTAAAAAATGGCAAAGTTATTACAGGACAAAAAATAAAATTAAGAGAAAAATAAATGCCTATTAAAATTCTTTCCCCACAACTTGCTAACCAAATTGCTGCTGGAGAAGTGGTAGAACGCCCTGCATCAGTGGTAAAAGAATTAGTGGAAAATAGCCTTGATGCAGGTGCAAATAAAATCCAAATTGATATCGAAAATGGTGGGGCAAATTTAATCCGCATTCGTGACAATGGCTGTGGTATTCCAAAAGAAGAATTAAGCCTCGCTTTAGCACGACATGCTACGAGTAAAATAGCCGATCTTGACGATCTCGAAGCGATTTTAAGTTTAGGTTTTCGTGGCGAGGCATTAGCTAGTATCAGTTCCGTATCACGCCTAACCCTTACTTCTCGTACCGAAGAACAAACTGAAGCGTGGCAAGTTTATGCGCAAGGTCGTGATATGGAAACCACAATCAAACCAGCATCACATCCTGTCGGCACAACAGTTGAAGTTGCCAATCTTTTTTTCAATACGCCAGCCCGCCGAAAATTTTTGCGCACAGATAAAACAGAATTTGCGCATATTGATGAAGTCATTCGTCGTATTGCTTTAACGAAATTCAACACAGCATTTACATTAACGCATAATGGAAAAATTATCCGTCAATACCGTCCTGCCGAAGCAATCAATCAACAACTAAAACGTGTCGCCGCGATTTGTGGGGATGATTTTGTCAAAAATGCCTTACGAATTGAGTGGAAACACGATGATTTACATTTATCAGGTTGGGTGGCGACACCAAATTTTAGCCGAACTCAAAACGATTTAAGTTATTGCTATATTAATGGCCGAATGGTTCGAGATAAAGTGATCAGCCATGCGATTCGACAAGCCTATGCTCAATATTTACCAACCGATGTTTATCCTGCGTTTGTGTTGTTTATTGACTTAAACCCGCACGATGTAGATGTCAATGTTCATCCAACCAAACATGAAGTACGCTTTCACCAACAACGTCTCATTCATGATTTTATTTACGAAGGCATCAGCCATGCGCTAAACAATCAAGAACAGCTTAATTGGCACACAGACCAAAGTGCGGTAGAAAATCGCGAAGAAAATACGGTGCGTGAGCCCCAACCGAATTACAGTATTCGTCCTAATCGTGCAGCTGCGGGGCAAAATAGCTTTGCGCCAAAATATCATGAAAAATCACAGCAAAATCAACCGCACTTTTCTAACACACCAGTGTTTCCAAATCATGTAAGTACTGGTTATCGAGATTACCGTTCTGATGCACCGAGTAAAACTGAGCAACGTTTATATGCTGAATTGTTACGCACGTTACCGCCTACAGAGCAAAGGGATATATCGAATACAGCACAACAAAATATTTCAGATACAGCTAAAATCATCTCAACTGAAATAATTGAGTGTTCATCACATCTGCGTGCCCTTTCACTTATTGAAAATCGCGCGCTGTTATTACAACAAAACCAAGATTTCTTTTTGCTTTCATTGGAAAAATTACAACGCTTGCAATGGCAACTAGCGTTAAAACAAATACAGATTGAACAACAACCATTGTTGATTCCAATCGTGTTCCGATTAACCGAATCACAATTTCAAGCATGGCAACAATATTCAGATGACTTCAAAAAAATTGGCTTTGAATTTATCGAAAATCAAGCACAATTACGTTTAACTTTAAATCGCGTGCCAAGTTTATTACGCACACAAAATCTACAAAAATGCGTGATGGCAATGCTGACTAGAGATGAAAATTCATCACCATTTTTAACCGCACTTTGCGCACAATTAGAATGCAAAACCTTTAACGCTTTAGCGGATGCACTCAATTTATTGAGCGATACAGAACGTTTACTGACGCAAACGAATCGCACGGCATTCACCCAATTACTCAAACCTGTTAATTGGCAGCCTTTATTAGACGAAATTTAGATTCTTCATGAAACCAACCGCAATTTTTTTAATGGGCCCTACGGCCTCAGGCAAAACGGATTTAGCTATTCAACTACGAAGCCAACTTCCAGTCGAAGTGATTAGTGTAGATTCAGCTCTTATTTATAAGGGAATGGATATTGGCACAGCGAAACCATCAAAAGAAGAACTTGCCCTTGCGCCTCACCGTTTAATTGATATTTTAGATCCATCAGAAAGCTATTCCGCAATGAATTTCCGCGATGATGCGCTACGCGAAATGGCGGATATTACCGCACAAGGCAAAATTCCGTTACTAGTGGGCGGCACGATGTTGTATTACAAAGCCTTAATCGAAGGGCTTTCTCCCTTGCCTTCTGCTGATGAAAATATTCGTGCCGAGCTTGAACAAAAAGCAGCTCAACAAGGTTGGGCAGCATTGCATACAGAACTCGCCAAAATCGATCCCATTTCTGCCGCCCGAATTAATCCCAGTGATTCTCAACGAATCAATCGCGCTTTAGAGGTTTTTTATATCACGGGAAAATCACTCACAGAGCTGACTGAAGAAAAAGGCGAAGCTTTGCCTTATGATTTTGTGCAATTTGCAATTGCGCCGCAAGATCGCCATGTTTTGCATGAACGCATCGAACAACGCTTTCATAAAATGATTGAACTAGGCTTTCAAGCAGAAGTGGAAAAACTTTATGCGCGTGGCGATTTAAATATTAATCTGCCGTCAATTCGCTGTGTAGGGTATCGTCAAATGTGGGAATATTTGCAAGGTGATTACGCTTACGAGGAAATGATTTTCCGTGGTATTTGTGCAACGCGCCAACTTGCAAAACGCCAGCTCACTTGGCTACGCGGCTGGAAAACACCAATACAATGGCTAGATAGTTTGCAACCTCAACAAGCGAAAGAAACCGTATTACGTCACTTAGATTCCTATCAAAAAGGTTAGAAAAAATGACCGCACTTTCGGCCCTCATCGAACAAAAATTACAATCTCTTGGCACAATCCTGTGCCAATCTTTTCCAGAACTTTCCCCAGAAAAAATTCACGAAGCCATTCAACAAAATTCAAATCATCCAGAACTGCCTGTTTATCAATTAGGCTATGCCATAGCAATGTCTGACTTTGTGGAAAAAGTCTTGCAAAAATACCCGCACTTAGTGAAACAATGGTGGGAAAAATCCCCCTGTTTTGCAGATTGCACTGCCTATATTGAACGTTTGAATAGAGAGTTAGCCAATGTACATGACGAAACTGCACTCTATCAAACATTACGCCAATTCCGTAACATTGAAATGGCAAAATTAAGTTTTTGTCAAAGTTTGAATCTTGCCACTGTTGAGGAAATTTTTGTTCAGCTTTCACAACTTGCAGAGAGTTTAATTATCGCTGCCCGCGATTGGCTTTATCATCAAGCCTGTGCGGAGATAGGCACACCAATGGATGAACAAGGCAATCAGCAGCAGCTTTATATCCTAGGAATGGGGAAATTAGGCGGCTTTGAACTAAATTTTTCCTCAGATATTGATTTAATTTTTACTTATCCATCACAAGGGGAAACGTCCGTTGAGAATACGAATGCTCGACGTTCTGTAGATAATACGAAATTTTTCACACGTTTAGGACAACGCCTTATTTCTGCCTTAGATGAATTTACCTCTGATGGTTTTGTATATCGAACCGATATGCGCTTGCGCCCATTTGGCGATAGCGGCGGGCTTGTTCTTAGCTTTGCAGCAATGGAACAATATTATCAAGATCAAGGTCGAGATTGGGAACGCTATGCAATGATTAAAGGGCGAGTATTGGGCGTACAAACAAAGGATCCCAACGTTTCAAAATTGCAAAAAATGTTACGCCCCTTTGTGTATCGTCGCTATATTGACTTTAGTGTGATTCAATCTTTACGTGAAATGAAAGGCAAAATTGAGCGAGAAGTACGCCGTCGTGGTTTGAAAGATAATATTAAACTAGGTGCTGGTGGTATTCGTGAAGTCGAATTTATCGTACAAGTATTTCAACTCATTCGAGGCGGGCGAGAAATCAATCTGCAACAACATTCACTCTTAAAGATCTTGCCTGAAATTACCAAACTAGGATTAATTACCGAACAACAATTCCACGATTTACGTGAAAGTTATATTTTTTTACGCCGCGTAGAAAACATTCTACAAGCCATTAACGATCAACAAACGCAAACACTACCAACCGATGAAATAGATCAAATTCGTTTAGTCAAGGCATGTAAAACTTTCACCTGTTTAAATGAAAATAATCAAACCATTGAAAAACATTATCCAATAGAAAATTGGGACGATTTTTACCGCACTTTACAACAAAAACAAGAAAAAGTGCGGGCAGTATTTACTCAATTAATCGGTGATGAACAAGATGAGCCTTCACAAACTGATAGCCAATGGCAAGATTTTTTAGAAGCAGATTTTGAGGATATTGAACAAACATTATTAGAGAGTGGTGTATCAGAAAATAATATTGATGAAGTTTTAGAAAAGCTTGCTCAATTCAAAAACGGCCTAAATCACAGAGTGATTGGTTCGCGTGGGCGTGATGTTTTGAGTCATTTGATGCCAACAGTACTTGCACTCATTTTTGAACAAGAAAATTACCGCACTTTGCTTCCGCGGATTCTGAACATTATTGAAAAAATTTCGAGTCGCACGACTTATTTAGAATTATTGTTGGAAAATCCTCGCGCACTTCAGCAAGTTATTGAACTTTGTGCGCAGTCTCAACTTATTTCAGAACAATTGGCGCGCCATCCTATCTTATTAGATGAATTGCTTAATACGGAAGCACTACGCCATCCGTTGCCATTTACCCAATATCCTGCAGAGTTACACCAATATTTGCTTCGTTTACCCCCTGATGATGAAGAACAGCTTATTGATGCTTTACGTCAATTTAAACAAGCAACCCTATTAAAAGTGGCAGCGGCAGATATTTTAGGTGCATTGCCAGTAATGAAAGTAAGCGATCATTTAACCTATCTTGCTGAAGCCATTATTGAAGTGGTTGTGAATCTAACTTGGAAACAAGTGTCTTCTAGATTTGGCGTGCCAGAACATTTACAAAATAATGAAAAAGGATTTTTAGTGATTGGTTATGGAAAACTAGGTGGTATTGAACTCGGTTATAAATCCGATTTAGACCTCGTATTTTTGTACGATGCCGTAGAAAGTCAAACAACAGGTGGCAAAAAAGTGATTGATAGCAATCAATTTTACCTACGCTTGGCACAAAAGATTGTGAGTATTTTCAGCATAAATACTTCCGCTGGCGTACTTTATGAGGCTGATATGCACCTGCGCCCTTCTGGCGATGCTGGCTTAATTGGCTGCTCTCTTTCTGCATTTTCCCATTATCAATTGAATGACGCTTGGACATGGGAAAAACAAGCACTTGTGCGCGCTCGTCCAGTATTTGGCGAATCATCTCTTAAAGCTAAATTTGAGCATATCCGCCAACAAGTGCTTTCTGCATCACGAGATATTGAACAATTAAAACAAGATGTTATTGAGATGCGAAAAAAAATGTTTACCCATTTATCTCACTCAAAACACAGTGAATTTAACCTTAAAACAGATCGCGGTGGCATTACAGATATAGAATTTATTGCTCAATATTTAATGCTTGCCAATGCCCCGAAAAAACCACAACTAACAAAATGGTCAGACAATGTACGTATTTTCGATGATATGGCAGAGGCTAAAATTATTAGCCAAACAGACTGCGACACATTAAAACAATGTTATGTTGATTTACGTAATGCTATTCACCATTTAAATTTGATAGGCAAATCCCCCGTTGTGGATGAAACTGAATTTGTCAAAGAGCGGTCATTTATTCAAGCATTTTGGGATAGGTTATTTGTATCCTAAAATATGGCTTGTGGACGTTTCAAAAATAGCCTTCATCACAAATCTTCTTGAAACCTCGCAAAAACTAAATATTCAATCCTATTTTTAATGAACCAAATCTAACATTTCCTGTGCATTGGCTAGAGCTAATTCTGTGATTTCACTTCCGCCCAAGAGTCTTGCCAAGGCTGGTACACGTTCAGCTTGTGAAAGTGCGGTCATTTTTGTTTCAGTTTTATTATCAACAGTAAATTTTTCCACATTAAACTGATGATGACCATGACAAGCAACCTGTGGCAGATGGGTTACGCATAATACTTGGCAGCGTTCACTTAATTGACGTAAAAGTTTTCCGACAACACTTGCTGTTTTTCCGCTAATGCCCACGTCCACTTCATCGAAAATTAAGGTTGGAATAGCCGATTGATCAGAAGTTAAAACTTGAATCGCTAAAGAAATACGAGAAAGCTCACCACCAGAGGCAATTTTAGCTAATGGCTGCGGTTGTTGTCCTAAATTACTACGCAAAGTGAAAATCACATTATCCGCACCATTTGCACTCACTTTATCTAAATCCGTATTCAACTCTACATAAAATTCAGCGTTTTCCATTGCAAGTTGTTTTATCGACTGTGTGACATTTTGCGCTAAGCGGGTTGCAGATTGCTGACGACTTGCTGTTAATGCTGTAGCCGTTGCTTGCATTTGTTCAAATGCTCGTTTTTCTTGCTCAATCAACATCTCTTCACTTTCAGAAAAATCTAAAAGTGCGGTTAATTCTGCTTTTAATTTTTTGTGCTGTTCTACAAGATCTTCAGGTTTAACTTGATGTTTACGAGCAAGTTGTAAAGCCTGACTAATTCGCTGTTCGATTTCCTGTAAAAGCCGAGGATCCTGCTCGATATTACTTGATAAATTTTGCACTTCACTGGTTGCTTCTTGCACTTGAATCAACGCATCATTCAACATATTTTGCACTTCAGCATATTGCGGATCAAGTTCAGCTAATTCATCAATATATTGTGTCGCACGATAAAGCAAGCTATCGATATTTACGGTGTCATTTTCACTTAAAATTTGCAGTGCAGATTGGGAAAGTTGAGTTAGCTGTTCGCTGCTAGATAAACGACGTTGTTCATCTTCTAATTCCAAATATTCATTTGGTCGAAGGTTAAATTCATCTAACTCATCCACTTGATACTGTAAAAGTTGTTTACGTGCTTCATTTTCCGCCACTTTTTGTTGAAAGGTTTTAACTTGATTTTGAAGATTTTTCCATGTCTGATAATCTTCACGCATTTTCACAAGTAATTCAGGATGAGCGGCAAAATTATCAACTAACTGAAGCTGATAGTCATTTTTTAACAATAATTGAGAAGCGTGTTGCCCATTAATATGAACAAGATATTGAGCAATTTCTTTTAATTGAGAAGCGGATACTGGTGTACTATTAATAAAAGCCTTAGAACGTCCGTCTGCATTAATTATGCGACGTAAAATACATTCAGTTGGATTATCTGGATCCTGTAATTCTTGCTCACTCAACCAGTGATAAGCAGGATTTTGCGATTCTAGTTGGAAAGTTGCACAAATTTCCGCACGCTCTTGCCCTTCACGCACCATTGAGGTTTCTACTCTTTGTCCGAAACATAAACCTAAAGCATCAATGGCGATAGATTTTCCAGCACCAGTTTCCCCTGTTATAACAGACATTCCTTTCGCCAATTCAATATCAAGCTGACGAACAATCGCAAAATTATTGATAGTAAGTTGAGTAAGCATAGCAAAATCCTTTAACTGTATATTTAATATGATATAACTGATTTAATTTACAGTAAAGGATTTTTTACAGTATTTTGTCAAATCTATTTCAATCGAAAATTTTTACCATAATCAAAATGATTTTAACCAACCTAATTTGCTACTTAACACATTGTAATAATTATAATTTTTCAGATGAAGCAATCGGAGTTTATGCTCGCTTTTTTGAATATGCACCACATCATCTGGGGTAAAAGGTAAGGTAATTTGACTATCACAGCCCACTTCTAATTGAGAGGTATTATGTTCAGCAAAACGAATCGATATTTTACTATCCCCATCAACAACAAGAGGGCGAGAAGTTAATGTATGTGGAAACATTGGCACTAATGCAATGGCATTAAGGTTTGGTGTCAAAATAGGTCCACCAGCGGAAAGAGAATAAGCCGTAGAACCTGTTGGAGTAGAAACAATTAATCCATCAGAACGTTGAGAAAATGCAAACTTATCATTGATATATACGTGAAAGTCAATCATATGTGCAATTTTGGCGGGATGAATAACCGCTTCATTTACCGCATTGCTGGTTGATACGATTTCACTTGCTCGTTCGATTTTTGCTTCCAATAAAAAACGTTCTTCCACAAAAAATTCGCCACGTTCTAAACAAGCTTCAAGCTGGGAATAGGCATTTTTCGGGTCAATATCCGTTAAAAATCCCAAATTACCACGATTAATACCAATCAATGGAATATCATATTTTGCTAATACGCGAGCGCACCCTAGCATATTGCCGTCTCCACCAATCACAATGGCTAATTGGGCTCGGCGACCTATTTCTTCTAACGTAGCAAGATGTTCAAAAGGTAATTCAAGTGTTATGGCGACTTCTTTTTCCACCAACACTTGATAACCACGTTCCATTAACCAATGAAATAAGTTTTTGTGCATTTGTAAGTTAATGTCATTGCGAGGCTTACCTACAAGAGCAATGGTTTTAAAGGAACGATATAAATGATTCATAAAATGACCGCACTTGAATTTAACATTTTCGTCATTATATCGTTTTTTGCTACACTATGCCCAATTACGATTAATCAATTTTGTTTTACGGAGAAAAAAATGTCAGAACAAGAACAAAAAGTTAAAAACCCAGAAGTAGAAAATCAAGAAGAAGTCGTTGTGGAAGAAGCACAACAAGCAGATCCTTCTCAAGAATTTGATCCTTTAGAAGAAGCTATTGCCCGCGTGCAAGAGCTTGAAGAGCAGCTAAAAACTCAAATAGAAGAAGCCGCAAACAAAGAACAGGATATTTTACTTCGCTCTCGTGCTGAAATTGAAAATCTTCGTCGTCGTACTGAACAAGACGTAGAAAAAGCACATAAATTCGCTTTGGAAAAATTTTCAAAAGACATTTTGAATACTATCGATAACCTAGAGCGTGCCCTTGCCACTCCAGCAAATAAAGAAGATGAAAGCGTAAAAGCCTTATTTGACGGCGTAGAACTGACCTTAAAAGAATTAGTTTCAACCGTTGGGCGTTTTGGCGTGGAAGCTGTGGGAGTTGTCGGTGAAGCATTTAATCCTGATTTACATCAAGCCATTTCAATGCAACCTGCTGAAGGCTTTGAAACCAATCAAATTAGCGTGGTATTGCAAAAAGGCTACACCTTAAGTGGTCGAGTCATTCGCCCAGCGATGGTAATGGTGGCAGCTTAATTTACATTTGGTCTAAAGAGCGGTCGGTTTTTCGACCGTTTTTTCTTTTTCCTGAATAACAACATAAACTTTACGGATAATTTCCCTAAAATCTTCGCTCGTTGTAGCCCAATCTAGAAGATCAACGCGCCACGGTAAATCTGATTCAGAAAAAGCTTCCTTTAATCTATCACGCACTAAAAAATCTAAAGGTTGCTCAGAGATAATCGCAAGGTCAAGATCGGAATATTTTTTTGCTTTTCCCTTTACACGAGAACCGAAAGCCCACACGGTATAATCAGGTACTAATTGTTGTAAAATAGTTTTCACAATCGCCAATTCTTCAGATTTTATATCAAGCTGAAAACTAGTCATATTGATTTCTCTGACGTAATTGTTCCAATAGGAAACGACTTTCTATTAAAAAATCATCAATTTGTGCATAAACAGCCATGGCTTTTTCCTGATCATAAGTATGTGATGTAATATTACGCATATCACGATAAGCAACCCATTTTGACATATCTTTAATCAAACCAAATCTCAATGCTTCTCGCAAAATATCCTTAAATCCATAAGCCCCAATGTCATCGGTATTAATTGCATCTTGTTGAAGTTGGCGTTTCATCATTTTTAAACTTAACTCATAAACAAATTCAAATTTCTGAATTGCACCTGCAATTAAGGTATCTTGTACAATAGAGGGTTGCATATCAAACCAATTTCTGTCTGAAATTTGTACTACGGTTTGCTCTAACGAATAAAATGCAGCGTCTAATACATTTAAATTTAGCTTATCAGTCATCATTTTTACCTCTGTTAAATACTCATCTATTTTACCATAGACTATTTTTTCTCAAAACCTATAACCCCAAAAGTAAACATTGTGATATTGATCACAAAATCAAAAATATTTGAGAAAAGCTCTCAACAACTTAATGTGATATTTTTCTAATAAAATCAATCTTTAACAAAATTATCTTACGACAAAAAGGTCTAAAACACTACATATTGTGTGTTGATTATCTTTTTAGATCTATATATAGTGCAATCCGCATTTCAAAAACACTATATATTGGAGCTATATCATGAGTAACTTTGGGGTCATCAAGCGCGATGGTTCTCGTTCGGAGTTTGAGATTCAACGTATCATTAATGCCATTAAAAAAGCCGCAAGTGCGGTCAATATTTCCGATGAATTTTATTGCCACCAAATTGGGCAAGAAGTAGGGAATGAAATTTTCACCCGTCATCAAGGCGAGATTGATATTAATCAGATTCAAAAAATCGTTGAAGATAAATTGATGGCAAGTCGTTATCCTGAGATTGCTCGTGCGTATATCGAATATCGTCATGATCGTGATTTAGCCCGCGAAAAACGTAGCCAGCTAACAAAAGAAATTGAAGGCTTGATTGAACAAAGCAACGTAGAATTACTTAATGAAAACGCCAATAAAGACGCGAAAGTGATTCCAACGCAACGAGATTTGCTTGCTGGAATTGTGGCAAAACATTATGCCAAGCACCATATTCTTCCACGCGATGTGGTAGAGGCTCACGAAAAAGGTGAAATTCATTATCACGATTTAGATTACGCGCCGTTCTTTCCAATGTTTAACTGTATGTTAGTTGATTTAGAAGGGATGCTTTCTCGTGGTTTCAAAATGGGCAATGCGGAAATCGAACCCCCTAAATCTATCGGCACCGCAACGGCAGTGACAGCACAAATTATCGCCCAAGTTGCGAGCCATATTTACGGTGGCACAACCATTAATCGTATTGATGAAGTACTTTCCCCTTATGTGCAAATCAGTTACGAAAAACATCTCAAACATGCCCAAGAATGGAACGTGCCTGATGTTGAAGGTTATGCCAAAGCATTGATTGAAAAAGAATGTTTCGATGCCTTCCAATCCTTAGAATATGAAGTTAATACACTACATACTTCAAACGGACAAACACCATTTGTGACCTTTGGTTTTGGTTTAGGTACAAGCTGGCAATCCCGTTTAATTCAGCAAGCTATTTTAAAAAATCGGATTCGTGGACTTGGAAAAAATCATAAAACGCCAGTCTTTCCAAAACTCGTTTTCACCATTAAAAAAAGCTTGAACCAAAATAAAGGCGATCCGAATTACGATATCAAACAACTCGCATTAGAATGCGCATCAAAACGTATGTATCCAGATATTCTCAATTACGAGCAAGTAGTTAAAATCACAGGCTCTTTTAAAGCCCCAATGGGATGCCGTAGCTTTTTAGGTGCATACGAAGAAAAAGGCCACGAAATTCACGATGGGCGTAATAATCTTGGTGTGGTGAGTTTGAATTTACCGCGTATTGCGTTGGAGTCCAAAAACGAAGAAGATTTCTACCGCACTTTAGATGAACGTTTAGCTATTGCGAAAAAAGCATTAATGACGCGTGTTGCCCGTCTTGAGAATACCAAAGCTCGCGTTGCTCCAATTCTTTATATGGAAGGTGCATGCGGAGTGCGGTTAAAAGCGGATGAAAATGTGGCACAAATTTTCAAAAATGGGCGCGCCTCTATTTCCCTTGGCTATATCGGTATTCACGAAACCATTAATGCGCTATATAACAAAGGGCATATTTTTGATGATGAACAATTACGCGAAAAAGGCATTGCGATTGTTCGCCACCTTAGCGAGGCAGTTAAACGCTGGCAAAAAGAAACTGGCTATGCCTTCAGCCTTTACTCCACGCCAAGTGAAAACTTATGCGACCGCTTCTGCCGTCTAGATACCAAAAAATTTGGCGTGATTGAAGGCGTCACGGATAAAGGCTACTACACAAATAGTTACCACTTAGATGTAGAAAAGAAAGTGAATCCTTACGACAAACTGGATTTTGAAATGGCATATCCCCCACTCGCCAGCGGCGGTTTTATTTGCTACGGTGAATATCCAAATATTCAACACAACTTAAAAGCATTGGAAGATGTGTGGGATTATAGCTACGATCGCGTACCTTACTACGGCACAAACACACCGATTGACGAATGTTATGAATGTGGTTTCACTGGCGAGTTTGAATGTACCAGCAAAGGTTTTGTCTGCCCTAAATGTGGCAATCACGACAGCACAAAAGTGTCTGTCACTCGCCGCGTCTGTGGCTATCTAGGCAGTCCTGATGCCCGCCCATTTAATGCGGGAAAACAGGAAGAAGTGAAGAGAAGAGTTAAACACCTTTGATTTAACTCCCTAGCAAAAGCACGCATTTTTTAATGCGTGCTTTTTGTTACCAACTTTGGCATTCCCCAAAATCTCCGCTAAAATAACCGCACTTTTTCTTATCTTCTAGGAAAGCAATATGTCAGATATTCTCAATAACCTCATTCATCTTCTTAAACTTGAAAAAATTGATGATTTAATCTTTCGTGGTGAAAGCCAAGATTTAGGTTTTCGTCAAGTATTTGGCGGGCAAGTAGTGGCACAGGCGTTATCTGCAGCAATGCAGGTGGCGCCAGAAGATCGCATTTTACATTCTTGTCATGCCTATTTTCTTGCTCCAGGAGACAGCCAATATCCGATTATTTACGATGTGGAAACCTTGCGTGAAGGGCGTAACTTTTCTGCATTACGCGTAAAAGCCATTCAACATAAAAATACCATTTGCCATGTAACAGCCTCTTTCCAAGTGCAGGAAAAAGGTTTTGAACATCAAAATTCAATGCCAAATGTTGGCGCGCCTGAAGACTTTACAGATGAAAATGTGATGCTACAAAAAGTGGCTCAAACCTTGCCAGAACCACTCAATGAAAAATTTGCGGCAGAGCGTCCATTTGAGGTACGTACCAAATATTTGAATAACCCATTTAACGGGACAAAATTGCCAGCCGAGCAATATTCTTGGTTTAAAGCCAATGGTGAAACGCCGCTTGATATAAAAATTTAGCAATGTTTATTGGCTTATTTTTCCGATTTTCACTGTATTTTGACCGCACTTCATCCGCACGAAAAAGGCTTTTTACAAAAAGGAATGAAAGTGGCAACCATTGATCATAGTATTTGGTTCCATCGTCCGTTTGATTTAAATCACTGGCATTTGCACGCAATTGAAAGCAATAATGCCTTTGGAGGGCGAGGCTTAGCTCGCGGGCAAATTTTCTCGCAAGATGGTCAATTAATCGCGACAACACAACAAGAAGGTTTGATCCGTTTTAACGAATAAGAGAGAAAAAATGACCGCACTTATTACACAATTTTGGCAACAAATTGAAACCGCGCAAACCTTGAAATCCTATATTAAGAAATGATGAAAAAATAAAAAGACTAAGTTCTATTACATTCTGAACTTAGTCTTTTTAATGGAAATGATTTAACGTTTGAATTTATTGCTTACGCCAAGTTGTTCCATTCGCCCCATCTTCTAATACGATGCCCATAGCGGTAAGCTCATTACGCGCAGCATCAGCAGTAGCCCAATCTTTAGCAGCGCGGGCTTCATTGCGTTGTTTAATCAGTGCTTCAATTTTTGCCACTTCATCATCGTCAGAACCTGCTTGTAAGAATTTTTCTGGATCTTGTTGAAGTAATCCTAAAATCGCCCCCAATTCACGCAAACGCGCGGCAAGTCCATTGGCTTTCTCAACATCCTCTGTTTTTAACTTGTTAATTTCACGCGCCATTTCGAATAAAACAGAAAGTGCATTTGGCGTATTAAAATCATCATCCATTGCTTCACGGAAGGTTTCCACAAAATTTTCTCCGCCAAAAACAACCGCACTTTGATCCGTTCCACGTAAAGCCGTGTATAAACGTTCCAACGCACCTTGCGCTAAATTCAAGTTTTCTTCGCTGTAATTTAGCTGGCTACGATAATGTGCCGTTAATAAGAAATAACGTACCGCCTCTGCATTGTAATGGTTTAATACATCACGAATTGTGAAGAAATTGCCGAGAGATTTCGACATTTTTTCTTTATCCACCATAATCATGCCGGAATGGATCCAATAATTCACATATTGGCCGCCATGCGCACAGCAAGATTGTGCAATTTCATTTTCGTGGTGTGGGAACATTAAATCAGAGCCACCACCGTGAATATCAAAATGCTCGCCAAGCTGTTTGCAGTTCATAGCCGAACATTCAATATGCCAGCCAGGACGACCTGCGCCCCAAGGGGAAGCCCAACTTGGTTCGTTTTCTTTCGACATTTTCCAAAGCACGAAATCCATTGGATTTTTCTTAATTTCATTGATTTCAATGCGTGAACCAGCTTGTAATTGCTCAAGATCTTGACGAGATAATTTGCCATATTCTTTGAAGCTTTCTACATCAAACATCACATCGCCATTATCTGCAACATAAGCATGTCCACGTTTAATCAATTTTTCCACAATTTCAATAATTTCAGGAATATGATGGGTTGCGCGAGGCTCAAAATCAGGGCGTAATACATTAAGTGCATCAAAATCTTTATACATTTCCTGCACCATACGATCCACTAGCTGATCGCAGGTTTCTTTGTTTTCTAATGCACGTTTGATGATTTTGTCATCTACGTCCGTAATATTTCGCACATAAGTTAAATCGTAACCCAAAGAACGTAAATAACGGGCAATCACATCAAAACACACAAAAGTGCGTCCATGACCGATATGGCACAAATCATAAACAGTAACGCCACAAACATACATTCCCACTTTATTTTCGTGGATAGGTTTAAAGATTTCTTTTTCTCTCGTTAAGGTATTGAAAATTTTTAGCATTTTTAAGCTCGTAAAATGAAATAAAAACAAACCGCACTTTTATAGCACTTTTACCTCGATTGTGGAATAATACGACCCTTAATTTTTTAGAGGGAAAACAAAATGGTTACATTACACACAAATTTTGGCGACATTAAAATTAAATTGGATTTTGATAAAGCTCCAGTTACGGCAGAAAATTTCTTAAATTACTGCAAAGAAGGTTTTTATAATAACACAATTTTTCATCGTGTTATTGATGGTTTTATGATTCAAGGAGGAGGTATGGAAAGCGGTATGCGTGAAAAAGCAACTAAAGCACCAATCCAAAATGAAGCGAACAATCGTTTAAGTAACAAACGTGGAACCATTGCAATGGCACGCACTTCAGATCCACATTCAGCGACCGCACAATTTTTCATTAACGTGGCAGACAATGATTTCTTAAATTATCGTTCAAAAGAAATGTTTGGTCGCGAAGTCGTTCAAGAATGGGGCTATGCAGTATTTGGAGAAGTAGTAGAAGGGATGGATGTTGTCGATAAAATCAAAAAAGTGAAAACGGGCAACAAAGGCTTTCATCAAGATGTTCCAACTGAAGATGTAGTGATTACATTGGTTTCAGTAGAATAATGGTGAATGGCGGATAAATTCCGCCATTTTTTATCGAGCTAAAGGAAAATGCACATGCCTTTCTTCGACACTCACACGCATCTTGATTATCTCCAACAATTTACTGGGGAACCGTTGTCACAGCTTATTGATAATGCTAAGCAAGCCGATGTGCAAAAAATACTGGTTGTGGCGGTGAAAGAAGCTGATTTTAAAACAATCCAAAATATGACCGCACTTTTTCCTGATAATTTGTACTATGGGCTTGGGCTCCATCCTCTTTATATTCAAGAACACGCCGAAAATGATTTGATTCTGTTAGAACAAGCCTTAAAAAATCGTGATGCAAATTGCACGGCAGTGGCAGAAATTGGTTTAGAACGCGCAATTCCTGATTTGCTCACCGATGAACTTTGGGCAAAGCAATGTCATTTTTTTGAAAGCCAACTTTATTTGGCAAAGCAATTTAATTTACCCGTCAATATTCACAGTCGAAAAACCCATGATCAAATTTTTACTTTTTTAAAACGTATTCCATTATCTAAACTTGGCGTGGTACATGGTTTTTCAGGAAGTTACGATCAAACAAAACGCTTTGTTGATTTAGGCTATAAAATCGGAGTTGGCGGCACTATCACTTATGAACGAGCCAATAAAACTCGTCAAGCGATTGCAAAACTACCACTTGATGCCTTAGTGTTGGAAACAGACAGTCCAGATATGCCTGTATTTGGTTTTCAAGGCCAACCTAATCGACCAGAACGTATTGTGGAAAGTTTCAAAGCCCTTTGTACCTTAAGAAATGAACCTGCTGAATTGATTAAAAAACTTACATGGGAAAATGCTTGCCAGATTTTTTCTTGATCCACGTCACATTACTGAAATTATTTTGAATTAAATTGCAGTATTCAATGGCTTAAAATCCATGGTGACATCGGGCAATTATGCTTCTTATTATTTAGCGCTTTTGCCTTCCGAAAATGGCGAAACTATTGATAACTGGGTGCTTCCACTTGGCACTCAAGGCTTAACTTTTGAAGCCGATAGCTGGAATGGCTTAGATATGCGTAGCAATGTTTCTTGCTTTATGCGCATGACCGATATGCCATTAGATCGTAGCTGGCGTGTAGCGTGGAACTCTCCCCTAATTACATGTATGCCATGGCAACTGGAGCAAAGATGAAAGCGTATTACTGCGCGGGTCTTATACATCATTAGTGGATTTATTTGAATCGGCATTACCTGATATTTTAATGCTCGAATTTTCTACGCCAAGAGCGGGAGAATTAAGTTCGTTATTAGCAAGTGAAATCTTAAGACAAAAATGTATTTTAGGCTTAGGCGTCATCAATCCTCGTTCTGATGAAGTGGAAACTGTAGCACAAATTGTTCAGCGCGCAGAAAAAGCCTTAAATTACCTTCCACCAGAGCAAATATCAAAATTTCAGACAAAAAAATAGCCCCATTAAGAGGCAATCTTATCAATGCGCTAAAGTTACTTATAGCTTTAAACAACGATTAAATATGTTGGTTAATGAAGTTAGCTAATTGAGTTTTTGCTAATGCACCAACTTGAGTCGCAACAACTTGACCATTTTTAATCAATAATAATGTTGGGATACTACGAACACCAAATTGTGCTGGCGTTGCTTGGTTGTCGTCCACATTCATTTTCACGATTTTAACTTTACCAGCAAATTCAGGCGCAAGTTCATCTAACACTGGAGCAATCATTTTGCAAGGACCACACCAAGGTGCCCAAAAGTCTAATAAAACGGGGATATCTGAATTAACTACAACACTTTCAAAATCTGCGTCATTAATGTGTAATACTTCGCTCATTTTGTTTTCCTTATTTTGTGAATGGAATCCCTATATAAGGGCTTTTTTTAAACTTACAAGTGCGGTGCAGAATAACACCGTTTTAAAAAATGTAAACTAATCGTTTTAATTGCCAAAAGCTAAGACGGCAAAACAATATTTTCACACACTTTACCAGATTTTAATTTATAAACGTTTGATAAAGTCACGTCTGCAATATTGGTTAGTGCTTCTTCGGTTAAAAACGCTTGGTGACCTGTTAGCAATACATTATGGCAAGAAGATAAACGGCGGAAAATATCATCTTGAATCACTTCGTTAGACTTATCTTCAAAGAATAAATCACGCTCATTCTCATAAACGTCCATACCTAACGCACCGATTTTGCGCTGTTTTAACGCATCAATTGCAGCTTGAGTATCAATCAAAGAACCACGGCTCGTATTAACGATCATCACGCCATCTTTCATTTTTGCAAAAGCCTCGCGATTTAATAAATGATAGTTTTCTGGCGTTGCTGGGCAATGAAGCGTAATCACATGAGATTTAGCATAAAGCTCATCTAATTCAACATATTGTCCCCCCAGTTCTTCCACCACTGGATTTTTGAAAGGATCGTACGCCAAGATATTCATGCCAAAACCTTTCAAAATTCGCATCACTGCGATCCCGATTTTTCCTGTTCCGATTACGCCGACTGTGCGTCCGTACATATTGAAACCAATTAACCCCTCAAGAGAGAAATTCGCTTCTCGGGTACGCTGATAAGCACGATGAATTCGACGATTCAGTGTCATCATCAAACCGATGGTATGTTCCGCCACCGCTTCAGGCGAATAAGCTGGAACGCGGACAACTTGGATGCCTAAGTCTTGAGCTGCTTTTAAATCAACATTATTGAAGCCAGCACAACGCAAAGCCACAATTTTCACACCAAGTGCGGCTAATTTTTCTAATACTTTTCGGCTACCATTATCATTCACGAAAATGCATACTACTTCGCAATGTTCTGCCAAACGCACAGTGCTCTCGTTCAGCATAAAATCAAAAAATTCTAAATCGAAATTATATTTCGCGTTAATGAGCTCAATATATTTTCTGTCATAACTTTTAGTGCTATAGATTGCAATTTTCATGGTTTGCTCCAATTATTTTAAGTTTGCAAAAGCTTGTAATAAGTCCGCTTTAATATCTTCTACATCTTCAATACCGACTGAAAAACGCAACAAGGTATTAGTAATCCCACGAGCTACACGCTCGGGTTCTGGAATATCCATATGAGTTTGAGTGGCAGGATAAGTAATAAAACTTTCTGTGCCGCCTAGACTTTCTGCAAAAGTAATCAATTTGATGGATTTTAAGAATGTATTAACCCAAGCTTCATCTTGCAAACGGAAAGACAACATCCCACCTTTATTTGGATAAAGCACCGATTCCACTTGTGGTTGAGCTCTTAAAAATTCCGCAATAGCTTGTGCATTTTCTTGATGGCGTTTCATACGCAAAGAAAGGGTCTTCATACCGCGAATAGTCAGCCAAGAATCAAACGGAGAAAGTACTGCACCCGCACCATTTTGAATATAAGCAATGCGATCACAAAGTGCTTGTCCTTTCGCAACAATTAAACCAACAAGTGCATCATTATGACCAGCAATATATTTAGTTCCGCTGTGAATTACCACATCAGCGCCTAAATCTAACGGACGAGAAAGCACAGGCGTTAGAAACGTATTATCCACGATCAACATTAAGTTATGTTTTTTCGCAAGTTTTGCAATTTCAACCACATCACATTCTTCCATTAAAGGATTTGATGGGGTTTCAATAAAAATCGCTTTCGTATTTGGGTTAATGGCAGCCTCAATTTCTGAAGCAGATGCTGTATTAACATAAACAGGTTTTACACTATTGTTATTTTTATAAGAAAAATCTAATAGTCGATAAGTACCACCATACACATCGCTAGAAACAATCCATTCATCTGGAGCGGTAAAAAGCGTCATCAAAACTTGAATTGCAGCCATACCAGAAGAAAACGCAAAGCCACGATCTCCATTCTCTAATTTAGCTATCGTTTCTTCTAATACTGTGCGAGTTGGATTTTTGGTACGTGTGTAATCAAATCCCGTACTTTCACCGATACCACAATGACCATAAGCCGTAGAAAGAAAAATTGGTGCAGAAACCGCGCCCGTACGCTCATCACTACGATTGCCTGCTTGAGCTAATAAAGTATCGATAGCATATTGTTGTGTCATAACATCCTCTAAAAATAATGAAAAAATCAACCGCACTTTACGTGCTAAAAAACGTTTAGCATTTTGGCACAAAGGAAAAAGTGATAAAAGTAGAAATTAGAAAATTACATAAAATTTCATTTTTCCATCATTTTCTGTGATTTATTTGAACAAAATGAACTTTTTTTAAACGGTTAGACAATTTTTTTAAATCTGTAATTGACAGTTATCTGAATTTCCGTAAAATGCGCACCACTAACAGCGAATGCGGGAATAGCTCAGTTGGTAGAGCACGACCTTGCCAAGGTCGGGGTCGCGAGTTCGAGCCTCGTTTCCCGCTCCAATTCGTGGCGTGTTAGCAAAGCGGTTATGCACTGGATTGCAAATCCATGTAGCTCGGTTCGACTCCGGGACACGCCTCCATAATACGCAAATGTTAGTTGTCTATATGCCCGAGTGGTGGAATCGGTAGACACAAGGGATTTAAAATCCCTCGCCTTTCGAGGCGTGCCAGTTCAAGTCTGGCTTCGGGCACCATTTAAACACCAATCTAAAGGTTTTAAAATTAATTTTAAAATCAGTCTTTTGGGTCGTTAGCTCAGTCGGTAGAGCAGCGGACTTTTAATCCGTTGGTCGAAGGTTCGAATCCTTCACGACCCACCACTTAAAAATAAAGTAAGCACCGAAAGGTGTTTTTTTATTGCCTAAATCTGATACTATTTTTTAAATTACTTGCTTATTGAAAAATAGCTATTCTCTCCATCCAATCTAAAATAATTAATATATTTTATCGCTACGTTATATTTTCTAAAATAAAATAGCACCTGAAAATCAGATGCTATCCAAAACACAATAAAAATTTACCGCACTTTATGACTTCAATAAGTAAGCCCGTAGTTGTGCAAAATCATTATCCATTTCATCAGAAAGCAATGGTAGCTGATTATGTTTATCCAGTGTTTCAGGTAATGGAAGCTGAATACCAAGAATACGTTCTACGGATTCTTTAAATTTCGCAGGATGCGCCGTACACAGGAAGATTCCTGTTTCACTCGCTTTAAGTTGATCTTTCAACACCTGATAAGCTATCGCACCGTGAGGTTCACATAAATAACCTTTCGACTGCATCGCTTTTAAGCTATCTTCTGTTTCGCTATCACTTAGCATCCCCGAACCTAAATCAGTTAAATCCCAACCATTTCGTTTAAACAATTCCTCCACTCTCGGCCAATTATTTGGGCGACTTACATCCATTGCATTAGAAAGGGTTGCAACTGTCGTTTTAGGCTCCCAATTACCCGATTTCAAATAACGTGGCACAGTATCATTTGCGTTTGTTGAGGCGACAAAGCGTTTTATCGGCAAGCCTAAGGTTTTTGCAATTAATCCCGCAGTTAAGTTACCAAAATTACCACTTGGCACAGAAACCACGACATTATCACGTTCTTCTTTTGGCAATTGTGCGACAGCCTCAAAGTAATAACAAACTTGAGCTAATAAACGGCTGATATTAATAGAATTTGCAGAGTTCAGCCCGATAGCTTGGCGCAATTCAACATCATCAAAGGCTTGCTTAACCAAAGCCTGACACGCATCGAAATCAGCGTTAATAGCAACAGTACGAATATTCCCACCTAAAGTACAGAATAGCTTTTCTTGTAATGGGCTGATTTTGCCTTTTGGATAAAGGATAACTACATTAATATTTTCTAATCCATAAAACGCATGTGCTACAGCGGCTCCAGTATCTCCAGACGTAGCCGTTAAAATAGTAATTTTGCCATCACCACGAACTGCTGCAAGCGCCTGAGCCATAAAACGCCCACCAAAATCTTTAAATGCTAGCGTTGGACCGTGAAATAACTCAAGTGCATAAATATTATCTTCCACTTTTTCTAACGGTGCAGGAAAAGTGAATGCATTTTTCACCATCGCATCTAACGTTGCTTGTGGTAACTCGCCATCAATTAATGCACCTAGAATTTTTTGACTACGCTCAACAAGAGGCAATTCAAGTAATTCATTAATGTTATTAAGTTTAGGAATAACTTCTGGAAAGAATAAACCTTGATCCCGCCCAAGACCTTGACGAACAGCCTGAGAAAAAGTGACTTGTTCTTCTGGGTGTTTGATATTGTATAAATTCATATTTAATCCGTTTTTAATCTGATTTCATCTATTTAAATTAACTTATTTAATTTCTCTTGTGCCTTCGTTATCAACTTTACATACATGCACAAAACCTTCATTATTTTGTAAATAATGGCTTTCTAAATAACTTGAAAGTTTAATTGCAGTTTGTAAATCAGGGGCAATAGAGAAAATAGTTGGCCCTGAGCCTGAAATACCTGTGGCAAGTGCGCCTAAGTCTCGAGTAGCTTGTTTTACTTCAGCAAAATTAGGTAACAGAGATTCACGATAAGGCTCGGCAATGACATCTTTCATCATAATCGCGGCAAGATTTTCCTGATGGGTATGGCAAGCATGCACAAAGCCACCTAAATGACGACCATGGGCAATCACGTTTTGTCGAGTATAGCTTTTCGGTAAAATTGCACGAGCTTCAGCAGTAGAAACTTCAATCCCTGGATAGGCTAACACCCAATACCAATTATCAAAAAATGGCAATTTTTGACAAATATTGCCGAGCGATTGCACCATAAATTGCACACCGCCAAGATAGCAAGGTGCGACGTTATCATAATGGATTGAACCAGAAATACGACCTTCCAATTCTCCCATCATTTCAAGCAATTCCATTTTCGAAAAAGGTTCATTATGAAACTGATTTAATGCCACTAATGCAGCAACAATAGAACAAGCACTAGAGCCTAAACCAGAGCCAATAGGCATATTTTTTTCGAGCGTTAAACGTAAAGGTTTAACATTTGCTCCGCGTAATTTTAATTGCTCGCTAAATAGCACATAAGCTTGGTAAACAATATTTTTTTGTGGTTCTTTCGGTAATTTACGAACAAAATAGCCCGCACTTTCTAACTCAAAACCAGTTGAAATAGATTCTATTTGAACCACATCGCCTAACAAAGAACCATCAATAGGAGAGATCGCAGCACCTAAAGTATCGAAACCTACGCTAATATTCGCGCTAGATGCAGGAGCGTAAATTCTTAACATTGGAAATCCTTATTAATGTTGTAATGTTCTTAAAATATCTGCAAAGATACCTGCCGCAGTAACTGCATTACCTGCGCCATAACCACGTAATAAAAGTGGAATCGGTTGATAATAACGAGTATAAAATGCCAAGGCATTTTCACCATCTTTCACTTTATAAAGTGGATTATTCAGATCTACCGCAACGATGGATACTTTGCATTTTCCTTCACTAATTTTTCCAACATAACGCAATACTTTGCCTTCTGCTTTAGCTGTGGCAACGCGAGTTTTAAACTCCTCGTCAAGCTGTGGCAACATTGCCATAAACTCATCTGCAGATTTTCCATCGGAGAAGCCTTTTGGCAATACACCTTCAACTTCAACATCTGAAAGTTCAAGTTCAATTCCCGATTCACGAGCAAGAATTAATAATTTGCGTGCTACATCTTGTCCAGAAAGATCATCTCGAGGATCTGGCTCAGTAAAGCCTTTTTCACGCGCAAGTGCGGTTACTTCTGAAAGAGAAAGTCCTTCTTCCAACTTACCAAAAATAAAGGAAAGCGAGCCAGATAAAATCCCTTCAAAATATTCAAGCTCATCACCTGCTGCAAGTAAGTTTTGGAGATTTTCAATAACTGGCAAGCCCGCACCTACATTGGTTTCATATAAAAATTTATGCTGGCTTGCTTGGGCATTTTGGCGTAACTCATTGTAATAAACTAATTCTCGTGTATTCGCTTTTTTGTTTGGCGTAACCACATGGAAACCTTCTTTTAACGCACGAGCATAAAGCCCTGCTACAGATTCGGCTGAAGTACAATCTACAAATACTGGATTCACCACATGATGTAATTTAATGAAAGAAAGCAATACATCAAAATCTGATGGCTGAGTCGCATTTTCTAAATCGTTTTTCCAATCCTCTAAATTTAATCCATTTTCATCAAGCAACATACGGTTGGAATTCGCAATAGCACAAACTCGAATTTCAACATTCTTCTTTGCTAGATACTCCTTTTGACGCTTTACCTGCTCTATTAATTCTCCGCCTACTCCACCAACGCCCACTAAAAACATATCTACGACTTTTTTATTATTGAAAAGTGCCTGATGGGTAGCTTTCACCGCTTCAATGGCTTTATTTTGCGGCACAACCGCAGAAATTGAACGTTCGCTAGATCCTTGTGCAATCGCCACAATGCTAATGTTTGCCTGCGCTAATGCCGAGAAGAAACGAGCAGCAATGCCTTTCGCTTGCTTCATTCCATCGCCCACAACAGAAATAATGGATAAGTCTTTAATCACTTCAATTGATTCTAATTGATGTTCATTTAATTCATTAGCAAACTCCGTTTCTAGTACGGTTTTCGCTACTTCTGCAGATTTCACAGGCACACAGAAACTAATACTATATTCAGACGAAGACTGAGTAATTAAAATAACTGAAATGCCTGCGCCTGACATGGCTGAAAATACGCGAGATGCCATGCCTACCATACCCTGCATACCAGGGCCTGACACATTAAACATCGCCAAATTGTCTAAGTTAGTGATACCTTTAACTTGCAAACTTTCTGATTTCACATTGCCATCAATAATCGAACCTGGCGCAGAAGGATTTCCTGTATTTTTAATGACACAAGGAATATTTTGTGGCAACAATGGCCCAATCGTACGAGGATGAATCACTTTCGCACCGAAATAAGAGAGTTCCATCGCTTCACGATAAGAAAGAGTTGGCAATAAACGTGCATCAGGCACTAAACGTGGATCGCAAGTATAAACGCCGTCCACATCGGTCCAAATTTCGCATACACTTGCGCCTAAACAAGCCGCTAAACAGGCTGCAGAATAGTCTGAGCCATTACGACCGAGCAATACCAACTCGCCTTTTTCATTACCTGCAGTAAAACCTGCCATCAGCACCACTTTATCTTTTGCGATATTTGCTGCATCAACACGTTTTGTTGATTCTTCAATTTCAACAGAAGATTCAAGATAACCGCCTTTTGCCAATAATTGTTTGACAGGATCCACAATATGTACGCTATAACCACGCGCTTCAAACCAAGCTTTCATCATTGCGATAGAAAGTTTTTCCCCACGGCAATCAATGGTCGCTTTAACTGCATCTTCTACTTTTCCTGCCTGACGGATTTCTTCTAATAATCCTTTGATTTGAGCAAATTCAGCATCAATAAGTGCCTTGGTGCCATTTAAGTCGAATTGATTATTTTCCGTATGTAAGCCGTTGATGATGTTATAGAAAATTTCGATTGCTTCGTTGAAATGCGTATCGGTTGATTGATTTAATACAGCTTTTTCAGAAAGGGCGACGAGATGGTTGGTTATTTTGGCTGGTGCTGATAAAACACCTGCAGCCTGCTCTTCTAAATGAGCTTGCTCGATCAATTTCGCCGCTTGGGAAAAACGTTCCGGATTTGCAAGCGAAGTGCCGCCAAATTTAAGTACGCGCATAATTGGTTCTCCTAGATATTGTGTTTTTAAATTTATAAAAAAACCCGCTATTCAGTTGAATCGCGGGTTTTCTGTATCTTGTTTTTGCTGCACTAACCCGCACCATTAATCATAATAATGGTCATCATAATGGCGGTAATCGTGCTAATGATTACGGATAAAGTGCGGTTATTTTTCATTGTGTTTTATCTTGAAAAATGAATGCGTAAAGAAATACCGAAATTTCCCTAGCTTGTCAAACAGAAAGTGACAAATTTTTCAGAAATTTTCTTAGTCAATAAATTTCGTGTAAACTAACCGCACTTTTTTATAAAGGAAAACCTATGAATATCCAGCATAATCTCAACCTAATTCAGCAAAAAATTGAAACGGCTTGTAAAGAAGAAAATCGCAATCAAAATACCGTAAAATTACTTGCCGTATCTAAGACCAAACCTATTTCTGCTATTCTTTCGGCTTATCAAGCGGGACAAACGGCTTTTGGGGAAAATTATGTGCAAGAGGGGGTAGAAAAGATCCAATATTTTGAATCGCAAGAAGTTAACCTTGAATGGCATTTTATCGGCCCATTACAATCGAATAAAACCCGTCTCGTTGCAGAACATTTTGATTGGATGCAAACGCTTGATAGAGCAAAAATTGCAGATCGTTTAAATGAACAACGACCGACCAACAAGGCTCCATTGAATGTATTAATTCAGATTAATATCAGCGATGAAGAAAGTAAATCAGGTATTCAACCTGAGGAAATGCTAACACTAGCAAAACACATCGAAAATTTACCGCACTTATGCCTACGTGGCTTAATGGCAATACCCGCACCAACCGATAAAATCGCTGAACAAGAAGCCATGTTCAGAAAAATGTCAGACCTATTTGAACAACTTAAACAAGCCTTACCCAATCAACAAATTGATACACTTTCTATGGGAATGACGGATGATATGCCGAGCGCAATAAAATGCGGTTCTACAATGGTACGCATTGGCACTGCGATTTTTGGTGCGAGAAATTATTCAACATCACAAAATAAATAATCATGGAATAAGGCTCGAATTTAAAACAAGCCTTATTTCTTAATGAAATTTAAATGCCAGTACTCTCGCCACATTTTGAGCGGTAGAAATTAAATTTTGTTCGCCTTGTTTGAGAATATCCGATAAATCGCCAAGTTGGTGAATAATAGGGAACACCACATCAATACCGTGATCAAACACCACATCATAATCTTCACGCAAACACCCTGCGATGGCGATCACTGGCTTATTGAACTGTTTTGCCGTACGTGCCACACCAATTGGCGTTTTACCCATAATACTTTGTGCATCTATTCGCCCTTCACCCGTAATCACTACATCAGCATCTTTTACATAGTCAATTAAATGTAACCGGTCTAACACAATTTGTATGCCTGCTTTCAGTTGTACGCTTGGTAATAATAGCAAGCCACCACCCATACCCCCAGCAGCACCTGCGCCAGCCTGATCACGAATTTGTTTACCGCAATCGCGTTCGGCAATTTCAACAAAATGCGAAAGTGCAGCATCAAGTTGTTTCACCATTTCAGGCGTTGCGCCTTTTTGTGGTCCAAAAATGGCAGATGCACCACATTCACCACAGAGCGGATTATTCACATCGCACGCTACTTCAATGTGAACTTGTTGCAAACGTGGATCTAATTGTTGAACGTCAATCTTCACAATATTTGCTAGCTCTGCTCCACCAAAACCGATAGGCTTATCTTGCGAATCTAAACATTGCATCCCTAGTGCTTGCAACATTCCTACACCACCATCGTTGGTTGCGCTACCGCCAATGCCAAGAATGAAACTCTCTACGCCTAAATCTAATGCCAGTTTAATCAACTCCCCTGTGCCGTAACTGGTGGTAAGCAAGGGATTGCGTTTTTCAGGCGGAACAAGATGTAAACCAGAAGCTGCTGCCATTTCGATAATCGCGGTTTTTCCATCTCCCGATAAACCGAAGAAACTTTTCACTTTGTCACCCAAAGGTGCGGTGACTTCACATTCAATGAGCTTGCCTTGCGTGGCATCCACAAGGGATTGAACTGTACCTTCGCCCCCATCTGCCATTGGCAATTTTACATAGTCCGCATCGGGGAATACACGTTTGAAGCCTGTTTCAATGGCGGTAGCGACTTCAAGTGCGGTCAAACTTTCTTTAAAAGAATCAGGTGCAATCACAAATTTCATAACAACTCCTAGAATTTAAATACGCCAAAAATTAAGGTAGAAACGATGGTCATCATCAAACCGACCGCACTTTCATAAGGAATAAGTTTTAAACGTTCTTTGATATCCATATTCACACTACCGCCTGTGGCATGGAAGAAAGAACCATGTGGCATATGATCAAATACGGTCGCCCCTGCATGAATCATTGCTGCACCAGCAAGACTGCTAACTCCAAGTTCTAACAAGGTACTACTGAACACATTGGATGCCACCGCAGTACCTGCCGTGGTAGAAGCTGTCGCTAAAGACATCAACACCCCTGAAATTGGTGCAAGAATGTATGATGGCAAACCTGAATGTTCCAAACCTTGAATCAATACTTCTTTTAAACCAGAATTAGCAATGATGCCAGCAAGCGCGCCTGTACCAAGTAACATAATTGCCACGGGTGTCATTTTACTCAATCCATTGATAGCATAACTATTTATATTGCGAAGTTTGCCCATACAAAGCGCACCAATCAAACCACCTAACGGCAATGCAATTAATGGATCAACTTTAATATCAAACAATGGACGAAGTGCCAATAGCAAAATTGCCACTAAAGGTGCGACAAGTGCGGTCAGAAATGAAGGTAAATTTTGCGTTTCAAGCACGATTACCTCTTTGTCAGTCACTTTAGAACCTTTGTTGATTAAGCGTTTTGCTAAGAAGTAGGTGAGAATCAAACCAAATAGCGCGGGAATTATACCAGCCATCATCACGGAAGTGAGTGGCAAATGAAAAGTATCTGCTGCCGCAATGGCATTTGGGTTTGGCGACATAATATTACCAGCTTTACCACCGCCAATCATGGCGAGCAAAATTGCAGCTTTCGATAAATCGCTGCGACGCGATAACGCTAAAGCAATTGGTGAAACAGTAATCACTGCCACATCCACGAACACACCCACCGCAGTTAAAATCATCGTCGCTAGTGCCAAGGCGAGTAAAGCTCGAGTTTCACCCAATTTATTAGTAATGGTTTCCGCGATGGAATTTGCTGCACCCGATTCAATCAGCACGCCTGCCAACACACCAGCAGCTAAGATACGCATAACCGCAGTAGTAATACCCTGTGCGCCACCGATCATTAGGCTCACTGTTTGCGATAAATCCGCACCACCAATTAAGCCTCCAACCAAAGCTCCCACCAACATACCATAAGCTGGTGAGACTTTTTTCAAAATGAGGAAGATAGCAACGATTAACGCCACCAACGCACCTATTGCTGAGACTGTTGTCATTTTTTCTCTCCTATAAAAATTAAAACCAAGGAGATTATTTCTGTTTTATAGGGAAAATGCTTTATTAGAGCAAACAAAAAGTGCGGTTAAAAATCATCAAACTTTGTAAAGTTATACAACCTCAATGTTCTAACAACGTTCCGAGATAGAGCGTTAATTTATCATCTATCTTATTGAAAAATAAGCCAGTTATTTGCTCTATTTTGTTCAATCGATAACGCAAAGTATTCGGGTGAACAAATAATTTTTCCGCAGTGAGATAAAGATCACAATTTGATAAAAAATATTGTTGAAGGGTTTTATAAAGTATCGAATTTTCTTCTGAGAAAAGGGGAGAAAGTGGTTTTATCAATTCGTTCCCTTGCCAAGAATGGGATAATCCAGCAAGTAACACAGGCAATCGATGCTCATCAAACACATAAATACCTTTGCGTGGATGATGTTTTAATCCATAAGAAAGCGTGCTTTGCGCACTTTGAAAAGACAAGGGAAGCTGCTCAAAAAGAGGTAGATTTAGACAGGCACCTACAGCAATTTTATAATCTTGTTTTGAATAATCTGCAGGTAAAAGCGTTTTCATTTGAGCAGAAAGTACGGTGGAGTTTTGCCAAGTCTTTAAGACCACAACCTGATCAAGGGACAAAATTGCCACATCCTGTGCAAATTCAGACTGTTCCAAATAATTGATCAGATGCTGTAAATTATCCAGGGCTGGATTAAGTAACTTAATCAATACAACCACACGAGATTTATTTAAATCAAAAGAAAAAAATTTCGCCTGCTGTTCCATCTCTTTCCAATTCAAATTGCAATGTAATAATTGCAAAATAAATTCTTCTTTGTAACGACGATGCCAGCTTTCTTGTTCGAGTAAAGCCTGTTGTTCCACAATAAGTTCTGCCGTCATTTTCACTAGTTCGGCATATTGTTTCACCTGAGTTGGCTCACCAGAAATCCCCACCACTCCAATATTTTTGCCTAAATAATGAATCGGTAAATTAATCCCTGGTTGCGCTTCAAAATTCCATTTTTGTGCCAACGCTTGATCAATCTCTACCACACGATTTTCCCGCAACGCCAACACCGCTCCTGTGTGCCGTTGATTCAAACGCGTTGAATTTCCCGACGCAATGATCACACCGTCGTGATCCATTACATTTACAGAGTGATGAATGATCTTCATTGCACGTTTAACAATTTTTTTGGCAGTGTATTTGTCAAGTTGCATATTTGTAATAAAGAAGATAAATGAAGATAAAATATTGAGAAAAAGAAAGTTAGTCAAATATTGTTTTATCTGCAAGAAAAGACGGGAGACTATTCTCCCGCACTGCGTTTTTATCGCTATAATGTTTTATTCTGAACTTGAACATATCCCATAATTAATGCCAAAATCCCTAGTGGAAAAATGAGATCTATTACAGAACCATCATTTCCCCAAATCAAGAATAGCTTTGATGAAAATAAGTAAAATCGGTAAGACAATAGGAATACTCACGACATAGCCCGTAATGGCTAATGCCCATTCTTCCTTTTTCTTACCTAGAAATTTGATAAAGCTGAACGCCATTTTTTCAGCAACTGGGCAGATTGAAGTTTCACCATGTAAAGGTTCTCGAATAATGCTACTTACAAAGGAAGAAGCCGCTTTATTTGGTTTTCCTGGACGGATACAAATTGTGGGCAGGCGAACACAGAGACCATCAACAAAACCTTTTCTTGTATAGTCATTAATAAGTAATTCACTCATTGCTTTTTGTGCACCATAAGTCGATTGTGGCGTTACAGCAGTAGAATCCTGAATAATTTCTGGTAAATCACCACCAAATACAGCAAGTGAACTAGAAAAAATAAAACGAATTTTAGTATCAGATTCATCAAAATATGGGAAAGTGGCGACATTCCATATTTGTCCACTAACAAATTTTGATCACATAATTTGCGACAAAAATCTTGTTGAATCTGCACAGAATGGCATTAGAGAATTAAATATTAATTTAACTATCGTATAAATAAATTAATATAAATGATCTGCACCCCAAAACTAAACAAATAAGCTTACTCATTAAGGTGCAAATCAAAGTGCGGTTCATTTTTATATTATTTTTGGCTACATACAGCAATAAAATGTAATTTATGTTCAGGATCATTAAAGGTTTTGAACATTCTTTTAAATTGCTCACGATTTTCCGCTTTCATCGCATTACGGATGATTTTTAACGTACCGAAAATTCCTTCATCATAAATCATTCCTTTTGGGGAAAGTAATGTCATCTCACCAGAGAAAGTATCAACATATCTAAAGCCACTTTCTTGGAATATGCCTTTCCATCCATCTTTCGTTAATGGCGTGACAGTCACGTTAATCGCTTTGCGCATATTTTCTAGAATAGTTTGATGATCATTCCCCACCAGCATAACATCGTGAGTAAGCAATAAACCATTGGATTTTAACACTCGAAAATATTCTGCAATAGCTTTTTTCTTTGCTTCCACGGGTAACATTGTGAGCATCGCTTCATTGATGACAATATCAAAACTTTCATCCTCGAAAGGCAACTTCATCGCATTCGCACGCTGTACATGAATTTTTTCTTGCAAGCCATTTGCTTCAATATTTGCTTGTGCTTTTGCTAACGCATTTTCATCTAAATCAACACCTTCAATATGACAACCAAATTGTTTCGCCAATCCAATTGCAGTCGTCCCCATATTACAGGCAACCTCTAACACTTTTTTATCTTGGCTAAAATCGCCATTGGCAATTAACCAATCTGTCGCTTTTTTTACCGCCTGGACGCAAACGCGTTTTACCCAAACGTGCAAGAAAATTATGCCCTACTTCATCTTTTGCCATTTTTATCTCCTAGTAATTAACTTGGTTTTTATATTATAGATAAAAATGATAACTATTAAAATGGCAGATCAAATAAATAAGGCGGAATAATTGTTCCGCCTTTTCCTATTATTTCTTCAATGCTTTTTTAAATTCAAGTAATTCACGACGTAACTGTTTCAATTCGCTTTCCATTTCAGCTTGTTTATACAGTTTTTTGTCGGTTTCTGCTTGTTGAGAGCGCATCATCACTACTTCTTGTCGCAATTGCAAAACTTCCGCAGAATTGACCGCACTTTGTGTTGAAACTGCAGGTTTTGATTTGTTACCAAATTTCCAAGAAACACCTGCACCAACGATTTTTTCTGAGCCTGAAAAACTACCCGCTACATTAAGCAATACGTTTTCAGCTGGCTTAAACACTGCACCCATTGCCATCGCTTGGGCATTTTTATAGCTTCCAAAACCCAAAGAAAAGGCGAATTTGCCGTTTTCGCCCAATTGCGCCTTTAACGAAGCGAATGCTGCCGCACTTGCGCCGACGTGGTTTACACGTTTGCTTAAGCGGTTCAACTGGCGGACATTGACAGCATCAAAATCATATACGCCGTCGGCGACATTGATAATTTGGCGGTAAAGATTATAATCGCCATCTCCTACGGAAACGGTGTTGGGGCGGTTGGCAAGCGAACTTGCGCCCAAAGCAACGGAATTGTAAGTGGCGGCTTCGCTTTCATAACCCAAGGCAATACCCCAAATAACATTACTGGAGGCAATTCCATATTCCGATGTCCATTTTGGATCGGCAGAAAAGACTGAACAGGATAAAAAGAAGTGGAAAATAAGTAGAGTAATTAAAGAAAGGCGGGTTAGACTATTTTACTTGCTTGCTTGCTTGCTTGCTTGCTTGCTTGCTTGCTTGCTTGCTTGCTTGCTTGCTTGCTTGCTTGCTTGCTTGCTTGCTTGCTTAATGATTTTCATTGTTTTGCTCCTTTGTCAAGAAAATAATTGAGACCCGTCATTCTAACAGAAAATAATGTCAAAAATGTAAGTTATTTCACATTTTTGGAAATTAAATAAAAAACGTGGAAAAAATTTACCGCACTTTTAGGTTAATTGATCATTCATTTCATATTTGAGTTATCCTTCTAAAATTAATATAAAATAGTCATCTCTATTATCTATACTTTAAACCTATCCCCTCAATAAACAAAACCACGCTCCCCATCACAACTCAACAAACATTATCTCACTTTGTTTTTGTGTCAATTCACTTTACAATGTTGTGTTTCAAAGATATTGACAATTTCTACATTAACAGGACAAATAATGGCAAATCAATCAATCAATCAATCAATCAATCAATCAATCAATCAATCAATCAATCAATCAATCAAATCAGCATAACCCTTACGATGAACTAGGATACTATTCTAAACCCTTTTCCTATACGAGTATTGTGCTTTTAGAAGGGAATGCGACGTTTTGGGGATTAAAGCCGCCAGCACTCAAAGGGGCTAAAGTATTAGAATTAGGTTCTTCTTTTGGTGGAAACTTAATCTCTCAAGCGGTTTATTATCCAGATACTGAATTTATTGGCGTGGATTTAGCGGATAGTCAAATTACCCAAGGTAATGAAATTATTCAATCAATGGGCTTAACAAATGTTCGTTTAGAAACAAAAAATATTCTCGATATTACGCCTGAATTTGGCATGTTTGACTATATTCTCGTGCATGGTATTTATTCTTGGGTGCCTGATAATGTGAAAGATAAAATTCTTGAAATTTGTCGTGAGAATTTAACCCCGAACGGTATTGCTTATATTTCTTATAATACCTATCCCGGTTGGAAAAGTCGTGAAGTTGCACGGGATATTATGCTTTATGCTAACAAATATACGCAAGATTTGCCGCTTGCAGAACAAACTCGTCGTGGTAAAGCGGTGGTTCAATTATTTTCTGATGCGATTAAATCAATTGACTCTGAAAAAATAAAAAATCATAGCCGAGTGGATAATTTTGATAGTATTCAAACAGATAGTGATCATTATATTGCACACGAATATCTTGCATACCACAATCATCCAATTTATCTTCATCAATTTGTGGATAGTGTCAATCAACATCAATTAGCTTATATTGGCGATACCAGTTTCCAACTTTCCTATATTTCTTGGATGCCTTACCATTTGAGAGAAATGATCGATCAATTATCTGAGACAGATTATGTCGTCCGTGAACAATGCCTTGATTATCTTTACGATGTGGCATTTAGACGAAGTTTGTTATGTCATCAGCATTTACAAGAAAGTATCAATCGTACAGAAAATGTTGAAAAGCATTTGTTAGATAAATTTACCTTTATAAATACCAATTATACAAATAATCTTAGTCATCAATTTAACAATCAAGCACTCGTTCGTTTGCTTGAATATTTTATTTATCAAGTTGGTTCATTTACTATTCAATCTTTAACACAGCATATTGAGGAAAATAAAGAATTTGCCAATATTACTGAAAATGAACTGTATTCTGCGGTGCTATCTTTAGTTATTTTAGGTTATGTCTATGTTTATCTTACACCCTATCCAATTTATTCCTTTGAAGATAACAAAACTTACATACCGAAACGCTTTACTCAATATGTAAAAACATTGGTAGAAGGTGCAAATCAGTATATTGGTACTGGAGATATGTATAACGGCAGCGTAGAAGATTTGAATAAACTGCATCTTTATATAATGTCTCAAATGGAAAAACCGACAACTAAAGCTGAGTTGAAATCAGCATTACAAGGCTATTTAATTCAAAATGAATATCAAGATATGAATAACAATGATAAGTTGATTGATGAAACTTATGATTGCACTGAGTTGTTTAATGCGCTTTGTGATGTATTAACAAGATTAGGCTATATCCAGCCTGTAAACCTATAATCTGTGTATGGTTCGTTTAATGTACCGTTTTGTTTTTCATCTAAATATCAATTTAAATTGAGAATTATTTGCATTTAAATAAAATTAGGCATAGAATAGCCACAATTCAGGCTTAACTGAATAATTTGCACTCAACATAAGGAGCTTTTCAATGCAATTTAAACATTTCAAACTTGCTACCCTTGTGGCAGCACTTGCTTTTTCTGCTAATAGTTTTGCTGATATTACCGTTTATAATGGTCAGCACAAAGAAGCCGCTACGGCTGTGGCAAAAGCCTTTGAACAGGAAACAGGCATTAAAGTTACGCTAAATAGCGGGAAAAGTGAGCAACTTGCAGGTCAATTAAAAGAAGAAGGCGATAAAACACCAGCCGATGTTTTCTATACTGAACAAACAGCGACTTTTGCCGCTCTTTCTGAAGCAGGACTTTTAGCACCAATTTCAGAACAAACCATTAAACAAACCGCACAAAAAGGCGTACCACTTGCACCGAAAAAAGACTGGGTTGCATTAAGTGGCCGTTCTCGCGTAGTGGTTTACGATCACACTAAATTATCTGAAAAAGATATGGAAAAATCAGTGCTTGATTATGCAACACCAAAATGGAAAGGCAAAATCGGTTATGTCTCAACTTCTGGCGCGTTCTTAGAGCAAGTTGTTGCGTTAAGCAAAATGAAAGGGGACAAAGTTGCGCTTAATTGGTTAAAAGGTTTAAAAGAGAACGGAAAACTTTACGCTAAAAATAGTGTGGCATTACAAGCGGTTGAAAATGGCGAAGTACCTGCTGCGTTAATCAATAACTATTATTGGTATAACCTAGCAAAAGAAAAAGGCGTGGAAAACCTAAAAAGCCGTCTTTATTTTGTTCGCCACCAAGATCCAGGTGCGTTAGTTAGCTATTCAGGTGCAGCAGTATTGAAAGCCTCTAAAAATCAAGCTGAAGCACAAAAATTCGTTGATTTCTTAGCGAGTAAAAAAGGTCAAGAAGCATTAGTGGCAGCGCGTGCAGAATATCCGTTACGTGCTGATGTGGTTTCGCCATTTAATCTTGAACCTTATGAAAAATTAGAAGCACCAGTGGTGTCCGCAACAACAGCTCAAGATAAAGAACATGCGATCAAATTAATTGAAGAAGCTGGATTGAAATAATCCAAATATTGCGTGCGTGTATTTGAAAAAATTCACGCACGCGTTTACAATTCTCTAACAAAATTAACCGCTTGCGTGCGTGAACTGAAAGGTTCACATTCCTAAAAGGATTTAACTTTGCCTCGCAGACCGCCATTCTGGCTCACTTTACTTATCATCTTAATCGGGCTTCCGTTATGTTTGCCGTTTCTGTATGTCATTTTGCGTGCGACAGAAGTGGGATTAACGCGAAGTGTTGAGCTATTGTTTCGCCCTCGAATGGCTGAATTATTAAGCAATACAATGCTTTTAATGGTTTGTGTAACTATCGGAGCTATTTCACTTGGCACGTTTTGTGCTTTTTTACTTGAACGTTATCGCTTTTTCGGTAAAGCTTTTTTTGAAGTGGCGATGACGTTACCCCTTTGTATTCCCGCCTTTGTAAGTTGTTTTACTTGGATCAGCCTCACATTCCGCGTTGAGGGTTTTTGGGGAACAATTGGTATTATGACATTAAGTTCATTTCCTTTGGCTTATTTGCCCGTTTCCGCCATACTAAAAAGACTTGATCGTTCTCTTGAAGAAGTAAGCCTTTCGCTTGGTAAAAGCCCTGTGTATACCTTTTGGTATGCTATTTTCCCGCAACTTAAACCCGCCATTGGTAGTAGTATCTTACTGATTGCTTTACATATGTTGGTCGAATTTGGTGCAGTGTCAATTTTAAATTATCAAACCTTTACCACAGCCATTTTCCAAGAATATGAAATGTCTTTTAACAACAGCACTGCTGCATTATTATCCGCCGTTTTAATGGCGATTTGTATACTTATTGTTTTTGGGGAAATTTTCTTTCGTGGAAAACAAACCCTTTACCACAGTGGAAAAGGTGTTACGCGTCCTTATCTCGTAAAAACACTTTCCTTTGGAAAACAATGTTTAACCTTCGGATTTTTCTCTAGCATATTCATTTTAAGCATTGGCGTGCCTGTGATTATGTTAATTTACTGGCTTATTGTGGGAACTTCACTCGAAAGTGCGGGTGATTTTTCAGAATTTTTATCGGCATTCAGCAATTCATTTATCATTTCAGGCTTAGGCGCATTGCTTACCGTAATGTGCGCCTTGCCATTAGTTTGGGCAGCTGTTCGTTACCGTAGTTATTTAACGATTTGGATCGACCGCTTGCCATATCTATTACACGCTGTGCCAGGCTTAGTCATTGCCTTATCATTAGTCTATTTTTCCATCCATTACGCTAACGACCTATATCAAACCTTTTTTGTGATTATCATTGCCTACTTTATGCTCTATTTGCCAATGGCACAAACTACATTAAGAGCGTCTTTAGAGCAACTTTCCGATCAAATTGAAAAAGTCGGACAAAGTCTTGGGCGAAGCCCTTTCTATATTTTTCGCACCTTGACGCTACCAGCCATATTACCAGGTGTGGCCGCCGCATTTGCTTTGGTTTTTTTGAATTTAATGAAAGAGCTTACCGCGACGCTTTTGCTCACACCAAATGATATTAAAACCTTATCCATTTCTGTGTGGGAACATACCAGCGATGCACAATATGCTGCCGCCACCCCTTATGCGTTAATGCTCGTTCTTTTTTCGGGTATTCCTGTATTTTTATTGAAAAAATATGCGTTTAAATAAAATGATAAATAATCCGTTATTAACCGTTAAAAATCTCAATAAATTTTTTAATGAACAACAAGTTCTGCACGATATTTCATTCAGCTTACAACGCGGAGAAATCCTCTTTCTACTTGGATCTTCAGGCTGTGGCAAAACTACATTATTACGTGCCATTGCAGGTTTTGAACAACCCTCTAATGGCGAAATTTGGCTAAAAGAGCGGTTAATTTTTGGCGAGAATTTTAATCTTCCAACGCAACAACGTCATCTCGGTTATGTGGTGCAAGAGGGCATACTTTTTCCTCACTTAAATGTCTATCGCAACATTGCTTACGGATTAGGCAACGGCAAAGGAAAAAATAGCGAAGAAAAAATGCGGATTGAACAAATAATGCAACTAACGGGTATTTTTGAACTGGCGGATCGCTTTCCACATCAACTTTCAGGCGGACAACAACAACGCGTAGCATTGGCACGTGCTTTAGCCCCTAATCCAGAACTGATTTTATTAGACGAGCCTTTCAGTGCCTTAGACGAGCATCTTCGCCAACAAATTCGCCAAGAGATGCTCCAAGCACTTCGCCAAAGCGGTGCTTCCGCAATTTTCGTTACTCACGACCGTGATGAATCCTTACGCTACGCTGATAAAATCGCCATTATTCAGCAAGGTAAAATTTTACAAATCGATACGCCTCGCACCCTTTATTGGTCGCCTAATCATCTTGAAACAGCAAAATTTATGGGGGAAAGTATTGTTTTGCCTGCAAATCTACTCGATGAAAATACCGCTCAATGCCAATTAGGCAATATTCCTATAAAAAATAAATCAATCTCACAAAATCAAGGTAGGATTTTGCTTCGTCCAGAACAATTTAGCCTGTTTAAAACATCAGAAAATCCAACCGCACTTTTTAATGGACAAATAAAACAAATTGAATTTAAAG
This sequence comes from Haemophilus aegyptius, assembly GCF_900475885.1. Taxonomy (GTDB): domain Bacteria; phylum Pseudomonadota; class Gammaproteobacteria; order Enterobacterales; family Pasteurellaceae; genus Haemophilus; species Haemophilus influenzae. Next base: position 1,949,763 of record NZ_LS483429.1, read on the forward strand.
GAAAAATTACCTCCATTCAAATTGAAATTAATGGCTACGCAATATGGATTGAGAACGTTATTTCTCCCGATTTATCTATTGGCGATAATTTGCCTGTTTATTTACATAGAAAAGGGCTTTTTTACGCTTAACAATAAAGCCTTATCTTCACAATAAGGCTTATTTTTAAACAATATATTCGGAAAAAATTTGTTCAAGATGTGATATTAAACAGTCTGTCCCTAAAATATTTTCCCCTTTCCACGCCTGTTGCAAAATCTCTGGAGAAAATTGCTGGCTTGCCAATTCAGCTAACGGCAAATAACTGATATGCCAAGGCTCCCGCCCCACTTTCTTATTGGACTGCATATTCATAAAAGGCAAAGCAAAATCAAAGTGCGGTAAATTTTCGGCAAGAAATTCACTCAATTCAAAGAAGTAGCCGCCTTTTTCATATTCCCAAGGCTCTAATTGTAAAGATTGCCCTTGTGGCAAAAGATCAGGATCAAAAATATCCACTTCCGTTCCCCAATGATGACGGCTAGCCGCTGGTAATGCAGACCAACGTAAAATCGCCTGACATTTTTGCCAGTCATCTAATTGATTCAAATCTAATGCCTTGCCTGCATCATCGTGTACTTTTCTCTCGCCCTTAAATTTACTGTTCCAAATAAGTTGTTGGCGTTCAAAATCACGAAAACTGCTCGCTGGCTGTAAATTAAAGCCATTTTTTGCCGCACTTTGTTGCAAAGCTTGAAATGCTTGCACAGCTTGCGTTTGCAAAAAATGATTTGATGAATGAGTTGCGGGTAAATTGACTAAATGCTCACGGGACTTTCCTGTAAGCATTTCTGGGGTTAATTTCATTTTAGCTATCCAATAAATTCACTAACATTTTGTGATAAATTTCACCGCACTTGCCAAGGTCTTCTACACTGACACATTCATTGACTTTATGAATGGTTGAATTTAACGGGCCAAATTCCACTACTTCTGCGCCCATCAATGCAATAAAACGACCGTCTGACGTGCCACCACCTGTTTCAGCCTTTGGCGTTATGCCTATGGTTTCCTCAATAGCGGAGGTTATCGAATCTAATAATTTACCTGGTTTTGTTAAAAAGGGTTTACCTGATAAATTCCATTCAATACGATATTTCAAATTATGTTTTTCTAGCATTTCAGCCACTTTTTGCTTGATGATTTCATCCGTGACTTCTGTGCAATAACGCAAATTGAACTGAATATATAACTCAGCAGGAATTACATTATTACTTCCCGTACCCGCGTGAATGTTAGCAATTTGTAGGCTTGTTGGCGGGAAAAATTCATTGCCTTTATCCCATTGGTAAGTCGTTAATTCTTGCAAAAATGGCGCTGCTTTATGGATTGGGTTTTCAGCTAAATGCGGATAGGCTACGTGTCCTTGAATACCTTGAATATAGAGATTTCCTGTAATTGAGCCGCGGCGACCATTTTTGACAACATCTCCTAAGTTTTTAGCACTCGATGGCTCGCCAACCATACAATAAGTAATTTTTTCATCACGTGCCATTAAAGTCTCAACCACACGCACGGTGCCGTCTTTTGCGGCTGCCTCTTCGTCAGAGGTAATCAATAATGCAATGGTGCCTTTATGGTTAGGATTTGCTTTTACGTATTCTTCTGCCGCCACAATCATTGCTGCAAGGGAGCCTTTCATATCCGCCGCACCACGCCCATAAAGCATGCCATCAATAATCTCAGCAGAAAACGGCGGAGACGACCATTGATTTTCATCGCCAGTAGGCACAACATCCGTATGACCTGCAAAAGCAATAACTGGCTCGCTCGTTCCGTGTTTTGCCCACAAATTCAGCGTATCATTAAAAGGCATCCATTCAATTTGAAAACCTAACTTTTCTAAACGTTCGGCAATAATTTGCTGACAGCCTTCGTCATTCGGGCTAATAGATGGGAGACGAATTAAATCTTGTGCTAACGAAACCACTTTTTCTCTCATAAAAACTCCTAAGAAAATAACCGCACTTTAAGCAAAAGCAGCCTGATATTCCTTTTCATTAAATCCAATTAGTGCCTTCCCATCTTGTAAAATAATTGGGCGTTTAATTAAAGTTGGATTCTCAGCCAACACGGAAAGTGCGGTGGTTTTATCAAGAGAATTTTTAACTTGCTCATTCAAATTACGCCAAGTTGTACTGCGTTTATTCACTAACACATCCCAGCCAAATTGAGTTTCCGCTTGGGTTAAAAAATTCAAATCTAACCCATCAACACGGTAGTCGTGAAGTTTATGTTCGATATTGTGATCCGCCAGCCATTTCAACGCTTTCTTCACTGTATCGCAATTTTTAATGCCGTAAACTGTAATCATATTTCACCTAAAAAAGAAAAATCCTCAATCTAATCAGACTGAGGATTTTAACCCTTATGCTACTTCATCTCAAATGAATTAACCTAACAACTTATTGATACGTTTAATAAACGCAGCTGGATTTTCCAAAGATCCGCGCTCTGCTAACATAGCTTGTTCAAGTAATAATTCCACCCAATCAGCAAATTCAGTTTCATCTGCAATATCAGCCACTTTTTTCACTAAATGGTGTTCTGGATTCAGTTCAAATGTGTATTTTACTTCTGGTACAGGTTGCCCTGCGGCTGCAAACAATTTCGCCATTTGGGTCGTCATTTGATCGTTATCCGTAGAAACCACCGCTGGTGTATCCGTTAAATTGTGAGTTAAACGCACCGTTTTCACACGTTCGCCAAGCAAGTTTTTCACACGCTCAATAAAACTACCAAAGGCTTCATCTTGTTGTTTTTGTGTTTCAGATTCTTTATCGGCTAAATCGCCTAAATCTAAATCTGCTTTCGTGATACTTTGTAATTGTTTACCATCGAATTCAGTTAAATAGCTTAACATCCATTCATCAATGCGATCGGAAAGCAATAAAACCTCAATGCCTTTTTTATTGAATAATTCCAAGTGCGGGCTATTTTTCGCTGCAACATAACTATCCGCTGTAATGTAATAGATAGCTTTTTGCCCCTCTTTCATACGCAAGATGTAATCTTCTAAAGAGACAGTTTGCTCACTACCATCATTATGTGTCGAAGCAAAACGCAATAACTTTGCGATAGTTTCTTTGTTAGCAAAATCTTCTGCAGGGCCTTCTTTTAAGACTAAACCAAACTCTTTCCAGAATTGAAGATATTTTTCTGCATCATCTTTTGCTAATTTTTCTAGCATTTGTAATGAACGCTTAGTTAATGCTTTGCGTAGTGCAGCCGTAATTTTGTTATCCTGTAAAATTTCACGAGATACATTTAATGGCAAGTCATTACTATCGATTAAACCACGCATAAAACGTAGATAATTCGGCATAAATTGCTCAGCATCATCCATAATAAATACACGTTGAACATAAAGTTTTAAGCCGTGTTTATGTTCGCGATTAAATAAATCCCAAGGTGCTTTAGCTGGTACATAAAGCAAACTAGTATATGCTTGATTTCCTTCCACTTTGTTATGCGCCCAAGTCACAGGATCAACAAAATCATGGCTTAAGTGTTTGTAAAACGCTTTGTATTCCTCATCGGAAACATCATTTTTAGAACGCGTCCAAAGGGCATCAGATTTATTGATTTTTTCCCATTTTTCGCCGCACTCTTTGCCTTCATCATCGTATTCTTTCGTCAGCATTTCCACTGGCAAGCCAATATGGTCAGAATATTTACCGATAATTTCACGCAAACGCCATTCATTTAAAAATTCTTTTTCATCTTCACGTAAATGTAAAATCACATCTGTACCACGGGATTTTTTCTCAATATCCGCCACAGAATATTCGCCTTCGCCCGCAGATTCCCAAAGTACGGCTTTATCCGCCTCTTCGCCAGCCGCTCTAGTTTTTACAGTCACTTTATCTGCCACAATAAAAGCTGAATAAAAACCTACACCAAACTGCCCAATAAGCTGGCTATTTTTTGCTTGGTCTTGGCCAAGTGCGGTTAAAAATTCTTTTGTTCCTGATTTTGCAATCGTACCCAAATGATCGATGACTTGCTCGCGAGTCATACCAATGCCGTTATCGCTAATTGTAATAGTGCCTTTATCCGCATCAAAGCTAACACGCACACGCAAGTCGCCATCGCCTTCATATAAAGCAGGGTTGGAAAGTGCTTTAAAGCGTAATTTATCTGCCGCATCAGAAGCATTAGAAATCAATTCACGTAAGAAAATTTCTTTGTTAGAGTACAAAGAATGAATCATTAATTGGAGTAGTTGTTTGACTTCAGATTGGAATCCGCGAGTTTCTTGATTTTGTGACATAATTTTTTCCTTCATAAAGATAAAAATTGAACGTCACAGATATAAGAATAAAAAGAAAGATTTCAAGGGGAATTTAAGAGGAAAAGTGCGGTAAAAAACACAAGGAATTTAAACCGCACTTTAAATAAAAAATTTCTTATCCCTCTTGATCGCTATAAATTTATGTATATAATGAATTCTGTTTTAGATACTAGATAGTAATTTAATAGTAATGAAACTTGGCTAGTGCATTCCCCCACTCCTTTCGCACTAGCCATTTTTTTGGGAATTTTGTACCATATCCCAACTTTTTCCAATCAACGATCCATTATGAATAATCTCGAACTTGAACAACTCATTAATCAAAAACTTTCTTCCGATAAAATCAATGACTATGCGCCCAACGGCTTACAAGTCGAAGGTAAAACAGAAATCAAAAAAATCATTACTGGCGTAACGGCGAGTCAGGCTTTAATTGATTACGCAATCAGCCAAAATGCCGATGCGATCTTGGTTCATCATGGCTATTTTTGGAAAAGTGAAAACCCTTGTATTCGAGGAATGAAAGGCAAGCGAATTAAAGCCCTTTTAGTGAACGACATTAATTTATATGGCTATCATTTGCCATTAGATGTGCACCCAGAATTAGGTAACAATGCACAATTAGCCAAACTGCTCGACATTGAAAATTTACAACCATTAGAAAAAGGCTCTGTGAGTATTCCTGTTTGGGGCGAATTCAAAGAACCGATGACAGGTAAAGACTTTGCAGAAAAAATAGAAAAAGTGTTAAATCGAAAACCGTTAATTTGCATTGAAAACGGACCGCACTTAATCCGAAAAATTGGCATCTGTACCGGTGGCGGACAAGGTTATATTGATCTTGCTGCAGAACAAGGCTGCGACGCATTTATTACAGGGGAAGTGTCAGAACAAACGATTCATTCTGCCCGTGAGCAAGGATTACATTTCTTCTCTGCAGGTCATCACGCAACAGAACGCTATGGCATCAAGGCATTAGGCGAATGGTTGGCGAACGAATATGGCTTTGACGTAGAATTTAAAGATATAGATAATCCAGCGTAAAATACAAAAGTGCGGTAAAATTTACTTAATTTTTTACCGCACGCTTTCTTCTCTATAAGATCCTACAATCATAACTAATAACAATTAGCTTCCTTTAATAAAAGAAAAAATTGAATGCCCATTAAAAATAAGCAACAATACCCAAAAAATTTCATAATATTAAGTGGGAACAAATATGGATCATTCTGTTCATAACAAGCTGGTTTCTTTTATTTGGAGTATTGCAGACGATTGTCTGCGCGATGTGTATGTGCGCGGTAAATATCGTGATGTGATTTTACCGATGTTTGTGCTTCGTCGTTTGGATACTTTACTTGAGCCAAGCAAAGATGCCGTATTGGAAGAAATGCGTTTTCAAAAAGAAGAATTGGCATTCACCGAATTGGATGACCTTCCCCTTAAAAAAATTACCGGTCATGTTTTTTATAACACCTCAAAATGGACATTAAAATCCCTCTATCAAACCGCCAGCAATACGCCGCAGTATATGCTGGCCAATTTTGAAGAATATCTTGATGGTTTCAGCACCAACGTTCATGAAATCATCAACTGCTTCAAGCTGCGTGAACAAATCCGCCACATGTCCCATAAAAATGTTTTGCTGAGTGTGTTGGAAAAATTTGTATCGCCCTATATCAATCTTACCCCTAAAGAACAACAAGACACTGAGGGCAACAAATTACCAGCGCTGACCAATCTGGGCATGGGCTATGTATTTGAAGAACTGATTCGTAAATTTAACGAAGAAAATAACGAAGAAGCTGGCGAACACTTTACCCCACGCGAAGTGATCGAGCTGATGACGCATTTAGTCTTTGATCCGCTCAAAGACCAAATTCCGGCCATTATTACGATTTACGACCCAGCTTGCGGCAGCGGTGGCATGCTGACCGAGTCGCAAAACTTTATTGAGCAAAAATATCCGCTATCTGAATCACAAGGCGAGCGTTCCATCTTTTTGTTTGGTAAAGAAACCAATGATGAAACCTATGCCATTTGTAAATCTGACATGATGATTAAAGGCGACAACCCTGAAAACATCAAAGTCGGCTCAACCCTTGCTACAGATAGCTTCCAAGGTAATCACTTTGACTTTATGCTTTCCAACCCGCCATATGGCAAAAGCTGGAGCAAAGATCAAGCCTATATCAAAGACGGCAATGAGGTTATCGACAGTCGCTTTAAAGTTACCTTACCAGATTACTGGGGCAATGTAGAAACCCTTGATGCCACCCCGCGCTCCAGCGATGGTCAGCTGCTTTTCCTGATGGAAATGGTCAACAAAATGAAATCGCCGAAAAACAACAAAATCGGCAGCCGTGTTGCCTCTGTGCATAACGGCTCAAGCCTGTTTACCGGCGATGCAGGTTCAGGAGAAAGCAACATCCGTCGCCATATCATTGAGAATGATTTGCTGGAAGCCATCGTACAGCTGCCTAATAATCTGTTTTATAACACAGGCATTACCACTTATATTTGGTTGCTGTCCAACAACAAACCCGAAGCACGCAAAGGCAAAGTTCAGCTGATTGATGCCAGCCTCTTATTCCGCAAATTGCGTAAAAACCTTGGCGATAAAAACTGCGAATTTGTACCTGAACATATCTCCGAAATTACCCAAAACTATCTTGATTTCACTGCCAAAGCGCGCGAAACCGACAGCCAAAATGAAGCGGTCGGTTTGGCTTCGCAGATTTTTGACAATCAAGATTTCGGCTATTACAAAGTCACCATCGAACGCCCGGATCGTCGTTCTGCCCAATTTACCGTCGAAAATATTGCGTCTTTACGTTTTGACAAAGCCTTGTTTGAGCCGATGCAATATCTTTATCGGCAATATGGCGGACAAGTTTACAACGCCGGATTTTTAACCCAAACCGAGCAAGAAATTACCGCTTGGTGCGAAGCGCAGGGCATAGCCTTAAACAACAAAAACAAGGCAAAGCTACTGGATGTCAAAACCTGGGAAAAAGCCGCCGCACTTTTTCAGACGGCATCAAAACTGCTCGAACATTTCGGCGAACAACAATTTGACGATTTCAACCAATTCAAACAAGCCGTGGAATGCCGTCTGAAAACCGAAAAAATCCCCCTTTCTGCCACAGAGAAAAAGGCCATTTTCAATGCCGTAAGTTGGTACGACGAAAATTCAGCCAAAGTGATTGCCAAAACACTCAAGCTCAAACCAAACGAATTGGACGCCCTTTGCCAACGCTACCAATGCCAAGCCGACGGGCTGGCAGACTTTGGCTATTACACCACTGGCAAAGCAGGCGAATATATCCTATATGAAACCAGCAGCGACTTGCGCGACAGCGAATCCATACCGCTCAAACAAAATATCCACGACTATTTCAAAGCCGAAGTGCAAGCGCACATCAGCGAAGCATGGCTGAATATGGAAAGCGTAAAAATCGGCTATGAAATCAGCTTCAACAAATACTTCTACCGCCACAAACCATTACGCAGCCTTGCAGAAGTTGCCCAAGATATTTTGGCGTTAGAAAAACAGGCTGACGGCTTGATTAGTGAAATTCTAGAGGCTTAATAAAAAACAAACTATTAAGCAAGTTTTAATAGGTCTTAAGTAAGGAAATTCAAAATATATAACACATTGAAAAATAATGAATTTTACCTTTTAAGCAAGATTTGGCATGAAATAAGCAAGGAATAATAATGACAGAACCGCTTTCTAAAATTAACGGCATTATCACAAAAAATTATTTAGAGATGCAGCCGGAAAACCAATATTTTGAGCGCAAAGGACTAGGAGAAAAAGACATCAAGCCAACTAAAATAGCTGAAGAATTAGTTGGAATGCTCAATGCTGATGGCGGAGTTTTGGCTTTTGGTGTGGCAGATAATGGCGAAATCCAAGACTTGAATAGCCTTGGCGATAAATTAGATGATTATCGGAAATTGGTTTTCGATTTTATTGCACCGCCTTGTCGGATTGGACTGGAAGAAATTCTGGTTGATGGAAAATTAGTTTTCTTATTCCACGTAGAGCAAGATTTAGAGCGTATTTATTGTCGCAAAGACAATGAAAATGTGTTCTTACGTGTAGCAGATAGTAATCGAGGCCCTCTCACCAGAGAACAAATCAAAAATCTTGAATATGATAAAAATATCCGTCTATTTGAAGATGAAATAGTTCCTGATTTTAATGAAGAAGATTTAGATCAAGAATTATTAGAGCTATATAAAAAGAAAGTTAATTTTACCTCCGATAATATCTTAGATTTGTTATACAAGCGAAATTTATTAACCAAAAAGGAAGGTTGTTATCAGTTTAAAAAATCAGCCATTTTACTCTTTTCTACCATGCCGGAACGTTACATTCCTTCAGCATCAGTCCGCTATGTTCGTTATGAAGGTACAGTAGCGAAAGTCGGTACTGAGCATAATGTGATAAAAGACCAACGTTTTGAAAATAATATTCCAAAGCTAATTGAGGAGCTGACCTATTTTTTAAGAGCCTCTTTAAGGGATTATTACTTTCTTGATATCAATCAGGGAAAATTTATCAAAGTACCGGAATATCCTGAAGAAGCTTGGTTAGAAGGTGTTGTAAATGCGCTTTGTCATCGTTCTTACAATGTTCAAGGTAATGTAATTTATATTAAACATTTCGACGATCGTCTTGAAATTAGTAATAGTGGCCCTCTTCCTGCTCAAGTCACCATTGAAAATATTAAAACAGAACGATTTGCTCGGAATCCACGTATAGCACGAGTTTTAGAGGATCTTGGGTATGTCCGTCAGCTTAATGAAGGCGTTTCCCGTATTTATGAGTCAATGGAAAAATCATTATTGGCAAAGCCTGAATATAGAGAACAACACAACAATGTTTATCTAACATTGCGCAACCGTGTTACCGCACATGAAAAAACGGTATCTACAGCCACTATGCTGCAGATTGAAAAAGAATGGACAAACTACAACGACACCCAAAAAGCCATTTTGCTTTATCTATTTACAAATGGTACGGCGATATTGTCAGAATTAGTTGACTATACAAAAATCAATCAGAATTCGATCCGAGCGTATTTAAATGCCTTTATTCAGCAAGGTATTATTGAAAGACAAAGTGTAAAACAGCGTGACCCCAATGCCAAATATGCTTTTAGAAAAGATTAAGCAAGGTTTATCGCTTGCTAAGCAAGGAAATTAATAATAATTAACTTGTTGAAAAATAATACTTTTTTATCTTTTAAGCAAGATTTAGCATGAAATAAGAAAGTTTTTTTATAGTTAAACGGACAACAAATTGCATCAATAAGAGCGGTCAGATTTTAAGGATTTTTTGCAAATGAGACGATACGAGAGTTACAAGGATTCAGGTGTGGATTGGCTAGGGGAGGTACCGAGCCATTGGGAGTTAAAACGCTTGAAACAATTATTTGTTGAAAAAAAACATAAGCAAAGCCTGTCTCTTAATTGTGGAGCCATTAGTTTTGGTAAAGTTATTGAAAAATCGGATGATAAAGTAACAGAGGCAACAAAACGTTCATATCAAGAGGTGTTAAAAGGCGAGTTTTTAATAAATCCTTTAAACTTAAATTATGACCTAATTAGTTTGAGAATTGCTTTATCAGAAATAGACGTTGTTGTAAGTGCTGGTTACATTGTTTTAAAAGAAAAACAAATAATTAATAAAAAATACTTTTCGTATTTATTACATAGATACGATGTTGCATATATGAAATTATTAGGTTCAGGTGTAAGACAAACGATTAACTATGGGCATATTTCAGACAGTATTTTGGTTATTCCACCTCTCTCCGAACAACAAAAAATCGCGCAATTCCTAGACGATAAAACCGCTAAAATCGATCAGGCGGTGGATTTGGCGGAAAAGCAGATTGCCCTGTTGAAAGAGCACAAGCAGATCCTGATTCAAAATGCCGTAACCCGAGGCTTAAACCCTGATGTGCCGTTAAAAGATTCCGGCGTGGAATGGATAGGGCAAGTGCCGGAGCATTGGGAAGTAGTTTCAATGAAAAGAGTAGTTAAAGAACATTCAGGAAATGGTTTTCCCATTGATCTACAAGGTAACAATGGAAATATTCCTTTTTTAAAAGTAAGTGATTTTTCAGAGAATCAGGATAAATATATTTTCAAGTGGAATAATTCAGTAACAAATAAAGTAATAAAACAGAAAAAATGGAATATTGTTCCTAAAAATAGCATTGTTACCGCTAAAATTGGTGAGGCATTAAGAAAAAATCACAGGAAAATTTTATCAATAGACTCCATTATTGATAATAATTGTTTAGGAATTGAGATAAAAAAAGCAGATGTTTTATTTGGGTATTACTTACATTGTGCTTTAGATTTTGATTTATTTACTAATCCTGGTGCTATCCCTAGCTTAGCAATGGATAAATATCGGAATCAAAAAATTGTTCTTCCTCCATTTCAAGAGCAACAAGAAATTGCCGATTATCTCGAACAACAAACCGCTAAAATTGATCAAGCAATCGCATTAAAAACAGCACATATTGAAAAGCTGAAAGAATATAAAAGCGTGTTGATTAACGATGTGGTGACCGGCAAGCTGCAGGTGTAGGGTGTGAAAAGTGCGGTCAAAAAATCCGATGGATTTTGAATATTGGCGCGACAACTTGGGCGTAATGAATCAATTTTAAAAATTTCACAAAAGAGTACAAAATGGTTTCAGGAACAAAGGAAAAAGATTTAGAAATTGCCATTGAAAAAGCCTTAACCGGCACTTGGCGTGAAAATATGGAAAACAAGCTGGGCGAGCCGAAGGCGGAATACCTGCCGCGCCATCATGGTTTTGAGCTGGCATTTTCACAGGATTTTGATGCGCAGTTTGCCATCGACACACGCCTGTTTTGGCAATTCCTGCAAACCAGCCAAGAGACGGAACTTGCCCGTTTTCAACAGCTCAATCCCAACGATTGGCAACGTAAAATTCTAGAACGGTTAGACCGACAAATAAAGAAAAACGGCGTGTTGCACCTGCTGAAAAAAGGCTTGGACATTGATAGTGCCCATTTTGATTTGCTCTACCCCATTCCGCTTGCCAGCAGTGGCGAAAAGGTCAAGCAGCGTTTTGAACAGAATTTGTTTAGCTGTATGCGTCAAGTGCCTTATTCTGCCTCAAGCAATGAAACGGTGGATATGGTGCTGTTTGCCAATGGCTTGCCGATTATTGCCCTTGAGCTGAAAAACCATTGGACAGGTCAGACAGCCATTGATGCGCAAAAACAATACCGCAACCGTGATTTAAGCCAAACGTTGTTCCATTTCGGGCGTTGTTTGGCGCATTTTGCCTTAGATACGGAAGAAGCTTATATGACCACCAAATTGGCGGGGCCTGCTACGTTTTTCTTGCCGTTTAACTTGGGCAACAACTGCGGTAAGGGTAATCCGCCCAATCCCAATGGACACCGCACGGCGTATTTATGGCAAGAGGTGTTCGGCAAAGCAAGCCTTGCCAACATTATTCAGCATTTTATGCGCTTAGACGGTTCAACCAAAGATCCGTTGGATAAACGTACCCTCTTTTTCCCTCGCTATCACCAATTAGATGTGGTCCGCCGTTTGATTGCTGATGTCAGTGAACATGGCGTGGGTAAACGTTATTTGATTCAACATTCTGCCGGTTCGGGCAAGTCTAATTCCATTACTTGGCTGGCGTATCAGTTGATTGAGGCATATCCGCGCAATGAAAAGGCGGCAAACGGTAGAGAGGCAGACCGCCCGATTTTTGATTCGGTGATTGTCGTAACCGACCGTCGTTTGCTGGATAAACAGCTGCGCGACAATATCAAAGATTTTTCAGAAGTTAAAAACATTGTTGCGCCGGCGTTGAGTTCGGCAGAATTGCGCCAATCCCTTGAGCAGGGCAAAAAAATCATTATTACCACGATTCAAAAATTCCCGTTTATTGTCGATGGCATTGCTGATTTGGGTGACAAACAATTTGCTGTGATTATTGATGAGGCACACAGCTCACAATCAGGTTCGGCACACGACAATATGAACCGAGCCTTCGGCAAAACGGAAGACCTTGATGCCGAAGATGTGCAAGATTTGATTTTACAAGCCATGCAATCCCGCAAAATGCGCGGTAATGCGTCGTATTTTGCTTTTACCGCCACCCCGAAAAACAGCACTTTGGAAAAATTCGGCGAGAAACAGGCGGATGGTAAATTTAAGCCGTTCCACCTTTATTCTATGAAGCAGGCGATTGAAGAATGCTTTATTTTGGATGTGATTGCAAATTACACCACTTATAAAAGTTTTTATGAGATCACTAAATCGATTGAAGATAATCCGGAGTTTGATAGTAAAAAGGCTCAAGGCCGTCTGAAAGCTTATGTGGAGCGTTCGCAACAAACGATTGATACCAAGGCGGAAATTATGCTGGAGCATTTTATTCACCAAGTTTTCAACCGTAAAAAGCTCAAAGGTAAAGCCAAGGGAATGGTGGTAACGCAAAATATTGAAACCGCCATCCGCTATTTTCAGGCGTTAAAACACTTGCTGACCGGGCGGGGTAATCCGTTTAAAATTGCGATTGCGTTTTCAGGCAGTAAAGTGGTTAACGGTGTTGAATACACCGAAGCGGAAATGAACGGCTTTGCAGAAAGCGAAACCAAAGAGTATTTCGATCAAGATGAATATCGTTTGCTGGTGGTCGCCAATAAATATCTGACCGGTTTCGATCAGCCGAAATTGTGTGCCATGTATGTGGATAAGAAACTCTCCGGCGTGCTTTGCGTGCAGGCTTTATCTCGTTTGAATCGCAGTGCGAATAAGTTGGGTAAACGCACGGAAGATTTGTTTGTATTGGACTTTTTTAACAGTGTTGAAGATATTCAGCAGGCATTTGAGCCGTTTTATACTTCTACTTCGTTGTCGCAGGCAACCGATGTCAATGTCTTGCATGATTTGAAAGACCGGTTGGATGAAACCGGCGTGTACGAACAAGCGGAGGTCGACGATTTTACCGAAGGCTATTTTGCCAATAAAGACGCACAGCAATTAAGCAGTATGATTGATGTGGCTGTCCGACGTTTTGATGATGAATTGGATTTGGATCGAAATGAAAAAGTTGATTTTAAAATCAAGGCAAAACAGTTTTTAAAAATCTACGGGCAAATGGCCTCCATCATCAATTTTGAAAATATCGCTTGGGAGAAACTCTATTGGTTCCTCAAATTCTTAGTACCGAAATTAAAAGTACAAGACCCGATGGATGAATTTGATGAAATTTTAGATGCTGTGGATTTAAGCTCTTACGGCTTGGCGCGTACCAAACTGAATTACAGCATTAAATTAGATGATGAAGAAACAGGGCTTGACCCGCAAAACCCCAATCCGCGCGGTACGCATGGCGAAGATAAAGAAAAAGATCCGATTGATGAAATTATTCGTGTATTTAACGAAAGATGGTTTCAAGGCTGGAGCGCAACGCCGGATGAGCAACGGGTAAAATTTATCAATATTACCGAGCGCATCCGCAACCATAAAGACTTTGAGCAAAAATATCAAAATAACCCGGATATTCATACCCGTGAATTGGCTTTCCAAGCCATTTTGCGCGATGTGATGAGCGAACGCCATCGGGATGAATTGGAACTATACAAACTTTTTGCCAAAGATGCCGCATTTAGAACCGCTTGGACGCAAAGTTTGCAACGGGCTTTGGCTGGATAGAAAAGATTGCCTGAAAAATTAACGTTCGGATCTCCTTTTCTATCTAAATTAATATCATCGTAAACATTAATTAATTTTTTCACATACTTAAAAGAGAAAATTAAATATAGTTTCCATAACAGCAACGTCGTTAATTAGAATAATTTATAAATTAGCTATAATTCATAAAATACAAAAAAGTGCGGTGAAAATTTCCAGCTTTTTTTGGATTTATTGCAACAACCAATCCACCACATAAATCACTTCAATCCCATCAATCTCCGTTTGTTCGTAATATTTCCCCGTAATTAAGATCTTTTTATAATTATCTTGAATATACAAAAGATTATCGGTTTCGTGGGTATTTTCAGGGATTTCAAAGGCGACTTGCACATATAGAATTTCATCGGCTTTTCGGGCGATAAAATCAATTTCTTTGCTGTCAAGTTTTCCCACATCAACGGTATAACCACGTCTGAGTAATTCAATAAAGACGATATTTTCTAGGCGATTGGCATAATTCGCCCCTTTTTTGCCGATAGCGTGTCGTCTTAAACCGTTATCCACAATAAAATATTTCGCATTGGTTTTTAAATAGCCTTTTCCGCGAATATCGTATTGTTTTGCTTTATAAAAAAGAAAGGCATTTTCTAACAAATCAAGATATTTGCTTATGGTGTGATTTGAAGTGGGAACACGTTCGGACGTGAGCGTGTTGCTAATTTTGCTTGGATTCACCAACTGCCCTACGTTATCCGCCAGAAAGAGAATCACGCTTTTAAGAATATGCGTGTCTTTCACTCCAGCTCGGTGGGCAATATCATTTAGCACGATGGAATCAAAAATACCCGATAAAATCGTTTCTTTTAAAGGCTCATCAGCCATCACAACACTGGGGAAACCGCCGTATTTTTCATATTCCGAATAGAGTTTATCCACCAATCTTGACTGACTATCCACATTTTGGGAGCGTAAAAATTCTTTAAAAGAAAGCGGATAAATTTTGATTTCTACATATCGACCACTTAACAGTGTCGCAAGTTCACCGGAAAGCAAGTTAGCATTGGAACCTGTAATCACTATATCGGTGTTAAAACTCACACGAAGCGCATTGACGATTTTTTGCCAACCTTCCACAAACTGAATTTCATCAATCAGAAAATAGATTTTCTCTTGAGAAGACGGCATTTTTTCTTGAATAAGCTGTTGGAAGTCTTGAGCGTCTTTCACCCATTGATATTCAAAAGATTCAAAATTGAGGTAAAGAATATTTTCAGGGGAAATTCCTTGTTGTTGAAGGTAATCACGGTATTGCATGAGTAGCACTGATTTACCAGAACGACGAACACCCGAGATGACTTTGATAAAATCAGTATCTTTAAATTGAATCAGTTGCTGTAAATAATTTTCACGAGAGATCATAGTTTTACTCATTGGAAGTTAATTTCATATTTGTAAAAAGTGTACAAAAATTGGAAGTTAATTTCCATATTTTATTTTTTTGTGTGTGTTTGGAATTACATTTCCAGTTTTTATTGCATTTTTTAGTCTCATTCCAATCCTTGCACAGTCCCCAATTTTCGCTATCATACGCGCTTTCTTATTTCTCGGAATTTTGTATTTATGAATAAATTAAAGATGGCATTGCTTGTTGTTTTCCTTGTGAGTTTATTTGCTTGTACCACAATACATTAGCCGAAAGAGACTGTTAAATCTTGATTTTTAAAGAATAATAGATTAAATAAGATTTCTATCATTAATATCTATACAACATAAAAATTCATTAAATCTCTCTTGATATTCTCCCTATAATGGTGTTAAATCGCTCAAATATTGTGAGGTTATATCTAATTAAAGTTATGTGTCAATTACTCGGAATGAATTGTAATACGCCAACGGATATTGTTTTTTCTTTTGAAGGTTTCCGTCGTCGTGCAGGTTTAACAGATTGCCATTCAGATGGCTTTGGAATCGCGTTTTTTGAAGGACGTGGTGTACGTATTTTTCGTGATAATCAAGCAGCCAGTCTTTCCCCCATCGCAGATTGTATAAAACAATATAATATTAAATCTCTTAATGTTATTGCGCATATTCGTAAAGCAACACAAGGCGAAGTCAATATTGAAAACACCCATCCGTTCATTCGTGAAATTTGGGGACAAAACTGGGTTTTTGCACATAATGGTAATTTAAAAAACTTACCAGATATGACAGATCATTTTTTACAGCCAATAGGTTCTACAGATTCTGAAGCTGCTTTCTGTTATATGGCTGAATATCTTAAAAATACTTTCCGCAAAAAACCAAGTGAAATGGAAATTTTTGAAGCAATTCAAAAAGTAACAAAAGAACTTGCTCAACACGGTACGTTTAATTTCATTCTTTCTAATGGCGAGTGGATGATTGCACATTGCTCAACAAACTTACATTATGTTATGCGAAAAGCACCTTTTGGCAAAGCTCACCGTATTGATGATGATGGAGTAATTGATTTTAGCTATTATGCAAAAGCAGGAGATAAGGTCAATATCATCACAACATTTCCTTTAACCAAAAATGAATCTTGGACAAAAATGGAAAATGGTGGATTTGTGTTTTTTAAAAATGGAGAGAAAATCGCCGAAGTTATTGGGACGCCAAAAGAAGCGATTGATGATGGTACTTTAGGTAATAGGACAATAAATTCTGCTATTTAAATGTCAATGTAAATAAACTTCCCCTTATTTTTATAAAAGAATTTTATATCTTTTATAAGAATTATAAAAATCAAAAACCTCTAAAAACGAAATAAAAAGGTAAGAATAGAAAATACTATTCTTACCAACTAAATCTTCAATATTTTTATAAAGCAATATTCAAATAAGGAATATGAATATCTAACCAGCGATAATCCAAAGCCCACCTAGAAGATCAAGCATAAAATTGTTTAAAAACAATAAGATAAACACAACGACCATCGGAGAAAAATCAATCATTCCTAATGTAGGTAATAATCGACGGATTGGTTTTAAAAGTGGTTCGGAGAGTTGATAAAAGGCATAACTTATAGAATTATTACCTCGATTAAACCAACTTAAAACAGCCCCAATAAAAAGCACATAGAAAATAGCTAAACCAATGCTTTTCAATACAGTTAGCACACCCAATACTAAGAGTACATTTACTGATAAGCCAAAATAAATAATACCTTTTAACATACCAATAATAAATACAAGCAGTAATGCGGAAGTATCAATATTTTTTACCGTTGGCATAACTTTACGCAGAGGTTTTAATACTGGATCAGTCATTTTGACTGCAAATGTTGAAACAGGACTGTAATAATCCACACGAGCAAACTGCAACCAAGCTCGTAAGATTAATACAAGTGCGTAAAGATTAATAATTGATCCGATAAATAATGCGGTTTGGGATAATTCCATCATAACCATCCTTTTCTTCTAAAATAAATATATGGTGTCAGTGCGGCTGCGATCATTAATCCAATTGCCATTGGATAGCCATATTTAAAATGTAATTCAGGCATAAAATCAAAGTTCATACCATAAGTAGACGCGACTAATGTTGCAGGAAGGAACATCACAGAAACAACCGAGAAGAATTTCATAATTTTGTTCTGTTCAATATTGATGTAACCCATTGCAGCTTGCATTAAAAAGTTTACTTTTTGGAATAATGATTCATTATGCGGTTGCAAAGATTCAATATCTCGTAAGATTTCTCGTGCTTGTTCTAACTGATTAGTTGGTAAGCGAGTTTTGCGAACCAAGAAACCTAATGCACGTTGAGTATCCATCAAGCACAAACGAACTTTTGAGCTCGTATCTTCTTGTTCCGTGAGTGTATTTAATGCTTCATCAAAGGCTTCATCTTGTTTTCCGTTTAAAATAACGCGACTTAACTCTTCCAAATCTGCATAAATATTTTCAATCACGTCCGCTAATTGCTCAATTTTCGTTTCAAATAAATCTAGCAAAACTTCATAAGAATTACATTCTAATAAACGCTGGCTACGTGAACGCATACGATATAAACGGAATGCGGGTAGCTCGCGATCACGCAACGTAAATAAACGACCATCACGAATAGTAAAAGCGACGCTCGCTAAATCAGCATAATTGTCTTCATCTTCGCAATAAAAAAATGAGTGAAGGTGTAAACCGTCTTCATCTTCAAAGAAACGGGCGGAAGCTTCGATATCTTCCAATTCAAGAAAAGAGGCTAGGCTCTGACCTAAGCCTTCTTGTAGTATTTCACGTTCTTCGCCTGTTGGCTCAAGTAAATCAAGCCAAATGGCAGTATTGAGATCAGTTTGGTCTTCGTCAATACGAACCAAGCGGGAATCATTGATAGCAAACGCGTTGATCATTTCATACTCCTTATAGGATTATGAACAGCTAACAGTGAACAAATTAAAGAAGAAACGAAAGTGCGGTGAAAAATCGCAAAGTTTTCGTTAAGAGATGCCGAAACAACGGTAAATTTACCGGCGAACGCACGCCGATAATAAAAGGCGGGCGTCTAGAGCGATATTCGGTATCGACTATGACTGTCCAAAGTGTGTGTCCTTCTCGTTAAAAAATCGGGCGAATGTTACGCTTGAAAGCGGTGTTCGTCAAGTTTTATCAAAAAACTATGGCAACATTTCGCCCTTATTTGAAAAACTAATCTCTAAAATTATTAAATTGGAATGGCTGACCTAATTCAGCACTTTTTACAAGTTGAATCACTGCTTGTAAGTCATCGCGTGACTTACCTGTCACACGCACTTGCTCACCTTGAATTTGAGTTTGAACTTTGATTTTAGAATCTTTTACTAATTTAGTAATTTTCTTCGCCATCTCTGTTTCAATACCCTGTTTAAGTTTGATTTCTTTACTGTAAAGTTTACCGTGGTGTTCGCTTTCTGCTGGAATATCTAAAGAACTGTGCTCAATACCACGTTTAATACAAGATCCAATTAAAATCTCAATTAATTGCTCAAGTTGGAAATCAGATTCTGTAGTGATTTTAATTGTTTCATTTTTTTCATTTAATTCAATTACTGCTTCTACACCACGAAAATCATAACGCGTGCTAAGCACACGGTTGGCATTTTCCACTGCATTACGAACTTCGTGTAAAGTGATTTCAGAAACAATATCAAAAGATGGCATAGTCTTCTCCCGTTTTATTAAATTCTATCATTGGCACTTAAAAGGCATAAAAGTGCGGTTAAGTCGGCGAAGTTTACCACAATTTGCACTTGTTGTTGCACTTTAGGTTTAGCGTGGAACGCAACGCCTAGCCCTGCCACATTCATCATTGCCAAGTCATTTGCCCCATCGCCGATAGCAATAGAATGTCGTGAATTAATACCGTATTCCTCTAACAAATGTTGTAATGTTTTAGCTTTGTATTGGGCATCAACCACATCGCCTTTAACTAAGCCAGTGAGTTTTCCATCTTCAATATCAAATTGATTTGATGCCGCAAAATCAAGCTTTAATAAGGCTTTCAAATAATCCGCAAAATAAGTAAATCCGCCTGAAGCAATTGCAGTTTTCCAGCCATATTTTTGTAAGGTTTGGATCGTTTCAACTAATCCTGGCATTAACGGTAAATTCTCTCTAACTTGCTGTAAGATACTTTCTGGCGCACCTTTTAATGTGCCCACTCGACAACGCAAACTTTGCTCGAAATCTAATTCCCCCCTCATTGCACTTTCCGTAATCGCAGAAACAAGTTCGCCAACACCCGCTAGTTTCGCAATTTCATCAATACACTCAATTTGAATAGCGGTAGAATCCATATCCATCACCAACAACCCTGCTTGAGACAATTTAGGGCTGAAATCTAATTTAGCAATATCCACTTCAACATCGTGAGCAAATTTAATGAAATCAGAAAACCATTGACCTTTCAATAAGACGATAATATTTTTCGCTACCATCCAAACATCAAAAATCTGAAAATTTTGACCGCACTTTTGTTGAAATTTTTCTAGCTTAGTTATGTCCAACTTTGTGCCGTATAAGATAAAAGGTTCCCCATTCTGTATAGGCTCCTCATTAGCCAAAAGTGCGGTAGGAAATTGTGGGTATTTTTGTGTAATACTTTCGAAACGTTGAATTTGCATAAAAATCCTGTAAGTTGTGGCGACTAAAAAGATTTTAACCGATGTGAATTGAAAAAGTGAAAATAATTAAAGAAAAACTACTCAATGATACTTGCAACGATTATTTCGCTAAGCCTAGCGATATTTGGCGTTATCTTATTTGGTGTAAAACAAGTATTTTTTAAGTCATTATCGCTGTTCTTATCATAAACTCAAAGAGAAAAAAGTGCGGTAAATTTGACAATGAAATCTAGTAGTATGCGTTTTCATCAATGTCGTCGTAGACTTTGATTATTGTCACAAACTATTAAATTGAGTGCGGATTTTTGCTAAATTTCCTTCAGAAATAAGGTAGAATGTGCAAGATTATTTTTTCAAAGCGAATTATCACAGGAGAACAAAATGGCAACTCGTAGACAATTAGCCAATGCAATTCGTGTCTTAGCAATGGATTCTGTACAAAAAGCAAAATCTGGTCACCCTGGTGCACCAATGGGGATGGCGGATATTGCTGAAGTGTTATGGCGCGACTTTTTAAAACACAATCCAACCAATCCTAAATGGGCTGATCGAGATCGTTTTGTACTTTCTAACGGCCATGGTTCTATGTTGATTTATAGTCTTTTACATTTAACTGGCTATGATCTTTCTATCGAAGATTTAAAACAATTCCGTCAATTACATTCTAAAACCCCAGGTCACCCAGAATATGGTTATGCCCCTGGTGTTGAAACCACGACTGGCCCGTTAGGTCAAGGTATCACTAATGCGGTGGGTATGGCAATTGCTGAGAAAACCTTAGCTGGACAATTTAACCGTGAAGGCCATGAAATTGTCGATCACCACACTTATGTGTTCTTAGGCGATGGTTGTTTAATGGAAGGGATTTCTCACGAGGCTTGCTCTTTAGCAGGAACCTTAGGTCTGGGTAAATTAATCGCATTCTACGATGACAACAATATTTCCATTGATGGTCATGTTGATGGCTGGTTCAGTGATGACACCGCCGAGCGTTTTGAAGCTTATGGCTGGCAAGTAATCCGTAATGTAGATGGTCACGATGCAGAGCAAATTCGTGCTGCTACCGTTCTTGCTCAAGCAGAAAAAGAAAAACCAACGTTAATTATTTGTAAAACCATCATCGGCTTTGGTTCACCAAATAAATCAGGTTCTCATGATTCCCATGGCGCACCATTAGGTGATGAAGAAATCGCATTAACCCGTAAAGCACTAGGCTGGGAATATGCGCCATTTGAAATTCCAGCTGAATACTATGCTGAATGGTCGGCAAAAGAAAAAGGTGCTGCAGCAGAAAAATCTTGGGAAGAAAAATTTGCCGCTTATGCAAAAGCCTATCCTGAATTAGCAGCAGAATTTAAACGTCGTGTTTCTGGCGAATTACCAACAAACTGGGCGGCAGAATCTAAAGCGTTCATCGAAAAATTACAAGCAAATCCAGCGAGTATTGCAAGCCGTAAAGCATCACAAAATGCCATTGAAGCTTATGCACACGTATTGCCAGAATTTTTAGGAGGTTCTGCAGACTTAGCAAGCTCCAACTTAACCTTATGGAGTGGTTCTAAACCAATTCGTGCGCACGAAAACGTAGGTGGTAACTACATTAACTATGGTGTGCGTGAATTTGGTATGTCTGCCATTATGAACGGTATTGCTTTACACGGCGGTTTCATTCCTTACGGCGCAACCTTCTTAATGTTCTATGAATATGCTCACAATGCGGTGCGTATGGCAGCATTAATGAAACAACGCACATTATTCGTTTATACCCACGATTCCATCGGTTTAGGCGAAGATGGGCCTACACACCAACCAGTAGAACAAACGGCTTCACTACGCTTAATTCCAAACCTTGAAACATGGCGTCCATGTGACCAAGTTGAATCAGCCATCGCATGGCAACAAGCGGTTGAACGTCAAGATGGCCCAAGTGCGTTAATTTTCACTCGTCAAAATCTTGCTCAAATGAACCGCACTTCTGCACAATTAGATGCGGTTAAACGTGGTGCTTATGTGTTAAAAGACTGTGATGGCACACCTGAGTTAATCTTCATTGCGACAGGTTCTGAAGTGGAATTAGCAGTGCAAGCAGCCGAAGCATTAAGTGCTGAAGGTAAAAAAGTACGTGTCGTCTCTATGCCAAGTACTAACCGTTTCGATAAACAAGATGCAGCATACCGTGAAAGTGTATTACCTGCAGCGGTAACCAAACGTGTTGCGATTGAAGCGGGTATTGCTGACTTCTGGTATAAATACGTTGGATTCAATGGCCGTGTTGTCGGTATGAATAGCTTTGGCGAATCCGCACCAGCAGATCAATTATTTAAACTCTTTGGTTTCACTGTTGAAAACGTGGTAGCAAAAGCGAAAGAAATTCTTTAAGATTAAACTAAACTAGCTCCTTGATATTCAAGGAGCTTTTTTATTGGCTATTGAAAATTATTGTGAGATATGAAATAAAGAAAGGAATAGATTTATACTTAATTTCTCAGCTATCTAACGCAAACTACAACTTTTTATTTTCTGCAGTTTCTGGCTCTAAATCTAATTTTGCCATCAATAACTGATCGCCATCTTCTTCTGGATTATCTGTAACAAGTAATTTATCGCCATAGAAAATAGAATTTGCACCCGCCATAAAACACATCGCTTGCATTTCTTCAGTCATACCACTGCGACCTGCAGAAAGGCGAACATAACTTTTTGGCATAGTAATACGTGCAACAGCAATCGTTCGCACAAACTCCGTCCAATCTAATTCTTCCGCATCGGCTAACGGCGTACCTTCAACCTTAACGAGTTGATTAATCGGCACTGACTCAGGTTGCGGATCAAGATTTGCAAGGCTCGCGATTAATCCAGCCCGTTCTTTACGGGTTTCATTCATCCCCACAATGCCACCACAACACACTTTTAATCCAGCTTTGCGCACTTTTCCTAAGGTGCTAAGACGATCATCAAAACGGCGAGTACCAATCACTTCTGCATAATGTTCTGGTGCGGTATCAAGATTATGATTGTAATAATCTAATCCAGCTTCTTTTAAATCTTCCGCCATACCGTCTTGCAATAAACCAAAGGTACCGCAAGTTTCTAAACCAAGTGATTTCACGGCTTTAATAATTTCTGTGACTTTCTCAATATCTTTTGGCTTAGGGCCTCGCCAAGCAGCCCCCATACAGAAACGCCCTGCACCACGCGCTTTCGCAATTTTTGCTTTAGCGACGATCTCATCAACATCTAATAACTGCTGATTTTGTACGCCAGTATGATAGCGGGCTGATTGAGGGCAATAACTACAATCTTCTGGGCATCCCCCCGTTTTGATAGACATTAACGTGGATAACTGAATCGCGCGAGGATTAAAATGCTTACGATGAACTTGCGTTGCTCGGTAAACTAATTCCAAAAATGGCGTTTCAAATAACGCCTCAACTTTGCAAACAGACCAATATTCTACACTTGGATTAGGTGTAATAGAGTTAATTTGTAATTTTTCCGCTAACATGTTTTTCCTTTGAAAGTGCGGTTAAAAACACCACGCTTTTTATACTTTCTTAATTGATGAATTAGTGTATATGGTAGAAACAATCAATTCAACGTTATGAATGAAACTAATTTTACACCCCTTTTTGTAATTGACTTATCTGACCATTTTCCACCACTAACACTTGATCTATCGAACCGATTAATTCCGATGGTTGGTGGGTAACAAGTAGCAATGTTAAATCTTTCTCGTCACAAAGTTTAGCGATTAAAGCCAGCATTTCTACCCGAAGTTTCTGATCTAATGCAGAAAAAGGCTCATCTAATAACAAAATTGGCTTATCTCGCAACAAACAACGCGCCAATGCCACTCGTTGTTTTTGCCCCCCCGAAAGAGAATTCGGTAAACGCTCTAAATAATCGCCCAATCCTACGGAGCAAGCGGCCTGTTCAATTTTTTCCTGCTCAAGTGCGGTTAATTTTAAAGAGGGTTTTATTCCTAAGGCAAGATTTTGTTGTACAGTCAAATGGGGAAATAAGTTATTTTCTTGAAATAGCATAGAAACAGGACGCTCGTAAGGCGCACTACGCGTATGATTTTTATCGTTTAACCAAATTTCTCCTTGAGCAGGAAATTCAAACCCAGCAATTAAATTCAATAAAGTACTTTTCCCCGCGCCACTTTCGCCAATAATTGCAACACGTTCGCCAGCATTTACGCTCAAATTAAAGCACATCGGTAAGGTTTTATCATTCAAAATGACATTATTTAGATAAATCATCGGCATCCCTATATGTGTGAATAAAGGCAAACAATATGCCACAAAGCAATAATAAAATCCCTGCGGTTACAGCTGCATCTTGATTACGATAATTCCCTAGCTGCTGATATAACAAATGCGGTAGAGAAGTAAATTCTTGATTGCCAAATAACGCAATCGCCGTAAAATCGCCGAGAGATAACGCTAAACCTAAAGCAAAAGCATAACGCAGCGGTGCGCGCAAGGTTTTCCATTCAATCAGATAAAAACGTTGCCAACCCACAATTCCCAGACTATTACACAGATTTTCGTAATAACGCATATTGTTATGAAAAGGTGAGCTTAAAATACGTAAAACAAAAGGCATTGCACTTAAGGCATTACAAAATACAACGATGATAAACAAATCAATATTGGAAAAATCACGATCTTGTAATAATAAAAACAACCCCATCGCAAGCACTAAAATCGGGATGGCTAAAATTACCATTCCAGCATTAATAATAAATTGTGAGATTTTTTGATAATTCAACCATTCTAAACGGCGTGATAAAAGCAATAAGGCAATTGCCATCGTTAATGCAAGTAATGCGGACAAGGGCGCGATAGAAAGTGAATAGCCTAAGGCACGCCAGAGCTGGGAATTATGCCAAACTGTGAGTAAATTTGATGAACTCAATGCGCTAATAAGAATATTCAATACTGGCGAAAAAAGGAAAAAGACAAAAACAAGTAAAACCAAAATATGGAAAATTTTGACCGCACTTTTAGGTTTCTCAAACCAAATATTACTATTGCTCAAGCCATTTTGATTAGAAAGCGAAAAACGCGATGTCAAACTAAATAAAATCAAGCAAAATACAAATTGCAACATAGCAAAAAGAGCCGCTTTCGGCAGATCAAATTCAAATAAAATCGCTTGGTAAATTGCGGTTTCTAATGTTGTATATTGAGGCCCACCACCTAATGTAAGAACAACAGTAAAACTGGTAAAGCACAGCATAAAAATTAAGCTGAATGTAGGCAAACATTGCTGACGAAAAACCGGCCACTCCACCAATTTAACAAATTGCCAACCTTGCAAATTAAGCTGGGCTGCAAGCTGACGTTGCTGATAAGGGATACTTTGCAAACTTTGTAAGAAAAGCTGTGCTGCCAGTGGGATATTGAAAAAAAGGTGGGCAATTAAAATCCCCGAAAGTCCGTAAATATGTCCCTGCCACGACATTCCAAAAAGGTTAGCAAGCCAAGCTAACCAACCACTTGAACCATAAATGCCGATCAAACCAAAAATTACCACTAAAGCAGGTAAGACAAAAGTTAGCGACATTAATTTTAACAACCACTTTTTTCCCAAAAATGGCTTATAAAATAATGCCCTAGCGAGAAGTAAACCAAAGAAAATAGATAAAACGGTAGACAGTAAGGCTTGCCCAAAACTGAAAAGAATCAAATGCTGTAGATAATCATCAGTAAACCAAGCTCGCCATTGCAATTCATCGCCCAATGCAAAGATCGAACTTAAGGCACTACCATAAAAAAGAATAATGAAACTAATAACAACAACCCCGCCCGCATAATGACGAGGGCGAAGTTGTGGATGATGAAATAACGAAAACATCAAATTATTTTGTTAATGTAGTTTGCCAAGTGCTGATCCAATTTTTTAACTGCTCAGCATTCACTGTTGGATTAATTGACGTTTGAGTTTTTTGTTGAACTTTAAGCGCATCAAAGTGCGGTTCAATTTCGCCTTGAATAACTGGCAACATAATATTGGCGGTCACAATATGTTTTTGTGCTGTAGGCGAAATTAAAAATGCCATGAAATCATCCGCACATTGATTTGGATGGTTTGCAACTCGCGCCGCTAATTCTACTTGAGTAATATGACCTTCCGCAAAATCTGTCGCCGCATAATTATCTTTTTTCTCAAAAAGTTGATGATAAAGTGGCGATGTGCTGTAACTTAATACTAAATCCGCTTCGCCTTTCAAAAATGCACCGTAAGTATCTGACCAGCCTTTACCCACTGTCACTGTATGCTTATCTAACTCTTTCCAAGCGGATTGAATTTTATCAGCAGGGTAAACAGCATTCATCCAAACCAATAAACCACGACCCACACTGCTGGTGCGAGGATCTTGATAAATCACACTAAGATCTTGACGTTCAACTAATTCTTTCAAACTTTTCGGCGGGTTTTGTAATTTAGTTTTATCGTACACAAAAGCATAATTACCGAAATCAAAAGGTAAGAAGGTTTTATTCGCCCATTTTGTTGGTAAATCCAGCTGAGTTAAATCCACGTTATTTGGCGCAAAAATAGCTGTTTTTTCAGCTTGTTCCAAAAAAAAGTTATCTAAACCTAGCACAATATCTGCTTTGGTTTTCTTCCCTTCCAAACGAACACGGTTGAGCAACACACCAACGCTTTCAAAAGGCGTAAAATTAATCGCACATTGTGGATGGGCTTTTTCAAAATCTTGTTTTACTTTTGGCCCAGCCCCCCATTCAGAAGTGAAAGAGTCGTAGCTATATACGTTTACACTTTGCTGTGCTTGAGCTAATGCCGCAGTGGAAAAAAGTGCGGTAGAAATTAAGGTTAATTTAAGAAGTTTCATTATTACATCCTTATTTATGATTAAAAGGCAGCAATAATGACGAAAAGGAGATAAGGTTGTATTCCTAGTTTCCTACGTCAGTATTAACTGTTTCAGGTTCACGGGTATGATCTCAGCGTATTGCACCCCGACTAGGCTTTCTAGTGTATTAAAATTTACTCAACTTGCCAACGGGTTTTTAATATATTCTGTGTATAAAGAGTAAAAAAGCCCTGTAAAACAGGGCATTCATTGGAGGTTAGAAAATTAAAAGATTATACGATCACGATTTTTCTCTAGTGTTGCTTTGCCAATTCCTTGTACTTCTAAAAGCTGTTCTGCATTAGTAAAATTACCGTGTTTTTCACGATATTGCACAATAGCTTCCGCTTTTTTCGCACCAATGCCAGTTAGGGATTTTTGAATTTCACTGGCAGTTGCTGTGTTGATATTCAATTTATCGCTCACTACGGCTAGTGCTATTTGAGCTTCAGCTTGAGTTGCTACAACAGGTTGAGCGGTTTGTTCTGTCGCTTTTTCCTCAGCAAAAGACGAAGAAACAACCAGCGCACCACACAATACAACCGAAGTGAATAATGTTTTCATTAATTTCATAGAGGTTTCCTTATAATATGAATCGTTGATCAGCAATCAACACACCTATTTTTTCCTGCCTTGCAAAAACCCTCAAGAAACTGACCGCACTTTTGCGATCTCGATCGCAAAAATTCTTAATTTGAATGAAAAAACAAAGGGCTTATCATTTACGACAAGCCCTTAGTATTAATTAACTTCTTTTATTCTCAGCTCTTTTGGCACCTCAAAGAACATATTTTCTTCTAAACCTTGCAGTTCTTCTATGGAATTCGCACCAAACCTTTTTAAACGAGAAATAATCGATTGAACTAATTCCTCTGGCGCAGAAGCACCAGCTGTAATCCCAATGGTTTTTACATCATTAAACCAATCAGCTTGAATATCGGCAGGATCATCAAGAAGCTGTGATTTAACCCCCATTCGAGAAGCCAGTTCAGCTAAACGATTTGAATTGGATGAATTTTTAGAACCTACAACCAACACTAAATCTGATAATCTTGCTAATTCACGCACCGCTTCTTGACGATTAGTTGTCGCATAACAAATATCGTTTTTATGTGGTCCTTGAATAGCGGGATATTTTTCCTTTAATGCAGCAATAGTTTCAGCCGTATCATCTAGCGACAACGTCGTTTGCGTCATAAAGGTTAAATTATCATTTTCTTGCATTGGCAAACGTGCAATATCTTCTACTTTTTCAATTAGGAAAATACCGCCATCTTCATTGCTATACTGCCCCATTGTGCCTTCAACTTCAGGATGCCCTTTATGCCCAATCAAAATCGCTTTTGTACCCTTTCGACTTGCACGCGCAACCTGCATATGCACTTTAGTCACCAAAGGACAGGTTGCATCAAATACTTTGAGATTACGATCTTTTGCTTCTTGCCGAACCGCTTGAGACACACCGTGTGCAGAAAAAATCACGATCGCACCATCAGGCACTTGACTTAATTCTTCCACAAAAATCGCACCACGCTCACGCAATCCGTTCACAACAAATCGGTTATGCACCACTTCGTGACGAACATAAATCGGTGCGCCGTGAATTTCTAAGGCAAGTTCAACGATACTAATCGCACGGTCTACACCGGCACAAAATCCTCGTGGATTGGCTAAAATTATCTTCATTTTTGACCGCACTTTTCTACTTGTTTATCTTGTACTTTTTTCTTTTCGCTTTTAAACGCATCTAATGCTAATAACCCTGCGCCAATACAAATAGCAATATCAGCAATATTAAACACTGGATAATGGTAAATATCCCAGTAAAAATCAAAGAAATCCACAACGAAACCATTGTAAGCGCGATCTGCCATATTAGCTAACGCCCCACCAATAATCAGTGCATAAGCAGAATTTTGGATTTTTTGTTCGGCATTATTTTTTGCTAAAAAATAAACCAACATACCTGAAATAGCCAATGCCAACAAAATAAAGAAATATTGTTGCCAGCCACTATGATCCGCTAAGAAACTAAATGCCGCGCCATAATTGCGAACATAGGTAAGATTGAAAACAGGCAAAAGATTAACACTTTCATATAAATCAAATTTTTGTACCACAATGTATTTTGTGAGTAAATCAACCACAAAAGCGACCGCACTTAACCATAAAAATGAAAGCCCTGATTTTTTGGACATAATATTTCCCTTTTAAAAAAATTGCGCTAATTCTAGCATAAGCCGATAAATGATAAAGCAGGATCTTATTTACTGAACATATTTTGGTAATTTTGCTGGATCATCAGCCAACTCTTTAACATTCACAACATTTTTCCAATCAAATACTTTAATTTCCTGTTTTTCAGGATGGAAGAAATCTACGCCTTGTAAATGTTTTTCCTTAATCCCCATCCAATCAGCAAAACCATAAACAAAATTAAATGCCGATTGTGGCGTTTTTATTTTTTCTAGCTTTTTACTATCACTGGAAAATATAACGAAAGGAATTTCATAATCTTGTTTATAAAGATTATTTGGATGCAATGATAAACCTTCAGAATCCTCATAATGAGCAAGCCCGTGATCAGAAAAGTAAATTACCGAATAGGGTTCATTTTGAGCCACCAATTGTAAATTTAATTTTTCTAAAAATTGATCCGTATATTTAATTGATTCTAAATAACAAGACATAGATTGATTAATAAAATAATTTTTAACCTCGTACGGAAGACGCTCACAAAATGCAGGATGAGAGCCCATTAAATGAATCACAATTAATTTTGGATTGTTAATATTTTCTTTTAAAGCTTTATTTAATACAGGCAACATTTCCTCGTCATAAACTTTTTTAGAATTGTAACCTAACGGCTTCATAAAAATCGTTTCATCCGCACTTTGACCAATACGAGAGGCCATCGTATCAAATTCACCAATTTTGCCTTGATTAGAAATCCAATAAGTTTTCACGCCCGCTTTTTTGGCTAAAGAAATAATATTATCCGTATAAACGGTTTCCTCTTTTTCTGCTCGATATAAGGTGCGTTGTAAAGACGGTTGCGTATTCGGTGCCGCAGAATAATAATTTTCAAAAACTGTGCCTTTCACACGCTCTAAAAATGGCGTGGTTTTCAGTGGAAAGCCATATAACGACATATAATCTTTTCGCATGCTTTCACCGATAATCAAAATATAATTTTTATATTTTGGCATAAAAGATTGAATATCCCATTGAGAAGGCGCATTAACGGATTGATTTAGAAAATCTCGTTGTTCTAAATACAGATCATTCATACGATCAAATTCTGAGTAGAAAAGAACTGGATAAAAACGGAATTTATACGCATAGTTCCAATCAGCAAATTGATTGTAAGAAAAAACTAATAATATGCCGATAACAGCTGTATTTAGCCATTTAAATGCTTGCTGTTTAACATGAAAGCTTAATTTGATTAAAGCAACAAATAGGATGAGATAACTAGCTTGAAATAAAAATATCCAAAAAGGAATGGTTGTGTAGTATTCCAAGGTTTCATTAATATTCGTTTCATAAATCGAAGCGATAATACCCAAAGATGGAATACCATAGAAAAAACCAGCAGAGCAATAAAATAGCGCGCTGAGGAATAATACAGTGATTAATATTCGCCCAATCCAAGGGGTGAAATAAAAAGAAATCGCAGTGATAACAAATAAAATTGCGTAATCTGAAACAGGAATATTCTCACTTAATACATTGCCTAATCCCATATTGGTAAATATAGAAAAGAGAAACAATAAAAAATAAAACCATATTGTTTTAGAATGAATTATTTTTTTCCCGAACATCATTAACTTCCTTTCGCACAAAAGTAAAAAAGTGCGGTGAAATTTACCGCACTTTTGAGCAGAATTTATCTCAAATTATAATTTAACCTACTATTGTTGTGCTTCATCATCTTGATTGATGAAAGAATCATTTACCTCAATTTTCGCTCTCTCACGTAATCCTTGTATTAACTGAACTTGTAATTCAGATTGATGACTACGCAATAATTGCATAGCAAATTGCGACAATTCTTTTTCACTTAAACTGCCTTGTTCAACCTTATTCAAAGCGACAACAACGACATCGCCATTTGAATTATGCACCACTTGATAAAGAGCTTTACTTGATTCAGGTTTAGCAATTGAAAATATGCCATTTGTTAAAATAGGATCTTTATTTTCACTTAAAGTAAAAGTCTGCTCACTTGAGAAATTAATGCCATCTACTTTTGATTCAGGGTTTTCATTTAATTTTTTCACTGCTTGTTGTGCTTTTTCATTAAGCGCATTCTCAGCTTTCTGACGTTTTAAGAAAGTTTCAATATCTATTTTAGCCTCTTCTAAACTTTTTACGCCCTCTGCTTTGCGATCCAACACACGTACAATAATTGTGTGATAATCGCCTACATTAATTGGTTCAGAATTCATACCAACATTCGTAGTATCTGATTCAAATATTGTGTAAATAACATTAGGAAAATTTAATCCAGCTGGCACATTTTGACGAGAAAAATAATCGCTCTCTTGAACCTTAACACCTGCTGCTTGTGCTGCAGTATTAAGAAACTTACTGTCTTCAAAAGCCTTATCACTCGCTTGTTTTTCTAAAGAAAAATAACGACTCTCCATTAAAGATTTACGAACTAAATCTGCAATTTGAGCTTTCACATTCTCCAAACTTTGCGCTTTACGTTCTTGCACTAACACAATATGGTAATTGCCATCCACATTGATTGGTTGGCTATATTGCCCTACCTGCAATGCAGCTGCGGCATCTTCAAAGGCTTTTGGTAATTCATTCTCATTTACCCAGCCTAAATCCCCGCCATTCTCACCAGAAATTTTATCCAAAGATTTCGCTTTAGCGACATCAGCGAAATTTGCCCCTTTCTGTAATTCCTCGTAAGCCACTTTCGCATCTTGTTCATTTGCAAATTGAATATGTGCTAAATGTTGCGTCATAAATTGTGCTTTATTATCTTGATAATATTGCGCAATTTCTACATCTGTAACTTGAAGATTTCTACTGATGTTATCTGCAGAAAGATCAATATACTGAACTTTAACCTGCTCTGGCTGAACAAAAGACTTTTGATTAGCTTCATAATACGTTTTGATTTCATCATCAGAGACTGATTGTTTTGCCATTTCATCTGCAAGAGATAAAGTTGCTAAACGAGCTAAACGCTTTTGAAAGAAAACTTCTGCGCTATTTTTTACTTGAGCAGGAACAATAAATTCACTGTTAGCAACGCCATTTTGTATTTGTTCAAGAGGTAACGAAGCACGCAAAATTGAAGCGTAACCATCTGAAGTTAAATGATTTTGTTGTAATATTCGTTGATAAACAGCATTATCAAATTTACCCTTTACTTGAAAATTAGGATCGGTCACGATTGCACGTTTAATCATTTCATCACTCACGCCTAATTTTAATTCTTTAACATATTGGCGAAGTAATTCTTGATCAATCATTAGATTAACGATATTTTGACGAAGTGCGGTAACAAATTCAGGAGAATCAGACTGAGCCACAAACGCCTCTCCCTCACGTTGTGCGCGTATTTCAAATTCTTGATTATAGCGATTTAAAAAATCTTGTTGAGAAATCACTTCGCCGTTCACTTTTGCCGCATAAGTATCATTTGAGCTAAAAAGATAGCCAGACATTCCACCAACTAGAAACGATACAGTAATCAAACCTAAGATAAATTTAGAAATCTTTGAGTTTGTTAAATTGTGCATTTTTTCAATTAACATTCTATAACCCTTGTTATAAATAT
Source organism: Haemophilus aegyptius (assembly GCF_900475885.1). GTDB lineage: Bacteria > Pseudomonadota > Gammaproteobacteria > Enterobacterales > Pasteurellaceae > Haemophilus > Haemophilus influenzae. The sequence continues at coordinate 1,982,626 of NZ_LS483429.1, forward strand.
AAAATTTTCCCGATTATAATCTAAACGTAAAAAATTAGCATCTTAAAAAGTGAAAACGCCATCCTCACAAAGCCAGCTAATAGCAATTCCTATCAACAAAACACCACCAAATATTGCCGCTTTTGATTTAAATTTTGCCAAAAAATGACCGCACTTTACGCTTCCTATTTTCCAATGCAGAAAGAGCTAAAAATATTACCAAGTAAATCATCGGATGTGAATTGACCCGTAATTTCACTTAAATAGCTTTGAACTAAGCGTAATTCTTCCGCTAAAAGTTCTCCTTCGTGAAATTCTGTAAGTTGAACCAAACCGATTTGTAAATGCTCTGCGGCTTTATCCAGCGCATCTAAATGACGGCGGCGAGCTAAAAATCCCCCTTCCATGCCAGCTTGGAAACCCATTGCTTGTTTCAAATGTTCACGTAAAAGTTGTACGCCATCATGCGTGTGAGCGGAAAGACTAATCATTTGATAACCGCCCTGTTCGCTTTCACTTGCTTGTTCACCATTTAAATCAATTTTGTTTCGAACAATAGTAACTGGCAAGGTTGAGGGTAATTTTGCTAAAAATTCTGACCGCACTTTGCTTAAATCTGCACTTTCAGGATCGCTACTATCTAACATTAAAATAATACGATCGGCTTGTTCAATCTCTGTCCAAGCACGAGAAATCCCAATACGCTCTACTTCATCGATTGCATCTCGAAGACCTGCGGTATCAATAATATGCAATGGCATACCGTCAATATGAATATGCTCACGCAATACATCACGGGTTGTACCTGCAATATCCGTGACGATAGCTGCTTCGCGACCAGCAAGGGCATTAAGCAAGCTCGATTTGCCTGCATTCGGACGACCAGCAATCACGACTTTCATTCCTTCACGTAAAATAGAACCTTGTTTAGCTTCAGAGCGAACATCTTCCAACTGATTAATAATGCCACGTAAGTTTGCTTCAATTTTTCCATCTGCCAAGAAATCAATTTCTTCATCAGGAAAGTCAATGCTTGCTTCTACATAGGTGCGTAAGTAAATCACAGAATCAACTAATTCATTTACTTTTTTAGAAAATTCACCTTGCAAAGATTTTAATGCAGAGCGTACCGCTTGTTCTGATGTTGCATAAATTAAATCCGCAATCGCTTCCGCTTGAGCAAGATCCAATTTATCATTCAAAAAAGCTTGTTCAGAAAACTCGCCTGGTCTCGCCAAACGGATTCCATCAATTTGTAAAATACGTTTGAGTAATAAATCTAATACAACCTGCCCACCGTGACCTTGCAATTCCAATACATCTTCACCAGTAAATGAATTTGGCGATTTGAAATAAAGCGCAATCCCTTGATCTAAAATAGTGCCATCAGCATCTTTAAAAGGAAGATAATCTGCCATTCTTGGCTTCGGGCATTTACCTAATATAGCTTGAGCAACTTTTGTTGCTAAAGGCCCAGAGACCCTTAAAATCCCAATGCCACCACGACCTGGTGCAGTAGCTTGAGCAACGATTGTTTCTTTCATAAAAAACTCTTTAAAATCTAGCCGCACTTTTAATTTAGAGGGATAACGCTTATCCCTGTTTCTACTAAAAAACTCTATCTCTACAAAATGCAGAATATATTAAGATCAAATAATAAAGAAAGGCACATTCCGTGCCTTTCTTTTTGCCTGTTCGTGACTATTTCTTACGAGAATGCAACCCTTTTTTCTCTAATCCACGATAAATTAATTGCTGTTGGGCGATTGTAATTAAGTTGGAAACTAACCAATACAACACTAAACCAGCAGGGAACCACAAGAAAAAGAACATAAAAACTAATGGCATAAAATTCATTACTTTTTGTTGTGTTGGGTCAGTTACCGGTGTTGGCGACATTTTTTGCAACAAGAACATTGAGATACCCATTAAAATAGGGAGAATGTAATAAGGATCTTGTGCTGATAAGTCTTGAATCCAACCAAAGAACGGCGCGTGGCGTAATTCAACGGCTTCTAAGAACGTCCAGTACAATGCAATGAAAATTGGCATTTGAAGAAGAATTGGCAAACAACCACCAAGTGGATTTACTTTTTCTTCTTTATAAAGTTTCATCATTTCTTGGCTCATACGTTGGCGATCATCTCCAAAACGTTCACGCATTTCTTGCATTTTCGGTTGCAAAATACGCATTTTAGCCATTGAAGTATATTGTGCTTTTGTAAGAGGATACAAAATTGCTTTCACTACAATTGTTACACAGATAATCGCTAAACCCCAGTTAGACACAATCCCTTGAATAAAGGTTAATAACCAGAATAACGGTTTAGCAATAAACCAAGCCCAACCATAATCAACAGTTAAATCTAAATTATTTGCGACAGTTGCCATTTGATTTTGAAGTTTAGGGCCAATCCACAATGAACTTGTAATCGTCTCTTGGCTACCAGCAGGAATAGTGACAACAGGACCACGATAACCAATTGATGCAACATTATTTTTACTATCTGTAATTGTATAAAGTTGATTATTTACATCTTGATTTGGGATCCACGCAGAAACGAAATAATGTTGTAACACCGCAACCCAACCAGCTTTAGTATCAATAGAAAGATTATTATCTTGCATATCACTAAAACTATATTTTTTATAGTTAGTTTCTGAAGAAGAATATGCACCGCCAGTATAAGTAGGCATTGCAACATTACCAGAGTTTTCAACAATAGAATGCTTCAATTGACCATAAGGCTCAACTTCAATAGCTTGACCACTTTGGTTATCAATCTTGTAATCTACGCCTAAATCATAGCTACCACGTTTTAATACGAAGATTTTTTGATAAGTTACGCCATCTTTTTCAAAAAGAAGCGGTACAGAAAGAGATTCTTGCCCCTCTGCTAATTTAAAATTATCGCCTTCAATTTGATATTGCGCACGACCAGAACGGGTATCAATACCGTTTTTACCAATTAAACCACTTTGCGCAATATAAATATGCTCTTTAGTATCTTTTAATAATTCAAACGGTGTTTTTGAATTCAATTCTGCATCATATTTTAATAATTCAGAGCTAATTACATCGCCACCCAATGTATCAATTTTCAAACGGAACACATCGTTTTCAAGAGTAATAATACGACCACGAGTTTGAGAATCTGCTATGGCTTGTGAATTAGAAGGGGAACTTGCCGGAACGTCAGAAGTGGCAGTTATTGAAGTTGTTTGTTCAGTTTGCACAGGTGGATTTTTATCCAACTGCCATTGCTGATAAACAAGGAAAGAAATAAAAATCAGTGCAAGCACTAATAGGCTACGTCTTGAATCCATTATTTTTTCTCATCATTATTATTGGTTTTTGGTGGAACAGGATCGAATCCACCTGCGTTTAAAGGATGGCATTTTAATACACGTTTCAGCGTAAGCCAACCACCTTTTAATAATCCGTGTGTTTTTAATGCTTCAATACCATAGCAAGAACAAGTAGGTACAAACCGACAACGAGCCCCAATAAACGGACTAATCATAATTTGATAAAGACGAATAATCTTAATTAAGATTTTAGTGCCAAGCGAATGTGTCTCTGCCATAATTTTTCGAGTATTTGTGCAAATGTGCTATTGTCGAGTTTTCCAATACCATTTTTAGCTACAAAAACAAAATCATAAGCAGGCAAACGATGCTGTGATAAACGAAAACTTTCTCGTACTAAGCGTTTAATTCGATTACGCTCGTGGGCGCGTTTTAAATGTTTTTTAGCAACGGTCAAACCTAAACGCGGATGTTCAAGATTATTTTTTCTAGCAAGGATTGTAATTTCGGGAGTACTAGCTCTGAATGGCTGTTCGAAAACATTTTTGAATTGAATGGGAGTTAATAAACGTAACTCCCTTGAAAAGTTCAGCTTAACCACTAAGAATTGTGATTATGCAGATAAACTTTTACGACCTTTAGCACGGCGACGTGCTAAAACTTGACGACCATTTTTAGTTGCCATACGAGCACGGAAACCGTGAGTACGACTACGTTTTAATACAGAAGGTTGAAATGTACGTTTCATTTTAATTTACCTAAATACAATTAAGAGTGAATAAAATAGGGTGCAATTCTAGTCATAAAATGCGCGTTCGTCAAATAAGAAACGGAAATTTTTTAAAAAATTTCAAACTAATATTAAAAATATAGTGTATGCACTTTGACAATGTTAGAGATAACTCAACAGTTAGTTTACAACCTTAAAATATTTTTCCAATTTCGAGATAAATTCTATTTTTATCATAACGATAAAAAGCATGATTACTAGTGGATTTTTGATAATCCCACGATAATTTAGGTGTTAATCCCATAAAATGTATATTTCGATGCCATAAAGTAATTGTGGTTGTGTATTCACGATTTTTTTGCTGTATCCCAATCAAATCTTTCTCTCTATACACTCGGTTGGCATAACTAAAAGTAAAACGTGATGAAATACCATAAGACCAATCCTGCCCCCAACCAAATCTCAATGTCTTTTGTTGATAAGCATTATCTAATGCTTGTGTATTTTCTCGATGAAAATCCATGCCAACAAACCAAAATTGAGTGCTTTTAGGTAAATAAAATAGTGTTGATGAAATGAAATAATAATCACCATCTAAATGTTTTCGGGTTTTATAACGAGATTTTCCATACTCAAGTGCGGTAGAAATTTGCCAAGTTTTACTTAGCCAATCTACGTTTTCTAAACGAATACCCAATTTATCCGCATATTGCTTCATTGTATTCGTTCCAGAGCTACCGCCTGCATACCAGCGTTTTTCTTGAAAAGGAAACAACGAGACTTCAACTAAGGCAGTTTGATAACCTAAACCACCACCTATACGAAAAGTAGCCTCATTGTATTTTTTATTATCCCAATAATATTTTCCATTCCCATTAAACATAGTTTTACTAAAAAAATGATCTGCCCACGGCCATTTTTTTTCTACTGATAAAGAATACCCTACCCCCTTCCCACTTTCTTTTTCCCAAGCGGTCCAATTACCAATTTTTGTGCCACTTTTTGGAGCGTTATTCAAATTATCATCATTTAAAAAATTTAAGCCTACTTGCCATATCCATTGATTCCGCTGATTTAGTGTTAAAAGATACTGATCAATAACACCTAAAAATTTTTCATCATCTACCTCTGTACGTAATTTTTCAAATTGAATTTTGGCAGATTCATTTTCATAGTTAAAAAATAGGGCTTGAGCTAATTGATAACGCAAAGGTAGTAAAGATGCGTCTAGAGCGAATAATTCACGATAATAAGCAATAGATTGAGTTAAATCGCCTTGTTCACGCGCTTCAATAGCCTTTGCCCAAGTGAGTAAGAAATTATCTTGCTGAGGAAATTGTTTATATAGTGGTAATAACAGTTGAACTGCCTGAGTGTTATTTTGATATAAAGCAAGAATTAACCCACGCAAAACAAGTCTTGGATGTTGTGCTAATTGGCTTTTGGAAAGAGAAATAATATGCCTATTTGGTATTTCTTTCTTAGGCATAGAAGAAAAAGAGGAGGTTTTTAATTCCGCACTTTGAATCGTATTTGTCAATGTATCATTTTTAGGACGTGCAACATCTGCCCAAGCTACATTCGGTAATGATAAGCCTATTAATGATAAGAGAGAAATTTGTTTTACGCCATTTTTCATATTTTATCCATGAACTTAAAAAACTCTAACTTGACATTATTACAAAAAAAGAACAATAATGCGAATTATTATCAATTTTGTATAAGTATTAATTCTATGAAATCTGTACCTCTTATCACTGGTGGACTTTCCTTTTTACTAAGTGCTTGTAGCGGAGGAGGGTCTTTTGATGTAGATGACGTCTCTAATCCCTCCTCTTCTAAACCACGTTATCAAGACGATACTTCAAGTTCAAGAACAAAATCTAATTTGAAAAAGTTGTCCATTCCTTCTTTAGGGGGAGGGATGAAGTTAGTGGCTCAGAATCTTCGTAGTAAGGAAGAACCTAGTCTCTTAAATGAAAATGACTATATATCATATTTTTCCTCACTTTCTACGATTAAAGCTGATGTTGAAAAAGAAAATAAACGCCATACAAATCCAGTTGGCTCAATAGACGAGCCTAGCGCAACACATCCAACCGAAAATCGTCATGGACAAAAATATGTATATTCAGGGCTTTATTATATTCAATCGTGGAATTTAAACGATCCTAAAAATAACAAGCTTTATTTAGGTTACTATGGATATGCGTTTTATTATGGTAATCAAACTGCAACAAACTTGCCAGTAAACGGTGTAGCTGAATACAAAGGAACTTGGAACTTCATCACTGCAACTAAAAATGGCAAGACTTATGAATTGTTGAGAAATTCTGGCGGTCAAGCTTATTCTCGACGTAGTGCTACTCCAGAAGATATTGATTTAGAAAACGGTGACGCGGGCTTAACAAGTGAATTTAGTGTAGATTTTGGTACGAAAAAGCTCACTGGAGAACTTTATTATAATAAAAGGAAAACAGAGCTTAATAAAGATGAAAATAGAAAACATAAACTCTATGATATAGATGCCGATATTTATAGTAATAGATTCAGAGGTAAAGTAAAGCCAACAACCCCAAAAGATTCTGAAGAACATCCCTTTACCAGCGAGGGAACATTAGAAGGTGGTTTTTATGGGCCTAATGCTGAAGAACTAGGGGGAAAATTTTTAGCTGGCGATAACCGAGTTTTTGGGGTATTTAGTGCCAAAGAAACGGAAGAAACAAAAAACAAAGCGTTATCCAAAGAAACCTTAATTGATGGCAAGCTAATTACTTTCTCTACTAAAAAAACCGATGCAAAAACCAATAAAACAACCAATACAACAACCGATGTAAAAACCGATGAAAAAAACTTTACGACAGAAAATATATCAAGTTTTGGTGAAGCTGATTACCTTTTAATTGATAATTACCCTGTTCCTCTTTTACCTGAAGAAAAAACTGATGACTTCGTAACGAGTAAACATCACGATATTGGAAATAAAAGATATAAAGTAGAAGCATGTTGCAAGAATCTAAGCTATGTGAAATTTGGTATGTATTATGAAGACCCATTAAATGGAGAAAATGGCAAAGAAAAACAAAAAGACAAAGAAGAAAAAGACAAACAAACGACAACATCTATCAAGACTTATTATCAATTCTTATTAGGTCACCGTACTCCCAGTTCTGAAATTCCTACAATGGGAAACGTGAAATATCATGGTAGTTGGTTTGGTTATATTGGTGATGGTACAACATCTTATTCCACTACAGGAAATAAACAACAAAATAACAATGCTGTCGCCGAGTTTAATGTAAATTTTGCCGATAAAAAGCTAACAGGCGAATTAAAACGACACGATAATGGAAATACCGTATTTAAAATTACTGCAGACCTTCAAAGTGGTAAGAATGACTTCACTGGTACAGCAACCGCAACAAATTTTGTAATAGATGGTAACAATAGTCAAACTAAAAGTACCCCAATTAATATTACAACTGAAGTAAATGGGGCATTTTATGGACCGAACGCTACAGAATTAGGCGGTTATTTCACCTATAACGGAAATTCTACAGCTAAAAATTCCCCAGCCGTACCTTCACCACCCAATTCACCAAATGCAAGAGCTGCAGTTGTCTTTGGTGCTAAAAAACAAGTAGAAACAAACAACAAGTAGAAAAAAACAAATAATGGAATACTAAAAATGACTAAAAAACCCTATTTTCGCCTAAGTATTATTTCTTGTCTTTTAATTTCATGCTATGTAAAAGCAGAAACTCAAAGTATAAAAGATACAAAAGAAGCTATATCATCTGAAGTGGACACTCAAAGTACAGAAGATTCAGAATTAGAAACTATCTCAGTCACTGCAGAAAAAATAAGAGATCGTAAAGATAATGAAGTAACTGGACTTGGCAAAATTATCAAAACTAGTGAAAGTATCAGCCGAGAACAAGTATTAAATATTCGTGATCTAACACGCTATGATCCAGGGATTTCAGTTGTAGAACAAGGCCGCGGTGCAAGTTCTGGATATTCTATTCGTGGTATGGACCGAAATAGAGTTGCTTTATTAGTAGATGGTTTACCTCAAACGCAATCTTATGTAGTGCAAAGCCCTTTAGTTGCTCGTTCAGGATATTCTGGCACTGGTGCAATTAATGAAATTGAATATGAAAATGTAAAGGCCGTCGAAATAAGCAAGGGGGGGAGTTCTTCTGAGTATGGTAATGGAGCACTAGCTGGTTCTGTAACATTTCAAAGCAAATCAGCAGCCGATATCTTAGAAGGAGACAAATCATGGGGAATTCAAACTAAAAATGCTTATTCAAGCAAAAATAAAGGCTTTACCCATTCTTTAGCTGTAGCAGGAAAACAAGGTGGATTTGAAGGACTTGCTATTTACACTCAACGAAATTCAATTGAAACCCAAGTCCATAAAGATGCATTAAAAGGCGTACAAAGTTATAATCGATTCATCGCCACAACAGAGGATCAATCTGCATACTTTGTGATGGAAGATGAGTGTCCAAATGGTTATGACAAGTGTATACCTTCAGCCAAACCACCTGCGAAGTTATCCTCCCAAAGCGAAACCGTAAGCGTTTCAGATTATACGGGGGCTAACCGTATCAAACCTAATCCAATGAAATATGAAAGCCAGTCTTGGTTTTTAAGAGGAGGGTATCATTTTTCTGAACAACATTATATTGGTGGTATTTTTGAATTCACACAACAAAAATTTGATATCCGTGATATGACATTTCCCGCTTATTTAAGCCCAACAGAAAAAGGGGATTTAGCAAATCGCCCTTTTTATCCAAAGCAAGATCATGGTGCATATCAACATATTGAGGATGGCCGAGGCGTTAAATATGCAAGTGGGCTTTATTTCGATGAACACCATAGAAAACAGCGTGTAGGTATTGAATATATTTACGAAAATAAGAACAAAGTGGGAATCATTGACAAAGCAGTGTTAAGTGCTAATCAACAAAACATCATACTTGACAGTTATATGCGACATACGCATTGCAGTCTTTATCCTAATCCAAGTAAGAATTGCCGCCCAACACTTGATAAACCTTATTCATACTATCGTTCTGATAGAAATGTTTATAAAGAAAAACATAATATGTTGCAATTGAATTTAGAGAAAAAAATTCAACAAAATTGGCTTACTCATCAAATTGTCTTCAATCTTGGTTTTGATGACTTTACTTCAGCGCTTCAGCATAAAGATTATTTAACTCGACGTGTTACCGCTACGGCAAATAGTATTGCGAAAGTTGGTGAAACAAGAAATGGTTTAAAATTAAGTCCTTACTTCTACCCAACACCAAAAGTAGATTTTGTAGGACAAGATCATTGTAATTATCAAGGTAAGTCCTCTAATTACAGTGACTGTAAAGTGCGGTTAATTAAAGGGAAAAATTATTATTTCGCAGCACGCAATAATATGGCATTAGGGAAATACGTTGATTTAGGTTTAGGTATTCGGTATGACGTATCTCGTACAAAAGCTAATGAATCAACTATTAGTGTTGGTAAATTTAAAAATTTCTCTTGGAATACTGGTATTGTCATAAAACCAACGGAATGGCTTGATCTTTCTTATCGCCTTTCTACTGGATTTAGAAATCCTAGTTTTGCTGAAATGTATGGTTGGCGGTATGGTGGCAAGAATGACGAGGTTTATGTAGGTAAATTTAAGCCTGAAACATCTCGTAACCAAGAGTTTGGTCTCGCTCTAAAAGGGGATTTTGGTAATATTGAGATCAGTCATTTTAGTAATGCTTATCGAAATCTTATCGCCTTTGCTGAAGAACTTAGTAAAAATGGAACTACTGGAAAGGGCAATTATGGATATCATAATGCACAAAATGCAAAATTAGTTGGCATAAATATAACTGCACAATTAGATTTTAATGGTTTATGGAAACGTATTCCCTACGGTTGGTATGCAACATTTGCTTATAACCGAGTAAAAGTTAAAGATCAAAAAATCAATGCTGGTTTAGCCTCCGTAAGCAGTTATTTATTTGATGCCATTCAGCCCAGCCGTTATATCATTGGTTTAGGCTATGATCATATAAGTAATACTTGGGGAGTAAATGCTACCTTTACCCAATCAAAAGCAAAATCTCAAAATGAATTGCTAGGAAAACGTGCATTAGGTAACAATTCAAGGGATGTAAAATCAACAAGAAAACTTACTCGGGCATGGCATATCTTAGATGTATCGGGTTATTACATGGTGAATAAAAATATTATGCTTCGATTAGGGATATATAATTTATTCAACTATCGCTATGTCACTTGGGAAGCGGTGCGTCAAACAGCACAAGGTGCGGTCAATCAACATCAAAATATTGGTAACTATACTCGCTACGCGGCATCAGGACGAAACTATACCTTAACATTAGAAATGAAATTCTAAATTAAAATGCGCCAGATGGACTAGACATGCTATATCTATACCTTACTGGCGCATCTTTTTCTGTTCTATAATCTGCTTAAGTGAAAGGTCAAACTTGGATTTTTTAGAAGATCTTTCCACGCATTTATTGTAAAATCTCCGACAATTTTTACCGCACTTTTCTCTATTACAAAAACAATAAGGATCCTTTT